>CAZXJO010000011.1:0-2865 GCA_964641155.1 uncultured Desulfurococcaceae archaeon | reverse complement strand
CCTTCACACCCTAACACCTCAACCTCACCATGACGTAATTCAATCAAGCACACACCACCTAAAACCTCTGCAAACACAGTATTATTAATATCCACGAACGAAATCGCAATTGTCTTACTTCTTCATCACAACCATGTATCTGCTTCGAATCTCTGTGAATTCACTCCTTACTCCAGACAATGTTTAGAACGTTAACATTGTCTTCCTACAGCTTCAGCGATTGTGAATTGGGTTTTGAAGTCAAGTTCTGATCTTACCTGTCGATAGAGCCGCACTTTTCGTACCCCTCTCTCCGACACTGTACTCTACGGGCTTATGTACATTGTCTCACGTATCTCAATCCTAAGGTATTAGCTGCTGGCCATCGACTCTCCTAGCTGTGATGCGATCTCCGCCCAGCGTTGTAGGCTTCGTTCGCTCTACACACGGGGATCAGCTTTATTGAGGCCTCCTGCTTACAGGTACGTCTTCAGACCCGCCATAAACACTGCTTAAAGAGGTAAAGAAGGCTTCATAAAGTCGTCTCCCTCCATAACCTCTGAATAATACACTTAGTACTCCTCCTTATGCTTTGAACCTCGTTGCAAGCCAATACTCTCTTTGTAGTTCCTGAGAGAAGGCCGCAACTAAAGCTTTCCACAATGTTAACGCCAGCCATGTTGGGGACGGGTTTACCGACTTCATAAATCTCCTTAAGGCAATCTTCTCGTCAATTCTGTTCCTTACGACCTTCACATGAAAGCCCGCATTTCTCAAGCATTTAACTATTTTGCTCAACCCGTAGGTTCCGTAGACTTGTGGATGAAGTTCCATCACTATGGAGTCTACGCGTTTTAGCCACCCGTTGTTGCTCGTTAAGATTTCCAACTCCGCTCCCTCTATATCCATTTTGACGAGGTCTACGTTACTTAGGCCTACACCATCTATTATATCGTACATCGTCATAGCCCTCACCTTTTCCTTCTTCCCCACCCATTCTATTTCAACTATGCCAGGCTTTGGAGCCACGGCAGCACGAACAGGGTGAACAAGTTTTCCAACGTTGTTGAGCTTAATGTTATTCAGCAATGCTAGATAGTTTATGGATGTTGGTTCTATAGACACGACGAGTCCATCGCCGTAAGCGTTGAGGATAGAGTGAGCTACGAGGATGGTGAAGGTACCTATGTGCGCCCCAACATCTACGACTATGTGTGGGCTATACTCGAGGGCCTTACGGTAACCGCCCAAGCAGAACATCTCATCTATGACTTGAACACCTTCGAAATGTGTATGAAATTTGAAGACACCGTCATCTGACCTCACCTCAACTAAGCTATAATTGTAGGGCATAAACTCGTGAATGGTTCTAAGCAACGTATTATATATTAGGTTATCCCTAATAATAACTCCAGACCTTCGTAGCACCACGCTCTTGGACATCATCTAGCACCTGCTGGTACTTCATGTAATACACATGTGCTTCAGCCTAATGCGGTGAGCACTCATTGCTCAGAGGTTCTTGCTCAACACCTGGAAACAGCTTTCGAGAGCGTCCTAAGAGGCTCATCTTCATCCGTAACGCGTCCTCGCAGGTCACAGTTATCTTAGAACCTGTCATTCTACAGGTACGCTTAAACATAAAATCCCTCCTCAAAATCTGCGTTCTGCCTTAAAATGCTTTAAGAGGGTAAGATCTGAGGCAAAGACCCAATCATGTCCAAAAGTCCTCAGCTACCTATTTGCCCAGTTTGAGTCGCCTGTCCATGAAAGCCCCAATAAGCGTTGGTAGCCCTTAGAACGGGCTGAAACGAAGTGTGAGAAGGCGAAACTACTAAAGAAATGATTGCCTCAGCTGGGAGCTATCCTTTCTTACGTGGTTTTTGATATTAGAAGTTTACCTACGCGTTTTGATTAGGGCTTTTGGCATTTATTGAGTTTGCTTTTATCAAACTGTCCCTTCGGGTTTCTTGTCAGTATGACTAGTGCAGGAGTCTCGGCGGTTAGGCCCCGCTCCCTTAGCGCTTCCTCAAGCTCTTCCCGAGCTCTCAGCTTCAGCTCTTATCCTCCTCACTTCCTCATCAAACTTCTGCCTCTCGGATAGGGCCTTCTCGTATGACTTAATGAGTTCCTCGTAGTCCAGAACAGAATAACTAGAACGGAAAAAGGATTGGAAGTAGTGATTTAGCTAGGGGAGTTTGTAGAGTGTGGCGAAACCTAGGCCTAGCAGGGCTTTTAGTAATGTGCTAGGCCCTGCTCTGTACTTGTGTTCGACTTTTGTGAGGGTCCCTGGTGGTAGTGCTAGGATTTGAGGTCTCCTAACACCGCCAGCCTCTGAGAATCCGAGCCCTAACCTCACCACCCTTAGCCTCGGTGGTTGCGGTATTCTTCTGTGTTGGTCCGGGCACTTCCTAGGCACCCCCAGTATTTCGGTGTGTTCTGGGTCCAACGGATTTTCGAGATCCTCCCACGGATTTACAGGTCTCGACTTCTTGGGTAGTAGGGGTATTGGGCTTAAAGCTACGTAGTACCCCTCCTCGAGGCCTTCGAGGGGGCTCACAACCTTCTTAACTAGGTCTCCTAACTGCTCTACGCCCCTACTCGTGACCCTGGCCAGCGAGCCCTCACCACCGAACCTAAGTACGGTGTTGGGTTCTGTGGTTAGTGGGGTTACGTTGGTGAAGATTGGCTTAACTACCTCAGAGCCGAGCTTATAGGTGGAGACCGAGTACTTGAAGAAGTAGCCAGGCATAACTCTCTTACTACCCCCAGCACCGCGGCGCTCCAACGCCACCCCAACCCTGGCCCTAGGACTCCACCCGACGACCTCTCCGTCCTCCACGCACACCACGCCATCCCCCATCCTGAAAGCTCTGAGCGGGATGA
>CAZXJO010000010.1:0-9291 GCA_964641155.1 uncultured Desulfurococcaceae archaeon | reverse complement strand
TATTCGATAAGATTTGAGATGTATTTTTGGAGGTATAGTTTTGCGGCCTCATCAATATCCGATGTTCTGAAGTCCCTGCGTATCCTGTCCTTCACGTAGTCGTCGAGGCTTATCTTGCCTTCAAGTCCCTCCCCACGCATGAGCCATCTATAATGTCTGTAAAGCAGTCTCTTCGGGTTTCTGACGGTCCTTAAATGGAAGCTCAGTGGCTTCTCAACATATACGACGCTGTAATATGTTAGTGGGGCTATGAGGCTGTCGAAATGACCTACTTTCTCATAGCGTAGTTTAGGACTCCATGTGAAGAGCCAGTGCTCAGCGTGGAGGGGGCTTTTAGGGTCCTGATGCCTTAAATCACCGTCTAAGCATATGTGAGGCCAGTATATGAGGTAGTATCTCCTCTCATCGAGGGAGCTCAACAACTCCCTTATCGTGGATGCCGCCCCATCCCGTAGCACGAAGTCAGCATCCCAGATCAGTACCCACTTATACTTAGTCATTGAGAGCCCTAAGTTCCTCGTGTAAACCATATCCCCTAAGGGCACTCTATACATCCTCACCGGTATGCCGTGATCTCTGCGAAGACCCCCGACAAGGTCTGGGGTCCTATCAGTTGACGAGTCCAGCACAACGATCTCGTCAGCAAGGTCCTTCAGGGACAGTAGAGAGACTTCCACCCAATCCTCCTCATTGTAAGTGCATGTGAGCGCGGATATACCGTCCTCCCGCCCGAGGGTATTTGCTGGAGGGATCAGCCCGCAGTGAAAGGCAAGAGAAGATACGACATTCCTGACTAGAAACGTCCCCCTACGTCCAAGTATCCTTCGAGCCAGCACCTTCCAGTGCACGGCCACCACCCCCGCAACCTAGCCTAGCTGTCCATTACGTATGGCTGATCATACAAATTTAAAGACCCCATGAACGTGTCACCCCCAACTCCTTCCCACTCCCTTTCTCAGGTTCCTCCGAGGTAAGTGTGCAGGACTTCCGCGATGTTCATCTAGACTTAAACCTGCTACCTCATAAGGGCTTCAGCCAGGTAGATGAGGTGTGCGGGGTTGTCGAATCGGTGGAATGGGGTCTTTTACCGCGTTGGGAGGGGTCCGATTATTGGGATTTCCTCACCGCATTTTGGGCACTTCTTTTGGGGTGTTATCCTGCACTTGATAACTTCGAAGCCGAAGCGCTTGATTAGTAGTTCCCCGCATCTTGGGCAGTATGTGTTTTCGTATCTGTGCCCCGGTACGTTGCCTACGTAGACGTACTTCAACCCCTCCTCCTTACCTATTTTCCAGGTCCTCTCTAAGGTCTGGACTGGTGTTCTCCCATTATAGAGTCCTACCTCAACGGCCCTGTATGCTGGGTAGTACTGGGTTACGTGCCATGGCGTTTCGTCGCCTAGGTCTTTAACTATCCTCCTAGCTATTCCCCTGAGGCATTCCTCGCTGTCGTTCAGTCCTGGGATTACTAGTGTCGTTATCTCCACCCATATACCCAACCTCTTCGCCTCCACCGAGTTCCTCCAGACCTTCTCCACGTCAGCACCGCAGAACCTCCTCACGACGCCCCCATCACCCTTTACGTCTATGTTTGCTGCGTCCAACCCACCCTCCCTCAGGAGCCTTAGTGCTTCTAGGCTCATGTAGCCGTTCGTGACGAACGTGTTGTAGTACCCCCTACTCCTCGCCAACCTAAAAACATCGAGTGAGTATTCGAGGAAGAGGGTTGGCTCGTTGAAGGACATGCTCGTCCCCTGACACCCGTACTTCTCAACCATGTCGACGAATTCCTCAGGACTAACGTACCAACACCTCGCGGGGTCCGGTAAGGACTTACTCATGTGCCAGTTCTGGCACCAAGGGCATAGGAAGTTGCAGGACCAACTCCCAGCCGTTAAGGCATAACTTCCGGGGTAGAAGTGGTATAGGGGCTTCTTCTCGATGGGGTTCACAGCAATGAAGGAGCCAACATCACCATACTCAAGAGTGTACAGAGTCCCGCCAACGTTTACCCTAGTCCCGCAGAACCCCCTCCCACCCGGCGGGATCACGCAGAAATGCTCACACGTCCCACACCTAACACTACCATCCAACCTCTCGTAGAGGGCCGCCTCCCTCACACACGGACTCACCATCCACTCAGGCAACCCCCCACCCTCCTTAGGGCCTGCGCGGGCCTTCAGCGATGACACCCCCAGTCAGCTATCTCGTATCTCAGCTTAAATAGCGCGGAGGGTTCTAAACCACCTTTCGAAGTATGCGTGGAACGTTGTGAAGGTTATTATAACAATGTGTCAGTAGACTTCAAAACTTTGTAATGATCGTAATAGATTTATAGGCCTTTCAGTCATAATTTATTGGGGGTAGATTGTTAACTCCCGATAAGTTATTGGAAATGTATTATAAGATGGTTCTGATAAGGTCTTTCGAAGATAGGGTTCACGAGCTCTTCGCCCAGGGTAAGATCCCTGGATTCGTGCACCTCTACGCCGGTGAGGAGGCGGTGGCTGTGGGTGTTATATCTAACCTTAAGAGGGGTGATTACATAACCAGCACGCATAGGGGGCACGGTCACTGCATAGCTATGGGTGTTGATGTTAAGGGTATGATGGCTGAGCTCTTCGGTAAGAGGACAGGTACTTGTAGGGGTAAGGGGGGCTCTATGCACATAGCTGACTTCGAGGTCGGTATGTTGGGTGCTAATGGCATAGTCGGTGCTGGAGGCCCCCTAGCTGTGGGTGCTGCATTGGCCTTAAAGTATAAGGGTACTGACAATGTAGCAGTGTGTTTTGCCGGTGATGGTGCTCAGAACCAAGGCGCTATACTTGAGTCTCTTAACGCTGCAGCTATATGGAAGTTACCTCTGATATTTGTCGTGGAGGACAACCAATACGCCATATCGTTGAGGAGTCTAACACCGTCTAAGCTACAGCCCAGGGTCTCAACTGCTAGGTCTATCGCTGAGAGGGCTGTGGGTTTCGGCATCCCAAGCGTTACTGTGGACGGTCAGGACGTGCTAGCGGTGTATGAGACGGCTAAGGCTGCTGTGGAGCGTGCTAGGAGGGGTGAGGGTCCATCACTACTTGACTGTAAGACTTACAGGTACTACGGACACTTTGAGGGCGACCCCATGGTGTACAGGAGTGTTGAGGAGATTGAGGAGTGGAGGAAGCGTGACCCAATACTACTCTTCAAACAGAGGTTGATTAGGGACGGCATAGCAACTGAAGGAGTACTTGAGGAAATCCGTAGGAAGGCTGTTAAGGAGGTTGAGGAGGCTGTGGAGTTTGCTGAGATGAGCCCGTACCCAGAACCCAGTGAGGCGTACACAGATGTGTTCACAGACCCCTACTACTGAGGTGGTCTTATGGGTGAGGTAAGGGAACTCACGTTCGCGGAGGCCTTAAATGAGGCGTTAATGCAGGAGATGGGGAGAGACCCCAACGTCATAGTCATGGGTGAGGACGTAGGTGTTTACGGAGGAATATTCGGAGTTACTAAAGGACTGCTGCAGAAATTCGGCCCTGACAGAGTCATAGATACACCCATATCTGAGACAGCATTCATAGGTGCTAGTGTAGGTGCTGCCGCAGCCGGCTCGAGGCCCGTGGTTGAGTTAATGTTCGTAGACTTCTTCGGAGTCTGCATGGACCAAATATATAACCAAGCAGCTAAGATGCGTTACATGTTCGGAGGTAAGATTAGGATACCGCTAACCATTAGAACCACCATCGGTGGCGGGGTCTCAGCAGCCGCCCAACACTCCCAGGTACTCTACTCAATATTCGCACACGTACCAGGTCTAAAGGTGATAGTACCTTCAACACCTTACGACGCTAAGGGACTGCTGATTAGCGCTATCAGGGACGACAACCCCAAGATATTCTTCGAACATAAGCTACTCTACGGCGTTAAAGGGCCCGTACCCAAGGAACCATACACGATACCCTTCGGAGTAGCTGATGTTAAGATGGAGGGCACAGACGTAACCGTGGTTGCCGTCGCCTACATGGTTCACGAAGCCCTCAAAGCTGCTGAGGAGTTGAGGAAGGACGGCATAAGTGTTGAGGTCATAGACCCCAGGACCTTAGTACCCTTCGATAAGGAAACTGTAATAAAGTCTGTTAAGAAGACCGGTAGGCTAGTAATCGTTGATGAGGACTACGACAGGTGCGGCTTCGCATCCTGGGTTGCCGCCATAGTAGCTGATGAATGCTTCGGATACCTAGACGCACCGATAAAGAGGGTCACAACACCCACGGTACCAATACCCTTCAGCCCAGTACTGGAGAGGGAGATACTACCTAACGCTGAGAAGGTAATTAAAGCCGTTAAGGAAGTCGTTAGGAAGGCCGGTTAAACCCAACCACCTTTTTCCACACTAACTTATTTACACCTCGGTGTTGGGTGTGGGTGTTAAGGCCGGATTAATAATAAATCCAGATGCTGGTAAGGATATTAGGCGGCTACTCTCATCAGCCAGTTACCTAAGCAACTTCACCAAGATAGAGCTGGGTAGGAGGGTGGTTAGGGGTTTAGATGCCGGCGGTGTTGATGAGGTACTCGTAATGCATGACAACAGCGGTTTGGGTGAGGACGTAGTTATTACGATGTCTAAACGTGTTTCAGCTAAGTTAACGTTGGTTGAGACTAAAGGCACTGGCACTGTCTTAGACACTATGATGGCGGCTAAGAAGATGAAGGAAAGTAACGCTAGGGCCATTGTTGCTGTGGGCGGTGACGGTACATTAAGGGCTGTGTTCAAGAGCTGCGGTACTGACATACCGATAGTCTGCGTCGCTGCTGGGACTAACAACGTGACCGGAGCATATTACGACGCAACATTGGCTGGCTACGCCGCAGGCCTAGTAGCTAGTGGTAGGGTGTTGAATAATTGCTTGATTAGGGCTAAGTCCTTAGAAGTCCTACTAAACGGTGAGCCAGCGGACGTCGCAGTCATAGATGTAGCAATACTTAAGACCCCCTACGTAGGTGCTAGGGCCATAGTAGATATTGATTGCCTAGCCTACGCAGTATTTAGTAAGGGTGAGCCAACGGACATAGGGTTGGCGTCCATCTTAGGATTTCTAAGACCTACACCGTTTGAAAGCGATGTAGGCTACTTAGTGGAGTTCGGTGAGGGGGGTCTTAAGGTTAGGTCTGTGGTAATGCCTGGTGAGTTAAGGGATGTAAGCGTTAAGAGTCTTAGACCCATACGCATAGGTGAGGTGGTGGAGATTCTGAGGGGCAGGTATACCGTAGCTTTAGATGGTGAGAGGGAGATAGAGGTGACTAAGGACGATTCCGTGGGTGTGAGGCTCTCACGTAGCGGTCCATCATTAATAAACGTCTACAAGACCTTAAGGAATGTTTCTGCTGGGGGGATTCCATGGTCGTAGAGGTGAGGATGCCTAAACTCGGTCTAACAATGACTAAGGGCGTAATTAAGAAGTGGTTGAAGAGTGAGGGTGATAGGGTCAATAAGGGTGAGGCACTGCTAGTGATTGAGACTGAGAAAATAACTGCTAATGTTGAATCCCCCGCCTCAGGCTACCTCCTAAAGATAGTGGCGCCCGTAGGTACTGCGGTCCCGGTAGGGGGTACTGTAGCGTATGTAGGTGAGTTAGGTGAGGCAGTCCCCGAAGTCGTCGCAGCCCAACCACCACCAACTAAGCCCGTGGAGAGGGCAGTGCCTGAAGTACCAACCGCCCCACCACCCGTTAAGGTTAGGGCCACACCTAGGGCTAGGATGATAGCTGAGAGGGAAGGTATTGACCTAAGCCTCATTAGGGGTTCAGGTCCTGGGGGCTTAATCGTTGAGGAGGACGTAATTAGGTATGTGGAGGAGGTGAGGAAGAGGACTAAGACAGGCTTAAGGGTTAGGGAGTCCATACCTCTAACATCCTTAAGGATGACCATAGCTGAGAGGATGACTGAGAGTTTGAGGACTATGGCTCAGGTAACTATATGTAGGGAGGAGTCTGTTGATAATATCGTTAAGCTTAGGGAGGAATTAACTCCTATAATAGAGAAGGAGGTCGGGATTAGGCTAACATACACACCAATCCTGATTAAGTTAGTTGCTGAGGCGCTGAGGGAATTCCCAATAATGAACTCAACACTTGAAGATAATGTCCTTAAGGTAATAGATGAGATCAACATAGGGTTCGCGGTCGCAGTGGATCACGGGTTGGTGGTGCCCGTGGTTAGGGAGGCTGATAAGAAGTCGTTGAAGGAGTTGGCGGTTATAAGCAATGAATTAGTTAGGAAGGCTAGGGAGGGTAGGTTAAGTATTGAGGATGTTAGTGGTGGGACTTTCACAATAACTAACTTAGGTATGTATGGCGTTGATGCGTTCACACCGATAATAAACCCGCCCCAAGTAGCTATATTGGGTGTGGGTAGGTTCGTGCAGAAACCAGTAGTTCAGGAAGGTAAGATCGGCATATCCACACTATGCACTTTCAGCCTAACCTTCGACCACAGGGTCATAGATGGACATACTGCTGCCCAATTCCTCGACAAGCTAATAAGTATGATTAGAGATGAGGGTAGGTTGAGAGGTATCTTAAGTGTCAAGTAAGGAATGCGACGTATTAGTAGTGGGTGGTGGCCCGGCAGGGTACTATGCCGGGTTAGTGACGGCTGTTAAGGGACTTAAGACATTACTCGTTGAGGAAAAACACGTTGGAGGTACGTGTCTAAATAAGGCCTGCGTCCCATTAGCCACCCTACTAAAATACCTATCAACCGCAGACCTAATCAGTAAGTTATCCCAGGAAGACGCAGGCATCTCAGTAAGCAACATATCCTTAAACACTAACAAGCTATTCAACTACGTAAGAACGGGCGTAGTTAACGCGCTCTCAGAATCTATGAGGAAAACCCTTGAGGACTTAGGCGTTGGAGTCATGTATGGTAAGGCAGTACTGGTTAATGAGAATACTGCTAAGGTAGGGGATTCCTACATAAGGTTTAGGAAGGCCGTAATAGCTACGGGTATTGAATGGAGATCGGGTAGTAATGTTAGGCCGTGTACGGAATTCATGGACATCGATAAATTACCTGGTAAAGTACTGATTATCGGCTGCAACCCATTCGGTTTATCAATAGCCAGTATCTACAGCATGTTAGGTTCTGAAGTCGTGGTTGTTGATGAAGGTGTTGGGTTGTTGAAGGATTTCGATAGGGAGGTAGTTAATTACTTAATACTAGCTCTAACTGAGAGGGGTGTTGAAGTACTGGCAGACACTGAGGTTAGTGGCGTCGTAGCTGGGCAGGGGGTTAAGGAGGTACACCTGATGAGGTCTAATGAGTCACTAACCTTAGTTGTTGATGAGGTCTTCAACGCATCTGCAAGCAGTCCTAGGTCGGAAGTGTTGGGGGGTCTTAACGTTAGGTTACGTAATGGCTACATATGGGTTGATGATAATTTAAGGACTAGCGTGGGTAATGTGTATGCTGCTGGCGATATTACTGGGATTTCAACGTATGCCCACACAGCCATAGTTCAGGGAATGATAGCTGGTTTGAACGCTTCAGGAGGTAATGTGAGGTTCACGTGTAGGGTAGTCCCCCGCTACACGTTCACATACCCAGAGATGTTCTCAGTAGGTTTGACTGAGGAGGAGGCACGGAGTTTGGGTTATGAGGTCTTAATAGCGCGGCAATCACTGGCCTCCAACGCCTTAGTTAGGGCGTCCATGGGTGGCGGTATGGTTAAGGTGGTCGTAGATTCCCGGTACGGTGGGGTGTTGGGGGTGCACGGTGTTGGTTACGGAATTTCTGAGTTGGTGAATGAGGCATCTATAGCTGTGACATTGGAGTCTACTTCGGACACCATGATTAATACGTTACTGGCGCATCCAACTTTGGGTGAGGTCTTAAGGGATGCGTTACTTCAGGTACTCAAGATATGAACGTAAGGGTTGTGATTTCGTTAAAGCCTTCAGACCCTTACATGAATCTAGCCGTTGAGGAAGCCCTAAACTGTGTTGAGGTCGACAAACCGTTAATGAGGCTCTGGGTCAACACACCATCAGTGGTGTTAGGTAGGTTTGAGGAAGTCTTGAATGAGGTTAACGTGGAGTACTGCTTAAGTAATGACGTAGCTATAGTTAGGAGGCATTCAGGCGGTGGTACGGTATACCACGATGAGGGTAATTTAAACATAACGCTATTACTGCCTAGGGGTTGTGGGGAGGGGTTAACATCATGCTACCACGTTTTAAAGGAAGTTATAGTGACTACTTCAAACTCCTTAAAGGTTGGGAAGATAACCACCACATCTAATGAGGTATTCATCAATGATAGGAAGGTATCCGGAATGGCTGGCTCACTCACTAAGCACTCACTACTATGTCACTCAACACTACTTATCAGTAGTGACTTGGATAAGCTAAGGAATTCTCTAAAGAGATTGAAGAGGGACGTAACCACCCTATCAAGAGAAGCTAAATACGAAATAACAGTTGAAGAAGTCTCCACACACATAATCAAATCACTAAACGAGAAACTCATGTGGACAGTCCTCACAGACAACTTAAGAACCCATGAAATCGAATTAGCGAGGGAACTATACCTAAACAAATACCTACACGACTCATGGAACTTCAAAACCTAAATACCCCAAGCCCTCACCATAGGCACGAACTTCACCGCGAGAAAGTGTTAGACCTGACGGGCCCACCTCAACGAATTCCTTCTGGAAAGATAGTGGGTTTAAAATGGCATTCGCGGGAACGATCACTCCTGAAGAACTTCTCGCAGATACTAAACCGCAAGACCCGGAGCGGTGAAGGAAGTTTGTCAGGGAGTACGTAGCCCCATTCAGGGGCTGTCCGATGCTGTCGTGGCTAACTTTGTCGGGGATGCTCCGGCTGAGGTCGCCCGTAAGGTTTCTAGGGAGGCAAAGCGTGTGTTGGAGGTCTCGGGGAGGGTTCTCGGGCCTGTGAAGGCGTCGTTTGAGGTCCTTGAGGACCCAGTTGAGGCCTTGAGGCAGTCAGTGATAGCTGAGTTACCAATACGTGCCTTAGCTTCATAGTCAATGATCCTCAAAGGTATTTTAATCTCTCTATCACTAACTTAAGATGACTCTTGAAAGATGTGTAGTCGAATACTCGAGCTTTATTTATACGCCTCGATTGCAGGGATTCGTGCTCCTTACTGAGTATATTAACTATTAAATTGGTTGCTAATTCCCCACCATCTCCATCGGGCCAGTACTTCTCCGAGACTACAAGTACCCTCAAGTCCTTCACACCCTAACACCTCAACCTCACCATGACGTAAT
>CAZXJO010000009.1:0-24798 GCA_964641155.1 uncultured Desulfurococcaceae archaeon | reverse complement strand
GAGGACTGCTACTGGAGGTCCATAGACACGGTTAAGGACGTTGAGGAAGCGTCGAAGGAATTAGAACAGGTTAGGTTCTGACCTAAACCACAACTACTTTAACCACCTAAACGAATAATTAAGTAGTTGATGAGAGTCATGCCAACTGAGAAATGATGACCATCAGGGTATCTGAGTCAACGACCACCGCAACCCACCCAAACCTTTTAAGCCGTACGTAAAGTATAGTCCACGATCCGCTATGTTGGGGGAGGAGTCCTTAACCGATTCAGTCCTGGTCGTGGCTAAGTTAATGGCAGCAGCTGCTAAGACGGCGCCTAAGGCGAGGGGCGTGGATAATATAGTTGTTAAGGTCTTAGATAGGGCTGAGGAGTTGGAGGCACTTGCTGGGAAGATGGAGGAGATGGCTCAGAAATTCGGTGAGTTCTTCCTGAGGGATGCCCAGAACGTGAGGAGGAGTGCTGCAGTAATCTTAATCGGCTGTAAGGTGGTGTCGATGGGTCTGAGGAAGCCTGAGAGGTGGGCGCTAGACGCTGACACTGTCTGCAGTATAGTCAACTTAGGCATAGCACTTGGTTCCTCAGTTAAAATAGCTTCAACGTTAAACGTGGATAACAGGATCATGTACACCGCAGGCATAGCGGCGCAAGAACTCGGCTTAATTGACTCCGACTACGCGTTCGGCATTCCCCTAAGCACTACGGCCAAGAATCCGTACTTCGACAGGGTATGGCCTCCTAAGAAGTGATCCCGAAGACCTCAGGCACTAAGGGAGTTATGAACACCTCCACGAACGCAGCCATAGCGAGCAGGAAGGTGATGGGGATCAAGTACTTAGCGTACCTCACAAATAAGGGTTTAATGGAAACGTTCCTCTTGAATAAGTACTTATTGATCAGGGCTAGTGAGATGGCAGTCCCTAAGGAAGCGGACATTATTATGGCCGGCAGCTCCAAGATACCGTGGGGGAAGATCAGCAGTAGGCTAGTGGTTAGGGGGTACGGGGAGTGGGTTAGGAAGGCCCCCAAGATATATCCGTTGATGTAGAGGGTTAACACCGGGATGAGTAGGGTCGGGCCTAAGAAGAACGATATGAGAGCAACCCTCAAATTGTTGAGGAAAACGATTATGACGGTCATGAAGGGGTTAACGCTTAAGCTCTCGGCAATGGGCCTTAACTCCTTAGATAGTTCCTTAATGACCTCATCGGTGAACTCTTGGCTGACCACGAAACTGCTTAAAATACCTAAAGTAAATGAGGTAACCATCAAAGCTGTTGAGACAGTTAAATACCTCACAACCAATTACTTGCATGGAGTGTTTAAAAACCTTAGAACTCCGACCACCCTGAACGCGTGGGGCATACCTCATGGCCAGTTACTCTTTAATTCGTGACTGGGTAACTAACTATTGGTATGATTGAAGTAGTCAGCAACGTACCTGAGGAGGGTGAGGTAGTTAAGTTACTGCGTCCCTACACAAGCTCATGGTTCCGGAAGAGGTACGGTGATTTCACACCAGCCCAACTCATGGCAATACCTTACGTGAAGTCAGGTAGGAACGTACTCATATCAAGCCCTACGGGCAGCGGTAAGACCTTAGCTGGGTTTCTAGCAGTTATTGACGAGTTAGTTGGCTTGGCGGAGTCCGGGACGTTGGAGGACTCCGTCTACGTCCTCTACGTATCACCTCTCAGGGCATTAAACAACGACATGAGGAGGAACTTAAGCGAACCGATTGACGGGATCTTAAGTGAGGCGAGGTCCTCGGGGAAGGAATTACCTGAGATCAGGTTAGCTGTTAGGACCAGCGACACCTTACCTAATGAGAGGCAGAAGATGCTTAAGAAACCGCCGCACGTGTTGATAACGACCCCCGAATCCCTCGCCATAGCTCTATCAGCGCCCAAGTTCAGGTCGTTGTTGAGCACTGTTAGGTGGGTGGTCGTTGACGAGGTCCATGAGCTGGCTGGGAGTAAGAGGGGCGCACACCTAAGCCTGAGCCTTGAAAGACTTCAGGAATTAGCGCATAGTAACTTCCAGAGGATAGGTTTGAGTGCGACGATATCCCCCCTGGAGGAGATAGCTAGGTTCCTAGTCGGTTACGACGATGAGGGGAAGGATAGGGACTGCATGGTCGTGGATGCTAGGTTCGTGAAGCCGATGAAGATCGAGATAGTATGTCCTAAAGCGGACATAGTTAGGGCTAGTGCTGAGGAGTTGAACGCAGCCATATATGAGGCCCTGAGGTATATCGTCGAAAGGCACAGATCCACCTTAATATTCACGAACACCAGGAGCGCTACGGAGAGGGTTGTGTTCAAGCTTAAGAAGATGTTCGAGAAGAACGGCGTCGTAGACGTTGATGAGGTGGAGGCGCATCACAGCTCCTTAAGCAGGGAGGTCAGGTTAGGTGTTGAGGAAAGGTTGAAGAAGGGTATGTTGAAATGCGTCATCTGCTCCACGTCTCTGGAGTTAGGGATCGACGTTGGTTACATAGATGCCGTTGTCCTACTCAGTTCCCCCAAGAGCGTTACAAGGCTCATTCAGAGGGTTGGGCGCTCAGGTCATAACGTCAAGGACTCATGTAGGGGGTACTTAATAGCTGTTGATAGGGATGACTTACTCGAGGTCTCAGTCCTAGCCCACCTAGCCGTTGAGAGGAAGCTCGACAACGTCAGAATCCCTAGGAAGCCCTTGGACGTACTGGCCCAGCACTTAGTCGGTATGTCCTTGGAGAGGAAGTGGGGGGTCGCTGAGGCGTTGAGGGTTATTAGGAGGTCCTACAGCTACTCGGACCTCACAAACGACGAGCTGGTTAAGGTCCTCAGATACTTGGCCGGTAGGTATGAGGAGGAGTTAGGGGGGCTAAACATATATGCTAAGATATGGTTCGACGAATTCGAGGGGGTTTTCGGCAGGAAGAGAGGTTCTAGGATGATATATTACTTAAACATAGGTGCGATACCTGATGAGGCTAAGGTCAAGGTCTTCACTGATGGGGGTAGGTACGTCGGTGACTTGGAGGAGGGCTTCGTTGAGTACTTAGAGCCCGGGGACGTGTTCGTCCTAGGAGGTAGGACTTACGAGTTCTTAAGAAGTGACGGTATGAGGGTGATTGTTAGGAGGGCTGAGAACGCAAGGCCTACAGTGCCGAGCTGGTTCTCCGAGATGCTGCCCCTATCCTTCGACTCAGCCCTCAAGGTAGCTGAGTTCAGGGGCTACGTCCATGACTTAATAGTTAATCACGGGGTTAGAGGGGCTGTTAAGGAGTTAGAAATTAGGTACGGGTTAAGTAGGGGGGTAGCTGAACACATAGTGAACTACGTCCACGAACAGGCGACTTACTTAGGTCTGGTGCCCAATAACAGGCTGTACGTTGTTGAGGTATGGGACGACTTAGAGGGCAGGACAACTAACCTAATATTCCACTACCTCCTCGGTAGGAAGGTCAACGACGCCCTCTCAAGGGCTTACGCATCGACCCTAAGCAACCTGTTTGGGGTTAACGTGAGGGTCACGGTGACGGATAACGGGTTCATGATCTCCGCACCTATGAGTGCTGGATTAGATGATTCAGCTGTGTATGAGTTAATAAACTACGTGAACTCGAAGAACCTGCCCACAATACTCAGGAAGTCCTTGAAGAATAGTGAGTTAATTAAGAGGAGGTTCAGACACTGCGCTGAGAGGGCCTTAGCACTGCTGAGGAGGTATAAAGGTGTGGACACAAGCATCAGTAGGAGGCAGGTGAGTTCTGAGACACTGCTCAAAGTTGCTGAGAGGTTGGGGAGCTACCCAATACTCGAGGAGGCTTATAGGGAGGTCTTAGAGGACTACATGGACCTAGCCAACGCTGTGAAGATACTTAAGTTAATTGAGGGTGGGGAAGTGACGGTCAAGGTTGTGAGGACATCCACGCCGTCACCCTTCGCACACAACATCGTCGCACACGGCTACAGCGACGTAGTCTTAATGGAGGATAGGAGGAAGCTCCTTATAAAGCTCTACGAGTCCGTTAGGACGAGGTTAGGCTGTGCGACCCCTAACTCTGGGGATGCTTTGAAGCAGTAGGTAACAAGTACTTTAACCCGCCTGCGATAGTGTTGGTGGATGCGTGGATGATAAGCGTCGTGATACCAACATATAATGAGAGGGATAACGTTGAGGAGTTGATCCGTAGAATTGATAGGGCGTTGGACGGGGTCGAATATGAGGTCGTGGTAGTTGATGATAACTCACCTGATGGAACTGCGGAAGTGGCTGAGATGCTCTCTAAGGAGTTCCCAGTTAAGGTTGTTAGGAGACCCGGTAAGTTAGGCCTGGCCACAGCGGTCTTGGATGGGTTTAAGAATTCACGCGGTGAGTACGTAGTAGTCATGGATGCTGACCTACAACACCCGCCCGAGTTAATCCCTAAGATGTATGAGCGCATTCTAAAAGGCTGCGACCTAGTCATAGCTTCCAGATACGTCCGCGGTGGCACGGTACACGGGTGGAGCCTTCTGAGGAGGTTGATCTCCAGGTCAGCAGTGTTCATGGCGAAGGTCGCCCTCCCCAAGGCGCGTAACGTTAAGGACCCGCTCTCAGGTTTCTTCATGTTTAAGAGGGAGGTGATGAGTAACGCCGAATTAAGTCCGAAGGGCTTTAAGATACTGCTTGAGGTGTTGGTGAGGGGTAAGTACGTCAACGTGTGTGAAGTTCCCTACACCTTCAGCGTCAGGGTTAGGGGTGAGTCGAAGCTAAGCACTAAGGAGTTGGTGAATTACGTATTACACCTAATCAACCTAACCCCCTACACAACAGTTATTAAGTTCCTCATAGTTGGGGGTTTAGGCACCGCAGTTAATTTGGGGGTCCTATACGTTTTGAGGTATTTCATCGGTTTGCAGCATGCGGTGGCGAGCGCTGCAGCTATCGAGGTATCGGTAATTAATAATTACTCGTTCCACGAACGTTGGACTTTTAAGGGGAGGGGTGGGGGTAGTTGGGTGCGGAGACTCCTTAAGTTCCACCTAACGACTTCGTTAGCAATAGCAACTCAGTACGTGACTTCTCAATTACTCCACTACGGATTAGGTGTTGAGTCAGTAATTTCCCAGCTCACAGGTATTTTATTGGGTTTCATAATTAACTATTTTCTGAGCAGTAGGTACGTGTGGTCTAAGGTCGGTGAGCGGGGGTCTTGAGTAAAAACATGTGTGGTGTGTGACTCACTTCGGGCTTAGCTGGCTTTAACCTCAACAGCTTTCCTACCCAACAACTTCCCAAGCTCCAATAACTTCTCAACGTCATCTCTCTTAGGGCGCCCTAAGAGGCTTACCTTCCCCCCAACCACTGCCTTAACTTCCTCCAACTCCTTAACGATCTTGGACTCAGCTACGGGGGCCCACAGCCCGCTGGTAACTAACCCAACGTACCTACCCTCGAACTTCTTAATCTTCATGAGATTCAACACCAACTCAGTGTAGGGGAACGCGCCCCCGTCGTATGTTGGCGTGACCAAAGCAATGGCCGGGGAATCGAATAACTCCTCAACCACGTACGTGATGGGTGTTTCAGGGACCTTCATTAACACCGCCTTAGCCCCAGCCATCTCCACACCCTCAACAACGTGTTTAACAGCCTCGCCCAAGTTCCCGTACATGGTTGAGTAGACTATTAGGACCTTATCCATGAATTCCGGCTTAGACCACTTCAAGTAGGTGTTCAAGACACTCCCAACGTCGCGGATGAGGGGCCCGTGAGAGGGGGCTATCACCCTCACCTCATACTTAGACAGTTTCTCAGCAGCTTTAGGTATTTGAGACCTGTAGGACGCTACGATGTTCGCGAAGTACCTCTTCCTGAGGCTTTGGATAACATCACCGTAGTCCTCCTCCCAGTACCCCCTCGTGAGGGCGCCGTAGGCGCCGAACGCATCACATGAGAACAGGATCTTATCCTCGCGTAAGTAGGTCATGAAGGTGTCAGGCCAGTGGAGCCATGGGGTGTGCACGAATCTCAGGTTATGCCTCCCTAAACTCAACTCATACCCATCGCTGATTACTACGTGTTTGAACTCCACGTCGTATAGGTTTCTAATGATTTTCGACCCTATCTCCGTAGTTAAGACTTTCACCTCAGGGAACTCCCTAACTATGTCCGGGAAGCTCCCCGAATGGTCGGGCTCACCATGATGTACTATGTAGTAGTCTAAGCTCCTACCGCCGAGGAGTTTCTTAACGGTCTCCACGAATGGCTTTGAATAATGACTACTCACACCGTCCAGGATCGCTACCTTATCATCCACTATCAAGTATGAGTTGTAAGATATGCCTTCAGGTATGTCCCAAAGCGATTCGAACAACCTAGTGCGTAGGTCGTTCACGGAGATCATGTAGATGTCTTTCCCTAACTCGTATGGGGTTACAGCCATGAGGCATCAATTCTACAGATTGTTGAGGGCTTTAAAACTATACTATCTCTAAAACAGGTTTGTACTGATGAAGCGCTTTGGAGAGTTGGTCGAGTATTCTAAGTATGTCAGGGTTCCTGATGGGTAGTGCTAGCGCCGACAGCCTAACGTCAATCACCAGCGACTCAGTGTCTAAGGACTTTATGATTACGTGCGACTCGTTAAACCTGAAGGGGCCTAAGTCCACGTTTTTGAATGCTGCCTTAACCTTGTTGAACAGTTCCCCAACCTCCTCACCCTTAACGAGGTTCAGAATAATCCTCAAGTTAATGCTTGGATTATGTTCCTTAATTGCCGACTCTATAAACAGCGTGTTAGGTATGTAGACCTTGTTACCGAATAAGTCCTCCATAACCGTTGTGAGCGGTGTTAACTCCACCACCCTACCCTTAATCGGCTCCGAATACCCGCGCAGGAACACCTCAGCATTCCTACCCTTAACATGTCTGAACATCTGAAGCGTTATGTATGCCGCAAACTGCTTGACCTCGTAGAAGAAGAGGGTTATGACTATTGCCCCGAGTATGGCTAGTATCGCGTAAGGCGTTAAGGACGCGGTTACTATGTTGACTGAGATTATTAGGAACGCTGAGAGGAGGGCTAAGTCAATGATCCTAACTAAAGTTGCTTTAATACCTGCTGAGATGTTTCCCCTCAGGACAAGGGATGCGACGAACTTACCTAGCAAGTACCTGATTATGACGATGGTAGCGGCTAACAACGCCATAAGTTCTAACTGCTTGATTAATGACTCATCTAGTTGAAGAAATTCCGTTCAGCTCACCCCTTAAAGTAGTTTGCCACGTCATCCTCGCTCGCGTTGGTCATGACTATTAACTGGTAGCCGTTAAGGAGGACTATGTCCTCGTTGGGTGGGAACAGCTTCGACCCGTCAAACACGAGCACGACTTTGATGTTGGCAGGCAGTTCCACATCCTTCAACTGTTTATTAACGCATTTGTCGGTTTCTGAGAGGCTTAGGACGTAGAGTTTTAACTCGCCGTACTCCGCAAGCAGTTTAGGCCCCCTTACGGAGTCTATGTAGGTCTTGATCATTGAGGCGGTAAGTGATGAGGACACTATAGGTATGCCTAACCCCAACTTTACAATTAGCTCAGCGACCCTAGGGTCGCTTACCTTAGCAACCCTTATGGGGATGTTGTAAGCCTTAGCAACTGAGAGCACGAACACGTTTATCTCATCCTTATCGGTCAGCGCTATCACCGAATCAACATCGGACATGGAGATCTCGGAGGTGTAGAGGGAGACATCCGTCGCATCCTTATTGATCACGTGTACATCGAACGTGCTGGAGAGCTCCTTACACCTATTACTATCTGAATCAACTACCGTGACCTCGTTCTTCCTGAGATCTAAACTCCTAAGGAACTCCTCAGTTACGTTACTACCCCCAACCATCAATATCCGCATACCTATGAACCACCAACAGCCAACTCTCGTATAACTATATGCTATAGATCATTTAAGCTTTATAAAATGCTGATGAAGTTGCCGCGGACCAACTTATTAGAGTTCTTGTTGGGTCGAACCCGCGTCGGTTTTGAGGCAAACCCGGGGGTGTCATTGCTGCGGTTTAGGGCTTTTTCGAACCCCCCTTTCTAGGTGGGGATGGTGTGATGCGTTGGTGGGGGAGGTGTGGGGGTCGTTATGGCGATGAAGCCGGAGGGTTCGAAGCGGTGTGTAGGGAAGCGGCTCTAACTGGTCCTTCATTCCTCGGGATCGTTTCTTGATGTACGTTTCAAACCTGATGCTATTAAGAAAGTCACCAACTTCACGGCGTTCATGGAGCCCTCATACCTTGACACCTCGCCGCCGTTCACAAACACCACGGTAGTCGGTAAAGCAACTATGTTGTATTTCTTGCTTATGACCTTTAAGTTCTTGGTGTTCACCTTAACGAACACCGCAACATCCCTAAATTCCCCGGAGACCGACTCGAAGACGGGCATGTATGACTTACAGGCCGGGCATTCCGGCTTGTAGAAGCATGTCACAACGAACTTATTACTGCTTATTAACTTGTTGAACTCTTCCTCACCGATGACTTCTAGTACGCCCTTTCCTCCCCTCTCCCTCACAACCTCCCTCACAGCTGACTCAACCAGCTTGCTTAATATGTCATCGCTACTTACGCCCATACCGCACCTGTTAATTATGTAGTCCGTTGATAAGTTATAAGTTTTTAACTATGTTAAACTGTTGTTCAATTTAAGCCTGCTTAACGTAGTTTAACGTGGTGTGGCTGACCTGCTGAGAGCGTATAAGCTGCTGGCAGTAGGCGTGGTTCAGGGGGTGGGGTTCAGGCCCCTGGTTTATAGGGTAGCTCATGAGTTAGGTGTTTCGGGGTATGTGAGGAATGTTGGTGGTTCCGAGGTTGAGATACATGTGGAGGGCCCTGAGGACGTTCTGAAGGAATTCATTAGGAAGCTTAAGGGTTCCCTACCCCCCGTAGCACGCCTTGATGAGTTATCAGTTCTGGAGGTGGGTGTTGAAGGTTTTAAGGATTTTAAGATCCTACCGTCAACAGATGAAGCAGTTAAGTACTCCATGGTGCCTCCCGACTTCGGCATCTGCGATGACTGCCTAGCAGAGGTCTTAGACCGAAGCAACAGGAGGTATAAGTACCCCTTAAACTCATGTGTTTGGTGCGGCCCGAGATTCTCGATGATGTATAAGCCACCCTACGACAGGGTTAACACGTCGATGAGTGACTTCCCCCTATGCAGTAATTGCTTAAACGAGTATGCCGACCCGAAAAACGTACGTAGGTTTCATGCGCAGGGGATTTGCTGCCCTGAATGCGGCCCTAAAGTGAGGCTCTACACCAGGGATGGTGAGCTTGTGAGTTCTGAAGACCCCGTAAGCCTTGCTGGGAAGTTAATTGATGAGGGCTACATAGTCGGTGTTAAGGGTTTAGGAGGGTACCATATCGCGTCATCAGCCACGGATGATGAGGTAGTCTTAAAGCTCAGGTTGAGGAAGGGCAGACCTCAGAAACCTTTCGCGGTGATGGTCCTGAACGAGTCAGTGGGTAGTAAGATCTCTTACCTAAGTAGTGAGGCTGTGAAACTGCTTAAATCCCCCGAAAGGCCCATAGTGCTACTGCCTAAAAGGGAGGGAAGCCCTGTATCTAAGTACGTCTCACCGGGCCTAGATGTTGAGGGCTTGTTCCTCCCCTACACCGCGTTACACTACCTCCTGCTGGACAGTACTGAGAACAAGTTCGCAATTATGACAAGCGGTAATCCTAAGGGTAAGCCTATGTGTATTGATGAGGAGTGTGCCTTCAAACACCTTAAAGGCTACGTCGATTACTTCCTGATCCATGATAGGGTCATAGTGAATAGGGTCGATGACAGCGTTCTAAGATTTACTGATGGTGAGCCGGTGATGATCAGGAGGGGGAGGGGGTACGCGCCGATGTGGATTAAGTGTAAGTTCAAGTTTAGGAGGCCTGTAATAGCTTTCGGGGCGGAACTGCAGAGCGCCGGCGCCGTAGCGTTTGACGACAAGGTAATCCTAACCCAGTACATAGGGGATGTAGATGATTTCGACGTTTTAAGTGACTTGGATAGGTACTTAAGTTGGTTCGTAAAGATTTACAACCTAAACGTGGGGGAGGCATACTTAGTGGTCGATAAACACCCGGGGTACACTTCTAAGCTGTTAGCTGAGCACTACCTGAGGAAGTACGGAGGTGAGTTGGTGGAGGTCCAACACCACTACGCCCACGCCCTAGCAACCGCTGCGGACGTAGGGGTAGATCCTCAGGAGGAGTTCATCTCAGTAGTCATCGATGGCGTGGGTTACGGTGATGATGGGAACGTGTGGGGTGGTGAGGTGCTCAAACTGAACTACTTAAGGTATGTGAGGGTGGGTCGTCTTGAGTATGTTCCACTACCCGATCCGGTAAACTCTATTAAGTACCCGGCTAGGGCACTCCTCTCATACCTCCGCAAGCTCCTAGGCAATGATGAGGAGGTAATTGAGTTAGTCAGTAGGTTGCGATTAACTAGGGCTTTCCGATACGGTGTTGAGGAAGTGCTCGCAGTCCTCCAGCAGCTACCTAACTCCAGGCTCATGACTTCGAGCACCGGCAGGTTCTTAGACTCGATATCAGCATTACTTAACATATGTTTTGAGAGGACTTATGAGGGCGAGCCCGCGATAAAGCTTGAGGCAGCAGCTAGCGGCGGTAGGTTAGTCGACGGCTTAGATGGCTTGGTATCAGTCAGTGACGGCGTCTACGAAGTCTCAACGACTAAGATACTTGCCTACGTGTTGGAGTTGTTTGACAGGGTCGATGTTAGGGACATAGCCTACACTGTCCAATACGCTTTAGGGAGCGCTCTAGGTGAGGTCGTTCGTAGATCCGTGTACGGCACTAGGATTAACCACGTAGTTCTAGGAGGTGGGGCCGCGGTCAACTCAATAATCGTCAGGGGGGTTAAGGGGTCGTTGAGGGATTACGGGATCGAGGTCTCCCTACCCAGGAGGTTACCGCCGAACGATGGGGGCATGGCGGTTGGCCAGGCGATGAGTACCTATGGCTTCAACTCCCACTGAGATTTAGTAAAATATTTTAAGGTTGTTTAAAAAAACGGTTAGGTATGCTTGGATGGTCAGCGCTAAAGTAGTTAAGTATTCCCCGTGGTTGCTTCACTTCAATACCGGTGCTTGTAACGGGTGTGACATAGAGGTGTTGGCTGCTTTAACGCCTTATTACGATCCTGAGAGGTTCGGTGTTAAATTAGCCCCCAACCCAAGACATGCTGACGTCATGGTCGTGACAGGTGCTGTCACTAAGAAAGCTGGTGAGAGGTTGAAGAGGCTTTACGAGCAGATGCCGTCGCCTAAGTTCGTGGTGGCGGTCGGTGCTTGCGCCATAAGCGGCGGCGTCTTTGCAGGCTCTTACTCAGTGCTAGATGGTGCTGATAAGGTCGTGCCCGTAAGTATGTACGTCCCGGGATGTCCCCCGAGGCCTGAGGCAATCCTATACGGTATTGTGAGATTGCTCAGTAAGTTGGATGGTGGTCGCAGTGAGTAAGGTCTTAGATTTATTGAAGAGTTCGGGGTTGAATCAGCTGGGGTCCAAGCAGGTGAGGCGCTACGTATTTGAGGTAAGCGCTGATAGGCTTAGGGAGGTCATAACGAATTTAATGAGTGCCGGCATCAACATGTACGTGTCATCCATTTCAGGCGTGGACTACATCAACGAGGGGATCATCGAACTCAACTACTGCCTGTGGGTCGTTGATGAGAAGCTCATGGTCGTTCTTAAGGTTAAGGTCCCTAGGGACAGCCCTAAAGTACCTACGATCAGTGACTTAATTCCGGGAGCCATCAACAGCGAGTTAGAGAGCTATGACCTACTGGGGGTGGTGTTTGAAGGCAATGAGAAGTTAAGGAGGGGTTTCCTCCTACCCTCGGAGCTTGTTTCCCAGGGTGTCTACCCGCTTAGGAAGGACTTTAAGGTGTGAGCCATGTCGTTGATTGAAATCCCTGTAGGCCCTCAGCACCCAGCCCTCCACGAACCCATAATGCTCAGGGTCAGGGCAGATGGTGAGAAAGTAGTAGATGTTCAAGTGGTCACCGGCTACAATCATAGAGGGGCTGAGAAATTAGGTGAGCGCAACACCTGGAATAAGAACGTCTTCCTATACAGCAGGATCTGCGGGATATGTAACACCGTCCACGCACAAACATACACCCAAGGAGTTGAAGCCATAGGAGGCATCGAAGTCCCTCCCAGGGCCCAGTATTTGAGGACCTTAATAATGGAGTTGGAGAGGATCCACTCGCACATACTCATATCGGCTGTTATGGCTGAGGTAATAGGCTTCGACAGCCTATTCATGCTGATGATGAGGGATAGGGAACCCGTGATGATGCTCAAGGAATTGGTCACAGGCAATAGAGTGCTTTCAGACTACTACACTCTGGGAGGTGTTAGGAGGGATGTTGACGAAGTGAAGAGGGATAAGATTTTGAAGGTGTTAGAAGGTGTTGAGGAAAAGGTGAAACACTATAAGAAGGTGTTCATGGAGGACTTCACCTTGAATAAGAGGTTGAGGGGTGTTGGTGTGGTGAAACCGGCTGATGCGTTGAAATACTCGTTGGTTGGTCCGACCCTGAGGGGTTCGGGCATTAAGTCGGATGTTAGGGCTGACGACCCGTACGCGGCATATGGTGAGGTACCGTTCGACGTAATCACGTACGATGAGGGGGACTCGCTGTCCAGGATGTTAGTCAGGTTTGACGAAACGTTGCAGTCGATAGAGATTGTCAGGTACGTCCTCAAACACCTACCTCAGGGCCCTATAGCGCCTAAGACCCCTGTGAGGGCATTACCGCCGGGTGAGGTTTTCTCGAGGGTTGAGGCTCCTAGAGGGGAGCTGTTCTACCATATAGTGAGTAAGGGTGGGGATAAGCCGTATAGGGTTAAGGTTAGAACCCCTTCCTTCCACAACATAATAAACGGTGTCATAGCGTACAAGGATGCGAACATAGCTGACGTACCAGTAATATTAACCAGCGTAGACCCCTGCGTGTCCTGCACTGAGAGGGTGCTAGTAATTGATGAGAGGTCGGGTGAGGTGAGGTCCTTAAGATTTAAGGATTTAGGTAGGGGGTTGTGAGGTGGGTCTTAAGATACTTAATGAGATATTAAGTAACTTGGTCAGGAAGGCAGCGACCGTCGAGTACCCTAAGCACCCACCGCTGGCCCTGCAGGAGCATAGGGGACGTCACTATGCGGACCTAACTAAATGCATTGGCTGTAGTTTATGTGCCTTAGAATGTCCTACAAACGCGATAACTATGAATAACTTACCGAAGAAGTTGAAGCAGAATCCGAGGGGTACATACCCAGTCATCGAGTACGGTAGGTGCATATTCTGTTATAGATGTGTTGACGTCTGCCCGGTTAAATCGTACGTGACCACAAACTTCTTCGAAATGAGTTCAGATAAATTAGGGAATTCCAACGACCTGAGCATGAAGACTTTGGAGGGAGGTCAATAATGCTTAAAAACTCATCGACTATAGAGTTTAGAGGTTATTGAGATGGACTTGGAGTCATTGGTCACGTCGGTGATCCTATACACCATACCAATATTCGTGCTCGCATACGTCCTTTACTTCATCAGAATTTTGAAGGGGCCCACAATACCTGACAGGGTCTTAGCCGTTGACGCGTTATCCTTCGACTTAGTTGTTTTCTTAGCCGTCTTGGGGATATACTTCAAATCCCCTGTACTTCCCATCACGGCCGTAGTCCTCGCATTATGGACTTACGCATTCGATATATTCATGGCTAAGTACTTGGAGAGGAAGGAGATGGGTGAGTGATCATGTTTGAATACGTCTTAGTGGTAATAGGTAGTGTTCTGCTATTCATTGGGGCCCTCTGCGACTTAATAGGTGCTTTAGGGATGAACAGGTTTCCAAACTTCTTCGTCAGACTTCACGCAGCTACCGTAGGCACTATCGGAGGTGCTTTTTACCCGCTGATCGGTTCCTCATTAATTGCCTTCGGCTCAGATTTCCTAGGCATTTACAGATGGTTCGTAGGTGGGTGCGCTCTCGTTTCAGCATTCCTCATATTAATCCTTGCCCCAGCAGGCTCCCACGCAATTGCTAGGGCTGCCCACAAGTCTAAGACGGCGCCGGTTTTCCCTAAGGTCGTGGATCACTTAGAGGAGGAGGGAGGTGTCAGTTGATGGACATCGCTTACCTGTTACTGGCAATCGTTATGTTGTTTGCGTTAATAGCTACGTATCTAGCAATAATTGAGAGGCATTTGGTGAAGGCCGTGGTCCTCTCAGCAGTTCAAAGCATTGCTTTTACGCTGGCTCTATACCTGCTTAAAGCGCCTGACATAGTGCTCGTCTACCTGCCGATTACGGTGGGTATTTACCCGGCCGCACTACTCTTTCTAATAAGGAAAACTGAGGAGGTCGAAGAGCCATGAAGAAGGAGGCATTAGTGGCCGCATCTTTGGCCATCATTGTCGTGGTGATATCTTACATAGTGACTGTGGGCGGCGGCCTGGGACCCCTATTCGACGACGTGAGGCCTCTGGCTAAGGCTTTCTTAAGCACGACGTATAACCCTGATAACCGGCTATTCACCGCTATGAGTCCTGAAGGCGTTACAGCAATTGTGTGGGATTACAGGGGTTTGGACACTTTATTTGAGACAGCAGTCTTCTACCTGGCCATCATCGGTGCTGTAGCTGTGTACAGAGATATCAGTGAGAAGGTCGGCCCCAAAGGCGGTGGGGTGGGGCTCTCCAAGATAGTTAAACTAGTGACTAAGTTGTTAATACCTATTAACATATCGATAGCTATCTCAATAGCCCTGCACGGACACTTAACGCCTGGCGGAGGCTTCCAAGCAGGAGCTGCGATGGCCGTCATACCTACGATACTGATAGTAGTTTTCTCGAGGTACTTCCTACTCGAATTGAGGTTATCTAAGGAGCTAGCGCTTGCGTTCAGGTCGATGGGTCTGGCAGGCATAGCCCTCACGGTCTTCATACCAATAATTATGGCGTTAATCAGCGGTGCGAACGCGTATATAATGCAGAATCAAGCGAAGGTCAACGCACCCGTAAGCCTACCGGCATATGTGGGCGGTTCCCTAATATCTGGGTCCTTAATACTCTACAACGTGTTTGAGTTCTTGGCGGTCACCTTCGGTTTCTCAATACTTTTCCTACTGCTCTCAATTGAAGAGGGTCTGGTTAAAGAGCAGATGAGGGGTGAGGCAGGTGAGCATTGATATAAATGCTTTCCTAGGAAATGTGGCTCTACTCTCGCTGATAGGTGTCATAGGGATCTCGTTGTACGGGATCTTAGCTAGGCCAAGCATCATAAAGAAAATAATAGCGTTGACCATATTTACTGATGCTGCTAACCTGCTCGCCATAGTTGTCGGCTTTAGAAAGCCTCCCTCAATACCCCCAGTACTGCTGGACTTAAATCCCTCACCTTCCGAGATAGTTGCGTTCTCCAACACAGCTGTAGACCCCCTACCGCAGGCCTTGGTTCTAACGGCCGTGGTCATAGGGATGGCTGTAAACATGTTGATAATATTCATAGCGCTACAACTTTATAGACTCTACGGCACCTTAGATGTCAGAAAGATAAGGAGGTTGAGGGGGTAGTCATGAAGCTGGTTAAGATGGTACCTGTGGCAATACTCACGTTCATTGTCTACATAGTGTTCTCAGGCTCGGTCAGCGCTTACGACTTAGTGTTAGGTCTAATCGTTGCGGTCCTTTCGAGTTACCTTACATCGGAGTTGCTGATAAGTGATGCGGGTAAGGCGTTGAGTGTTAAGAGGTTTGCGTGGCTCTTGCTCTACGGCATCTACTACCTAACCGTTGCTGAGTTCAGAGCACATTTCGATGTGGTTAAGAGGATATTAAGTCCTAAGATGCCCATCAATCCAGGGATTGTTAGGGCCCCATATAACGTAAGCAACGACTACAGCGTGGTGACGATAGCAAACTCAATTACGAATACCCCGGGAACCGTCGTCGTACACTTAAATGAGGACAGTAAGGTCTACTATGTGCATTGGATAGATGTTAAATCACCTGACCCGAAGACCACTTACGAGAATATCGTGAAGGACTTCGAGAAATACGTTAAGAACATTTTTGAGTAGGTGTCAGCCATGTTTGACCACATTACTGTTGGTTCAACCCCTCCGTTAATTATGGCTATGGCGTTTACCCTCCCCATATTCATTCTAGTTATTAAGAGGAAGGCGTTTTACGACGCCTACGCCCTTATTGCGACGGCGGTCGCCCTAGCATTAACATCATATAACTTCTACACAGTGGTCTACGTTGCCAAACGTCCTCTAGTGTATCCTTTCGGCGGGTGGCCACCACCTCTTGGGATAGTCTACGAGGTTGATGCGCTGAGTGCTTATTTCGGGGTCTTCATATCGGCTGTGATGTTTATGATATGCATCTACAGTGTGTGGTATCTGAGGGGTAGCAGCGGGTATGAGTGGTACTACACCATGCTATTGGGGCTTGAGGCAGGCATGATAGGTAGCGTCTATACCGGGGATGTCTTCAACTTGTTCGTCATGCTTGAAGTTCTCTCAGTATCTGCCTACGGCTTAGTTGTGTTCTACAGGACATCGCATGAAGCTGTTGAAGCCGGTATGAAGTATTCTCTCATAGGTGCTCTAGCAACGACCGTATACTTCATCGCCCTGGTATTCATCTACGGTAGCTTCGGAACATTAAACATGGCCGACATAGCGTATAAGTCCAGGATTGGTGGGGAGTTCCCATACAGCGGGGTAGTTGTTGGGAACGTACACCTGGCGAGCGCCATAGCTCTAGCGCTGTCCATGTGGACTTTTACGTTTAAGTCGGCTGTGGTGCCAAACCACTTCTGGCTTCCCGACGCACATCCAGCAGCCCCGACACCAGTCTCAGCAGCGCTTTCAGGTCTCGTCGTCAAGGTGGGTGTTTACTCAATAATTAGGTTCCTCTACACCATCTACGGTTTAGACTCGATGCAACCCATAGCCAACGTGGTGGGCATGATTATGAAGTTACTCATAATCTTAGGGGCTCTATCGGCTTTAATAGCCTCAGCACTTATGGTAGTCCAAAGCGATATTAAGAGGTTAATAGCTTACAGCACAATCATGCATGTGGGGCTTATAGTCATCAGCTTATCAATAGGTACGGAATTAGGTGTTGAGGCAGCACTCTATCATACGGTCAACCACGCAATCGGTAAGGCATTGCTCTTCCTCTCAGCGGGTGTCCTGATTAAGGTCGCAGGGACTAGGAACATAGATGAGATGTCCGGCGTCGGCAGATATCTACCACTGACTTCCTTCACCCTGACGTTAGCTGTGTTGTCGTTGGAGGGCCTACCACCACTTGCTGGATTCTTCAGCAAGTTACTACTCTACGAGGCGTTCATAGATTCAGGGCTTGCCCTGCTGGCGGTAGTATTGGTGGTTTCATCAGCGTTCGCACTCCTAGCGTACATAAAGCTACTTTACGGTGTGTACTTCAAACTACCTGCTAAGGAGTTAACCACTGCTAAGGAGAATCGGGTGTATCTGTCATCCTTGTTCGTTCTATCGGCCTTGCTAGTAGTTCTCGGAATCCTAGCCCCATTATTCGTAAATGAGGTACTAACGCCGGTGACCCGTGAGTTATTTAATCCGACGAAATACGTTAGCGCCGCTGGTGAAGTTATTAAGGTCTTAGGTGGTTGAGATGGATGTATTACATCTAACAATATTTGCATCATTGTTTATGTTCGTAGTCGCTGCACTTACTTACTCACTCTACATAATTGTTAGGAGGGGCAGTGGTTCTGAGAACCCTACGGAACCGTACTTATGCGGTGAGAGCGTGAGTGACTTCAGAGACAGCATATCGGTTGGTAGCACCAACCTGTACTGGGGTGGTACGTCAGCAGCTCTGAGGGGGGTCTACCAAGTCTTAAGGGATTTAATCCATACCGGAGTACTTAACGATTGGTTCTTTTACATGGCAATTTGGTTCGCGTCGGGGGTTCTACTGAGCTTTGTTGTGGTTTCAATGGGTGGTTGATATGACGTACCACGAATTCCTGCTGGCCATGGCTTCAGCGTTAATATATCCCGGACTGATGTTCTTGGTCATAGTAGGCCTACTCACGCAGTGGTATATGAGGAAGTTAGTGGGCAGGTTGCAAAATAGGCTCGGACCTAAGTACGTAGGACCTCTAGGTATCGTACAACCATTCGCCGACGTCATCAAGCTGTTATTCGTTAAGAGGGAGGTCACCTTCGAGGGCAGGCTGAATAGATTGCTGGTACTATTCATGGCTCTTGGGTTGGGCGCACTATCCTCTGCAATGCTATTCACTCCTATCTCACCATACGTGTTTAGAGGACCTTACGATGTGGTGGTCTTCATATACCTGATACTTTGGTCGACGGTGGCGATCGCGGTAATAGGTCTGAGCTCATCAAGTCCGTTCACAGTTATAGGCTCCTCAAGGTTCCTAACTCAGGTGTTGTTCGCTGAACCCGCCTTAATAACCTCACTACTTGCGGCTGCACTAGTTCTGACTAAGGACTCTGAAACCCCATTGTCTGTCTACTCATCGGCCACGGGCCTTCCTATGAATGCCTTAACTGCTGTTGTGTTAGCACTCTCATTCGCTGCGTTCTTCTTAGCGACTATAGCTAAAACTCTGGTAAAACCTTTCGACATCCCTGAAGCTGAGACTGAGTTGGCTGGAGGGTTACTTGCTGAGTTAAGCGGCCCCGCGTTGGGGCTGGCTATAGTACTTCATTACGGTGAGATAGCGTTCCTAACCATGCTAGCTACGATGATTTTCCTGGGGGGTCCGTACCCATTCAACTACGGCGACGTTTTAGGCGCTGTCGTATTCGCGGTCAAGTACGTAGCGGTCATCACTTTAATGACAGTTATTAAGGCATCGGTTGGTAGGGTCAGAATCGAACAAGCATCATCCATGATGATTAAATACGTTCTATCTGTTTCAGTCATAGCGCTGGCGTTGGCTATGCTACTTTAAATCGAAGATTTATTAAGTGCCCTACATCGGATCTTTGGGGTCAAACCTGCGGGTTGAGATAACCACCGCAGTAACCGGTAGGGTTGTCAAGGATTTGACCCTCAATAACAGAGCTAGGCTCTCAGATGTCGTTGACTTAGTTCTGAAGGAGTTAGGGGTGAAAATCAAGCACTCCGATTTAGAGCCCTACTACCTGGTAGTCGTTAATGGTAACCAACTGGCGGAGGGAGTTAAATGGAGTGAAGTCATTGTGGGAAATGAAGATTATGTGGTGATTCTACCCCTCGCATTCGGAGGTACCCCATAAATCGACACTAAGCGCTTGCAGCACTCCTAGCTATTAGGTCTAAAACCTTCTCAACCTCCGACCTAACCGTCATTGGGATTCCTTTCGCATCGATATCGATGAAGCCCCTGATGAGTATTGATTTAGCCTCATCCTCCTTAAACCCTTTACTCATTAAATACTCCAACTCCTCCTGAGCTATTACCCCGATAGCCGCCTCATGGCTCAATACGGCTCCAGGCTTTTTAGATGTCAAGGCAGGTATCGAAGATATCTTGGATTTTGGCGAGAGCAGTAAGCCCAAGCACTCCACATGTCCCTTACCGACAGCCTCAGCCACTATCTCGGACCTGGCGTTAACTTCGGCTGAGTCCTTAGCTATCACTTTAGAAATCAACTCAGCTGAGGAGCCATCACCACCCAACACGACCCTGGTTCCCACGTCATATACCCCGCTACCGTTTCCGGCAATCACCGATGAAGACGATGTCTTACCGTCCACATCCAACGTAATGGTCGGGTAGGTCTGAAGAGACGCTACCGGGGAGTAGATTATGTAGTAGTTTACGTATTCCCCTCCGGCATCGACTTTAACCCCGGTCCTGGGCCTGACGTGGACCCCCTCAGACCAGGCATGGATCATCGTGAAAGTCAGCTTAGCGTTCTTCCCAACGTAGAACTCCGAAACACCTACGTGAAGGCCGCTCCTCACACCGTGAGGTACTAAACATCCGGTGACTACTTGAACCTCCGAGCCTTCATCCACGTATATTAAGTTGTGGGCGAATTGTACCTTATTGTTTGAAGTTATAACTAAACACGAGTAAATTGGGATGGGAACCTTAGTTCTAGGTGGTATGTAGATGAAGTAACCTAACTCCCCGCCATATATGTAGTTGGCCGCCGCAAACTTGTCTGAATCAGGTCTAACCAACCTCCATGCAAGGTCTCTAACATATGCAGACTCTTCCAAAGCCCTCCTAAGAGGCAGTATCTTAACGTTGTATTTCTTCAGGGACTCCCTCAAGGCGTCGTACATCACGTTCTCATCGACCTGAACGTAATTCAACTTAGACCTATCCTCCAGCCCCACTCTGGAGGTGGCCTTGGTGAGCTCATCAGTCACTTCCAACTTATCGTATATTCTCGGCTCCCCCAACTCGTAATCACTCAAGTCTATGTCGGGACCTAACGGCGATGGCTTCTTAAGGGCCTCAAACAGTTCTTCCCTCAAAATCACTCACCACTTAAGACCTTACCCAACATCTCAGCTGTTTTCCTAAATCCATGTTTGAATATTAGGGGTATGACCTCATCGGCTAAACCGCTGTACACTATGCTCCCCTTCAACATTAGGTGAACCCTATCAATTCTGTTCAACCTACTTAAGATGTTACCTGAATGTGTGACTAAGACCGCTGAAGACCCCCTCTTAATTAGTAGGTTAATCGCGTCGGCTATTAAGTTTAAGCTCTCAATATCCACACCGCTGTCCGGCTCATCAAGCAATGCGAGCTTAGGGTTTTGAAGCATCACCAAGTAGAGCTCAGCCCTCTTCCTCTCCCCACCACTAAAACCTACGAAGAGGTCCCTCTGCATGAACTCATCAATCCTCAACATCTTAGATGTTATGGTGTAATCTGAACAACCGCAGCGCTTTATGAGGCTCTTAACCACCTCCGAGAACTTAACACCTCTTATTGATGGGGGGTTTTGATGTGCTAAAGCTATCCCCAGCTTAGCGCGTTCGTATGAGGGAACGTTCGTTATGTCAAAACCCTCGAAGAAGATCGACCCCTTACTTATCTTAAATCTTGAGAGCCCCATTATAGCTGCTAGGAGGGTTGATTTACCAGACCCGTTGGGGCCGATGATTACGTGTAGCTCGTTACTCCCGACGCTTAAGTCTAAGTCCTTGACGACGCACTTGTCACCTACACATACTTCCAACCCTTTCACTATCAACATATCCTACCCTGAGATAAGTTATGAGTTACTCGCTATTAAGTAACTTAAGGTTTTAAATCCAGGTGCCTGAAGTTCATATTGGGGGTTTTAAGATGAAAGCCTTAAGAGTTCATGAACCGAAGGTAGTTAAAATCGATGATGTTGAGGAGCCTCAGATTAGGGACGATGAGGTCCTAATTAGGGTTAAGTATGCGGGCATATGCGGTACGGACCTCCACGTGTACAGAGGTGCTATGAAGGACAGGGTTAAGTATCCAGCAATACCGGGCCACGAGTTCTCAGGCGAGGTAGTTAAGGTTGGCTCAGGAGTTAGTTGGCTCAGTGAGGGTGATGAGGTGGTTGCAAACCCGCTCCAGCCATGCGGCAGGTGTGTGGCCTGCTTGGCTGGGAAGCCTAACATATGTGTTAACTTCAAAATACTTGGTGTTGATGTGCCGGGGGTCTTCGCCGAGTATGTGAAGGTGAAAGGTGATAAGGTTTATAGAATACCCAAAGGACTTTCCCTAAGGGATGCCGCCTTAGTCGAGCCCTTCTCAGTTGCTTTACATTCGTGTAGGAAGGCTGGGATAGAGGCAGGCGATGTGGTAGTCGTGGTAGGGCAGGGACCTATAGGACTCTGCACGACTCAAGTAGCTAAACACTACGGAGCGTACAAGGTGATAGCCCTCGACGTTGTTGGTAGAAGGCTCGAACTAGCTAAGAAAGTGGGTGCTGACGACGTGATTAATCCGCTTGAAGTGGATGCGGTGAAAGCCGTTAAAGAGTTGACTGAGGGCATCGGTGCCGATAAAGTCTTGGAGACCTCGGGGCACCCGCAAGCCCTAGCTCAGTCCTTAGCCATGTTAAAGCCCGGTGGGAGGGTGGTTCTAGTCGGCCTCTGCTTTGAGGACGTTAAGTTCCAATCTTACCCCATAGTGTATAAAGAGGCTGAGATCGTAGGATCAAGGGTATACATCGACGAGTTCCCGAGAACCTTAAACCTAATCAGCAAGGGCTACCTGAGGCCTGAGCCATTAATTACTCACGAGATGCCGTTAAGCAAGGGTGATATGGCTTTTAGGATATTGGAGGAAAGGGCGGGAGACGCTGTTAAGATATTACTTAAGCCGTAGGTTAATAGGTGTGAATCTGAGTAACTAACTCATCAATCTTTTTCATCTTGCTTCTCTCAAGTTCAGAGTCTGGATCTGATGTAGTCGTCAAACCAGTTCGCGATCCCCTTAGTGATTATCGTTCTGATTTCTGCTAACCTCCTACCCCTAATTTCCCTGATCAGGTATTCAGCCCTCAAGTAGAACTTACGGTACGCCCTGGCCAACATCCTAGCCACATCCATTTCGCTGAAGTGGATGCCCCTCATAACAGGCCTTAAGGTCGTAAAGTGTTCCCAGTTATTGTCAATTAATAAGTTGTTCCTCACAGCATATTCGTAGAGGGGGGTTCCAGGATATGGGGTGGCTACGGTGAATTGGGCGTATGAGGGGTTCAGCTTAATGGCGAATTCCACAGTCTTCTCCATATCATCTAGGGTTTCCCAAGGAAATCCTAATATGAAGGTGCCTACGTGATACAGCCCTAATTCCTTAGCCAGTTTAAACGCCTTAATAACCGATTCGATGGTTATCCTCTTACCGATCATCTTTAGAGAATCCTGAGACGCTGACTCAACACCGAAGTAAATGGCTTTGAAACCCACCTCTTTCATATTCTTAAGCATTTCCCTGTCCACGTGGTCCACCCTAGAACCGCAGCTGAACTCTAAGTCTAACTTACTTTCCTTTACCTCCTTAATGAACTCATTTATGAACGTCCTACTGGCTGTCAATTCGTCGTCCATGAAGGCAACCCTCTTAACCCCATACTCCTCGGCCAGGAGTTTAATCTCACCAACGACGTCTTTGGTCGGCCTAAACCTAACCCTCCTACCCCAGAAGTATGAGGTACTGCAGAAAATGCACCCATAAGGGCACCCTCTGCTAGCCATTACATGGGCTACCTTAACATTCTTATTGAACATCGAGTGCGCATTCATGTCCAGAAGATGGTGAGCAGGCCAGGGCAGCTTACTTAAATCGCTTATGAGCTCCCTCGACATCGTTCTCACGTAGTTCCCTTCACGGTCTTTAAACACTATCCCTTTAACGTTCCTCAACTCATCGCAGGGAAAGCCGAAGCGTTCTATGGTGCTAACTAACTCCAGAGTCGTTAACTCACCCTCGCCGCAGACGATGACGTCGAAACCTTCGTTGAGGGCCTCTCCGTACATGAAGGTTGGATGGGGACCACCCCCTATGATGGGTATGTCGCTGAAGTACTTTTTGAGTAGCCTTACAGTGGTGTATGCCTTACGTGCCGTGGGCGTTATTACTGAGAAACCTATGAGGTCCGGGGACCAGCCCTTAACCTCACGTATGAAGTCCTTAACACCGAGTCTGAGTGTTGGGGAGTCAATAATCTTAACCTTATGTCCCGCACGTTCTAACACGGCAGCAATCCAGGCTAGTCCGAGCGGTGGTGCGTAAGCGCCTAGTATGCTATATACCTCTAATCGATGGGTATCAGGGGGTAAAGCTAGTAGTACCCTCAAAACATACCCCTGAGAATATCTCTTAATCATGTCTTATTATTTTGTCTGAAGGAAAACCATGATGCTCGGCAATTAAACCTGAAGAGACGCATCTCTGTCGCACCCGATCCCAGCAGTTAGCTGGGGAGGTGTTGTAACCTCATTTCCTCTTCCTTCGAATCCTACCTGTTAACAGAGGTACCGACCTTAGGAACTCAGCGTTATTTTTAGGTACGTAGACCATCAACTCGGAGAGTTCGCGGTTAAACCTCAAGAGGGTGTTAGCCAGGTCGTCCACATACGTTAAACCGTCGAATGAGAGAGACCCGTCAAGCAATTTCTTCACGATCCTCCGTATGGAATTAACAGCGCAGGCCTCACCTAGATCTACAAGCTTTTTAAGTAGGTAGACGACGTTGACCTTGATGAAGAGTTCATCACCCGCGTAACCCTTCAAGTACACGTAAAGCATGTTGAGGTTAGTTATCTGTTTCGCTTCTTCGAACTCCTGACACTCGAACTCGTCTAAGAACGCTGATGGTGGGACAAAGCATGAAGACCCAGACCTGAAGTCGAGCTCCGCTTTGAAGGACACGTTTCTGTGCCTGAACACTGTAATGGTATGTGATTTATTCCTTATCCTATGTTTGACGAAGTTCCAGAAGCTTCTAACGTCATAATCGCTTAAACCTAAGTTACGTAATATCGCGGATGTTGTTGCGGGGGGATCCCTGCACAACGCGTTAAGTTTCACGCAGTTATTTAGCTGGATGTACGTAGACTCCAACACAAGGTCTACGAACTCACGGACCCGCGTTATGCCCCCCCCCAGTAATAAACCATTACCATATTTTTTAAACACTTCTTTATAGTTTAGTTGGGTATTAGCTTTGGTTAGGCCGGAGATCAGGAAGTTAAGG
>CAZXJO010000008.1:0-36045 GCA_964641155.1 uncultured Desulfurococcaceae archaeon | reverse complement strand
TTCGCCCCGAACGGCATGCGGGGCACATCTACGCCTAGCTCTGAGGGGCTTGGAGCGTTGCTCCCATCACCTCTCAGAGTTTTGAAAAGCATGTTCCAGCATGCGGCGACGTCGCGGTGCCATAATTCACCGCCAACACTACACCTACCGATTCTGGAGTCATTGTAGGTTATTTTAGTATTGTGTATTGGACACAGCTTCGAGGTATTCCTGGGGTTGACATAGACTGCGAGTACGCCATACTCTCTTGCTTTTTCTTCAATAGCTCTCTGAATACCTTTAAAACAGGCTTGATATATCCTATGTCTCAATTGGTCGTCTCTAAATCTCTTAATCATGTTTTCTGCTGGTCTCCTACCGAGTTTTTCGAGGATAATAGTGTATTGCTTCTCGTACGTAGCTCTAATAATTATGTTAGCAATCTTCCACTTGAGATCCTGCTTTCTCTTTCTTTCCTTAAGTTTTTAAGGATTTTCTTCTTAGTTCTTGAGTTTACTCCATGAAGCTTATCATACTTCTCCTGTATCCTCTTTCTACGGTAGTAGTACCCTAGAACGAGTTTCTCCATACTTGTCTCGAAGAGGTAGGCAATACCTTCAACGAGCACAGTAACATTGTTCTCGTTGACATCCACTGGAAGATAACCCTTATGCTCGTACTCTCCAACTTCCTTAATGAAAACCAAGTAGATGATTACCTGCCTGTTCCTCTTATCGAGCTTTATCCTGGACTCCGATGCGAGCTTCCAACCCCTATTGACGTACCTCCAATACTGTTTGTGAGGCATAAAATCTATAGATACCCATCCTTTATGAGTAAAAACTCTAATAGAGGCTAATCCGTTGAGCTCCCATAGGTGGTCGTCAAGCCAAATACTAACTCTCCTGATTTCTGGGTACTCCTTCTTAGTTGAACCCTTCTTCTTCAATCTCGCGAAGCTCTTGGCCCTAGTGCTGGCGTCTTGGCATGCTGTGTAGGCGTAGTGGCTCGGTAGGTGTGGGTAGAGACCCCTCAACTCACGATACTTCAACGCTTTAAGCTTGACGAAGCTCGTTATCTCATTTCTGACAGCATAGAGAACTAGTTGCTCAACCATGTTGCGGTACATGCCTTCAATCTCTACGAAGATACTGAATATACTTCTAGGGAGTTGAACACTTCTAACGATAACGGTTCTCGTTACGCTAGTCACTCCTTCTCTACCTCTTCTACGAGTTTTTTTGAATCCTTCTACGAGCTTCCTCTTCTTGCGGCTTCTCAACCCGTAGAGCTTGCCGGCGAAACTAGTAACTATTGCTAACAAGTCCTCTACCAGTTCTTGATAAGCATCTTTTGGCTCTTCGCCGAAGACAACTTCTACCCTGACACCATGTTGTTTAAAGAAGTACTCCAGGTACTCGAAACCAAACCTCGTTAACCTATCTTTATATGTGATAACCACAACATCAACCTGCCTATTCACTACGTAGTCGAGGAGTTTGAGTGGACCCTTGCGGTTCGCGTTAAGACCACTACCCGCATCGCTTAAGACATCGACTACTCTATACCCCTTGGAACTACAGTACTGAGTTAAGTACTCCACCTGTCTCTCCAAATCACTCTTCTGATCTGAAGAGCTAACGCGAACGTAGATGACAGCTCTAACCTCAGCTGGAGTAGGTATTCCCTCAGCAATTCTTCTAACCTCACTCTCAGGAACCCTAAACTTACCGCCAGCAGTTCTAATAGCTCTAATCCTACCCTCCCCAACCCACCGAGAAAGAGTAGCATAACTAATACCAAGCCTCACACAAACCTCCCTAGGCCTCAACAACCTCTCCGAAACCACCAACACCAATAGAATAAACGAAACAGCCCACGGCGTCATCCCGTTTACCTTCAAACACAACATCTTACACCTAGCCAAGTACTCAGCTTTAGAGTACCTACCGCCAGTAGCTGCGGTCGATACGTACTCGTTGAGGTACTCCCCCACGCCTACCTTAAAACCTGTAGGGAGGGGTGTGAAGTCGCTATGCACATCCCCACCAGACACCGGCGGTGGAAGGACTTAGTGCGGGGCCGCCCAGAAATCCAATTCCTCAAGATCACAATTTAGGGAGTTCGGTTCTAATGCCTCCATTTATAAGCAGCTGCTACTTAATTATTTAAGGGTGTGAGGAAGCGGTAAATGAAGTTCATAGCCGATTCAATGCTGGGGAGTTTAGCCAGGTGGTTGAGGATACTTGGATATGATACTTTATATTACCGAAACGTTGAGGATTGGAAGCTACTCCAAATCGCTAAGAGTGATGGAAGAGTCCTACTTACAAGAGACCTAGGACTTTATAGGAAGGCATTGAAGAAGGGGGTCATGTGCGTATATTTGGAGTCCTCGGACATAGCCGAATCTTTGGCACTGATGGCTAGGAAGCTGGGGATTAGTTTAAGATTTGATGGGAACAACACTAGGTGTCCCCTATGCAATACATTGCTTGTACTCATCCCGAGGGCTGAGGCACTGCATCTAATACCGCCGGAGGTCGGTAGGAAGTACGAGAATTTCTGGAGGTGTCCGAAGTGTATGAAGGTTTTTTGGCAGGGGAATCATTGGGGTACTATAGGAAAGATTCTTGAAGACGCCAACGAGTTAATGAAAGTAGGGAACATCGGGTGATGGGGGTGGGGGACGGCTTCGTAGAGCCGGGCGAGTTAAGCGTTGATGAAGGAGTCTTCCTAGTTAGGCTGGCCCGACATGCTGTTGAGGAGTACTTAAAGAGTAATGAGGTTATTGGACCCCCACCGAACACCCCTGAGAAGTTGTTGATGAGAGGTTTATCCTTCGTGACGATACGGAGGGCGGTGCTAGGTAATTACGAACTGAGGGGTTGTATAGGTTACCTGCAACCTGTTGAGGCATTAGCCGTTAACGTGATCAACGCAGCGATTGCGGCGGCTACCGAAGATCCTAGATTCACCCCCATGGTTGAGGATGAATTAGGTAGCGTAATATTCGAGGTCTCCATTCTTTCACTGCCTAAGGCACTAAGGAGTAGGGGTTGGGGGCTAATTGATGAAGTCGTCGTCGGTGTGGATGGCTTAGTGGTTGAGTACGGAATCAGTAAGGGGTTATTACTCCCTGAAGTCCCGGTGGAGTACTGCTGGGATGTGGAGACGTTCTTGTGTGAGACATGCCTGAAGGCCGGCTTACCCCCTGACTGCTGGCTTCATCCCGGGGTCAAAATACAGAAGTTTAACGCATCGACGTTTAAGGAGTTAACCCCTTACGGCGATGTGGTAAAGGTGGACTTACTGGATGAATACAGGCGTAACTGCAGCCACCTGGCGGGTACTAAATCTTAATCAGCCGAAATTAACATACCTGCCTAAAGAACTGCAATGTGTTGAAGACTTATAACCGGTCTTTAAGGAGTTGTTTCAGGTAAGTGGTTCATGAAGGTTAAGTTATTGGCCTGCAATTACTTTGGCGGCAGTGCAAAAGCGTTGGTTATGCTGGGTTTTAAGATCTCCTCAGGTAAGGTTAAGGAGAAGGGGATAGACCACTACTTAAGGGAGTATTCTGAAGACTTAAGCAGTTGGATGTTGCAGGGTGTGAAATACCCCTCAGTCCTTGAACACGTTGTCTTCACTTTCTATATTGAGGGTATTTCAAGGGTTACGAGTCATCAACTAATCAGGCATCGGCTGGCCTCATACACTCAGGAATCCCAGAGGTATTCAGCTGTTGGTAGGGATTACGTGATACCTGAAACCGTAGTTAAGGCAGGGCTCGGCGAGAAGTACAGACAGTTCATGGAGGAGGCCTTCAAGCTGTACGAGGAGTTAGTCAGTGCTGGAGTACCATACGAGGATAGCAGGTATGTGCTTCCCCAAGCGGTTACTACAAGGTTAATGATGACTTTAAATTTGAGGGAATTGCTGCACATATCTTGTCTAAGGCTTTCGGAAGACGCGCAATGGGAGATAAGGGAACTCGTCAGAAATATGGTTGCCGAAGTAGGCAAAGTGATACCGGAAATCAATGAATTGATCGCAGAATACTGTAAAGGGGTACGACCCTAATAGCACTCTCAGACTTCAACCTAAGGCACTACCTAAGCAGTTGTAGGTTGAACCCCGTATAAGGTAAGTACTGAGGTCAGAGAGGGGGTTATGAAGCTGTTTTTGTGTTGCGTGAAATGTGGCTTCACTACCTTCACGGCGGAAGTCCTCATGAAATGAGGAAGGATGAAAGTAAATGATAGACCACAACGGTTAGACTCCGATTCTGAAGGTATTAAAATCTCAGTGGGCTCCTAAGTCTTCATTGCCGTAAATCCGTGACCGCCACACTCATCACCGAACGCTGTTTCCGAAACTCTCCGCAGTTCGACAATATAAATACGTTTCCATGATGCGGGGTTCGCTACTAAGCCGGATATCGTCAACCCGGTTAATGTGGTGGGACTTATGTGGGTCTCACCTTCACGTTCCCTTCAACACCTTCACGTCGTTTCCTCGATTTAGCGGTGTGCCGAACGTAACCACACTGACGCACCTAGCTACGAGGTTCTCGAACAGCTACACTCCGGATAAAGAGCATGAAGCTCCGCAAACCTATTTAGGGTTCAGAAACTGTGGTTAGCGTCCTTAACATTCAAATTCTCGCCCCTAATGATGGCTCACGACTCGAGGGTTCATCCGTTGTGGCCCACCCTTCGAGGCAAGTACTCCTCCCAGCTGCCGGCAACGAAATACCTGAACTCATAACATATGAACTTTCGATAACTAATTCCAGGGCTAGGGCTCTAAGGTTAGACCTAGGTCATCCATGTAGGACCTTGTTGACTACCTCAGAGGGTAAATCAGTGGCCCTAACAACTTTAGCTGTTTTCGGAGGTTTCTTAACGCATGTATTCAGCGGGACGTATCTCGACGGGTTGTCTTCGGCCCTACCCTTGAACGCTCTGACCTTCACATATTTCCCGCTACTTAATTCAACATATATGTACTTCCCCTTCTTCAGACCCATAACCTCAACCCATTTAACCAAGATTTACGAGCTTTAAAAAACATTAACCCACTTAACCAGTACTGAGTGGTCGGTAGTGTTTGAGTAGTAAGGAGGTTCTGTGGTCTAAGATAGTTGATGAAATCCTTAGATGCTCTAAATGTGACCTCCATCAGTACAGGTCGAGACCTGTTCCCGGTGAGGGCCCCCTGGACAGTAAGTTGCTTTTCATCGGTGAGGCACCTGGACAGAAGGAGGATGAGGAAGGCAGACCCTTCGTAGGGGCTGCTGGTAAGCTACTTACGGAGTTACTTGAGGCTAGAGGCATTAAGAGGTCCGAGGTATTTATAACTAACGTTGTTAGGTGTAGGCCACCCAACAATAGGGAGCCAAGTGATGATGAAATTGTTGCGTGCGGTGAGTACACAACATCGATTATTAAGTTAGTGACGCCCAAGATCTTAGTCACTCTGGGGAATTATGCTGGTAAGTTTATTTTTGGGTTAGCGGGTATTAGATGGGCTGGTGTTAGCAGGATGAGGGGCAGGGTTTTTAATGCTGATTTGCTGGGCCTTAAGAACGTTTACCTGTTTCCCACATACCATCCAGCAACGGCGCTCTACAACCCCAACATTAAACCGATACTGAGTTCTGACTTCGACGCGATCAGTGAGCTATACATTAACCTTCGTAAAGGTTTTGAGGGTAGGAAGCGTCAAACAATTTTAGACTTCATTGGGGGTGCTACCCATAAGCATGAAACATAGTTACGACGAATTAAGGAGGGACATCGAGGAAAGGATTAAGGAGTTGAGAAAAGAGTTAGAGCTCTACGAATCGATGTTGAAGGTGTTGGAGAGGATCAGTAAGGGGCCTGAGAAGGATGAGGAGAAGAAGCTCAAGGAGGAAGTGATAACTTTAAAGGATGATAAGGACAACATAGTTGCAACGATTACGGTCACCTCAAGCAGGATTAAGGTCATACCACTCGTCAAGATAGATGAAGGTCACAAACTCATCAAGTCATACCTCGTTAAGTTCTTAGATGAGAAAAAGGCGTCCTCATCCATGGGCAAGGTTGTGAGGTACGATATTAAGAGTGCAGGTGGTTACGTATCCGAGATAATTATAGAGGGTAGCTTCAACGAATACTTCATAGTCGAGCTGGAAGCAGCTATAATGTACGTAGTAAATTCCATGTCTAAGGAGCTATCAGATTAACTCTGAGCAGACATGTTAGGTCTTCTTGCCGGTTCTCATCACTACGTAATTGATAGGTGAGACACCTTAAATTTTTTAATTAATGCATTACAATTAAGTTTTAGGGGATTGTGGACTTTATAATACTGGCTCAGACGTTTGAGAAGTTGGAAGGGATTAGTAGTAGGATTCAGCTCACCAACGTACTTGTAGACCTCTTCAGGAAGACGCCTCCCGAAATAATAGATAAGGTCATATACCTAATGCAGGGTAGGCTATGGCCGGAGTGGAGCGGGTTACCCGAACTAGGTGTTGGTGAGAAGTTCTTAATCAAGGCAGCCTCGATTGCTACTAAGGTTGGTGAGGCCGAAGTTGAGAAGCTGTACAAGCAATTGGGTGATCTCGGGAAGGCTGTTGAGCAATTAAAGCAGAGGGGTGTGAGCGGTGGTTTAGCTCAGTTTATCGGTGGGTCTTCCAAGCGAAGTACGCGGTTAAGTGTTGAGAGAGTTTACGAGACGCTGAGTAGGGTGGCTTCCATGGTCGGTGAAGGAAGCAGGGATATTAAGATCAAGTTAATTGCGGGCTTGTTGATGGACTCCGAAGCTATTGAGGCTAAGTACCTAGTTCGCCTTATTGAGGGTAGGCTGAGGCTAGGCATAGGGGATGCGACAGTTTTAGATGCATTGGCTATATGTTTCGGGGGTTCCCAAGCCTACAGGCCCCTCGTCGAGAGGGCTTATAACATCAGGGCTGATTTAGGGAACATCGCTAAGACGCTGGCGTTAGAAGGTATAGAATCGCTTAAAACTATCAAACCTAAGGCAGGTGTGCCTATAAGGCCCATGCTTGCTGAGAGATTGAGCGACCCGAGGGAAATCTTAGATAAGGTCGGTGGCAAGGCATTAGTTGAGTTTAAATATGATGGTGAGAGGGCTCAAATACATAAGAGTGGGAGTACTATTTGGATATTTTCCAGAAGGCTCGAGAACATAACACATCAATACCCCGACGTCACCGAGGAACTCTCAAACAGTTTGAGGTGCAATGAAGCAATAGTTGAGGGCGAGATAGTTGCTGTGGATCCCAACACAGGTGAGTTGAGGCCCTTCCAAGAACTAATGCATAGGAAGAGGAAGCACGACATCCGCGAGGCTATCAAGGAGTTCCCCGTCAGGCTTTACCTCTTCGACATCCTATACGTTGATGGTGAGGACCTCACCCTAACACCCATAATTCTTAGGAAGAAACGTCTTCAAGAGCTCGTAGCTCCGGGCGATGCCGTAAGGCTCGCTGACTCAGTAGTAACCGATGATCCCGAATACTTAGAGAACTTCTTCCTGAAGGCAATAGAGAGCGGCTGCGAAGGGGTTGTCGTTAAGGCAATTCACGACCAAGCCGTTTACCAGGCAGGGGCTAGGGGTTGGCTGTGGATTAAGTATAAGAGGGACTACAAGAGTGAGATGATCGACACGGTAGACCTAGTGGTGGTGGGCGCATTCTACGGAAGGGGTAGGCGTGGAGGTAAATTCGGCGCCCTCCTCATGGCTGCCTATGACCCGGACACCGATACGTTCAAAACGGTGTGTAAGGTCGGTTCAGGATTCACGGACGAGGACCTGGATGAGATACCTACACTACTTCAACCATACATTATAGGGCATAAACACCCTAGGGTTGACTCAGTTCTAGAACCTGATGTCTGGACTGTTCCTGCATTGGTTGCTGAGGTGATTGGTGCTGAACTAACTCTATCACCGCTCCATACCTGCGGTAAAGGTAAGATTAAGAAAGATGTTGGGATATCCATACGGTTCCCGAGGTTCTTAAGGTGGAGGGATGAGAAGAGGCCTGAGGATGCTACCACGGTGGATGAGTTGGTGGAGATGTATAAGGGGCAGCTAAAGAGGATCGCTGAGCAGGGTGTTCAAGAACCCACTTAAGGTAAGTGTTCAAACTTAAAGAAGGTTATGATTCGATTAAGCGGGGGCCGTAACTATGACCCTCCTACTTTTAGCAATTAACTTCAACCTTCCCTGAGTTATTAATTCCTTAATAATGCTCCTAGCGATTCCTACGTTAACTCCCAGCTTTGTTGCTAGTGTATATGGGGTTACAATACCTAAGCTGCCTACCTCCTTACTGGCCTTGTTAATTAACGACTCATCCAGTATGGTTGTCTGGGACTTCTTCTCGCGTTGTTCTCCCTTTCTAACCTGCTGTTTGAGCTGCTCTTCCATAGCTTTTTTCTGCTTTTTTTCAACGATGGATAGGGGCTTACCTCCCTTACCTCCTCCCATGTAATACACCCGGAGTAAACTTCACTACTTAGCTTAAAAGATTTGTATTGATTGGGCTTAGGGTCGGAGCGCTCAGACTACCTGAAGGTACCGATTAAGTTGTCGTCGACATATATCGTTATCACTGGCACTACCTTACCCCTAATATGTATTGTTACGGTGTGTTTCTCCGAATCACCTACTGATAGTTCCATCTTTATGGGGTTTCCGGTGAGTATGGCTGATTTTCGAAGGGTGTCATCCAAATACACCGAGATCTTACTTGAGAACATCTCGTAGTCGATAACAACTGTGTGCTTCTCAGCATCACCTACGGGGAATTTAACATGCATCTAAACACCTAGTTAGTGTTCCCTTACACGTATTAAGTTTTCAACACGCATAGCCCTCAAACCGTTAAGCCTTAAGAAATCTCATGAAGACCACGTACCCCGTATGCCCAATCATCCTCGACTTAGGTCTAACCGCTTCTTTCTTAACCTCGTACTCCCTAAGCATTACTTCGTAAGTTCTAATGTCTACGAATGATTTGGTACTGGATGCCTGCATGACTAACTTCTCAACCTGATTGATGGTTGGTAGGAACGATATTAAAGTAGCTGATGGTTTTAAAGCCTTGGCTAAGGCGTTTAAAGCATTCCATGGGTCAGGTATGTCCAGGATTGCTGAGTCCGCGTTGAAATCTTCGACATCGCTCCTCACATCTTTATTTCTGAATGTGACTCTGTGGTCCAAGCCCACGAGCTTTAAGTTCCTTTGGGCGACCTCTAGGTGGTCCTTGTTTACTTCATAGGCATATACGTGACCTTCATCGCCTACGTATTTAGCTATTACAGCTGTCGTGAACCCGGTGCCAACGCCTCCCTCAATAACCTTGGAACCGGGACCTATATCCGACATCAGTAAGATTAAGCCTAAGTCCTTAGGATGGATTACCTGAGTAACTCTCTTGAAACCTTTAACCATGTAGTCCATTAACGTGGGCTTCAGTAGGTACGCATCAGCACCCGTACTCAATTTAACGGAGTCACCGAAGTTCAGGCCAACTAAGTCATCAACCCTCATCGTTCCTTTATCTGTTGAGAAGTCTTTACCCATGGAGACTCTAATTAATTTGGACCTCCTATCATCTATGTAAACCATTACATGAGAACCGTAGCGTATGGCTCGGTCCTGATGTCTTACATCACCGCTCAGAAATACCAGCCCTCCTCATAGCCAAACACGTACTTCAAAGTTCCTTCTTCCTCTAAGCTTAAATACCTAGCTGAATCTGACCAACACTTAAAACCCTACTTATGAATACTTGAGTAAAGAACTAATCACTTTATTCTAACGAACTTCACATTACTTAAGTTAGTGCCACTGACTCCAGACCCTAACCCCTTAGGACTACTTAGCTCTTCATCACTAAACCATAACTCGTTCTTAAGGAGGTCTCTTATAGCTGTTCTTATAACTTCGCTCCTGCACGAGTATCTACCCAACTTCACTAACTCATCTATACCCTCTAAATATATGTCAGGGAGTTTTACTGTGACCAGCCTCGTACAACCACCCATTTACAGCGTTTGGTGCGGATTAGCTTAAAAGAATTACGTCGCTACTTGGTGAGGATGGAGGCTTTGATGGTTGAGTTATCCTTATTACTTTCAACTATGCAGATGTGCCTGGTGGACGTGCTGACGGATCTTAGATCAGTTAGGGACGACTTCCCATTGCTGAGGCTTAAGAAGGTCATTTACTTCGATAACGCTGCAACTTCCCTTAAGCCCGTTCAAGTCGTGGAAGCTGTTAGGAACTACTACGAATGTGTGAGTAGTAACGTACACAGAGGTGTCCACACCCTATCAATGGAGGCCAGCAGACTGTACGAGGAGGCGCATGATGAGGTCCGCAAGTTCATCGGTGCTAGGTATTTGGAGGAAGTGGTCTTCACCAGCGGTACTACCCAGTCGTTGAACTTGGTCGCCTACATGCTTGGTCTAAAGCTGGGGAGGGGGGACAACGTCGTCGTGTCTATCATGGAACATCACAGCAATCTACTACCCTGGATAACCCTCTCAGAACTGAAGGGCTTTGAGGTAAAGGTCGTAGATATCAAAGACGACCACACCCTTGACTACGATGCCCTATCAGAAATGATTGATCGTAATACCAGGGTCGTCGCCCTTACACAAATGAGTAACGTCTTAGGAACTAAGGTCGACATTAGGAGGGTGTCTAAAATAGTTCGCGAGCATGATGCATTATTAGTTGTTGACGGTGCTCAGAGCGTTCCCCACATGCCAACAAACGTCGTAGACCTCGATGCGGATTTCCTAGCCTTCAGCGGTCATAAGATGTTGGGTCCCACCGGTATCGGCGTTCTTTATATAAGGAAGGAGGTCCAGGAGTCTTTAAAACCCCCTTTCATAGGGGGTGGGGTCGTAGAAAGCGTTAAGTATAGGAACGGTAGGTTCGAGGTGAAACTCCTTAACCCGCCTTGGAGGTTCGAGCCAGGCACACCCAACATAGCTGGAGCCATAGGGCTCGCAGAAGCCGTTAGGTATCTGACCAAGATAGGGATGAATAACGTGGCTTCTCATGAGGGGGAGCTGGTTAGCTACGTAATCGATAGAGTTAAGAAAGATGATGTGCTCTCGAGGAGTTTAACGCTCTACGGCCCGCCATCTACCGGGGACAGAGGTGGTATAATATCCTTCAACATCGTCAACTCCAATCCCCACATAGTGGCATCGTTCCTAGACACGTACAACATAGCTGTTAGGAGCGGCAGTCATTGCGCACACCCACTCCATCAACGCATAGGGGCAGACTCAGGAACTGTTAGAGCAAGTTTCTACATCTACAACACAGTTGAGGAAGTTGACATCATGATCGAGGCGCTCAGGGAATACGTCATTAAGCTCTCGGGTACTTAGTGCGCAGTGACACCATGGACAGCGGCCCCAATATTTTAAAGAAAATGATCCTCTTAATGGCGCTCGCGGTGTTCGCCCTCTACGGCTTCCTATGGTTACTCAAACCCCGTAAGGTAGAGAATATGAGCGAATTACTTGAGGAATTCTACTACAATTTTCTCAAAATAAAGAAGGAGGACTTGGAAGTTGTTAAACTCACCGATGCAGAAGTGGTAACCGTATCGAGAAACCCCTGTCCGATTCTGAAACTCGCATTATTGATAAGAGCGGACACCAAATATGCCTGCAGACTCACATCTGAAACGGTCTGCAGGTACGTGCTCAAAAGAATTAATCCTAGACTGGTATTTGAGAGAAACTACGGGTACATTAGGCCATATAGAGATGGCTGTATGGAAAGGATATATTATCAGCCTCATAATTAAAGACGTCCTCCGAATCACCACTTTTCGTAGGAAGTTATGGCTCAACACAGTTCAATAACTGAGTACCTTAGTGCGGGTACAGCAACTTCACCAGCTTTTAATGTTTCTTGGTTGGATGGCAGTTTTTTAGGGAACCCGTACATAGGTACGCCAGGGTTAACACCCCGGCACAGCGCTAAATCAAGGTAAGATCGATAGGTGTTGGGGGATGGAGTCAAGATCCGCACATGACCCAGACCCTTGTTTAAATACATTCGGTAAAAGCCTTGAATTAGTTCAAGATATTTTGGTTATGTAACCTTAATGGATACGTAGTGGTGTTGAGGACGAGCTCTCAGACCCTGTGGCTAGTTTGTGCTTAGCTGCCCTACCTAGTCCCGATCCTCCCATGCAAGGCACTAGCTCCGGCCAACTCATTAAATGGTGATGCACCACCTAAGATGTACTCCAACACGTTGTTGAGCTTCAGGAAAGCGCTCAGTGCTTAAGCGCTCATAACTGTTGCAATCCTTTAATCTTAACTGGGGTGAAGGCCGTTAGAAGTCCTCGTACTGCGTTCGTTTTAAATAAAGTCGCGCTCAGCATTTCTAAAACACTAAAATGTGAAGGAAAATTATAAGGGGAAAAGATTCATCTGAGTCTGTCCACATGATTCATAAATGTTTGCTCTTGAACACTTACTGGTTACGTTAGAATATTTTATCATTGTAGGTAGGTTTAAGTTGATGAAAACTTATATATTAAAACTTATATTATCTAAAAACGAATCTAGGAACGCAATTTCCTGTAAAGTGCCTGGGTTACATCCATGAAGATACACCCCAAGGCAAAAGTGCTTAAGGAAGTGCTCAAAGGTATCTTAAGCAGGAGGACGACCTTAGTAATTGGGGGACACCCGGGAGTTGGGAAGACCATCTTGGCTTCTACACTATGTTATGATGCGATGTCAAACGGTTTTAAATGTCTTTACGTAGGATTGAATGAAGATAAGGATAGCTTATATGAAAACATGCTCGAATATGGTGCGGACTTCAGAAAGTTTGAGGGGGAGGGTTTATTTAAATTTGTAAGGATCCCTGTAACTACTGATGAAGGAGCGTTATCCCTCATTTTGGATGGTGTTTCAAGGGAACTAATCACGTTCATGCCTAAGGTCATGGTCGTAGATCCTGTAAATCCGTTGTTGGAGTCTGTTAAGAGCGGCATTAAGGCTAGGGCATTGGTTCGGAACTACTTCTATGAGATTAGTAGGTTGATCGATGGAACGGTAGTGTTGGTAGCTGAGATCCCGTCGGGTGAGGATAAGGTAGGTATAGGTGACATAGAATTCGTAAGCGATGTTCTACTGATTTTGGAAAGTAGGGTGGTGGAAGGATCAATCGTTAGGTATATGAAGATAAGGAAAACGCGTAACTTCCCAGTAGCCTCGGCTGAGCTACCGTATATCATTAAGAAGCGGGTTGGGATAGTGGTCCTTCCTCCTGCTGAATCGAAGGATCGAAATGAACGGAGCTTTTACAGCCACAGTAAACGTTAGGAAGCCCTCAACTTCTTAGGGACGCTCCTTGTTTACCTCACCGTCGACGACTTACTGGAGGAGTGGTAGTGCCGTACTTTGAGGTAATGCCTTTGGGTGATACTTGGAACAACCTAACGTGGTGGGAGCAATAACTGGGGGCTAAGGGGTAGCTCTTGGTGAACGCAGTATCCACAGTCGGCGGGTGTTGTGGTGCGGCGGCCGGGATTTGAACCCGGGATTTCCGGCGTGGAAGGCCGGCGTCCTAATCCAGGCTAGACGACCGCCGCCAGATGTATTATGTGGATTAGGGTTTAAGTTTTTTGTTAGTAACTATTCTGGGTGGTTTGAGTGATGGAGTGCGGTGGTTTTAGGTTTTTAGAGCATACGGCCGATGTTTACTTCGTAGCAAGCGGTAGGTCTATTGAGGAAGCTCTCCGTAACGCAGCCCGTGCTATGTTCGAGGTCATCACCGATACCTCCAAGGTCGACGTCGACACGTGTTTTGAGGTCAGTGACACGTGTTATGATATGTTTAACTGTGTTTATAGATGGTTAGAGGATTTGCTAATACTTCATGATAGTCGCAACTTGGTGTTTAAGGACTTCGAATTTAGGTTCGTTGGAGGTGGTAATGGTGAGTACAAGTTCGTTGGTAAGGCGTGTGGTGAGGTGTTCGATCCCGCCAAGCATGAGCCTAGGAAGGCTGTTAAGGCAGTTACTTACTCGTTGATGAACATAGAGCAGGAGGGTTGGTGTTGGAAGGTTTACGTGGTGTTGGATATTTAATTAAAGTTTATTATCCTTTGAGGACTCAGTAATTATGGTGCCGCCGTAGCTCAGCCTGGGAGAGCGCCCGATGAGCGGTAGGCTCAGGCGACGCTGAAGACCGGGATGTCGGGGGTTCAAGTCCCCCCGGCGGCACTACTTCTCTTCCTAACCAATACGAAGGTCGAGCCTCTCACATCAGCCACATCACAACCCACCGACCTAGCGACCTCACCGGCTATCACCTCCACCTCAGCACCGCTCAGAGCCTTGAATGACTTCATAACCCTAATCTTAACAACTCCCCGTTTCTTCAGGTACTTCCTAATGTCGTTTAATACGTTTTCGTTAATACCTCCCTTACCCAGGCGTACCTGAGGCTTACCCAGCACAGCATTTACTACTTTTTTGTCTTTCCGCACCACAGCCTACTCACCCACCCACACACTAAACATGTTCGAGATATTATAACATGTTCACGTAGTCCTCTAATCCTGTACCTAGCCGTAATGCCCGGTACTAAAGGAATTAAGCAGTTCCTACATACACCCCTCCTCAGGTATTTAGGTGTTCTGGCATTCGCCCTGCTAACTATCTTCAACGCCAGCTCCACATACCTTCTAGCCCTCATCGCATTACCTGACTTGACCGCGTTAAGCGCTTCTGAGTAGAGGATCTTAGCCCTCTGAAGTGCTAAATCTTTAACTTGGTTTTTAATCCTAAATCCCTAAATATCTGGGGTTGTGTTGAAGGTAATAAATATAATAATAGCTGAGGCAGCTTTAGAGACAGTCCCCCCTGAAATATCGGATCATCCAGCAGTCATTAGCTCGGCTAGGTCGAGGGGTAAGCACTGGAGTGAGGTCTTGCTGGACATCTCCCTCCACTACGCCGCTATGAGAAAGCTACAAAACATGTCGAAGCGTGGGAGGCCAGACATAATCCACACGGTCCTCCTAGAAGCCCTTTCAAGCCCTCTGAACCTCGAGGGATTTCTTAAGGTCTACATCCACACAGTGAACGATTACGTAATTCTGGTGGATCCCACCACCAGGATACCGAGGAATTACACAAGGTTCGTGGGGCTTATGGAGCAACTATTCAAGTGTGGGCAGGTACCGCCCGGCGGGGTAAAGCCCCTTATGAAGGCTGTAAAAATGGATTTCGGAACCCTCCTAAGGAGTATTGGTGTTGATGAGGTGATAACCCTCAGCGAGAGTGGTGAGCTCAGGGATTGTGAAACAATATGCAGAATGGCACTTGATGAAGGCCTGCCCATAGTTATTGGGGGTTTTCCGCACGGTGACTTCGGGGACGAGGTTTACAGGAGGAGTAAGTACGTGTTCTCCATCTACCGCAAACCCCTCGATACCTGGGTGGTCGTGTCGAGGGTTCTGGGAGGGTGTGAAAGGGTGTTGAGGATCATGTAATGGGATCTTAACGTTGTGGTGAAGTGGTGCCGCGGCCGGGATTTGAACCCGGGTCACGGGCTATCCGCGCAGATCCCAAGCTCGAGAGGCCCGCATACTTGACCGGGCTATACTACCGCGGCACCTTTACAAACTTATTAAACATGGCTTTAAATGTTTATGCATCACAGGACTTGCCGGGTTCATCAGATTCACGCTGATGCTGGGTTTCAGCCCTTACTACACGTTTGTTTAATGGGGCACTCCTATCGAGATACCGACACACAACATGGTACGCTAAAAACACTATAGCTGGCTGCCCCCAATCAAAGCTGACTACAGTATTTACCGATTGGTTTGATGTTAGCGTAATTAGGAGGGGGTATATACCCAAGGAGACGTTCTTAGTGATTGAGTAAAGTATCAAGTAAGAGTAGTTAGTGATTATTAGTGTTATTGATGTAATAATCATGACGTAGTGGAGTATTCTGAGTTTCCGAGCAACTACGTAGACTGGTAGGTAAGTCGTGAAGAGGAGCAGGGTCGCGGCATGTAGGTTCATGTACATGGTGTAGAACGAGCCATACCTGTACGTATGGTATACGTAGGTCGGGGAGTTATACATGATAGACATCAATAAGTAAAACAGCGTTGTAAGAGATATGAGGTAGATAGCTACAGCTCCTCCGACGTACGTTACCCCACGCCGTTTGCTGTGCTGTGTCGTCAGCCAGCGCACCTCAACAGACCGCAGAGTTAATCTAATAATATTCACGTGAATGTACTAAAAAATGCTTGCAAGTTAGTAGGCCATCATAGTTGTAGGACGGGTATGTAAAACCTTTAATAATTTTCAATTGGAGACAGTATTAAGTGATGAGAAGAGGGTCTAATGAGTCCTGTGATTAAAGCTGGAAATGCTGAAGAGCTTATCAAGACTTTAATCACGGATCTCCCCTAAGGAGAACCTGAATTTCCTCATAGTTGATGAGGACTTCTTAATTAACTCCTCCTTAAGGGAGTTTCTGGAGTACTTCAATACGTATCTTAACGCGTAATATGTTGTGAACAGTGAATGTAGGTACATGCCTAAGAAGCCTGTTAGAGCGTTAGTTAAGCGATTCTCCAAGCACACCTCCTTAGAGAGCTTAAATAGCTTTAACATGAGGTAAATGGTTGTTGCCGAGATTAACAACGTCATTAAGTAGCCGAGGGGGTCCGCCCTAAGTGTTAGCACGGATGAAACCAGTAAGTAGATGGGATATAGCGAGAACAGGAGCCATGGTATGAAGTCAGGTGGGAATTTCATTCCTAAGAGCGTAGCGCCTTGAACCGAGCCTAACATTCTAGCCCTCTGCCATGACTTAATTCCGGCCCAATCGCTGGGTAACGTCACGGTTAGTTGCGCAGCGTCGTTGTAGCAGAACTTAACATTCTTCTTAAGCGCTATGATGCTGAAGTAAAAGTCGTCACTCCTTGAGATTGGGGGATATATAGACTTCGAGTACGCGGAGGTCTTAACTAACTTATTATTCCCCGGTGCATGCCTCTTCCTAACGTAGCTGAATAGGACGTGGTATGCGTGGTACCAGTAGAAGAGTTTCTCGAAGATGTTCCGGCATCCCATTAACGGTTTCCCGGAAACCACTTCACATTCATCCGGGGTTGAGAGTATTTTTGTTACGTAGTCGTGTCCGTAGATGTTTTCAGAATCCCCCCACACAATGTATTCGTACCCGTTATCTAAGGCATATCTAACTACCTCTAGGCGAGCGGGGCCCACCCCACCTAAGACGTCCTGGACTTTGAAGTTAATGCATGGGTACTTGCTTTGGTATTCCTTAACGACACCTGCTGAATGGTCCTCAGAGCCGCCATCTATTACTAGGACATCAAAGCATTCACATATCCTGCAACTGCCCACTTGATTGACTAAGCTATTCAACACCTTCTTAAGTCCTTCAGCGTTGTCCTTATTTAGTATCGCTACCAACACCTTACCCATCTAGCCATCACCGTTTGTCCCTAGATGCTCGTTGATGTGAGCTTATATTCGCTCATCGCATCTAGGGGCTTCCACCTCGCCACAGAGGCGGGTTTCCAACCAGTATTAGTGTATTTCCAGTATTGTTTGTGTGGTTTGAGATCCACTGTTATCCATCTTTTATGAGTAGCTATGCTGATGGAGGCTAATCCATCGGGTTTCTTCATGTGGTCGTCAAGCCAAATACCAATGTTTCTAATTTCCGGGCATTCTTTATTTGTTAAGCCCTCTTTTTCAGTTTCAAAAACTCTTAGCCCTCGCACAAGCATCTTGGCAAGCAGTATAGGCATAGTGTGAAGGTGGTTGCGGGTAGAAGTTTCTTATTTCACGGTATCTCTCTGCTTTAAGCTTGGTGAAGTTCGTTATCTTGTTGGGGAGAGTGCATCGTTAGTTGCTCAATCATGTTCCGATACATGCCTTCAAGCTCTACTAAGACCCTAAACATCTTCCCCAACCTCCCCAGGCCTCAGCAACTTCTCTGAAATCTCTAATCAGGAGAAATAAGGGTTTACAAATTCTAGCAACCACCAATCAAAAGCAAAACAGTTCAAACACCCCTGGTTTATCTCGTTATTTAGGTTCGGCTGTGCCTCCCCTTACTGGGGCTATGGAGTTGTTTTGTGTGGCGTGAAGCTTATCACTGTTTCAGCTGATGTTCTATTTCGAATGCACCTTAGACCCATGCCCGGTATGTGGGGTGGGTAGGTCCGTCACCCCCCGTCCTAGGGGCTAGGCATTAGGTTGTGAAAAGCTTATTATCCATCATAAAAATTAATTAAAGCCTATAAGTAAACCACCAACGGTAATTAGGGTGTGTGGAAATGGTCGACGTTAGGGAAGTACCAGCTGACGTATTCATCAAATACCTAGCTAATTACTTAAAGAACAACGTACCCGCTCTGAAGCCTCCGAGTTGGGCGTCGTATGTGAAGACCGGTCACTTCAAGACAGGAGTTCCCGAGGACCCTGACTGGTGGTATTTCAGGGCTGCAAGCCTTCTGAGGAAGCTATACTTGGCAGGTGCCCCGGTTGGGGTCGGTACCTTTAGAGTTGTGTACGGAGGGTTGAAGCGCAGGGGTTCGGCACCGCCTCACTTTAAAAAGGCGGCTGGCTCGAACATTAGGCACATACTGCAGCAGTTGGAGGCGGCTGGTTACGTGACTAAGGTTCGCGGTAGGGGCAGGGTTCTAACCTCGAAGGGTTCCTCCTTACTCGTGCGTATAGCTAATGAGGTTTTCCAAGAATCAGTTAAGTTAATACCTGGGCTAGCTAAGTATGATTAGAGGTGGTTGAAATCAGTGAGTACTATGATGAGGAGCTGGAAATGATTAAGAGAAGGCGTTTAGCTGAGATGATGCGGAAAGCCGAGGGAGCCAAGGAAAAGGAGGAGGAGTTGGCTAGGGAGCTTCAGAAGCAGGAGATTCTGAGGAGGGTACTGACCCCCGAGGCACGTGAGAGGCTAGGTAATATTAAGTTGGTTAAGCCGGAGCTGGCTAAATCACTTGAGGATTACTTAGTGAGTCTGAGTTTAAGTGGTCGGTTGAATAAGGTGATAGATGATGAGGAACTCAAGGAAATACTTAAGCAGATTGATGAAAGGAGTAGGAGGGATATTAGGATAACGGTTAGGAGGAAGGGTGAGTGATTCGATGGCTAGGAATAAGCCTCTGGCTAAGAAGTTGAGGCTATGCAGCGAGTTTAAATCTAATTCAGCACTACCACTATGGGTCATCCCGAAAACTTTAAGGAAGCTACGTTTTAGACCTAAGAGGAGGTCTTGGAGGAGGTCTAAAATAGGTAACGTATGAGGTGGGGGCCGTTGAGTGAGGGCATATACACGATTAATTTGGGCAGGATATACAGGACTGGTAGGCGTAGGAGGTTGGCAAGGGCTGTTAGGCTCATTAAGGAGTTCCTAAGCAGGCACACCAAGGCTAGTGAGGTAATACTGGATAGGTCTGTAAACGAGTACATCTTTAGCATGGCCTATGACAGACCGCCAAGGAAGATAACCGTTAAAGTTACTAGGATTGATGAAGGAGTTGTTAAGGCATCGCTTGCTTTGGAGGTCAGCAGTTCCTGAAACTGCGGTAGGTCACAATGTCTTTAGAGAAGATGAGGATTTTCGGTAATCCCAACATAGGTGTTTACATTTACGCAAATAATAAAATAGCCTTAATCCCACCGCTGAGTGATTCGGAAGTTAAGAGAAAGCTGATAAGTAACTTAGGCGTTGAGGTCATCGAGTGCAGGGTGGCTGACACCAACCTCATAGGTGTCCTAGTGGCAGGGAATGATAACGGCTTATTGCTCCCTAGGATAGCTAAGGATGAAGAGGTTGAGAATCTCCAGCGCTTAGGAATTAACGTTAGGGTACTCCACACCAACTTCACAGCCTTAGGTAACGTGATTTTAACCAACAACAAGAGCGCGATAGTCCACCCAGAAATGCATGAAAGGGATGTAGAAGTGATTAAGAAGACCTTGGGCGTGAGTAATGTCTTTAGGAGGGATATAGGGAGGTTCACGACTGTTGGCTCAGTTGTCGTCGTAAACGATGTTGGCGGCTTAATTCATCCCGACGTAGGCGATAATGAGATTAGGGACGTATCCAAGATACTTAACGTGCAGTTAGATATCGGTACCGTGAATTTCGGAGTTGCGTTTATTAAGACCGGGTTAGTAGCTAATAATTATGGGGCAGTAGTCGGGGAGAGGACTACTGGACCCGAGATCATGAGGATAATTAAAGCACTTAATATAGGGGCGTAGGTGGTCATCGATGAGTGGGGTGGGTAGGGTTAAGGTATATAGGGTTGAGGGGTTAGCTCTCTTCAGCCCTGATAAAATCAGGAGGTGGCAGCCCTTCACAGCCGATGTGAGGGCTTTAAAGCCTGAAGAAGCTATTGAGAAGGTCTACTCCGATATGGGTAGCAGGCATAAGCTGAAGAGGGCACACGTAAAGATAATCAACGTTAAGGAAATAAGCCCTGAGGAAAGTAAGTACAAATACGTTAGGGATTTGGAGCATTTCAGAGGGTGGTCTATTGAGTAAGAAGGCTGAAGTGGATTCGTTGGTGTTGGAGTTAAGTGAGGTTAAGAAGTACGTAGAAAGGTTGCAGAATACCATATCTCAGCTAGCATCCGAGTTGCAGGAGATAAGGACGAGTAAGGCAGCCATCGAGGAGATACTAAATAAGGTGGGGTTGGAGATGCTGATATCGCTTGATGGTAGGGGTCACACGTATGTGCGGGGAGTCGTAAATGAGGTTAAGTCGGTTATAGCGCATATAGGGGGTAATTACTACGCTGAAGTAAGTGGTGAGCTCGCTATCAAGTTACTAAACGATAAGGAAAACGATGTTATGCAGGCGTTACGCATGGTTGAAGGTGAGATGAATAAGGTTTTAGCCTACTACCAGCAGCTGCAGGAGACCTTAAGCAATATTTTAAGAGAGGAGCAGAAGAAGGCTAAGTGAGATCAGGTAAGTGAATTCTTAGCAGTTGATGAGGATGTTCCGAAGGCTTAAGCAGGTATTTAGCGAGGCTATTGGGAAGCTTGCCGAAAACATATCCACTAAGGAGCTGAGTTACGAAGAATTCGAAAAATTTTTCCAGGAATTTGAGCTTTCCTTGCTTGAGGCTGACGTCGCCTACGATGTAGTGCAGCTGGTTAAGAAGTCATTAGCTAATGAGATCGTGGGCAGCAGAGTTAGGCGTTTCTCAAGTCCTGCAGAGCACGTGAAGACGGCCTTTTATAAGACTCTTAAGGAGCTGCTTGACAGGGGCGTTTATAAGGGCGACTTCATAGCCGAGGTAAAGGCGGCGGCAAAGCCCTATATAATAGTTTTCATGGGTGTTAACGGCGTCGGTAAGACCACAACGATAGCTAAGGTAGCGTACTCCTTAAGAAGCAATGGCTTGAGTTGCGTGGTAGTTGCCTCCGACACCTTCAGGGCTGGGGCTCAGGAACAGTTAGAGCTCCATTCGAGGAGGTTGGGGGTGCCCTTCATAGGGGGTAAGTATGGGTCCGACCCGGCTGCGGTAGCTAAGGATGGTGTGATGTACGCTGTTAAAAACCGCATAGATGTTGCCTTGATAGACACCGCCGGGAGGATGCATACGGATGTCGACCTAATGAACGAGGTCAAGAAGGTTGTCAGGGTTGTGAGGCCGAATATGAAGGTGTTGGTCTTAGACGCTTTGACAGGTAATGACGCGGTTAATCAAGCTACCTGGTTCGACAGTCAGGTCGGTGTGGATGCTGTAATACTCACTAAAGCTGATGCTGATGCTAAGGGAGGTTCGGCACTAAGCATAATTATGTCATTAGGCAAACCGATACTGTACTTAGGTGTTGGTCAAGGGTACGAGGACTTAATACCTTACGATCCGGAGGCGTTGTTGAGGAGGATGCTAGATTAAATACATAAGTACTTAAAGATCGTTGATTAAGATGTAGTAAGGTGTTAAGATGGACTTTAAAGGTTTGATAGATGCTTGGAGGAAGATATTGGCAATAGCTGAGAAACCTGAGCCCAAGGAGTACTCGCTAATGTTACGTGTTGTTATCTCAGGGCTATTCCTAGTTGGTATTGTCGGCTTACTCATAAACCTAGTTTTCTACTTCATTCAAGGTGGTTACGGTGGCTGAATCATCTAAGTTCTTCATAGTTAGGACCACCGCCCGTCAGGAGCTAAACGCTGCCTTACTACTGGAGGCCAGGGCTAAGGGAATGGGTGAGGGCTTTTACTCGATAGTGATCCCGCCAGACGTTAAGGGATACATAATCCTCGAGGTTAAAGGTCTTCACCTGGTTTACGGACTGATAAAGGATATGAAGCATGTTAAAGGACGTGCGACGGGCTCCATAAGCATTGAAGAACTTGAGAAGTTGATAATTTCTAAGCCGGTCATAAGTGAGTTGAAGCCCGGTGATGTGGTGGAGATCATTTCAGGGCCCTTCAAGGGTTTGAAAGCATCCGTGCTCTCTGTTAATGCTCAAAAGAATGAAGTAACGTTAAATATATTAGAAGCATCTTATAAGCTAGAAGCAACGGTACCCGGTGACTACGTAAAACCCGTTAAGAAGTGATGAACCATGAGTGAGAGGCTCGTAAGGGTTAAGGTTCAAGGAGGTAAGGCCACGCAGGCACCCCCGTTAGGTCCTACGTTAAATCAGCTGGGTTTGAACGTTGCGGAGGTTGTAGGGAAGATTAACGAATTAACTAAGAGCCTTGAAGGGATGGAGGTCAACGTAGACATATACGTCAACCCGCTGACTAAGGAGTATAGGGTGGAGGTCAGGTCACCTACTACGTCATCACTCCTACTTAAGTTCGCCGGGGTTCAGCAGCCTTCAGGCGACCCCGCACATAAGAAGGTTGGGGATATAAGCTTCGATAAGGTGGTTGAGGTTTCAATACTCAAGAAACACGAACTCACAGCTAAGACCCTCAAATCAGCTGTTAAGTCGGTGGTGTCTACGGCCGGTAGTATTGGACTCACAATAGATGGTAAGGACTTCAAGCAGGTTCTGAAGGAAGTTGATGAAGGCTTATATGATGAAATTCTCAAGAAATATGAGAGCAGGTGGGCATCTTAAGGTGTCACCGATGCCAGTGAGTAAGGGTGCTATCGAGAAAGCAGTGTTGGAGGCTATTAAAGCTGGTAGTGGTAGGAAGTTTAAGCAGTCTGTGGAGGTAGTGGTCGTCTTTAAGGGTTTTGACCCCAAATCACCTGATATAAAGTTTAGGGACGTCGTATACCTACCTAAAGGCTTAGGTAAGATGCCTAAGATAGTCCTTATAGCCGACGGTGATATGTTGTTGAGGGCTAAGAACTTGAGTGTGGATACGTTGAGCAGGGAAGACCTTCAGAAGTTGGATAAGAGGGGTGCTAAGAAGATTGCCCGCATGTATGATTGGTTCCTCGTTAAGTCGGACTTAATGACCGTTGTAGGTAAGGTGCTAGGCCCGGCGTTAGGTCCGAGAGGTAAGTTCCCCATACCTTTACCGCCATCTGCTAATTTAGAGGCGGTGATTAAGCAGTACAGCATGAGCACTAAGTTAAGGAATAAGGAGCAGGCATGGGTTGGCTGCCGCGTAGGTACTGAAGACATGAGCCCTAAGGACTTAACGGATAACGTGTCAGCTGTTTTAGAACATATAGAATCGAAAATAAAGAAGCCGTTGGAAACTTGTTGCAGGATATACATCAAAACCACTATGGGCTCGCCTGTGGAGGTGGTGATGGAGTGAAGCCACGCACTTACTCACAATACGTGAAGCTCCTTAACAAGATGCAGGTGGGGAGACCCCCCGAAGTTAAGGTGTCGGGGGCGAGGGCTGAGAAAGAACAAGTAGTTAAGGAATTATGTGAGCTCATACCTAAGTATAAAACGATATGTTTCATAGATCTGAACAGGGCACCTACCTCACAGTTCAAGGAATTGAAGAAAGTCTTCAGCAATTACGGTGTGATTAAGGTTGTTAAAAATACTTTACTCATTAAGGCTTTAGAAGCTTTGAAGTTGAGGGGTTATGAGGAGGTCGTTAAGAACTTAAGGGGCTCGAACGCTATCTTCCTCACCAATTTGAACGCATTTGAGGTTGCGAGGCTGTGCCGTAAGGTTAAGAGTAAGAGGTTCGCTAAGCCTAACGACGTAGTATCGTCTGAGGTGGTGATACCTTCAGGTTCCACAGGAATACCTCCGGGACCATCGCTCTCAATGTTTGGTAAGTTAAAGATACCTACCCAAGTTAGGGAAGGTTTTATATGGGTAGCTAAGGACGTGACGGTTGCTAAGCCCGGGGACAAGCTGAGCAGTGAGTTGGCGTCCCTGCTGAGGAAGTTGGGTATTAAAGTGATAGATGTTGGCCTAAACATTAGGATGATTTACGACGGAGGCATAACCTTCACCAAGATTGATGAATTGAATCTGGACTTAGAATCGTTTAGGAGTGACTTACTGACTTCCGCTAGGTTAGCCATTAACCTAGCTGTGAGTGCTGTAATACCTCTACCTGAGGTGGTTCCGGCATTACTCTCCAAGGCATACATCAACGCGCTGCACCTATCTGCTGAGGCCGGAGTACTCACCGGTGAAACCCTTCAATTCGCGTTAGCCAGTGCGGTCTCTAAGGCGGCGTTGTTGGCATCCATCATCGGTGCTAAGGTACCTGAGCTAGGGATATCAACATCTACGCAGGCTGTTCAGCCACCAGTCGCTGAGGCCAAACCACATAAAGAGGGCGGGGAAACAGCTGAAGGCGTTGGTGAGGAGAAGAAGGAGGTATCAGAAGAGGAGTTAGCTGAGGGATTATCATCGCTTTTTGGTTAGAGATCTATGGTTGTGGGGGAGCTGTGGGAGAAGTTCCGAGTCAACTCTCTTCCAGCTAACGGTTATAAGAGATATAAGTGTAGAGTATGCGGAGCTAATTTCTGGTCACTAATCCCTAGGGACACTTGCAACGACGTACCCTGCAGTGACTACAGCTTCTTCAACATCAACATCAAGTCACCTAAGCTGACACCTCTTCAAGCTAGGGATAGGTTCCTAGGCTTCTTTCATAGGTTAGGGCATGAAATAGTTGAGCCAAAGCCCGTTGTAGCTAGGTGGAGGGATGATTTATACCTTACCATAGCCAGCATAGTTGTCTTCCAACCACACGTAACTTCGGGAGCTGTCCCACCACCAGCCAACCCGTTAGTCATAGCCCAACCGTGCATCAGGTTGGAAGACATAGATGTGGTAGGTTTCACCTTAGGCAGGCATTTAACGAACTTCATCATGGGCGGTCACCACGCCTTCAACTACCCCGACAGGTACGTATACTTCGCTAATGAGACCGTGGAATATGCCAGGAAGTTCTTCTTGGAGGATATAGGAGTTCCTGAAGAGGAGTTAACTTTTAAGGAGTCTTGGTGGGAGGGCGGAGGGAATGCGGGCCCGTGCCTAGAGGTATGTGTTGGAGGTCTTGAAGTGGCTACGCTCGTCTTCATGATGTTTAAGAGCTTAGAAGGGGGCGGGTATGAGGAACTCCCGCTTAAGATCGTCGACACGGGGTATGGGATTGAGAGGATCGCATGGCTTACATCTAAAACCCCCACAGCGTTCCACACAGTGTATGGTGACCTGGTAAGCAGGTACCGAAGGCTCTTAGATTTAGATGATACGCCTCCGGAAGTTCTATGGAAGTCCGTTAAACTGGTCAGTAAGTATGATGTGAGGGAGGGTTACTCAACGCTTAAGTCATTGGTCGCTAAAGACCTAGGATTAGGGGTTGAGGAAGTTTCTAAATACTTGGACGACGCCGTTAAGGTATTCACGTTATTAGACCATGTTAAGACTTCGATACTTTTGCTGTCGGACGGTGTCGTCCCATCAAATGCTGGTGAGGGCTACTTAGCTAGGTTAGTTCTTAGGAGGGTTTTCAGACTCCTCAAGCTCCTCAACAAGTTAGACGTGGTTAAGGAGTTATTCCTGCAGCAGGTAGATTTCTGGAAAGCCCTGTACCCGAACTTGGGCAGGGACCCGAAATACTTGTTAGAAGTTGTTGAGAGTGAGTTGGAGAGATTCAACGACGTTTTAAGGAAGTCCTCAGCTGTTCTGAGGAAGTACGTGTCTGATAGGAAGCTAGGTGTTGATGAGTTGGTTGAGCTTTACGACAGCCACGGACTACCACCAGACATAGTCGCTGAGGAATGTAAGAGGCTCGGAGTCCACGTAGAAGTACCCCCCAACTTCTACTCCTTAATCGCTTCAAAGCATAGCAGACCCCCAATAAAGCCGGTTAAATCTGTGAAACTACCTCAGGAAGTCTTAGATAGCTTCAGCAAATTACCGCCTACCAGGAGGTTATTCCATGAGGACCCCTACATTAGGAGGTTTGATGGTAGGGTGTTAGGTGTTCTGGGTAGGTACTTGGTCCTGGACCAGACCGCTTTTTACCCGGAGGGCGGGGGTCAGGAATTCGATACAGGTATCTTGAGGCTTGCTGGGAGGTCTGTTAAGGTAGTTGATGTTCAGAAGGTGGGGGATGTGGTGGTTCACGTGGTTGATGAGGAATTACCTCCCAGCGTGGTGGGGGCTGAGGTGGTTGGTGAGATAAATTGGCCTAGGAGGTATTCGTTGATGAGGCACCACACAGCTACCCACATAGTGTTGGCGGCGGCTAGGAAGGTTCTCGGCAGTCATGTATGGCAGGCAGGAGCTGAGAAAAGTGAGGACAGGAGTAGGTTAGACATCACCCACTACAGAGGTCTGAGTAAGGAGGAAGTGAGACTTATTGAGGATATAGCTAACGAGATAGTTCTAAGTTGCTTGCCGGTTGACGTGATGCAGTTGCCTAGGTACGAAGCTGAGGGTAAGTATGGCTTCACACTATATCAGGGAGGGGTCCCCGCGGAACCTGTCATTAGGGTTGTGGAGATCCGGGGTGTTGATGCGCAAGCATGCTTCGGCACACATCTTAGGAATACGTGTGAGGTGGGGGGAATTAAGTTAGTAAACGTTCAGAGGATTCAGGACGGGGTCGTTAGGCTTGAGTTTGTGGCAGGGACTCAACTAGTCAGGCATGCAAGAAGCTTAGAAGAGTTGATTGGTGAGGCTTCGTCCCTGCTCGGTGGGGGTGACATCATCAAGAGACTGAAGTCGTTTAATGAGGAATTAGCACGTATGAAGCAACTCCTCAATGCCTACAGGAGCGTGTGGCTGGAGAACACATACCACGAAATCCTAAATAGTGCGGAGAGGTTGAATGAGGTTACCTTCAACGTTAAATTGCTAAGGGTTAATGATAAGGAAGTTATTAGGGAACTACTTAAGAAACTAGTTAGTGATAATCCTATCGCGGTAGTGGTTTTGGTTCCTGAAGGTGATGGAAGGCTCTTCACAGAAATATCTGTTAGCCCCAAGATCCTCCACTTAATTAGCGCTGTCGATCTATTCGATGAGATTTCGAGAACCTTCAGAGGGAAGGGCGGGGGTAAGCGGGACCACGTCAGCGGGTATCTAACGGTTGAGGGCGGCCTAGAGGATGTTCCCGACATGGTAAGGAACCTGGTAAGAGACTACGTTAGGAGGAGAAGTACCTAACCATGTCGAGGGTCTTGAGGGATGAGATAATCAACGCCTTACTTGACTACAAGTACTTACTTAATAGGGGGTATAACCAAAAACCGTCCCTGGACCTCGTTACCTCGCACTACAGGTTAAGCAAGTGGGAGAGGATGGTATTGTTCAGGTGCGTTCACAGTGATAGGGACTCCTCGGAGGTGTGTAGGAAGAAGGTAGATCCTTCAGAAATTTGCAGGGATAGGTTGGTGATCGACGGCTTCAACACCTTATTAACGATCGCCTCAGCAATTGAAGACGACTTAGTTTACCTATGCGATGATTGCTTCGTAAGGGATCTGAGGAGTGTTAAGTTCAAATCGTTTGGGGTGGATGGTATTAAGAGTTCAGCGCTTAAGCTAATGGAATATGTGAGGACGCTCTCACCACTAGAAGTAACCATAATATTAGACAAGCAGGTGAGCAGGAGCGGTGAGCTTAGGAGCGAATTATCTGAGGTAATGCACGGTGCTGAGATAGTCCTAGCGTCTAAGGCAGATATAACGGTACTTGCGCAAGGGGGGATTGTGGCATCAAGTGATTTCGTCATACTTAAAAGGGCTAATAAGGTGTTCGACATGGCTGGATACGTGATAATGAAGGAATTCAAGGATAAAGTTATCAACATAAGCGGGATATTTGGCCTGAAATGCGCTGAGACATAGGCAAATGTTTGAGTGTTGGGTTCGATTAATTCTCTAGCAACGGAGTTGCGTAGCTGAAGATCATAAAAGATTTTAAGCACCTATAGCACCTTTTTATGGTGATGTTGTGAACAAGTTAGTTGCAATCCTTCTAATATCAGTACTGGCACTAAACATACTTTGCATAACGCCGTTACCGTTACAATCTCAGCAGGCACCGAAGGGAGCGTGGGTCGATGAAGTGATATTCTTCACAGAATCTGACCCTGATAAGGTTGTTGAGATGTTACTCAGGAACGAGGCGCAGATATACTTCGACGACCTCACCTACCCTCACATACTTAAAACTGTTAAGGAGAAAGGGCTGGCTTACGCCTTTTCCTACGGACTATTCTATGAACTAACGTTCAATCCTGTAGGTCCGGAGTTCCCAGCTACTGGGAAGCTCAACCCGTTCAGCAACCCGAAGATTAGGGAAGCTATGAATTACATAATTGATAGGAACTACATTGCTGGCGAGATCTTGGGCGGTTTAGCTGTTCCTAGGTACACAGCGCTCACACCTAGTTTTCCTGACTACGCCCGCTATGCTGATGTAATGTACGAGATAGAATCTATGTACAAGTACAACTTCGATAAGGGTAAGGCCATAATATTTGAAGAAATGCGTAAGATGGGTGCCGAGTACAAGGATGGTAAGTGGTACTATAAGGGTGAGCCAGTCGTCGTTAAGTTCCTGATAAGGGTGGAGGATGTGAGGAAGGATATAGGTGATTACGTGGCAGGGCAGTTGGAGAAGTTAGGATTCACCGTTGAGAGAAAGTACGGTAGGTCGGGAGAGCTCTCACCTTTATGGATAAGGGGTAATCCAGCTGACGGTGAGTGGCACATATACACCGGGGGCTGGATAACTACTTTGGTGGCTAGGGATGAGTCAGATAATTTCGGGTACTTCTACACTAAGTTAGGGCGGCCGGAACCTCTGTGGCAGGCGTATGTGAACGACCCTGAGTTCTACAGTGTTGCTCAGAAACTCTACTATAGGAACTATAAGACAGCTGAGGAGAGGGACGAGTTGATGACCAAGGCCTTAACTCTGTCCATGAAGGAATCCCAGAGGGTGTGGTTAGTCCACCTAACCTCGCTATGGGTGAGTAGGCCTGAGATAAGTATCGCGTACGACCTCGCCGGCGGGTACTCCGGTTCGTGGATGTGGCCATGGACTTTGAGGTATAAGGACAGAGTTGGAGGTCAAGTGAAGATCTTATCACCGGACCTGCTTGTTGAGCCCTGGAACCCGATAGCCGGCACTAACTGGATATTCGACCAGTCAGTGATAAGAGCTACTGGTGAGACTGCCTTACTACCAGATCCCTACACAGGTCTATACTGGCCGCACAGGGTTGAGAAGGCGGAGGTCTACGTGAAGGAAGAACTACCTGTGCGTAAAACGTTGGACTGGGTTTCGCTAGTGAAGGTTAGTGAGATAGTAGTACCCAGCGATGCGTGGTATAAGTGGGACGCTGCGCAGAAGAGAATAGTTACCGTTGGTGAAGCACTTGGAGAGAATGTTAAGGCGATGGCGAAGGTCGTGGTTCATTACGACAAGGACCTGTTCTCAGGTAAGTATAAGTGGCATGACGGCAGTCCCTTCAGCATCGCGGACATCGTGTTTAACTTCATAATAACGCACGATAGGGCTGACCCGGCAAGTCCCATCTACGATGAAGCTTACGTACCTGATTACGAAGCGGCTATGGAGACTTTCAAAGGCTTCAAGATAGTGAGTAAGAATCCGTTGGTGATCGAGTACTACACCGACACATGGTACGCAGATGCTGAGTGGATCGCTGAGGTAGGCGCTGATGACTTCTGGCCATTTTACTTGCAAGGTCCCGGTGCCTGGCATACCCTAGCGATAGGGTATCTAGCTGAGGCTGATCAGAAGTTAGCGTTCAGCGCTGATAAGGCCGATAAGTTGAAGGTTGGCTGGATGAACTACATAGCAGGTCCTTCATTAGATGTGCTGAAGAGTAAGCTCCAGGAGGCAATAAGTAAAAGGTTCATACCGTACCCAGAAGTTTTAGGGAAGTATGTATCTGTGGATGAAGCCTCAACAAGGTACCAGAACCTGATGAATTGGTATAACGCGAAAGGGCATTTCTGGGTCGGTAATGGTCCGCTATACCTGGAAAGGGTGGATACGATTGCGAAGCAGTTGGTGCTGAAGGCTTACAGGGAACATGTTGATTCAGCCGATAAGTGGCTTAAGTTCGGTGAGCCAATGATCCCTGAACTTTCCGTAAAGCCTATAGGTACGATCATACAGACGCAGCCCGTCACCGCGACGGTGGGCGTGAGCGTTCATGGGAAGCCCTACAGCATCGATGACATGGCCTACGTTAAGTACTTACTAGTACATCCCGGAGGGAAGTTAGTAGGGTATGCTGAAGCAGTTAGGGATGGCTTATACGAAATCAAGTTGGGACCTGACGTGACAGGTGCTCTGGAGGAGGGAACTGCCGAACTTGTAGTCATTGCCGTATCCAAACTTGTGGGCACACCATCAATAACTAAGACCACCTTCACGGTGAAAAGCTTGATAGGTTACGTAGGTGAGCAAGTGGCCAGTGTTAAAGGTGATGTGAGCGTCTTAGGGACACGTGTGAGTGGTCTTGAGTCTAAGGTCGACGCAGTGAGTTCTCAAATTAAAGGAGTCCAGGACCAGTTAGGTTCCTTATCAACGGCTGTTTACGCGGCTGTCGCCATCAGTCTAGTGAGCCTAGTGGTTGCTTTGGCCGCGGTCTTCACTGCTAGGAGACCTAAAAAGTAAAACACCTCTTCCACGATCCTTAACCTAATTAATTTTTCTTGAATTGTGAATAATTTATAATACGCGAGCGAAAAACTCTGTTTTAGGGCCGGGGGTGAGCATCCAACGCATACTTCACTGATTAGGATTGGGCGTTACGTGGGGTTTAGAGCTGCTACGGTAGCGGTAACGCTCGTGGTTGCGGTATATCTAACTATTGTGATAGCTAATGCCGGGGGTTATGTTGATGAAATAATAATTAGCGAGATAAGATTTAATGTCTATGAAAGTATACGAGCTAATCCAGCCTATAAGGGTTACCCCCCTGAGGAGATTAAGAAGATCGCTGAGGAGAGGATAGCAGTAGAGATTAGGAGAAGGGGTTTGGAACAGCATTTTATAATTCGGAGTTTCAACTACTTATACGACGCACTCACCTTGAACTTAGGGAGGACCATGAAGATCTTCAGCTCCAGCGGCTCTAACAGGGTATGGGATGTCATAGGGGAGAGACTTCCTACGACAATCCTCCTTTTCACAACAGCTAACGTCTTGATATTCATATGTGAGCTCTTCATAGGACTCACCCTATCAAGAAGATATGGGAGTAGGCTGGATAAGCTGGCGGTGTCGTTGGCGCCTCTCTCATCAATGCCCGGGTGGTTCTACGGCATATTTATGATAGTGATTTTTGCTTCATGGCTCGGCATCCTTCCATACGGCGGCTTAGTTGACGCACCACCTCCCGAGGAACCACACCTCTACGCGTTAAGCGTCCTGAAGCATATGGTACTCCCCCTACTCTCATGGATTGTGGCCTACTTGCCCATAGGTGTTTACCGCATGAGGACTTTCTTCCTGATGTTCTCCATGGAGGATTACGTGGATTATGCAAGGGCGCGTGGGGTTCCCCCAGGAGTTATTGAGCGCAGGTACATCCTCAGGCCCGTCCTCCCACCCATAATAACCGATTTCGTACTCGTGTTGATTTCTTCGTGGATGGGCGCTATAGTAACTGAGAGGGTATTCAACTGGCCAGGGATCGGTACCCTTATGGCTGAGGCTATAGCCGCTAATGATGCACCAGTAATTATAGGAAGTGTGGCAATATTTGCCTACTTACTTGGAATTAGCGTTATAGTCCTTGACCTGATCTACGCCATAGTAGACCCGAGGATTAGGGTAGGTGAGTGATTGGATGAGTAGGATTAGAACTGTGTTCCAATCTATGATCCGTTATAAGTCCTTGCTTGTCGGTACGTTGATAATTACCGTCTTCATATTCATGTCGACATATGCCGTTATCTCGCTACCATATCATGAGGCGATCAAGATATGGAATGACTTAGATTATTGGAGAGATAATCCAAAGCTAGCCTACCCTTCGTGGGTGAATTACTTCATGAGTAAGAAGCTCCCTGAAACGATCATCCTCGACTCCACAAGTACTGGTGTGAAGGTTAGGGAGCTTATACCGTTCGAAGGAGGCGTATACATAAGGGTGGAGATGACCTTCAACTACGAGTACGATGACTTCCCCTCTGAGATAGTTCTAAGATTATACACCCGTAACCTTACACGGCCGGCTCTGGCTACGTTGACTTGGATCAAACCTGACGGGACGGAACTGACGTTACAGCAGGAATCCATAAGCGGTGGGTACAGGTACTACTCCATCTCAGCTGACAGGCAGTTCCAAGCGTGGTACATGAAGTATATCATTGGAAAGGTTGGTGGGAGTCCCACCTACGACATAAGTCCTGAAGTCGCTTTATTCGCTCGTGAGGATGCGAGTATTCTGTCACCAGATACTAAAGAGGTTTTGAAGGGGAGGTACGTTGTTGTCTTAGTTGTCAGGTCAACTGAGAAGGAAGTGGACTTGGATATGAGGCTTAACATCTACGGCAAGGTCTTCGGCTTGGCCGGGACGGACCATAAGAGGAGGGATTTATGGCTAGCGGTGGTGTGGGGTGCTCCCATAGCACTCTCCTTCGGGGTAGTGGCTTCGGTGGTCACAGTATTCCTTGAGATGATCGTGGCGGCCCTCAGTGCATGGTACAGTAAGTGGGTTGACCACCTGGTCCAGAGGGTTAACGATGTCATGCTTGTACTACCCTTCCTACCTATCTTAGTTATGATATCTTACTTCTACCGACTCACCATATGGACCTTACTCGTTATAGTGATTGCTTTAAGCATCTTCGGCAGTGGTGTGAAGGTTTACAGAGCTATGTTCCTTCAAATCAAGGAGATGCCATACATAGAGGCTGCTAAGGCCTACGGTGCAAGCAACCTAAGGATAGTGTTCCGCTACATGATCCCTAAAGTACTCCCCACGGCAATCCCAACCATTGTGTTATCAGTGCCGTCATACGTGTTTCTTGAGGCAGCATTAGCCATCCTAGGCGTTGGCGACCCCACCGCCATCACGTGGGGTAGGGTGTTGGATGAAGCGTTTAGTGGGGGCGCGGTCTATAGGGGATACTATCATTGGATCTTAGAACCAGCCCTGTGTTTGGTGATGATGACGCTAGGTTTTGCGCTCATAGGATTCACCTTAGACAGAATATTCAACCCCAAGTTGAGGGAGTTGTAGGTGGTACGTATGACTTCAGTCCTCGAGGTTAGGAACCTCAAATTTTTCTACAGAACCACTCAGGGAGTTGTGAGGGCCGTAGATGATGTCAGCTTCACCGTCAATGAGGGGGAGACGGCGGCGTTGGTTGGGGAATCCGGATGCGGGAAGACGTCATTGGCTAGAGCTTTGATGAGGTTCCTCCCGCGGAACGTGGCAGAGTATTCGGGTAGTATTAAGTTAGAGAATGTTGAAGTCTTAGGAATGAGTGAACCAGAATTTGACAGGAAAATTAGGTGGAAGAAAATAACTTACGTCTCTCAAGCAGCTTTGAACTCCTTGAATCCTGTGATGAGGGTCGTAGACCACTTGATCGAGCCTCTGGTACTTCATAGCGGTATCCCTAAGAAGGATGCGATTGAGAAGGCCAGGGAGGTGTTGGTGAGGGTCGGGATCTCTGAGGACTTCCTTTGGAGGTACTCATTTGAATTAAGTGGTGGCATGAAACAGAGGGTCGTTATAGCGCTTTCCTTAATTACGAATCCCAGGATAGTGGTCTTAGATGAGCCGACTTCAGCTCTTGACGTTATGACTCAGTCAAACATCATAAACCTCCTCAAAGAACTTAGAGAGAAGTTAGGCATTTCCTACGTTTTCATAACGCATGATATAGCGACCTCCAGCGAGTTAGCTGATAAGGTGGCGGTAATGTATGCGGGCCAGTTCGTGGAGTATGGTCCTGCGGAGAGGGTTTACGTAGACCCACTCCACCCTTACAGTAAGGGATTATCTAACTGCATCCCCCGACTCAGGACGGACACGTCACTGTCTTCCATCCCTGGAACACCTCCGAGCCTGATTAACCCACCTAAAGGCTGCAGGTTCAGGCCCAGGTGCCCTCACGCCATGCCTAAATGTGGGGAGGACCCACCCTTAATATCGTTTGGTCATGAAGGGTATGTAAGGTGTTGGCTATATGGGGACAGGTGACGCTGGGGTGAGGGGAGGAGGTACGGAGGTTCTACTAGCAGTTAACGATCTGAGGGTGTGGTATCCGATAAGGAAATTCATATCAGTTGTTGGCTATGTTAGGGCCGTCGACGGCGTCTCATTCACTGTTAGAAGGGGTGAGGTAGTCGCGGTAGTGGGGGAGTCCGGATGTGGTAAGACTACGCTTGCTAGGGCGGTTATAGGTTTGGTACCGGTGACGAGCGGTGAGATAGTGTTTGAAGGAGTTGGCATAACCAAGTTACCTAAAAGCGCTATGAGGAGCTGGTATTCCAGGAATGTTGGTTTAGTGCAGCAAGATCCTTACGGTGCGATGCCCCCATTCATGACGATCAAAAATATCCTAGAGGAACCTTTGAAGGTTCACAATGTTGAGAAAGCGGTGATTGGTAAGAGGGTCTACGAGATGCTTGAGGAGGTAGGCCTGACACCTCCTGAAGACTACCTCAACAAGTACCCGCACATGTTGAGCGGTGGGCAGCTTCAGAGGGTTGCCATAGCTAGGGCCCTCATACTGGGTCCCAAGCTAGTGGTCGCTGACGAACCCGTCTCCATGCTGGACGCGTCCCTGCGCATCGAGATACTCTCCCTGTTTAGGGAGTTGCAGGAGAGGTATGGGTTGGCAGTGATCTACATAACGCATGACTTCGCAACAGCTAAATACTTCTCAGACAGAGTCATAGTGATGTACGCAGGGCAGTTCGTTGAGATAGGTAGTTCTGAAGAAGTGATAAGGAAGCCGCTACACCCATACACAGAGTCGTTGATAAACGTAATACCCGACCCAGACCCGAACAACAGGTTCATCAAACGTAAAACCCTCCCAGGAGAACCGCCCAGTCTCATAAAACCACCACCGGGCTGCAGGCTATCCCCGAGGTGCCCCTACGTGATGGAGAAGTGCAAGACGTCTGAGCCACCAATGCTCAACGTGGAAGGATCGAGGTATGTGAAGTGCTGGCTCTATGAGAATTAGCCATTCGACCGATAAGCTGGAGCTGATTTTCGGTGTTGCACTACTTATTACTGGTTGGTCACTTACCCTTCTCATGGTCGCCTACGTATTACCGCGCGACGTAGTACTATCACTGATAAGTTACGCTGCCTCATTAGCCGGGCTAATGCTAACGATGTATGGCCTGACGCTACGGCTCGTAAAGAAGAGACGCGGTGAAGCCGGGGAGTAAGGGTGACGAATAAACAATTTTAAACAGGGTCAACATCTAGTTACGTGGGAAGGGCCCGTAGCTCAGCCAGGATAGAGTGCCGGCCTTCTAAGCCGGTGGTCCCGGGTTCAAATCCCGGCGGGCCCGCC
>CAZXJO010000007.1:0-49925 GCA_964641155.1 uncultured Desulfurococcaceae archaeon | reverse complement strand
CGGTTCCGGGGTTTTAGTGATAGTGATGGTCCTCGTCAAGCACTTACTTTCCCTGCATTCGGTGATTTCGACTACGTTATCGTAGGGTAGTGGCGCCACGATTACTAATGGCTGTTCGTAACGCACTTTAATCACTGAGTTGATGGACGTAGTTGCCACTACGAAGTAGTTCCCTACCTCCTCCATAGAGAATTGATCAAGGACTCTACCCGGTACCTCGAAGCTCCCCCTCAAGCTAACGTTTGCCCCCTTAACGGAAAACACGTAGAACTTGCTTGATTCGGTGAACACCCTACCGCTTAGTTCGTCGGAAACCTTAACGAATAAGTCCCTCACTTCATTATAACTTAAGTCACTCAGGTAGTCGGATATTATCTCAACACACTTCGCGAGGTCCGCCCTCTCTAGGTAATCCCTGACCTCCGAAGCTGTTTTCTGAGGTAAGTACTTTATCATGGCTTGTATGACTACGTTATATGCCTCCAGAATGGACGGTGCTTTACTGCTAACCAGGTAGAGATTACTCAACGACATGTAGAGCCAGCTGTTGTACCCGGTCATGAAGGCGTAGGACGAGTAACTCCCACTGCTGACATCCAGGGCAATGATGGTGGTGTAGGCTATTGGCTCCGAATCCACCTTAACTATGCTTTCAGCCCTTACAGGTTCATCGTTAACTAAGGGGATGGTGGGCCCTATGATGGGCAATGAAGTAATTAAGTAGACGTAGTTCTCATTCATCCTTGACGCTATCAAAGACCCCGTAACTGACACCCTACTCCTTAGTCTAGGGTTATGTGGGGAGGAGACGTCGTACAAGTGTATCGACGTATTTGAAATCCCTGAAGGTATTATAACGCTGCAATCGCATTTCAGACCTAAGTCGATGACTAAGGGCGTGACCGTAGGCCTAGACGTGGTTATTACCGCTAAAGTGCCGCCGTATAGAAACATCCCACTTACTTGCTCGTCTTTGAAGACTATGGTGTTGAGGAGTTTTTTCCCTTCCACACCCACTAAGTTCACCTTAGTCGAGGACGCGATTACTAACAGCTTACCGTCACACTTCACAATGTCGGGTTCGTCAACACCTAATACCTGCACGTTAGTCCCAGGAGTCCTCACCGCTCCTAAGTCAGACCCGCTCTTCCCTTCAGCTAGAGGGGATGGGGAGGTAGGAACGATTTGCTGTGTAGTGGCTGTGGGGGGTAAGCCTGCAGTTCTGACCATACCGACAGTGAAGGTTGGGGCTATTAGCTCATTAGCTAGAGTCCTCGCCCTGTCCAGGCTTAATAAGTAACTCACCACATCATCGTGTGATTTGAAGGTTCTTAGTTCACCGCTAAGCATCTCCTCAATCTTTAAAGATGTCTGTATGGCGGTTCCGGTGATCTGTGTTTGATTCTGTGGGGCGGTTGGGGTAACTTTAAATAAGGTATCGAATGCTATGGGGGTTAAAATCCCTAGGGCTAAGGCCGTGATCCCTAATACTACTAGTATGCTGCGTTCCAGCTTGAGTCACCTGATATCAGTAATCCCTTACGGTTATATTACTCTAAGCCTGGGACGGCCGTGTTCAGTAATTGGAACACCGCTTAATTTATATCAACACCCGCCATTACTCAATCAGGGATTGCTTTGAGTGAGGCCGAAGACTTAGGGAGGACGTCTTTGAGGATTTACTTCAAGCTATTCGAGTCTGAGGTACCCTTGGGCGTTAGAGAGTTAGCTAGGGACCTAAATCTACCTGTAAGTACCGTACATTACAACTTAAGGAGGTTGGAGAGTTTAGGAATAATAAGTAAGTCGAGTGGGGGGTATGTAGTAAGCAAGTCAATCCCCATAGAAGGTTTCCTCACAATACGTAGGAAACTCATACCTAGGTTACTCCTATACTCGGTTTTCTTCCTCGGGGTAACCTTAGGAGTCATCATAACCCTCCTCACATCAGAATTCAGCGCCGATAAGGTGTTAACCGTAGTGGTATCGGCTACTGCTTCAATTGCCTTCTTATTGGAGGGGATGAATATTAGGAAAAAACTAGCCTAACACCCGTTGCGGGGGCTTCAAACATGACCCCCCTGCCCGGATTGAAGCCTTAACATAACCCTATCACCGGGTCTTAAATCGAGGTCCCCAACAACTTTCACATCGCACAAGCTACTTAAGAGTAACTCAACGCCCCTAACCTTAACCCCGTTCACGTAGACATCCACCCCTTCCCAGCCCCGGCCGGATAAGATGTTGCTTATTGATGTCATCCTTGAGAACCAATCCCTCGACGACATCTTCTCAGTTCCTAGTAATGAGTACCAATCCCTAACACGTAGGGTGTACCCCACCTTAATTCCCGAGAACCTAACCTCGCTGAGTATGGAGGGCTTCGACCCCAGATGAATGAGTCCTAAGTAACCGACGCCCACCCCCAACTCACCTTGGGGTATTACCGGCACCCCGCCAGCTAAGGCTATGGGACGCGTAGACGCCCTACATAGGTAATAACCCTTGCAGACCTTCACCACCTCTAACTCCAAGCCCCTCCCCCCGACATCAGACTCACTCACATCACCGAAACCGTCCAACAACTCATCAGACACCCTCACCCTCAACGACCGGGTAGGTCTTAGCGTAAGGTGCTTCAACACCTCCACATGCGCGTGGGGCAGGTGGTGATATGAGAAGTAATTACTCCTAAGATAACGACCTACAACATCCCCTAAATAGAGTGAATCGCCTACGCGAACCACAGGCTCGACGTGCATGAGCTTCACGTAGTAATTCATATGTTTCAAGAAAATCACGTAGTCAGACTCGGAGTAAGGCCCCAAACCTGAGTAAATTTTAACTACTTTAACCACCTTGCCGGAAACAGGTGAGTAGAACTCATCGCCGAACTCCGTGGACGTCGACACATCAACAGCCCTACCCAGTAAATGGGGGGTGTAGGGGCTTGAGAAGAAGCTTAAGTAGAAATCCCTAGGAACGTATATCTCCACATCACCAGCCTTAGCCGCCGAAACTGCATTCAAACCAAAGGCCCTTATCATAATTCTTAAGTAAACAAATTATAAGGAGATCATTAGGTAAGTAATACCTAAGAACGTATCTGTTCACGGGTGCCTATTGCAAATAATTTTATAACTCCCTAATTAAACTTTCTAGGGATATTTTGATAGAAATGAGCGTTAAGACCGATGACGTCGACCCCACCATTAAGTACCTCATCATCTCATGGCTAGACTCCTACTTTGGCCCCCTTTACTACATGACGCTCAGAGTCAAACTATCTCGATTTCAGGGCAGCCCACCGGAAAAACTATTACTTCATAACCCCTCAGCCCTTTACAGGGCTATATCTCAGACCTTCGAAAGCGAAATAATCGCTGAATCTTTCTTATGCACACTCATAGCGTATGCTAGGAAACTAGGTATGAGGGAGCCCCCAGCATGTGAAGACCTTATGAGGTGGTTTAAAAACAACGACGCTAACATGATCAGGTCATTCATATCCTCACTAGCTGAGCTATATAGGACGTCTAAGCCGTCTTAACGTGGATGTGCTGACCGTTAAACGTTTTAGGGTGGATTGTTGAAGACTGTCATAAGTTTATTACGTCTGTTAGTAAGTGCTCGTAGGTGCTATTAGTCTTGGACTACGGCAGTAGTACCGCGAAGGAATCGTTGGTGAGGGTGGTTTCATATATATCGATAATTTTCCTAATTACGCTTCCTTACGACGCATTCCTAATGAAGTACTTCTACGACCTAAATCTGAGTCAGTACTACCAGCTCCTGCTCACGATAAGGAACTTCATCCCGTTTGCCTCCGTGCTAATTACCCTGATACTGCTGCGTGCAAGCATCAGGGATTCCTTTAGAGAGTACGGCTTGAGGAGATGTAAGTTCAGATTCCTACTCCTAAGCGGTTTAGTACCGTTTTTGATGTACTTCGTTGGGTCGCTTTACGCCACCGCCCTAGGCTTCGAGGTCGTGAACCCTCTAATCCCACTCTACAGGAGTTATGGGGCGAACCTACCGGCTGGGGGTGAGGGCTTCCTACTCCTCCTATCTTTGCTGAGCACGTTATTCGTTGGTTCCACCATTCTCTGCCTCATCATGTTGGGTCAGGAAGTTGGTTGGAGGGGCTTACTACTGGATGAGTCCCTAAACCTCATTAGGAGCCCCGCACTTAGTAACCTGTTAGTAGGTGTTGTTTGGGGTCTATGGTACTCACCCCTCATCATCCTCTACGGTGTGTACTTCCCAGACCACAGGGATGTCCTCGGCGTCCTGATGATGTCCGCCGTCTGCGCGTCGTTAAGCCTCATCTTCTCACACCTGAAGCTGAAAATTGGTAGCCTACTCGCACCAGCCGCAGCTTCAGGGGTCCTCAACGGCCTCCACAACCTCATGCTGTACACAGTCGTTGTAGGTGATTCCCTGTACGCCATGCCCACAGGTCTACTGGGAATTGCGTCTATGGGTACTGTGGCCGTGGTATTACGCCTTCTGTGGAGGTAGTTAAGCACTGCTCAAAGCATGTGACTCTAAAACCACTTCATCCCCGTAAACGTGGATTTTAATAATTAACTCCTCAACGTATAGCTTATCATCGACCAGCACTCCTCCCCTCAGACCCGCGACGGCGGTGAGAGCTTCGCGGAATTCTCTGGCCGCTTCCTCGGAGACCCACTTCATCCTCCAATGCAGTTCACCACTACTGCAGTAGGTCACCTTATCCCCCACTAGCAAGCTACTTAGCTCTGAGGCCGTGAACTCATCTAAGTACTTACTAATCATCACGTAAATATATGAAGGACCTAAAACATCTTCGTAGACCACATCACAGCTCACGTCATTAGTGACCTCAATCATTGTCTCCTTACTCAAGTATTTTTCGGGGAACATCACATACTTCATTGACCTAGGTGGGTCCCTGTACGCGTTGTTAACCAGTTCCCAACCACCCACTTCCCGTAACTTATTAATGAAGTTACTGCCGAAGACGTACGGTATTACTTGAATTGAGATGTAGGGGTCGTCGAAAATTATCTTAGATATCTTACTCACTCCCTTAAACCCCTTAAGCTCTACGTAGGAGTCCGCAACAACATCTGCATCACCCTCTACCAACGACCTCAACGCTAAGGACTCGTCCAAGGTCTTCGGCGCAGGTAAGGTGAAGTGCTGGTATTGTAGGACGTGCATCAACTCGTGTGCGATGACCCTGTTGACTGTTGGGTCATCAATCCTTAAATTATCGCTTACCACGTATATGGAGTTCCCCAACGATGCCGCGATCCACATACCTAGAAGGCCTAAGTAGGACTTACTTATGTTGTAGTCCTTAGGGGCGAGTAACGTCATCTTGAGGACCTCACCGAATATGACTACCTCACTAGGTACTTCACTTCCCCAGGTGGCTATGACTGTTGAGGAATTTACGATGATGACGTCCGGCAATTGCTTGAAGTCCAACCCCCTTATAGCTGTTAATTCCTTAGCTATTTTAGTAACTAGCTCCTCAACCTCGCCTACGCTGATAACGCTGTATGAGACCCTCTGAAGGCTTGAGTAGTAACCTACAGCGAAGCCCGTGAATAATGCCAGCACCAGCAATAAAGAAAGGACTTTGGCCCTCATAACTAGGGCCTTACAGTGTAGTAGAGCCTCTTCCTCATCCTACCCTTATTCTCCACGTTAATTAATGATATCTCACCGATCTCACTTACGTTCCCCACATGAGGCCCCCCGTCAGCCTGCACGTCAACTCCGACTATCTCAACAATCCTCAGCTTACGTACGTCTGGAGGCATCTTGCTGGCCAACTTCACCACACCAGGTATTTTGAGGGCCTCATCCCTATCCAACCAGTAGATCTTAACTTCAGTACCTGAACTAACGACCTCGTTGGCTTTCCTAATAACATCCTCGAAAACCCCTCGGTCAAAGCTTTCCAGGCTGTAGTCCTCGTAGGCATATTCAGGAAGTATGTTACCACCGGTTATTAAAGCGCCGTACTCCCTGTAGAATATGGCTGAAATGATGTGTGCCGCGGTATGCAGCCTCATCAACCTATACCTGCGATTCCAATCGATGACACCCTTAACGACGTCACCCTCCCCTAAGCCTGAAACACCCCCTTTAACTACGTGCAGTACCTTATCACCACTGAAAACGACGTCAACGACCTCATAACTACTCCCTCCCTTAACTAGGACGCCTAAGTCGTTAGCAACCCCACCACTTCTAGGGTGGAAGGCAGTTCTGTTCAGCAGAACCCCATCGTTCAGGACCCCGACGACCACCGCGTCGAACTCCTTAACATAACTATCGAACTGGTAAATCAGTTCCGTCATATCGTACCCCTTTAAGCTGGTTATGAGAAGTTATAAAAGTGTCATGAGAACTGCGAATATGGTAAGACATGAGAGCGCTAGGACCAAGGTGTTCAGCATTAAATCATCGTATCGTCTATCACAGAGACGTAGTTTAACAACCCCTCCAGGCATGTTGATGAACACGCCCCCGCTCACCATGTCCAGGGCGAGATGGGTAACGCTTGATGAAACGGATGTTATTAGGGCTATCAGGGTTGCTGTGTGTGCGGGGATGGAGGGGAGGAGTACGAGCTTGTGGAGTAGTAATCCGATAATTAGGGAGAACATCAAGTTGTTGAGTACTTCGTGGGTGAGGGGGGTCCTCCTCCCGTTCTTATGTCCGAGGACGTCCACGAAGTAGTTGATTGTTAGTGATAGGAGGAAGGCCATGTTAACGACCCACACACTCCTAAACATTAAAGTGCATATCAGCGAGCTCAGCGCGAAAGAGGAGAGGATGTGGGTCAGCATTTTCATTACGTTCGCCCAAGTCCTAACCCACGTTGGAAATTAATAAATTTACTATCACTAGAGATAAACAGCCGAAAGACGTCAACCCACCTACTCATGCGGTACGCATGAATTTGATTAGTGTTTGGCGAAAGTAATAATATGGTCGAAACAGTAGCTCTTATACGGCATCGCTGGGTAGAAAGGCTGAAGTGTTTAACATGTCGGACGCGACCTCAAACTTCCTTAGAGGTGTTAAGGAGTTGGAGGTAGCTGAGAACTACTTAATGAGGGATGTTGCTTCTGAGAGCCTTAGGAGGTGCAGGCTCTCATTCACTTACCTAGCTAGGACTTACTTGTTATTAAGTGGTAAGCCCTTCATCGGTGTCTCAAACCCCCTCTCACTCGCATCCATTCTATACGACTTAGGGCATGAAGATGTTTTCAAGTTAGTGAGCCTTGCCGAGGTTGAGAGCCTTAACGATGTGGGGAGGGCTGCTGAAGTATACATCACTGCGTGTAAGAAGTTGCTGAGGCTTATAAGTCAGAAAGACCCATACTTAGACATTGATAAGAAGACCTACTTGTTCTGAGAAGCGCTGCGGACTCGCCTAAGGCTACACCACCTTGAAACGTTTCGACCCCCACCTATGTTTCGCCCGAACCTACATCGTGCGTCATCCATTCACCTAAGACTCTTGAAGTAGAGTTCATCGTTTATCAAGTGGGCAAGTATCTGAGACTCATATGTCAACCTCTTAATTACCTCCTCGTTGAGCTCAGACGTCTTGACTACCTTACTCATGGTTAAGGACGTCCTGACCGCGTAATTCCTCATTAAGGCTGAATGGTAGACCCTCACCGCACCCATGCCGCTGACAACGTAGGTCCCAGACACGCTGAAGACCTCAACACCTTCTAATACCTCGCTGTTAATCCCATGAACTAAGATGCCGTAACTGCTCAATGCTTTTGAAATGCGGCCGGGTTCGTGTTTTAATGGCTTAGTTAACGGTATGTATGATTCGTAAGTGCTCAACAATTCCACGCTCCTTATCATCGTCGTCTTCATCAACTTCTGCCCCAACAACCTCTTAAAAACATTTACAAAACCGCTGAAGTCATCCATAAAGTCGCAGCTATCTATGAATAACTCTGCCCTAACTACCCCTCCAGAACCGCCCGTCAAGATCAGGTCAACGGAACCCACCCTCAAATACGCTGATGACTCGGACACCTTATCAAACGATATTACCTTCCCAACACCTTCAAATGATGTGACTACGTCGCATATGAACTCACTTACGTTGGGGCTCACAAGATTCATAATTAATTTTACAGATAGCTTACCTTCGATCATCCATGGCACTAACCACTAATTCGCAATCAACATTATTAAGCTAACTAATGGGCATTAACAGAAGTCGTTCCCAGCGGCTTAAGCCCTGCCCACGGTTTGACCGTGTTTAGGGCCAAGACCTCAGAACGACCATAGAATTCGTTGATGAGACGCCTTTGGTGTTCCTTATCTCGTCTATGCATTTGTTCAGGCTCGGTATGTCGGTGGTCACACCCACCACCACTATATCGTACTCCCCAGTAATTTCGTAGAGCCTGTCCGTGCACGTTACCTTCATCAGGTTTTTAGATACCTCAGGAACGGGTGTTGGGGGCTGGGTCTTAACCAGTATTATGGCCCTTATCTCACTGCCTATGTTGTAATCTATCGTGAACCTCCTAATGACCCCTAACTTAACTAACCTGCTAATCCTCTTACGAACAGCTGATTCGCTCAGCTTTAACTCTTTAGCCATCTCGGTGTAGGGAGTCCGCGCGTTCTCCCTCAATATGCTCAAGATCTTAACATCTATCTCGTCTAGCACGCTCTCATGACGACTCATTCACTCACCACTGTCCCATTCCCCTTTAAGGCGTCCTCCAAAGGATCTTCTGTAACCCCCGAAGCTATTATTACTTCACCGACACCGCTCCTAACAGCGTTCGCCGCCTCGATCAGTTTCCTATTCATTCCAGCCCCCACCTTACTTACCACCTCGTCGATCTCCCCCGTCCTTATACGTCTTACCACCTCACCATTTATGAGGACGCCTGGGACGTCCGTCAGAATTATCAGCTTATCGGCCTTAAGGGTTGAGGAGACCTTGAAAGCTACCTGATCTGCGTCGACGTTCAGTAAGTTACCCTCCCCATCTATGGCTATGGGGGCGATTACTGGGGTGTAGCCGTTATCTAAGAAGGTTCTCAACAGGTTTGAATTGACGGTGACTAACCTCCCTGTGTAGCCTCCGTCTATAACTCTCTTCCTACCCCTCTCATCGATGATTACCACCCTCTTCTTCCTCTCCGCAATTAACGTCGGGCCGTCCGCTCCCGTAATACCTACCGCCTTAACACCGTAACTCACCAGCCTCGAAACTATTTCCTTGTTCAACTTGCCGGCCATAACCATCACGTAAACCTCAAGCTCATCCTTGTCAGTGTACCTGCTCCTGATGCCTTCAGGTGATGTGATGAACTTAGGTTCAACCCCTAACCTCTTACAGTACTCCGTGACCACGTTCCCCCCACCATGTGCTAACACTAAGGGGACCTTGGAAGCCTCCTTACCAACGCTCTCAACAACTTTCGCTAAGTTCCTATCTAATACCTTACCACCTACCTTAACGACGTACATGTCACCACCTCACTAAGGTTTGAGGGGTGGGTATCTGAGGCCAAGGTCCTCTTCAAACCCCATCATGATGTTGAATGCTTGGACTGCCTGCCCCGCAGCACCCTTCATTAAGTTGTCCAATGCAGAGAATAAGGTCAGCCTCCCCACCCTCCTCTCCAAGGCATAACTCACATCCACGTAATTACTTCCTAACACGTACTTGGGGTCGGGGAGCCCTGGGGGTGAGGTCTTAACGAACCTGATGAACGGCTCCTTAGAGTAGGCCTGAACGAAGGATTTCATCAAATCAATATCGCTTACCTCACCCTTAAGCCATAAATGCGTTGATGCTAGAACCCCCCTCACACTGCTGACGGCGTGGGGGATTAGACTAACTTTCACTTCAACCCCTGACAGACGTGTTAACTCTTGCTCAACCTCAGCAGCGTGCCTATGTCCCTCAACCTCGTACGGCCTTATAGCTCCTTCCCTCTCAGGATGGTGTGAGGCCTGATTAGGCTTAGAACCCCCCTCACTGCTACCGGCTTTGACATCGGCGATCACCCTGCTTAGGTCCGCGATCCCTGACTTAGCTACCGGCACTAGGGATAGGATCACTGCCGTCGCATTACAGCCCGGGGAAGCTACTAGGTTGCTATTCCTAATCTCATCCCTATGTATCTCAGGTAATCCGTAGACCGCCTTACTCAGGAGGTCGGGGTAGGGGTGCTTGAACCCATACCAGAACTCATATAGTTCGGGGTTCTTCAACCTGAAGTCGGCACTTAAGTCCACGACCTTAAGGCCCACTTCAAGCAGTTTAGGTACGTAGTGAACGGAGACCCCGTGAGGCAGTGCGAGGAAGGCGACGTCAGAGTTACGTGAGATGCCGTCTACGCTGAACTCAACGAATTTGAGGCCCCTGTAATAGCCCCGTAGATTGTAGTGCACGTGATGTACTGGCTTCCCGCAGTACTCCCTTGAAGTCACGTATGTTACCTCCACCTTAGGATGGGTTGTTAGTATTCTAAGCAGTTCCCCGCCGGTATATCCTGAAGCTCCTACGACACTCACACTAACAACCAATCCGGTCACCTCTTACTATTAGACACCAAGTATTTAACTAAACGCTCGTGAACTTTAACGCCTGTGGCCTGTATGAACCCCTTAAACTCTGGGACACCGTTAACTTCGTTCACGTAGTACCCATCACCGACCAATAAGTCAACACCTGCGAATTCCGCACCAACGGATTTGGATGCCCTAATGGCCAGCTCCTCGAGCTCGCTATCTACCGGGTAGTTCTCAACGGCTCCCCCCAACGCTACGTTACTCCTCCACTCATCCCCTGATGCCTTCCTCATCATACATCCTAAAACCTCCTCACCTATGACTATGCACCTCAAATCCCTGCCCAGACCTATCACCTCCTGCACAACGTGGGTTTTCACGACGGACCCCATGTACTCCCTATGCTCCGAAACTATCTTCAAGTCAACGCTATCCCTGATATAGCTAACCAACCTCCCCCAACTCCCTATAGGGGGTTTATCTATGATGGGGAAGCGTAACTTCGCACCAACCATTCGAAGAGATGTGGGTGAGAGGGCTATATAGGTTCGAGGTATTCTGAGACCTTCCTTGATGAGGCAGCCGTATGTGAGGATCTTATCATTACATAGGTATAAGGTTCTGGAAGAATTGATTGTTAGGGCACCCGAAGACTCGAACGCTGCGGCCGAGTATATGGCGTTGTAGGCTGATATCGGTCTTATAACTACGGTACTACCGTTCAGCGTCTTACCATCAACTAAGGGTAGTAACTCGTTATCCACTTTAATAATCATGACGTCAATGCCTAAGTCCTTAAACGCCTGAATCAATAACTTCTCATCATATCTTATTATATCGACCGCCAAATAATAGTTCATTCCGTTAAAACACCTCTTTCAGGTAGCCCGTACCACCTGTACCGTCCAACTAACCCAGACCACCACCCATACTTCCCTGATTCTATTAGCACAACGTAGTAGTTATTGCAACTACTTAAAAACTTTAATCATATTTTATTTGATTATTTACGCGGTATTATATGAAAAATTTGGAAATCATTCACGGCCTAACAATAACTAAGAGTTAGGGGTGATGTGTGAGGGCTTCCGGTGCTTTTGCGGCCTTTATGATATTCGCACCTATTTAAATGTGGAGGTGTGGAGTACGTATCCGTATCTTCAAATAGATTGTTAGATTACCCCTGAATAATCTTATAAATGCCGCACCGAGGTACCTATCCTTGGTGTCAGTAGGTGTTAGCTAAATGTCCCATATGCGGTGGTGAGGTGGAAGTACCTGACGACGCCCTGCCTGGTGAATTAATAGACCATGACTGTGGAATCACCTTAGAGGTAGTAAATGAGGAAGGTGTTATCAAGCTAAGACCTCTGGAAGGCGTGAGGGAGGATTGGGGAGAGTAAGCGTTTTACTGCTTTACGACGTCCTCCGATGGGAGGAGAAGTCCTTCATAGAAACTTCTAAGAAGTTAGACATAGATATAATCCCGGTTCACGTACCTGCAATATACGGCAGGGTTGGGAACGACGACTCCTTGAATTTTAGGGATGCAGACGTAGGGCTCCAGAGGTGTGTTAGCTTCTACAACTCCTTGGAATCAACGATCTTGGTTGAGTCCTATGGGAAGGACGTAATCAATAGGTCGAACACCATAATGGTTTGTCAGGATAAGCTGTGGACGACCGCCCTACTAATTAGGAATGGGATCCCGGTGCCCGAGACCTACGTCGCGTTTAACCATGACACGGTTCCGAAAGTTGCTGAGAGGTTGGGTTACCCGTTCGTGATTAAGCCTGTCTACGGTAGTTGGGGGAGGTTATTAGCGCTGATAGATGATGAGGAGGACATGAGGTCAATAGTGGAGCACAGGACGTACATGCACAACCCGCTCTACAACATTTACTACATCCAAGAATATGTTAAGAAGCCTGGCAGGGATATTAGGGTGTTTACCGTAGGTGATGAGGTGCCGGTAGCAATATATAGGTACAGCAGCCACTGGATAACTAACACGGCTAGGGGAGGGAAGGCCGTGGCAGCACGTGTGGACCCGGAACTTGAGGAAATCGCTTTGAAGGCAGCTAAGGCAGTTGGTGGACAATTCCTTGGAATAGACGTCTTCGAGGACCCGGAAAGGGGGTACCTGGTCAACGAAGTTAACGCCGTGACGGAATTTAAGAACACGGTAGCCGTAACGGGCTACGACCTGACTAGGAAGGTCTTAGAGTACATTTCGTCCTTGGTGAGGCATTAATGCCCCTCAAGTACTTGAACCTCTACGGCTCCAGGGGAATTAAAATTGTGAGGGGTGAGGGGCAGTACGTCTGGGACTCCAACGGCAATAAGTACTTGGATTGCCATACAGGGCATGGGGCAGCGTTCCTAGGCCATAGAAATCCTAGGATAGTTAACGCTGTTAAGGAACAACTAGATGTTCTGACAGTGCTATCGACGTCGTACGAGAGTGATTTGAGGGAGGAGGCTATCAAAGCGTTGGAGAGGATAGCGCCTAATAAGTACGGCTACGTCTACATCCTGAACTCTGGTTCTGAATGCGTTGACTTCGCTTTGAAGGTTGCGAGGAAGGTGAGGAAGAAAGCTAAATTCATCTCGTTCGTCAACTCGTTCCACGGCCGCACATTCGGTGCTGTGTCAGTGACGTGGAACCCCAAGTATAGGGAGCCCTTCAAACCGTTAATCGGTGATGTGGAGTTCTTAAAGTACAACGACGTAAGTTCTTTAGAGAGATCTATTACCGAAGACGTTGCCGCAGTCATAGTGGAACCGGTTCAAGGTGAGGGTGGTGTTAACCCCGCAACCCACGAGTTCATGAAGACCTTGAGGCAGATCACGAGTGAGAGGGGTGTGTTACTGATAGTTGATGAGATTCAGACAGGATGTGGTAGGACGGGCAACGTATGGGCTTCGGATACGTTCGGGGTCTATGGGGATGTGATGTTAGCAGGTAAGGCGTTAGGAGGGGGTTTCCCAGTCTCCGTTGCGTTCTTAACGGATGAGGTTGGGAGCCAGGTTGGTGAGGGCGATCACGGATCTACGTATGGGGCTAACCCACTAGCCCTCGCGGCGATTAAGGCTGGCGCCGAAGTAATAGCAGGCGAAGACGTTGCGGGGAAAGTTAGGGAGATGGGTAACTTCCTCATGACGGAACTATCCAACGCCATCAAGCATAACAAGGTAGTTAGGGAGTTGAGGGGCTTGGGGTTGATGATAGGTTTGGAGTTAAGATTCGATCCCAGGAATGTGATTGAGTGCCTCCAGAGGAACGGTGTACTGGCTTTAAAGGCGGGCACTACCGTTGTTAGGCTACTTCCCCCATACCTGATAAGTAGGGAGGACGTAACGAACTTAGTTACTGTGATGAGTAGGTGTTTGAATGAGGAACTTGCTAGAAGAACTAATGTTGGAACTACTTAAAACGTACAGCCCCACAGGGAACGAATTGGAGGCTTCATCGAAGTACGCCAATATCGTGAAATCTGTGGGTATAGGTGATGTCGAGGTCGACGAGGTAGGGAACGTCATACTAAGTTATGGTGAGGGTAGTAGGTGGTTACTCCTAGCAGGACATATCGACACCGTCGCAGGGGAGTTACCAGTATCTTACGATGGTAAGACCTTCAGGGGTAGGGGGGCTGTGGACGCTAAAGGCCCCTTAGTGGCCATGACTGTAGGGGCTTTAGAGGCGTTCAAACGCCTTAACACCGAGGAGTTCAAGGTAAGTGTTGCTGCGTTGGTCGGTGAGGAGGGCAGGAGCCCGGGTGCCAGGGCGTTGATTAAGAGAGGGATGAGGCCTTCAGCGATAATAGTTGGTGAGCCCTCCAACTGCGACGGTGTTGTGATAGGGTATAGGGGGAGCATTAAGTTGGGTGTTAAATGCTTCGGGAGTGGTGGGCATTCATCTAGACCTGAGGGTGGTACGTCAGCTATTGAGGAGTTCATAGCCTTATGGCTCAGGATTAAGGAGTTAAGTAAGGCTTACCAAGACCTGAGCGTGAGCATTAACTACGTTCACGGCGGGCAGACATTCAGCGTGATTCCTAAGGAATGTGAGGGAATCATAGACGTGAGGGTGCCGATAGGTTCCAAAATCGAAACCCTTAAATCGGAACTGAGTAGGGTGATCTCAAACAAGTGCATGTCTGAAACCATCGATGAAACCCCTCCAATCAAGGTGAGCGTTAATGTCCCAATAGTTAGGGCCTTAATCAGGTCTATAATTAAGAATGGCTTGAAACCCTCCCCAGTGATTAAGTCGGGCACCAGCGACATGAACTTGTTGGCAACCCTAACAACTAATATAGTCAGCTATGGTCCAGGGAGATCGGAACTATCCCATACTGACTGGGAGGAGATAACTATTGAGGAACTGGAGTTGGGTGCGAGAATCTACCGAGACACGATACTAGGGTTCTTAGGGATCGACCACTGATGCGGGTAATCCCCGATAACGACCCGACCTCGGTTGGGATGCTCTTCATTCCTGATCTAGGCATAGTTTTCACTCCTTCCCTCCCCGGTTTCGTGGGGAGGCCTCCATCATGGATGAGTGAGGCAAACACATCTCCTTTACATCCACCCACTGCCCGACCCATCAGTACTTATTTGACTAGCGCTTGATGCGGTCCCGGCCTGATGTTGACTGTGTTGAAGGTTAATGTGTTGCGCCGGAGCGTAGAATTAAAAACCAGGACCTCGAACATCTTCTACTGAGTGACTGGCAACCTTCCTGGACAGGCATAAGTACGTTTCAGGCAGTCTACTGGCTATGGACTTTATGATGTCTAGCTCAACATATTCGCCGCTGCTTAGCTCCCTGCCTATTCTTATGGTTTCTAAGACGTCCTGGGATGCCTGGGGGCCGCACGTCTTGAGGATGTCCTCAACGCAAGAGGTATCCGAGCTGTGGCCTAGGTAATTGCAGAAGTTGATTAAGTCCAAGCCTAGGAGGATCATTAAATACCTCAATGACAGTTCTACGCATAAATCACCGCACTCCCTGGAAACTCTGACGCTCATAGTTACTAGTTCACCGAATCTGGACAGCCACTTCATTAGTTCGTCCATTTTCATGAATCAGCCCGAGTGTTGTGTAGAGTGTTTTAACCTTAAAATGTTAAAGTAGTTAGTAGTGTGGTAACGTGATGTTGGAGGCCTTGGAAACCGCTTTGAAACGCTTGGGCGTCACGAAGGTCAAGAGGATAAAACAACATGGTTGCACCCTCTTCGCCGTTGAGGCAGGGAGTGACGTGTACATCATATCCGTATTTGAGAAAGGTTTGACGGATAACTACATAGGTAAGGTGGTCCCCTCAAGCAAGGTCCTCAGCTGGAACTGTGTTGAGGTGGAGTACACCCCCTACGGTTTATACGTGCTTGCGGGCAGCGTTGACGAGCTCGTAGATAAGGTTGTAAGTAAACTACAACTCATCATGTCAGCTCGTTAAGCACTTACTAAACGTGATAATGCGTAACGATAGGATTTATTTTGTCCTGTTTGGTTAAACACATCGGTAGTTTTAGATGAAACCGCCTAAATTGCCGTCGATATATGATGTTGATTTAAACGGTAAGAAGGTTCTGATAAGAGTTGATTTCAACTGCCCCATAGGTAATGATGGGGAGATTTTAGATGATTCTAGGATAAAGGCACATGTAACAACAGTTAAGAAAGTTATCGAAGGCGGTGCAGCGGCCGTATTAATATCGCATCAAGGTAGGCCTGGTGAGGAAGACTTCGTGACGTTGGAGAAGCATGGTGTGTTTCTGAGTAAATACTTAGGACTCGAAGTCAAGTTCGTGCCTGACGTTATGGGGCCGACGGCAATTAATGAGATCTCCAAGTTGAAGCCGGGTGAGGTGCTCTTACTGGATAACCTAAGGTTCGTGTCTGAGGAAATAATCGAGGCCGTGCCCGAGGTTCAAGCTAAGACGTTCCTAGTCCGCAGGCTAGCACCTCACTTCGATTACTTCGTCTTCGATGCCTTCGCAACTGCCCACAGGAGCCAGCCCAGCATCGTAGGGTTCCCTATGGTGCTACCGTCCATCATGGGTAGTGTTATGAAGAAAGAGCTGGATGCTTTGAGTAAGGTTTTCGAAGCCAGTGAGGGGCCTAGGCTCTTCCTATTAGGGGGTGCGAAAGTTCAGGATACGATAAAAATCATCGAGTTCCTGACTAAGAACAAGGTCGCTGACAGAATCCTTACGGTGGGCCTCGTAGGCCTCTTCTTCCACGTTGCCAAAGGTGGTAGGATCAGTGACGAGTCACTGAAGGTACTCGAGTCTAAAGGCCTCCTCACCCTCATCCCTAGGGGGAGGAAGATAATACTATCAGGCGCCCCCGTAGAGACCCCCTACGACTACGTGGTACTGACGTCCAACGGTGACGTGAAGGAAGAGCCCGTCTACAGCATGAGCGGGAAGGCGTTGGACATAGGCTCCTACACGATTTCGATGTACTCTGAACTGATCAAGGATGCAGGCCTGGTGGTGATGAGGGGTCCCGCAGGCTACATCGAAGATAGCAGGTTCCAAAAAGGTACTACGGAGCTGTTGAATGCTGCGCTACGCAGTAACGCGTTCGTTATAATAGGCGGTGGTCATCTGGGGGCTATGGTCAGCGACGGTGTGAGGCAGAACATCCATGTATCAACCGGTGGGGGGGCCTTACTCATATACCTCTCAGGTGAGCCTCTGCCAGCGATTAACGCGCTCGTGGAGTCGACCAAAAAGTTTTTCACCACCCAAACAACGCAACATTATGAGGGAGGTAACTAGAAATGACGTATTATAGAGAGCCTACTTACTCGATAAGTTTCATGTTTAGGAGGGTTTTAGTGCCGCTCGACGGTAGTGCCGGGAGTTTGAAGGCCCTCGACGTCTCATTGGACTTCGCTAAGAGGTATGGGTCTAAGCTCACAGCACTTGTAGTGAATGATAAGAGCTTGAGCGTGGATGAGATTGCCGAAGAAGTTAGGAGTAGGGCACGTAAGGCTGGTGTGGAGGTGAACGTTAAGGTCAAAGATATAAGGAACTCCAGTGAGAGCGTGGTGAGCAAGATATTGGAGGAGTTGTCTGAAGGGAGCTACGACTTAGTGGTTATCGGTGCTAGGGGGAGGACGATTTCTGAGCAAATACTCATAGGTAGTACCGCCTTATCGGTGATAATTAACTCACCCATTTCGTGTATGGTAGTCAGGTAATGAGTTCGGCGGTGCGGGCTCCCCGCTGAGATGATGTGACCTAACGGTATGAGCGGTGATTACACTCCCATGGACTGAAACCACTTATTCGCCCCGAACGTTATGAGGCTTAAGGCCGTGACCCCCTAAATCAACGTTAAACCAGGAATTCCTCAACTGACCTCCTCACATAAAATTCAAATTCCCTCAAATCCTTAACCACTTTAAACACTCTGATGTTTAGGTATTTTCTGAGATCCCTGTACAGGAACCTCCTATCACCTAAGACCACCAACGCAGCGTCGCCCTCGGACCTTATGGACCGACCCACGGCCTGTAAAGTTTTTATGGATGCATTTAAGTTGTACACGTAATCCTTAACCTCGCTTAGGGGCACCTTAGAAACCATGTTCCTCATAACTTCATAGATATAATCGTCTTTTTGGGGGTAGGGGACTCCGGCCATGAACACACACTTAATTAGGGATTTGCCGTGTCTCGTGATTTCCACGCCCTCGCATAACTTACCCCCAGCGACTGCGTGGACTAGGGTATTATCGGTGAGTGACCTCAGGAGTTCATTAATAGTTGTATCTCTGTGTTCTATGAAACCCCTCCCCAAATACTTGACCACGTTCCTCATGAAGTCGTAGCTTGGGTAAACGACTAACTTCACACCACGGACTAACTCGTCAACTACTTCAATGTATTTGGAGTAGAGCTCATACATTTCCTCCTCCCTCTCCTCGAACTTGGAGGTTATCTGAGTCGTCAGCAACATAGCTATGTTCTCGTATGGGGATCTAGCCCCCAACTCCAACGCATCTACGTATGCCGCCCCGGTTAGGCCTATAACCCTCTCCACAAAATCTTTAGGTGGTGGGGTCCCGGACATCAGTATGACGTACTTGTACCTGCTCAACACGTCCTTAATAACCCCGTGGTCCACGGCAGTGCTTGCAAAGTAGTGCTCGTCCCCGTAGCTATATGCGAATAGCTTGAACCTGCTGTCCGTAAGCCTTGACAGGAGGGTTGCAACCTTAACTATTGCGACCCTACTGCTCACCACGGATGATAGCGGTGCGTTCCTCCTAAGCAAATCGTTTAGGACCTCCTTCTTTATTTCCATCGACCTCACGACTACGTAGCTTATCAATTCCTCATCAAGACCTAACTCCTCACTACTCAGTAGGCGTAATCCCTTCATGGGTTGTGCTCTGGCCACGGCGTCCAGCAACTTGTTTAGCATTCCTTCAATCCTTTCGTCCCCGCCTAAGTACTTAATTACCTCGTTGATGGCTGACCTAACGCTGGAGGCCGGGATTTCATACGAGTAAATAGTGGCTGGGTCCACGAACATGTGTGCCTCATCAACTATTAAGGAGTAATCAGCCATACCACGTTCTTGGAATAGGTTCTCGAAAAGGTCTTCCGTGAAGACGTAGGGGTAAGTTACTACTACGTAGTCTGATTGAGTTGCTAGCCTGATGAGGGTGAAGTAAGGACACGCTCCGAGGGTCTTAGCTATGTCTCTGGCTGAGTTTATGTGGTTACCGCTGGAGCAAATGATGGATTCAACATCAGCTAGGCTCACAGCTTTAGATCTTTCGAAATAATCACACCTACCCACCTCCCTGAGGAACAGGCAGTTTATCCAGAAGTCCTCAGGCTCTATCCCACCTCCCTTGATTAACGGACACATGCTATGCGCTGAGTGCACGAACGAGAACTTCACACCCTCCAACTTCCTCCTCAGCAATATGAGGTCCCTTAAAACGGGGGCGATCTCGTTCCTAGTCCTCACGGAATGTATTGCCGGAGCCCTAGAAATCCCTAGGGCGATGGCTACGGATGTTTTGCCGAACCCTGTCGGGGCCTTCAAGATCACTGGCTTAGAGTTCCTGAGCAATTCATCGCAGGTAATAATGGCTTCCCTCTGCCCGGGCCTGAAGGACTCGTAGGGGAAAAATCCTGTGATCAGTAACCAACACCTGGTTGGCTCGCTACTCCAATAACTTCACTTCCATACGAAGTTAAAACCCTCGACCTTGCCAACGTTTTTAAGGCCCTTCACCTTGAGCAATAGGTGGAAGTAATAACCCTTCACCGCCGATACGGGTTTGAAGAAGTGTAGTTCGTCGTTAACACCTCCGATTAAGTCTATCTCACCTTCCCCCTCCCAAGACCTCGCAACTGCCTCACCATCAAATACAACTAGCTCGTTAACGGTGGTTAAACCAGGGGCTACGCCGGCGAAATACCTCGCCAGTATGAAGGGGTATTCAGTCAGCAGCGGTACTTCCCCCCTTTCCGAATCGCTCGTTAGCTTAACCCTCATCCTGTACAGGGTGGACCCCGCCCTAGCTAGGTGGCCACCCAATTCCAACCCACTCTTAGGTCTGTCTAGAGGGGGTAGTAGTGGGTGGAGCTTAGTTATGGCTATTTTACTTAACTTCTTAGGCCACCCAGCAAGTAACCCCCTCAACAAGGATAGGTCGTTGTCAACCCACATGTAGGGGCAGTAGAGGTAGGTCTTATTGGCGTAGTTCACTTTGACGAAGAACGCGCCCTCATTGTACTGTAGCTCGTCAGGAGCGCTTAACACTAGTTCTGAGGCGTTAGGACTCCATGAAATTACCTCAACCAAGTACGAGAACACGTCCCCATCAACCACTTCCAGAGGTTTCGGAACCACGTCCCTGAGAGCTGAGACGTCTGCCTTATAGTAAACACCGATGCCGGTCATGGCATAGGTCCAGGGGCCCTTGGGTACGAGTGATGACCTACCCGATCTGGTGAATGGGGCTGACCAGAAATCCTGGGGTGAGATCATAACTAACGCCGTGAATTACCTCGAATAACTGAGTTATAAATCCCTACGATCATCGAACATAAGCTTATAAACCACTGCATCAGTTCCTTCTGGGATCTTGAATTGCATACAGGAATGCGAGTAGTAGGATAAAGCCATGGCTGCTGAGTTCTAAGGGTTACTCATTTAGCGATGTCGAAGCCGAAGTCAGGCTACATCTAAACGAATCCCCCTTCCCACCACCTAAGCATGTGGTTGAGTTCGTGGTTGAGGTGCTTGATAGTTGCAACCTCTACGTGAACTCAGAACTGTTCAGTGAGTTCAGGGAGTTGCTGGCTGATTACGTAGGGGTTGAGGTGGGTAACGTGTTCCCTTACGCAGGCGGTGACAGCGCTTTGAGGGCAATATTCTACAGCCTAGTGGAGGTTGGTGAGAGAGTCGTCCTCCTCAACCCGACGTACAGCATGTTCGACTTATTCGCATCTGTTAAGGGTTTGAGGAAGGATGTTGTTGACCTCAACGAGTGCGGTGAGTGGTGGTCCCCGGATTTCAAGGACTTAATTACTAAGGCTAAGGGTGCTGACTTAGTCGTTATTGACGACCCCAACAACCCCACAGGCTCGCCGATACTTGGGGGGAGGGCTGAGTTGATTTCAGAGATAGCTGATTCTGTGAAGGGATTCCTACTAATTGATGAGACCTACTTCGAGTTCTCGGGCTACACCGCAGCCCCACTAATCCGCGACCATCCCAACATCATAATCGCTAGGAGCATGAGTAAGGCGTTCTCACTTGCTGGCTTCAGGTTGGGTTACGTCGTAGGTAGTCCTGAGGTAATTGAGGCGTTGGGTAAGGCCTACACACCGTTTGACATCCCACTACCGTCGCTGGCAGCTGGTGTGGCAGCCCTGAGGGACAGTTCGTACGTACGCAACGTAGTTGAAGCGGTTAAGAGGAATAGGGCGTTACTGTACAGGGGACTTAAGGGGTTGGGTATTAAGTGCTTCAACTCCCTCACAAACTTCATCTTAGTTCAGGACGATAGGAATCTGAGGAGCTTACTGTTAAAGCATGGAATAGCTATTAAAGCCGTTGGCAACAACCTCTACAGAATCTCGGTGGGTTCTGAGGAGCAGTGCGTGAAACTCCTAAACGCCTTAGGTGATTATGTGTGAGGATAGCCATACCTAATAAAGGTAGGCTCCAACAACCCGCTCTGAACCTACTGCAGTTGGCCGGCATCAAACCTCTGTCCATTGATGAGAGAGCCCTCGTAATCCCGACGAGTTGGGAATCCGTTGAGTTAATTATGACCAGGCCTGAGGATATTCCATACATCGTTGAAAGCGGTGGGGCTGATTTAGGCATTACTGGCCACGACTACGTCGTTGAAAGCAATACGTCTGTTGTAGAACTACTTAGGTTGGACTACGGGCATGCTAAGATAGTTCTTGCAGTCCCCCAAGAGTGGAACGTCAGGAGTCCTGACGAACTACCCCGCAACATCAGGATAGCCACCAAGTACCACAACATCGCCATGAACTACATAAAGAGTAAGAGCCTTAACGCGAAGTTGGTGAAGATCAGCGGTGCTGCTGAGGTGATGCCATACCTACGCGCTGCGGATGCCATAATAGACGTCGCAAGCACGGGTACTACCCTCAAACTACACGGACTTAAAGTTCTCGACGTAATAATGGAAACCTACGCCGCCCTCATAGCTCCTAGGGACTGGATGAGGGCCCCCACAGCTGAGGAGTTGAACCTAGTTGTGACCATGATTAAAGGGGTCATTGCCGCGAAAGGTAAGAAGCTAGTGCTCATGAACGTCCCAGACGGCAAGTTAAATAATGTCCTCTCCGTGCTCCCCGCCATGTTAGCACCTGCAATCACCAAACTAAGCAGGTCTGACATATGGGAGGTGATCACTGTGGTTAGCGAGGAAACGCTCCCCGAAGTCGTGGCTAAGGCTAAATCCTACGGCGCTAAGGACTTAGTAGTAGTTGACATTGAGAAGGTGATCGAGTGAAGGTAATCCCAAGCATTGATTTAAGCTACGGTAAGGCTGTGAAAAGGGTTAGAGGTGTGAGGGGCTCAGGCTTAGTGGTTGGGGACGCAGTCAAAACAGCTGAAAACCTGTACGAACTAGGTTATGACTCCCTACACATCGTTGACTTAGACGCCGCTGAAGGTACCGGCAGTAATGAGGACATAATAAAGGCAGTAACGGCCTTAGGATTCAGGTGGGTGCAGGTTGGCGGCGGTGTTAGGGATCCAGCGAAGGCTGAACGACTGATTTCCTACGGCGCCTCATGCGTGGTCGTCTCAACGACCTTCTACGAAAACCGTCGAGTGTTCGACGAAATGCTGAGGTCTGTGGGAGGTGAAAGGGTTTTGATCGCCGTGGACTACGATGATGACCTGACCGTGAGGGTTAGGGGATGGGGCGGGAGGAGCATTGACGTCCACACAGCCTTAGACCACATTAACGCATACGACGTTTTAGGGGTTATCTTCACCTACGTAGGTGCTGAGGGAACTGAGGGAGGGGTTGATGCCAGGGTTAAGGACTTCGCACGTAGGGTTAAGGGCTTGAAGGAATATGCGGGCGGTATTTCGAAGGTGGGAGACTTGGAGTTCTTAAAAAGTGTGGGCGTGGACTACGCCATAGTGGGGATGGCAGTGTATAAAGGTTCTTTAAAGGGTGTTAAGTATGTCTAGGAATGCTCGCAGGGTGAGGGAGACTAACGAGACGTTCGTTGAGGTAGCTCTGAGCATCGATGAAGTAGGGGCTATAAACGTCTCGACACCCATACCGTTCTTCAACCACATGCTCACCACTTTATTCTACTACATGAACTCTACAGCTACTGTGAAGGCCGTAGATAAGGCCGGATTCGACGACCACCACGTGGTTGAGGACGTGGGCATAACTATAGGTGAGGCGTTTAAGGAAGCGTTAGGTGATAAGGCAGGCATTAGGAGGTACTCATCAGCGGTCGTTCCTATGGACGAGGCCTTAGTGTTAGTGGCTGTCGATATCTCAGGTAGGGGTGGATCTTACTTGAACCTAAGACTTAGTAGGGAATCGTTGGGAGGGCTCTCAACAGAGAACGTACCCCACTTCCTCGAATCGTTTGCCAGGACCTCGGGGACTACCTTACATTTAGTACAGTTAAGCGGTTCAAACACCCACCACATCGTTGAGTCAGCCTTCAAAGGGCTTGGCATGGCCTTACACGATGCTTCAAGGATTGTTAGCTCATCCATAAAGAGTGTTAAGGGGTCCCTATGACCGCTAAGAGGATTATTCCGTGCTTAGATGTTAGGAACGGTAGGGTTGTTAAGGGGGTTAAGTTCGTCGACCTCAAGGATAAAGGGGATCCGGTTGAACTGGCCTCGAAGTATGAGGAGGAGGGTGCTGACGAAATAGTCTTCCTCGACATTACGGCAAGTATTGAAAGTCGGCGTACGATGTTCAACGTTGTTAGGGACACGGCGAGCGTTCTAAGCATACCGTTGACCGTGGGAGGAGGTCTGAGGACTTTGGAAGATGTGTCGCTAGCTCTATCATCCGGGGCTGACAAGGTGAGCATAAACACCGCCGCAGTTGAGAGCAGTGAGTTGGTTAGGAATGCGTCATCGGAGTTCGGGTCCCAGTCCATAGTGGTGGCCATAGATGCTAAGAAAGTCGGTGACGAGTACTTAGTCTACATTAGGTCCGGCACAACTACGACCAACTTAGAAGTGAGGTATTGGGCCAGAGAGGCTGAGGAGTTAGGTGCTGGTGAGATCTTACTCACAAGCATTGACAGAGACGGCACTAGGATGGGGTACGACATCGAGTTAACTAGGATGGTTTCGGAAGCGGTCAACATCCCCGTAATAGCTAGCGGCGGTGCTGGGAGGCCTGAGCACTTCTTCGAGGTACTGACCTTGGGGAGGGCTGATGCAGCATTGGCGGCTGGGGTCTTCCATGATGGCGTGATAAGGATTTACGATCTGAAGGAGTACCTCAAGAACTTAGGTGTTGAGGTGAGGCCGTGGTTGTGATTAAGTCGTTGGACGAGTTACGTAGGGTTAGGAAGGCAGGTATTACGGCGTACGTCGAGTACGTTAAGTGGATATTGGAGTACGTGAGGGCCCGCGGTGATGGGGCCTTAATAGAGCTGACCAAGAAGTTCGATGGTGTAGTCATAAAGGACGTCGTGGTCCCTTCGGAGGAACTCGATGAGTTGGCGAAGTCCCTGCCCGATGATGTCAGGCATTCCATAGACGTAATATATGACCACTTAAAACTTCTGAACAGGCAGACAATGCCTAAGGACATGCTCATTAACGTTGGTGGGTTCTCATCAGGCATTTTGTGGAGGCCTATAGAGAGTGTTGGCATATACGTGCCTGGGGGCCTTAAGGCCTACCCATCCACACTGCTTATGGCTGCTGTACCTGCCGAGGTCGCAGGCGTAGATAAAATATATGTGGCGACCCCGCCTAGGAGGGATGGCGGCGTAGACGCTGGGGTCGCCTACCTAGCACGTAAGATAGGGGTGCGTAAGGTGTACAGGGTGGGAGGGGCTCAGATAGTTGCTGCGATGGCTTATGGAACGGAGAGTGTTGAGAGGGTTGATAAGATTGTGGGGCCTGGCAACATTTACGTGCAGGTGGCCAAGTTCCTACTTCAAGGCACTGTCTCGATAGATGGTGTGGAAGGTCCTACGGAGCTGGTCGTGGTTGCGGACGACACTGCGAACCCGGACGAAGTGTGTCTGGATATGGAGGCGCAGTCAGAGCACGGCCCCTCATCATTAGTCACCTTGATCACGACCTCCGACAAACTGCTGAAGGATGTTGAGGCCCGTTTGAAGGAAAGCACCAACACGTTCTTACTAATCAAAGTTGGTAGCGTTGATGAGGCCGTAGCTTTAGTGAATGAGGTAGCTCCTGAGCACCTATCCCTGAAGGTGGAGGACCCATACACCATAGCGGGTAGGGTGAGGAACGTAGGTGCTATCTCCTTCGGTAAGACCCCCTCAGCGATCATCGACTACTTAGGCCTCAACCACATCCTCCCCACTAACGGTTCCGCTAGGTTTAGGGGTGGCTTAAGCGTGTACGACTTCGTTAAGGCTGTCGTGGTGGCTGATGGTAGCCCGAGTAAGGAGTTGTTGAGGGCTGCGTGCACTTTAGCAGCTTACGAAGGATTCCCGACACATGGTAGGAGTGTGAGCGTTTCATATGGACATACTTAAAGAGCTCTACGAAGTGATTATGGATAGGATAGCGAGTAAACCCCCCAACAGCTACACCGCATACCTAGTAAGTAGGGGGGATGCGTACATCGCTAGGAAGTTGGGGGAGGAGGCGTTGGAGACTGTGATCGCATCCCTCCACGAGTCTAAGGATAGGGTCGTTTGCGAAGTAGCTGACCTCCTCTACCACCTGCTCGTACTCCTCGCCGTGAAGGGCATAACGTTGGAGGACGTGTACGAGGAGTTGAGGAGGAGGCGTAGGTGAGGGCCTTAATCCTGAACTACGGAGTGGGTAATCTCTTCAGCATAGAGTCAGCCCTCAGGAGGGTTGGCTTAGAGGTCACTGTAGCTCCGAGTGTGGGGGCGGGTTACGACTTAATAGTTTTCCCCGGAGTAGGTAGCTTCGCATCAGTCTCTAAGTTCTTAAAGTCAAACAACTCCGCCTTGAAAGATGTGGTGGGTTGTGGGACATCCTTCCTCGGCATATGTGTGGGTATGCACGTCATGCTGGAGTACGGCTATGAGGGGGGCTATAATGAGGGTTTGGGCTGGTTTAAAGGCTATGTAGATAGGATTAAAGCCAACGTCAAGCTACCCCACATCGGGTGGGATAAGGTCTACGTGACATCCGCTGACTGCCTTAACGAGTCCCTGAACGGGCAGTACGTCTACTTCATGCATAGCTACATAGCTTACACGTCAGAGGAATGCAACACCTTCGGGCGTTACGGGGTGGATTTCCCAGCCATACTCCGTAAGGGGGGCGTCATCGGCGTCCAGTTCCACCCCGAGAAGAGCGGTAAAGTCGGTGCCCAATTCTTAGAAAACTTGGTTAGGTGGTTGAGACGTTAGTCCTAAGTGAGGATGCTGCGAGGAGCTTAGCAAGTAAGTTGAGGTTTAGGTATGAAGGGAACACCGTCATCGCAGTAGTTCAGGATTACGACACGGGTGAGGTTTTAATGGCTGCCCATATGAATGAGGAAGCGCTGATGAAGACGTTAACCACTGGTTACCTCCACCTATGGTCGCTAAGTAGGAGGAAGCTTTGGCTCAAAGGTGAGTCAAGCGGTAATTACCAACTGGTGATGGACTTGGTCGTGGATTGCGATGCCGACTCACTACTGGTGAAGGTTAGGTCATTGGGTCCCATATGCCATACGGGCAGTAGGAGTTGCTTCTTCAGGAAAGTGGGCGATTTAATTAAATAAGCTTAAATTGCTGGAGTTGGCCTTCAAAGTCGGGTTGTCGGTTGAAGCCCTACATAAGTGTTGATGGTTACGTTTACCGCTTCGGCGTTCACGCCTCATCATCGGGTAACGACCTTTTGACGAGGGTGGAAACTTATGAGGGACACACTATCTACATTGATGAGCCGAGGGCTGCAGGCGGCTTAGGCAGGGCCCCGAACCCGATAGAGATGTTTCTATCATCCCTTGCGGGGTGTTTCATAGTTACGCTTAGATTGCATTCGGCAAGGTTTAAAATACCTATAACCTCTGTTGAGGCGTTAGCTGAGGGTACCTTCGACATTAGGGGTTTCATCATGCCTCAGAAATTTAAGTCGGGCTTCACCTCACTGTACCTTAAGGCCAGTGTTGACTCCGCAGCGAGCTGCGACGACTTAACCAAGTTGTTGGAGAGGGTTGTCAGTGGTTGGGTGGTTGGTTCAACGATCTCTAATGCCTTACCGATACAGCTTGATTTGAAGATTAGATGCCTGGATCGGGATGGTGCCCCTCAGGAGTTGAGCGTGAAGAAGTTAGTTAAGGGGGTTACCTGAGTTCGAAGGATTTTGAGAGTATCTTAAGTATGTGTACTATGTTGTCACACTTCCTGAGACCTTCACTGCATGCTACTTCGAAGACTATGGAGCCCTCGTACTTAGACTCCTTCAAGGTGTTTAGGAACGTGTTCCAATCAATGCACCCAGTGTAGGGTGGTTGGTGGAGGTCCTTGGAGCCGTCATTATCGTGTACATGCATTAAGACGATGTCGGGATGCAGTAGTTTGTAGTACTCATGCGGTTGGAACCCGTTAATTATGGAGTGGCCTGTGTCAAGGCATATTCTGAGGTATTCGTCACCTACGTAGTTGATTATGTGGATTAGGTCCTTAGGTAGGTAGCCGTAGACGCCCCTCTCATACCTGTTCTCAACAGCTAACTTTAAGCCGTATTCCCTACCGAGCGATGTGAGGCCCTTAAAGAAGTTGAGGTTTACCTCCCTAATCCTGCTTGGGTACGTTACGGAGTCTTCATCAATGCTGGCGTAGTTGAAGGGTATGTGTACGGCCGCGGTTTTAACACCTAGTTCTGAGAAGAACTGCAGCCACTTGCTCAGCTCGTTCAACACTTTAGGCTGCTCTGATGTGTTTACGGCCCTGTTAATGAGTTCTCCGTAGGGTAGGTGGGCCGCAACCACTTTGGACTTAACAGTTGTTTTGGTTTTCAGGACTTCAGCTATCATGGAGTCGTAGCTGACCCCCAACTTCCTGAAGTATTGGAAGTTATCGAAGCTCAGCTCCACACACTCAACACCCGCATCGTTAAGCCTGTTGAGGGCGTCTGAAGGTTTTAACATCATGTACGTCATGGTCGAGATCGCGACCACTTTAACTCCCTGAGACATACGAAGCTTAGACTTAAATAATTATTACGTTGCTCAAGCAGATCCGGCTTAAGGTGTTTTACTTGAGGGGCTGTGCTTTAGGACATACGTTTTATAAATTTGATGAATTAGAACAATTACGTGGAGTGATAAATTGCCTGAAGGACTTAGGGTATTGTTAATACATCCACACCTCCAACTCTTCGGGGGTAGTGAGAGGTTAACTAGGACGTTAATCAGCGAGTTAAGTGATTTGGGGCATGAGGTCGTGGTCCTGAGCAGTGGTAATGTTGAGGATGTGGCTAGGCTCAGGAACGTTAAGGTTGAGGTTATAAGGGATGTGTTCAGTAAGGTCCCCACAGACTTCATACTCCCTATGAAGACTGAGAGGGTAATTAACATAGTTTACACCGTTGACGAAGTCGTCAGCAGGTATAGGCCTGATGTGTGCCTAGTCATGATTCAGGAACCCATCTACGTTATGGCTACCAAGTTAGCGGATCCTGGTATGGGTACTGCACTGTACATACATTACCCCTTCGAGGAGGAGTTAACCACCAATAACGTGTACATGTTCTTAACCCTCTACAGGTTCCCCCACACCTACGAGAACTTCTACAAGTTGGCAGAGCTCCACATGACTAACTCGAACTACACGGCCTCAGCGCTGTATAGGTCCTTCGGCATTGAGAGCAATGTCGTTTACCCGGCAATTAGCTGGGAGTACTTCAGAAACCAGCACGACCTCTCGGAGGATAGGGAGAACATCATATTGACCGTTGGTAGGTTCGTCCCTCAGAAGAGGCAGGACGTACTGCTTGAGTGGTTTAGGAGGTTTATAAAGCCTGAAGTACCTGACGCGGAGTTGGTGATTATCGGGGTCCCTGACATGAGGTTCTTAGACTACTACGACAGGCTTAAGAAAATATCTTCGGAGGTTGAGGGGGTAACGCTGATCGATAGGACGTTAACACCTGATGAGATGCTGAAGCACTATAGGACGGCTAAGGTGTATGTACATCTAAGGCTGGGGGAGCACTTCGGTATGGCCCCGGTGGAGGCTATGAGTCAAGGGGCGATACCCATACTCCCCGAGCAGTCAGGGCTTGCTGAGTTAGTGACCAATGGTAGGGATGGGTACACGGCTCGTAATGATGAGGAGTTCATAAAGTGCTTGATAAAGCTTATGAAGACCTCTAAGCAAGAGCTAACCAATATGAGGAACTTTGCGTACAGAAGAGCTTGGTACTTCAACCCAGACAGATTTACTAAGGAAATACTACACTACCTAAAGATAATATCTAAGAGATGAGAACTACATCCTCGATAAAGGAATAGATCCTTAAAAACCTTAAATATCCCACCCGATGATTTAATAAGGGTATAAGTTTTGGTTTCAATAAATGAGAATAGATGTATCGGATGCGGTATTTGCATCCCTTACTGCCCTAGAGGGGCCATTAAGCTCTCACCAGATAGTAAGAAAGCACGCATAGTGAGTGAGGAATGCGTTGAATGCGGTACCTGCGTCAGGGTCGTAATGTGCCCGAGGGACGCTATAGTTGGTACAGTGGAGGGCTACTCAAATGAGGTTAAAGCCCATTTCAGCGACCCCTACACAGTGCACCCCAGTACCGGTATTCCTGGAAGGGGTACTGAGGAGATGAAGACCAATGACGTTACGGGTAGGTTTAAGTTCGGTGAGGTAGGTTTCGCAATTGATATAGGTAGGCCCTTAGTGGGTGTTACCTTCGCGGAGATAGGCAGGTTTGTAAGGAACATAAACAAGGTTGGGGTTGGGTGGGAGAGAGCCAACCCAATACTGTACTTGATGAAAGACCTGGAAAAAGGTGAATTCCCGAGTGAGTTGAATGATGTCCGACTACACTCAGCTGTGCTGGAATTCAAAGTGCCCATTAATAAGGTGGGGGAGGTTATTGAGGTGCTTAAGTATCTGGCGAGCACAACTGAGACTGTCTTCAGTTTAGGCATTATTTCGAGGGTTGAGGACGACTTCACAATACCTGTAGTCAAGGTACTTAACGAGTTGGGCTTGAAGGTAAGTCCTTGGGCTAAGGTCAACGTGGGGTTGGGGAGGCCTTTAGTGGAGTGAGGTGTTGGACATGACCCACACTCATCACAGGGTAGGTCCCATAGAGTCGTTGAAGAAGGACTTCGTAGTATTGGTGATGGCTTCAAGGCACGTTAAATATGAAGATGAAACGGGGAAGTTCGGGAAAGTGATGGAAATACTGTCGAAACACGGCCCAGTTAACTTAGGTAACATGGTAGCGGGGAATAAGTATTGGAGGGATGAGGAGGAGGTTATGAGTATGTTCAAGGAGTACGGTAACATAGTCCACGGCGTCTACACAACCCCGGAGCATGTAAAGAAAGTCCTATACGACCTTAAGGCTGCTGACCTAGGTTTGTCAGTAGTTGTGACGGGGGTTTACGAAGAGGTATTTAAGATACTTAAGGAGGTTGGGTTAAAACCGCACACAATAAACCTATCACTAGGTATTTGGGGTAGGACTGAGAAGCTGCCGCCTGAGGGGGTCCTCGAGATCACTACCATGTGCGGTCACTGCATGGTGTCCCCAGCCCTTGTCATGAAATTGGTCGGAGAGATTAAGAAGGGTAGGCTGTCACCGGCGAGTGCTGCTGTAGAGCTTGCTAGGGCATGCGTATGTGGTGTGTTTAACGTTAAGAGGGCGGAGGAAGTTCTCAGGAAGCTAGTTAAGTCCGGTGCTTAAGTCTGCTTAAGTCCGGGCCCGCAATCCTCGAACAAAACTCCTCCAGTTTTTACCTGCAGTAGTAACCACTTATTAGGCCACCGCACTATTTATGGATCTGTGAGGACGTTTTCCTCAGGATCTCTTCCGCGACATCGGCTGTTGATGAGCTACCGCCCAATTCCGGTGTTAACGTACGGCCTTCCTCAACAACTTCCGTGACAGCCCTGTCAAGGGCTTTGGATATGCTGATTAACTTAGGGTCTGAGTGCTTCATGCCTAAGTACTCCAGCATTAGCCCCGCTGAGATTATTTGACCTATGGGGTTGGCTATCCCCCTGCCGGCTATGTCCGGTGCTGAACCGTGTACTGGTTCAAATAGGGCCCCCGCATCACCTACTTCTGCGGAACCACAGAGCCCTATGCTGCCTACTATGCCGGCGATTAAGTCGGCAAGTATGTCGCCGTAGAGGTTTTCCGTAACTATCACTTCGAACTTCTCCGGGTTTTTAATTAGTTGGTAGGCTGCTGAGTCAACTAACGCCTCGTTATATTCCAGATCCTTATGGTTCCGCAGTAATCTGTAGAAAACATCCCTGAAGAGGCCGTCAGTGACCCTGAGCACGTTGGACTTATGGACTGCCGTGATCTTCCTATATCCGCGGGCCTGCATGTAGTTTATGGCGAACCTGACTATCCTTTCACATGCTTTCTCACTAATGAGCTTGAGGGCTATGGCTAATCCGGAGTACGTCCCCTCAATACCTAGGTATAAGTCCTCGGTGTTCTCCCTTATCAGGACTAGGTTTAAGTTCTTGAGGGAGACCCCTCTAAAACTCTTAAACGGTCTGACGTTAGCGTAGAGCTCCAACTCACGCCTGAGCATTACGTTGACGCTCCTGAAGTTCGGTAAATCTAATGGGGTCGTGATGGGTCCCTTAAGGATCGCATCAACCTTCCTCAGCGTCTCTACGGCCCCGTCCTCCAGCGCCTTACCTGTTTTCCTGTAAAACTCGAATCCGGCGTTGACCTCTATGAATTCCGCATCGAACTCTAACCCCTTCAGGATTTTCAGCGTGGCGCCCACTATTTCAGGACCTACGCCGTCGCCGTATATGACCCCGATCCTGTACTTCTTACCCAACGTCCCTGCCTCCGGGGTGGTTTAACGCCGCCTACTAATTAATTCCGGGATGTACTTCCTACTGATGGACAGCATATCCTCATCAGTTAAGTAGCCCTTACCAGTCTCGAGGAAGACCTTCTGCACCTCATTGTAGATAGCTTCTACCTCAGGGGCTTCTTTGTCGAAGGCCTCCCCGGGGGTTAGTCCGAAGTAGGTGTTCACCCAGTAAGCTATTGCTGACCTCCCCGAGTAGGGGGTTATTGATACCGTGTAAGGTATTCCGAGTAAAGCCCCTGGGTCGTAGGGGAGGTATACCTCGGGGTTTTTGAGCAAGCCATCGACGTGAATGCCTGCCTTAGTTCTGAAGGCGTTGGACCCCACTACGGGTTGGAACTCGGGGATGTTGAAGCCTAATTCTTTAAACAGGTCGACAACCTTCTTTAAGGGTCTTAAATCCACTTTCCTATCATTTCTAAGCCCTAAGTAATGGATTAACATGACCTCTAGGGGGCAGTTACCCGACCTCTCACCGATGCCTAACAAGGTGCAGTTCGAACCTCCAGCCCCGTAAATCCACGCTGCTAGGTGGTTCGCAACCACGAGGCCGAAGTCGTTATGGCCGTGGAACTCTAAGTTCCTACCCGGGAATCCTTCACTGATTAATGATCTAATTAGGGCTGGAACACCTCTTGGAGGCGGTACCTCCGGGAACGGAAGCCCAAGCCCTAACGTATCCGAGAGCTTTAGCTTGACGGGCATTGAGTACCTCTCCTCTAACTTCATTAGCTCCCTCACGAAGGGGATGACGTTCCTACTTAAGCTAGCCCTCGTCACATCCTCTAACGCGCACTTAACGCTCACACCCCTGCTCAGGGCTTCCTCAACCACTGAGAGGTATTTCCTGAAGGCTGTTTCCCTACTCAGCCCCAACTTGTAGTATATGTGGTAATCCGATATTGAGGTCAGTATTATCGTTTCATCCAGCCCGGCATCGAGGACGAGCCTTAAGTCCTCCCTTGAGGCCCTTATCCACCCAATCACCTTAGGGTACTCGTACCCGTAATCCATGAGCGTTCTTGCGACCCGCCTATCCTTTTCAGTGTAGAGAAATACTTCACAAGTCGTTATTACTCCCGCACCGCCCAACTCGACTAACAAATCATAGATCTTAATACTCTCATCATATGTTAGGTTCCTCCAACCCTGCTGCCCATCCCTCAGCGTGGTGTCTGTGATGTAAATGTCCCTAAGATGGTCCGCATCTGGGTCACCGGCGGCCACATCCAACATTACGCGTGGCACGTCAGTAAATGGGAAGACATCCTTATACAGCTCTAAGCCCTCCCCCATCATGGACACCTAACTATAGGTAGTCGCGGTGCGGGGTTAATAACAACATTCAACAATAATCGTAACGACAATAACGTATTCCGCACTTTCTGAATTCCGAATAGCGGACAAACGACCGAAAATCAGTAACCGTTACGCACTGCTTGGAGCTTCAGTAATGCCCGCCCACTACCCCGTTGGCTGAATTAGAATTAGTACTTAGACGGCTGCTCAGTGACGGGGGTTCCAGTTTTCCGCTAGCCCCAAACGGTAAGGCCTGGGGCTGAGACGCCCACTGACGAAAACCTAGGTAATGCGGTGTCAACGGCGTTCGTACCTAGCGGTGGAGTGAAATTATCATTGCTTAGGGGGTTACCACGCATGTTCTGGGTGGTTGGTAGATGAGGGCGTCCAGGGAATATTTGAATAGTGGGTGAGTGGCCCCTAATATCGTTGGGAGGTTTGGGTAGGGCGGGGAAAAAGGCGTGAGCCTAATAGGCAGTGGTGGGATTCGTTTCGTAAGTCTTGGGGGTCGGGGTCCGTTTATAGCGGTCCCGCATTGTATGTGTAACCGCCATCAATCAGTACTACGCTACCGTCTATGTAGCTGGCATCGTCTGATGCTAGAAAGGCAACTAACTTAGCCACTTCCTCAGGGGTCCCCATCCTGCCCAACGGCGCTCTACGGTTGTGCTCAGCCTCGTTAACCACCCCCCTACGAACCAGGTCTAACACCCTCTGCGTTGCGATGTATCCGGGGGCTACTGCAACCACCCTTATACCGTACTTACCCCACTCAGCAGCGAGTGCTTTAGTCAAACCTATCACACCTGCCTTACTGGCGCAGTAGGCGCTTCTGAGCTCGAGCCCTGTTAACCCCAACATGGATGAGATGTTTATTATCACGCCTTTATTACCGCTCTTAATCATCTGCTTAGCCACAGCTTGACTGCAGAGGAATACGCCGGTTAGGTTGACGTCGATGACCCTCTGCCAATCACTTAATTCCATCTCAATGGCTGCTTTCTGCAAAGTAGCTCCTGCGTTATTCACTAATATGTCGATCTTCCCGAACCTCCTCACAGCCTCATCAACCACCTTCTCCACATCTCCTTTCTTAGTCACATCACATTCTAACGACATCACTTCCCCGTACTTGCTTAGTTCCTCGGAGGTCTCCCGTAACTCCTTCTCCAGGACATCGCATATGACTACCTTAGCTCCCTCCTTGAGGAGGACCTCCGCAATTGCTTTCCCAATACCCCTAGCGCCGCCGGTTACGATTGCCACACGGCCGAGCAATCTCAAAACGATCACCGTTAGAATATCTGTATGATGTTATTATATGTATTGCAAGGCGGTGTGGGTTAGTCAGTTGTTTTAACCAACCTTAAACAAAGGTTTTAAAGTTCTTCTTGAACGGCTAACCACGGCACGGCAATGTCATACCTGAACTCATTAATCAACGTCCCTGACCCGATTTCGATTGTATTAATAGCTGTGGGGCTGGCCTTCATATATTTGGGGAGTAGGAAGGGTTTAGAGCCCTTAATGCTCGTCCCAATAGGGTTCGGAATACTCCTAGCTAACATACCATTAAGCGGTCTGAACGACCCGCCCTACGGTCTGCTCTACCTGATCCGTGAGAAACTCCTCATGACTGAGGTCTTACCGTGCCTTGCGTTCCTAACAATAGGTACTATGATGGATCTGAGGCCCCTGCTTAAGAGGCCTTGGTTACTACTCTTCGGCATTCCAGGACAGTCGGGAGTGATCTTCGCGTTGATCCTAGCCCTGTTCATGGGCTTCAGCTTCAGGGAAGCTGTTGCCGTAGGCATCATAGGCTGCGCTGACGGGCCGACAGCCATATTCGTGTCCACTAAGTACGCCCCACACCTGCTGGGTGCTGTGGGCCTCGCAGCATATACCTACATATCCATGGTCCCATTACTTCAGGTACCCTTGATGAGGGCGTTGATCTCTAAAAAGGATATGCAGATCAGGATGCAGACGACTTCAGGTGATGATGTAAGCGACGTCATCGTCTTAGCATTCCCCATATTGCTGATACTGCTGTCCCTAGTCTTCATGCCCAGCGCCCTACCCCTCATAGGTATGTTAGCCCTAGGTAACTTCTTGAGGGAGAGCGGTGTGACGGAGCTGGTGGAGAGGTACGCTAAGACTGCGTCAACGTTCCTAGCCGACGTCGTGACCTTAATGTTGGGTCTCTCAGTGGGTTCCGCACTCTCATCCGCTACAATAACTGCGAGCCCTGACCTACCGCTTAAGATCGTTACAGTCTTCGCGCTGGGCATAGTTGCCTTCGCAGGGGATCTGATCGTAGGAATACTTGCTGGTAAGCTGGTTTCAATGCTTAGCAAAGGTAAGATTAACCCGGCAATTGGGGCATCAGCCAACTCAGCCTTCCCAGTGTCTGCGAGGGTTGTTCAGAGGGAGGTTAGTAGGGTCGCACCCGGGAACATAGTCCTCATGTATTCCTTAACAACTAACTTAGCCGGGCAGGTGACTTCCCCCATATTCGCCGGTATAATACTGACGTTGCTCGCATCCTTCGGGATTTAAATAAAAAGTTAGTAACTGATTACTGGTACCTTACCAAATCTCTTGAAGTTGACATAGCTCCCTTCATGGAGTCCTACGGGTATTAACCTAACACCTATTGCCCTACCCTTAATGGTGGACGCCGTGAACACATCCTTAATAACCCCTTTAATCACGTTTAAGTCCTCCCTAAGCACTACCATGTCAACGCCCACTAAGCAGTAATTGCTTAAGTACGTTAGGTCTCTGAGCGTTGTGGAGCCCTCGGCAACCCTCTCCTTCAGTAGGTCATCCTCAGCTACTGGGAGCATTACTTCGTTAAAACCTACCCTCCTGATACCGGCAGCGTTTGAGACCGAAGTGATCAGTTTGTTTAATTCCTTAACGGCCCAGCCACTGCCCGGGCGGGCGAACCTCACCCCAGATAACTCCTCAACTAACTCAACAGCGCTCTCCGACTCCCAAGGGGATATGGAGTAGTCGATCCCTAAGAACTTCAAGCCAACCTTACTGGCTAGGGCTCTGACCCCCTCCCCCACACCACCTACGAAGCCCAACAACCCCTCCTCCCTACCCTTTAAGTACTCCTTGAAGAGGTCCACGTAGCGGAGGGCTACGGTCAGGCCATCATCGTACGACGTGGCTAGGGGGAAGTAGGGGGTCTCCACGTAGTCAGGCATTGAGATCCCTATCCTAGTGAAGTCGTCGGGCTCCAACGACTTAAAGAGCTTTGAGTAGAGCTCAACAACCCTGGGAATAGATGACGCGTTACTTAACCGTATCGTGACGTAGCACTGACCACATGATGCCAGCGCAGACCTAACTTCCTCAGCACTCACTAAGTCAGCGTCGACGTGGTACGAAGCCAGCAGCAAATCACCCCTACACAACACCTCACACAGCTTCAACTGCGCACCACTCTCCAGGTCAGGGGGTAGGGCCACACGATAACTCCAGATGTTAAGCCCTAAATCACGTGCCAACCCCTTAATAACGTCCACCTTGCCGTGGAGCGCGTCCCTAAAATCCGGGTAATTATTACCTAATCGCTTCACGTGAATGGTTAAACTCCTGATTAGAGCCACTCAACCACCCAACCTATCTCACAACCAGATTTAATTAACGTTAAACCCCGCTCAGACCCTCAAGACCTCGATTCTGGCCAAAAGTACTAACTCTGGGTTCTGTTGCTCGCTACACCGGTAGCACTCCTACTGAAGGCAGGCCCCACGCAGCGGCGGGACCTGCAGAAGCTTGGTGCGGGGGGTGGGATTTGAACCCACGCAGGCCTACGCCATCGGGGCCTCAGCCCGACCCCTTTGACCTGGCTCGGGCACCCCCGCGCCAACATTTATATGTTACAGCTAGTTTCTTAAATTTATGTTGTCTCCCCACGTTTTTAACCTGATTGACTGTATTCTCAGTGGGTGGGGTTGTTGGCTAAGGTGTTCCACACGTTGGTCTCGGTTGATGAGGTGTTCGGTGTTGTGGGCAGGTATTACCGTCTTGAGCCTTTAGGCGTTGAGGTTGTTGAGTTAGGTGATGCGTTGTGGAGGGTTTTAGCTGAAGATGTCTACGCCCCCATAGACGTCCCACCCTTCGATAGGTCTGAGGTGGATGGTTATGCCGTTTCGTCCGGTGATGTCGTCGGTGCTGAGGAGGACAGGCCGGTGAGGCTCAGGGTTGTCGGGCACTCTAAGATCGGTGAGCCATCCCTGGACGAGGTTGGTAGGGGCGGGGCCGTGGAAATTGACACGGGCGCCGTCATCCCGCGAGGTGCTGATGCTGTGGTCATGTCCGAGTACTGCAGGAGGGTCGGTAACGACGTCTTCGTGTATAGGTCTGTGAGTCCGGGTGAGAACATAGCCTTCGCCGGCAGCGACGTTATGAGGGGTGAGCTAGTGCTTGGTAGGGGTACCTTACTCACACCTAAGGAATTCCCCCTACTAGCTGCTCTGGGGCTGAAGTCCGTGGCCGTCTTCAGGAAGCCTAAGGTGGGCCTGATCTCCGTTGGTTCTGAACTAAGGGGCTTGGGCGAGCCTTTAAGGCTGGGTGAGGTTTACGACGTCAACACCTACTCCATATCCGCCCTCCTCAGGGAGCTACACATAGAGCCCGAGGTCTACGGCGTCGTCAGGGATGACTACGGGGCGTTACGTGCTGCGATCTCTGAGGCGTTGGAGGTTAACGATGTGGTGATCACTAGTGGCGGTACTTCGGCGGGCTTCACGGACGTCACGTATAGGGTTATCGATGATTTGGGGGAGCCCGGCGTGGTGGTTCACGGACTTAAGTTAAGGCCTGGGAAGCCAACCGTTATCGGGGTCGTTAAGGGTAAGTTAGTGGTCGGCTTACCGGGCTTCCCGCTATCCGCTGTGATGGTGTTCAACCTCGTTGTGAAGCCATTACTCCTTAGGGTCATGGGGGTATCTAACGTCGGTGAGCTTAGAATACCTTCAGTGCTTGCTGAGAGGGTGAGTGGTGGTAAGGGTAGGGAGCACTTAGTCCCCGTGATCTTAGTTGGTAGGGATGATGAACTGATCTCCTACCCAGTCCCCACAGCCTCGGGCTCCGTATCAGTTTTCTCAATTGCTGACGGATTCGTTAGGGTGCCTGAGAACGTTGGGTTCGTAGAGGGGAGTGAACGTGTGGACACCTACTTACTGGGCAGTGATTTTAGGTTGGCGGACCTAGTCATCATAGGTAGCCACGACTACGGCGTTAACATAGCTTTAAACCTCATGAAGGTCAGGCCCCGGGCGAAGGTGGTTAACGTGGGTTCCTTAGCTGGGTTGTTGGCTGTTGGCAAGGGCGGTGCTGACGTAGCCGGGACACACCTACTTGATGAGGAGACAAATACATACAACGTAGCTTTCATCAGTAAGTTAGGTCTGAGCGGTAAGGTAGTCCTAGTCAAGGGGTACTCGAGGAACGTTGGACTCATAGTGCGGCGCGGTAACCCCAAGAACATCGGAGGTGTTGAGGACCTCCTCAGGGAGGATGTGGTCTTCGTCAACAGGAACAGGGGCTCGGGGACTAGGACGTTGCTGGACATGCTCCTCAAGAACTTGGCCAGGGCTCAAGGCGTTGGCTTCCACGAACTGGTTAGGAGGATTAGGGGTTACACAGTTGAGGCTAAGACTCACACAGCTGTTGCGGCTGCGGTGGCTCAGGGGAGGGCTGACGTGGGGCTTGGGATCGAGTTAGCTGCTGAGATGTACGGGCTTGACTTCATACACCTACGTAAGGAGGAGTACGACTTCGCAGTGAATGTGGGGAGTTTGCAGAAGCGCCAGGTCAAGGAGTTCTTAGACGTTCTGAGGAGTGAGGATTTTAGGGATAGGTTATCTAGGTTGAAGGGCTACGAAGTACCTGCTGATATCGGAACACTCCTACAGTAGGTCACCACACCCAAAGCAGGGCTTGAGCAGGTTACGCGTAGGCTGAGTGGTGAGGGTCTGAGCGTAAGGTAATTTAACCTTCTACCCCCTTACTTATTGGGTTGGGACTTGGCCTCACTCGTTAGGAGGGTTGGCCCCGGGAACAGCCTTACCGGTAAGAAGGTGGTGTTCCTCGTAGCAAACGAGTTTGAGGATGTTGAGTTATTGTACCCCTTCGTCCGCCTAAGCGAGGAGGGTGCTGAAGTGATCATAGCCCCAATGAAGGTAGGTATCCATCCAAGGCCTGCGGACCCTAGCAAACCGGTCACGGGCAGGTTCGGCACCCCGGTACCGTTGATGGTGTTCAGGGAGGGTGAGAGGCACGTACTTAAGGAGCTTAAGGACGTCAGCGTCGACGAAGTGGATGCTGTAGTAATTCCAGGCGGGTTCTCACCGGACTACCTGAGGAGGTTCCCCGAGGTCCTAAACTTCGTCAGGGAAGCATACCAGAAGGGTAAGGTCGTAGCATCCATATGCCACGGGCCTTGGGTACTCATATCAGCCGGGATAACTAAGGGTAAGAGAGCTACTGGTGTGGTGGCAATTAAAGACGACCTAATAAACTCAGGAGCTATATATGAGGACTCACCAGTCGTTGTAGACGGAAACTTAATAACGTCCAGAACCCCTGACGACCTACCCGAGTTCTGCAGAGCGATAATAAATGCGTTGAAGGGTTGATCCGGGGTAAGCCGTTCCCTAACCACCACGCTTTTTTAAATCATCCCTCATACCTCGGACCTACATCATGCCTAATAGATGTTCCCTGGAATTTCATTGTGAAAACCATCCCTCCCGGCAGGAGAGGTTTACCAATTAGCGAAAGGAGCATGAATATTACTTTAACGATTGAAGGAGAAAACGGGCAAGCAAAGCTGAAGGTTCTAAGCGAATGGAGCTAAGATGGGTTAGATTCGGTGACGGGATACTATTTTATCGATTTCACCCCCTTTGGAGGGAGCTGTATAGGTTGTTGCGTTTTCATTACTCCATTCAACGGTGTCTCGGCTGTCCTGTCGTACATATTCTCTACGGAGCAGTGAGTGAATGGCTGATTTCACATCGCTTTCCGGGAGCCCTGAACTTCTAATTATCTCTCTTAGGCTTACCCAGTGCGGGCTAGATCTCAGTGTTTCAGAATTTACAGTTCCGTATTTGTGAGCGTCAGATTTTCTTGGATATTTCGGCAGTTTGAGAAAATCATTTTTGCCATCTTTGAAGACTATAAGCTCCCCAGGCTTAAATTCCTCCCACTGCTCGTTTGTTAAAGCCTTCGCCGCAGTAACGAAGCCTGTCTGCTTCGGATCTTTTTCCTCTGAAAGATTGACCTCCCAATCCTCATCAAGTAGTCGAATTGTTCCATAGGGTGCTTTTCGATGGACTTAGGTGGCGTGTTCGTGCTGTAGGTGGGGTGAGGGTCGCATACTCTTAGCTAGGAGTTCGAGGTGATGAATGCCTTGGTAGGGTGGGGGAACCTTACTTGCGCGTAATGAAGCGGTTTAGGGAAATTGAATCATCCGGGGAGCTACCAAGTTGTGCAGGGAGGTTCTGGAGGGTGGTGGGCGAGGTTGAAATGGTAACTACGCGCTACCTGTATTCTTAATCAATGCTGAGATCCAACCCCCTCAATAAACTCCTTCATCAATAGGGGTATCGACCCACAGTGTTAGGAGAACTTGCAGGCCACTATTCACGCATTATATAGTAAGTATTGTGGGACTCTCGGACCCGGAGGTGGGTGTCAGGGTGTTGCATTGTGGACTAGTATTTTCTCCCGTACTTTAGCCCTTATCCTCGGCCCGAGCGGCTCTCCGTACAGTCTCGTCGTTAAGTTGCAGATGCCGCACACACCGTTTTAGAGGGCATTCCGCAGTACTTGCATAGTTGAATTTCCTCCTGCCCCCTTAGCTTTTCAAGAGTCTTTGCAAGCTTTCTCGAAATGGAGATCTTGAATCCGGGCGTTTCCACCGTCTTAATCCCGCTCAAGTATGCGTAGGTGGATAGGTCGTCCTCTTATACTTCGTAGGGTAGTTCGACCTTCGTTGCCAGAACTCCTTGGATCCCCTTTAGGACTGGGACCATCTTAACTAGATTGGTAATGCCTTGGAGTAGGAAGTTCTTGATTGCGAAGACGAGTATGTCATCAGCGTGGTGTCCGAAGGCAACTGCATCAACACCGAGTTCTATCGCGGGTAGGTTGATTAGGTATCTCTTAAGGGATCCGCATAGGCTGCAGGGTGCCCTCCGGGTTAACTTAACTAACTCAGGTGGGGTACTCCCCATAAGTTCCTTCAGCGATAGTGTGATGCATTCGCGTGTTCGTCTCCCTACATGCCCTCTCAACGAGGGTTCTCGACTCATCTGAGTGGGCGCCTAGGCCTAGGTCCATGTGAGCACCTACTACCTCATGTAATCCTAGCTGGTTCTTCATCTTACTTAACATGTACAGTAGGCTTAAGCTATCCTCCCCCAGAGAGCGCTATGAGCGCCTTCCTCACATCAGCCTTCTTACCACACCTCCTACACCTATAGACAGCAGTGCCTCCAAGCATCTTACTCAACCAAAGCCACCCCATCTACACTCTAACTTAAGGGGCAAAATTACGTAAACTTATTTCGGTACACTGCGTAAGGAGCCCACCCACGGAGATTCCGGTGACATCCTTTTAAAACTCGAGGTCATGTGTGTAGGTAGTGCAAAGTAAGAAGGAGAGTGATGGAGGTTCACCCTCAGCAGTGGAGACCTCCGTAGACGTTAACCCAAGAACAACCACGTGAAGGTCGCAGCAAATCCACAGTGCCAAGACCTGAAGAGGAAAGTCCTGCAAGCCCCGAGCTTCGGGAAACACCGCATTACTAGTGGGTCTCCAGGAACTGCTGAAGCAGTGCGTCAGGTGTGGGGAAAAGAAAACGGTATCGCCCGCGGATAGTGTCACGTAAGTACGTCTGCAATGCGTTAGAAGAGGTGTGAGATTAGGGGGCTATGAATGTGGGAAAATTTTTAAAAATTTTAGATTATAATTTGATTAAAGGATACGTTGTAATGGGGAATGGCGCATCACCCGTAGTAGCGACCATGCTTATAGTAACCGTAGCGCTAGCAATTGGAGCGTTATTTGCGGTCTGGGTAATGGGTGCTTGGGGAGTCCTTGGAGCTACGGAAGCGTTGTGGATAACTCACGCAACACTCACACCAGGCTGCTTGGGGTTATACCTCGTGAACAGGGGGACTGCGAATACTGAGATCGTGAGCATTGCCATCGAAAACTCCACGTGGGCGCACCCACTTCAGTGCAAGAATGCTAACTTCCCTATTACCATACCGACAGGCAGCAGCTCAACATTTGATTGCTTTTCTACAGACCTTGATGATGTGGAGCCTGGAAAGGTGTACACGGTTAAGGTAGCAACCTTAGGCGGGACATACATCTACAACGTCAAGGCTAAGGGAAGAGCGGGATGAGGGACTGCGGATGATGTTCCTCCTACCCCTCCCACTCCTCCGATACAGATAAAAGACCTCAACATATCATCCTATAATCAATCCGGTAATAATCGATTCGACCTGAGCCTAAGCATCACCATCGTAAATAATGGAACGTCAGATGCAACTGTAAATGTAACACTCAAAAAAGGAGATGGAAATGCGGTGATAAACGCGAGTTGTAGTCCTAACGCCGCACCGGCAAGCACTACCACAACAATAACTTGCAATGTAAGCGATGTGGTTCCAGGGAAATGGATGGTAGTAGTAACCTTAGGCGGTACCCCCTACCCGAAGACCTACGACCTACAATGTACACCGAATAAAGGATGCCAGATTGATATGAAGTAGGTCTCCGGGAGTCTTGGTGGACCGGCCGGGATTTGAACCCGGGACCTCTGCCGTGCGAGGGCAGCGCTCTTCCGGGCTGAGCTACCGGCCCCTTAACTGTTTTCCTCTATGTCCTTAAAACCTTTTATTTCGGCACGTACAGGAAGGTGGTTCCGTCGCAGTGGATTCCTGGGGTCGTTATTTGGAGGGACTCCCTGCACGTTGTTAGCGGTATTCCTTTCTCGTAGCTCAGCTCCCTCACAGTCATTAAGTACTTGAGCCTGAGCTCCCTCGGCAAATATGTGTAGTTATCAATTCTCTCACCGTTCGCGTATAGGGCCCTCAGCTTAGTAGCTATCTCCGGGAACACCTCACACACCCTCCGCAGTATGTCGCCCCTGACCTTAAGCGTTGACGCCGTTATCTGTCTAACCCCCACACTAGCCAGTTCCCCTATGAGTTCCTTCAACATCCTCACGTCGTCGTTTACGTAAGGTATTATCGGATCTACCCTCGCCGTGGTGGGTATGCACTCCCTAGCCAGCTTTTCTAACGCCCTAATCCTCCTGGATGGAGGTGGGGCGTTCGGTTCTAGTGCTCTCGAAACCCCCTCATCTAACGTTGTCACGGTCAGCGAGACGACCGTCCTTCCTTTTCGGAGTATGTCGATGTCCCGCACCACAAGGTCTGACTTAGTTATTATCAGTACTGGGTGCCCCCTACCGATTATCCTGCTAAGTGCTTTCCTAGTCATGCCCAGCACGTCTTCGGGGGATGTGTAGGGGTCGCTGCTATTGCTCATTGCTATTAACGCACCTGTCGGTATCTTACTCAGATCGGCTACGATGTTGGGGATGAGCTTGTCCTTAACCCTGGGCCTGTTGAAGTCCTTTATGTATGTCCTGGCGTAGCAGTATATGCATCCGTGGAGGCAGCCGGTGTATGGGTTTAAGTTGTATTTGAGGGGGCAGGTGCAGTACTTCGAGTTCCAGGGGTCGAAGAGCCTTACAACTCTGAGGGAGCGCTTAAACATCATACAATATCCTAACAGCTTCGAAAGGTTTTAAGCTGTTTCAGGCGCCGGGGGCGGGATTCGAACCCGCGTACCCCGAATGGGGTAGTGGGTCTCCTACCTTTGCTGGACTCGAGCCCACCGCCTTAGGCCGCTCGGCCACCCCGGCACCTCTAGATCTCGCGGTGTTTGGGTGCAGCCGTCGATTTATTTATGGGTTCATTTACTTATAAACGTTCCTTAAACCCTAACGTATTCATCGGTAGGTTATCCCTTCTTAACCACTTCCACCCTGAACACGTACTTACGGGGTGCGTAGTCCAACACCCTGACCACCTTACCTACTGCGTAGCCGTGCTTGGGTAGGTTCTTCGAGGCCGTGTTAACAGCCTCTGAAGGGTCCGTAGCTATTAGGTAGGTGTACGCTACGCCGCCGTCTTTAAGGACGTTTAAGACCTTACTTAAGTAGTCTGCGGACCTGTGTGGGAGGTTTAATATTGCTCTGTGGAACGTGTCACACCTTAAAGCGTTGAGTATTTCCGCTGCGTCGGAGTTGACTACGTCCGCGAACCCCTTGATCGCCTTCCTATTGAGCTCCAACGACTTGAGTAGGCATCCAACTGCGTGGGGGTTTAAGTCGTTCGCCAGTACGTACACCCTCTTACTACACACTATGTGGAGGGTGAAGGGGCCCACACCTGCGAATAGGTCTAGGACTGATTCCCCCTCAACCACCTCATCAGCCACCCTCCTACGCTCCTCTGAAAGTGATGGGTTGTAGTAGGCCTTGCTCAGGTCTACGTACACCCTGATACCGTATTCCTTATGTACAGTGGCCGTCACCTCCTCACCTGCTACGTGCTTCATCTCCCTAACCCTGAAGTCGCCTACAGTCATGCCCACAGCGTAGACTGCCCTGACGTTCTTATTGGTTGCAAGTATTGCTTCCCCAACAGCTCTCCAGTAAGCCATCGTCTCCTGCGGTAGGTTGATTAGGGCTATATCACCGACTATGTCGTAGGAGCGGGGTATCAGTTTTAAGACTTCCTCGGGTATGGTACCTTTGAGCAGGTCTTTGAACGGGCCGACCCTCTTGCGGCCAGCCCTACCTTCCGGACCTCCTCCACCACCCCATTCGCTGACTAACATCCCACCATCGCTTAATACGGTCTCCTAGGGTAAATATGCCCTTCTACGCCGTACGGGATCAACCTTCATAATCCCTTAAAATACTCCTTGAACTCGTATTTACTGGTAAATTGCTTGGGTGGTCCGTGCTGAGGTTAGGGCTCGTAGCTAAGTTAGATGATGAGAGGGCGATTAGGTTAGCTGGTGAGGTCCTCACGTACTGTAAGTCATTAGGGGTTGAGTTACTTGTTGACGAGCGGTTGCTGAGGTCCGTTGGCTGGGATGTGAAGGGGTTTGACCTAAGGAATCCCTCAGTTGACTACATCGTGGTGGTGGGCGGTGACGGCACGGTCTTGAAGACCCTTCAGGACTTGGGTGAGGTCGTCATCCCCTTAATAACGGTGAAGAGTGGTAAGAGGGGCTTCCTCTGCGATGTTAGTCCTGAGGGGTTTAAGGATGCCTTAAGTAGGGTTTTAAGCGGTGACTTCGTGGTTAGGGATTACATGAGGTTGGAGTCCTCTATCGGTGGTGTTAGGTTACCGTACGTCCTGAACGAGTACGTCTTAACTACTTCAGGCCTCTTCAGGTCTAAGGTGGCTCACTTCAAGGTTTTTAAGGTGTGTGGGGGTGTTGAGGAGGTCATCTACGACATCCTCTCAGACGGCCTAATAGTTTCAACCACTACTGGCTCCACGGCGTATAACTTATCCGTGGGCGGGCCCTTAGTTGATCCTGATCTGGATGCCCTGGTCGTGACCCCGCTAGCCCCCCTCAACTTAGGTGTTAGGTCTTTGGTGCTCTCACCCGCTTCCGAGGTACGTATTGAGGTTGTGAGGGAGTCCTACGAAGTGGATGTTGTGGGTGACGGTACTCAGGTCGGTAAGGTCAGGCCTGGTGAGGTTTTGGTTGCGAGGAGGGCTTCGAAGCCGGCTAGGTTCGTTAGATTTGGGAGGGAGGGTGTTAGCAGGCTGTTTCAGAGGCTTACACATGAGTTCTGACTCATGCGTCGGCGTGATCTACATCTTAGACGCTGCCGCCTTATTCGCCTCGTACCAGTCATTGCTTCCGCCGGGTGCTAGGGCGGTGACTACGTGGGACGTGGTGAATGAGGTGAGGGATGCTGAGAGCAGGAATTCCTTAGAACTGTCTTTGAGTGCGGGTAAGCTGACCGTTGTTGAGGTTGATTCGTCGCTAATCGATGAGGGTGTTAGGGTTGCTGATGGGTTGGGGGAGGTCGGTAAGCTCTCTAGGGCTGATTTAAGCTTAGTCGCTTTAATGGTTAAGTATTCGAGGAGTGGGTGTGATGCTGTGGTGGTGACTGATGATTACTCGCTCCAGAACATAGCTGCCTACCTAAACCTCCGGGTACTCGGCGTTAAGAGGAAGGTGATAGAGAGGGTTGTTAAGTACGTGTGGGTCTGTGAGTCATGCGGTTTTAAGGTGTCCTCAGGGGACTGCTGCCCTGTCTGCGGCGGCCGCATCGTTCGTAGGCCCCTACATGTGAGGCCTGCGGAGGTCTCCCCCAGGTAGGTCCCCCAACACTTTCTGAAGTCCTTTCAACGCACTCACCACCGCTTCCGCCGCCCTCATCACTTCTTCACTCATTGGTTGTTGGAGGTCCGTGGTCGATGGCTGGATCCCCACCACCAAGGTCTTGAACCTCTGTTTAGTGATTTCCTCGACCAGTTTGACTGCCGTGGTTAGCGGGAGTCTGTGGGTTGATAGTTGGTGGGGTTGTTCCTCAACTTCGTCCAGCTCTGAGACCACTATGGTCCCGGGTTTTTGGGCGGTCTCCACAGAATCTACGATTATGAGGGCTGTCGGCCCCCGCTCCACGACCACGTCGTAGAGGCATATCACTAAGTCGTCCTCACATAACGCTGTGTTCCCCACCTCCTCTGCCAGGAGTTTTCTGTGTATGTGGACCCCCACCGAGTCATCCCCCCTTAACTCGTTTCCTAAGCAGATTATGGCTGGTTTATGGTTCTTCAGTGCCTCCGCCAGCTTGGATGTTAGTTCCTCAGGACTCTCCACGCACTCCACTGCCTGACCACCTACTGATCCGTGCAGGGGTTTTCCTCATATATGAGGGCCTTCCTAACCACAACGTCTGCGTAGTTGTGTGGGAGTACTGGTTCTCCGTCCTTGTAGGGGAAGGCGTATGGTAGTTCAACGGTTACCGTGTAGTCCCCGACCTGGATGCTTATCTCAAGTCCCTCCCTTATGTCCAGGTCTTTAAGTTCCTTACCTCCCTCCAACTCCTTCAGGACGTATGCGACTCCGGCTATGGTCAGCTGTCCCTCCCCTAGGTTCCTGGCCTCCATGTGCTTGGCCTTACTCGTTATTAGCTTCTCCGTCCTCCCCTTAGGTGGGTGGTCCCCCATTATCCCTCCAACGACTACTGCGTCCGCGTTCTGCAGTTCTTCCTTTATGAGTGTCTTCTCGGCCTTGGGGTCTAAGATTATCGTGTTCGTTAGGTTCAGGGCTCTTACCACCTCCGTGAAGGTTTCCTCGAACACCTTACCGTACTGTTTTAGTGTTTCGTAGTGCTTTACGTTTTTGACGTTCGTGAAGATGGTCCTGCCTGGGAAGAGCGTTGATAGGTAGGAGTACTCGCTGAGCATCCAGGGCGATATGCATGGTTCCAGATGCTCCACTATGACGTACTTCGTCTTACCACCTCCCAACTCTTCGGTTTGGGCGTTATTACTTTATGGAGTTATTAGGCCGCTGCGGTAGGGTATTCAGGGGGTTTCCGTGAGGGTTTTGAGGTTGCCTGAGGCTATGAGGGACGAGCTACGTAAGTGTGTGGGTACGGTTTTCAGGGGTGGTAGGAGGTCGGTTGCCGCGGCAGTGATTAGGGCTGTGGGTGATTGCAGGAGGCTGTGGGCAGTGGGTGACGTAGTGTGCTCCAGCGTGGTCGAGTTGTTCTGCATTCCTAAGGTATGCATAGTGGATGGTAGGACTTTAAGGAGCGTCTCCCTAGGCATCCCCGCGTCCTTGAAGGAGGTGTTTAGGGAGGTTTTAAGGGTCCGCAACCCTGCTGGATGCATTAGTGAGGAGGCTTTGGAGGCCGTTAAGTACTGCGTGAATCGTGACGGTGTCTTGGTGTTAGTGGATGGTGAGGAGGACCTGCTCGGACTGCCCGTCTTGGCGTACGCTGCCTTCGGTGACTTCCTGGCCTACGGTGTGCCGGGAGTAGGTGTGGACCTGGTTGAGGTCTCTGAGTCAAGTAGGCGTAGGGCTTTGGACCTGATGTCCAGGTTTGCTGAGGACGTGGTTGATTGAGGGACCAGATTATCCATATACTTAATACAAACTGGTAAGGACTTCTTTAGACAAAATAATACCCCCAACAAAGCTCAGGCAGGGGGTTTACGTGTTGGTGTTAAGTACTATACAGCTTAAAAACCCTCTAAACACTATGTTTTATCGGCGCTCAACCTGACCATCCCATGCCGCAGCACTCCGGCGGCGTGGCTGGACGCGGAGTATCCCTCCGTGAATGAAATGCCGCTCTCCAGCTGCGGTTACAGGCGTGAGGGTATGAGAGCGCTCACAATGGCACTAATCACGTGGGGACCTGAATAAGTCTGAGCACTAACTCAGACACATTCAGGTCCTACAGGGGCCTGCCTCAGAACCACAACGTAGGTCAGACCCAACCCCGCGGCCTTGCGGCCGCGATTCCGGTTGATCCTGCCGGACCCGACCGCTATCGGGGTGGGGCTAAGCCATGGGAGTCGCACGCCCCGGAAACCGGGGAGTGGCGGACGGCTGAGTAACACGTGGCTAACCTACCCTCAGGACGGGGATAACTCCGGGAAACTGGAGCTAATCCCCGATAGGTGGGGAGGCCTGGAAGGGTTCCCCACCGAAAGGGCCTTACGGGGATGTCCGTAAGGCCGCCTGAGGATGGGGCCACGGCCCATCATGGTTGTTGGCGGGGTAACGGCCCGCCAAGCCGATAACGGGTAGGGGCCGTGAGAGCGGGAGCCCCCAGATGGGCACTGAGACAAGGGCCCAGGCCCTACGGGGCGCACCAGGCGCGAAAACTCCGCAATGCGGGCAACCGTGACGGGGCCACCCCGAGTGCCCCGAAGAGGGGCTTTTCCCCGCTGTAAGTAGGCGGGGGAATAAGCGGGGGGCAAGTCTGGTGTCAGCCGCCGCGGTAATACCAGCCCCGCGAGTGGTCGGGACGGTTATTGGGCCTAAAGCGCCCGTAGCCGGCCCGGCAAGTCCCCTCCTAAATCCCCGGGCTCAACCTGGGGACTGGGGGGGATACTGCCGGGCTAGGGGGCGGGAGAGGCCGAGGGTACTCCCGGGGTAGGGGCG
>CAZXJO010000006.1:103476-111768 GCA_964641155.1 uncultured Desulfurococcaceae archaeon | reverse complement strand
AGAGGGAGTTAAACACTAAGATGAGGATTACTAATGCTATGCTAGGGAATAGGAGGACCCACCAACCGCCTACGAAGATGGCGTTCTTGGCCATCATGAGCATTGTTCCAAGTGATGGGTAGTTTGAGTCACTGAAGCCTAAGAACCCAAGAGCGGCCTCCGTAAGGATGGCCTCCCCCACAACTAACGTCCACATGGAGAGTATTGTGGGCATGACGTTGGGCATTACCTCACTCACCATCACATCCAAGTCCCGCATACCTAAAACCTTAGAAGCTACGACGTAGTCCCTCTCCTTGATGGACAACGTTTCCGACCTAATCACTCTGGCAGCCTCAGGCCATGAGAAGAGCGCTATAACTAAAATGATGTTGAGTATCCTGGGTGTGAGGAGGACCACGGTCACAATTATTAACAGGAACCTAGGTATTGAAAGGAATACGTCCGTAACCCTCATAAGTAGATTACCGGCCACACCGCCTTTATAGCCAGCCACCAGCCCTATGAGCGTTGCCACACAGATCGAAATAGTTGCTGATGTCAACCCAACCAGTAATGATGTTCTGATGCCGTAAATCACCCAACTGAATACATCCCTACCCAGTTGGTCGGTACCCATGAAGTTTACGTTATTCGGTGGTTGGAGACCCCTAAACATCCTAGTATTGAAGGGGTCGTAGGGGGAGAGCCACTCGGCGAGGAACCCGACCACACCAAGTAACAGTATCAAAGCGGCCGAAACTTTTAAGGGGTCTACAAGCCGCGTCACCTTCACCACCTCTCCTTAATCCTAGGGTCTATTGCGGAGTAGAGGAAGTCGACAACAATATTTATTACTACAACCGCCACCGATGTGAAGATGAATATCCCTAAGAGGAGGGGGTAGTCCCTAGTGGAGACGGCCTCCATGGTTAGTTGACCTATACCAGGCCATGAGAACAGCGATTCAGTAATTATGACCCCCCCTATAAGCATCCCTAACTGCACTCCCGCAAGCGTGACTACCGGTATTATGGCGTTCCTAAACGCATGTTTGAACAGTATTGTTGAGTTCCTTAACCCCATAGAACGTGCAGCCAATATGTAACTAGAAGACAGAGCTTCCATAAATGAGGACCTAGTTAGCTTGACGTACGAAGCCATGAAGACCAGGCCTAAGGTCAGGGATGGGAGCGTTAGATGCCATAGGACGTCTATTACATATTCATGCAATCCTGAATACTCTAACCCTATGGTTACCACCCCGCCTACGGGGAATAATCTCAGGACTATAGCTAGGTAGTAGATTAGGAACTGACCTATCACGAAAACCGGTGTAGAGTAAATTATGAATGATACGTTGTTGATCAAGGGACTGACCATCTTCTTCCTATACCAGGCTGAAACCATCCCTAAAACGACGCCTAATGCCAGGCCTATCGAAAGCCCTGAGACGGCCAGCATTAAAGTATATGGAAGCCTGTTAAGTATGACCTCCAACACAGGCCTCTTATAGCTGAGGGAATAACCCAAATCAAGCCTTAATGCTTTCTCCAAATAGATAAGGTACTGCTCCCACAAAGGTTTATTCAAACCGTACATCTCCCTCACCCTCTCAATGTATTGTGGTGTAGCTGCTTCACCTGCAAGTAATACCGCAGGGTCCCCTGGAGCGAGTTTAAGCAATACAAACCCAATCGTTACTACTGAAAAAATTGTGGGGAGGGAAAACAGTATACGGATGAATAACCTATACAGGATCCTAATGGTATCGCCGGCCTTCATCCCACCACCTAAGTAGTTTAAAAAAATAGTGCGGGTTTGGTTTTTATATCTTCTAATTTACTTCCCTCTCCTTAACAGCAATGCTGCAGCGATGATCACTACCAAGACCACTACGACTACTAAAATCATCAGTGTTTGGTCAAGCTGTGGCGGCGGTGATGGTGTGTAATAGCCCTCAATGTAGGTGTTGTAGAGTTTGTCGTAGAAGACGTACCTCCCTATAGGTATGTCAGGACCTTTAACGTATTTAGCCTTAACGTTCAACCAAACCAAATCGTAGACCGGGATCCAGGGGAGATCCGTTGACAGTATCTCATCAATTTTCATTAGGAGTTCTTTCTGTTTCTGGGTATCGGTCTCAACTATCCATTTCTCGAACAATGAGTCCACCTCATGGTTTGAGTAGAACATGGTGTTTGTAAAGGCACCCATGCCTATGTACTTCGTGGTGAAGAGTTGGTAATGCCAGAAGGGTACTATCCAGTACTTACCGACGTTGAAGTCATACTCACCTCTTACCTGAAGGTCTAACCAGGTGCCGAATTCAACTACCTTTGTCTCAACCTTAATCCCAACCTTGGATAAGTAATCCCTTATCATGTAGCCTACGCTCATCTCCTCGGGTTCGTTCCTTAAGAGTAGCTCTAACTTGAATCTGATGCCGTCACTGCCTCGGGGGTACCCGGCCTTATCAAGTAGTTCTTCAGCTTTAGCTGGGTTGTACTCGTACACCTTCGCATTAGTGGTCGGTGCGTACCTCTCACTTATGAATGAATGAGTGACCCTAGTAAGGTTGGCTGCGGCCTTACTAACGATTTCGCTCTTATCTATGGCGTACGCTATTGCCTGTCTAACTAGTTTATTGGATAGGATCGAGTGGTTGCAGTTGAACTGTACCACTAACTTATACGGTGGGTCGCTCCACGGGTAGACCTCCAACTTGGGATTGGCCTTCAAAGTTGCGTATGCTTCGTATGGTAACCCTCTGAAGACGTAGTCGATCTCACCTGCTTGGATTGCTGCCATAATGGAGGAAGAATCAGTTATGAACCTCACCACGATCTGGTCGAGTAATGGCTTCCCCTTATCCCAGTAATCGGGGTTCTTAACTAATATCACGTGGCTTCCTTTAACCCACTCCTTAAACTTAAAAGGTCCCGTACCTATGGGATTCATTATGAAGTCCGTCTGATAGTAGTCCTTACCCTCCAGTAAGTGTTTAGGTAGTATCGCACAGTCGATGGATGCCATTAAGGGTATTTGGACTGCAGGTAAGAACTTCCCAGGCTTTATCTTAACCGTGGTGCTATTAATTATCTCCACCGTGGTGTTTGCGAAGTATTCAACCCCGAAGGTGTCGTAGTTCGGTATCAACACCTCAAAACTGAACTTCACATCATCAACTGTGAGGGGTTTACCATCATGGAACTTCACACCATCCCTCAGAACGAATAAGTAAGCACCCTCATTAGGCAATATCTCGAAGTGTTTTGCTAGCCCTAAAGTTATGCTACCATTCACATCGTATTGGAGCAGCGAATCAAATATTTGAGCTGCTAGGAAGCCTGTATTCCAACCACCCCAGTAAGGATCTATGAACCTGGGCTCAGAGATCAGTGCAACCCTTAAGATGTTCCCCGGTGGTTGAGCTACCACAACACTCGTTAAGGATATCAAAATCAATGCTAAGGTCGGAATCAGGAATGGGTGAAGTTTTCCGTAACTCATGCATTTGCTTTTTATTGATCTCACGCCGTATCACCTATCATTCTTTTAGGAACTTTTTTGAAGTTAAAATATCTTTCCACTTTAAACATCATTGTGAGCAATTCTATTTGATGTTAGTAAAACTAACCTCCCCAGACACGTCTCGTAACCCTGAGGATGTTCTCTCCTATAACCTTCTTTATCTCCTGATCCGAATATCCTTCCTTTATAAGCCACCTTACTATGTTACTGAACTCCGAGGGGTTTTCAAGTCCGTCAACGAATTCAACCCTAGGATGTTCAGGGCCTTCCTCAGCCTTCGATATCGAGAGATAGCTTGCAAACGCTTTATGTAGCGCTACGTGGTCTCCGAAAAGTGTGTCAGGTCCGAATGCCACGTAGTTTATCCCCACTAACTTCTCGATGTATTTGAAATGGTCCATGATACTTTCAATGCTGTGTCTGAGGTTAGTGTGTGAAATCGTTGTGTGGGGTGCTGCCTCGATGCCGAAGACGCCGCCCTTCTCCGCCATAGCTTTAATGACCTCATCCGGTTTCATCCTCCTCGACGGCCACACACTTCTAGCGCCTGCGTGTGTGACCACTACCGGATCCTTACTCGCTTCGATGACGTCGAGGCTTGTCTTGTCACCGACATGCGCTACATCTATGAGGATCCCCAACTTGTTAAGACGCTCTACTAATTCATAACCTAAGTCCGTCAAGCCCCTGTCCTCCCTATCAGCTAAACCAGAGCCGAATTCGTTGCCCTTGCTATAGGTTATGCCCATGCATCTAACGCCCAACCCGTAGAGGATGTCAATCTTGATTATGTCCTCACCTATGTGAGGCGGTGCTTCGAGGTGGAGTACCATAGCTATCCTTCCTTCATTGTGTGCTTTCACGAAGTCCTCAGCCTTAGTCGCTATGAACACCAAATCCTGGTGATCTACGTCGGCTCTGTAGACACCGATCTGATGAACTATGTTGTCCCAATCCCAAGCATCCATGGACCTTATGATCCCGGTTCCGTCCTCCATCCCTTCGAAGAAGCCGTCAATCCCAGCAACAGCTAGGCCTTCGTAACCTATCCAGTACCTACCTCCCCTTGCGTATTCGATGAATTCCTCGGGGTTATCAGGCCACACGCTACTGTGTTCATGGAATGAAATCACAACGCTTTTCTCGAGGAGTTCCTGAAATCTTTCCTCCTCAGACTTACTCAATTCGATGATTTTCGAGCTAACCCTCCTGACCTGAGGTACGAATTTATAAGGTTTGTAGTCCTTGAAAGGTTCCAGAAATGACCAGGACTTGTAGCCTGAATACCTCTTAACCTTACCCATACCTGATTACCTCTTACCTCTTAAGGCAGGACTTATAAAGGTTAGAGCCCCTCCGAGTAGCTCAAATCGTTTTTAAATGTGAAGACGTTAAAGTTGTGGGGGTCTTCACCTATGAGGATAGCTTACATAATCCCTGGAACTGGGATGCATCCGGATGAGTTGATTAGGAGGCAATCCATACTTAACTCGTTGGCATTCAAGGAAAGCTCTGTTGACGTCATTACCGTCGATGAAGGCCCTTACACCATAGAGAGCAGTGTTGAGGAGGAATACGCTGCGGTTTCCTACTTCAGTAAACTGTATGAGATGCGGGAGCAGTACGACGCATTTATAATTGGATGTTTTGGTGACCCTGGATTAAGGGCTGCAAGGGAGTTAGTCCAAAAACCCGTGGTAGGCCCTGGGGAGGCTTCATTCGCGGTTGCTTCAACTTTGGCGAGAAAATTCGCTGTGTTGACGCCGCTAACTACTACGGTACCGCTCACGTGGAATCAGCTGGAAGCCTACGGGTATTCGAACAGGGTTTACGATGTGGTTTCCCTAGACCTCAAGGTCGCGGACATTCAAAACCTTCGTGAGGGTTTAGGAGAGATCGTTGCGAAGAAGGTGGAGAACCTAATAGGCTTTGGTAAGGCAGAGGCTTTGGTCCTAGGGTGCATGTCCATGGGGTTTGCAATGGTCGATGATGCCCTATCTCGCAAGTTGGGAGTGCCTGTAATCAACCCAGTCAAGGTGTCACTTAAACTTGCTGAGGTCTTAGCGCACCTGAACTTGACTCATAGCAAGCTGACATATCCGACGCCCGATCTAGCTAAGCTGGGGACCTTGCTTCATTCTCGATGAGCGAGCTCACTGCTTTTTATAAGATGTCGATGTCGGTAACTGCCTCTCATGTGTTTTACCGTTAGATAACGAAGAAGGCTAGGTATACTAAGCAGTTAGCTAGTGTGACCACACATCCGTATTTCAGGAACTCAACGAACGTTATGGTCGTCTTCATTTTGGACTCTAATGTCTCCAGCACTATTATGTTTGACGCAGCTCCCAGGATTGTCAGGTTCCCTGCAACGGTTGAGGCCATTGCTAGGGCCAACCATGCATCGTTGTCTAAGGACGTGTAGCCTAGGTCCTTCATGTAGTTCAGGAATAACTTGACGAACGGCACGTTACTCAGTAGTTGACTCAGCAGTAGCGATGTGAGGGTTATTCCTAAAATCCCCGGAATTCCCTCAGCCTTGTAAGGCACTATGAGTTTTAGAATTGGTTGTAGGACTCCGCTGTTCCAAACACCTTCAGTCGTTATGAACATCGTTGTGAAGAAGATGATGGTTCCCCAGTCAACATCTGATAAAGTCTTCCTAGGATTGCTGGTCAGTATGTACGTACCTGCCGCTATAGTGAAGGGTATGACGCCCCTATACGTTATGTGGGGTCCGCCGTAGAGCTGTAGGAGGTCGTTAACCACGAGTGCGGTTACCGTTAACGTCAGGCCGGCACCCGCTAAGGCAGCATCACGCTTATTCACAAGGGCTTCATGGGGTATTAATCCCACGTTTAACCTCTCATCCCTAACTCTGAAAAGTTTCACCAGGATAAGCGCCGTCAAGATCAAGTTGATGAACGTTGGTAGGGTAAGCTTATAGGTGAATTTGATGAAAGGTGCTTCCATACCTGACTCCACAGCTATAAGGACGTTTTGAGGGTTGCCTATGGGTGTCATCACAGAGCCAACGGTCAGCGAGAACGCTAGCAGTAGGAACATGAGTTTGGGGTTCACTCGGGCAATCCTCGATATCGTGTATGCTATTGAGGGGCCCATGAGTGCTACAGTGTCGTTCACTGTGAAAGCTGCTAGCAGACCGAACAAAACGGATGATGCGAGTATTAAGGTGATCCTTCTCTTGAAAAGTGAGATGAACCACACAGAAATAACTTTAAGTAACCCTGAGGACTCAGCAACCCCCACTAAGCTGAACATCCCGATGAGGAACAATATGACATCAATGTCCACAACCGAACTGATTTCGTCGAAGCTCACTAAGCCGAAAATAATGACCATAAAGGATGAGAAGGCCATGATACACCAAACAGGTATCCAAGGCCTCCTACTCCTAATGAGTAGGCTCACAACTAGGAACGCCAACACGACCAAACCCAACCAACACTTAAAGTATTCGAGCACTCGTCTCTCCTAGGACGTATTAATGAAGAGGACAACATTATAAGCTTACAAACGATAATGATTAGGGCCCGTCGCCCAGCCAGGACAGGGCGCCGGCCTCCGGAGCCGGAGGACCCGGGTTCAAATCCCGGCGGGCCCGCCTCACTTCCAGTCTATTTACCTCCGCGCCCTCACGTAGGTTGCGGATCTACGCCTTTGACTCTGTTTAAAGTGCCCTACCTCCCTGTACCACCACTTCTGGAATCAGGTACTCCGTAAAAGACTGTTTTATCGTCTTCGGAGACTGGTGGGTGTAGCGCCGGTCGGTTCATTTCTTCCTTGAATTGCGTTAAATGCGTCAACCCCGCCCCACCAGGTAAGTCTAGTCCCTCCCTACCACTAGCTGTGTCGTGGTTACCGAGTGAAACAACTCTACCCCTACCTCAGCTCCCCGAGAACCCTAGTCGTTCTTATTACTACTCTATCATAGTGTAAGGCGTCATCCTCGAATAAGTCATCCATAATAACTCATGTATTCCAGAGCCCTGGTCTAATACCATGTCCTACATATCCCTCTAAGACCTCGTAGTAGGCTTCGGTGTGCGGAACCGGTAAAGGCATATCCTATCGTTGAAATTCATTTCCGTTCGGGTCCAACATCAAAATAGCTGAAGTTTGGGAGGATTTAATGTGTTTTGAAAGGGGTGAGGGTAAATAAGGGTGGAAAAGGGGTTACTCCCTGCTTCTCTCTCTAACAACGATCTTCGACCCGATGATCATGCTACTAGGTATTAATACTTCTGTGCCATCCTTTCTCTGAACCACAGTAAACATCGTAGAGATGTCTTTTACCCTTACTTCGCTTTCACCAGCGATGTCGACTAAGTCCCCGATTTTGAAGGGCCTTGCTAGTAGGATGAACATCCCCGCTACTGTCTGTCCCAGTACTTGCTGTGTAGCAAAACCTATGACTAAGCCTATGAAACCACCTAGTGCTACCCCAGCTGCGCCACCGGCCACCCCACCGGCAATACCTGCTAGCAGTGCGCCAAGTCCTAGTATCTTGATCATACTTCTAACAGCGGCCGCAGTAGAGGCTCCATACCTTTGTTTGGCCATGGCGTAGAACATTGATGCCACGGCGTTGACTATCATCCAGCCTAGTGCTAGAGTCACAATTATGACTGCATATGATTCGTAGTCTCCTATCATTCTAGCGAGGAAGCTCTCACTGAAAAGCCAGTGCGTTGCGGCGAGCACTGCCACCAAGATTATTGCATATATTATCGTCCTAGCCAACGATGCACTAACAGA
>CAZXJO010000006.1:22099-103466 GCA_964641155.1 uncultured Desulfurococcaceae archaeon | reverse complement strand
CTAACAGAGTCCTTTTCACTCATCTCCTCCCACCATGCAATAAACGATCTATGATCTAAAGGAGGAGCTTAAAGCTTATAGTGTGAAGCAGTGACTCAAAAGGACCCTCTTACTACCGCTTAGGCAAAACAAATGTATTGCGACCTCTACACTGCTTTATAGGTGTTCAAGAGGAGGAGAACTGGAGGAAAAATATGGTTTATGGAAAACCCTACTTCTTCAAACCGGAAAACGGTGTTGCAACCCTCTGCAGGAACTTCCTTACCTTTTCAACCAGGTCCGTTGGCACTTTCCCTTCTTCGTAGCAGAGCCACCAGTCGAAGCACTTGAACTGCTTTGCCCTTTCCTGCGCATCCTTCACCGTTTTAGCCGGCGGAACTATTACCGAGGAGCCAATCAGTTCATTGTTTGGCCAGTTGGCTGGTAGAGCCCTCTTGTACTGGGTGTTCACTTGCAGTATTACTAATAGTCTGAGTATTTCATCCATGTTTCTACCAGCTTCTTGTGGATAGTAGAGTATTGCTCTGATTACCCCCTCCGGGTCTACGATTATAACCGCTCTAACAGTGTGAGTAGCGCTCTGCGTATGGAGGAATCCAAGCTTCCTGGACACCTCGCCATTGGGGTCTGCAATAATTGGGAACGGTATTTCATAACCAAGATTTTCTTTGATCCACTCAACCCACTTGATATGTGAGAATACACTGTCAACGCTTAGCCCTATGAGTTCCGTGTTTAACTCTTTGAACTCATTGTATCTAACCGCAAAACTCACGAACTCAGTTGTACATACCGGCGTAAAGTCGGCTGGGTGGCTGAATATCACGAGCCACATGCCTTTGTAGTCGTCCGGCAGCTTTCTCACACCATGTGTTGTCTCAACTATCATTTCAGGAAATTTTTCTCCTATTAGGGGTATCGTTCCAGGCACTTTTTAACACCATATTTAACTAAATATAACAAAGGTTTATAAATTTTCACTCATAATAGGTTATTTTATAGTTTTTAAATTAAAAAACCAAACTATAGTCTAAAAAGACCTAATTGAAGAGGGATTAGTTCCGACCCCCTCTATCCGGTATATTTGTAGGGGATGCAGGACTCCACAAACACTTCTCGAGACCAAACATAACCATAAGTGAGGTAGGAAGGTTACTGCTACTTCTAGAGGGCAACCCGGCGGTAGGAATTAAAATGGAGAATGGAGCCCTGGAAGTATTTAACGAACCAGGGTTAGGTGTTAAAGTAAGATTAAGGTAAGTCAAACACTAATCTTCTACAATTTTTAATTTAAGTTGCAACAAGCAGCAATTACGGGAAGCTGTTTATGCGGTGATTTAGAAATACGTGAAAGGTACCACGTTCGGATTATTAACACTTAATTATGATGAATGGAAACTACTACTAGGAGGTTGTTTGTGGGTGGGTGAGGTCGGGCTAGATGAACTGGACTTGGCCATCATTAACCTGCTTAAGGATAACGCCAGGTTGAGTGTTAGGGAGATCTCGAAAATCGTTAAGAGAGCACCGTCAACAGTACTCAGTAGGTTAAGGAAGCTTGAGAGGTTGGGGGTGATTAAGGGCTACGCTGCCCTGATTGACTACTCGAAACTGCGGTATCAGGTAAACGCTATAACATTGCTTCAGGTTGATGGAGCGCATATCGAGGAGGTTGAGAAAATGTTAACTTCTGAACCGAACGTGAGAGCGGTTTACGACATAACGGGGGAGTACGACATTGCCATTCTAACAACGTTCAAGACTATGGAAGAGTTAGATAAGTTCATCAAGAGGTTACTAAAGCATCAGTACATAAAGAGGTCGGTAACGAACATAGCGTTCAGGATAGTTAAGGAGACCCCCAACATTAAGGAGACCCTAGCATCTTAAACGTTATGAGTATGTCCTGAAAGATCATTAATCACTGACTAATCCACGAAATAATTCACGATGTCCTACACTATCCCAATCAGAATTAGTTAAAAATAAAAATAGTGTTCAATTTCTCTGTTAAGACTTCTTGGTGAGAAGTGTTATTAGTATTAGAAGGGTTGTTGATACCATTAAGCCCCACAGTCCTGAGGCTATGCCTAAAGGATCTCTCACTACGAATGTTGTCAGCGCTACGACAACCTCACTCACTAACGCGCTTACGAATCCCGCAACTGGGGTCACTCTACGCCAGATTAGAGGCGTTACGAATATCGGGAATAGGGCCGCCGTCCCCGCAGTCGCCATTGAAAGTATGTTTAGGAATATGCCAGGCCTCGTGTAGCTTATTAAAGCCACCATACCTCCTAGCAATATAGAAGCCGCTTTAGCGACGTTATATAGGTGCTTGTCATCGGCATCAGGTTTTACGTATGGTTTGTAGAGGTCAACCACTAATATGTTAGTCACTGAGTGGAGTTGCGAGTCCGACGTACTTAATGCTGCTGCTAACGCCCCAGCCATTACCGTCGCCGCAAAGGCGAAGGGTGCGTATGTGAGCAACATTTCGGGGACCAGCCTATCTGGGACCGGGTATTTAGGGTAAAGGAGTTTGGCAGTAAGCCCCAAGGCGGGGGTGAAGGTGTATATGTAAGTCATGTAAATTGCGCTGAATACTGAGGCCCACTTCAGAACACGTAATGACCTCGCCATATAGTACCTCAGCCATATATGCGGCATCACAACCATACCCAACGTTACCGTAAGCCACAGTGACACCCAATACTGTGGTGTGTAGAGTCCGGCGGGGCCCGGTAAGTAAAGCCACTGAGGTATTTCCTGAGCCGCCCTACTATATGCCTGGAACACCCCTCCTAACGCCACTGTGGGGATGTAAATAGATGCCGCAATGTACGCCACGAACATGAAGATACCTTGTACGGTATCTGTCCATGCAACACCACGTGCCCCACCCACAAACACTATGATGGCGTTCAGTAAGACGAACACCGCTAAGCCCATGTCAGCTGATATGTACCCCCTTGAAGCAATCTCAAACAGATACGCCACACCCAACCCTTGTATAGCTGTGTACAGTAGGACGTAGACGAAGCCTGCCACACTTGCGACTAAGTTTATGCCGTGGGTGTACACACCTCCCCCCGAATAAGTGTATCTGAGGTAGTCGCCGTACGATATCAACCCATGCTCCCTTGACAGCCTCCAAACCTTCCTACCTATGAACCACATGAGTATTGGGGGTAGTACCACCCAGTGGACGTTATCCCACCACGCGATGCCGTGCACGTAGATGGCTCCTGTGGTGCCCATGAAGGCATATGCGCTGTGGTATGTGGCGCTGTAAGTGAAGAGCAGTGTGACAATACCTAACGTACCTCCTGTGGTTGCGAAGTCCGCAACGCTAAGCTTCCTATATCTAGAACTTAGGACTGATACGGCCACCAGCACTACCAACCAACTAAGCAGGATTGCTACACCTAAGACCGGTTCCTGCACCATGCTCACTCACCTTCAACTCCTTCTTTAACCGTTACGGCCGTGATGATGAACATCAGTATAACCACGCTCCATATGGTAGTTAGGTAAAGCCATAGCGTAGGCACACCGAAGGTCAGTAATGCGGTCTTACAGTAGTCGTTAACATAGTTAAGTATTGGGGGATTTGAAAGCAGTATCGCAGCAATCACAACCACCACTAATACCTTCTCAACCGGGTTCACGGCTCACATCACCTTCAACTGCTCAAGTACCTCAACAAGCCTGGCTATTAAATGTTCATGATAGTCCTTGCCTTTCTCCGCGGACGCCTTCGACGGACTGCCGGTTATGTAATCACCACTGACCTCAGCCAGCTTGCTCATTTCTTCCTTGGTCGAAGGGACGTAGCACAGAGTGTCCCTAGGGTCCCTAGGGTCTACATGATATAAGTGCCTTTCAGCCGGTCTGAAATCTTTCATCAACTCAGGCCTTATCAGCCTGGGGTACTTATACAGCATGTGGGAGATCTCTATCTCCTCAGCATGTCCCACCGGTCCGAAACCTAACTTATCCGCGATTTCCTTACTAGCATAAGCTGGGTCGAAGATCACTGCCTTCACTTTGAGGATTCTCTTAGCCCTTTCAACCGCGATCTGCATCCAGGGTACGTTAACTATTCTATGGCCATTTATTATGAGGAACCGCCTGAACCCGTGTTCGCTTAAAGAGGCTATGACATCGTAGAGGACTTCCACTAAGACCTCGGGGCGTATGTTTATGGTGCCTGGTGCGGCCATGTGGTGTGGGCTCCACCCAAACCATAGAGGGGGTGCGGCCATGACTCCAGTTCTTTCGCTAGCATCTTCAGCCAACGATATAGCTATTAAGGTATCGGTACCTAAGGGTGCGAATTTCCCGTGCTGCTCAACACTGCCCACCGGTATGATAACCCTGTCATCAACCTTCAGATATTCACTTACATCTAACCAGCTCATCTCGTGCAACCACTTAGCCATAGCAATCCCTGAATCACCTGGGAGATTAGTTAATAAACTCCACTACTGAAGTCGTAAATTGCTTGAATTTTAAGCACTTTTTCTCTTAAAAGAATCTCCATCAAGCACAGATAAGTAATGTGCGTAGGTCGTCCATCAACCATCAGCTCCATCGCTTCCTTAAGGAAGTGGTTCTGTTTCAGCCCACATCCATTCCACGACTCGCTGGCGTCTACGTTCACTGTATAACCGAGTTATCTTAAGCTTATTAATCCATATGTTAATCTACGCACGGGTCGGTCATGATGTTGAACTGGGGGTTTGAGAGGAAGTTGGCTCTAGCTATGATGTTCTCAGGCCTGACTGTAGCGCTCTCACCGATATTTATCCCAGTAGGCCCTACCAGGGCATTGCCATGGCAACATATGACTAACGCTATATGCGGAGTTCTATTAGGTCCTTGGTGGGGTGTTGGGACGGCGTTCATAATAAGCTTGATAAGGAACATGTTGGGCTTGGGAACAATATACGCCTTTCCTGGAAGTATCCCTGGGGCATTACTAGTTGGTCTGACAGCTCTTTTATTAAAGAAAGGTAAGGTCCCCGTAGAATATGCCGCACTTGCTGAACCAATTGGGACGTCAGTCATAGGTTTCTTAATAGCTTTCTACTTGTTCACACCTTTCATGGGCCACTACGAGAGGTGGGCAGTAGCGCTAACCACAATGTGGGTGGGTTGGCTGGCTAGTTCCCTGATTGGAACGGTAATAGGCTTTGCGGCTTTAAAGGTGCTTAAACGTGCCAAAATCCTTTAAACTGTTAATTGTCGGTGACGTGCGGAGGGGTAAGACAACTCTGACCTGCAGACTCGTTGATGCCTTAGCTCAGGTCTGCGGGAAAGAAAAAATAACTGTTTTGGACTTCGCCCCTGATTTCGGTGGTGTGGGCAGTAGGATGAGGGTAAGTAGTGATGTGAGGATAATTAGGCCTGAAGGGTTGAAGGCCCCTAGGCTTATGGGTAAGGACTGCAATGATGTTTGGGAGTTGGCTAAGGAGAATAGGGAAATCACTGAAAAAGCTATTAAGGAGTTCTTAAGCGAACCGACACCAATACTGGTAATAAACGACTTATCGATCTATCTCCACGCCGGTGACCTAAGCCTAGTTGTTGATGCTGCTGAGAAGGCAGTGCTCTTCATAGCGAATAGTTACTACGGGAGCTCGCTACATGATGAGTGCGGGCTAAGTCTTCGGGAAAGGCAACTAGTTGACGAACTGATGAAGAAGGTTGACCATGTTTGGCGCTTATAGAGATTAGAAATCTTTACTATAAGTACCCGACGTCAGATGTGTGGACGCTTAACAACGTGAGCTTAGTTATTGATAAGGAAAGGGTGGTAGTAACAGGAAGTACCGGGAGTGGTAAGACAACACTCCTTAGAGTTATTTCGGGCTTAGCGGTTAAGGTTTACGGCGGTGTGATCGTCGGTGAGGTTAACGTAGCTGGCAGGGTCGCATACGTCCCTCAGAACTTCGACCTTTACATACTCATGCCTACGGCGAGAGATGAACTAACCTACGTCCTAGCCAGCCAAGGGCTTACTCCCTCAGAGGTTAGTAGGGAGGTAAGGGGGCTTAGCGAGGCGTTAGACCTGGACGAACTGCTTGACCGCAACGTCATGAAGCTCTCCATGGGGCAACGGCAGAGGGTGGCTATAGCAAGCGCGTTAGCCCTCAAACCGGACATACTCCTTCTAGACGAACCGTTTGCCCACATAGACCCGAAGGGTGCTTCCGAACTGCTCAGGATCTTAAATAAGTTGGGTATCCCAGTAATGATTACCGAGCACAAGCTCCGCTACCTGAGCGGTTGGATTGAGAGGGTGGTGTTACTTAAGGATGGTTCAGTAAGCTATGATGGGAAACTAGATAACGTCACAGACCTGGACCCCGATATTGAATGGCCTTTAGAATTGCTCATGAGGTGTGGGTTGGTTGGTATCAATACTGCTTGAGGGAGTGTGGTATAAAGACATAATTAAGGGGATAACCCTAAAGGCGGGTGAGGGCATAACAGCTATCATAGGCCCCAACGGGTCCGGAAAAACTACGATACTTAAGATCATCGCTAAAGTTCTGAAACCGGAGAAGGGTAGGGTGGTGGTCCCGGAGAGGGTGGGTAGTTCATGGCAAAATCCTTACTACACGTTTACGAAGCCCACGGTGATTGAAGAATTTATAGAACAATTTAAGGATTCTGTGAAGGCGGAGGGATTCCTACAGACCTATGGCCTCAAGAGCTTAGGAAACAAACACACTTTTAAGTTATCTATGGGTCAGGCAAGGATGGTATCCATCCTCATAGCGGTTTCGTGGGGTCCTGAAGCCTTAGTAATTGATGAGCCTACGAACGGCCTCGGCCTTAAGGAGAGGAAGATGGTGGAGGGCCTCCTCAAATCCCTTAAAATACCAGTCGTCATAGCGTCTCACGACCTCGACTTCGTCCTCAAAGTAGCTGATCACGTCTACTTGATGGATGACGGCCGCGTAATTGTCGAAGGACCGACTGAAGACATCTTCTACGGAAACTACCTATCCCTAGTAGGTTTCCCCGAACCCTACGCCGTAGTAATTGGTAAGAAATTAGGTCTGAGGCTGAGGGGGATTGACTGACACAGGTAAAACCATCCACCCGGCAGTTGGCTTCGTAGCAATAGCATGGGTTATGGTTACGTTATACGTGAATTTCCTCGTAAGCGGCTTCCTGCTATCAATGATTCTGGTGGCCTACCTCGTAAGTTCCTTGCAGCTGGAGCAAATCCGTAAGTTAGCTATGCTATACTTGTGGATCACCATACCGCCCTACGTAGTTTTAGCCGCCCTATACGGACCTGTGGAAGCCCTTGACGTCGTCCTAAGACTACTTACAATCGCGTTAGCCTTCACGAGCGTCCTACAACTAATGAAACCTACAGAACTCACATACGTTATGGCTGAGCTAGGTGTTCCAGCGTTAGCTACGTTAACCATTCCTATGATAATGAAGTTGGCTGATTATATGAACTACAGCATAGGTGAGACATTAGCAGCTTTAAGGGGGAAGGGCCTCCGGGGGAGGAAGCTCTTAACCAACTTACCAATACCCCTGGTAGTTCATGTAATGACCTCATCGGCACAGCTCGCAGAATCCATATCTCAGAAGCAGTTCAAGTGTTTGAAATGGTTCGCCTCTAAACCTGCCGTTAAGTGGGTGGATGTCGCTATAATCACATATATCGCAGTAAGTGTTACGGTCCTGCTTCTTCGGATGTTTTAAAGTGATAAGGGCGGGGACTTAACCATTCCTAACCTACGGGTTGTGGTCTTTGCGGCCGGTGGATTCACCATATAATTTCTCGGCCCACTCACTCAGAATTTCCTCTTCGGTTCTGGAACTCTCGATTAATTGATATTCTGAGTAACCTACCTTCTTGGAACCGCTCCCGAGTTTAATGTTCAATAGCTCGACAGCCCTTCTGGTCGGATGTGTGCTGATGGTTACGTACGCTCTGACTATTGCCGCGACGGTAGCTTCTTGAAGCACTATCGTTTGGTCGTTGAGTTCTAAAACAAGCCTTATATGTGAATGTCCTTCAGGGATTAATCCCACAATCCTCAAAACATCTCTGTTCCTGTACACTTTAGTGAGACGCACTGAATCGCTCATATGTCAGTAACCTCGGTTCGATGCGTTCTTGAGCCTCAAGTATGTCGAAACGGCTGCTAACGTCTTGACGTCGATGACCTCAGAGTTCATCAGGGTTTCTAAGACTTCATCAATCTTCAGCCTGACCACCTCAATCAGCTCCCCTGGCTCCGGCCTAGTGCCTACGTACTCCAAGTCCGTGGCGAGGTATATATGAAGGACTTCATCACTGTAACCCGGTGCCATATACACGGACATCATCTTACTAACCTTCCGCGGGACGTAACCGATTTCCTCAGCGAGCTCCCTCCTGACTGCGTCCTCCAAAGCTTCTCCAGCCTCAACCTTACCTGCCGGGAGTTCAAGCACCCAACTGTTTACTGGGGCCCTAAACTGCTTGATTAGTAGTACCTCATCGTCCAATATTGGTAGGGCGGCAACTGCCTGACCGAAGTGAACTATATCCCTCACGAACTCTACCCCACCGTAGGAGTAGACCCTCTGAATTAGCGTCACCCTCCTCCCCCTACAAAGCGTAGACTCCTTTAACAGCTTGATCAGACGCCACACCGAGTTAAGGTATTTAGGGGGAGATATAAAATCATGAAGTTCTTAAAACCTTTGATTCCTTCCCTCGACACGTCTCTCAATTGGAACTGTTACCCCTTAGGAAGGAGGCTACCTTAGCACCCCTCACATCTTCAACGTGTTTGGTTAGTCCACTTTCATCCACAAGTTTAGCTAGTATTGGGTCCACATCTTCCAATCGCGGTATGCAGTTAAACCTCTTTAAGTAGAACGTTATCCCTACTGTGAAGCCGTCTTCATGATCAATAACATCCACATCGACCTCACAGCCTTCACCACATCTAGAGATTAATGCTGATGATCTCTCTTTTGAGCTTTCTAACGAACGCTCAATTGCCTCCTTAATCCTACTTTTCTCCTCTCCTTGTAGTTCGCTTAGCAAGAGGTTTGAGTGGAACCCTACGGCAACCCCTTCATCATGTACGAGCAGCTCGATGCAGTCCACCAAGCTTTTCTTTATAGAGACCTCCGTGCTGTCCAAATGTATTAGCAGCCCCCTAACATTACCTGATTCGTCAACCACTCTACCTGAACCATGCGTGAAGGCGAAACCCTTACTCCAGGCACCTATTAAGCTATCTAACACGAGAACCATACCGTAAAGCCCTACGGAAAGGGCTACGCTTCTACCCACTATAAAGCTTGCTAACTCACGCCCGCTCAACCCTAGACTGTCCTTGAACTTACTGGCTTCGCTTTCTATGACCTCCCCTATGAGGTCCAGACTCTCGAGGAATATCTCAAGGAGGTCTTCAGGGCTGACGTCCAAAAGCTTAGCGGTGCTTTCCAAACGATTGTAGAGGTCTGCCCCCACCCTTGTTAATTCTTTAGTCAGGGAATCACCGAAGATCAATGCGTAACGAATTAATAAATTTCTGGTTCGGATCACTAACTAAACATTGCAGTACGTGGTTTCAGTTCATTATTATTTAAACTCTCCAAGTTAACTACTTCCTCGGTGGTAGGGTGTCTGATTCCTTGAACGTAAAGTACACCTCCCAAGTATTCTATGTGAAGTTTCCTGACGGCTCTAAGGCCTTTTTAGGGTATAAAGTTGAGGGCGATAAGATGTTCTTACTTGAGACCTACACACCCCCTCAACATAGGGGTAAGGGTGTGGCTAAACTCCTTATTGATAAGGCGTTGGAGCTGGCTAGGGAGAGAGGACTTAAAGTCGTGCCGATATGTTCGTACTCGATTTACTACTTCCTGAAGAATCCTGAGTTAAGGAACATGCTTTCAGAGCCCTACAACGTTATGAACGATGAAGAACTAGCGAAGTACTATGAAGAGAGTCTTAAGAGGGAAAAATCCAAAGGGTGAAGGTGGGTTAACTGCTCATAGTATCTGTTGACCTAGGTACGACCCATCTTAAGGTGGCGTTATTAAACTTCGATGAAGGAAGTGAGACGCTCACAGTTGTAAGAAGCTTGAATTCCCGCATATCCCCAATTACACCGGAGCCGCTGGCGTACGAACACGACCCTAGGGAAGTGTTAACCACCGTTAAACGTTTGGTTAAGGAGGTCTGTAGGGGGTTTAAGGTGGACTCCTTAGTGCTTACCTCCTACCTCTTCGGCTTGCTACTAGTGGATGAGGAGATGAAGCCCGTCACAAACATCATCACCTGGCTCGATGAAAGGCCTTACGAAGCCTTGAAGGAATTACATCCCTTCTCCAGAGAGTTGTATGAGAGAACTGGCTGCCCACACCTCCACGTATATGCCCTGCCCAAGCTCCTTTGGTTGAGGAGTAGAGCACCCCACGTTTTTAGGAGGGCCAAGTACTTCATCGACTCTAAATCACTCCTCATGAATTTCCTAACAGGCAATAACGTCACAGACCTCTCATCAGCTTCCGGAACTTACCAAATGCTCAACATCAGAGATCTGAAGTGGGATGATCTGAGCTTAAACTTAGCTGGAATAGATGAGTCCTCACTGCCCGAAATCCGTGAAGGCCATACCTCAGAACTGATCAGGGGAGATCTCGCGGACGAGTTAGGGATAAGGGAGAGGATCCCGGTCGTTTTAGGCGTATATGACGGGGCCTCCATGATTTACGGCCTGACGGGGGGTGAGGCCAGGTTAGGTGTTGTTAACATTGGCAGTAGCGCAATGATAAGGGCAGTAATCCCTGAGCCGATCACGGATGCTTCGAAACTCATGAGGTTTCAGACCTACTACCTTATTGATAAGAAGTGGTTGGCCGGCGGCGCAATAAGCAACGGCGGTGTTGTCGTAGATCACATCATTAGATTGCTCTACGACGTAAAGCCCGATGATACGACCTCGTATTCTAAGATATTTGACAGCCTGGAGGGTGCTTCTAAGGTCTCCCAGACCTTGCTGACAGTCCCCCTACTATATTCCGAGAGGCTCCCGTTGAATCCTGCAAGGAGGGTTAGCATCATAGGGCTTGAAAGCACTACCAGGAAGATAGATATAGTTCTCTCGGTCATAGAGGGCGTTGTCATGCTCCTCGCGCTACTGTACAAGTCGTTGGAGGAGAACGGTGTCGCGGTCGATGAGGTAAGGGTCGGCGGTAAGTTAACGAGGTATTCATTCGTCAGGAACCTCCTCGTAAATGTGTTCGAGAAGGAAGTAGTGTATAGTGGATTGGAGGACGTCTCACATTTAGGCAACCTCTTCCTATCCCTGAGGTCGTTGAAGTATGCTGATAGCGGGAAGATTAGGGAATTATGTCAGAAGATGTTGGGGAGTGCTGAAAGAACCGTACCGACATATGAGGAGGTAGTTAGGTACAGAAAACTCTTCAAAGAATTTGAGGAAGTTATCAGTAAGTTGTATAGTTAACTTAAGTGATGGTGCTCATAATTCCTGCCCCCTACGTATGTCAAGCACTAAAACTTCCTCCATACCTATCCCCCTGAGGGCCTCCTTAATTCTATTAATAATTGAGTTCCACAGCGTGTGATTTATAAACTTGCAGAAGAGGCACCCAGGGTCGGAGCTGGAGAAGTCCACGTACACCATGACTTTCCTACAGTCTTCAGAGAGTCTGAATCCCCTTACGACACCGCTCGATACCACATCCACATCGAAGCCCGGTACCTCAACCTTCCTTAAAGCATCAACAACGAGTTCAGGTAAATTATTATCCACTCCTCAACCCTAAGTTATTTCCTTTCAGGAGGCCGGGTTTAAAGGTATTGTAGTTAACTTGTGCTACTCCGGAAGTTGATTAACGTCAGGGCAACGTGCTTCATGCCGTTTAAGAAGTCCTCTCTTCTTATGTTCTCGTTAGGTGCATGCACCCTTGAATCGTAGTAGCCTACCCCCGCACCAGTCGTTGGAATTGCAGCGACGTTTGTGAACAGGTAGATGGGGCCTGAGCCGCCTGAGATGGGGGTCAATCGGGGGTCTAAGCCGTACGCTTCCCTCGCAGCTTTGACTGAGGCTTTAACTATCTCCTCGCTCGGTTTGGTGTAACCCGCTGGGTACATGCTCTCTACTAATACCTCCACATCATGGTAGCCTAGGTCTCTGAGGTACTGCTTGATGTTGTTTAATATCTTTTCGGGGTTCTGCCCTGGGACAGGCCTTATGTCGATCTTCACCCCAGCTACTGAGGGCACTATGGTCTTACTCCCCTTACCGGTGTAACCGGAGTAGAGACCTGAAACGTTCAGTGATGGTTTCGTGTAGAGTTCCCTCAACGCTTCAACCCCCCTCAACCCCCTGACAAACCCCTTAAGCCCTAACTCACCTGCCATCTTCTCCAGTTCCCGGTAGTCGATCTGCTTGATGAGTTCCTCGGCGCTGGAGAGGAACTCGGGGTCTACATCCTCGTAGAAGCCGGGAACGAGTACGGACCCGTCCTCGGACTTCATATGTGTCAGTAGTTTAGCCATCCTCCAGACAGGATTTGGTATTAGTGGGGCATATCCGCTGTGTACATCTCTGTTAGCCCCTTTCAAAAGTAGTTCTAAGTAGAGAATTCCTTTAAACCCAAGTGAGATTTCCAACCTCCCATCTCTGCCAACGTAGGCTGTTTCCCAAATACCCCCATCAGCCTTAACCCAGCTCAAGTTCTCTCTAACTATATCAGCGAGTGTGGGGGACCCTACTTCCTCCTCACCCTCAAACAAGAATTTAATGCGGAGGTCTAAGAGGTCCAAATAATCTGATAGGGAGTCAACAGCGGCTAACCTAGCGATTATGTTCCCTTTATTATCACCAACACCTCGACCGACGAGTAGGTCACCCTTCAACTCAAGTTTGAAGGGGTCGGAGGCCCAAAGCTCTAGGGGATCAGGTGGTTGCACGTCGTAGTGATTGTACATGAGAATAGTTTTACTGCCGGAACCTAACTCACCGAAGATTACGGGGGCCCCACCCCCACATTTGACCGAAACCTTAAACCCTCTACTCCTCAACAACTCCGACAAGTAGTCAGCGCAGTCCCTCACACCATCTAAGCCCCACGAAGCCACGGATCTATACGACACCAACTCTTTGAGGAGTGAAACATATTCATCGTAGTTCCTTTTAAGGAATGCTGAAACCTTCTCCTTAATGCCCTGCTCATCCAATCACATCAACCCATATCTGATTAGGCCGGGGAGTATTAAGCTTAATGTGAGGCTTTCACCACTTCCTCATCTCGGAGATTGATGAGATTCCAACTAATACTTAGAGGCTCACAAAGTGTTCACATGTGTTTCATTTAGTATTTTCCTAGGCGTTACTGGCAGTGCTTCAACGATCTTGCCCTTCACCGCCAGGTTGGCGAATCTATGGTGGGTCATGTACTTGTCAGAAGACCTAACTGCTAGGTCCTTAAGCCACAGGTCCTTCATAACCCTCCCCCCATCCTTAAGCCCTACTTCCAGCCACTTGACTAAGCCGTTACCTAATTCTTCGAAAACCCTCTTGGTCGCCATACCCCTCCTCATCAGCCTCCTACTATATTGATGCAAATCCTTGTAGGTGGCAGGACAGAAGTGGAGTGATATGCTTAGGCCTAAGTCATTAACCCTCTTAATAACTTCCATTGCCACCTCTCTTGAACCTGTAACAGACCTTCCGTCGGGGTTTATTTTAAACCCCCTAATGAGGAATAACTCTAGGTTTGACTCACTTACTTCAAGCTCGTTAAGGTTTACGTACTTCACACCCATCTCGTCAAGCTTCACAATTAACTCCAATAAATTGGTTGTTTGGCCGGGGAGTACGGGATTTTCAACGACCACGTCTAAAGAGCTTCTAAGAGCTACCTTAACGACCTCTAAGGACCTATGTGATGTTATGTGTATCCTTAGCTCATCCAGTCCGGCTCTTTCAAGCATGCTGAGAGTGCTTGCATCCAGTTTAGAGCCGCTTGTGTATAGATGTACGTGGAACTTGTCCCCGAAGACCTCCTTCACGGACTTAATTACGCCGACTACCCTGGCTGTGACCTCTAAAGGGTCGCCTCCAGTTATCCCCACACCTTCGGAAAGCGTTCCAGCAACTTCCCTCCAGACGTCACGCCAGTCCCTCACCTCAACGTCATTAATGAATATCACATCCCTTGACTTCCTACTTACGGAAATAGGGCAGTAGAAGCACTTCTCGCTACATAAACCAGTTATGAACAGTACGGACTTAGAGCCCTTGAAACATAACTTACATCCTTTAGGTAGCTCACCAACCCAATACCCTAACTCCTCGTTGCCCTTAATACCCAGCCCCAACCCTGGAGAATTCACGTTAACAACTTTATTAGCATTTAGCAGTTTCAGCAAATACGATTTTTAGGGTGGGTTATTAAATTCTCTCTATTCCAAACATCTTAGCGAGGTCGTATATTACGGGTGGCTTCCAAAACACTTTCGAGAACGACTTAAGCAGCCCTAAAACCCACGTAATCAGTAATGAGAGCTGGACGAGTGCCCCTATGAACCAACCGAGCAGAGGTATGAAGCTCAGAATCCCGACAACCACTCCTGAAACCATGATTATCACGAAGAAGGATATTGAGAGGTAGGCCCAGTACTTCGCATACCTGTATTCAGGCTTAAGTATAAGGACAACTATTGCCCCGACTATTGAGGCAAGCCAGCCTACGAACCCCCAAATCCTCTCATCCTCGCTAATATCCCTACCTTCTAAACTCGTAGATAGCACCGTTGACTATCTCAGGTACTACAGTTAAAAACGTATCTACGGGGACGTTAGCTGCGTTCACCGCACACACCTCCCTGGTTTTACCTCCGGCTTACGTTTTCAACAGCGCACGTGGTTTGGGGACCTCACAACCGAGGTGTGGGACTTATCGAAGACATGCACCCGGGGCTGTGAGGAGGTGTCCGGGGTAGTGGGGCCGGAGCTACATGTAACACGTATCTGGACGGTCGTGATGCTCAAAGTTTTTTTGTCCGAGAATGCGGTGTAAAAGGTGGTTAAAGTAGAGTACTTGGCAATGATCTTAGCCTCGACTATATGGAGCCTCGAACCAGCTGTTGTGTCAAGGTTTAGAGCCAACATCAAACCTATTACGTACACTTTACTTAGAGCTATTGCAGCTCTTTCCGTGTTACTGCCCTCATCATACCTCCTAGGTGTTAGGTTTGAGGCGCCCGGCCCTCAATGCCTTTTAATCACCTTCGTATCGGCAATGCTGGGTCCAGGACTCGGAGACACATCATATGCTAAGGCCATCCAACTTATCGGTGGCTCCCCGGCGGTAATTCTGAGCTACACCTACATATTCGTTGCTCAGGCCTTGGCTGTGTTCTTCCTCGGAGAACTCATGAAGATTACACTCGTCTTAGGGTCTACCATGGCGTTCCTAGGAATAATTATTGCTACAAGGGGTAGGGAGTTGAGGAAGGGGGTCACCTTTTCGGGCATAGTGTATTCTTCGGTGGCCTCCCTATCTTGGGCGACTGCCATAACGTTGATTAAGGTTGCGTTAATAGATGTTGACCCGCTCACGTTTATTACCATCAGGATAGCTTTTGTAGCCGCGGCGTTCCTGCCAGCTAGCATCGTCGTGGACCGCAGATATGTGAGGAAGAACACTAAAGAAATGGTGTACGCGTCCGCAATTAACGGCGTGCTTGGTTGGGGGTTAGGCCTCTACATCTTCACCCACGTAATAAACGTGGTAGGTGTTTCGGTAGCGACGATAGCGACGGCGCTAACGCCGGTAATTTCCCAAATAACGGTTAAAGTAATAAGTAAGGAAAGACCCACCGTCAACAACGTTATAGGGGCTTTAATGATCTTCGCAGGACTCGTCACATCAGTGCTGTAGTGTGTCAGTCGATTATTTAGTACCTTAAATTATGTTCATAACGGTCTGCGACCGGGGAGTAACTTATAAGGGGCTGCGCCAATGCAGTAAATGGAATGATGAAGTGTGGAAGGTCTGAAAACGATGATTGGTTTCAGTTTAAAAAGTCTGAGTCTTGATGGCTGAGACTTCTTCAAACAATTGCTATGTGTTATTGCTTAGTTGTGCGGGAGAGGAACTCATCCACTAGCTCGCTTATCGAACGTCCTTCCAATACCTTTAACTCCCAAGACACTTTAACTACTGGTACCTTCACGGTGAGGAGCTTCGTAATATCAGCCGGGGTCCCAAGTATCACTGAGTCCGCATCCATCCTTGAAAGGGTTTCGTTTAAGTCCCTTACCTGTTCAGGTGAGTAACCCGTTGACGGTATGACGTTCCGCATGTGGCTGTACTTCTCAATCATAGCCTTAATGATACCTACAGCGTAGGGCTTAGGGTCAACTATTTCTGCAGCCCCGTATTTCTCAGCTGCTACGTAACCAGCCCCGTAGGGTAGTTCTCCGTGTGTGACTGAAGGTGAGTCCTCTATAACTGCCACCCTCTTACCTCTGATGTGCTCCGGATTGTCCACTACTACATCCATGTCCGCGACCACTATTTCTGCGTCAGGATTGATGTCCCTAACGTTCGATATTATCTTCTCCACGTTGGTTCTACTCACCCTGGACGCCTTATTCACTATGACTGCATTAGCCAGCCTAACGTTAACCTCACCTGGGTATGAGCCAACTTCCTGACCCGGCCTCATGGCGTCTGCGACGGTGACCATGTAGTCGAACTTTATGAAGGGTGTGTCGTTATTCCCTCCGTCCCAGAGAATTACATCACCCATCTTCTCAGCCTCTAAAAGTATTCTCCCATAGTCAACGCCGGCTAGGACAGGTATGCCTAATCTGATGTACTGTTCGTACTCCTCCCTCTCCTCGATAGTTATTCCGTGCTTAATGAAGTCCTCCTCAGTGACAAATACCTGGACCGCTGACTTCAGGAGGTCTCCGTACGCCATCGGATGCCTTATTGGAACTACCTTCAAACCCCTCCTCATAAGCTCCCTAACTACAGCTCTGGAAACCGTTGACTTACCAGCCCCAGTCCTTACAGCTGTAACAGCGATGACTGGCTTGTAGGATTTCAGAAACGTTTCACGTGGTGAGAATAGTCTGAAGGACGCGCCTGCTGCAAGGACGGTTGAGGCCAACCTACCTACTGTCCCGTATGACAGGTCGCTGTATGAGAGGACTACCTCATCAACGTTGAATTCCTTGATAAGCCTACCCAGCTCGGATTCGGGGTAGATAGGGATTCCTAAAGGATATCTGGGCCCTGCCAGCTCCGGTGGGAACCTCCTCCTTTCTATTCCAGGTATTTGTGTGGCTGTGAATGCCACTACTTCATAGTCGGGGTTGTCCCTGAAGTATACTAAGAAGTTATGGAAGTCCCTACCACCCGCCCCCGCTATTATGACCCTCTTAACCATTCGGAATACCTCCCTAACCACGTCCGTTTAAGGTTTAAAAATTTTTGAAGTACTTGAACAGTTTGCTTATAGTAATTGCGGGTAAGGTGGGCGTTTCCTAGGGTTTCTTCACTTAGACCATTACTACTGAGTCAAACTTTTACTTTAACGCCGAGAGCCATCATGGTAGCGCTGAGGAGGCCTACGGCACCGGTGATGATGCATGCTGCAGCCAATCCGTGGACGTCGAACATGTAACCGGCCAACAACGTCAGCATGTAGGAGGCATACATGAACATCCCAGTAAACCCCATCGCAATACCTCTTTCCTCAGGTTTAGCGATCCTAATCGGTATCGCGAACATCGCCACCGTCACCGGGGCGACACCAACACCAATAAGTATTGCGGCTAGTAAGGTGGTTAGTTCTGAAGCGGTGTGTGGGAGGAGAACGGTCATCGAGGAGCTTACCGCAACACCCACTAGGAATAACGGTTTCTGGCGACCGCCCAGCAACTTATCTGAGACATACCCAGTACCCACCTGGGATATGATACACCCCATGTTGAGCGTTGTCGCGAGTAGTGACGCCACCATGTACTCATACCCTTTCACCATACACCATTTCACGATGTACGTTGAATGTATGCTCCACAATCCGAGCCCGAAAAATATGGCTAAGCAAGCCGCTATGAAGGGGCGGTTCCTCAGAATCTCGGACATTTTCGGCAGCGATCTCTGCGATTCCGTCTTGAGGGGGTGGGGTGGGGGCTTCCTCAACACCATTACGAGGGGTGCGGTGATGGCTAGTGAGAGCAATAGGAACAGGACATAAGCCTGCCTCCAACCAGTAGTCGAAATAAGCCAAGCCATTAACGGAAGTTCCCATACGACACCCAAAGGCATCGCCACCGCCCACAATCCCATGGCAGTGCCTAACCTGCTTCTCGGGAACCACTCTGATATTATGATGGGGCCCGCAACGCTCATTGTCCCAGCCCCGAAACCCATGACGAACCTACCGGCTAGGAGTGTGGGGTAATTCGGTGCTAGTACTGCTATGGCCCAACCAACGGTCGACGCCGCGATCCCGAAGAAGTACGATGCCTTCCCTCCGAATTTAGTGGCTATTGTACCGGCTGGTAAGGATATGATGATCCTCGCCAACGCCCAGACCGAAGTAAGTAAGCCCGCGAGAGTGGCGTTTATGCTGAAGACATCCATGAACACAGGTATGGAAGGTGAGACCGACGCTAGCTGTGATGCTGCGACAATCATGAAGGCTACAACAATGGCCGCGAGAACCAACCACTTATACATGCCTGGATCGGTTTCAGGCAATCTCCATCACAACCCGCTTGATGTTCTCCATGCTGATCCTTACTTGGTCAGCGTTAAAGTCTGGTTCTGTTCTAAGTTAAAAGCTTTAATGACGGCTGGGGATTACTAATTGATATGATGTTCAGGATTTACAGTGTGAGGGAATGCGCCTCAACCCAGGACCTGGCCAGGGAATTAGCTGAGAGGGGTTGGGATGAGGGCACTGTGGTCATTGCTGATAGAATGACTGCCGGTAGGGGTAGGTTGGGGAGGAGGTGGGTGGCTGATGAAGGTGGCCTCTGGATGACGATCATCCTGAGGCCTAAAGCTCATGTAAGCCTCCAACTCATCAACCTCATCGCAGGTCTGTCCGTGGTTGAGGGCATTAATAAGTTGTATGACGTGCCTTTAAGCCTGAAGTGGCCGAACGATGTACTACTTGATGGTAGGAAGTTATGCGGCATCCTATCCGAGGCCAGGATCGCTGGCAACGTAGTGGACTACGTGCTCCTAGGAGTCGGCGTTAACGTGAACAACGAGTTACGTGGGGAGCTTAAGGACATAGCAATATCGCTCAAGGAGTACTTGGGCTTCCACGTACCCATGGGACCGCTACTTAATCAATTTTTGAGGGGTCTTGACGTGGGGTACTCATCGATGTTAGCTGGGCGTGTTGAGGAGATCATCGGCAGGTGGAAGGCGCTCAGTGCGACAATAGGTAGGAGGGTGAAGGTGATCACGTCCGAAGACGTTGTTGAGGGCTTAGCTTCGGATATAGACCTAGACGGTGCGTTAATTGTGAGGACTGATGGAGGGGTCGTTAAGGTGTACTCCGGCGACGTAATTCACCTAATCATCAATGGCGGAGGGCCTGATTACTGAGTCCCTGCCAGATGATAAAATCCACTGCCTGGGTGGATTCGGCTAGAACTTCTATCAGCATTCGAGTCCTTAATCACTGATCATTCACGAATTATTCATCACTTCACTAGCTTATTACTCCTTAACTTAAATGCTTTTAACGTCCCATACCTGTCCCTAATACCGCATGAACCGCTGAGCGGGCATGACCTACACCTAGACGTGAGGTCCACCTCCTCGACAACACCCTCACCAATTAAAACTCCCAGCAAGGTGTTGACTTCTCGTAAACTCATGCCTAGGTTACGAGCAATTTCGCTTGCAGTGGCGCACCCCTTACCATTTAAGAAATTTATCAGTTCGTCAACCACGTTTTCACGCAACCCCAACCACCCATGCCAAAATCTTAAGTATGTGGTAGGTTAGGAGGCTGATTAAGTAGGCGGTTGAGGTCATGTAAAGAACCTGCATTACCGTCAGCCTTAAGCTCTTACTTTCTTGGAGTATCACGGCTACGGTTGCTAGGCAGGGGACGTAGAGGGTTATGAAGAGTATTAACACATATGCCTGAGGTACTGTCAGGCCTAAAGACCTCACGGCCTCACCGACGTCAGCAGTTCCCTGTATCAGTGCTAGGGTCCCGATTATGGACTCCTTAGCTATGAAGCCTTGAGTTAATGCGAAGGCCACTACCCAAGCATTCCCACCCTCTAAGTCGAAGGGCTTCAACGCATGCGCTACTACACCCCCGATGAGGGCTACGAAGCTCTCGCTGATGTCCCCAACAACCCCGCTGGGTCCTAAGTTGATCAGTGCCCAGACGACAATGCTTAACGAGAACAGTATCACGCCCGCCTTCCTTAGGAAGTGCTTCGTGTAGTCCCAAGCAATCCACCAGACAACCCTTAACTTAGGAATATGCATTAACGGCAGTTCAAGGATCAGTTCAGGGTTCTCCTTGACCTTGAAGACAGCCTTCCTCAGCACCAACCCGGTGAGTAGATACATAGCAACTCCGGCAAAGTACATTGAGATGAATGCAAGTGCTTGGAGTAGTGGTGTCTTGAAGTAGGCTGTGACTAACGCTGATACGACGATTAACCTAGCCTGGCACGGGATGAAGGGGGCGGAGAGGATCATCTGAAACCTCTCTGACTCATCCACCGATGTCCTGCTCGCGAGGACTGCGGGGACGTTACAGCCCATACCAACAATTAATGGGTATATAGCACTGCCCGAGTACCCGAACCTACTGAAGACGTTGTGGAAGCTTACAGCTATCCTAGGCGCTAACCCACTGTCCTCAAGCACTGCAAGCATTAAGAATACCATGAATATTAGTGGGAGGAACGAGATCACGGCCCCTAAACCAACAACCACACCATCACCTACTAAGGAAGCTATTAACGGGCTATACCCCTCCAACGTCTCCTTAACCCACGCTGAGAGCATGTCAAACAACCTGCTAACAACTCTGTTCAGGCTGTATGCCTCAATCGCCTCAGCCTGTTGGTGCAGCCCCAAATACCTCAATATGATGTTTAATGGGAATCCCATATTGATTGAGAAAACTAAGAAGAGCGAGGTGAACAGGATGGCTATACTTGATAGCATGCCTAGGAGGGGCTTGCTGAATATTTGGTCAACTAACTCCCTACGTCCTCCTCCCTCGACCCTTACGACAACCTCCTTCGTTATGTTGTTCACGAACTCGAACCTAGTATTTATGATTAGTTCGGAGGGGTCCCTCCCAATGCTACGTCTCAGTGACTCTCTTACCTCCTGGACCTTATTGTATATTTCCAGCTCATTACTGGATAGTAGTAGGTCTTCAAGCCTTCTATCACCCTCTAACAGCTTTATAGCCGCCCAACGAGGGGGGTATTTCCTAAGTACCTCCGACTTCGAAATGACCTTGGAGACTTCGGCTATGAAAGGTTCCAGGCTCCCGTAGTCGATGTTCAACAGCCTACCGCGCCTCCTACCGCTATGCATTTCCACTACGGCGTGGAGTAACTCTCTAATACCCTTCATTTGAATGGCTGATGTCGGGATCACAGGGACTCCTAACAGGGACTCCAGCTTATCGTAATGTATGTGAATACCTAATCTGTCCATCTCATCGATCTTAGTGAGTGCTATGACGACTTTCGGCGTTAGCTCGAGGAGTTGTATTGGGAGGTATAGCGACCTTTCAGGTGCTGTGGCGTCGACCAACCCGATTACCAGGTCCGCATCACCCTCAACTATGTACTCCCTACTGACGACCTCCTCCAACGACAGGGCGCTTAAGCCGTAGATGCCGGGGAGGTCTACGAATCTTATCCTAAGCCCGCCCCATTCTTTAAGCCCTTCCTTAGTTTCTACAGTCACTCCCGGCCAGTTAGCGACGTGTGCTGATTTCCCTGTCAATATGTTAAACATCGTCGATTTGCCGACGTTAGGATTGCCGACTATAGCAACCGTCACGTCGTAGGATCTCTCACCCCTTCCTGAACAGCCCTCATTACCTGAGCGCTCGCACATTCGTATACCCAATAAATTTAGACAAGTCTAAATTTAAAAACGTAGTTAGCGAGCCCTCCAGAGGCTATGACCCACCCTCTATCAGGCCATATCCTCTACCACTATCTTGCTAGCCATACCCCTACCTAACGCTAACGTGACACCCTTAACTGAAACTATGATGGGGCCCCTAGAATTCTCCACGACCTCCACGACAGTACCGGGCGTTAAACCCATCTGCATTAACCTGTTCTTAAGTCCTGTCCCTGCAACCACGTCAACTACCTTAACCTTGGACCCCTTCGAAGCGTTTATCAATGTCTTGACCAACTAACCCACCTTACATATGATGGCTTCAGCCACGTCCCTAGGGATCTCATGAACGTTCTTACCGAGAATCTCGACCCGTATGTAAGGGACCTCCCGCCTGATAACCCTGACCTTGGAGTTGATCTTCATACCTAAACGCACCACTACTTTCAACACTTCGGCGAGTTCGCCAGCTATCCTTATTACCTCCGCCTCAACCCCTTCCTCAATCTGGGTTAGCTTCACACCCACTGAGGATGGCGCACCGTCAATAGATTTTATCGAGTTCCCGTGCGGGCATAGTTCGGGGTTCCCGAACTTAACGTATATCCTCTCAATAACCTCATCAGGTAAGTGTTCGAATTTATGAGCGTGTAGATGGGATTGGTAGAGGTCGAAACCTAAGAACTCGCTTAGGAACACTTCAGCTATCCTATGTTTCCTCACAATATATTTTGCCAGCTCCATACCCCTATCCGTTAAGGATACGCCCCTATACCTCATCCTCCTCACAAGTCCCTTATTCTCCAAGTACTTCAGGATCTTAGAGACCGTGGCGGGCCTTATGCCTAGCTCCTTGGATATTAAGGTGGTTTTAGCTTGGCCATAAACTTCTAACAACCTGTAAATAGTTGTTAAGTAGTCATCGAACCCCGTCGCAGCTACCCTTAAACTCATCCCGTCACCATAAAATTTAGATATGTCTAAGTTTATAAACCATTTAAAAAATCATTAGAGCAGCCGAGCTGATGGCTAAGGCAACGGTTACGAGTCCCCCAGCAATTGAGCCAATTATCGATCCGACCTCCCTCGCAATGTAGTATTTTGATATGGAGTACCCGGAGCTGACCTCTACGAACTTGTTGTATAGGTAGGAGTCGGAAATAGATGTAGTGACCACGACGAGTAATAAGTAGATGGACAGGCTAAACTCGCTGGATACGTAGGGGAGTAGTAAAGCCAATGTGAGACCCCTCAACGATATGAAGGAACCTATTAGTCGGGGGTTTATGCTTTCGGAACTGGGTGCGAACCTCGTGATTACGGGAACGACTATGAAAGATGCCGATAGGAGGGCGATACCCCAAGACAGCCATAGGCTGCTTAACCCCACATAGCCCTTCAAGATCAGCGGTAATACCACTAAAACCAGGTCGCCGAACATGGCGTAGAGGACTGTGGATGTGATAACCCTCCATGGCTTCAGTTCGTTGGAACTACTCCAAACCCTTTCAAAGTATTCGAGGGCCTCCCTGGGTTTATGAATGTAGAGTAAGGCCGTTGATGCTTTAATGTACTTACCCACGTATCGGAGGTCCTTATTAATTTTGAACAACGTGCGTTCTATGTTTAAGCCTATTCCCGGTATGAGTATCATTGATATGGAGGTTAGGGCTGTTGCAAGGATTAAGAAGGTAGGGACGCTTGCAAAGCTTAATGCAACGACTAAGAATGAGGAACCCCTGACCAAGTTCGTGATAACCCTACTGAACGCGTTGACACCGTTCCAGTTGGTGTAGTCGTAAGTTTCGAGGATGGTTACGGATAGAGATAGGTTTACGACAGCTATAGCGAACGCATGTAATGAATACATTACAAGTCCGCTCACCTCGTTTACGTCATTGCAGAGAACGTACATGAGTGAGAGAGCTGCGGAGGATATTAAGAGTAACATCTTATTCCTGCCGTCATCCGCGAACCTACTGAAAAACCTGTTCGACACTATGTATATTAAGCTCCACACAGCCGACGCTGCACCGAGGTAAGAACCACCTACGCTGAGGTTGTAAGCTAAGTATGTGTAGAGGCCGGTGTCGAGGAATTGGAGTAGACCTACTGCCAGTAGGGTAGTTATCAGCCACACTTCCAACACTGATTAATGGTTTGTGAGGCCCTAAGTTTTTAAGGAGTTAGGCAGGGGCTGAATCCCGAGTTTATAGAGAAGCCAGCTAGGGTGATTAATGAGGCTTGTAGACGCCTCACTCACGTCACTTCAAAGACTTTAAAACGTTTTCTACGTCAACCAGCCTTAGGAGGCCGATCACGTCGTTAAGTTCTGCAGGGGGTTTACTGACCCTAGGCACTACCACCTTATTGTACGGAAGTCGCTTGAATTCCTCCATAACCTCAGCAGATTCTGGTGAGTCCTCGTACTTGTTCATAACCAGTAATTTAGGCTTCACCCCTAACTCGGTCTCAAGGAATTTGATGACGTCCATGACCTCCAGCAGCGGCATTTTCTCGGGGTTGGCTACTAAGACAAATGACGTGTTCCCGCCTCTAAGCAAATCCCATAAAGAGCTGTAGGTCTCACGCATTTCATAAAGCTTTTCGAGGACGGGATCCTTAACCTTAAATTCCCTCCCTAAGGTCCTAGCTATTGCGTACCTAAGCGAGAGGATCCTCTCCCTAACCTCTATCAACTTATCAATCCATAACTTGTAGAGTTTAGGCATTATCAAAGTTCTTAAGGTTATGCCCGTAGGAGGTGTGTCGATAACTACGTATTCGTACTCCTCCTGGTTTAACGCTTTATGAAGCTCCTTCATGAGGACTTCCTCCTCCACACCCGGTGAGTACTTGATAGTGTTGGCGACGTCTTCCAGGTTTAGTACTGAGAGCGACGGGGATATGTCCTTGATTAGTTCCACGTATCTGTCTAACGTAGCGTTCAACGCTAAGTTAATATCTAGTTGGTAGGCCGTTAGGTTATCCCTAACTTCGTAGTGCTTCATAGGTTCCTTAATACCTAAGTACTTGATTAGGTGTTTGGCTGGGTCTAAACTGTATAGGAGTGTTTTGCCTGAATCGCGTAGAATGAGTGATATCAGTATTGATATTGTGGTCTTACCAACCCCTCCCTTACCGATGGTTATTACTGCGTGCTTAATTGTTACCACTCACCTCCAAGTGATGCCATCAGATCGCTTATCACGTCCGCACCCCTAACGCTCCTCGATTCCAACAACTTGAACTCGTTCCTCAGGTAAGGCATTAGTTCTAACGCCAGTGTAGTCGGCAGTGGTAGGACCCCAACTAAAGACCCTAGAACTATGTAAAGTAAGGCGGTCTCCAACTCGACGCACTCAGCTTCCAATGCGGTTGTGCTGCTCTCTAAGGTAGCTCTATGAATTCCCTTAATGAAACTGGCTAACTCCCTAATCACATCAGCTAACATTCGGATTATACTTAACTTCAAGTGATTAGCCATGTTATTACTCGAAATTAAGGAAAAATGTTTTAGGTTTTACTTGGCCCTCCTCATACCTAGAATGAAGAATATTAGTAGCAGGAAGTTCAGTATCTGAGCAATTATTATGAAGGAACCTGCGAGGGATATGTACAGTGCTGGCAGTGAGGGCATCACGAAGAATATCCACACGAATAACGCCAAGGTTACCGTGACCCATAGGAACAGGGCTGGGATCATGGTTAGTAGGGTTACGTTACCTCTAACCTTGAGGACCGCGTACACCCATAATGATGCAGTCATCAACATGAGGGCTGCTAGGAGTTGGTTAAGCCCTGAGAATGCCGGCCATATAATGTTGTAGGCAGGCAAGTACCTCTTCAACTCAGGTACGTATATCTGCGGATATGCTAACGTAACGCCTATGATGACACCGACTAATGACGCAACCCACCTGTTAGTTAGGACTTTCTTAGTGCCTGGCGATATTTTAATCCATCCGAAGAGTTCTTGCCAAGCAAATCTTGCCAATCTGTTCGAAGTGTCTAACGAAGTCACTATGAATGCCGTGAGCGCGGTTGCTGCGAACACCCTGAACCCTATGAAGGTTGATTCAAACGCTTCTAGACCGAAAATCCTTGACCAGCCCGTTGCTTGGAGCAATGCGTAGCCGTTGTAGAACCTGTCGGCTGCCGCTAATCCGATTATCGTTGGTGCCGTAACACCTATTTTAGCTAATACGCTTTGTACGGGGTAATTGAGAATGGCTCCTAATTGCGCGAAGTCCCAAGCAAATGCTATGGGAGTTATAACAGCTAACGATGATACCGCGCCTTCCGTTAACATCCCTCCGTACCCAACTAGGGTCGCGTCTAATTCGTTTGATAATTGCTTGGATGTCGTTCCTGAACCGACTAATGAGTGGAAGCCTGATAGGGCACCGCACGCAATTATCAGGGGTATCACTGGCCAGAAGTATGCAACTCTGACCTTACCTAAGTCACCCATAGCCCCTAGAATACTCGCAGGTTGGGCGAAGTCCGTGTACATGGGTCCGGTGAAAGGTAACCCAGCAACTAAAATCGTTCCTAAGAATGCGAAGGCTACGAACGCCCATAGGAGGTAGGCGTTCAAGTAATCCCTGGGCTGTAGCAGGTACCACACTGGCAGTGCCGCAGCTACGAAGGAATAACCAGCTAGGACAAGTACCCAGGCCTCATAAGTTAGGTATACTGGGAGGTAGAAGGAGATCCAGAATGAAAGAGCTACTAGGACTAAGGAGATCACAGTGGCAAGTCTTATGTCGACCCCGTACTTGTAGACCAACATACCGAAGAGAAGCGATATCGGCATGTAGAGGAACGTTATGAGTGCTGTTTGAGGGACTGCTACGAAAGTGCTTGCAGCAACGCTGAAGAATGCTGCGAGCACCAGTACGAGGGCCATCCATACGTAAATGACGGAGACGTATCTGGCCTTCCTACCCATGACGTTCTCGGAGATCGTCATAATTGAAAGGCCGCCGTGCCTTACACTAGCCATTATTGCGAGGTAGTCGTGCACTGCACCGATGAAGACGTTCCCGAACAAGACCCAGATCAGGGGCATGAACCAACCGAAAACCATAGCTGTTGCGGGCCCTACTATAGGTCCGGAACCAGCTATGGATGCGAAGTGGTGCCCGTAGAGGACGTACTTGTTAGCCGGTACGTAGTCAACACCGTCGAACTTCTCAATGGCTGGTGTAACCCTCTTCGGATCTGCTTTAACGACCCTCTGCTCAAGCAGTTTCTTACCGTAGAAGTGGTAAGCAGCGATGTAAATTGCGGCGACCACTATTAATATTAGTAGTGTGATCATTTAGGTCACCTAGCTAAGCTTCTTCCCGGTTTTAGCCTCTATGAACTTCTTAATGGCCACTGGGACCTCCCCGAGCCATAGTGCGGGACCTATAAGTATTGCGAGCATCCCTATAGCTATTAACACCGCTGAGATCTCGACACTACCTTTAACGCCGATGGCACCTTTCATGCTTCCGTCAACGATCGCGTAGAGGTAGAACACCAACCCTAAGGCGGTTAAGAATATTCCAGCGAGTTCCTTTGTACTCACTAAGTTCACCTTCCTTAATAAGAGGTTGATATGAGCTTTATAACTTTTACTTATCCGACGTTTGGGGAGGTCTTTCATTGAGCGCGCTAATCAATCATTTTTTACCCCGGTGTTCACAACTCATATGATGGATGGGATGCGATGTTAGACTACCTGATGTTGGTTCTCATAAGTTCGTTAGCTGTGGCCATGGTAATATGGTATTTTAGGAAGCGTAAAGAGATGATTAGGTTCATTAAGGCTATCATTGACGAGCTTGAAGATGTTTTTAAGCCTGTTGATAAGGTCTACGAACTACTTGGATATTTGATAGGTTTTAAGGCCAAGTATAAGTTGGGCAGGTACTCGAAGGCATTGAACGCGTATGTCACTCTAACCACTGTACCTAGGCATTCACTCCTCTACTACCCCATAGCTAAGGCGATGTCGAGGAAGGACATGTTAGGAATTGCTGTTGAGTTCAGGGAAGGTGTCCTAAGGGAGTTTCACTTAGTGAGGTACGGCAGTAAGAGGTTGGGGATGAGGTTGAGGAGCGATGTCCATGACATAGATAGGATGAAGAGTAAGACAGTTGAAGTACTCGGTAATCATTACGTCGCGTACTACTACGATGATGAGGTCCTTGACTTAGTTTTAGATGAGTTAGGGAGTTACGGTCTCAACGTTATGCAGCTCTCCGTGTTTAAGTCTAAGAACCTTATCTACGTGTTGGTTGAGGCAAAGGAAGGTGTTGTGAGGGAGGCTCACAAATTAATTAACTCCCTCTACGGTAAGTTGGTTAAGAAAAGATGACCTAATTCCCCAGACCCACTTAGGTAGTCCCTTTCCTGACCAGTATGCCTGGCTTAACCAACGAGTTAAGGTCTGTGAGTCGGGCTATTTCCTCATCGCTGAGACCTAACTCCTTAAGTATGTCTCCCAACCTCCTCCCCTCCTTCAAGCCCTTCGCAAGCGCTACTGCCTTATCATATCCTATTAGGGGTGTTATCGCTGTTATCAAGGCCTGACTACGTTCAGCTAATTCACGGGCTCTGTCCGAGTTAGGTATTACCCTCCTAATAACGTGGGTGCTTAACTTCCTGAGGGCTTCGCTAAGTAAGGCTATCTGGGTGTGTATGTTGTACGTTATGAGGGGTATACCCATACTTAATTCGAACTCCCCCAACATACCGGCCACCGTGTTGGAGTGGTCCAGGCCTATTACTTGGGCAGCTGCCAGCATTGCGGCCTCAACCGTTACCGGGTTCTCCTTCCCAGGCATTATACTGCTTCCGGGGATTTCCTGCGGTATGTCTATTTCGTTAATGCCCGTGTTCGGGCCTGAGTACATGAGCCTTAAGTCCTGGCATAGCCTCAGCATGTCCAGCGATAACACCCTCAAGGAACCGCTGAGTGCTACTAGGTCGCTTAACAACCTCATACCCCTACTCTTAACCTCACTCAGCCTTAGGTCGAGGTTGGTCTTACTCCTCAATTGCTCTAAAGCTAGCTTCGGGAACTCCGGATGTGAGTTGATTCCGGTGCCGACGGCCGTACCACCCAGCGGTATTTCCCTGATGTAGTCCTCAACTTTCTTAATCATCGTTAGGTCGTGTTTGAACGCGTCTAAGAACGCCTTAAACTCCAAGCCCATGGTTACCGGCATAGCGTCCCTTAGGTGCGTCCTGCCGGGTTTCACGACATGTTCGGCCCTACCTACCAGTTCCTCCAACGCCTGCATGAATTCCTTCAGCGCTGGCTCGAGGTTGTCCCTAACATCGGATAGGGCAGCAATCCTAATGGCTGATGTGACCACGTCATTAGTTGATTGGCACATGTTGACGTGGTCGTTGGGGTGGACATCACGCCCGCTTATCTCGGAGGCCCTCAGAGCTATGACCTCATTTACGTTCATGTTCAACCCTGTGGCGGAACCTGTCTGGAACACGTCTACGACGACCTTATCGTCGTGCAGTCCTTCGGCTAACTCCAACGACGCCCTACAGATCGCCTCCCCTATGGACGGGTCGAGGAGGCCTAATTCTACATTAGCCTTAGCAGCGGAATACTTAACCAGTCCCATAGCCCATAAAACCTTCCTAGGGAAGCGTGTGCCGGTATTCAGGAAGACCTTAACAGCTTTCTCCGTGTACTTGAGGATATCAACCACCAACTTATACTCGAACGTCTAGTTAAAAGGGGTGAGGGTGGGTTTGCCCGAGGACCACGTCCTGAAGGATGGCGGTGTTAGGTCGTCTGCGGCGGTTTCCCGCATATTGGGCAGTCACTCCTTCTAGAGACCTTAAGCTCTGTAAAGCTCATGGAGTAACCGTCGTAGACTATTAGCTTCCCCAGGGACGGGTTCCCGTAACCGGTTATTAGCTTGATGGCCTCAGTTACTTGGAGTGCTGCTATAACTCCCGGCGTCGGGCCCAGCACCGGGAGGGGCCTCACCTCCGGCGGCTTCTTAGGTATGAGGCATTGTAGGCATGGCGTCTTTCCTGGGACGACCACGAGTAACTGGCCGTAGAGCCCCATTATGCCCCCATGTATGAATGGTTTCCCATGCTCTACGCAGACCTTGTTCACGAGGAACCTACTGTCCCAGTTGTCCAGGCCGTCGAGTACTAAGTCGACCTCACCTACTAACATTTCCAGCAGTTCCTCATCTGCATATGCTTTAATCCCCTCCACCTCTACCTCCGGGTTTAGAGCCCTTAACTTCCTAACGGCTGAAAGGACCTTCGGGGTACCTACGTCATCGCTCCAGTGGATTACCTGCCTGTTCAAATTGCTTAATTCCACGTTTTCGGAGTCCACGAGTATTAGCTTACCGACCCCGGCCGCGGTTAGGTATAGTGAGAGTGGGCTTCCCAGTCCCCCAACACCCACGACTAAGACCTTGGAGTTCTTCAGCTTAAGCTGTCCTTCAATCCCGAAGAGCCTTACCTGCCTATCATACCGTTCAATTTCTGAAGGAGTAAGCTCTACCAAGCCGTAACCTCATCACATATGGTTAATTAGCTCTATAAATTTGTTGTGCTGAGTACCTCCTCTCACACATAAGTATGGTCGCGGACACAGCTGTGAAGGTGATTAAGCACCTAAAAGTGAGGAGGTAGTCATTAGTAAGTGTTATCAGGTAACCAGTTATTAAAGGTCCTAACAGCATGCCGACGTCCCAAGAAGTGGCGTACATGCCCGACAGCACGCTACGTAACTCCGTCTTAGAGTTAATGAACACTAAGGCCTGGGCGGACGGTACGAAGATACCGTCCCCAAAACCTATCAGTAGGACAGGTATGAACGCTGCTGAGGGGAGGGGGTGGTAGCTTAGGATTATTAGTCCCGCTGCATTCATCCCCAACCCTAGGAATGCTAGCCTCATCATGCTTCTGTCCGTAAAGAAACTCATCAACAACCTGCTGAGTAGTCCGGCCACTCCGTAGGCAGAGCTGACCACCCCTGCTTCGTAGTCCGAGTACCCCATGAGCTTGAGGTATGAGGAAAGGAACGGGATCACGGAAGCGAGGATTACTGTCTGAAACGCTGTGGAGGTGAAGAGTAGTATGAAGTCCTTACGTGTGGTCATTTTCACCATCTCCGTGAACATGCCGCGGAAGTCACACCTCCTCCTGCCCGTGTCATTCAACTTAATCAGCGGTGCAGCGATGAATGCGGCCGCCGATGACGCTATGAATAATGTCTTATAACCCATTAACTCGGATATTAGCCCGCCTGCGAAGGGTCCTAAGGTGTAACCCATGCTCGCCATTAACGCCCTAGTACCTAATGCCCTGCCCATTACGCCGCTCCGCGCCACATCCACTACGTAGGATATGGATGGCGGTATGAATGATGCTAGGGATAGTCCTTGGAGTAACCTCCCTAAGAATATCCCCCTTACATCCGTTGAGATGTAGAGGACTAGGTAACTAGTGCCCAGTAATAGCATACCTACCCTCATCATGAGGACCCTTGAACGCAGGTCTGAGATCATGCTGAACAAAACCCTGGTGGCAATAGTTGCTAGGGGAGCTGCTGACATAACCGCCCCTATGGTCGTTGGGTCCCCTCCTAAGCTCATAACGTAACGCGGGATCATAGGTACTACGGCCCAAGTTAGTATAAAAAAGAACAACGTAATTACGTACACTGCGAGTGCGTCTTTATTCATCTCCGATATCACAGAATCCATAAACAGGTTAGGGTTAAAAACGTTAGCCTCACGGCTTACGTGGCTTTACCCTTCCTCCTCACTTCCCTAGCTCTCTCCCTACTCTTCTTAACCCTTCTCTCCAACTTCTCTAGTGAGTCCTTAATTGAGGATAGGATGTCCCAACCCACCCCCTCCGAGGTCATGACGCCGTCATCGGTGGTTAACCTAGCCCTAACTACGTACCTCTTCCTACCCCCCTTACTCTCCTCCTTAATGTTTATCCTGAAGTTTATCACGTCAGTAACCCTCCTAATGTCTGATAAGTACTCGTTCACTAACGTCTCGACCTGGGACTTACTTAAATCATCGACCTTCAAGGACTCAGGTATTTTAGCTTCGATTAACTCCTTGGATACTAGTTGCTTCGCGTACGCCTTGAGGACGTCAACGCTGCTTATAACCCCCACCACCTTAGTCCCCTTAACTACGGGCATCCCGGTAACCTTCCTATCGAGCAACGTCTTCACAACCCCGTCCAGTAGTTCACCGACGGATGAGCAGATGGGGGGCGAAGACATGAAGTCCTTAACGGGTGCCGCCAGGAATTCCTCCTCAAACTGTTCGAAGCCCTTCCTACGGGTCATCCTTATGAAGTATATCCTCTCCACTATATCGGTCATAGATATGACCCCGTCAACGCTTTCGTAGGAGTTGATGACTGGGAGTCTCGAAATACCGTTCCTAAGCATTAACCACCTGGCCCTGGCTAAGGACTCATCATCCCTGATAACGGTGGGAGGCGCGGTCATAACATCTTCAACGTACTTCCCAGGTATTAGGCCTTTACTCAGTAGGAAGCCTAACAGGTCGTACCTGCTTAAATATCCCACCAACTCATTACCCTTACTAACTACTGGCAATGCCTTAGCCTTCCAGAGGACGAACTTAGCTACGGCATCATCAACGCTGCTCATCATATCCACGCCGTAAGGTGGTTCCATAACACTCCTGACTTTAGTCATCCTACCAGCACCGCTCATTAAAATGCCCTTATAACTTAAGACCCCCACCAACCTACTTCCAGAGACTACCGGCACAACCCTAACCTTCAAATCCTTCATCTTCGAGAGAATTTCCCCTACGGTGGTGTTTGGGTCGGCAATTAATGGGGGATCCACAGCAATTTCGTAGACCCTAGTATGTAGTTTCGAACTCAGAGTAAAACACCGTAATTATTACTACGTACCGCAGTAATAAATTATATCTCATGAATATTTAACCTCCTGCTAGATCTGAAAGTTCGGAAAGTTCAGAACTTGGTGAACAGAAGATGACGTTAAGGATGGAGCGGGAATCACATCACGTTGTCTTAGTACTTGATATTATGTTACCCGAAAACGAAGTCATCAACGCGATCAACGATATTATCGTTGAGAGAGGTGTTAGGAGGGTTGTAATCCACGTGCTATCCAGTGAGGGGAGGCCTAAATATTTGGAGAAATTGAGACGTATCCTCCCCTCACTACTCAACGTCTCAGTGATGGTTAAATACGCTGGCAGCAGTCAGGAAGACCTGGTAAAATTACTTGGGAACCTCCCCAAGGACGCTGTGGACGTACTAGTTGGCAGTACTTCATTAGAACTTGACACACTCTTAGAGGGGTTAGGAGTTAGTCACAGGTTCTTGTAGGGGGTTCCCATGCCTGGTTACGAAGTCGTGATAACCACCGACAGGACGATGATGAGTAACCACCACGGCAAGGAGTTCTTAGGGTTCCTAGCTACAGGGCCTGCCGTAGGCCTCCCTGAGAAGGTGTGGACTTGGTTAGCTGCTCCGAAGGTTGAGGTTGATGATGAGGGCAGACCAGTTGAAGCACCCTACGGTTTGAGGAAGGTTGAAGCTAAGTTAGTTGAGGAGGGGTTTAAAGCAGCTATCATCGACCCAGACCACCTGGACAAGCATTTAAAAAGTATGAAGGTTTTAATGATCGGTCATCATGACTACTTCGCATACGGCCCGCCGAGCATTGGTTGGTGGGCGCTAACCGGTAAGGAACCCGTGAATAGGTTGAGCTTCATCAAGTTTATGAGGAGTGATGCGGTCGTCAGCGCTAAGAGGAGGGGTGTTAAAATCATTGCCGGCGGCCCGGGTGCGTGGCAGTGGTTGTGGGAGCTTGACCTCTGGAAGGAATTCGGTGTAGACTTAGTTATTGAGGGTGAGGTTGAGAGAGTAATAGCCGACGTCGTTGAGAAGGCGTTGAACGGGGATGAATTACCTGACTACATCTTAGTAGGTCCTGGGGACGTACCCTCGGTTAAGGAGATACCGCTGATTAAGGGAGGCAGCGTCAACGGCCTAGTCGAAATTATGAGGGGCTGCCCGAGGGGTTGTAAGTTCTGCTCAGTTACATTGAGGCCGCTTAGGTATATCCCCCTCGACAACATCGCGGAAGAGGTTAAAGTCAACGTAAGGGCTGGGACGAAGAGCATCATACTCCACAGCGAGGACGTATTGCTATACGGCGGTGAGGGGATTAAGCCCAGGCCCGAACCGGTTGTGAAGTTACATAGTACTGTGAGGAAGTACTTCTCCGGGAGCATTGCGTGGTCCCACGCAAGCCTCTCATCACTGAAGTACTCGGAGGAGAGGTTCAAGCTGATCTCGGAACTAATAAACAACTACATACGGGTCGGCGATCAGGAATTCATAGGTGTTGAGGTAGGTATAGAGACCGGGTCACCTAGGTTGGCTGAGGCTATAATGCCGGCTAAGTCTTCCCCGTACCCACCTTCGATGTGGCCCAACGTGGTTGAGGACGCGTTCAGGATCATGCATGAAAACTTCGTAATCCCAGCAGCCACTTTGATATTAGGGATTCCCGGCGAAAGCCCTGAGGACGTCGTAAAGACGGCGGAACTTGTTGATCGGTTGAAGCCCTACAGGAGTATCATAGTCCCCATGTTCTTCGTGCCTTTAGGTGCTTTAAGATATACGGATTGGTTTAGGAAGCATCTGATCAAGGCCGAACACGTCGACCTAATGCTTAAGTGCATGTACCACTCGATATACTGGGCTGAGGAGATAATGAGCAAATTCTATCTTAGAGAACCTCACCTAGCGCCCATTAGGCTGGGGTTGGAGATGGTGGTAAGATATATTAAGTGGCGTGTGAGTAAGTTGAAGCCACTACTGGAAACCATGGTGAAGTCGTGAGGTGGGTGTGAATGGTGGGCATCTTAGAAGTATACGAGGTTATGGGTATGTTGGTTAAGGACGCTCAGAGAATACTCTCATCCCTGAACCTGCCATACTCATGCAACACGATACTAAGTATACTGTTACTCCTTCAGAACCACCTAACCATTAAGGACTTAATGAACCTCACAGGCTACACGAAATCGACGGTTGCCACATGCCTCAACATCCTTTGCAGGATGTACTTAGTTTCCAGGAGCAGGAAGGACCGTAGTTACGTGTATAAGGCTTCAGTCGACCTACCGGACGTACTCATAGAGAAGCAGGAGTCCTTGATAAGTAATGAGATAGAGCCGCTATGCGTCAATATAGAGGAGTTGATGCGTAGGTTGAGTAGCGATCATGAAATCGCTGTGAGGCTTAAGAACCTAAATACGAGGCTTAAGGCTCTAGCCGACAACCTACGGGACGCGCTCAAGTCCTTACGTAGAGATCCCTCAGCGAATTAGCCCGCATAAGATATTAACCTTACAGGTAATCCGTAACAAGGTAATGTGGTGTGAGGATTAGTTCGGCGTTAGCTGCTGTCGTAGCCATCTCCTTAACACTTATTCTGCTCGCCCAACCCCTTCACGGGGGCAGCCACTACTTACTCTACATCTACGGTAGTGAGGGTTGCCCCCACTGCAATGCCTTAAAGAACTACTTCTACTCCTGGTACGGTACTTCTAACACCTACTTCTGCAGACTTGAAGGTGAGGCAGGCTGTGCTGAGAGGTTCTTAAGCTTCTGCTCAGCCATCGGGTTAAGCCCCTCCATACCCCTTACCTTCGTGGTCGTTGACGGTGGGGTTAGGTCGGTTGTTTTCGGTGAGGTGGGTGATAAGTCGTTCTGGGATTCCCTGCTCAGCTTACCTGAGTCTAACGAGATCCCCCTCTACCTCGGGAAGGAGTTAGGGGGGTATATAATGGTGGATAACTTAAGTAATTTCTCCAGGGCCTTAGTCCCTGAGTACTTCAGCCTAAGACCGAGTGCTGGTGCCGTAGCCCCGCTACCCATCACTCAAGCGTTAACTGCATTGACGGCTTTAGCGTTAAGTGATGCTGTTAACCCATGCGTGATATTCATCTACACCCTCCTCCTAATAGCTACTTCCATAGCCTTCAGCCGTAAGGGTAGGGTTCTCATCGTCGGCGTTGCATTCATTTCAGCGGTCTTCATCGGTTACTACGCTCTGGGGTTGGGACTTATGGTAGCTGTGAGGGGGTTCCCGAAGGAGTTGCTGAGCTTAGTTGCTGTGGCCTTCGGTGTTTGGATCTGCGTCTCGGGTATTATGGGTAAGTCCAGGATGTTGGCTAAGGAGAGCATATACGGGTTAGTTGGTAGGGCGTCCACCTCAACCACCGCCTCCTTCGCGTTGGGTATGCTCCTGACGTTCACGTTGCTCCCCTGCTCCGCAGGGCCTTACGTGGTTTTCGCTGGGATTGCATCGAAGTACAGTCCCCCACTACCTTACTTGCTGCTAGCGATCTACAACCTAATCTTCATATCCCCCCTACTACTCGTGCTCCTAGTAATCATGAGGACCATGAAGTACAGAGCGGTTCAGGACGCCCTAATAAGACACGGTGTTAAGCTATCCGTAGCAGCTGGAGCGCTCTTAATAGCCGTAGGCCTGTGGATACTGTTAATCTAGCCGTATCTGCTGGGGCGTTGGATTACGAAGTAATACACACGTAGGCTAACTCCCTGAAACCCTGAGTTACGGGCTTAACATGGGATGTAACACCTCAAACGACTGTGAGAGGGACTAATCAATAAACTAAGAGATTACATGGGATCCCAGAACTAGTAAACCACCACGCATCCGTGACCTAGGTAATACCCCAACATCACCTCCAAATGGGGTTACCCCAGAAGTATCTAAGTAAACTGGGTACCAGCCCATTTGGTTAGGAATTCAAACACGTGCAACCGATGGATGAACTAATCCACCAACTAGTACACCCACCCTAACCAAATAACGGCATCAGGTCCTCATCAGGTACCAAGTGAGTCATGGAAACACCATCAACTCATTAACCCTAAATGAGTTGATGGAGTTCATTTACCCACTTGAGTGGGTTCCAAACCCTATGAAAGCTTCATATGGGTTGATGGTGCAGTTAAGTAACACTTAACTACACTTAAATCCAGTTAACCGAATTCATTGACCTCAAAAAACTCAAGGAAGTTAAAGAACTGAAGACATCTAATGAAACTAACCTACAAAGCCGCAATAAGAGGGGTAGGAACCGTATCATACCTACGGTTCTCTCCATAGTAGTCACAATCCACGCAGAAACTGAACCAGGGGGAAACGTCCCCTACCCCACATCCCGACATGATTTGACGTCAACCTGAACAACTCCTTCAGCGTCTCTTAATAAAACTTTTAGGGTAAGAACATACATTTTTATGATGTTGAGAAACTGGTAGTTTTGTAGGTGATTGGTGTGAGTGAGGGGAAGGTGAGGCAGAGGCTGGGAAGGAGGATGGGTTCTTCATTCAGAGCTTTTAGGGGGTTTAACTGTTGAAGATTGGAAGTGGTTTGAGAAACTATACTTTCATGCTCGTACTCTTAGTCTTCATGGCTACGCTGACGTTCTGGTCCATTAGCTCAGGGTTTGGCGGGAAGGAGGGTCTGCCCCCCATAGACGCGTTGAGCGGAGTTCTGCTTGTGGTTGTTGGACTCGTAGCTGGGTTAATTGGCGGGATCATCGGTACTGGTGGTTGCAGCATAATGCTACCTATACTCCATCTGTGGTTAGGTTTCCCAGCGACGGTGGCTATAGGTACAACCCTCTTCGCTGTTGTCTTCACTGCAACCTCCGGAGCGTATGGCCACCTAATACGTAAGAACGTGGATAAGAGGGCTGTGCTTTGGCTTGGCGGCTTCGGGTTGGCTGGTGTTGTTCTTGGTTCATGGATCTTCACCCAGCTCGCTGGGCAAAGCTCACTCTTAGGGTTAATCCTCGGTCTGGCCTTCTTACTGCCAATCCCTCGAATGATATGGGAAGGCCTTAAGCAGAGAAAGGAAGAAGGACGTGTGAACATTGTTCCGGGCTCAAAGCATGGTCTAGGAATATTCGGCTTCCTCATCGGCATTACCACAGGCTTGGTCGGCCTAGGCGGGGGCTACGCGCTGGTGCCGGGACTAATCTACCTCTTCCACACCCCCGTCTACATTGCGGTGGGCACCTCGTTGGCAACGATGATACCGTTAAGCGTCGTTGGAACCAGCATCAAGATGGCGGAAGGGTTCGTGTTCGTAGACGCTGGACTACTGCTCGGCATAGGTGCGGTTATAGGTGCGCAGTTCGGAGCGGCCATCATTAAGCGATTCAAGACGAATACGATAAAGCTGATCTTCAGCCTGTACTTCCTATACGTCTCCATAAAGCTCATAGCAGGCTACTTTGGGATAATGATTTGGTGAACATACTTTCAATCTTATTTTAAATTTTCTAGCCTCAAGAGCCTGCCCCAGTAGTGGGGTGGTAGTAACCTTTCAATTCTATTTTAGATTTTCGCGTATCCAGGGGTGATATCTACGAGTTCTGGAGGATATCAGAACTCTACAAAAGGGTTACAGGGACCACCCCAAGATCGGTCGTAGTCTCACCCTACGTAGACAGTAAGGCTAGGGGATTAGCTGAGAGCTCAGGCATAGAGGTCCACACCCAAACATTCTAACTACCACACATTAAAGCCGTAGGGCCGTGTTCCAACCTAGCCGAGGGTAATTAATTCTAGAACCCTGGGGCGGTAATTTACCCATAAACGAGCGTAGAACTCCAAAACATAAATTGTGGTGCTAACCTAGGTTTGGGTCGCGCTAATGCAGCTATCCGTAACTCGTGAGGTGGTGCTCGCCCTCACATTCACCCCATTCTTCGTAGACATCAATATAGCCACTCCTATTGAGGAGTAAGCTACGTAGTAAGGTCCCAGCGCGAGTACGGAACCTCCTCTCCTACTGCCCAATAATGTCGTACGTACTGGATGGGTCAGGTAATTTAAGGGGAGTCCCCCCGATCGAACTTCGGGGATGTTTGGGAGGTCCTTACTGTACGAAATTACCTTCACAGCCATATCAGTGGTGACGTTCATTACAGCTCTAACATCGCGTGGGGTGGGGGCGGGCGCTATGGGTGCCCTCCTAGCATCCATAACCGTTACGGTCACAGCCGTAATCAACCGTGGGCAGCGTGGCAGTACTCCAGTAGTGCCGTGCATATGGGGTACGTCAGGTAAGTTGGGGAGGGTCCCCCTCGACCCAACCCCGGAAAGGCTGAGGAGGAGCTCCTGGAGAGGATTCCGTGGTTCCTGGGAGTACTGGAGGGAGTGAGGAGGATGCAGGGTGAGAGGGGGTCAGAGTCATCCATACCGTATGAGGGTATCGCAGCCGGCGCCGTGGTGACCTTCATCGCATTCCTGACAATAGCCCTCTTATTCCACATACTGCAACCCCTAACCACTCCATAAATCAAACCTGACGGAGCACATACACGCTTAAGGAGGTGTAGTGTAGCTGTACGTTTTGACGGTGAAGGCACGTATGGTAGGGGTTCCCCCAGTTCGTCGGCGTTGGAAATGATGAAGGTCAACGCACTCCTGTACTGGGGGTCTGTCCTTAACTCAGCTGACGAGCTTTAAGTGCGCCATGCCTCTGCAATGTTTAAAAGATTTGATGGAACTATGTAAGTGATGTGTTGATCCATGACTGCTCAGAATCAGCCCGACGTTGTTGGTGCGTTCACTAAGATGCGTCAAGGTCTCCTATACATATTGATTGGTTGGGTATTGCTTGGGATTTCCTTAGTGGTTGTTGCTGCAGGTGTCTTTGCGGCTGCAGGGCCTCATATGGGTGCTCCGTTAGGCAGGGTCTTCGTACCTGTAATAGGTGCTCTGATCTCTGCATTAGCTCTAATACTTATTGGCGGTGTGTTGGCTTTAGTTGGTTTTTACTTGAAGTTCATTCCCGGTACTTCTGATTTAGCCCGCGTTAACTCTGAGTTCTCAACTTCGACGAAGTTGATTAAGCTGGGATATGTGTGGGGCTTAGTAGTTGTCTTGGTGGGCGCTGCCTTCCTACCATTCTTAACCTTCTTCGGTTTCGCTGTAATTATCTTGGGTGGCATCATAATCATCTTAGGCAACGTGGGTATGGTCGTTCTCTGCCTGAAGCTCAACAACGTTGAAGGCGACTCACTGTACTTGATTTCCGGGATATTGCTCATAGCGGGCATACTCTTACCGATACTGGTGGTTGTTGGTTTAATACTCCTCTACATAGCGTTAGGGGATAGCGTTAGGAAGCACTCAGCGGTGCAGAAGCCTACACCGGTTTAAGACTTCCTAATAACTGGCTTGTCCCAGTCACCGTACTTTATCCATGCTAGGGCAGCTGTGCCGCTTATCACGTTACTGAGTGCCATCGCAACCCAGATACCGTATGAGTTCAAACCCATGTGGTAGGCGAGCACGTAGCCGAGGCCTACTCGAATTACCCACAGCCTCACGACCCCCAACACGGTAGGTATTAACGTATGTCCTGAACCCCTCCCCACGGACATACCGACGAAGAATAAGGCGAAGAAAGGTAACGTAAAAATGAAAGTACTTAAAAATGTAACGGCTTCACTCGCTATTAAGGCGTCCGAGGTGAAGACCGCTATGAGGGGAACTCGTAGTAGATACACCGCTATGGAGCCAGCTGTGGTTAGAGCGCCTAGGGCGATTGAGGCATTGTAAGCTATCAATCTGCAACGACTTAAATTGCCCGCGCCTAAGTTCTGACCGATCATTATAGCTGTCGGTGTGGTGAGGCCCCATATCGCCGCATCAGCTATCTCCATCACTATGAACCCTACGGCAAATGCCGCAGCTACGATGACGCCGAAGGAATTCACTAAGGCGTTCTGAAACATAAACGCCAGACTGTTGGATGCGTGGAATAAGAGTATCGGCCCACCTATGGTTAAGTTTTTAACGACCCACTCACCGCTGACGTCCTTAGTCAGGGTGACCTTTAAGTCGGGGAACTTACGACTGGTTAAGGCAATTAACGCAGCCACGCCGGCAAGCCTTGCGAGCACCGTCGCGACGGCTGCCCCAACAACACCCATCCTGGGGAAGGGAGGTACTCCAAGTATTAGTAACGGATCCAATACAATGTTAGTTAGAGCTGATATACCGCCGACAATAGCCGGTGTCTTAGTATCCCCCACTGACTGAAGTATTGTGGAGTAAGTTATCGCGAACCCTGACAAGATTAGGTCGAAGGCGATTATGCCTGAATAATCCATTACGTCACCGAATATCTCCTCCGGAGGTATTATGATGTACCTAAATACGTAGTACCTTATGGATAGGTAGGTAATGCCTGACCCCACCCCTAGCAATGCCGCTACAGTGAGGAACTTAGATGCCGTACTGCTTGCGTCTCCGTACCTCCTCGCACCAACGTACTGCGAGAGTAGCGCCATATTAGCTGTGGATAAGGCCATTAAGACGGCGTTGAAGAACATGAGTAGGGGCCAAACCTGCCTAGGCACCGCCATAGCTACGTCGCTGTACTTGCTCAGCCAGAACGCATCCGCTACGTTGTAGGATATGTGGACAAGTTGTACGATCATTAGGGGGAGGCCCAACTTAAGGAGGGTCCTAACTATGGGTCCACCAACTACTTCATTCCTATAGCCCTCAATAGTCGTCACCGAACCACGCCTCAATCATCACACCTCCAAACATTAGCAGTTAGTTGCTGAAAGCCCTATAAGATTATTACAGAGCCTGCGCATGAGGGATTAAGCAGGGTTGTTGACTGATTAGGCGTTGAGACCGTATCGCTGCGTCCTTCCCTACGGATTAGCTGATGAGCTGATGTATTAGGTGACTTACCGAGTCATCCATCACTACAAATTAAGTAAATTATCACGGTATTACCAGTTATAAATCATCAAATGATCGGAGACACCAACGACTTAGATAAAGTGCTGCATCCCTCAAGAGGTTAGGATTCCGAACACCGTTGAACGACTAAACGACCGACTACCCCACCCACAGTCCGATGAGGCCGTGGACGGATAAGCTCCGAGAAAAGTGGTTGATTGGGTTTGAGTTCAGACAGCCACCGCGACATCACCTGTCAGAGATTTAAAAACACATCACCCGCGATCAATAACTGCTGGAAGCGTTATAACCTTATAGCCCTTACGACGTGGCTCGATGCCCGCGGCCTACATATGTTTAAAACCCTCTATCCGTAAATCCTTAGTAGAGTGTTAAGACGTTGAACGCTGGGAAACACGTGATTGACCTACCTAAAAAGGTTATAGTGGGTGACGGCGTCATAGAGGACGTCCCTAAGGTTGTTAAGGAATTGCGTATTGGTGGGAGGGGCCTAGTGATTTCAGGCCCCAACGTCATGAAGTTGGTGGGGGGTAAGTTGGTGGATCTTCTGTTGAGTCATGACTTCGAAGTTGAGGAGGCTGTGGTGAGTTCCCCGACGTCGGACTCCGTTGAAGAGATTGTTAACTCCTACACAGGCAAGGGAATGGACTTCGTAGTGGGTGTGGGAGGTGGTAAGGTGATAGATGTGTCTAAGTGCGTGGCCAACAACCTAAGCATTCCATTCGTAAGCGTCCCTACCGCAGCCTCACATGACGGCGTAGCATCCCCATTCTCATCAATACGTGGTACGGGTAGCGTGGTATCGGTCAAGTCCCGGACCCCGATAGCTATAGTCGCTGATATATCAGTCATAGGTAACGCCCCTAAGAGGTTGTTACTCGCAGGTTCGGGGGACTTAATAGGTAAGTTCACCGCAGTTCTTGACTGGGAACTGGCTCACAGGCTCAAAGGTGAGTACTACGGGGGGTACTCAGCCTCCCTTGCCCTGCTCTCAGCTAAGCACGTAATCAACTACAGTGAGCTGATCTCCACGGGCTCCCCTGAAGGGGTGAGGATAGTTGTTGAGGGCTTAATAAGTAGTTCGGTGGCTATGTGCATAGCCGGCAGTACTAGGCCTGCGAGCGGGTCAGAGCACCTCTTCAGCCATGCGTTGGACTTAGTCGCCAACTACCCCGCACTCCACGGTGAGCAGGTGGCTTTAGGAACTATAATGATGAGCTACCTCCACGGGAGGAACTGGAGGAAGTTAGCCCTAACGGTCAGGAGGTTGGGGCTCCCAACAACTGCTAAGGAGTTAGGCATCCCAGACTTTAAGGTCATTGAGGCGTTAACAATAGCGCATAGGATAAGGCCTGATAGGTACACGATCCTAGGTGAGTCAGGGCTTACTTGGGAAGCTGCTGAGAGGTTAGCAAGCATTACCGGAGTGATCACGTAGTCGGTGGGTTAGGTGATAACGCTAATCAGCTACTTAACAGCTAAGGAAGGATTTAAGTTCGTGTTCACCGGCCCCTCACCGGAATGCCTTAACTGCAGGTTTAACTACGTATGCAACGGTAAGTTGAAGGTTGGGCAGGTCTACGAAGTAGTTAAAGTACACAACATAAGGAACAGGTGCCCCATAAACGAATACGTCACAACTGTCGAGGTCAAGGAGGCAACTGTGGACTTAGCGCTGAGCCGTAAGGTAGCGGTTGAGGGCATGACCCTAACTTACGTTAAGATGGTATGCGAGCGTACGAAGTGCGGTAACTACCCTAGATGCGTTCCCGAACTCATAGTAATGCCCGTTAAGGTCAAGGTACTCAAGGTCTTAGGCAGCGTTGACTGCCCTAAGAAATTGGAGCTAAGTAACGTGCAGGTGAAGGTCGTTGACGTGGCCTCACCAACTACTTAGTTGGTGAGGTCAGCACCGTGTTGATCTGAACTAACTCCTCACTTATGGTGTTCCCCCTAACGAACTTCCTCCTCCTCTCACCATCCTCCTTAGGTATGTACCCAGGAGGTGATGTGAGGAGCAACGCCTTCTTAGCCTGACCGGGCAGTGAGGGAATTACCGGGAAGCCTGAGTTATCACTACCGCCTGTTATGCGGAGTAATTTCCCCGGGATGCCCACCAACGAGGAATCCACCACATCCCCAACCCTTAAACCCGCCAACCTCCTAGCCCTATCACCCTCAACGACTACTTGGAAGGACTTAGAACGGAATAACTCACCGATAACTTCGTCAACGCCTAACTTCTCAGCGAGTAAGTCCTTAGGAACGTAGACGGTGTTATCTGGGACATCATTCGATACCTTAACCCTGAAGGTGAGTTTAACCTTCTCATTCTTAGACCTATCCTTCCAGACCCTTAAGGTCACTACTCCGTAGGGAGGGCTAATTAAGTTTAAGGTGGTTTGATTAATTAAAGCTGTGGGTAACGCCTTACCGGACTTCTCATCCTGCGAGTACTTAAGGTTCTCCGAGCTGATGGCCTTAACCACCACTGCCTTACCACTTGCTTCAGGGTCTGAAACCACTACCTTAAACTCTACCACACCACCACCTCTGATGACTAAGCCTTAAACGCATTAAAACTTTTTAAGCCTTTCACCTAGGTCGGTAAGCCCTTAAGCGCTTCTGCATGACTGTTGCGAGGACTGGGACGGCAATGGATGAGGTTACGGCAGTGACCACGACCACGCTGTAGAGTGCTGGGGTGAGGAGTCCGTGCTTCAAAGCGATTGCGGCGACGACCGATTCCAGACCGCCGCGGGCGTTCATGACGATCCCGTACATCACTCCCTTCCTTAAATCCCCCCTAACAATGTGGGGTATGGAACAGCCTAAGAACTTACCCATCCACGCCGATGCGATGATCGCGGCGAATTCGGGGGTGAGGACGTGGCTTAAGTTGAGGCCAGCCCCTACGTGCAGGAAGAAGATAGGTATTAAGAAAATGTCCAACACCTCACTAAAGTATTGGATTAAGTCGTTAAGCCTCACGATGTTGACCAGCATCGGGTCCCTCACAAACCTCAGCATGCCTAAGGCTATCCCACCGAAGTACGCGCTGAACGCTAAGTCCACCCCGACTAGGTAACCAGTTAGGGTCACCGTGAAGAGCGTTAGGACCGCTGCGTTGGTTATCAACCTATGAGTGATTAATTTCCTGGACAACGCCTTAGTGAGTGTGAGGCCTAAAGCGAGTACGGATAATGCGAACAAGACCTGCCTGAGGGCGTGGAACGTTAGTTCCCAACCACCTGAGCTCACAGCACCTAAAACGGATATGAAGCCGATCATTAAGACGTCATCGAAGAAGCTGGAGGTGATTAAGACCCTCCTAACCACTTCGCCGGTGAGGTCGGCGGGCTTAAGTGTTAGGAAGACCACCTCCGTGGCAGTGTTGGATAGGGCTAAAGCAATTATTAAGGATGTCATCAAGTCAATACCGACGAAGTTAGCTGCCAAGGTGACGGCGGCTAAGGTGGTTAGAACGCCTAAAGAGCTGATCAGTAAGGCCTCCTTTAACACAGGCATGCTGATCCTTAAATCAACGTTCAAGCCCACGTAGAAGAATAGCGTAATGAGGGAGAGGTCGAGGAGTGATTCATCGAATTCGGAGACCACCCCAAGGAAGGGTTGGCTAAGGATGTAACCGCTTAGGATGTATGTCGTTAGGGAAGCAATGCCGGAGCCCTCAGCCAGGAAGGCTAGGACCCTGGAGAACGTCAGAGCTATTAGTAGGTTGAGGATCTCCATAACAACGTATGTGGGTTAAGAGGTCTTTAAGGAGATGAGGCTATGACCTGGTCTATGCTGTGGATTATGCCGCCCAAATCCTCAATACTCTCTTTAACTAGGTCGTAGTTGATTGAATCCCCCTCAATGGTTATCGTGAGCGTGGCTGTCTCAACATCTATCTCATTGACTGTGACAGTTACCTGCGTAATACCCTCCAAGCTGGACAGCGTTTGAGCTATCTCAACGAGTGAAGGGCCTTTGAGGGGCTTCAAGACGTCTAAGACGATCTTCTTAAGCGGCATTTAATAGTTCCCTACCACCGAATTATTTAATCCTTACCCCGTTGACCTTCTTACTGCTCCAGGAGTACCTCCTAATCCTAGAACCCCTGCCGAAGCCGCAGGCAGCGCAGTAACCCTTAGAGACGTTGTATGAGTGCCTACCACACCTCCTACACCTTATGTGAGTCTTACCCTTATTCATCTTACCCATGGAGGGTGTGCCCTTCACCTACATCACCTAGTTGCAGGGGATATGAGGAGGACGTTCTCCCCCCTAATAACTACGGTACCCAACCTCCTACTGCTCTCCGAGAGGATCTCCTCAGCGTCCTCGATGACTAAGTTCAAGTGCTGATCGAAGCTCCTGAGGGTTCCCCTCAGCTCCTTACCACTCCTCAACTTAACCAGGACAGTGCTTCCCACAGATTCCTGAAGCAGCTTCTGAGCCGTATCACTCATCCAAACATCGACCTACATTTAAGAGTATCTAGGGGGTGGTTAAAAAGCTAACTTCAACTAACTTATGGGGTGACCCCTCTGAACCTAATCAAGCTGAGGAAGAAGGAAGCGAACCAGATTAAGGACACGTTAGTAACTACCTACCCGAAGGCATCTGAACTCATCCGAGAAGTCGATGAAGTAACGGTAGTGAGGGAAGATGACCTAGATGTGATACTCCTTAACGGAATGCCCGCATTCAGTACGTACGGAACCACCTACATACCAACACTACTACTCATAAAGCTGAGGCTGAGGGACCTAGTACCTAAGGCAGTAGTCGATGAGGGAGCAGTAAAACACTTAATAAACGGGGCTGACGTAATGGCACCAGGCATAATAGAGCTCGAGGAATTCGGAAAGGATGAGATAGTGAGCGTGTGGGAACCTAAGAAACAGGCACCAATAGTTGTGGGGAAAGCACTCGCAGACTCAAAAACGATTAAGGAAATGAAGAAGGGGAAAGCAGTGAAAAACCTACACCACGTAGGCGACGAACTATGGGATCTAACACTGAAAATATACGCGAAACAAATGACGTAAAAACTTAAAACTGGGAAGCGATTAAAACATTAAGTGTGGGCCGGTAGCTCAGCCTGGAAGAGCGCTCGGTTGGCATCCGAGAGGTCCCGGGTTCAAATCCCGGCCGGTCCACCAAAACTTCTGGGGATGACCTACCTAACCAACACAAGTAATTAATACAAAGCAACTAGCTAATACCCCTCATAGGGGCTCAGAACATTAGATTGTTAAAAAAGAAATCAGTTAATTAATGTTACGCTCCCTTGGCCCTGACATCGTAGGTGTATACCCCGCCTAAGGTTACTAACCTAACCGTATACACTTTCCCAGGTTGCACGCCACTTACACTGCAAGTTATTTCGGTAACGTTGCCTGCCGTTATGTTAGCAGTATTGCAACTCGTCGCGGTCCCTGTCCATGTTGTATTTTCGACAGTTATTCTTAGAATAGTTGCATTTGCAGCCCCTTTGTTCACGACGCTCAAGTTCAGTTTAGATGTATTAAGACTTGCATCGACTATTTGTAGTACTTCCACGGTCCCCATCGTTCCCCACACACCCATTACCCAGCCTGCGAATGCTGCTGCCAGTACTAGTGCTACAGCTACTAGTATTACGGTCGCTATTACTGGTGATATGCCTTTCATCACCTCAACACCTCACCTTACTCTAACTTAACCTTAAGATTTAATAAGTCTTTCGCCTTATATAATTTTCCTAACACTGCGTTTTATTCGACCTTCTTTTTGTGGGCATATTTACGAGGTATTACCTGCGGGTGGTGTTGTTTTCTTCGTCTTGTTCCTGATGTAGTGGTATGTGAGTACTGCGGTCACTGCTGTCAGTCCAGCCGCGTCGTATACGGTCCCGGGTGTGTAGAGCGCTATCCCCCCTGCTATTAGTAGTGCTCTCTCAGCCGGCTTTAAGTCCCCTTTTACGTGACCTGTGAGTGCCGCGGCAACAGCGTATGTTGCTATGAGAGCTATTGCTACGTTCCAGACCACTTCCTGTATCGGTGTGTTTGTGTGTCCGAGGAGTAGGGGTGTCCTGTAAATTATTAGGAAGGGTATTATGAATGATGAGAAGCCCAGCTTGCATGCCCAGGTAGCCACCCTTAGGGGGTGCTCGTTCGCCAGTGTTGCGGCGGCGTAGGCTGCTAACGCCACGGGAGGTGTTATGGCTGATATGACTGCGTACCAGAACGTGAACATGTGTGCTGCTAAGGGGTCCACACCCATTGAAATTATTGCCGGCACGGCTACTGAGGCGGCGAGGACGTACGCAGCCGTTGTGGGCATCCCCATGCCTAGGAGTATTGTGAGCAGTGCAGTGTACGTGAGGGCTAATGCCGTGATGCCCATGGACGCCACATTTATTACGTAGGCGAACCTGAGCGTTAGGCCACTATATGTTACGGCACCTGCGATCATGCCGGCAAGCGCTGCGATCACGATTATCGACACCGCTTCATCGATGCCCTTAGCGAATGAGTTGAATATCTTCTTAGGCGTCATCCACGTGGCCCTCCTCACATAGCTCAGAGCTACGGTCACCAGCAAAGCTATTAACGCGGACGTTACGGGGGACCACATAGCTACGGCTATCAAGTAAATTATTACCGCTAACGGCACTACGCAGTAACCCCTCTTAATCAGTACTTCCTTTATGTCCGGGATTTCAGCCTTCGTCAAACCCCTCAGACCAGACTTGACTGCGTAGTAATGTACTTGGACGTATACGCCTAGGTAGTAGAGGAGTGCCGGTATTATCGCGGCAACCATCACATGAGCGTAGGGGACGCCTAAGAGCTCAGCCATTATGAATGCCCCGGCACCCATGATGGGGGGCATTATCTGACCACCCGTTGATGCCACAGCCTCAACAGCACCGGCGACGGCTGGGCCGAAGCCGACCCCCTTCATGGAGGGTATTGTGAAAACACCTGTGGTGTAGACATTAGCTACGGCACTACCGCTCACCGTGCCGAAGAGTGATGAAGCTATTACTGAGACCTTGGCGGGGCCTCCCACACTCTTCCCAACAGCTGCTTTGGCTATGTCGATGAAGAAGTCGCTCACACCGCTCGCTAAGAACACAGCACCTAGGAGTGTGAACGCGATTACGTACGTTGAAATGACTTCGAGGGGTGTTGAGAATATGCCCCAAGGAGTCATGTAGAGGAACTCAACAACCCTCTGAGGCGTTGTCTTGAAGCCTATGACCGGTATGTAGGGGGCTAGGAAGAGGAACGCGAGGAGTGCGGTCGCAATCACGGAGATGAAGACCGCCCCAACCCTCCTACCAGCCTCTAATAGGAGGGCGATGAGCACTAACCCAATCACCAGCTGTTCAGTGGTTACCGCTGAGACAAGCCATAACCTCTCGAAGAACCACGTCCTGAAGTTAAGTAATACGATCCCGACCGTAACTACGGACACCGCGGCCAGTAAGTAGTCGTACCACGGCACCTTATCAACTGATTTCCTACTGGCGGAGTACATTAGGAACGTGACCGGTAATGCGTAAAAGAGGTTGATGAGCATGTGTTGGTACACGTCGTAAACAGCGAATGCGAGGGTGTAGATGTTATATACTGCGGCTATAAAAAGGATTGATTTAATGACTGTTGATGTCCTCTTCCCCAACACCCTCTTAGGCATTCATTACCACTACTTACTTCATGTAGCCCGCGTCCTTATAATATTTAGCGGCTCCTGGGTGTAGGTCAATGCCTCCTAAGGTCTTCCAGACTGAGTCCGGGTTGAAGTCGTAGGCCGCAATACTGCTCTTAATGTAGTCTTTGTTCTTATCTAGGGACATCGCGATGTAGTAGACTAGGTCCTCGGGAAGATCTGCGTTGACGATTATGATCGTCGCGGTGCAGAGTGTTGGGTACTCCTTAGTGACGAATTTGAATAGATCCTTAGGCAGTGAGCACGTGTAGAGGCCGCCGCCCGCGAAGAAGTTCAGCAGGTAGTCGCGTTCCTTACCAACCAGTGGTATGAGCTTCACATCAGGCATCCTGATCTCCAACTCCCTGTAAGCAGATGCTCCAGGCATAGTTGTCTCAAACACCACATCTAACTTACCCTCCTGGATCTTACTCACCACGTCGGCCTCCGAGGACAGGGTGAAGGTACCTCCCACCCTGGCGATGTCAGCTGGCTTAATTCCGTATGCCTCCAAGATCAACCTAGCAATTACGTCATCTATTGAGCCGGCGGCACCGCCCACCCCTATCCTCAACGCCTTACCCTCCTTAATCATCCTGGCTATGTCCTCGATACTGTTTATAGGCGAGTCGGGCCTAGTGTAAACCAATTCGAAGTAGAATGGTAGGATGGCGTTCGCGAGAAGCTTAATCTTAGACGCATTCACGGTTTCCCCGGTAAGGCTCTTGATCTTCTCAGCATCCATGAAGACCGGCATCCAGGCCGTCTGGGAAAGCGCTAGCTCAATCTCACCCTTAGCTATCGCCATGGTATTGGCTAAGCTCCCCCCAGGCTCCACGCGGACCGAAACCTTCAAATCCTTCTCAATGACGCTTGCAACAACTGAGGCCAGCACTGTCCAAGCACTACCGACAGCCCCACCCCTGAACACTAGGCTGGAGGGCCAATGTGATGGGGGTGTCGGAGGTAACGGGGTTATTGTTGGTGTGGGTGTTGGTGTAGGTGTTGCTGTTACCGTAACAGTCTTAGGTGGCGGTGTCACTGTGGTTGTGACAGTCACTGTAGCTGCTGCAGCGGTAACTGTAACTGTCTGAACAGCTGTTGAAGTAACTGTCACAGGCGGTGGGACTGCTGAGGAACCTGCGAAATAACCACCAACACCAGCAACGATGATTAGTAAGACTAGGACCCCAACCAAAGCTGGTGAGGGCTTAGAACCCATGACACAACACCGTTAAACTCTCGTTGGTGCGTATTTTAAGTTTTTTGGAGATGTGAGGGGCTTTCTAAGACGTGTTAGTTCATCAAGTGTTGAGTACGTCATTTTATTCCTGCTTGTAGGTCCTCCTCAGCACTTCACCGCCCCGGCTCCCCACGTAATTACCTTCGTAGACGCTTAAAGTGCCGTTCACCATGACATATTCGATGCCGGTTGGATGGTTAATGGGGTCTTCGAAGGTGGCTTTATCATCTAACTTCTTAATGTCAAACACGACTATGTCTGCCTTATATCCGGGTGCTATCACTCCCCTATCACGGAGTCTTAACTTCTGGGCTGGGTTTGAGGTCATCTTAGCTACAGCTCCTTCAAGGCTTAGGATGTTTAATTCCTTCACGTAGCGTTTGATTACCCTGGGGAAGGTGCCGAAGAACCTTGGGTGGGGTTTACCTACTGCGGGGATTATGAAGGAGTCTGAGCCTATGATCGAGTAGGGTTGTTTGAGCGCGTATATTAAGTCTTCCTCGTTTATGATGTGCATTATCATTAAGGTCTTACCCTCATCCATAACTATTAAGTCGAAGAACGCTGTGTAGGGGTCTACGCCCAGTTCCCTGCTTATCGTGAGTAATGACTTACCCTCACATGACTTACAGTTCTTAGAATATGAAATCACCACATCGTCCCAATCCATGACGCTCAGCAGGTTTTCCCACTCGGAGTTGGTTTCGATGTGCTTTATGACCTCAGCTCTGAAGTCCCTGTCCTTAAGCCTACTTACAAGTGATTCGATGCCTTCCCTGTAGAATTTCTGGGGTATTAGGGATATTAATGATGTTGAGCCCGCCGTATACGGGTATAGGTCGTAGTTTACTTCAACCCCTCCCTCCCTGTAATCACTCATTAACTTGATTACGTCCTTAACCCTCCCCCAATTAGGCCTTCCAGCGGCTTTGAGGTGACCGATCTCGACCGGGACACCTGCCCTCCTACCAACCTCTAAGGCCTCGCCGACAGCGTCAAGGAGGCGTGTGGACTCACTCCTTATGTGGGTTGTGTAGATACCTCCGTAGGACCCCACAACGCTGGCTAACTCCACTACCTCATCAGTCGATGCGTAGGAGTTGGGAGGGTAGATGAGTCCTGTGGACATCCCGAAAGCCCCTGCTGTCATGGCCTCACCCACCAACTCCTTCATAGCGCTTAACTCATCAGTGCTGGGTGCTGAGTCGCTGAACCCTAACACGTTGATCCGCACAGTTCCATGACCTACTAGAGGGACCACGTTTACTGCTGGTTTGACGGAGCTCAGAGTCTTTAAGTAGTCGTCGAAGGAGTTCCACGTGATATCGACTGAGAGGCCGAATGAGAGCTGGCTCCAGAACCTCCTCACATCGTTTAACGCCTTATGCTTTACCGGGGCGGCGGAGAAGCCGCAGTTACCGACCACTACCGTGGTAACCCCCTGCATTATTGAGTTCAAGGCGTCGGGGAACGTGATGAGGGTGAGGTCTGAGTGGTTGTGCATGTCTATGAATCCCGGGGTCACGAACTTACCCCCTGCGTCTATGACGACGTCCGCCTGCTTCTTACCTAGGTAACCTACCTCAACTATGACACCGTCCTTAACACCTACGTCCGCACTGATCCACGTATCGGATAAGCCTGTGATGACTTTACCGTTCCTTATTATTACGTCGTAACCCATAGAAGTCCCATATAATTCTGTGGGGGTTGTTAATTTAGGTATCGTTAGTAGGTGCCCACTTCCCTACTACTTCCTTAACTCCCCCACTAAATGCTTTATCTCTGGGAGGATTAGCTTGGTAAGTGCTAGCCTTACAGCGTCGGGGGAGCCGGGTGTGAGGAATATCACTGAGTTCCCGGCCACGCATGCGTAATTACGTGAGAGCATTGCGGCGGGTCCAGACTCCAGGTAGGTTAGGTATCTGAACAGCTCACCGAAGCCCGGTACGTACTTACTGCATACCTTGGCCACAGCATCCGCGCTCAAGTCCTTCTTACCTAACCCAGTACCACCAGTTAGCAGGATGACGTCGCATTGTTCCAGACATTCGTCGACTTCCTCAGAGATCGCGTCTAAGTCGTTAGGTACTACCTTACTGAAGAGAAGTTCGTGGCCCCAACTAATGACTAACTCCTTAACGAGGGGGGTTATCTCATCATCCTTCAAGCCCTTAAACACTGAGTCACTGGTCACTACTAAGCAGAACCTTACCCTCAAATCCTCCCACAGACTCCTATGCTCCTCAATCGGCATTCGTGCTTCCTGCCTTAACGCTCCTTAAGTACTCATCAACTATGTCGTAGCCGAATAATTGCTTAAACCTCTCCCTACCCTCCTTAGTCATCATTGATGGGTTCCAGGGCGGGTCGAAGGTTATGTTGACCTTAACGTCTCCCACGCCGCTCAATCCCTTAACAGCGTTCACCACCTGCTGGACCACGAAGAAGGATATTGGGCACGCAGGTGATGTCAGGGTCATGTTTATCGAGACCACGTTCTCATCGTTGACGTCTACACCGTATATGAGTCCTAAGTTGTAGATGTCTATAGGTATTTCGGGGTCGTAGATGGTTTTAAGAACCTCAACCACGCGGTTAATCAATTCCTCCTTACCCATCCAAACACCTACTACGTCTCGCAGACGTCGCTTATAACTTTAAATTAATCCCGCCCGATGTGCGGCTATGTGTAACTGGTTTAAAGTCCTAACGTAACGCTTATTAAGTTCTATATCACCTCATTATTAGGTTTTGAGGTGCGTTTAAGTGCTCGGAGGTTTTCACGGCACAACCACAGTGGGTTTAGTAGTAAATGATGGTGTGGTGTTGGCGGCGGATAAGAGAGTGAGTAGTGGTTATTACGTGGCCCATAAGACGGTTAAGAAGATAATTAGGATGGATGACAGGGTAGCGTTAACGATTTCGGGTTTGGTGGCTGATGCCCAGATAATAGGTGATTACTTAAAGGTTGAGATCCTTAGCCGTAAAATTACTTCAGGGCACCCACCTACGTTGAAGTCCTTAGCCTCGCTACTGTCGTCAATCCTCAACTCCTCTAAGTACTACCCGTACATAGTTCAGCTCCTCCTAGGTGGGTACGACACGGAGCCAAGGCTTTACGCCATAGAGCTGTTCGGAGGTGTTGTTGAGGAGGAGTATGCGGCAACCGGTTCCGGGTCGCCGATAGCGATAGGGGTCATAGAGGGGAACTATAGGAGGGGGATGAGCATTGATGAGGCTGTGAACTTAGCTGTTAAGGCTGTGTCCGCCTCCATAGCTAGGGACGTCTTCACAGGTGAAGCTATCGACGCTGTAGCAATCTCCAAGGACTCCTATAAGGAGTACACCTTCAAGATCAGGTGATAGCTGCAAGCATGGCGCCGACGAACAAGATCCGGCAATTAATTGTCTCAGAGATACTCAACCAAATACCTAAGGAAGCTCAGGTAACTAAGATAGAGTTCGAAGGCCCTGAAATAGCTGTTTACGTGAGGAACGTAAACTTCATAATAGAGAAGGAAGGGATAGTTAAGAACATAGCTAAGACTATTAGGAAGAGGATAGTAGTCAGGGTTGATGAAAGCAGTAGGAAGCAGGAAAGGGAGGTAATCAAGTACATCCTCGCAGCAGTCCCTGCAGAAGCCAAACTGACTGAGGATGATATAACCTTCGATAAGGTGTTGGGTGAAGTCGTAATAACTACGTTGGAGCCCAAGTACTTCTACCAAGATAACAGGGCGCTCTACAAGAAGATATTCGCTGAAACGGGTTGGAGACCTAAAATCGTCAGGAAACCGCCCCTGAAGTCCAGAATATTGGACGCTGCTCTGAAGTACTTAATCAGTGAGAGTGATGAGAGGCTCGAGATCTTAAGGGGTATCGGAGAAAGGATACATAGGGACCTGCTCTTCAAGGACCAGTACGTCAGGGTAACCGCCTTAGGGGGGTTTATGGAGGTAGGTAGGTCCGCCATACTTGTTGAGACCTCCGAGAGTAAGGTCTTATTGGACTTCGGCTTCAACCCGAACGCCCCAGACGTTAAGTCCTCAATACCTAGGATCGATGTGTTAGGGATTAAGCCAGAGGAGATAGATGCTGTGGTGGTCACCCACGCACACTTAGACCACTGCGGCTTAGTCCCGTTCCTGTTCAAGTACGGGTACAGAGGGCCTGTCTACGCGACTGAGGCCACTAGGGACTTAATGGTCTTACTCCAGCTAGACCTACTCGACATATCTAAGCGTGAGGGAAGGCCCCTACCGTTCGACCAGAAACACGTCCATAAAACACTCCTCCACACGATCCCGTTGAGGTTTAACGAAGTGACTGACATAACGACCGATATAAGGCTAACTCTCTACGATGCGGGGCACATACTCGGTTCGTCAATAGCGCACCTACACATAGGTAACGGACTCCACAACATAGTCTACACGAGCGACTTCAAGTACGGGAAGACCAGGCTTCTGAACAAAGCTAACGAGGAGTTCCCACGGGTCGATACCTTAATCATGGAGGCAACGTACGGCGGCTCCGAACAACCTTCCAGGGAGGAGGCTGAGATGAGGTTCCTGGAAATAATTAAGAGGACTGTGGAGAGGAAGGGGAAGGTCTTAATACCCACCTTATCCGTTGGCAGGGCTCAGGAGGTTATGGTGATCTTAGCAAGTGCTATGGAGCAAGGCCTCCTACCTAAGATACCGGTCTACATTGAGGGAATGATCAATGAGGTCACAGCCATCCACACAGCATATCCTGAGCTCCTCTCGAAGGAGTTGAGGGAGAAGATATACTCGGGAGTTAACCCGTTCACCTACGACATGTTTAAAGTTCTGTACGATAGGAATGCCAGGCATGAAATAGTGGAGTCTGAGGAGCCCTCCGTAATTATGGCTACCTCAGGCATGCTGACAGGTGGGCCGGCAGTGGAGTACTTCAGGCTTATGGCGCCCGACCCTAAGAACTCGATAGTCTTCGTGAACTATCAGGTTGAGGGGACTTTAGGGAGAAAGATTAAGGATGGGATGAGGGAGGTACACATGGTTGTGGAGGACAAGCTCCAGGTGGTTAAGGTTGGCTTGGAGGTGTATGCAATAGACGGTTTCTCAGGTCACTCAGACCATAAGCAGCTGATCAAGTACGTGAAGGCTCTGACCTCATTAGGTCTTAAACCTAAGAAGTTGATAGTTAATCACGGAGAGCCTGAAAACATTAGGAGGTTTGTGAGTGAGGTAATTAAGATGAAGGCTAGGAGGGAACTACATGAGGACTTAGAGGTCTACTCCCCGAGGGTTTTAGACGCTTTATCGCTGGTCATCTAAAATCACTCCCTCCTCCACCCGTACCGCCCCACCAGCGGGACGAAAACGCATGGGATACCCCTCTCAACATCGATCTTGTTATCCACTCCCTTACGCACTACCGTAAGGTACTGCAGGTAGATATCACCCACCGGTATGACTAACCTACCACTAGGCTTTAACTGATCTATGAGGGGCTTCGGTATATCTGGTGCCGCCGCAGTCACCACTATCTTATCGTAGGGGGAAGCTGCCTCGTACCCCAAACTACCATCACCGTGTATTACCGTAACCCTATCCATGTAGCCAGCCCTCCTCAAATTCTCTCTAGAAAACTCAACCAACTCCTTAACGATCTCGACCGTGTAGACGTGGCCGGCATCACCCACTAACTCAGCCAGCACAGCGGCTTGGTACCCGGAACCGGTACCTATTTCAAGCACCTTATCGCCGACTTCAACGTCCAGTAACTCAGTCATTAGGGCCACCATGTGCGGTGCGCTAATGGTCTGGCCATAACCTATGGGTAGGGGTGTGTCTAGGTACGCGTACTTCCTCATGTGGGGAGGTACGAACAGCTCCCTAGGTACCTTTGACATAGCCTTAATTACCTTCTCAGACCTAAGCACACCTACCCGGATGAGTTCCTTAATCAGCGACTCCTTATCAGCAGTGGATTCGCTTATGCCTCAACAACCCTGCCACGTTAGATCGTAGTTTTAAACTTAAATACTTTAAAACCACCCCAACCCCAGATGGTGAATGGTGGAGGACCTTAGGCAGCGAGTGCTTTTCGATGGAAGTGTTTAAGGTGAGGGGTCATAGGAACGTCAGAGCCACGCATGAGAGGAGCTTAGAGTTCACCAAGGAGGACTTCCTAACCGAACGCGGGGACTGCATAGTGGGGGTATCATCGACCAAGGCTTTGAAGGACTTCAACAACTCCTTCAAGGAGTTGGTGAGGAGGCCTACCTCATTGGTCGTGACCTTAATAATCGGTGCTAATGGTTCGTACGACATCGTCGTTGGTAGGGGGAGTGGGGGGTTGACGTACGAAGATGATGTCAGGATCATAATACGTAAATCTAACTACGTTTCCGGGAACACAGCGGCGATAAACTCGGATAAGGCGGCCAAGGACCTCAATAGGGGGTTGATCAAATACTTGAGGAGGGATGGTTCTGAGGCGTTGGTGATTATGTTGGTAGTGGATCTAAACTGTTTCGGGGGCCCTCCACTCACCCCAGACTTCCCTCAGAACTTTACTGATCTCACCTAAGGTCGCCTTACATCTCACAGCCTCAAGTATGTGTGGGAATATGTTCACCTCCGGGTCCTCGGCAGCCTTCCTCGCCCTATCTAAGGCAGCTGAGACCTTCAACCCATCCCTCTCGGACTTAAACTTACTCAACCTCTCCACAACCCTCCTCCTGACTTCTGGGTCCACTCTAAGGATCTTGACCTTAGGTACTTCAGGCTCGGCAAACATGTTCACCCCTATTATAGGTATCTCACCTTTATCCACTTTGACCTGGTACTCGTACGCCGCCCTAGCTATCTCGCTCTGAGGGTAACCTAACTCGATGGCTTTCAGCATACCGCCCAACCTCTCAATATCGTCTATGATTTTCCAAGCCCTCCTCTCGATTTCCTCGGTCAGCCATTCGACGTAGTAGGAACCACCTAACGGGTCTACAGTATCTACGACGCCGGACTCGTAGAGTAGTACCTGCTGCACCCTGATCGATAGCCTAACCGCTTCCTCACTAGGTAGTGAGAGCGCTTCGTCGAAGGAGTTGACGTGGAGTGATTGAGTGCCTCCCAACACAGCGGCCAATGCCTGGATGGTGGTCCTGATTATGTTAACTTCGGGCTGCTGCGCGGTCAGCGTAACCCCCGCTGTTTGGGTGTGGAACCTGAGCATCATCGACCTCGGATCCTTAGCGTTGAACCTATCCTTCATGATCTCAGCCCACATCCTCCTAGCAGCCCTGAACTTAGCTATCTGCTCGAAGAGGTTGGTCCTAGCTGAGAAGAAGAACGAGAGGCGGGGTGCGAAGGCATCCACAGGTATCTTACCCCTCTCAATGACCCACTTAACGTACTCCATCGCGTCAGCTAACGTGAACGCTACCTCCATAGCCGGCGTGGCGCCGGCCTCCTCGAAGTGGTAGCCGCTAATGCTTATGGAATTCCACTTAGGCATCTCCTTCGCGCAGAAGATTATGGCGTCGGTGGAGTACCTCATGGAGGGTTCTGGCGGGTATATGTAGTTCTTCCTGGCTATGTATTCTTTGAGGATGTCGTTTTGGATCGTGCCGTCGAGGGAGGCCCTGGGAACCCCCCTGGACTCAGCCACCAACACGTACATTGAGAGCACCTCAATTGCTGTGGCGTTTATTGTCATGGACGTCGATATCTTGTCCATGGGTATTTCCTTGAACACTATGTCCATCTCAAGCAGTGAGGGCATTGAAACACCTACTTTCCCGACCTCGTACCAGGCCAGCTTGTCGTCTGGGTCAAGCCCTAGCTGGGTCGGTAGGTCGAACGCCATGCTGAGGCCTGTCTGGCCAACACTTAACAAGTACCTGAACCTTTGGTTGGTGTCCTCAGCTGAGCCATATCCTGCGTACTGCCTTATAGTCCAAGGACGCCCCCTATACATGGTTGGATAAACGCCGCGTGTGAACGGGTATGAGCCGGGGAAACCCAACCTCTCTAGGTAGTCCCACTTATTGGCCTCTAGGTCGGCGGGGGTGTACAGCCTCTTAACGACTATTCCCTCCTCCGTCAGGAACTCCTTCTTCCTTTCGGGGAACTTCTTGATGAACTGCTCGACTACCTCCTTCTCCCACTCCATCATGCGTTGAACTAACTTCTCATCCATCCTTCCTCAACTCCGTGAGTACCTCAATTAGGACTCCCCCGGTTGATTTGGGGTTTATGAAGTTGATCTTCCTAGAACCTCCTGAGACTAGCTTGGGTTGCTGGTACGTGAGCTGGAGTCCAGCACTGCTTAACGCTGCGCAGACCTCATCCACGTCATCCACGTGGAAGGCGATGTGGTGTATGCCCTCACCCCTCTTCTCGATGAATTTGGAGATGGCTGAGTCCGGCCTGGTCCCCGCCAACAGTTCAACCCTAACACCCCCCGCATCATACATGGCTATCCTAACCCCTTCCTCAGGCACTTCCTCAACCCCCACCAACTTCAGCTTAAGTACGTCGCCGTAGAGCTTCATCGCGGCTTCTAAGTCCTTGACGGCTATCCCGATGTGGTGTAGCTTCATGGGTGACACCTCAGGCACTCACCGCCTTCCTGAATATATCGACGATGTCCTTCAGCAAAGTCCCCGGACCGCATACGGCGTAAACACCTAACGCCTTCAGGCTCTCAACGTCCTCCGGCGGTATTATGCCGCCCACTATGACCGGTGTGTTAAGTCCTTTCTCTTTCAAGAGCTTCATGACGTCTTGAACCAGCTCTAGGTGCGAGCCTGAGAGTATGCTGATCCCGATAGCTCCCACGTCCTCCTCAACAGCTGCTCTAACAACTTCGTCCGGGGTCTGGTGGACTCCTAGGTAAATCACCTCAAATCCTGCATCCCTTAGGGCCCTTGCGATTACCTTAGCCCCCCTATCATGGCCGTCTAAACCCAGTTTCGCGACAAGGATCCTGAACCTCTTACCACTTAGTTGTTGGGGTGCGGCAACGCACGTAACCACCTGATCCACCATAAAATCCATATAGTAAAACTTTATAAATATGTAGCTATCTCTAGTTTGAGATTAATGATGCTATGAAGAACCCTTCGCATAGATGTTTATGTGGCATTAACCTCATGAGGGACTCGTAGAAATCCACCACCGGGTACCCGGAACTAACCCACTTCAGAGGTTTCAAGAGCTTGAAGCCGTTAGGACCTAGCTTAGAGATGATGAACTCACCCTCATCGGGGAGTATGGAGCATGTGGAGAAGGTGATGAAGTCAGCCAACGTTAACGCGTTACGCACCATCTCAACCTGTATGGAACTGTTGTGAATTACCTTACCCTTCGTGAGGGACACCTTAATCCCGGGGTCCTTACCTATGGCTCCTGAATTACTGCATGGTGCGTCGACTAATGCCTTATCGAAACGTCTGCACTTCAGGCGGGTTGAGTCCGTATGCAGGAGTGTGACCCTCCCTAAGTCCACCCCAAGCTTCCTCAGCAAGTCCTTCATTATTGAGAGTCTCCTCAAACTCTTATCGCATGCTACTACCCTAGCCCTGTTGTCCGAGAGCATCATTATTAAAGAAGTCTTCATGCCGGGAGCTGACGCTAAATCAACTACGGAGTCGCCGGGCTCCGGCCTCAGCGCCTCAACGACTGCAGCGCTTGAGAGGTCCTGCGGCAGTGCCTTGAATTCCTTAACCACCTGCAGGAGTCTTATAGGCTTCTTCGATGATAGCACCCTCACCATGTATGGGATGTCCTTCGAGACCTCGTACTCAACCCTCTCTGACTCGATCTCCCTTAACACCCCTTCCTCAGGAGCTAACAGGGTGTTGATCCTCAACCACCACACCCTCCTGTTCATCGCTTTAAGGACTTCGACTAACTCCTCCCTGCTTAAGGCTCGGGCCAGCTCGTTGACGAACCACTCAGGGTATGAGTAGGTGCAGTGAATGGCTTCTGAGGGGCTGTAACTGCCCTCAAGCCAGAGCCTAGCTAACTTCCTGTAGCTAACCCCGCGCTTGGCGGAACACATCAGCTTGTGGTAGTCTGAGATGAACTCCCTAACCATCTCGTAGAGTTCCTCCCTCTCCCGCAGTCCCTTAACGCATGAGCCCCTACACACCTTCTTGAAGGCTACATCAACTGAGACCTTATGCACTTTGACCTCGTAGATGATCCTAGCCAACACGTTTACTAGCTCATCGCAGCGCCTCATTCAATGACCTCTCAAGGATGTGGCTTCAGTGAGGGTCCCATAAATCACCGGGTCATGCACTGACGGTCACATCATCACTTTGTTTTAAGTGTGTCGGCGTTATAAAGGTTTATTAGTTTTGAGGAGTACTCTTGGTTTAGATGATGACGTCGCTCCAAAATGATGTTATGAATGACCCACGACGATCTGATGACCCAACGCATGAGTTCTAAGTGGTTAGGACCTCGGTAGCAGGTCCCGTGTGCGCTACCTTGACTAGGGCTTCTATCCCGCACATCCTGTAGGAGTTTTCAATCTCTCTAGAGACCTTCCTAGCCGTGTCCTCGTCCTCGCATAGAGCTAGTACTGAAGGGCCTGCACCGCTGATGGCCAGCCCGTAGGCCCCGCCCGCTATTGCAGCCCTCTTAACGGCCTCATAGCAGGGTATGTATGCAGCCCTAGCTGGCTCAATTATGTGGTCCTCCATGCCGTACCCAGCTATCTTGAAATTCCCCGAGAGAAAACCGGCGACCAACGCCACTAACCTACTGTAGTTCCTGACCACCTCCCTCAACTCAACCTGCTTAGGAAGCACGTTCCTCATAATGGCTGTTTTGTTGGGGGGCATCCGCACCATCGGGGTCGCCACGACGAGGTTGGCGTATACGTTGAACCTAACGACGTTCACGGGGTTTAATGACAACACAAATATCAAACCCCCGAGCAGGCTGGCTGATACGTTATCGTAATGTGGTTCGCCTGCGACGACGGCTTCGGCCCTACCGGCAATCTCTATGAGTTCGTTGTGGCTTAGCTCAACGTCGAGGGCTGACATAACCGCCTTAATAGTTGCGACCGCTGACGCACCGCTACCACCTAACCCGGCTGAGGGAGGTATCCCCTTCCACAGCCTTATCCTTACGTCTACGTCGTCCCTACCTAGGAAATTAAGTAGTTCCTCAGCCGCTGCGACCGCTGTGTTGATGTTTCTGTCCACATAGTCTGAGAAGACGCCTTCCACACTTTCAAGTACTACCTTCCCGCTGCCCTGCCGACCCACCTCAACCTCCACTTCATCGTAGTATGCGTCAAGCGCTATTGCTGTAACGTCGAACCCTGAGCCAAGGTTTGCTGAGCTGCAGTAAGACCTCGCCCTAGCCCTCGCCACAGCGATCACCCACACCCACAACTCCATTCCCTGCATTAATAAGCATTGAGGTGTGCGGCCACCTCAGCACACGCTCACTGAGTGCTCGGATGGGTTGCCCTACCTCACCCCCATAACGGGGTGACGGCCCCTTAACTGTGGTCGTGTAGGACTCCGTCGCAGTAGCACCTAACCACTAATGTATTCGGTGGTTAAATACTTGGTAATTTACGATTAAATCATTTTATTACCAGCAGTAAATTCCCTGAACCCGTACGTGGCGGTGAGGTTACGTTACTTCCTAACAGTTACCTCCCTACTCTTAACGTATTTCAGGGCCTTCCTCAGGGAGCCAGTGGTTCTGAGGGGGATGATCATTACCTTAGCATCACCCACCGTCCTCATAACACCTAACGCCGCTAGAGTCTTATGCCTGTACAGATGTGAGAACTTAATGATACCAACATTTAACCGGTTGTCGAAGTACTGGATGGATAGTGAAGCTCTGGCCAGGTGCATGTCTCCGAAGAGTTTTCTAAACACTGCCCTAACCTCGTATTCCAGCAAGCCCGCACTTACCTCCTTATCGCTCACTACTTCGAAGATCATGTACCTCTTCCTCCGCCTACCACTCCTCTTCAAAGTAGCTAGCATTTTAGCCAACGTCTTGCTGTTGACGGCTTGGAGGAGTAGTGATAGCTTCCTACTCATCCTGTAGACGTAAACGGCCAACATCGCGGCAAGTATTATGGATATTAGGGAGAGGAGGAGCTCAGCCTGCATCGCTCACCACCCTCAGAATCCTTGCTGGGAGGCTGCTCACGGCCTTCACCGAGGTCAACTCACTTAACCCAAGCTCCCTCAGCAACGATACGGTTTCATAAGGGTGTATTAACTCGAACACGTCGCCCGCCGAGCTGCTCACGGCCAACTCTATATCACCCTTCTCGATGTACTCTAAAAGCTTGTTAAGACCCCTTAACACGCTGTAGTTAACGCCGTTGTCCGTAAGCATGTCCTTCAACGAAACCTCCACAGGTATGCCGCAGTTCCTCAGTGAGGAGATGTACTTCTTCTTAATGCCTTTGAGGGCGTTGGGTGAGAGCTTAACTACGTGACACCTACCTCTCAAGCTGTTTAAGGACTTAAACATGGTCGGTTCCGTTAGCTCGTAAGCGATGAGGTACCCATCCGAGCCGCCGCTAATGTTAGTCAGCCTACCTAAGTAGCTGTAAGTCGTTCTCGGAACCACCACTAAATCTTGCTCAACCATTCTCTTATCAAGACCTTCCACCGCTACAGCCCGGTAGCCTAACCTGCGCGCGGTCTCCAGAAGCCTCCTTAAATCGACGTCCTTATACGGCTTAACGTTTAAGTCAACGTACATCTCAGCATACCTTGAAAAATTCCTCTAAGAAATTCCTGACGTCGTCCAAAGACCTACACCCCTCTACGGTGGCTGAAACCTTAACCACGTCACTTCCGTCCCTTATGGTTAACCTCCCCATATATGCCTCCTGCTTCCCCAACCTTAAATGCAGATGGGACTTAACGTCCCCCACCCTCTCCTCAACGGAGAGTGTTAACACCCTCCTATCGCTCTCCGTCAAGGAGCACATTATGTGTTTTAAAGTTTTTAAAGCGACTTCGCCGTGGAACTCAAGTTTAAGTATCCTTATCTCATTTCCGTGATGTCCTCTGACCACTTCCTCATCGAACGCTTTAGAGCCCCTCAACTCAGGGGGGATGACGTTCAGTAACGCATGCCTAACCTTGTTTAAATCCTCGGTTGCGTGTGCGAATACTGAAACCCTTAAGAGCTTTACGTTTATGTCCCTGCTCATTAAGAGCACTTACTTCCGCATACCTAGGTCTTCATATACGTCTCTGGGGGCTATTAGCCTGGCTCCCCTAGATGCTTCATGCCTCTTCTTGAGGGCCCTCTCCTTCATCTTCTTCTTCCACTTCCACTTGTGGGTCCCTCTCAAACCTCTGTTCCCTAGAAGTCCCCGCATCTTCCTGCCTGCCGCTGTCTTACCTCTGTAGACCCTGCCCCTGTGCTGTTCCTCAGTGATCCAGTTGATTTCTGTGTCTGACTTTATTGACGGGTGGTGTGGGTCGACTAAGATTACCTCGTAGTACTTGTAGATTCCGTCCTCACCTACGTAGTAACTACCCAACACCTCTAGGTTGGGGTATTTGTCGTTAGCCCTTTCCTCCGCAATCAGTCTGGCGGACTTGGCTGGGGCGTAGCCGTAAACACCTAACCTCTTAGGTCTGCGGCCGCTGTTAGGTCTAGGCCTGTTCAGACCTCCTTTCCTGACCTTAACCCTGACTACGACGAATCCCTGCTTCGCCTCGTAGCCTATAGCCCTCGCCCTATCAAGTCTTGTGGGCTTATCAACCCTCACAACTGTGGGCTCCCTACGCCACTTAATCAACCTCTCCCTGATTAAGTCAGCCATAACATCCTCTCTCTCATTCCACAACTCAGCGATGTGGTGGTACGCAGATCTAACCATTACCCTCTCCCTTCGCACCTACACCAAGTATAGAACTAAGTAAGGTTAAAAACCTAACCATTAAGCCCGGCCCTTAAGATATGATGAGGTATAAAACCTTCAAACCAATCATCATATTCGGTGAGTGTGATACCTCCTAATTACCCCTTAGTTGGTATTATAGGGAAGACCAACGTCGGGAAGTCGACGTTCTTTTCGGCCGCGACGTTGGTTCAAGTCAAGATAGAGAACAGGCCCTTCGTAACCATAGAGCCTAACGTTGGTGTGGGGTATGTGAGGATTACTTGTGCTCACCTAACCTTCAACCTCCCTAGGTGCACTCCCCAAAACTCCATATGTTTGAGGGGTTTCAGGTACGTGCCTGTTAAGATCATGGATGTCGCAGGGTTGGTTAAGGACGCACATAAAGGTAGGGGGTTGGGGAACAAGTTCTTAGACGATCTGAGGCAGGCGGATGTGTTACTCCACGTGGTTGATGCGTCTGGGAGCACTGATGAGGGAGGTAACTACGTCGGTGTGGGGAAGCATGACCCCCTCCAGGACGTGACCGTAATTGAGTCGGAGATAGATGAGTGGTTCTTCAGCATAATATCTAAGGACTGGGACAAGCTTAGGAGGTCCTTAGATGTCCTACCCTACGACAGGGCATTAGACATGCTGCATCAGAGGGTTTCAGGGCTCTCGATGAGGAGGGAGCACATCGTGAAAGCCCTTAAGGCTGCAAAGCTTGAGGGAGGTAAGTTCGGTTCCTGGGGTGAGGAGGAGTTGAGGGTGTTCAGCAAGTGTTTGAGGGCTGTTGCTAAGCCAATAGTCATAGTAGCTAATAAGATGGATATCCCTGAGGCTGAGGATTACTTGAAACGCCTCATGAAGGAGTTGCCTGGAAGGATCGTAGTGCCTGTTAGCGCTGAGTACGAGTTGGCTTTGAGGAGGGCGGTTAAGGCTGGGCTAATAGATTACTTACCGGGGGATAGTAAGTTGTCGGTCCTTAAGCCCGACGCTCTAACCCCTAAGCAGAGGGAGGCGTTGAGGAGTATTGAGAGGTTTATGGAGAGGTTTAAGGGGACAGGTGTTCAGGAAGCGTTGAATGCCGCGGTCTTCAAAGCTTTGGACATGATCGCTGTCTACCCAGTTGAGGACGTTGGCAAGTTAACTGACAGCAAGGGGAACGTACTGCCTGACACATACTTAGTGCCTAAGGGTACCACCACCCTAGAACTGGCTCACCTAATCCACTCAGACCTCGGTAAGGGTTTCCTACACGCCGTCCTCGCTAAGGATAGGAAGAGGGTGGGAGGGGATTACGTGTTGAATGATGGTGATGTCGTGAAGGTTGTCTCGACCCTGGCCCACGGCTAGCTGTAGAGTCCCATGCTAACCAGTTCGCCGCCGTACTTGAGTATGCTCCTAGGCGGTACGTCATCGGTGACCACCACGCCCGGATATATCCATGAGTAAGCACCGATCTTAACTCCCGGGAAGGTTGAGACGTTCACCCCGGTCCTCACGTAACCACCTATGAACGCCCCCAACTTCTTCCTACCACTGTCTTCGAGCACCCCCTTAATTCTGACCTTAACTGTTTTTTCATCGAACCTCAGGTTAGCTAAGATCGTCCCCGCCCCCAGGTTAACCCCCTCACAGACCACTGAATCCCCAACATATGATTGGTGGGATATGTGGGTGTTCTCCATGACGATGCTCTCCTTAACCTCCACGTTGAACCCTACCTTAGAGTTCTCCAGGATTACGGTGTAGGGCCTTATGTACGCGTTGGGGCCTACCGAGACGCCGGGGCCTATGTATGTGGGACCCACTACGTAGCTACCTGACCGTATCTCAGAGCCCTCCTCAACAATCGCAGGTCCTTTGATGACCGCACCGCCTTCCACGCTGCCCTTAATTGACTGCTTATCGATTAGTTCCAGCTCCATCTTATTCGCCTCAAGTAACGACCAAGGCCTACCTATGTCTAACCACTCACTGATTGGTTGGTAGTTGATCCTTATGCCTGAGTCAACCATTAACTGCAGCGTGCTCGTTAGCTCGTACTCACCCCTCTCCGACGGTTCAGTCCTCTCCAAGAACCTAACCACCTCACTACTGAACCTGTAGATCCCCGCGTTAACGTAGCTGCTTAGGTACTGCTTAGGCTTCTCAACGATCTTAACCACCTTATCCCCGTCAACTACGACCACCCCATACCTGCTCGGGTCGCTAACCTCGGCCACAGTTATGACGTTACCATCATGCCTCATCAGGTTGCTTAGGAAGTTGGCGTTCCTGAAGTACACGTCACCGTAAAGGACTATGAAGTCCTTACCGCTTACATGCGTTGAGGCCTTCATAACGGCGTCCGCCGTGCCGAGGGGCGAGCCCTGATCCACGTAAACTACGTCTAAACCCAGGTGCTGGTTCATGCCGTCCACGAACTTCCTAACAGCATCCCCCATGTAGTTTACGACGATCACGACCTTCTTAATGCCCAACTCCTTCAACTCCCTCAGGTGGCGCCCTATTAACTTATCACCCAGTATTGGGACCAATGCCTTAGGTCTGGTGTTGGTAATCGGTTCTAGGCCGACTCCCCTACCACCGGCTAGAAGCACTGCTTCCGTGACATAACACCGACTTAGATATGTTAAGACGGTGCTAAAAGCGTATGCCTTCCTTAGCCGATGGTTATGAAGCAGGTTTCTGAGCCATTATCACTGCCTTCTTAACCCCTTCAGGGGTCGTTATGTAGAGTAGTTTTGACTTGTAGATCTCAACCTTCCGCAGCGGGTATATCTTCTTAGCCTTCTGGAATATTTCGAGGGCCAGTGTGCCGAAGACCATTGCCTGGACAGCTTCGTCAAGGGTTCTCTCACTCACGTAGCTCGTTATGGTCTCCCTTATCAGTTTCCTGATCTGGTGCTTCTGCGAAGTTTTACATCTGAAGGCTGTTAACGCCACCCCAGTTATCCTCAGACCGTAGCCGTCCTTAGTAAACACGTCCACGATTGATGTGACCTTGCTGCTCTTCCTCCTCACAATGCTCTTCATGTAGTCCCTAGCTAACTCATGTCCCTTGAACCTAGTGAGCACCACATCACCCTTCACCTCATAGGCTTGGAACCTGAGGTGTACATGGACCTGTGAGAAGTCCCCCGTAATGTCAAATAAGGTCGTCTCGAAAACCCTCCCAAGCAGTTTCCAGGGTCTGTCAGCTGGTGTGGTGGCTATGGTCACACCGCCGAAGACATCCGGCGCCACCACAGCGTACCACTGCTTCATCTTCCACTTATCCTTAACTACGACCTTCGAAGACACCTGACCCAGACACCTAATATCCTACATAATAGGAGTTTATAAGGGTTGTGAGGGGCTGTAGGGTTGGGTCAACCGGCAGTTGCTGGAGACTCAATCATCTGGTGATGCATGTGACGTTGAGGGCCAGCGCTAGGTGTGCGAGTATGTCGTCAACTACGTTGCATAACGTGTAGAGCTTGGATGTGTCCTCGAACTCCGCGCTTAATTCGTAGATAACTGATGAATCCTCAACCCCACTCCTTAACTTTATGCCTTCCGGTACGTCAGCGTCATCAGGTTTCAAAGCCCTATGTACGGCCTCAGCCAACCCCCTACTCTCGGTGGCCACGTTAAGGACTACGGTGAGCTTCAAGCTGTCCTCAACTCCTTGAACTTTATTAGATTTCCAACTCTCTCGTAACCCCCCTTAACTAGGGATGTGGCTGACTCCAATGTGGTGTCGAAGAGGGATATGTATAAGTCGTTGCCGACTTCGTACACTATGGCTGAGTTCTGGGGCACTAAGTATGACTTAAGTACCTTGGTGACGGGTGTTATGGGGGTGAGCGAATCCAACCTCACCTTATATAAGTTCTTCCTTAGCTGTTGGGGACCTACTTCCCTACACCTGTATATGTTTGAGGTAATTTTCCCGAGGAGTTCTTCGTACTTAAGCCTTATTAGGGGGACGTAGTTCGCGGTGGAGATTGACGCTATGATGTATTGGGTTCCGTAGAGGTCCGCTACGGACATTAACGCGTATAGGAACTCGTAGACGTCCTTGAAGAACCAGTCCTGAGTTATGAAGTAGTTATCGCCGACTAAGTCGTTCGGCGATACCTTGACCTCTGAGAACGCTGCTATCTTACTTAGGATCTCCTTACTCAGTTCTTCGGAGCTTAGTGTTTTGAGGTCCTTACCTGCCCTAACTCCTGTATACCCCGGGATGAAGAGGTCTAAGGTCTTACTGATTGCTTTATCGAGGTCGGTTAGGGAGTAGTTAAATATTTTGAGGCCGCTTACGACCTTCAAGACGTTCAAATCACACAGTTCCTTCACATAACCCTTGACCACGTCATCCATTGGCTGCTGCTTAATCCTTGGGACGTACTTACTCAGCATTGAGGCGAGGACGTAATACCTGACGTCGTTAGTCACTATCATAACGTCTTCGAGTGCCTTCAGCACGGTGTAGGAGTAGTGGGGAGTTGTCAGTAGGTAGTTGTTCCCCACTTTACGTATCTCTGAGCGCTCGCCCCTAACCAAGCTAACCCCCCTCCTCAGATCCCTTAGGTGTGTGTCGAAGGCTATGGTTGGTACGTCCTCCGACAGGGCACTGCGGGTTAGTTCCAACACCGTTAAGTACTCGTACCTCACGTCGTTTTGGAGTAAGTACTTGATGAACACGCCCGACGCCACGACCGCGTCGAAGTCGTATGTGGAGACTACCCTTACCTTGCAGCCCTCCTTCTTAGCATCACTTACTAACCTAAGTATTGGGTTCTCCGAACCACTGGATGTGTTGATCATGCCGGCCAACGTCAAAGATCCATCGTCTAAGAACCTAACGAAACCTGAACATATATGTTTTACTAACACTCCTCAGGGTTTGAGGTGTTACCACCCACATGCCTTGACTCAGCGCCTACGACCTCACTTAAGCTTAAAAACGTTAATGGATATACCTAAAGGATGTGGTATGCCGTTAAGTAAGAACGACATGGTTTTAGTGGATTATGTGGTGAGGGTTAAGGAAAGCGGTGAGGTCATTGAGGTAACGAATGCGGAGAAGGCTAAGGAGTTTAAGGTCTACGAACCGGGTAAGACCTACGAGCCTTTATTAGTCATTGTAGGTGAGGGTAGGGTTATAAAGGGCTTTGAGGAGGCTTTGGAGGCTTCCGAGGTCGGTGTTGAGGTCAACGTCGACATCCCGCCTGAGAAGGCCTACGGGGTGAGGGACCCCAATAAGGTTAGGACTCTATCCCTACGCGACTTTGTTAGGGCCGGTGTGAGGCCTGAGGTCGGTAAGGTCGTTGAGGTCGGAGGTCAGTTGGGGACTGTGAGGAGTGTGAGTGGGGGTAGGGTTGTGGTTGACTTCAACCACCCCCTAGCTGGGAAGACCCTAACCTACACCTTCAAGGTCATTAAGAAGTTGGAGGACGTCGTTGAGAAGGCTAAGCACTTAGTGAAGAGGCATGTTAGGGGGGTTGACGTTGATGAGATCGTGGTTGTGGTTGACTCCGATAAGGTGAGGGTGGAGTTACCTCGGAGCTCGTACCTGAGCGAGAACATCCAAATAGCTAAGAAACTAGCATCTGACGACATGTTTAAGTACTTGGGTGTTAGTGAGGTCATCTTCATTGAGAGGTATTCGAAGGAGGGTAGTAAGTGAGTGAGATTAGGCAGCCAGAACTCAACATAGGTGTTGTTGGACACGTAGACCACGGCAAGACTACGCTGACCCAGGCATTAACAGGGGTTTGGACTTCTAGGCATTCGGAAGAGCTTAAGAGGGCTATGACGATTAAGTTAGGGTATGCCATAGGTAATCTCTACGTATGTCCTCAGCTACCGGAACCGGACAGGTACTTAACTGAGCCTAAGCATGAGGACTGCGTCCTAAGGCGTAGGGTTTCATACGTGGATGCCCCGGGCCATGAAGTCCTTATGGCCACGATGCTTTCAGGGGCTTCCCTGATGGATGGTGCGTTGTTGGTGGTGGCGGCAAACGAGCAGTGCCCGCAGCCGCAGACGAGGGAGCACTTCGCAGCGTTGGGCATTATAGGGGTGAGGAACTTAGTGGTGGTGCAGAATAAGGTGGATGTGGTCAGTAGGGAGAAGGCCTTAGAGAACTACGAACAGATCAGGGAGTTCCTCAGAGGTACTTGGGCTGAGTCCGCACCGATCATACCGATCAGCGCCTTAAATAAGATAAACGTTGATGCCCTCCTAATGGCTATTGATAAGTACATACCGGTACCTGAACGTGATTTGGCGTCACCGCCCCTCATGTTCATAGCTAGGTCCTTCGAGGTTAACAGGCCTGGCACACCCCCTGAGGAACTCATGGGGGGTGTCGTAGGTGGTTCGCTGATTAGGGGTCGTCTGAGGGTTGGTGATGAGATTGAGATCAGGCCTGGGATCAAGGTTGAGAGGAGTGGTAAGGTGTATTACGAGGAGTTGGTGTCTGAGGTCGTCAGCATTAAGTTCGGTGAGGATGAGTTCATGGAGGCAGGTCCGGGCGGCTTAGTTGCTATAGGCACCAAGCTCGACCCCTCCCTCACTAAGGCGGATAAGCTCGTGGGTAACGTATGCGGTAAGGCTGGGACGTTGCCGGAACCCATAAGTACTCTCAGAATAGAGTACAACCTACTTGAAAGGGTTTTAGGTACTAAGGAGCTGATTAAGGTTGAGAAGCTTAAGCAGAACGAAGTAATAATGATTACTTCGGGAACTGCAGTGACGTTGGCGGACGTGACCAAGCTCTCCAAGGACTATATGGAAGTGAGGTGTAGGAGGCCCTTGGTTGTCTGGGAAGGTATGCGGGTAGCTATAAGTAGGCAAGTGCTCGGTAGGTGGAGACTCATCGGTTGGGGGCTCATAAGGTCTTAACCAGATGGTTTATCGGTCGAAGAGCTGTAAGGTGTTGTTGGACAGTAGTGTCTTACTTCAGGTATATGAGGGTGTGGATGTGTTGGACCTCATATCGGAGGAGGTGGGTAGGTGCGAGTACTTCGTTTTGGACACAATCTTAAACGAGTTATCGAGGATTTCATCAAGTAGTAAGGGTTTGAGGGGGAAGGCCGCTGGGCTGGCCTTGGAGTACATCCAACGCCGAGGTGTTGAGATCATCAATACGGGGTCGTTCGTTCTGTCAGGTGATGAGTCCCTACTCCACTTCTTTAAGGGGTGTCCGAGCGCTAGGCATGACTTCATCGTTGCTACCAACGATGAAGGCCTTAAGAAGGAGTTGCTGAGGTTGGGTGTTAGGGTAGTGAGTTGGTGGTCAAGTAAGTTCAGGTTCGTCCTCATAACTCCCTAACTCCTTGATTAGTACTTCGACGCTGGGTTAGTTCCCTTAAGGCCTTTTCTTATAAATATATTTAGGTCTTAGGTCTCCGAAGTATTAGGTGTGGTTAGATGTTTAGGCTGTGTAGGATTAAGGACGTTGTCAGGATACCGCCGAATAGGTTTGGGGAGCCGTTAGATGAAGTTGCTAAGGATGAGTTGAGGAAGCGTTATGAGGGTAAGGTAGATAACTCCCTTGGATTGGTTATTGCGGTCTGCGGTGTTGAGGCTAGTCCTGAGGGCTTCATACTGCAGGGTGATGGTGCGACCTACCACGACGTGGTGGCGGACCTCATCACCTACTACCCGGTGTTGAATGAGGTGACCCTCGGTGAGGTGGTGGATGTTAAGAAGATAGGTGTGTACGTTAACATAGGTCCTATAGACGCCTTCGTACACATTTCCCAGTTACTTGATGATAAGGTGTTCTACGATGAGCTTCAGGACATACTGGTGGGTGAGGAGACTAAGAAGGTTTTCAGGAAGGGTGACGTAGTTCGCGGTAGGGTGGTGAGCGTCAGCATAAACGCCCCCACATCGATTAGGGTTGCTATGACTTTAAGGCAGCCATACCTAGGTAGGGTGGAGTAGTATGTCCTCGGAGAGGTCTAAGAAGCCGTTTAAGGCATGTACTAAGTGTAAGTTGTTGGTGAATCATGAGGAGCAGGTCTGCCCTAACTGCGGTTCTGACACCTTCAGCGATGAATGGACCGGTGTGGCCGTCATTCTGGACCCGGCCCACTCGGAGGTGGCTAAGCTCTTAGGCATTACTAAGCCCGGTAAGTACGCCTTACGGATTAGGTAGGTCGGGAAGGTGTCTGCCGGCGCACTAATAAGATTTAAATTAACCCGACGTTATTTCTGGATGTAGGGCTGTGGTGTGTTGTCATGTCTGGAGGGAGGAAGGCGATAAGGGTGGATGACAACACGTACGTGGAGATCGTTAGTGAGAGGTATAATAAGTTGGTTAGGAGGGTTGAGGTTGTTGGCTTAGTCCACCACGTCGGCCGTGGAACTCCTTCTAGGAGTGAGTTACGTGATGCACTTTCCAAGTGGTCGGGCAGGCCGGCTGATAACGTCTACATCAGGAACATCATGACTGAGTACGGCGTTAACAGGTCTTTGATTAGGGCGAACATCTACGACGACGGTGAGAGGGCTAAGGCCTTCGAGCCTCAGCACGTGATTAGGAGGCATGGCAGTTGAGGTGGTTTTATGGCTGAGAGGTATAAGCTCTACGTAATTGATTACTCCGCCGGCAAGATAGTGTCTAAGAATAAGAAGTGTCCCAGATGCGGGTCCACGATGGCGTTCCATAAGAGTCCTGTTAGTAGGTGGCACTGCGGGAAATGCAATTACGTGGAGTTCGTTCCTCAGAAGCGTTGATGTTAAGGTAATGAGCCCCCCATGATAGTTTTAGGTATTGAATCAACTGCCCACACGTTCGGGGTAGGGATTGTTAGGGATAGCCCTCCCCACATAATAGCTGATAGGAGAGTTAGTTACGTACCCTCCAGCGGTGGGATCCACCCTAGGGAGGCATCGCTGTACTTCATGAGTAGTGCTAGTAGGGTGTTAAAGGAGGCGCTCGCAGATGCTGGGCTCACGATCAGGGACGTTGACGGTATTGCCGTCGCGTTAGGTCCTGGGTTAGGTCCTTGCCTGAGGGTTGGCGCCACCGTTGCTCGGGCGCTTGCGTCGTACTTTAGGAAGCCTTTGATCCCTGTGAACCACGCAGTCGCTCATATCGAGGTTGGTAGGTTGTTGACGGGCTTTAAGGACCCCTTAGTGGTCTACCTCTCAGGGGGTAACACGATGATCTTAGCGTTCTCTGACGGTAGGTATAGGGTCTTCGGTGAGACCTTAGACATAGCTCTAGGTAACTTCATGGACACCTTCGTCCGGGAGGTGGGTTTAGCTCCCCCGTACGTGGTCGGAGGTGTTCATAAGCTGGACCTATGCGCTGAGGGTGGGTCGAAGTTCATCGACCTACCGTACGTGGTTAAGGGTCAGGACGTCTCCTTCTCAGGCCTGCTGACAGCTGCCTTAAGGGCTTTTAGGGAGGGGAGGTATGACTTGAGGGATATCTGCTACTCGGTTAGGGAGGTCGCCTACAGTTCCATTGCTGAGGTCGTTGAACGCGGCCTAACACACACTAAGAAGGGTGAGTTACTCGTGGTGGGCGGTGTTGCTGCGAGTAAGGCGCTGCGTATGAAGTTCGAGTTGCTCAGCGATTTGAGGAATGTCAGGTTAGGTGTTGTGGAACCTAAGTACGCGGTGGATAACGGTGTGATGATCGCTTGGACGGGCCTGCTGATGCTTAAGCATAACATAACAGTTGAGCCTGAGGAGGCTCAGGTAAGGCAGAGGTGGAGGCCTGACTCGGTGGATATTCCATGGATGGGTTGAGGCTCATCGCATCCGGCGCTGAGGCCAACTTGTACAGAGGAGTCTTCCTAGGCTTGGACGTGGTTGTCAAGTATAGGGTGCCTAAGAGTTACAGGGACCTCGCCTTCGACGCCTCAGTGCGTCGTGAGAGGACCATAACCGAGGCTAAGGTTATGTGGATGGCTTTGAGGTCCGGTGTTAGGGTCCCCGCAGTGCTTTACGTAGACGTCGATAACGCCTTTATAGTTATGGAGTACGTTGAGGGCAGTTTGTTGAGGGATGTTCTCCCATCAGCTGATGAGGGGCTTAGGAAGGAGTGGTTGGAGTTGCTCGGTAATTACGTCGGTAAGCTACATCTGAGTAACGTAACGCACGGTGATTTGACCACGTCAAACGTGTTGGTAACTCCTGAGGGGGTGATGTACTTGATTGACTTCGGTCTGTCAAGACTTTCATCCGAGTTGGAGGATAAGGCCGTCGACGTCCACCTGCTGATTAGGTCCATCGAGAGCATGCACTACGGCATGACTAAGGAGTTGGTGAGGCATTTCTTGAGGGGTTATTCGTCGGTGGTCGGTGCTGGGGGTGCTGAAGCCGTGATGGATAAGGTTAGGGAGATCAGGCTTAGGGGGAGGTATGTTGAGGAGAGGAGGGTGAGGGGATGAAGTCCGTCTACGTTGCTACGTCCAACCCAGCTAAGCTCAAGGAGCTTGAGTTACTGGCCGGTGAGTACGGCCTGGAGTTAGTTCCCCTCGACGTGCCTAAGGTCGAGGTTCAGAGTGAGGAGTTGGAGGTCGTTGCCTCCTACGCCGCGTTAACTGCGTCCTTACTAAGCGGTAAGGCCCTGATCGTTGAGGACTCAGGACTCTTCATCAAGGCCTTAAACGGCTTCCCGGGGAGTATGAGTTCCTACGTCTACAGGAAGTTAGGGGTTCACGGCGTGCTGAAGTTAATGGATGGGGTGGGCTGTAGGGAGGCTTACTTTAAGTCGGTGATAGCTTTCTCAGACCCTGGGCGGGGTGTTGAGCTCTTCTCCGGGGTTGTTCACGGGGAGCTGTCGCTCAGTGCTAGAGGCTCAGGTGGGTTCGGCTTCGACCCCATATTCGTTCCTAAGGGGTGTGATAGGACGTTTGCTGAGATGGATGTTGCTGAGAAGAATAGGCTGTCACATAGGGGTGCGGCCTTTAAAGGGTTCGCAGAGTGGTTTAGTAAACATTTTTAAGGTGCGTGCTCAACTACTTACATTAGGTCGGTGTGGATGAATAAGAGTAAGGAGAAGGGGAAGTCCCACGGCACTAGGCCTGCAGCGCTAGTGGCTCCGAAGTGGTTGCAGTTCACTCCCGAGGAAGTGGAGTTGATTATTGTTGAGCTCGCTAAGAAGGGGTACCCGCCGTCAATGATCGGCGTCATCCTCAGGGACCAGTACGGCATACCTCTAACGAAGTCCGTGCTTAACACGAAGCTAACCGACGTCCTAAGCAAGTACAGCATATCGTTATCTGTTCCTGAGGACCTGTACAACCTGATGAGAAGGGCGGTGAACCTGAGGAAGCACCTCGAAGCCCATCCGAAGGACACCCACAGTCAGAGGGGTATTATCGAGATTGAGTCCAAGATCCATAGGCTCGTGAAGTACTATAAGTCCGTGGGTAGGTTACCCCCTGACTGGAAGTACGACCCGGTCACAGCTGAGATATTGGTTAGCCAACCCCTGATCAGGGTGAAGGCTGGGGAGACCCTAAGTAGCTAGTTGTTTGGGTTGGGACGGCCCGCATCAATTAAACCCTCACCACTCAATTGATGGTGTTCCGACTAATCGACTGCTTCAACTCTTAGAAGTAACGAACTAAGATCGGTGAACGCGATCTCGTTACCTCTTAAGAGAAATTTATTTGCTCAGTGTAGACAGGAGTTGGTGTTATGGTCTGTGAGGGTTTCCTCTGCTGTAGTATTTCCTCCTAATAATAGCATTAACACTTACGTACACGTACGTAAACACCGCCTCCACAGTTAATGAGTTAACTGAAGAGCTGAGTTACGTGAATGAGGAGGTTGGGAGGCCTACAATCTAATTAGTTCATCGGTGGAGGGAACCTTAAAATCGGTTTTCGAGTGGGTTGTCAATACTTAGCGGTCCTCACATACCCGACCCTCAAACCATACATCAATCATACCTACTTGTTGGGATGGTATGTGTGTGAGGTAGGTCATCTGGCTGTGATAACTTTCGCTGACGGGTACTGGTACGTCGTGGACCCTGATGGGAACTGGGTTAATGGATATATGCTAACGATAAAGACCACATTTGTGAGTCGTGATGGTGATGTGTGGTCATGGTAGTTATGTCCGCAGCATCTGCACCCGTACGTGAAGAAACTAGGGTTCGAATATGGGTTCTTCTCGTATGAGTGGAGGAGTGCTACCAACACTAGTTCCTCAGGCGGGGCTGGGTTCAGGGAGTGCTCAAACGTCACGGAACTTCTTACTGATTGGTTGGATTGGTGGGGGGTAAGGCCGGTGAGTCCCCTAGGTCGGAAATTAGGGGGGATTGCTGGTAAGCTATTAGAACTCATTAAGCGTTATTGATTTGAGTACATAGTTACTTATTGCTTTCTATGCGCGGTGCTGGTCGGCGCTTGTTAAGGGGTGTGGTGGGGGTTATGAGTCGTTGTTAGTTGGGAATTCGTAGCCTATTCCTTCAATAACTGCTTTGAATGGTTTGTCTGGTTCCCCAGTGACCTCTATCTCAGCTCCTGTGAGCATCTTAGTTATCTCGATTACTGTGTATGTGTGTAGTGTGAGTGATGCTCCCGTGATCTCTGACTTGCCGTTGGCTAGGGCTAGGTACGGTATTATGTTGTCGCTCATGTGTGAGTCTAGGGCTGCTTTAGTGCTTAATTCGTTTACCAGCTTCTTAGATGCTTCAATACCTACTTCCTCAGCTGTCTTGTCCTTAGCGCCTAGGGCGTCCGCCCCCAGCAGTGCTCCGTTGCTTGTTTCGGACCATAGAACTATTCCGGAGCCAGGCCCTAGGTGTGGGTCGTTTTCCGGCCTGTAGTACTCCAGCCCTACCTCTATCGGTTGGTTAATCCCGGAGTTCCTTAGGAATTCCTCAGCTGCTCTGGCCTGCCTCTCAGCCACGTGCTTTGGTAGTTTGACGCAGTGTGAGATTCCCTTAATCCTGAGTACCTCGCCCCTGCCCACCAGTTTTACGGGCCTCAACCTCTCATGGGTGGTGAGGGGCTTTGCCACCACTATGCCCCCACCCCTCGGGTAGTGGCCCCTCCTAACTAGCTTGACATCTATCCTGGCTCCGAGCATGTTTAGGTGATAGAGTATGACGTTCCTTAAGTAGTCCACCGGGGGGCTCCACGGGACGTCCGTGCCGCCCCTGATCTCCACCTCCACCTTCCCAGGCATTAGCATCATTATGGGCATTATGGTCTGCAGTACCAGCGTTGCTGAGCCAGCCGTACCTATGTCGAAGGAGTACTTGCCGGGCCTCAGTCCTCGGGGCACGTACGTTAGTTCCGTGGATCTTAGGTGTAGTCCCTCAACTGATGCGTTGGTTAGTTCTGCAGCTGCCTTAACCGCCGTTATGTGTTGGTTTTGGAGTCCTGGGTTCTTCCTCTTAGCCCTTATGTTGATCACTTTGATTGGCTTCATGAGTATTGAGGAGAGCGCCACAGACGTCCTTAATATCTGGCCCCCGCCCTCACCTATGGAGCCATCTATTAGGACGTAGTCCACTAATCTACACCTATTATCTGTCTTAGCCTCTCAACACCCCTTATCTCGTCTATGAACTCGACGACCGATTTGGGGATTAAGTCCTTCCATGCGGGGTCGTTTGAGAGCATTAACCTCCTAATCCTCGTGGATGAGTACTCCCCCCTGTTGTAGGGTGGGGGTATCAGCACTTCGTAACCTGCTTCCCTGAAGAGCCTTACGACTAGGGGGTTCCTAGCCACGCCGAACTTGAACTTAGGTACGTACATTGCTAGGTAGTGGACCCATACGGAGTTCATCAGTATGTCCGGTACCGGCACTATGTACACTCTGTCCAGATCCACTCCTTCCTCCTTCAACGCTAGCTTAACCATGAGTAACCTCTCACCGGCTGTGAATGGGTTTACGACTGTGTGGCTTTCCTGGGCGGTGCCGATGACTACGATTAACTCATCCACCCTCTCCAAAGCCCACTTAATCACGTTCACGTGCCCGTAATGTATTGGTTGGAACCTACCGGCGTATACTGCCCTCACAACACCTTCCCAATACGTATTACACCACCTTCACATATCCCCAAAGCTTTGGACGCGTTCCCCTTAAAAACCCCTACCTCAGCCAGCCCTAAGCTGTCTTCGTATACGGCTACGCAGCCCTCACACACCTCAGCAAACGTCTCAACGACCTTAGCCCTGAACTCCCCATCCTTAGCCCTGATCACTAACTCATCACCTAATCCAGCCCCCAGCAACTCTAGCACGTCCCCCAACCCCGTGTCGAGTATTAGGTTCCCGAAGTCGTCTACGTAGAAGACCTTCGCCAGCACCTCATCGCCCTCCCTGACGGGCTTCCTCGGCGGTACTTCAACAGTTACTAACTCCTCCGTGGGGAGTGGTGTGCATAGGCTCTCTATGGGTGTCTTAGCGCTTATTAATGCGGCTGTCGGAGCGAATACGTCCCTCCCGTGGAATGTCTTTGAGACCCTCCACATCCTCACCCTCCCCACCCTTATCTCGTAGACTCCGCATATGCCGTCCTCCATGGCTGCGGGTGTTAGTAGTCCGTTGTTCGGCCCTACGAAGACGTAGTTCTTAGTCTTTATCACTACCCCCTTCCTCGCGGACCCCACGCCTGGGTCGACCACTGCTAGGAATATGGTTCCCTTCCTGAAGTAGGTGTAGGTGGTCTTAAGTATTAGGGCGCCCACATCTATGCGGTACTTAGGTACTCCGTGTGTTATGTCTATGATTTCCGCGTCCGGGTTCACACGCTTTATCACCGCCTTAACCATCCCGACGTATGGGTCCGTTAGCCCGTAATCCGTCATTAGGGCTATGACCTCACCGCCCACAACCCATCACCTCTAACATCATCTCAGCGTAGGACTTACTTATCACTTCACGGCCAACGCCTAACTCTTCGAGTATCTTACTTACCTCTTCCTCAGCCCTTCCCACGTCCTCCACACCCTCTAACTCCACCTCAACGAACGTTCCTAGGCCTGGGACGTTGTCCAGGAATATCTTGAAGTTTCTTAGGCGGTATACTTCCCTGGTCTTAAGCACCTTCAAGGTCTTGAACGTTAGGCTCTCTAAGATTTCGATTAGTTCGTACGGCCTCTCCACCCTCACGCTGACCTCCTCCCTGATCTTGAGTGTCCGCGAGGCCTTCCTAGGCCCCTTAACCGTTAGCTCACCTTCCTTAACCCCCTTCACGTCCCTCACCCTAATCCTGAAGACTACGTCTCTGTACTCTTCTGACACGCAGTTTCTGAGGTCTACGTAGTAGTCTTCCTCTGTGTGGGTGCTTATTAGTTCCCCGCCCAACCCCTCTATCCTAGCCCTCACACTACTTAGGTCTCCGACCCTGACCTTGACCTCGTACTCCTTACCCATCGCCAATACCTTCCAATTATGGAGGGGTGAGTAGGTTTTAATCCCTTAACTACTTTCAGTCTTTTCCTATTACTTCGGGATTTCGTTAAGTATTAGGGCCCCTAATATGGTCTTTCAGTCTTTTTTCATTGCTTCACATTACTTGGTATCTCCTCGATGACCCTAACCAGTAGCTCAGCACCGACCTCATACCACGGCATCTGCCTAGCCCTCTTTCAGTCTTTTTTCATTGCTTCTACACGTATTCCTGACTAGGGGGGAGTCCTTCGGCATACCCCCGGTAGAGTCCTTCTTTCAGTCTTTTTTCATTGCTTCACGTTACTGTTGCATTGTCTATGAAGTCCGTCAACGTAATCAACCGATGTCATCTTTCAGTCTTTTTTCATTGCTTCAGTTCCTTGGTTAAGTAGTCAAAAAGGGTTGTGTTTATGTTCTTTTTCTTCTTCCTTTCAGTCTTTTTTCATTGCTTCATGCACCATAGTACCAAGCGGTTTCGTAGGGATGGTGGCGTTCGGAGTGTACGTAATAACCTCACCCTTTCAGTCTTTTTTCATTGCTTCGGTGAACCTCCTCGCATAAGTGACTGCGTAACCCAGGATCAACTGCTCCCTTTCAGTCTTTTTTCATTGCTTCCGCTTCTTGTTTGTAGCCACTCTTAATAGTACGTTTATGACTTCCTCATACGATTTCTTTCAGTCTTTTTTCATTGCTTCAGTGTTAGTGACTTCACAGCGACAACAAAGTCAGCGTTATCGAAGACACTTTCAGTCTTTTTTCATTGCTTCGCTAGCTGTGTTTCACCTAGTGTTTCCATTGTCTTAGCTACGTCTACTAGTTCCCCTTTCAGTCTTTTTTCATTGCTTCATATGATCTGTACCAAATCGTTGTCGAGCGCTACGCCAGGTCTGTGTGGGGTAGTCCAACTTTCAGTCTTTTTTCATTGCTTCGAACTTGGAGAGGGCTGCAAACGCGATCGCTTCTAAGCTGGTGGGGCAGTTAAACGTCTTTCAGTCTTTTTTCATTGCTTCTGGTTCTTGTTTATGCGTGGGTACTATTTATGTTTTTCATTGAGTTCCCGGAAGGTTCATGGGGCACCTTGAGGACTCCACCGGAA
>CAZXJO010000006.1:11636-22089 GCA_964641155.1 uncultured Desulfurococcaceae archaeon | reverse complement strand
TCAAACAATTTCTTGTGGAGTTTTGATGCGATGTGTTGGTGTGGGTTCCCTTGGTGTTGGGTGGTTTAGTGAGTGTTGGGTCTGTTGTGGTTTTGATGTGTCCGAAGCCTGTGGCTCTTGAGGTTCCTGTGCCGAGGCTTAGGATGTATTTGAGGAGTGTTGTGAGGAGCTCTTCAGCATCGATTCTCCGGGCGTATTTTTCGAGGTAGTTGTGGTTCAGCCTGTAGTTCACGTAGCCTATTATTGCTGGTACTGGCTTCTTACCGTTCTCGTAGAATATGTGCCTCACTCGCACCGTCCCCTCAGACCGGCGCTTAGGGTATATTGAGTGGGTCTCATTGAGGAGTCTGTGCACTGCAAGCAACGTACCGTAATACGTCTTCCTATGCAGCTTACCGGCTAACCACGTATGGATATAGGTTGAGGTGGAGAACACGTTCATAGGTGTTGGTATCAGAGACTTAAACTTCGAACTCCTGAAAGGATCCCTTAACATTGTCGGTGAGGAGAACACGAACCTCAGCTTACCACTTCTAAGTAGCCCTTCAACCACGGACTCAGCCTCCCTCACAACGTCCACAGTCCTCAAGGAAACTAACTCCACATCAAATTCGGTGCCAGCAAACCTGTGCCTGCCAGAGATGTTCGTCAGAGCTGCGTAGACTTGATCGAACCTCGGCGCCGCAACAACGTCAACCTCCACGAAACCCACGTAGAACGTGTACGACCCATTAACGCTGACCGGATGTACCTTGCTCAAGTTCCCCCTCTCATCAACATCTGCATGACTATAAACACACACCAACTTGTTCCCCACATAGGTGTAGAGCGGGGATACGTGCACGAGCTTCGGCATAACACCGCGGATCCTCTCAAAGAACGTCTTAATCGATGGCTCTGAGTCTATCAGGAATGACTTAACGAGCTTACCAGTGAATAGCGGCCTCTTCCATGTTGAGCGGATAAACACCCCCACCTCAAACAAGAACACGTTAGACCTGCGGTCCGCGTCCCCAACAACATCCAAGTAACTGCCAGTGCCAGGCAATACCTACACCTCCTTAACAGCTTCATAAACGGCCCCCCCAAGCTTCGTCATAGTGATGATGCCGCTATCCACTCGGATAAGACCCTTAGACTCCAGCTGACGGAGCACCTTCCTCACGGTCATGTCTGAGACCCCCATACTCCTCGCCAACTCCTCAATAACTTTAGGCCTAGGACTTCCCGACATCCCAAACTCCTTGAAGTTCCTTAGAACTGCTAACTCACCCCTCCCCAGAGTAGGTACCAGGGGTGTTGGGAGGAGCACGTCGTAGAGTCCGTCTTCCCTCATAAGATGTATCGATATCCTAGCCCTCAGTAACCGAGCAAGTAGCTCTGCAGCATAGAACGCCGCAAAAATAGTTATCCTCATACCACCGACTAGGGAAACGATGATTTCTTTCCCTTTATGACTCTTCAACGTTTTGAGGATCGTAGAAACATCTTCAAAGAAATCCGTACCTGTAACCACGCACTCCTCAATAACCACCCCACCAGCGGGCAAAAACTTCTTAACAGTCTCAACGGCCTCAATAACCCTCTTTCTTTGATACTCATCACCACTAACCGAATAAATCAACACCACCCTATCTTCAGGAACTACCCCAATCTTAAGCAAACTCCTTACCACAAGTTCTGCGGAAAAACCAATTATTGATAGGATAACTTTGCCCATAGCTCACCACTATTAAACTATTAACAGTAAAATTTATAAGTTTTTCAGGAATATTTTAAGTGGGCACTAGCTACATTAGTGAAGAGGTGTAAGCTTGGGTAATATACTGCAGGACATCAAGAATTCAGTCAAGAAAGACTTACTGCAGATGGTTAGCAGGGATGCCAATTACGTGGAGGGTTTTTATTTTCACATAATCGCCTCAAATCCGAAGTACTCCTTCACCATATCAGGGCTTCAACATTTCCTAGGCACCGCATTTCTCGCAGCAAGGCTTGCAGATTTCCTAGGCCTTGGGAGTGAGAACGTATGCTTGTCGTTCTTATCAGGACTGCTACATGACTTGAACAAGTGGGATTTGGAGGAGGACTTAGTTTTAGATATGTTCAAGCATACTAACGTGTACGTCAAGCTCACGGATTACTTCGGCAAGGAAGGAACGGAGGAAATAATTCAAAACGCCTTAGCTGTGGCCAGAACTCGTGAGAGGGGCGGTGCTCCCAGGCAATTACAGAGGATATCTGAGCTCGTCGAGGCGGCCGACAATATAACCGGCGATATTGAGTGCCGTAGCATATGGAACGTCATGAACTACCTCAGAAACTATGCTAAGATATCTGAGGATAAGATGTACCCAGTCGTCGTTGGGCGCCTACGCCCCATAGCCGTGTGGGCCTCAAGGATAATTAGGGAGGAAATGGAGAAGAGAGGGGTTGTACCCCTCATCTCAACACCTGAAGGAATGCTCCTCCTAACACACGACCCCTCACGGATTTCAACGAACGAGATATATGAGAGGATAGCAGCTGAGATTATGGAAGCTAATAAGAGAGGATATGAGGGTGCAGAGGCTGAAGTAAGATCCAGGCTCGACCCTTTCATGAACTTTCTAAGAGAGACGTCTGGAGGAGGGGAGCGTGGTAAAGGTAAGAAATCCGGTAAGAGATCATCGATCTCTAGATTGACAAGCTACTACAAACCTCTGCCAACCTACCGTGCTACGGACTTTGAGAGACTTTACAACGAATGCAAAGCAAACCCTGAAATGCTTAGAGTATTTACGATATTTGTTTTATACATAGCAACTAGAACCGCAAAGGAAGAAGAGTTTAATAGGGTAGCAAGTGAGTTAGGTTTCAAGATCAGTTCTAGAGGGAAAACTGATGCCGTGTTAGAGCTCTACGAGTTACTATCATCGATTAACGATATGGAGAAATTGGATGGGATCGCAAGAAAGGCCAAGGACTTGGTGATCAGTAAGCGTAGGGAGATAAGTAATGTAGATCATGAATTACTCTTAATGAAGTTAAGGCTATACGTAACTGCACCCAGTCAATTAAGAGAAGGAGCCCGAGCAGTAATGCCAGTGGGTAAAGAGGGTGTAGCTACCTGTAAGATGTGTGGCGAGCCCATTGGTCAGGAAAAGTTACTTGGTGATCTCCTATCATCTCTGGGAAGGTACTTAGGGGAGATAAATGTTTCAGAGATGTTCGTACCGGGAATTCCTGGAAATCCTACTGAGAGGGGTGCGATAGAGGAAGTTAAGAAGTTACCAATCTGCGAGGTTTGTTACTTTGAAGGTGAGTCGTTATTCAGTAGCCTCGGCATTATTGACGGTCTCTGGTCGAGCGTGTTGGTGTATTCTCCATCAATGCCTATAGACTTACTAGACATTATTGAGGGTGCTATAGAAGAACTTGAAAGACGTTATTATGTGATTCCCGACTACCTAACTAGTAGGATGATACTTGGGAGGAGGGAGCGTGCCCAGGGCCTTGACAAAGACATGTTATTGGATGCTTTAAAGGAGTGGTTTGTCTTCGGCGGGAACCTCATCATAACAAGGAATCCCCTTACGGCTATTGCTTGGCATAACATACCCGTTCAATTAGATGTTAGAGATTCCGTGGTCGGTGAGGCTAATGCAATGTATCTTAAGATTCTTGAGAAATCTAAGGAGCGGGGTGGGAAATTCCTTACCCACATTAGGCACTGGCTATATAAAACGCTTGAAACATACTTCCAAGCACTAGAGGAGAAGGACTGGGGAGAAGCCAGAGGAACAGACTTAGTGTTTAGGAGGGCGACCCCCCTCCTCACTGGATTTCCGTCCTTAGACTCTTTTGTAGCTCTCTCGAAGCAATTGCAAAAGGAGGTGGGCTCGTTGTCTATATCCAAAACAAAATCCGGGGCTCAACTCCCTAAAACGCTATACGTAACTGGCCCAGAGTACCAGGTATTGCAGCCGGCGATGGAAATAGCACGCTACATCAAAGGGCGTATTGCGAACGGGAGGGATGTCAGCGATCACCACATATCGAGGTTCGTACCGGAGCTGGAAGCCTTCATTGCCGGGAGGAAGTTCAAGGCCGAGGCATTAGCGGAGATAATAGGGGTGTTCAGCAGACACTTCGGGTTTGAAACCCCCGAAGAAAAGGAGAAAACAAACGAGGCGGTGGCAAATCTGTTGGACAGATTAGAATATATGAAAAGTAAAAACCCTGTTAGGGCCCACGAACTCGTGAAAGGCATTAGGACGTTAGTCATAGTGGCGGTCAGGGGGGACCTCACTTTGGCGATAGAGCCTAGAAAGCGGGAAGAAGGTTAAAGGAGAAGGGGGCGAGTGAATTATGTCCGAGGAATTAGAGAAGCTCTACCCCAAAACCGTGGAGGCCCTTAAAGGACTGCTCGGCGAGCGTAATTACAATAAGTTAAGGCCATATCTACATGCCTATGAAGGGACTAAGATGAGCGTTAAACCTGTCGCTAAAGCAATAACGATATACTACATAGCGAGGGCTGCTGACACCTTAACAATTAGGACTGAAGGAGAGAGTGACATAGTACTGTCGAGAATGAAGGGGGGACTCACTCCGACGATATTATTCAGGAAGCTTAAAGCCGTATACCTAAGGAGCTTCATGAATCTTGCTAGGGACATGTGGATTCAGCACAACAGTACATTAAAATCTGTGTGGTACGGTGATGTGGACTTCCTAAGCGGTTGCTCATTAGCAGTGGGAATAGCGGGTGATAGTGCTGGCGTGGAAAAGGGTAGGTGTATGAAGTGTCCTGTAGACGTGTTAATGGGCGCCGTGACCGGGAAGGAGACTTACAACCTCGCAAGCAGGTTTGTCGGGGACTCAGCATATGCTACGGAACCGAGATACACTGTGAGGACCGGTAACGCGGTCGATGAGGTGACGCATACTACAATAATGTTGAAGAGCGCCCCGATGTCAAAGGGTGCTTCTGAAGAGGAGAGGAGAACCGGTGGGCTGTACCAATTGGCACTAGTGGAACCCGGTACGTTGTTCGTGGGCAAACATGTACTCTACATGGCGTCACCATCCGAGCTCCTCTACGTACTCTACCTACTGAACAGGGAGATCAGAGTTGGTGCTAGGACATCCATACAGGGTACTCTGGAAGTGTGCCCAGTTGTGATAATCGGGGACCTCTACGAGGTCGGGGCCTCGTACAGTGCGGCAGAGGCCGCATTCAACAAAAACAAGTTGGATGAAGTTAAGGGAGCAGTACTAAGTTACCTGCAGGGGAAGAACTTCAAGACTGGCAGTGGCGCAATTGAATTCACTAGCGACATGATAGACTACCTCAGGGATAACGTTAACGTACTTGATGCAGAGCTCGTCAAGGAGCTCTGGATGAGTGCTAAGAACTATGTAGAGGGTGTTAGGAAGTACATAAGTGGCACAAGTAGCTAAGAGGGTTAGTGGGGTCATACGTGGAATTACTGGTAGCTGAGCTTAAGCTGTGTGATTTTTTGACATTTTCCTCAACTATTTTGCCCGTAGAGATTGGCGATGTCACATACCCTACTTACCGACCAGCTCCATACATACATAACTACCCACTCATGTATGCCTTCAGCGGATTAACACATGCTTCCCTAACCTCCCCATCGAAGCCCGGAAATCCGAGTGAAGTTTCTTACCTACTCTTAGATGAAATTGAGAGAAACCTCTATGTATATCCAGCCAGTCCCGTGTTAATTGATATGACTAGACTCATAGGTAATGTTAAGAGTGAGGGTTTTGCGGAGCCTAGGAAGGTTAGACCAAAATCCCTCTATCCATGGCACGTAGCTCATATGGCGTTCGCGCCTGGAAGTGCCTTCGAAACAGTGATTTTAGTAACCAATGAAAACGTGAAATTACCTGGGACTATAAGGTTAGGCGTTAAGAGACAGGGGGTCTTTGAGGTAAGGTATTATCATGCTAAGGTAAAGGGCTTCGTTAGCGGTTGGAGCGATCCGGTAAATCTGGGCGATGTGATTAGGTATGGGTTAGAACCGGAGCAGTATTACACACTATTAACCACAAAGACCGTTCATAAGTCAAGACAGTTCTCAAACATGATTGTCCGCGGATACTACTCAGAGAGTAAGTTATCTGTGATAGAGGTCTCCTCCGGGCAATACAGACGAACTTTCCGCCTACCATTACCGAAGCTGTAGCAGGGCATTTTAAATGAGTAGCCTCAAAGTAACTGTTAAGGAGGTCTACATCCCTCTCGGATCAATCAAGGTTTCAGGTAAAGGAGGAACCATACACTTAAGAAAATTTCAAGAGGAAGTGGTTTTCAAGATCGCTGAACACAGGCTAATAGGTGTTGAAGCACCCACCGGCAGCGGTAAGACGTTCACGCTCCTATCACCCCTCCTGTCAAACGTAATTAATGGCACCTCATTCTCCGGTGTTGTAGGGCTGTACCCAACTAAAGCCCTCGTAGAAGACCAGTTCGCCTCAATTACCGATACCTTAGACAGGATCTGTGAGAGGGTCGAGGATACGGGGTCTGTCATTAAGTACAGGTGTGGGTTGGACGTTGAGTGGGTAATGGGGGGTGAAGTAAGGAGGGCGAATTATGAGCAGACGCTGGGTGTGGTGAAGGTAACTAAGGAGGTTCTCGATAAGGTATTGCAATCCCTGGAGGGCGGGTCTGATAGGGTTCCATCTAGGGTAACGTTATTGGATCTGATTAGGCGTTCCGTGCTCGACGTCGGGTATTTAATCGCTGTGACAGTGCCTGAGTACCCCTACCTACTCCTCACAGGCTTCTACCGTTCCTGGCACAACGCACAAAGTTTGATTAGCTTGGCACTCGAAGGGGACATCATCTACAGACTCGCATCGAAGATAGCTAGCATACCAACAATGGAGGAACTTAACAATGAGCTATCCAGGTACAGAAGAGATCTGAGCAAATTAATTGACGTTAAAACAAGGGAAAGGCTGAGGCTCAACATTTACTCCGCCCTCTTCTCCGAAGTACTGTTCTTAGATGAGTTCCACGTATGGGACTTCTATGAAATACCGACCATTCAAGCGTTGTTAGTGCTATACGCATTGAATTATGAGTTGGTTGGGAAGGAGTGGAGGATAATCCTATCTTCAGCAACCCCTCAGGAAGACTTTTACGAGCTGCTGAGTGAGGCAGGTCTTGGGGAAGTGAGCGTCGTTAGGGCTGAGACTGTCGACATCCCCCACAACGCTCACAGGATCAAGAGCAGAACTGTTGTTGAGTTCGTACCTATTAACGTTGAATGCGGTGCGCTGGCCTGGTTCAGAATTGAGGATAGATTACCGGAGGTCGTGGAGGAGAGGGGTGCGTGGCTATGTGAGTGTGGGAGGTCCTTACTCATAAGTAGGAGGAACAGCACTGTGGAGAGATGTGCGGAGAGCTTCTACAAAGTAACTGGTAAGACACCGACCATCGTAACAGGGGTCAGACCACCGAGCTATGCTAAGGGTAGGGAGGAATTAGTTGCTAAGAAGTATGTGGGAGACCTATACGCATTCGCCAATTACGCCGCGGATGTAGGCATAGATTTAAAAAGAGTGAAATGTGGGGTAATCCACGCAACTCACCTCGGGGAGTTGGTTCAAAGATTTGGGAGGATTGGGAGGGGAGATGTGGATGAAGCATATGTCATTATTCCTGTCCCAAAGTGCTACATAGACAAACTCTTAAGTCTGGGTGGAAAGGAGGTTTCCTATAGCGAGTTAGTGAGCGCGCTCTCTACAATAATCTCTAAGGCACCGAGCATAGCTGAATATGAGAGCACCTTCATACGAGACCACTTCATCGGAAAACTGAGGCTATATGCACCGCTCGCCATGTACTTCCTTATGAATATCGCTCTTTGGGAATACCCTGAGGAAATCAGAGAGCTCTCAACACGTTTTCTAAAACTTATCGATAAATTTGACTTAAGGAGTTTATTTAGCCAGCTCCCGAAAGTCCAGAAGAAGGCTGGGGTGATCGTCCCGCTATCTTCCTTCAGACTCACTACATCAGTAGGGTACAGGAGAGATAATGAGGAAGGGGAAGCAAGTCTCACGACACTACTGATGAACTATGAGGTTGAGTATGATTTAAAAAATGGGAAGCTCGTCGTTAGAGAAGCTGCTAGGAAGAGGGCTTCAGAGGTCCTTAAGTTAAGGACCAAGTATTTAGGTGAGTTCAAACATCTTGACAGATCCGTGATGGGTTCTCAAACCCTCCTCACCTACTGCCTGCCTCAGAAAGTGTCCGGGTTCGGAGGCAGGAAAGACATCCTATATCAAGTCCTCCTAAGCAAGGAAATACCTGTGTATGTTGCCGTGGACTGTGACCACCACCTAATGGAGTTGTTGAATGCCTATGGGTATGCGGTGAAGGTTGAGTCATCCTTAGTAGATCGTGGGACGGGAAAGAGAGGTGCTGCTTACTTACTGTTCCTGTAAGGATTGTTCATATGTACTTGGTGGTCACTTATGACTGTAAGGGCGAGAGGACGAGGCGGAAAATCCGGAGTTTACTTCGAAAGTATTCTTTCACACTGCTCACGTACTCAGTGTATGTCGGACGGGGTTCTAGAAGACTTGCAGAGAGGATATCTGCAAGCCTCTCTAAAATGCTTGAAGAAGAGGATAGAGCAACTATCATCCTCCTCAACGACTTTCAATATGAGATTCTCTTGGAGGTTACCAAGGGGAATATATCCCTTAGAGGTGAGCGAGGAGAGGTTATCGTCTTCTACGGAGGGTGTGGGAAGGGAGAAGGTGTTCTTCGGCCCGATGAAGGTCCTGGACGACCTAAGTGTGTGCAGGCAGAGGGTCCTGCTGAGGTTGCAACCACATCTACAGACTCAGCCAACTCTCCCCCAACAGATGGGTAAAGAGTCGTGGAACCGGAAGAAGTGGCACTACGTAACGTTTGTCAGAAATGTCTTCAACGATGATCCATTCAGAGTCTTTGGAGAACCGTTAATCGAACCTGACATACACCCCTTAACGTACCTTGGCAGTGAAGCCTACATAGTGTTGAGGGGTAAGGTGGACATGTTAATGTTTGTGAAGGTTCATGACACCTTCCTTCATATATTGTTCGAATTTACGTTGTACGAGAACCCGTCCGTCATTAAGGACAGGTTGGTAGCCTACGCATCAGCAGTTTACAATATGTTTGGGTATTACGTAGTCCCTGTCATAGTTATTATGAAGGATTATGAGAGGGATATCGTGAGGAACGTCCTCATATGTAGGAACCTGAGCAAATATGGGATCTCTAGGGACTTGCTAAGGGCCTTCCGGCAGCTCGAAAAGTTGGTTACTGGGGATCTTCGTGTTAGGAAGCCCGGAGATGATGTGTGTTACCAATGTGATGTTGACATCGGGAGGATTTGCCCGATCCGCCGGTAAGGGGTGAGGGCGGGTTGGCGATTCTCGTAGTCGAGGGGTGCTGTAAGGTTATTAGGAGGAGTGGGAGTATTGCGGTCTTGAGTAAGGATAGTGGGGAGAGGGTGGAAGCTTCATTACCTGACTTGGAGTTGGCTGTGATTGTTGGGGAGAGGGTTAGTGTGACGTCCTCAGCTCTCATCACCCTGCTATCTCATGGGGTACCAGTGGTGGTTCTCTCCGGTAGGTCTGAGGTCTACGGCGTCCTCTTTGACGTTGTTCAAGTAGGTTCTGTCAATATTAGAGGGGCTCAGTATAGGTGTCTTGATAGCGAGCCTTGTAGGTTGGCCCATGCTAGGTCGATCGTTATCAGTAAGTTGAGGGGGATGCTTAACGTTGTGAGGTATGAGTACAAGTATCATGGAGAGATGTTGGGTGAGGATTTGTATCGGAGGGTTAAGGAGTCAGTCCCACCAATTATCGAGGAGGTAGAGAGGTGTAATAGCTTAAACGAGCTAAGGGTCTTGGAGGGGAAGGGATCTAAGGCGTTATGGGAGGCGTTGACGAAATTCGTACACAGCAAATACCAGTTCACCGGAAGAGATCCGAGGAAAGGGGACGCCATAAACTGCGCCTTAAACTTCACATACGCAGTCCTCTACGGATTGGTGACGAAGGCGTTGGTCACCGTTGGTTTGGACCCCTTCAACGGATTCATCCACACCTCAAAACCGGGTCGGACATCACTAACATACGATTTATCTGAGATCTTCAAACCTCTAGCCATTCACGCAACAATACAAGCATCCCGTAAAACAGAAATTAAAACCTTAGGAGGCTCTAAAATGCTGAAACCACGATCTCTCGAAATCCTAATAACACACCTCTACAGCAAACTATCCAAAGAATCCGAAAAAATCACTAAGAGAAGGTCACTATGGCAACTCCCAATACACGAAACACAGAAACTCAAAGACTCCATATTAAAAGAATTAAAATACAAACCCTACATCTACGAACCAGTAGACTAAACCCATAAGAAATACCTCTA
>CAZXJO010000006.1:0-11590 GCA_964641155.1 uncultured Desulfurococcaceae archaeon | reverse complement strand
GAAGCAATGAAAAAAGACTGAAAGAGAGAAGACTTAACAGGGTTGATAGAGAGCTTGAGGAAGCTCCCCCGTGAGCACAAGGTCTCCCGAAGCAATGAAAAAAGACTGAAAGACAGCTCAACTAATTTACTACCTCCTCTTGCCGAACTTCTCTAAGAACTTATGCATCTTCGAAGCAATGAAAAAAGACTGAAAGATAAGTGCGGTAAGACTCTTAAGTTAGACTATAAGAAGATTAGAATACTGTGAAGCAATGAAAAAAGACTGAAAGATTGCCTCTAGGTCTGGTACTTGAACGTATAGCTTACCCCCGCACTTCAAAACTCTGAAGCAATGAAAAAAGACTGAAAGTTGAGAAGTTCTTTAAGCACGTCGTCGAATGTCTTAAGACCTAACCTAACCTGAAGCAATGAAAAAAGACTGAAAGAGAAAGAACAACCGAGTGAGGAAGGGTTGGTGGAGAAGTTCAGGAAGGTTGAGAAGCAATGAAAAAAGACTGAAAGAGGAGGTACTACCTCCGCGGGGACGCTGTTAACGCTGTAAGGAGCCTCGGGGAAGCAATGAAAAAAGACTGAAAGTAGTGTTCTCAGCGAAGAACGTGATAACGTCGTCGTAGTCGTAGTTAATGTCCTTGAAGCAATGAAAAAAGACTGAAAGGGGACGCTTAAGCCGACGGTCACCAACGCAGACGCAATCCCGGACGCGAAGCAATGAAAAAAGACTGAAAGGAGAGTTACGCAGTTCTGAGTTTGCGAGCTCATATATACCACCAACATCGAAGCAATGAAAAAAGACTGAAAGATACGCCCACGAACCGATGATCTCCCCGGTCACGTAGTGGGATATCTTCGTGAAGCAATGAAAAAAGACTGAAAGGTGAGATTCGTATCAGTGTACAAGAGGATTATAAAGGGTTAAGGTGAGGTGAAGCAATGAAAAAAGACTGAAAGTGGAGAGCTCGTTTACGAAGCCATAAAGGAGTAGATACTCAAAAAAAGATTATGAAGCAATGAAAAAAGACTGAAAGAGGAGTGCGCTTAGTTGTCCTAGGACGCTGAATACTGTGCTTAGTATGTCTTGCATGAAGCAATGAAAAAAGACTGAAAGAAGCTCTCCACTATCCAACGCATTCGCGAGGACCATGGGGGAAGGTAGGGTGTACGCGAAGCAATGAAAAAAGACTGAAAGGAGGTAGGGCTGGCGGACACAGCTAACTACACTGCGTCGACCCTCAGGATGGGCGTCACGATCGAAGCAATGAAAAAAGACTGAAAGTAATTACCTTAATATCCTCCTGCTAACCACATCGGGGCGGGGGAGCGTCTAAGAAGCAATGAAAAAAGACTGAAAGTACGTATTGGTGGTTTGTACGGACGGAAACTGCAGGGGGTTTTGGAAGGTATGAAGCAATGAAAAAAGACTGAAAGATGATTATGTCAATAGTCATCTTCGTCCTACTCCCAGCGTTAGGCATCCCAATAACGAAGCAATGAAAAAAGACTGAAAGGAGAGATCAGTCGGGCTCGCAGAGCTAGTCCTCAACTACTATAAGGTGAAGATGAGTAACGGAAGCAATGAAAAAAGACTGAAAGGTAGTAAGCCTGAGAAGCTTGGTTGACTACCGCTTCGGGCTTGAGGCCTTGATCGGGAGAAGCAATGAAAAAAGACTGAAAGAGGGGCGGTGGAGGTAGGGGAAAGCTGTAGTCCTCCTCTGCGAACCACGCCCCGTGAAGCAATGAAAAAAGACTGAAAGACTAAGGACTATGTTGAGATCTACCGCGTCCACGACAGCTGGGATGGGAGTGAAGCAATGAAAAAAGACAGAAAGACCTGAAGAAGAAGTTCAGACCGCACGCACTACGTCACAGTTACGCCCTTGCTCTTTATGAATCGACTAAGAACATGAAGCAATGAAAAAAGGCTGAAAGGTCAAATCAACAGAGTCCTGCATGGCATTCACCAGCATATCTCATTCATCGACGGCCTAGTAAGGTACTGCGGAGGTCAAGACACCCTCTGCTACCATACATTGAACTCCATCAAGAAGGCCTTAGACGAGATCGCTAAGACGTGGGTCGACGGCACTCCTCTTAACATCCTACCATACAGCAATCCCCTCAGAACCTTCAAGCTCTCGGGCCTTTCGAACGTAAGTGAGTTGGCCGTGTACACCCTCACAACGGTTCTAACAGGAACACTCATAGTGGCTGATAACATATCGGCAGAGTTCTGCGAGGAGAGGGGTAGTGATGACGGTGCTAGCAGCACCTATGTTAGACACTGGAAACGGGAGCTGGGGGTCGGAGGGGATGGGGGATTCAAAAAGTTGCTTAGGGACTGCCTCAGCGAGTGCAGACCTGAGCTCCTTGAGGGGTGTAAGTGCTTGGGAGGTCACACTTAGCCATGATAACTCCTCCACCAGGGCCTCGTGAACGGTGGCGTAAGTGCCCAACTACGTTATGACTTTCATAGTAACTTCACAGTGGTCAACGTGGTTTGAGATTCATGGATTATAGTTGTCAGGACTGAACCTAGAGGGTGTGGGACCTCTGGGCAATAATCTAAGAAGGGTCTGAGGAGGTTAAAGAACTCATGCGAGGTGTAAGTCAAGTATGTCGAGGCTTGAGGGGTCGAGCGGACCAGAGTGGGCGGCCGGGGAAGTGTTGATCATCGAGAAGTTGCTTGTCACCCATATTTTAACTCCTCATACAGTTCTGTTACTGGGTGTTGGGTGGTAGTGTGTCTTATGTGGTAGTTGGTGATTTTGTTGTTGTTCCTCTTTCTGATGTTGTTTTGCCTCCTCTTTCTTCTAAGGTTCTTAAGTATGTTGTTGAGGTTAGGGGTGGTTTTTTGGGTGGGTTGAGTAGGTCTGCGAGGCCTTTTAAGCCCCTTCAGATCACTCCTTTGTTCCTTGATGGTAGGCCCCTCATCAGTTTTAGGGTTGGGGGTCCTCCGATTTATGTGCGTGGTGGTACGCAGCTGTATGGTAGGGTCTCGGCTGTTGTGGGTGATTGCGGTGTTATTGATGAGTTCACGTCTTTGTCGGGTGTTTTTGAGACCCCTTACGGTAGGTTTAGGGTTGATGTTGGGGGAGTTGAGGTCGTTAAAGTCTCATCCCTCACCCTAGGGCTTAGTAAGAGGTTCGCGGTAGAGTTCGTCACACCAACGATAATCACCTGCAAGCACATGCTACCAACATCACTCAGACATAAGGCTAGGAAGCTCGCTGAGGGGCATAGGCTAATACCACAACCATCATTCATCTTCTCATACCTACTCAAGCTATGGAACTCCGTAGTCGAGCCCAAGGAGAGAATACCGAACGAATCAGCCGGAGACCTAGAGGCATACAAGCTAGGCAGGCTAGCAGACGTAACAGTCGTCGAAGTAGACTACAGGCTAAGACCGGTAACAGTACTCATAGGCAGGGACAGCAAGGGAAGGCTAAGAACCACGAGAGCGTTCAAGGGATGGGTAACGTATGAATGCCTAACAAACAAACTACTAAACACGTACGACAAACTACTAGCACTAGCAACACACCTAGGAGTAGGGAGGTCGAGAGGAATAGGGTTCGGAGTACTCAGGGCAAAACCACTAAACACAACACAAACCCCAGAACCCTAAAACCGTTTGTCCCTTGATGCTCGTTGATGTACATTTATGATTTTTCATTGCATCAAGGAACTTCCACCTCGTCCACAGTGGCTTTCCGACTACTGTGGGGTCATGGGTGGCGTTCGTCCCGAACGGCATGCGGGACACATCTAGGTCTACATCTAGGTCTAGCTCTGAGGGGTTTGGAGCGTTGCTCCCATCACCTCCCAGGGCTCTGAGAAACATGTTCCAACATGCAACAACGTCCCTATGCCACAGCTCCCCTCCCTTACTACACCTACCGATTCTGGAGCCGTTGTTATAGTTTATGAGGGCCTTATGGACTGGGCAAGTCTTGGAGGTGTGTCTTGGATCTACGTAAACTACTGGCACGCCGTACTCTCTAGCTTTCTCCTCAATAGCTACTTGAATGCCCTTGATAGACGCTTGGTATATTCTATGTCTCAACTGTCTATCCTTAATTCTCTTAATCATGTTTTCTGTTGGTTTCTTACCGAGTTTCTCTAGGACAATGACGCACTGTTTTTCATATGCAACTCTAACAATGATATTTGCTAGCTTCCACCTGATATCGCGCTTCTTCCACTTCTCCCTCAGTTCCCTAAACACCTTCCTCTTAGCCCTGGATTTAACACCGTAGAGCTCGTCGTACTTCTCCTGCACCCTCTTCCTGCGATAATAGTATCCTAGTACAAGCTTCTCCATATCTGTCCCAAAGATGTATGCATATCCATCGACTAGTATAGCGACGTTGTTCTCATTGACATCCACGGGTAGATAGCCCCTAGGCTTGTGCTCTTCAACATCCTTAGTAAAAACCAGGTAGATAGTTAGTTGTTTGTTCTTCTTGTCGAGTCTTATCCTAGCCTCTGAAGCAAGCCTCCAGCCACTACTGATGTATTTCCAGTACTGCTTGTGTGACTCAAGCTCAACTGTCACCCGTCCTTTATGGGTAGCAATGCTAAGGGAGGTTAGGCCGCTCAATCTCCACAGGTGGTCATCCAGCCAAACACTAACACTCTTAACCTCCGGGTACTCCTTACTGGTTAAACCCCGCTTCCTCAACCTCAGAAAACTCTTAACTCTAGTACTAGCGTCTTGGCATGCAGTGTAGGCATAGTGTGAGGGTAGGTGTGGGTAGAGACCCCTCAACTCACAATACTTCAACGCTTTAAGTTTGGTGAAACTAGATACCTCATTCCTAACTACGTACATCACTAGTTGCTCAACCATGTTACGGTACATACCCTCAAGCTCAACAAAGACCCTGAACACCCTCCTAGGAAGCCGAGCGCTCCTCACAACAACGGTCCTCGTGACGTCAGTCATTTTTCTTTACCTCCTCTATGATTCTCCTGAGCTCGCTCTCCGGGATTCTGTACCTACCGCTCGCGATCCTAACAACCCTGATTCTACCTTCCTCTATCCACCTGTACAGAGTCCACTTGCTTATACCAAGAATCTCGCAAACCTCCCTAGTCTTCAACAACCTCTCTGAAATGTCTGCCACCAACACTAATAATTGCAAACAGATACTTATAAACCTAACACTTGTCAATCAATGGTAAAACAGCCCCACCTAGGGGTAGGGCTGCAGCCTCATAGGTAGCGGAGTAACTATTCCTACCCGGTCTAGGCCCGTAAGCCCCGCCTTAACGTGCTTAGTACTGGAAAATGATTATGGTGCCCGGAAGCGCGGCTTACTCCTCAATGAGTAGGTGATCATCTAGGAGATCTTGGTGGTACATCACGGCTCAGCCAAGCCCTGCCCAACCTAGTCTAATGGCTAGGGAAATCATTGGAGGTAGTCCCACATCGCCTACTAGCCATTTATCAGGTATTATTAGGTGTAAGTGGTGTGTAAACCATGTTAAAGGTGATGAGGCCTGGGTGAAGTGGGTGGTTACCGCTCAAATACGTAGGTACGGTGTGCGTATCCTAATTAGGGTGCGTTCCGGGAAATGATTTGATGTTGATTTGGTTTTATAGCTGTGAGGCTCAAACCGGTACGAGGCCTCACGCGTGAGCCAGCGCTGTGGTGAAATACATGTCCGAGGTGGGGTGAGGCATCACACATGAGAACACGTGATCTTGGATCTAAAGATTAATTGACCTACATATTTTTATTTAAATTTCGATATCCACACTGGTGCATCGACTATGAGGACAAAAATGAGGAAGCTTAATTATGCTCGCATCAATAAATTGATCGCATCTCTAATTAGGAATAGGATAGTCGAAGCTATGGTCATCTTCCTTGCTTCATTTTTAATAGTGTTCGTTCTTCTGGGCTCATTTAAAGTTGAACCTGCGGGCGTGGGTGGGAAACTACTTGATTTCTGGTGTGATGTGCGGGGAATGGATAATGTGAGATGTGTTGGTGAATTCGGTTCCAACTACACCATGGTGGAGCAAGCTCTATCTCTAGCTTTATTCATAACTGTTATAGCGTTAACAGCTATATCGATGAGGTTGAGGTATTTTGCCGCCATATTAGCACTGTTCTCCCTTGTGTTCCTCGGTATTACCCCACCTCAGCACTTGATAATGGGGGTTGAGTGGAGGTTAATAGTATTTCTCATGGGTAGCATGATGTTCGCCACCATACTTAGGACCATGGGGGTGCTTAGATTGATAGCGTTGTTTATTCTCAGAGCGAGTAGGCAGTCACCTATACTATTCATCACGTTGCTGTCGTTCATATCGTGGTTTCTCGCAATGGTGGTGGGTGAGGCGACGAGCATTATATACGTGGTGATGCTCCTTCTCGACGTTAGAAAATTGACGGGTAAGGACATTAGGCCATTAGTTGTTCTAGCAGTTTTGGCGACAAACGTTGGAAGCTTAGCCATGCCTGTTGGTAACCCTATCGGTATATACTTAGCTTTCACGGCTAAATTACATGCGTCTGATTTCATATTCAACGCCTTACCACTATCGCTAATTACCCTCCTATCTTTGATTCTCTCAGCTCACTACTCGTTGAGAAAGAATGTTAAGGAAGTGGTTGATGCTATGACCCCCGAGAAAGTAGATATTCTTTTAACGGAGTTCCGCACGCGAATTAGTAGGAAAGAGAAAATCGCTATTGCTTATGGTTTACTGTTACTCATAGGATTCTTAATCGCTGTCTCCGTCAGTAATTACCTGGCTAACATACTACAGGATGTTTACGGAGAACCCGTAGATCCTCATTCCCTACTAGCCTTCATCCCATACTTCTTCATTTTCCTATCTTTAGAGGAATATAAACCTGAGAAGCTTGAATCTGTTTTAATACATGGAGTTGAATGGCCCTCACTGTTTTTCTTCATCACATTATTCATGCTCGGACACTCCTTAACATGGACTGGTGCTGTTGTGAAGATCGCCTACTTAGTTACTGTGATTTCCCTAGGGCTGGGTGAATTTGCCTTAAGGGAAATACTGCTAACTGTAACTGCTCTCACTAGCGCGTTCCTCGACAACTTATCTGTTATAGTTGCTTTCACACCAGTTGCTCAAAGCCTCGTACATGTTGGAGCTTCAACCACTCTCTACTGGGCACTACTATTTGGAGGGGTGCTAGGAGGCAATTTCACACCCATCGGTTCAACTGCTAACATAGTTGCATTAGGTATATGTGAAAAAGCAAAAATGAGAATTCCCTGGAAAGAGTGGTTGAAACTCGCATTAATTCCCACACTGATCCAGGTCTTGATCTCATGTGTTTGGATAATATTTTAATTTTGAATGTACGTGCAGCTTTTAATCCCATCTCTTCCTTCAGATCTTCCCGAAGATGTTCCTCGGTTAAGGCATCACCTGTACGAGGACCTTATTTCCATGGCTGCCACTCACTTTCAATTCTATTTTAGATTTTCAATTTGCCTCTCATAGTCAAGTATCTCAATAACGCTGTCTCTAAACCTTTCAATTCTATTTTAGATTTTCTGAGTTTTTGTTCTCTGTTTGTAGATTTGTGTGCTTGTTTTGTTTTGTCATGATTGTTTCGTGTTCCGTGTTTTAAGCTTTTCCCTACCTTGAGCTCAGTCGATGTTATTTCCTTAACGATTTACTTGGCCTTTTAATTGCTGATGTGCCATCAGTCCCAAGTAATTACTTAGGAGTTATCTATGTAGAGGGGTGTCAGCTTCTTAACTAATGGATTTTCACAATCTATTGATTAAGACCTTGCAATTTACTGCACGTTCGTTCCTAAGGAATTACTTGGGAATGGTTTGGTGGGTTAGGTGTATTTAGGAAGTATAGCTCTCCTAGAGCTCTGAAATTGGAAAATTAGCTTTATGGTGGGGCTTTAACTTAGATTTAAGGTTAGGTATTAGGAGCTTAAAGTATAGTTAAGGTGGCGATAATAGTGGGTCGTAGGAGAGGAGATGATTCAACTTCAACAACTAGATACATGTTAAAGATGTATAGGATTTTCGCTTGTGGCGTACCTCCAGACTTAGCTATGAAGGTGGCTGAGGCCTTAGCACGTGCTAGAGAACTTGGGTATGCTCCATATAAGATCGCGTGGGATCATGCTCGAAGCGTAATGTTAAGGTATGATGTGCCAAAAGCCTTGTGGGGATTGTATAGGTCATTCGTTTATGAATTCGTTAACAAGGTGATTAAGAGGCGGCAAATGACTAAGGAAGAACTGATAATGGAATGGATTAATAAGGGTTTAGAAAGGAGCGTGTTAGAAGCCTTAGTAAACGAAATTACTGACGTAGTTAGAGAACATCTAAAAACTTCAGAAACTAAAGCAACATAGCTTAACTAGTTCATTCTGAATTTTTGGAACGTATCGAAGGTAGTACTTGTAGGTTCAAGTTTAAAATATTTCTAATGGAATCACGTATGTAGGCATGGGTTACGCATGCCTTCACATAGAGTCCATGAAATGGTCGGTCAATTAATATGTAATTTCTCCTCTGGTGCGATAGACTCACTCATTGATAATACCCATCAACATGATATGGGGAGAATCAATTGTAAGGTACTGCTAGAGCAGGTTACGAAGGTATATGAGGATCATGGTGGGGGAGGTATTTGTTACTACATCTTACATCATTACCTCGATAAGATTGAGTCGGTAATTAGGGGTAGAGTTGATCGCTTATTCCTGAATCTAAAGTATGGGAAGACTATAGAAGAACGGCTCAAACACCTCTCATCAGAAGTGAGGAAAGGTCTGGAAAATGAAGTAAGTTCGTTGAGTATTATTTCAGAACACTGGTTTGAATACATACTTTCACGTGATGTTGTAGAAGGAGACTTTCTCAAACGCTACTACATTCGTAATGAACTCCTTAAGAGAGGTTATTCAGAGAGTGCGGCTAGGAGGAAGGCTGAGAATATAATTAAAATCTTAGCTGAGATGAGTAAAAATTGCAGCGACTATGACAGCCTAATGAAACTCAGAAGTGTAGGAAATCTAGCCATGTACGTTAGAGGATGCTTAATCAGGAATTTAGAGAAGGTACTTTGCATTATGTTCAACGTTGACAGAAAAAAGTGGCTTAAGTATTGGGGTGAAAAGTACTACAACCACTTAATAAATGATGTTCTATGTTGTGAAAACTGCTTGAGAGATTTAGAGAATCCACGTCAATGCATTCCTAATAATGTCTTCTTACTTCTAAACCTATCTTTCGGAGTAGGATCGTTAAGATAAATCATAAGAAGGTCTTCACACCCATTATGTATTAATTTTCGATTCTAATTGCAGGTTTTCTTAATCTATTTGTTGAGAATTTGGCGTGATTTTGCGCGTTAATTCCTAAGGAAGTGCTTGGGGGGTTTGTTGTGGTTGTTATTAGTGTTTTTGTGTATTGGTTGTGTGGTTGTTATGTTGTCTGTTGGGGAGTTGGTTGATCTGTTCGGTGTTAGTGTTAGTGAGCGTGCTAGGGTTCTTGCTGGTAGGTATGGGTTTAGGGATTACATGGTTGAGAGGTATTATAGGATGTTCGGTGATTGGGACTTGGTTGTTGAGTTGCTTGAGGGTTTTGAGAGGCCTCTGGCTAGGGTTGTTAGGTGTAATACTATTAAGGTGAGGGACTGTGATTACTTGGTCAGCCGCCTAAGCGCCCTCGGCTTCTCCTTGAGCCGTGTTGGTTGGTGTGACTATGTCTTTAAGGTCTTGGGGGGTGGCGCTGTTTCCTTGGGGGCCACTCATGAGTTCCTCGCAGGTATGTACTACCTCCACAGGGGTCCTGCCACAACACTACCGCCACTCATCCTAAGCCCTAAGCCGACTGATTTCGTGTTGGATGTTGCGTGCGGTGCTGGTGGTAAGACAACGCATATGTCCCAGCTCATGGGTAATGAGGGGGTTGTGGTTGCTGTTGATGTGAATAGGGTTAAGGTTAGGGCTCTGAGGAGTAACTTGGAGCGCTTGGGTGTCTCCAACGTCTTGGTTCTGAGGGCTGACGGTAGGTTGGTTCCGGAGATCTTCGGTGAGGGCTTCTTCGATAGGGCATTGCTTGACGCACCATGCACTGGTGAGGGCTTGATACAGGTCGATAAGTCGAGGAAGGTTAAGACGGACATTAAGGACCTCGCCGAGGCGGCGGTTCTTCAGTACGAGTTACTCATGTCTGCACTTAAGTCCGTGCGTAGTGGTGGGTACGTCCTTTACTCAACGTGTAGTATAGCGCCTGAGGAGGATGAGTTCGTGGTCAACGCGGTCCTAGAGGACTTCGGGGACGTTGGGGTCGTTGATGTGCCGCGGATCGTTAACTTCGTCCCGGGAATCACCGAGTACCACAGGCTTAAGTTCTCTGAGGAGGTTAGGAAGTGTGTTAGGACGTACCCACACATCCATGACATGGAGGGGTTCTTCATATGCCTACTAAGGAGACTCTGAAGTGCTTTGAGTGCCCTGAAGATCTGAGGGCTAGGTTGGTGGGTGAGTTATTCAACATATTCCACCGCGACATCACCTCAGTCCTAACACCCTACAACAAGTTCCTCATATGCTCAGCGCTCTTCACAGAAGTGTACTTAGTCACGGACCAACTCCTCCAAGCAGTCAAGGCCTTATGGAGGGCTAACAGGAACCCATACTCAGCCGGCCTATACGTCGGGAGGTTGAGGAAGTCTAAGCCCCACATAATCCCCTCAGTAATGCTTGCGAACGCAGTCTTCAGCAAGCTGGAAACGTACAAGAACTCAGTCGCAATATCTGAGGAAGGCTTAAAGCCATTCCTATACGGTAAGGACGTACTCAAGGCATCGGTGGTGAGGACCTACCCTAAGATAGTCCCGAACAACTACGTCTTCGTACTAGGCCTGGACGGGCAGGTCTACGGGCTAGGTATAAGTAGGGTGGGTGAGGAGGAGATGGGGAAGCTCAGGGATGATGAGGTGGTTGTGAGGAACGTCTTCGACGTGGGCTGGTACCTGAGAGGGGGCACAGAACCTAGGGAGAGGAAGTACAAGACACGGACGAACGCCACGCACAGGCCTCCTTAACACCCACACCAACCTCCCAGACCTGCCAGCGTCGGGCTATTGGGAGCGGCAGGCTGAACCCCTCGGGAAAACCCTCGGGACTTACACCCCCGCCCCATCAAACCCGTCTTCTACGGGTGCCCTCCTCCCGGTAACCCGGGAACGGCCGCCTCTTTTCGGGGGGGAGTTCCCGCTTAGATGCTTTCAGCGGTTACTCCCCACGGCGTGGCTGCCCGGCATGCTCTGTCGAACAGCCGGTGGACCAGAGGCCGCGACGTCCCGTTCCTCTCGTACTGAGGACGTCTTCCCCTCAGGCGGCCCGCACCTCCCGTGGGTAGAGTCCGACCTGTCTCACGACGGTCTAAACCCAGCTCACGTTCCCCTTTAATGGGCGGGCAGCCCCACCCTTGGCGGCTGCTGCACCGCCAGGATGGGAAGAGCCGACGTCGATGTAGCAAACCGCGGGGTCGATGGGAGCTCTCGCCCGCGACGACCCTGTTATCCTCGGGGTAACTTTTCTGTCATGCCCGGC
>CAZXJO010000005.1:64769-132789 GCA_964641155.1 uncultured Desulfurococcaceae archaeon | reverse complement strand
CTATGAGGGTATACATCCAGTGGTTTACTGTTTCTCCTGGATTCTCCGTAAGCTCAAGCTCCACAGGGTGTTCCTTAAGTTCTTTAGGTCTGAGGTACTACCTCCCTCTATGAGCGACATGAAGTACGTGAAGGAGTTCTTTATGGGGCGCGACCCCCGGGTGCATGTAGAGACTGTGGACGCCAGCCTGGAGGAGCTGGTCAAGGCGTGTAGACCGGCTTTCTTGAAGATGAATGTATTTGTAGCTTTTGTAGCTATAGCGATCGGGCTAATCTACGTGTTATATATTGGAATTATTGTACACTATCCTCTTCTTGCATTCATAATAGCACTTATAATAGAATCTTTACTAACTTTTGCTATGAGACTACTAGCCCTTGGTGCGATCATATTAGGGGTATGCCTGATTGTCAGTATGCTTAACCTGGTTAGGGGTCGGAGGCTCGTAGATAGGACGGTGGGACTAGTCTACATATTATGTGTATATGTATGTACTGCAATTATTGCACACTATCTCCCTTCTGCACCCCTATTAGCATCTCTACTAGCTCTTGCTGTGATTCTACTAGCCCTTGTTGTGCCCATAGCATGGGCAAATCGGGCTGTCGAAATGTTTAACCCAGTTAGGGATCGGAAGCTCGTAGATAGGGTGGTGGAGCTGGTCAGGGAGGGCCGTAGGGTCCTGATAGTACGCGGGAAGAGGCACGTTAAGTACGTAAGGGAAGAGCTCAGGAAGCACGGCATAGACTGCGAGCTACTCAACCCAAGCTGAGGAACAGCAGACACAGAACGCGGAAGCCCCTGAGTGAAGTGGGGTTATGGGTTTGTGGCACGTATTGTGTCATGTATTGTGACACATATTGTGGCGTGCTTGGCGATAACGGCAATATGTTGGCGTGGTGTCGGTGAGGTGTAGGCGCGTCGATGCCCTGGTTTTAAAGCTGTGCACTTGTTTCTGGGTTCGGTGTGCGTGTCCAGCTTAGGTGCTTTGATGGCTCTCCTGACGAGGAAGCCCGACTACGTTAAGATCCTCCTGTGCTTGGAGGTGCCGAAGATGGTGGCGGAGGTTACTAGCTATGCTATCGTGGGTGGGGTTGAAGCAAGCCCCTCTACGGCGCAGGATGGAGTTCATTTATGCCATAAGTTTTGTGATGTTTAGTAAGTGGCTGTGCTATAGGAATCCATGTCGTTAAATTGTTCCCCAGGGTAGCGTGTAAGTTTTGCGAGCTGTTCCAAACGAGTTCTTCCATCTACTTTCACCACCACTCTAGCGCTTTTGCACCACCGCTCCCAAATACTCCACTAGCACAAATTAGTGAATTACGAATCAGAATCTCTCGTCCAATAAATGTTCACTTCATACAGATATGCAGAAAGCCTTGGTGCTGTAGTCGGCTGAGGTTGAATCTCGCTAGCTCTTCCGGAGCTGAGAGAAATTTTTCTCCGCTCTTCTAGCGTGATTCTGGGGCTAGATTGTGACGGTGTAATTCATCTAATCAACTCTTTACTAACCCTAACTCCGCACAGGAAAGTTTCATCATACTTTAAGGTCGAGGGCGCGGGAGTTACTACCGCGTTCGATTATTATGCGTCCAAACAATTTTAAACAATGCCATTAGGTTAGGGGTTACTCGGTGTGTGTATGGATGTCCTGGCGTTAATCGCGGCTGCGGTACTCATCCTTGTCCTTCTATCGTATAATCACTTGATAGCAGTTAAGGTGTCTAAGGGTGTTGGTGGGAGGGGTTCTGATGATCGGGGCAACGATGTTGGGGGTTCTCAGGAGATGAGTGTTAGGGCTGTTAAGGCTTACGTGTTAGGTGATTACATCGTGGTTACAACAGTTATTCAGAAAGGCAGTGGTAGGAGGAGCATAGGTGAGGTGGTAATTGATGAGCCGTCGTTGCTCATACCTCTGACTCAATCATTATCTGATGACGGAGGCGTGAATGAGGCGGAGCAAAGCTCAGGTGCTAAATGATTTAAGCGCCATTTGTTATGTTACTGTTGGGCCTGGGTAATGGATATTCGTAAGGTTTTGACCAACGAGTTGCTTAGTAAGGAGCTCTCAACGTTGGATAGGGAGAAGATAATTGAGCTCGTTAGCTACGTCACCAACATGTTTGTCTGGTGTTTAAATTTCGATGTGTCAGTGTGTAGGGAGTTCACTAAATCTTTAAGTAGGTTCGTTGAGTTTTTCACCAAGCTACGGTTTATGAAGTACCTACTATACGGACATAAGGGAGGTGAATCGGTCGATGAGCCATTCTTAGAGGAGTTGGAGGGAATCATCAAAGATTACTATAGGTGCGTAGTTTACGGATTGGTGGATAGCAATGGCAACGTAATGGTTAAAGTGTTAAAGGATTTCGAACACTCAGGCATCAAATACAGCTGCGGCTCCGCAACGTCCCTACCTTTCAAGGACGCCTTACTGCTTGCGAGAGTTGGCTATGTGAAGTTGTTGGATGAGCTGATTACATAGCCCACACGGGTTTGAACACAGCTACGGTTATATGCGACTTATAACTAAGACCTCGTCACCCATCGCAGTGAAGGGCATCGATTAAAACCGTTTTCGAATTTCGTCAAGCATAAACACTCATCTGAAAACGCCGTGAGTAGGGGCAGGCCTACGGGGGTTTCCTCAAAACCCCGGCCGTAGACTGTAGGACTTCGGCAGCGGTACTTCACTCAGATCTGTATAGTTCCTTCCTACGGGCTTCGAGCGGGTTAGGTTCGATGCCGAGGTAGTCCGCAGCGGTCATTAAATTAGCCTTGGATGATTTACGGATGGTGTCCAGTAAGTCCTTATACTTGAGGTCCCTCAGTAAGTGGTGGTCTATTATCACTTCATCAACCACACTTGAGAGGGTGGTTAAACTCCTGACAGCGTTGGCGATATCTTCCTCACCATATGAGTTACCTACCAAGTACGTTGGAGGTCCGTCAACTATTACGGTTTCAGAACCCTTAAGGAAGTTGATGGAGTAATCGCTCAGTAAGCCTTCAACATCCGAAGTGAACCCCACCGAGCTGTCACCGTATCTGAGTAGCACCATTAATACGTACCCTAATCTCTCAGTATTTCCATGGGGCTGGGGTTTTGAGAGGTTCACGGAGGTCTTGCCGTATATGAACTCCCCTCCGTCGGCTAACGTTATCTGAGCACCAGCCTCCTTAACCCCCTTCAAGAACTTTGACGCCCTGATTTTCTGGGAGAAATTGATGTTGTTGTTCGGGTCCTTCACCAGTAATTCCTTAGCGCTGTAGAGCTCGTACGGTATGAGTTTCCCTGGGTCGTGGTGATCGTAGTGGTAGTGTGTTATTATAACAACATCAGCATCTCTTAAGTAGTCTTTAATCAATTCCACATGTTCCTGCAACGCGTTCCATTCAAGCTCGTGCGGCGGTAACCCGTACCTCAGAGGTGCTAGTGAGGCGGAAGGGTCTATGAGGATGTTTACGTCTGGGGTTGATACGAACGTGGCCATAGACCTAACCCCCAAGCTGTCGAAGGCTATTGGACGTATCTCGAAAATGTCAACCACCCTAACATAAACTACATGCTTCAAAGCAATTAAGCATTGCTAAGCCCTGCAAGGCTGGGGTGGCATCAGGGTGTGAGGCGACGTCAAGTGGGTGGGTTACGTAGTAGTTCTCGTCCCTCAAGTGCTGGGAACTCAATACCTACCCTACCACGTAGTATGTCCTCACATCCTAATTCTCTGGTTATTATGTAATTGGTGGATGTGGCATGCGGTCACTATGTAAAATTTTTAAAAGTCTAGTTGCAATACTACATAGCAAGGTATAGGTGATAGTATGAGTAAGGCTAAGAAACCACATCTAAACCTGGTAATAATCGGGCACGTAGACCACGGTAAGAGCACTCTAACAGGGCACCTGCTACTTAAGTTGGGCTACATCGATGAGAAAACCCGTAAGGAGGTAGAGGAGCAGGCTAAGAAGGCTGGGAAGGAGTCCGAGAAATTCGCTTGGTTCTTAGACAGGCTTAAGGAGGAGCGTGAGAGAGGTCTAACGATATCACTATCCTTCATGAGGTTTGAGACACCTAAGTACTACTGGACGATCATTGATGCTCCCGGTCATAGAGACTTCGTTAAGAACATGATTACGGGCGCTAGCCAGGCCGACACGGCAGTGCTTGTGGTATCTGCTAAGAAGGGTGAGTTTGAGGCGGGTATGAGTCCTGAAGGTCAGACACGTGAACACATAATACTCGCTAAGACCATGGGATTAGACCAGCTGATAGTAGCTGTTAATAAGATGGACATTACTGAACCACCTTGGAGTGAGGCCAGGTATAAGGAAGTGGTCTCAGTACTGACCAAGTTCATGAAAGGTCTTGGGTATAGGGTGGAAACAATACCATTCATCCCTGTATCAGGTTGGTTAGGTGATAACCTACTCGAGAAGTCCCCAAACATGCCGTGGTATAAAGGACCTACATTAGTCGAAGCTCTGGACATGGTTAAGGAGCCGACGAAGCCCGTTGACAAACCATTAAGGCTCCCCATACAGGAAGTCTACAGCATTTCAGGAGTCGGAACGGTGCCTGTCGGAAGGGTTGAGACTGGGAGGATGAGGATTGGCGATAAGATAGTGTTTATGCCTCCCGGTAAGGTCGGTGATGTAAGGTCTATTGAGATGCACCACGAAAGATTGGATGAGGCATTACCTGGGGATAACATAGGATTTAACGTGAGGGGTGTGGCGAAGGAAGACATTAAGAGGGGAGATGTCGTAGGTCATACAACGAACCCGCCGACAGTGGTTGACGAATTCACTGCTAGGATCTTCGTTGTATGGCATCCAACAGCTATCTCAGTGGGTTACACTCCGGTAATTCATGTACACACAGCCAGCGTAGCAGCCAGGATCACTGAAATAATCGGTAAGTTAGACCCTAGGACCGGCCAAATAACTGAGAAGAACCCACAGCTAATTAAGGTTGGTGAGTCAGCTTTAGTGAAGTTCAAACCGATTAAGCCTATGGTGATTGAGAAGTTCAGCGACTTCCCACAGCTAGGGAGATTCGCTATGAGGGATATGGGTAAGACCGTAGGGATAGGTGTGGTGACGGACTTAAAACCCACTAAGGTAGAGATTAAGGGCTGAGGCACGCCTTTAAGCGGTGCAACTTAATGGCAAATAAAGTGAGGATAAGGCTCTGGAGCGTTAACGTAAACAATCTGAACTACGTGGTATCGCAGATAGTAGATATAGCTAAGAAATCAGGAGTCGACGTTAGAGGGCCTGTGCCGTTACCAACGAAGAGGATGATAATACCCACCTTAGTACCCCCGCACGGCGAAGGAACTAAAGTGTATGAAAAATGGGAGATGAGGATACATAAAAGAATAGTGGATGTGAGTGCTGACGAAAGAGTTATGAGGCAGTTAATGAGGGTTAGAGTGCCGGACGACGTCTACATAGAGATAGAAGTACTTAGGTAACTCGAAAAACTAAGCAAAAATAAAAACCGTTATTTGAAAATTGTCAGGGCCGGGGTGCCCGAGCGGCCTAAGGGGCCGGCCTGGAGAGCCGGTGGGCCCTTCGCCCACGCGGGTTCGAATCCCGCCCCCGGCGCCTCTCACCCTCTTATACGTACCTAAGATTCATGTCTCAAATAAAGCCCGGTCCCTGCCCTAGGTAGAATTGATGAGTCCTTGAGGTAACTTTTCAGATCCCCCGTATACCATGTGAGTTATGGGGGTGGGGAGTCAGCCATACCCAGTAAGTCTGTAGAGTCTCCAGCACACGTTGTTAGGGTCTCAACCACTCCCAGCTGATGATTTAGCGTAATCGAACGCGAATTAAGGGTTCTACATTGGATACAGCCTTTACCTCGGCCTAGAGCGCTTTAATCGATTCAACAATCTCCTTCACGCATTCCTGCTCTATTTCACCGTTCATTACTGCGACCATCTTAGGCGTCACCGCTACTGTTCCCGCCTCCAGCTTCGAAAAGGGTTGATTCGAGTGTAAGGGCTATTCACTCGGTTCTCATCTGAGCTCGTCTCTATGTATTAGGGCCTCAGCATATCTGATGGCGCGTTGAATCAAGTCTTTGTAATTACCTAAATACCCTTTTAAGTCCAATGCCTCACGAAGCTCTTCAGGTGAGAGGTGTTTGAGGACTTCAACACTGCTTAATGCTTCTGAGAGGAGGTCCTTACCGTTCTTCACGGCTCTGAACGTTATTTCCCTAACCAATTTGTGGGCCTCGTATCTGCTCAGCCCTTTGTCCGTGAGCTTAAGCATTAGAGACTCAGACATTATTAATCCCTTGCTTGCCTCTAAATTTCTAAGCATGTTTTCCGGGAAGACTCTCAAACCGCTTAACACCTTGTATAAGGTACTTAATATCTCATCCACCAGTATGAATGCGTGTGGTATTAGGATGCGTTCAGCACTACTATTGCTTAAGTCCCTCTCATGCCATAGCGGGATGTCTTCGAGGGCCGTTATTACTAGGCCCCTTAAAACCCTGGCCAGGCCGGAGATCTTTTCACACTCAACTGGGTTTGCTTTATGAGGCATGGTGCTACTACCGACCCTCTCCCCCACGCCTTCGGCTAATTCACGTATTTCAGGCCTCATCAACTCCCTTACCTCAATGCCGAACCTCTCAGCCTGGGAAGCTAGTATCGCCAACACGTTTACCAGTTCTGCGAAACCATCCCTTGGTACGACCTGGGTGGATATTTCATGCGGTCTCAGTCCCAATAATTCCATAACCCTGGACTCAACTTCTAATCCCTTCCCCCTCCAACCGGCCATAGTCCCAACGGCACCGGCCATCTTGCCTTTAACAACTCTGGCCTCAGCTTCCTGTAACCTACTGAGGCTGTTGGAGAACTCGTAAACGTAGTTGGCTAGTTTGAATCCCAGGGTTATCGGCAGTGCATGCTGTCCGTGAGTTCTCCCAACCATTAGTGTGTCGCTGTACTTCAGGGATAAATCTATGAGCAATTTAATCACGTTGATTAACTTCTCCTTCACCAGGGCTATCGCGTCCTTCATCATTAGTGCCCAGACGGTATCTATTACGTCATTACTCGTCGCGCCGTAATGGACGTACCTACTCGCCTCACCACATAGTTCGTTAATGACCGATATGAAAGCTACCACATCGTGGCCAACTAACTTCTCATATCTATCTATGGCTTCAGCACTTACGTGGTGTACGCATTCACCTAACATGTTGTGATACCCTTCAGGAATTAAGCCCACTTCCTCAAGGGCTTTAACAAGTGCTAACTCCACCTCCACCATCTTCCTAACCATATTGTCCCTGCTGAAGATCTTCCTCATTTCCTCAGATCCGTACCTAAATTCCAGTGGGCATACGCTCAAGTTACCACCTTATCGAGGCAACCACTATCAATGCACCACCTGATCTCCATAGCCACCCTCCTCCCGATGCTGACCGGCTTCCTGAAGTAGAGCTTGCTGTACTGACTCCCAACACCCATATACACGTTCGTACCACCACCTATCCTAAACGCAACGTCGTAGACGACCACGTCAAGGTCCGGTGTGACCATTAGCTGCAGGGTGAAAGGACCTAGAATGCCTGGAGGGACCAACTTATCCGCAGCGTTAACGAATGAGTCACCAATCGCGAACAACTTATTTAGCAGACTCTCCCTTATTGTTGCTGGTTCGTGACCCACCTCAATGTACCTAACTGGTACGTCTATTGAGAGCTGCTCTTTGGCAGGAATTCTAATCAATCCATCTAAGTTGCTCTGAATCCTCCTGTCAATGCTTAATAATTCAACATCATTTCGTGCGATGCTTCTGAAGTAATTGACGTTGAAGTGGGCCCCGATAACTAATTCCTCAATGGATGCCTCGCTCAACAATTTATCGTTGATTATGCCAGCGTTAATCAACTCCCTAGCTTTCCTGTAGCAATCCTCCCTATCATGAGCGATGAAGAAGCCTCTCTCAAACCTCCTAGCTGCCTCAGGCAACTTAACCATCACCGGTCTGTCAACTTCGTCAAAACTCGCGAACACCTTAGGCCTCCTAATACCTGCAGCGTCGAGTAGTCGATAATAACTGTGACTACCCACCCTCTCCTCCCACTTAAGTAGGTACCTATTACCGAACACCGGTACAGGTAGCATATGTTCTATGTTCTCATATCCTACGTAGACTGAGAAGCTCCTGTTCGGGATTAAGATTGTGTTCAACTTCCTTAGAGTTCTGACGACTTCCTCATTAACTATCTCGGAGAACTTGTCAAGCATTAAAACCTCATCAACTACGGCCTTAAACCTTATGTAAGGTAATTCCCTCCCCCTCTCGCAGATAGCTACTGTGGTAAATCCCTCATCCTTAGCGCCGTCGAAGACATCTAGGGCTGAGTGACTGGCTATAGCACCTATACTTACCCTCCCTGAGTCGTATCCGCGAAGTAGTTCACTGAACTCAGAACTCAATCAAATCACCGTAGTACGTGTTTAAAATAATCTTTCCCTCACCCTCACACACATAGCCCAACTCCACCGTGTTGATTCCGTGCTTATTTGCGACGGATTCGAACTCGTTTAACTTGTCTTCGGGTAAAGTGACTACCATACCCACACCCATGTTAAAAACCCTGTACATCTCATAAGTGCTTATATTACCTAACTCCATCAATATCTCAAATATTTTAGGGGGTTTAGGCATTTTAACAACTAAATTCAAGTCCGGTCCTACGATCCTCTTAACCTTCTTGAAGGCCCCTCCCGTTATGTGTGCTGCAGCTGATATTAAGTCCTTACTCAGCGACTCCAGTATGAGGGGGCCGTAATTTGCGACCGGCTTCAGCAGTTCATCACCTATTTTCACGTCATCGAAGACAGCGTCATAGCCCACGGTTGTCTCTATAACCTTCCTCACCAGGCTGTAGCCATTTGCATGTATGCCGTTACTCTCCAAGCCGACGACTAAGTCGTTCTTACGCGCCTTTAATGAGTCATTGAATTCCTTTATCCCTAGAACAACGCATACCACATCTAAACCTTTGATGAGGTCGGTGAGTATGGCTGACTCACCTCCCAGGACTAACAGCTCGTTAGCCATAGCCGCTTCCTCAATACCCTCCATGATTTCCTTGAACGCCACCTCGTTAGGCTCGCTCATAGCGATGTAGTCTACGAGGGCCACGGGCCTTATACCATCACATACGACGTCGTTGACGTTGATTATGACGGCATCCCACCCAATAACCTTATACCTCCTCAAACGGTCGGCAATTAACGATTTGGTACCAACCCCATCTATATGTACAGATAGTCTCAGGTTATTTACGGCAATCCACGATGAATAACCTCCAAGGCCACCGAACCCCACACCCAACCTACGGCTCACCACATCATTCACCCTTGATGCAGACTCCAACGCTATTCTATGGAGCCTCCCATGTAGTTCCAGGTCAACTCCTGCCTTAGCGTAACTCCATCCACTCATAAACAACTCCCCCGGGAAATGCGGACCTTATTAACTACTTCGTGCAGCTTACCCCTTGCCTCGTTTGTGGTAGAACCCCTAGCGAGGAGGACAGCCATCCTCCTACCCTTGTAAGTTGATGGCTTACCGAAAACCCTTATGTCGACGCCTTCAACATTCAGGACTTCGCATAATCCATGGTAACTCGGCCCCCATAAGCCATCCTCTTCAGCATATATTGCGTAGCTGGCGCCGGCGGATATTAAGCTAACCTTAGCTATGGGAAGTCTGAGTGACGCCCTTAAGTGGATGGCGAACTCGCTTAGGTCTTGGGTAACTAGTGTCACGAACCCAGTATCATGTGGTCTGGGTGCTACCTCACTCACCAGCAACCTATTGTCACTGGTGAGGAAGAGTTCCACACCGTAAACTCCGAGACCGCCCAGGGCGTTGGCGATCTTTGCCGAATACTCCCTACACTTAGCCAATATGCCCTCCGACCTGTTTGAAGGTTGCCACGACTCAACGTAGTAAAACTTACCATACCTCCAATGCTCGATAGGTTCTAAGACGTCTGTGCGGACTTCATTGCTAGGTCGTAAGGACCTGAAAGCCAGCACCGTGAACTCAGCATCTAGCTTCACGAACTCCTCAACAATCACCCTGCGACTACGACCCCTGCTGTGCTTTAACGCATTCATGTAGAGTTCGCGGTAGTACTTCTCGTTCATCGGTTCGTAGATTACCGTATGCCCATGGCCACTGCTACTCATTTCAGGCTTGATGATGCATGGGTAACCAACGGCGTCACATCCCCTGATAACTTCGTCCTCATCTTTCGCTACGAAGTAGTTGGTTGTTGGCAGTCCTAACGTTTTAGAAATAAAGTCTCTTAACTCTATCCTGTTCATGCATATCCTCACCGCCTCCGCGTTCGGCGCTATGAAATAGCCTTCGGACTCCAACTCTTTAAGTGCTTGGGTGTTAATAGCCTCTATTTCAGGTATGACGACGTCCGGGTTTTCCCTACGGATTATATCTTTGATAGCGCCACTCTCAAACATGTCCACTACGTACTTCCTATGCGTAACGTGCATCGCCGGCGCGTTATCATACCTATCAACAACCACAACTTCACAACTCAATTTATGTGCCTCTAATGCCACTTCCTTACCTATCTCACCGCCGCCTAGAAGGAGGACCTTGACCGGGGAACTGCTTAGCGGAGTGCCTAAGAAGTCCCTACATTTATCGGTAGTCATATATTGTAGCCCCCTTCCCTGGGACCCAGTCTACTTTAATGCTCATCAAGTTATTCCTCCACCTGTAAGTGTATACGCTCCTAACAATTTCTGACAATCTTACACGTTCGCTGATAAGAGACGTAGACCCTATGTCACTACGGTAGAAGGTGCTCCAACCATCCCCACACCTGACTAGTTCGGCACACTTATTAGCGGTTCTACTTACTGAGTCGTAGTCATTGCCGCTGCAGAGGACTGCGGCAATCCTTGACCCAGTCGTATATTTAATGCCGTCATCTCCTAGTTCGACACCACCGTACAGGATGTCGCATCCGCACGCCCCAATCACATCCTCATCCACGATTACTGGGTGGCCCCTAGCCGCTTTCCTGTTATTTGGGTACCCCTTAGGACTTACGACCTTAACGACGGTGACCAAGTCATCACGTATCTTAAGCTTGATACTAGCCAACTTACCGCTGACCGCGGCCTCGACAATCTCTAGGAAATCGCTCTCCAATACGTGTACTAGGTTGACTACTTCAGGGTCGCCGAATCTACTGTAGAACTCTATTACGGTTGGACCCCATATAGGTGTCAACATCATCTGACCTGAGATTGCCCCCACGTACCTCTCATCAACAACAGATTGGAGAGCTCCAAGCACGGAGTTAACTATCTCTACGCTCTGCCGGTATTCCTCATCATTTATAAATGGTAGTAAGTATCCGGGGCCTTGAATAGAACCCATACCGCCAGTCTCAGGGCCTAAGTCGTTGTCGAAGGCGTGCGGGTGGTCCTGAACAAGCGGTAGTGGAAGCGTCGTAAATCCATCACTTATCATCATTAAAGTGTACTCAACCCCCTCAACCCTTTCCTCAATCAGTAACTTGTAATCGATGTCTGAGTAATGTGACATGATATCACTGACTAATTTCCTGCTGTACTCCCTACGTACCTCCGACTTTACGTCGCTTAAGTAAGCATGTAGGTCAGCCACAACTTTAACTCCCTTACCCCCTGCCTGCCTAGCAGGTTTAATGACGACATCACCGGCGTTCTCCGCGTACTCCATGGCCTCATCAACGTCTGTGAACGCCTTAAAGGCCAGCCTACCCGGTATCCTGAACCTCCACATGAGATCTCTCATGAAGACCTTACTCTTCTCTATTTCAGCCAATTTACGTGTGGCTCCGAAAACGGCGTAGCCGCTATTCTTGAGGACGTCCACCACTCCGTGGAATTGAGGTTCTTCAGGACCTATGATGATTATGTCAGGTGATAGCTCGTTAACTTTACTCCGAACGTCGTAGGGGTTCAGAATGTTGCACTTTTGCAGCCGTCCTCCACTATCTTCGGCAACTTTCTTAAGACCTGGATTGACGTAGGAGGATAGCACATAAATTTTAGGGTTGAGGGTGCTCCTACGCAACAGCAGCGCTAAGGCATGCTCCCTACTACCTTCCCCTACGAGAACCAACTTCATTTAGACCCCCCAAGTGGTTGGCTGTTTAAGAAACACTTCAGACAAATGCCGACTCCGTATCTGCTAAACGTTTTAATGACGTCATCCACGGTCAGCCATGTGAGTGAGTCCGCCTCAATGTATTTGGTGCTCAACTCCTCGTCAAGGTTTGCGGACAGTAACTCGTCGCTCGGGGGTATCTCCATACCGAAGGGGCAGCCGGACCTTAGCTTAGGACTTCCGATAACTACGTGGACTTCTTTAACCCCCAACTTATTTCTGAGGATCTGAACTACGTTCTTCATAGTCACCCCCCTCACTAAGCTATCATCAATTACTGCAACCCTCTTCCCGCTCAGGACGCACCTTATCGGATTTAACTTAAGTTGGATCCCTACTAGTCTGTCCCTAGGGTCTTCCTTAATTGCGGTCCTCATTTTAGTCCCTGTTGATATGAAACCTAGGTCTAACTCCTTACCTAGCGCTGCGGCAAAACCTACGGCGTATGGCAACGCCGTGTCGGGAACTCCTACAACTACGTCCACGTCATGTACGAACCTACTTGCCAGTTGCTGGCCCAAGGACTTCCTGATGAAGTACACGTCGATGTTATCCATGATTGAGTCAGGTCTTGCCATGTAAATGTACTCAAACGCGCATAAGGTAGGCTTCCCCACATCGTAGAGGTTGAGCGATTTAACGATTTCAGAGGTTATGTATATTAACTCGCCTGGTTTAACACCCCTCTTCAAGTCACCCCCAAGGATCGAAATAGGTGCGGATTCTGTTGCCGCTATGGCTAGGTCGAAGCCGTAGCCACCTATATGTAGGGGTTTCAGCCCGGGAGGTGACCTATAAATAATTGCTTCACCTCTACTACTCATAGCTACTACGGAGTAAGCGCCGGAGCAACTATCAATTACTTTAGAAAAGGCTTCCGCCAAGTTGTTCCCTGACTTCATCAGTTTTATTAAGTCTGCACCCAGGCTTGTCAGCTGCTTATCTAAGATCCCGTCAATAATCATGGCTAATTCGATACCATCACCACCTACGTGGGTGTATCTTACGCTGCGGAGTTCGCTTGACGTGAAAACCCCTCCTATGCCCACATGTCCGTAAGAACTTAGGAGGGCGTTATTTGTCCACTGAAGTTGGTTCAAATCGCCTTCGAACACATGTAATTCCTTCCCATCACTTATGGCTGCGAAGTATCTGTCCTGACCTCTGTTCTGAGATGCTATTAAGCCGTAGTACACGTACTTACCCACCCTCCACAGCTCATCGAAAGCTGATACCGCGATTAGCCCGGCCATAGATCAACCCCTCGAAAACACCTTCTCCAGAGCCTCCACATCTACATACTCGAAGGGGTACTCCCCTGTAAAACACGCCATGCATGGATTAGCCAACTTAGTAGCCCATTTAAGCCCTTCCACCGTGTTGTAGAGTACTGAATCTGCATGTATTGCCTTGGCTATGGGCTCAACCCCGTTCAGCTTCGCCGCTATTAATTCCCTCCTATTAGGGAAGTCGGTACCCATGAAACAGGGATACTTTATCGGCGGGCTGGCTATCCTCACGTGGACTTCCGCACAACCACCGCATCGGAGCAACCTACTTACCTCCTTCAACGTCACACCCCTTATAAGAGAGTCGTCAACTACAGCCACCTTCCTACCGCTGATCACTGACCTAACTAATCCGTACTTAACGTTGGAAATGAACTCACGCACCCCTGGAGGCATTATGAAACTCCTTCCAACGTACCTGTTCCTGAACAACCCTTCATCAAACCTGACACCCTTAGCGAAAGCGTATCCCAACGCAGCACTCCTACCGCTGTCGGGTACCGGTACAGCCACATCTACCGCTGTATCGTCACGAGCCCCTAAGAAGGCCCCCATACGGACCCTTGCTTCATGTATCTGAATGCCATTGAACACTGAATCAGGTCTTGAGAAATAGATGTACTCGAAGACGCATGGAGTGAAGTGGGTGGGCACTCGCACACCCACCCGGTCTAAAGACTTTCCATCGTACACCACTATTTCACCAGGTTCTAGTTCCTTCCAATCATTGTGGTTCAACGCTTCCACAGCGCCCGTCTCTGATGCTGCTACGAACGATCCATCATCAACAGCATATGCGAGTGGTTTGAATCCGTGGGGGTCTCTAGCAATGATTATTCTCGGCTCCCAGGTTAAGATAACTAAGCTGTAACTACCTACTACGACCTCACCGAGCTTCTTAACAGCCTCAACGACATCCCCTAAGTCGTTTGTGAATTCATGTATTAGCCTGGCTAGGGCTTCGGAATCACTTCGGCATTCATCGTTGAGGTAAGCCCTAGAGAGTTCACGATAATTTATTATATTACCATTGAATGCTACTGATATCACCATATTACTGCCTCTAATCGTTACTGGCTGCGCCCCCTCACTCCCCATATACCCCCCGGAAGTCGAGTACCTGACGTGGCCTATGGCTACTAATGATTCGAGCTTGCTGACCTCATTTAAGTCTAAAGCGGATAATACGTAACCGCTACGAACCACGGTTTCGACACCGTTACTGGCTAAATATGCGATGCCTGCGGATTCTTGACCCCTGTGCTGCAGTTCTAGCAGTAACCTATAGACGTGGGCTGGTGCATTTAGGCCGTAGAAAGCGGCTATTCCGCACACGGATGCTATCCCTCCAAAAGGTCTGCTAAGGTAGCTTCGTAGATGTCGGCCACCTCCTCAATGCGTAGACTAAGTATCTCAGTGTCGGAATGTTTAATCGATATCCGATCACCTGTTACAACGCCTAGCACCCCAACGTCAACTCCTAACCCGTAAGCTATATTCAGGGCCTCACTTAGGTGCTCCTTACTAACTTCTATCAAGTAGCGGGCCTGAGTCTCCGAGAACAGTAAGTCCTGCAACCTACACCCCCTCTCAGGGACGTTGAGTAGGTTCACATCAACGCCTTTACGACCCCTTACACACATTTCCACAAGTGATGCCGCCATACCTCCTAAACCAACGTCATGTACCGATACAGCGTAGCCTAGGTCGACAAGTTTCTTAACATAGGTACTGTTTAATAGTTCTGTCGAAGGACGTGGTTGTGGGACCTCACCTCCTTCAATACCGAAGCACCTATACAGGAACTCACTGCCACCTAATTCGGGGTATGTCGTACCCGCGATTATTAGATAATTTCCATCACCTTTCAAGTCAAGTGTTGTCGCCCTCCTAACATCGTCAATAACACCCACACCAACTATGGTGGTTACAGGCTTCACCTGGTCGGTGTTGGTCAGGTCCTCATTGTAGAAGCTCACCTTACCACCGACGACTGGTAGTCTAAGTTCATGGGCCATCCAAGAGATACCCTTAACCATCTGGGTGAAGTACCAGTAGTGGACGGGTTTTTCAGGGTTTCCCGCGTTCAACTCATCGACTATGGCTACTGGCCTAGAACCAACACTAACTAAATTCCTGAAACACTCACCCACCGCGTTGGCCGCCCCTCTGAAGGGGTCGATGTAAGTGTACCTGGGGTTGCCGTCGCCTTTAACGGCTATCCCGGAATATCCATCGACCTCCACCAGCCTGAGGACTGCAGCATCACCGTAGCCCGGCTTAACTACGGTCCTAATCCCCACCTCGTAATCGTATTGGCTGTAGATCCACTCCCTGGACACTACATTCGGTGATGAGATGAGTTTCAGCAAAGCATCTTTGAGGTCAGAAACTTCAGGGACCCTCACCTCCTTGGACAGGTAGTTATACTCCTTAGGTAACTCAATGTCCCACAGCTTAATTTGAGGTCTAGCCAACTCCTTAGCTGGAACCTCAGCAACTAACCTACCTTTGTAGAAGACTTTGATGACTCCACTACTGTCCAGGTGGCCGATGACGCTGTACCGCAGATTGTAGGTCTCAAGTATTGGGGTTAAATTCTGGAGACCTTCTTTAGAGACTATGACCATCATCCTTTCCTGACTTTCCGAGACCAGAATTTCCTCAGGGCTCATATCTCCCTCCCTCAGATGTAGTAGACTGAGATCAACGACGGCCCCTAGCCCGTAGTCAGCCGCCGTCTCAGATATCGCTGTAGTCAGCCCCCCGCCGCCTAGGTCTTTAAGATACTTGATGCATCCCCCATCAACGGCGTCAATTAATGCATCAATCAATAACTTCTGAATTAATGGGTCTCCTACCTGAACGGCCGAGATGTTACTGGGTTCACCATCCAGCGGTTTTGACGCAAAGCTACTTCCTAAGAGTCCATCCCTGCCGGTTGAGTTACCAACTACGACTATTAGGTCACCAGCTTCCGGCTTACTGCGGACGAGTTTACTTAACTCGACCACGCCGACACACGCTACGTTAACTAGGGGGTATCTATTGTACGATTTATCGAAGTAGGTGCTCCCAGCAACTACGGGGACACCTATCCGGTTTCCATAATCGCTGATCCCCCTGACAACACCTCTAATCAACCAATTAGCGTAGGGTTCGTTCGGTTCCCCGAAGTACAGAAGGTCGAGTAAAGCGATGGGTCTAGCCCCTAGGGTCAGGATGTCCCGTACTATTCCCCCAACGCCCGTGGAAGCGCCGTTGTAGGGATCTACGGCAGAGGGGTGGTTATGGCTCTCAATTTTAAACACGACGGCGTACTTATCAAATATCCTGACTGCGGGGGCGTCCCTACCGGGTCCTATTAGGACATCCTCACTAATGGTTGGGAGTAGTTTAAGATAATGTCTGCTGCTCTTATATGAGCAATGTTCGCTCCATTGAGCCTCAAACATGTACACTTCCGCATTAGTGGGTTCCCTGCCTAGGATTTCTCTAATAATTGATAGTTCATCAGGGCTTAGCGGCATTACCAGCCCTCTTTAAGTGAGTTGGCTATGCTATGCCAGATCACCGAACCACCTGGGGAGCGGTTGGGTGGGGTTAGTTCCTTCTCCGCAGCCCTCTCAGGGTGGGGCATTAAACCTAACACTAATCCATCACCTGAAGCTACCCCCGCTAAGTCGAATGAGCTCCCGTTGGGGTTGGAGTCATAGTACTTAATCATTGGAACGCCATCCACGTAGTTATCTATGTAGTAACGTCCCTCACCATGAGCTATGGGCATGTCAACGGTTAATCCGTCATATGCTAGCTTAAGCCAAGGACCCCTAGGCCTGATTATCTTAACTTTGACCCACCTACATATGAACTTTCCCGAACTGTTAGGTAGTAACGCCCCCGGTAAGAGCCCGGCCTCAGTAAGTATTTGAAATCCATTACATATACCCAGCGTGGGCACTCCCTTACTTACTGCCTCACGAACCTCATCAATGGCTTCACTGTTAGCCGCTATAGCCCCTGCCCTGAGCCAGTCGCCGTAACTGAACCCGCCAGGCAGCACTATGGCGTCGTAATGGCTGCTTCTGAAATCTTTATACCAAACCAACGATGTGTCCAGGCCAGCCACCTTACGTAACGCCCACACAACGTCTAAGTCAGCGTTAGTTCCTGGGAACCTAATCACAGCTACCTTCGCCAGAAACCCTCACCCTAACCTCATGTACGACGGGGTTGTAGATCCGTAAATTGTAGCAGAGTTCTTTGACGTACCTCAAGGCATCCCTGCATGAGTCGCTCTCCACATGAAATTCGAGGTATTTCCCGGACCTCACCCCTGCTATACCTTTAAAGCCTCTCTTAACGATCAGCTCGCGGTGAATTGTTTCGCCTTCAGGGTCCCTGACAGATTCCTTATTAGTAATCACTACTTCAACTACGTACATTCGAACCCTCTGACTTTGATGCCTAGTTTGCAGGCGAGTGATTTGTACGCGTTAATTAAATCTTCCGCGCTTCCACCTCTCCTGAACACCTCTTTATCATGATGTCGACCCTCGCTATCAACGACCCTTAAGCTATCCCCACATATATCATCGGCGAGGATTATCTTACCATCAGAATCCCTACCAAATTCTAACTTGAAGTCTATGAGGAGCAAGCCCGACTCGCTAAACCTACGTGATAGAACGTCGTTAACCTTCAACGATAATTCCTTAACGTTCTCCAGCTCGTGGGTGCTGATTAAATTGAGGTTAATTAAATCTTCCGGGAGTATGAGGGGGTCATGTAATTCATCGCTCTTATAGTGGAACTCAACTATTGGCGTGCTCAACTTAGTTAGCGGCTTAAATAAAGGTAGCCTTTTAATCAAACTGCCATAAGCGTAGTTGCGGACCACGATTTCTGCAGGTATCATGTCCAACTTTTTAACTGTTATTACCCTTTCACCATCATAATCTATGAAATGATTCTCAACGCCCTCCGACTTGAGGAGTTTGAAGATGTACGCGGTAATGGCGGCATTTAAAACACCTTTGCCCGGTACATGAATGACTTTAGCACCGTCTAAAGCAGTAGCTACGTCTTTAAACTCCATAAGCAAATAACCGTTTCTTACATAAACACGTTTAGTTTTCCCCTCATAAACAAGTTTGTGTTCGTTCATTAGGCATCAATTTATATGATCATGGACAAAATTAATAAGCTTAACTGACACAGATTCGGGGTATTTTTACAATTTTATGTAATCATGTTTGAGTCATCAAAGTTTATACTATTTTATGTACAATTTTAGGTCGGCATTGCTTGGGTCTCAGTTCTGATTACGCATCCCAGTTAGGAGTTCCCTCATCAGATTAATGTATTAATTGCGTTGTCTGGCTAGGTGTTACCTTATTTGGTCGATGAAGCTGGGGTTAAAGGACTAAGGTTTTTTAAGATTAGATGTTTGGGGAGATATTCTTACGGTGGCGGTAATGGTGATTACGGTTGATCAAATTGAAAGGTATTTGGGCCAGAAGATAAAGGATGAGTATGGTAGGTTCGTTGGTACACTTCTAAGTATTTACGCCGATGTCTCAGGAAGTGTTGAGTCTGTCGAGATCGCCTTAAATGAGGATAGCTATAAGCAAGTACATAGTGATAGGCTGAAGTTAACTCCGGACGGTATCGTGGTGATTCAGGAGTGGAAGGTGGATGCGATCAACGTGGAAAATCAGTTGGATAGGGTTAGGAAGAGGATGAGGGCTGTTGAGGAATTGTATAGGAAGGGCAACATACCTGGGCATGCATATGAAGAGATGAAGGGGAGGCTTGATAAGGAGTTCAGCAGGATTAAGGAAAAGGTTAAGGAGGTCAAGATGAAGTTGAGGCAGAGGATCAACGACCTCGAGGACCACATAATAAGGTTGGAGAAGGCGACCTCCAACCTAATGGTTCTCTACATGTCTAACGAGGTCAGCGAAACGTCGTACAAGACATCGATTGACTATTTAAGGCAGTCCAAGAGTAAGGCTCAGGATGAGAAGAAAGACATCGAGAAACACTTAGATATAATTGAGAAGTTAGAGGCAGAACCGACGGAGACAAAAACACCTTTAACAGCCACGGCCCCTCCGCAGCTGCCGTTAGTGCCGAAGTCTGAAGCACCCATACAGGTCCAGGTAGTTGACCATTAGAAGAGGGAGTATTGGTGAGCGTCGTAGCTAACAACCCTGCAGGTGGGCTCAGCAAGATCTTCAGGATATTTACCGATATAACTGCCTGGAACAGTAGGAGGAGTCTAAGGAGGTCTATTTTAGACATAGCTATCAAGCTCAGGGAGTATAAGGACATGTTGGAGGAGACCGTAAGTAGGTTGAGGGTCAGACACGACGACCTCTTCAGGTCAGCGATCACGGCATATGTTAAGGGTGATAAACCGAAAGCCGCTATATACGTGAACGAGTTAGCCGAGATAAGAAAGATAATAACCAACATATACACCTCCGCACTCGCGTTGGAGAGGGCTATACTGCGTATCGAGACTATTAAGGAGATCAGTAACATCAACCTGGCACTGGGTTCGGTGTTAGCTATACTGAACGTTCTTAAAGGACAGGTAAGTAACGTCGTACCTGAAGTTGCCACAGGTATAGACGTCTTGACCAATGAGATTAGGAACTTAATATTATCGACCACCGGCACTACGGTATCGCAGGACAAGATGTTAGACCTATCCGATGAGGCTCAAAAGATACTTCAGGAAGTTAAGGAGGTGGCTGAGGCTAAGATCAGTAAGTCATTACCTCAAATACCTGAAGAACTACTTAAAACGTCGGTAGCCGGCTCAGGCGAGTTCAAAGTAGTAGTTAGTGGGACTTCGCAGACGGCGGCGAGTAAGGTAAGCAACGCAAGCAGTAGGGAGGTGAAACCCCCACGGCCGGTCAACAACTCCTTGGAGGATAGAGTGCTTGAATACATCCTAACGCATGGTGGGTTTATCGATGTCTCAGATGCTGCTAAGCAGTTTAACGTGAGTAAGGATGAGGTAATTCAAGCACTCAGATCTTTGAAAGAGAAAAACAAAATCACATTTTAGTTTTAGTTGTCAAGGTATTCATCAACGAATACCCCTCAAGGTGGATTTAATTGAGCCAGTCCTACGAGTACCTTGAAGGGATGGCGAGGCAATACGCCATTCAAGCTGTGAGGTATGATAGAGAAGGTAAGTTCGACGATGCAATTAAGAATTACAGGAAGGCTGTCGAGGTCATTAGGAAGATAGTAGCTTTATACCCGGATGGCGGTTTAACCAACGTATACAGGCAGTGGATAAAAGAGTATGAAAAGAGGATTAAGGATCTCGAGTCGATGAAGTTAGTGGCTTCCTCACCGCATTATGGTCAGTCCAACGGTGACGATGTGTTTAATGAGGTGGTGTTTAAGGAGAAGCCGGGTGTAACCTTTAACGACATAGCTGATTTAACTGAGGCTAAGGAGGCCGTTAAAGAAGCTATTATTTACCCGACGTTAAGGCCTGAACTGTTTCCACTTGGTTGGCATAGGGGGATACTGCTTTTCGGCCCGCCTGGTTGTGGCAAGACGTTACTGGCTGCCGCCGTGGCTACAGAGATTGACGGAGTGTTCATAAACTTAGATGCGGCATCAGTTATGTCTAAGTGGCTCGGTGAGGCGGAGAGGAACGTCGCTAAGATCTTCAAGAAAGCTAGGGAGGTTGCGCAAGGGGGTAAACCTGTCGTCATATTCATCGATGAGGTTGACTCCCTCTTAGGTACGTATAATAGTGAGGTGGGCGGTGAGGTCAGGGTCAGGAATCAATTCCTTAAGGAGATGGACGGGCTCCTGGACAAAACCTTCAAGTACTTCATATATGTTATAGCTGCTACTAACAAGCCGTGGAGACTTGATGAGGCGTTCATACGAAGATTCCAGAAGAGGATCTTCATTCCATTACCTAACAGGGAGGCTAGGGTTGAGCTACTGAAGCTTTATACGAGGGGTTTGAAACTATCGCCTGACGTAGACCTCGAAAAGCTCGCCGATATGTTAGAGGGTTACACAAGCAGTGACGTAAGAGACATAGTTATGGCAGCTCATCTGAGAACGGTCAAGGAACTATTCGAGAGAAATGGCGGCTTAGGCGACCCGAGGGGTGTGTCCTTGGATGACTTTATCGAAGTCATTAAGGATAGAAAACCGAGTGTCAGTAAGGAGGCAATCAAGGTTTATGAGTCGTGGTGTGATAAGTTCAAGGCGGTGTAGGGTAATACTGGAACTCAAAAGGGTTTTTGACTCCATTATCGATGTAATATATGAACCGGAAAAACAAGGATACTTACGAGGTGAGTGAGGCATTACATCCTTAGCATCTCAAGTGAAGGTGTTGAAGAAGGACGGTAGGGTAGAGAATTTAAGCATAATCAAGTTAAGGGATTCGATCGTTAAGGCGCTTGCGGCATGCAACTTAGAGAGCTACATAGACGAGGTCTTGGATGAGGTTTTAGAAGGTATTAAGGGTAAGGAAAGTGTTACCTCTAAATACATCTCAGACCTTGTCGAGAAGGGGCTCTCCGGTAGGGTGATCCAGAACCCCTCCTTCGAGTTGGCTGCCAGAAGATACGTGTTAGCTAGGATGTACAATGATGTGTTCGGGAAGGGTGGGTGGGGATCCTTTAGTCAGGAGGATATTAACTTCACATTCCAAGCATTGAAGGTTTTAGAGTCCCGTTACCTGCTTAAAGACCCAAGGACTTTGAGGCACTTGGAAACGCCTAAGATGCTCTTCATGAGGGTTGCTAAGTACATCGCGAGCTGTGAGGGAGGCAAGGCAGACGTCTACTCCGAAAAGTTCTTCGAGCTGATGATTAACCGTAAGTTCGTACCCAACAGTCCCACGTTAATGAACTCCAACACCAAGCTCGGATTGCTATCAGCCTGCTTCGTCCTGCCTGTGAGGGACTCGTTGACGACTCCAGAAGGTGATGGCATTATGGACTCCTTAAGGGCCTCAGCACTCATACATCAGCAGGGTGGTGGTACTGGGTATTCATTCTCTGAGCTAAGACCTGAAGGCGATGTGGTGGCCAGCACTGCAGGAGTGGCATCCGGCCCTGTGTCATTTATGAAGATGTACGACGCCGCCACGGAGGTCATCAAGCAAGGAGGCAGGAGAAGGGGTGCTAACATGGGGGTGCTACACGTATGGCACCCAGACATCCTTAAGTTCATAAGGAGTAAGTCCGGCAAGTTAAAGGACGTGAACCTGCAGAACTTCAACATATCGGTTGGTGTGTATGACTCTTTCATGAAGGCTGTTGATGAGGGGTCCCTATGGGAGCTAGTTAACCCGCGTCTAACGTCGTTAAATCCCAGCGTAAACGACTCTAGGATGTACGCTATGGTGTTGGCCAGGTACTACATGGATGAGGAGTGGGTTCAGGAGTACATAATTGAGGAATTAGAGTCTGCAGGTGGTTCCATACCCCTGGATAGGTCATTAATAATAACGTACGATGAGGCCATGGAGATCGCGCGGAAGGAGAACGCCGTGGTTGCCACGCTGAGCGCTGTTGAGATATTTAACGAGATAGTTAGAGGTGCCTGGGAATCCGGCGACCCAGGTCTTCTGTTCATTGATACTATTAATAGGAGGCATCCCATATGGTACTTAGGGAAGATAAACGCCACAAACCCGTGCGGTGAGGTCCCAGCCCGTGAGTGGGAGTCATGTAACCTAGGCTCCATAAATCTGGAAATGTACGTAGGGTATGTCGACGGGAAACCCACCATTCTATGGAACGAGCTCGCTGAGGACATCAAGCTATGTATCAGGTTCTTAGATAATGTCATAGACATGAACAAATACCCCCTCCCCCAGATTGAGAGGGAGACCAAGAAGTCCAGGAAGGTGGGCTTAGGCGTTATGGGTTGGGCCCACATGTTAGTGAAGCTAGGAATCCCCTACAATTCAGTTGATGCGTTGTACCTAGCTTACCACCTCTCCGAGTGGATCGCCTACAACGCATATCTCTCCAGTATCGAGCTAGCCAAGGAGAGGGGGCCGTTCCCGGCCTGGGACCCCAGGCTCTACAAACCCATATGGACCGATGTTAAGGGACTTGAGGACATAGTAAAGTTAAGTAGCGTTCCTGGGTGGCCGCCGTCAGATCATGTTAAACGTATAGTGTCCGAGAGGCCTAAGGTTGACTGGAACTCGCTTAGGGAGGAAATGCTTAAGTACGGGCTACGTAACGCCACCGTAGTGAGCATAGCACCTACTGGGACAATCTCAATAATCGCTGGTACGTCCTCAAGCATAGAGCCTATCTTCGCTTTAGCTTTTGTCCGACAGGTAACCGTAGGAACGTTTACGGAGGTCAACCAACTGTTCTTAGAGTACATGAGGGACGTGGGTCTTGACGAACCCGAGGTAATTAAAACCATCGCCACCTCAGGTAGTGTGGCGCATAACCCATTCATACCTAGGAATCTCAGGAAAATATTCGTGACGGCGCATGATGTAGAGCCAATATGGCACGTCCTGCACCAGGCTGTTTGGCAACAATGGACTGATCAAGGTGTCAGTAAAACCATAAACATGAGGGCTGAGGCGACCATGGACGACGTAAGAAACGTTTACCTCATGGCATGGAAGCTAGGGTGTAAGGGGATAACAGTTTACAGGGATAAAAGCAAAACTAGACAAGTAATTCAATTCGGATTGAAGATCGCTGAGAGGTTAGCTAAAGAAGAGGTAGAACGTGAATTAGGTAAAAGTTTTAGGGAGGCTGAGGAGCTGGTTGAAGCCGGTAAGCAGGAAGATAAGAAAGCGATAAGGGAGAGATTCAGAACTCCGACACAGCCAATTCTCCGTGAAGGGGAAGCAGGCGACTGCCGCTCTTGCGAGTACTAAAAGCGGTTAATAGTACGGGCGCCTGAAGCCTTTTTGAGACTTCTCATAGATCTTACTCAGCAACTCGGTCTCGTCTGGAACCCCTACGAATTCTACTTCTCCGTTAATGACTATGGCAGGGACGCTCACCACACCGTACTTATCAGCTATGTCGGGGTTCTCGTAGGCTTCGACAATGTCCGAAATCACGTTCCTGTTACTGGACCTATAGGATTCGAATGCAAACATGTTGGTGAGGAACGCTGCGTACGGACAGTACGGACATGTTGGGGTTACTATCACTTCCATGTGGACTTTCCCTGTGACCTTACTGAGTAGGTTCGCTACCTTCTCGGAGAGTCCGCTATTACCATTGCTTATTCTGAGTATAGTTTCGATAAAGCCTCTGAGCTCCTCACCGGCCGGCATCCCGGTATATCTGATCTGTCCATCCAATAACACCACCGTGGGCACTCTCGTAATTCCATACTTTTTGAACTTCTCAGCCCCATCTTTCTTGTAATGATATGTGTAGTGGCGTATTAACCTGTCCCCACCGTCCTTAGGGCTTAGAGAGGCTAGTATATCGACAAGTTTAACCGTGTCACTGCAGAAGGCGCATATGTCTCCCACAAAGGTTAAGATATCCACAGGTGCCTTCATATCCGCTAAAACGTTTCTGAGGGCTTCTAGGTCCTCCTCCGAAAACCTTACCTCAAACATTTCCCTAATGCTGTAATCCACCATTTCCACCCACTACGCTATAGATGCTTAAGCGTATAATAAGCTTTAAGACTATGATAAGACATCTACCAGCAGGTTGAACGCCTAGATGCCTTCTGAGGTAAACTTAATTACGGATTTATCGGAAGCTAATTCTTCAGGCGTGGAATTAGGCGTTAGTATCATGAAGGAGGCATGCGTGTTGTAGTAAGGAGGACCCAAACGGCTGAAGATGGTAATTACTTTACCGCCGTGGTTTGTTTTAAATCCCTCGAGGCAAGGTTCATGTCCCCTAACGACCACCGCAGTCTTAGTTATGCTTAATGCCGACTCAGTAATTTTGTGGCCGAAGAGGTAGCCAGCACCTCGATATGAGGGTCTCACGTAAGGCACATCTTCGGTCGGGTCGTTCCAAAGCACTTCCTCAAGGATTTTAAGTCTTTCAGCCTCGTCTCCGCCTATCAGGTATTCACTTACTGTGGATGAGTTACGAATGTTATGTGTTGGGGGGCCACCGTGAAGTAGTAGGGCTGTGTTGCCGAAAATCAGTGCATGGGGCATTAGTTGAAACACCTCCTTAAGCCTAGAGTACAGCCTGATCCCGTGGATGGCCCCGTACCTATGCCTGAGCTCTACCGGGAAATCATGTGGATAGACCGGGAGGAATTCGGGGGGTTCGTGATTACCTCTTAACAGGAATACGTCCTCAGGGTACCTCAGCTTGATGTAGAGTACGGTGAGGAGGGTTTCAACCTGATTTTCACCGCGGTCAACGTAATCACCTAAGAAGACCATGTTGTGAATTCCGGACCTCTCCGCGAATTTCAGGATAAACATCAGCGACCTCAGGTCTCCATGCAGGTCACCTACGACCAGGAAGGGGCTCTGAGGTTGGCGTATGTTTATGAGACCATCATGTCTTCGACGTTCCTCGTTAAGGACCTCGGATACGTCACTTATCAGCCTGTTGACGCTACTGACGTCAAATGCCTTATTATTTAACAGGTCTTCGACGGAGTTAATCAGCATTGCTTGATGCCTTAACTAATTCATTTAACTTCTTTATTAACACTTTATTGGTAAGGTCCGGGTTAGCCCTGCCCTTGGTCTTCCTCATGACCTGGCCGACTAAGTAGTTAATAGCTTTAGGATTGGTTAATGCGTCCTCAACAGCTTTGGGGTTTTCTTGAATTACTTCGTCCACTATCCTCATCAACAAGTTCTGATCTGATATGTCGATGTAGCCTTCCTCATAAATTACGGTGTTCACGCTTTTACCCGATTTTAAGACCTTGGGTATGACCTCCTTCAAGATCTTAATGTTGATGACGTTCTTCCTTAGGAGTTCTACTAGTTGGCATAAATCAGCTGGTGGGAGGCTCTTCATAGCGTCGTTCATGCCTAGGTCTAGTTCATCAACCCATCGCTTGAAGTCGTTAATGACTATGTTGCCCACAAGTTCGGGCTCTCCGCAATGCTTAACACACTCCTCGAAGTAGTCGGCTAAAACCTTCTCGGCCACCAGTACGTTGGCCAGGTATTCGCTCAACCCATACATTTTCAAGAACCTTTCAACACGTTGGTCAGGAAGTTCGGGCATTGCAGACCTTATTTCCTCAATCAAGCTTGCCGGAACCTTAATCGGTGGTAGGTCGGGGTCTGGGAAGTATCTGTAATCCTCTTCAGTTTCCTTAACCCTAGCAGGTACTGTGACCTTCTTCACATCGTCCCAGTGCCTAGTCTCCCTCCTAACCACCTCCCCGTGTTCTAATGCCCTACTCTGCCTAATGATCTCGTACGTTAAGGCCCTCTCCACATCTTTAGATGAGCCAATGTTCTTGATTTCAACTCTGGAGCCCCCTGCTAATGAGATGTTAGCGTCAACCCTTAGGGAACCTTCCAACTCAGGGTTTACTAAACCCATATGTTCGAGCATGGAGCGCAACTTATCCACGAACGACCTAGCTTCTTTAGGCGTGGTTAGGTCGGGTTCGCTGACGATTTCAAGTAACGCGATCCCGGACCTATTGTAATCGATTAGAGTGTATTTACTGGTCAGTAAGGACCCGGTTGGGTAGATAAGCTTCCCAGGGTCTTCCTCGATGTTGATCCTACGTATCCTGACGTTCTTGGTCTTCCCATCAGAGTTGATCGTGATTACGCCGTTCCTGGCGATTGCGACACTACCCACACCATCATGCTGAGATATCTGGTAGTTCTTAACTAGGTCAGGGTAGAAGTAATGCTTCCGCGAGAAGATCAGCACATCACTTATGGTACATTTAAGTGCTAGAGCCACCATCAAACCAGCCCTTAAAGCTTCGACGTTGAGAACCGGTAACGAGCCGGGCAGGCCTAGACATGTAGGACACACGTTCGTGTTCGGGGGCTTCCCCCTATAATCGGAAGGACATGAGCAGAAAAGTTTAGACTTTAGAGACGTTATCTGCACATGTATTTCCAAACCTATCTTAACGTCGAGGTCAGACATAAGGCATCACCGTGGGCGGGATTAAGTCCCTCATACCTGATTTAAGCTCATGTATATATGCGATATTTATTAGTGACCCCTCACCTAGCCTAGGCCCTATGAACTGCATCCCAACCGGTAAACCGTCAACGACGTCTGCCGGTACTGAAATAGCGGGTAAGCCGACCAAGTTGGCAGCGGAGGTGAATATGTCGGATAGGTAAAGCTTTAACGGGTCTGAAACGGCTTCCCCCAGCTTTGGCGGTAGCGTGGGGGATGTAGGGGTGACGACCGCGTCGTAGTGGGTGAAAATCTTCGTGAATTCGTCCAGCAGTAATTTCCTGACCTTAGACGCTTTCAAGTAGTACTGATCATAGTAGCCTGCACTTAACACGAACGTCCCCAACAGGATCCTCTTCTTGACCTCCATACCGAAGCCATCGCTTCTGACCTCTGAATAAACCTCCTCCCACAATTTGCCTTCGACCTCCACGTGGTAGCCGTACCTTATTCCATCATATCTAGCCAGGTTTGAGCTGGCTTCAGCCATAGCTATTATGTAGTAGGCCGGTAATGCGTATTTTATGGCTGGAACGTTCACCTCAGAAATTTCAAATCCTTCGTTCTCCAACTTTCTTATACTCTTATTGATGGATGCCACAACCGGTTTATCAACGCCTTCGCTAACGCATTCCCTCAAAACCGCGATTCTGTATTTCTTCAGTACCACGGGTCTTGCGAAAGTGGTGTAGTCCACATTCTCAACGTATAGTGAGGTACTGTCACGCGGGTCATGACCCGATATAACGCTTAGGAGGAGGGCCAGGTCACTTACGTTCCTGGCTATAGGCCCTATCTGCTCTAAGCTAGTACCGTAGGATATTAAGCCGTACCTGCTTACCAAGCCGTAAGTAGGTTTCAAACCCACGGTACCTGTGTAAGCTGCTGGAAGTCTGATCGAACCGCCCGTATCACTTCCTAAAGCCATTGACGCCTCGTATGCGGACACAGCTGCAGCGCTACCTCCTGAAGAGCCGCCTGGAACCCTGCTTAGGTCCCAAGGATTACGGGTGGGGAAGAAAGAGCTGTTTTCGGTGGTGGAACCCATAGCGAATTCGTCCATATTTGTTTTACCGATTATAATTCCCCCCTCCCTAACGATCCTCTCAATGACGGTGGCGTTGTACGGTGGTACGAAATCCATTAGCATCTTAGACGCGCACGTAGTCCTCAAACCCTTAGTCACTATTACGTCCTTAACAGCTATTAGGAGCCCCGTTAGCCTACCTTTAAACCCCCCCGCAATTTTTTCATGGAGTGATTTACACTCGGCCAACACGTCATCCAGCGGTCTTAAAGTTATGTATGACTTTACCTTGTCTTCGACCTTCTCGATCACTTCGTACGTCTTTGCAACATACTCATCGATTAGGTTGGGATCTGATTGAAACAGTGTGAGAAGTTCTGAGGCATCCATGCGTAGTAGCTTTCTCAGGGAGACCACCTACCCGGTTCTAGGACCTTTGATGTAGTTGCCCTGACTTTCCTTGATGTTAGATAACACGTCCTCAATGCTTAGGCACTCGCCTGGAACATCATCCCTAAGCACCGGCCTCTCGTTCAAAACCATGAATAGGGGTTCGACATCAGATAGGTCCAACGCGTTTATACTGTTGAAAAAATCCAAGATTTTCCTCATATCTTCGAGTATTATCTTCCTTTCCTCGTCCTTAACCTTAATCAACGCCAGCCTGGAAACTCTCTCAATCCATGCTCCCAAATCATCAGGCATATTCGAATACCACATTCTTAGGGATTTGAAGGCTTAAAAAACGTAATACACTAAACATACATGTGAGTCGCGTTTCATGCTTAAATGGTTGAGGTAAGATCTAATCTAAGGGATGGTAAACGGATGGGGTGTGATCTACGAGAACTCACCTCCTACCAGTCGCTAGCCCGCTCTCCACACACGGAAGATAACGCATCAGTGAATTTAACACATGAGGATGGGGGATGATCTAAATTAAGTTGGATTCCGCACTTGATTTACTGAGCTCTTTAATTCCATACGACGTTATGGTAAGCGCATTTAATGAAGCAGATCTGCTGCTATCTAACGACGTGGTGTTTAGGCTGGCGGTCAAGTGCGCCACCACTAGTAGGTGCGTCCTTACAGAAGTAAGGATTCTGATCAGGTACGATTACGTAAACAGTTCGGTTCTTAAGGCGTTCGTGGAGGTTCATCTAAGTCCTGAATTGACCGTAGGTGAGTTCTTCGGGGGGCTGAGCGAGGTCCTAAGTCAGTTCGAAGGTAGTTTTGAGTTAAGGGGGGAGGGAGTCAAGGTGGTTTTCAGTTTGCCGTCTTCCAGGTTATTCGATATCTTTAAGATAATTAATTCGTTTAAGGATGTATTAAACTTGGAGTTTCAGCTAACTACTGAGGGTTACGAGGTGTTGCTTCCGGATGAGGGGTAAGCTGTTCCTAGTTGGGGCAGGTATATCGTTGGACTACCTAACGATTAAGGCTTTGAACGTTTTGAAGAGCGTTAAGAACGTTTTCCTTGACGGCTACACCGGCGTCTTACTGGGTGATGGTAAGAGGTTCGCGGAAATTGTAGGGAAGGATTATAGGGTTTTAAGCAGGGCGGACCTGGAAGACCTTAACGGGGAGTTGATTTTCAAAGCCCTTGATGAGGGTGACGTTGCCCTGCTATCACCCGGGGACGCATTAATCGCAACTACTCATGTGAGCTTACTGATCGAGGCTAGGAGAAGGGGGTACGAAGTTGAAGTCGTGCCGGGGGTCAGCGTGGTTTCCTCCTCAATCAGTCTTTCGGGCTTAATGGCATATAAATTTGGTAGGATTTCAACCGTCACATACCCAAAGGACGGTATCATATACGAGTACCCGTATGAAGTGATTAAGGAGAACTCGGCTAGGAACCTGCATACCTTACTCCTATTAGAGATTGATGTGGAGAGGAAGGTCTTCATGACCATAAAGGAAGCTGTTGAGATACTGTTCGACATTGAGAAGTTAAGGGGGGAAGGTGTTATAAGTCATAGCAGACTAGCAGTAGGTATTAGTAGGCTGGGTGATAAGGGGATGAAGGTATGTCCAGGTAAGTTATCGGAACTACTAGACATTGATTTCGGGGAACCACCACATACCCTGATAATAACTTCCCCCAAGCTACACTTCACTGAGGCGGAGGCTTTGGAGGTGGTGAGCGATGTCTACTGTAGATGAGGGTCTGGCTAGTAGGGTACTTAAGTACGTGATGATGGTTGAGAATGCCCTAAGTAAGATTAAGGACGAAGATGTTAGGGTGCCTGAGGTTAGGGAGGTGATCAACTTGGTTAGGACTTATGTAAGTGATTCTAGGTACTACTTCAGCATAGGTGATTACATCACATCACTTTCCTGCATAGCCTACGCTGAAGGCCTTCTCGACTCCTTAAGGTTATTAAACATAGTTAACTTCAGCTGGGAGTACCCCAAAGTAAGGAGGGTGTTAGTGGGTGGGACGTTCGACATACTGCATTCCGGGCATATTTACTACTTAAACGAGGCGTCTAAGTTGGGGTTAGTGTACGCTGTAGTCGCTAGGGATTCAACCGTTAGAAAGATTAAGGGTAGGGAGCCAATAAACGACGAATTAAGTAGGTTGGAAGTGCTGAGTTCTTTGAAGTACGTTTACAGGGCAATGCTGGGGAGTGAGGAGGATATACTTAAAAGCGTTGAGGTTGTGAGGCCTGACGTCATATTACTGGGTCCTGACCAGCCGATCAATGAAGGGTTGCTGATTAACCATGCCTTAAAGTTGGGCATTAACACCGAGGTTTTAAGATTGCCGAACAAATATAAAGCGGATATTGCGAGCACTTCGAAAATAATTAATAGGGTCTTAGAACTCTACTGCAGGTGAGGAAATGATGAAGGGTGTAAGCACTGAGTGGAGTGATGTGAAATGAAGTTCTTTCCTGAATTCCTAATCCTCACTTTGACTTAGTCTCTAACCTGCTGCCTTTCCTCCTCCCGGTCCTCCTAGCAGCTATGTGTCCAACCTTCCTTCCAGGTGGCGCCATCCTCGACACTGTGGACGGTCTGGAGACACTTTGGTGTGAACCGCCTCCATGTGGGTGGGACACAGCGTTCATAGCAACACCTCTCACCCTAGGCCATTTCCTCGCTTTAACTTTCCATTTATGGTATGACGCCCCAGCTTTTAGAAGTGGTTTCTCAGTCCTTCCAGCACCGGCCGGTACGCCTATGGTGGCCCTAGCCTCGCTCAGCACGCTTTTAACGCCCCCACTTGGTAGCTGTATTATGGTGTAGTTACCGGATCTGCCTAATATCGTGGCATAACTCCCTGCCTGCCTTGAGAGCTTACCACCATCGCCCGGGTTTAACTCGATGTTGTAGATCTTAGTGCCTTCCGGTATGTTACTTAGCGGCAGCGTGTTCCCTACGCTAACGGGAGCTTGAGGACCTATGCTAACTTCCTGACCCACGTACATGCCTTCAGCCGCAGGTATGTAGTACTCCACTCCGTTCTCAAGTCTTATATGTGCTAGGGGTACATGCCTGCCGGGGTCATGCACTAACTCCAGTACAACACCGCTTAACGTTTCATTGCTTGGGGGTGGGTACTTCGCTGGAGCTACGTGTATGTGTGAGGGACTGCGGAATGTTGGTGACCCCCTCCCCATCCTCTGTGCTAGTATTCTCTTACCCATGAAGTAACACCTTACAAAATACCTAACTTGGTCGCTATTTCTGAGGCTTTGAACTCGGGTTTAAGCCTTATGTAAGCCTTCTTCTCACCCCTAGCCGTTATTAAGGTCCTAACGTCCTCCACCTTAACGTTGAATAACTTCTCCACGGCGTACTTAACTTCGTTTTTAGTGGAGTCCATGCTCACCACGAACGTGAGCGTGTTGTACTTCTCAATATAGTTCAACGCCTTCTCAGACGTAACAGGCCTTAATAAAACCTTGGTAGGGTCTTTCAAAGAGTTATCACCTCATACATCTTGCTGATAGTATCCAGAGCCTTCAAAGTCATTAGCATCAACCTGCCCGGGACACCTCCAGGAGCCAGTGCTTCAACATTTATCGAGTTCGCCGCTACTACATCAACACCTGGCAAGTTCCTAAGAGCCTTCACGACGGGAACGTCCGCACTCGAAACCACAGCTAGGAGGGACTTAGGCTCCCTGTACTTCCTACCCCTCATTTTACCTCTGCCCGACACTATCTTGATCTTTTCCTTAGCCCTGACGACATCGTCCCACAATTTAAGAGATGCTAACACCTTCTTAGCGTCTGAGGTAATGTTTATTTTCTCGAAGTCGTCAACCACTAATACTGGCAGTTGTTCATGGCTGAAAATATGCCCCCTACCCCTAACCATGGATACCTCAGCTGTGGCTGATAGAGCTGATGCGATGGCTAGGAGCCTCTCCTTATCGTTTATCTCCTCGTGGATCCTGGCGTCGACCCTCGGTGGGTGGGCCAGTCGACCACCTCTGGTCATGGGAGCTATTACGGCCCTACCATTGTCCAACCTGGGGACCCTAGCCAGACTGCGGTTAATTCCCCAACTCTCACCCACCCTTCTCTTACCTGCTAGTGGATCCCTACCCTTGGGTTGGATCCTGGCGGTTAGGGATGCTAGGAAAGCCCTCCTGATGAGGTCCTTCCTAACAGGGTAGTTGAATATGAGGGGCAGTTCTACCTCACCGACGACGTTGCCGCTTAAGTCGTACACGCTCAACTTCTTAGGCATTACATTGGTTGTTATAAGTACCTTGTAAGCCACTTCAAACACCCTACATCTTGCTCTCCAAGCTTAAGTAAGTGATGATCGGTGGGCCCGAAGGAATCCAAGTAGGTGGTCTGATGGGATGCCTTAGAATTATGGGTCTCTTAGGCGGGCCCATAATGCTACCCTTAATTAAGACGTAGTCGGAGTTGATGAGACCGTAATGTGGGAAACCTCCTGAGGGAACCACTTCATACCAGTTACTGCCTATCTTGATAATCCTCTTGTTGAATTCAGTCCTCCTGTGGAAACCTAACTGCCCTGCCTGGGGTACGGTGCTTAACGCACCCATCGTAGGGCTCCTCGAACCGATTCTCCTACTTCCCTTACGGTGTTTATGCCATCTGGGAAGCTCCTTAACGCCGAATCTCTTCATAACACCCTGGAATCCCTTACCCTTCGTAACACCTATGATGTCCACGAATTGGCCCTCGCTGAATACGTCCGACACCCTCACTTCCTTGCCGAGGATCGAAGTTGCGTAGTTCAACTGCGAACGTATGTCGCCTCCCCCTATCTTAACTTCAAATAGGTCCGGTTTCTTCTTACTCAAACCCCCCGTAACCTTCGGTTGTGTAGCAACTATTACTGAAATCCTGCTAATTAATTCAATGCTATCGTTAATGATTGCGAGCTTCTTATCCAGGTCACCTCCCTTTAGGTTGGGTATCTTCCTCCAGAGCTCCAGGTCCTTAGGGGGCTCTATCCAACCCTCGCAGAGGGTTTGAGACCCCCACATGCTAACGTTGCTGTAGGCCCTTATCGCCAGTGGAATCACCGGCGGGGTCTCTAAGACGGTCACCGGGATGACCACCTCCCTCCCACTGGTCAGCGAGTTAGGTGAATCATCGATGATTACTGCGTGAGTCATACCGGCCTTGTAGCCTATGAAAGCTAACATCTTAGGAGTGTCCAGACTCAACTCAGGCCACGTTTTTATCCTAGGGACTAACCTGCTAGCCCTCTTCCTAGGTCTGAACGCCAAGCTACCTCTACGAGGCGCTGAAGTCTTCCTACGAGCCATTTAACCCGCACCACGCTAAGTATTACAGTACTTTCACCTTCTTAAAAGTTTTTCAGTAAATGTGTTTGTCGTATGGCATCAGGAAGTTGGGGTCATCAAGTGCTTCAGTACTCGGCAAACACATCATCTAGTATCCTTATAAGCTAGTAAAGTATAAATCCTTATTAGGTGGTCAGTGTGGGAGGTAGGCAGAGAACCACTTTGTTTATGACTGAAAGTAAGTCCAGCAAAGAAGTGACCCCTAAGGAGGAGAAGACCTCTAAGAAGGGTAAGAAATAGGAAGCGCTAATGGCCTTTGCACTGTGCGGACTTCTAAAACATCGTCAAGGTTGCATTAATGCAGAATTTATTCGTTTGGCCCCCACCTAAGCGCAGGATTAAGCTTACAGTCGTGATTCCCTGTTCTATCTTAGCGGTTGAGCACAGCCTCTACGAGAAAACCATCATTTCAGGCTTCTTAGCAAGAGCACTAGCCATATTCAGGGTTGACGACGTAGTTATATTTGTAGATAACGACTGTAATGAAGGAGATGCGGACATTATCGCAGACATCATGAACTACATGCTGACACCCCCCTACATGAGGAAGAAACTGGTTGGTAAGGTGAGAACGCTGAAGTACGCAGGGATGCTACCACCCCTGAACATCCCAACACATCCGGCCAGTGACGAAGGATTAGACTTAATGCCGGTCAGGGAGGGGGTCATATGCGGGGTTAGAGGTAGATACGCTAAAGTGGACGTCGGGTTGAAGGACTGCGTGGTGGTTGAAATTCCTAAGTGTAAGGCTGAGGAAATGGGGCTGGGTGTTGGGCGTAGGGTTCTAGTGAAGGTTGTGGGGAAAGAACCTCTGAAGGGGGTGTTGGTGAGTGAGCATGACGTGCCATGGTATTTAGGGTTCAAGGTGAGCGTCACTTCTAGGATGAGCGCCATAATCCGCATGTTGAGTAATCCCAAAGTGGTTGGTGTGATGACCACTAAGCACGGGGGTAGTGCGTCGAAGATATTAGAGCTTTGCGGTGGGGGTGTGGAAGGTTTGATTCTATTATTCGGGAACTACAGGAAGGACTTCGACGAATTAGTCGAGGGAGGCACCCTACATACCTTAAGAAACATCGTTAAAGTCAGCGTCAATGCCATACCACTACAAGGAGTTCGAAGCGTGAGAACGGTGGAGGCGGTCTACGCGACCCTAGCAGTGATTAATGAGTTGTTACATGATGTGGAGATAGGGGAGAGCGCTAAGATTTATAAATAGTTTAATCAGTTTTAGTTAGTGAACGGTATGGCGAGCATAGGTATTGACATACCACCTGAGTGGAAGTCGTTCAAGTATAGGGGGAAAACCTTAGAGGAACTTATGGGTATGTCGATGGATGAGTTGATTAGGCTACTCCCTTCCAGGGCTAGGAGGTCTTTGCTAAGGGAGTCCGACTCCTCTGTCAGGGCGCGTAGGATTCAGGCAGGATATAGGGATTCTCCAAGAATGAAGTTGTTGGAGAAGGTGATGAAGGCCCGTAAGCTATTGATGGAGGGCAAGAACGTAGTTATCAAAACACACGTGAGGGATATGATAGTGTTGCCGGTGATGGTTGGGCTCACCATAGCCGTGTATAATGGTAAGGAATATGTGCCTGTTAAGATAACGCCGGAGATGGTCGGGCACTACTTAGGTGAGTTCTCACCGACGTGTAAGAAGGTTGAGCACGGAGAGCCCGGGCTGAAGGCCACTAGGAGCACCTTATTCGTGGCTATGAAGTAATTTTACTGTCTTGAACCACTCCCTTCGGGGTTGGGGGGTGGGTCGGATAGATGGTTTCTTAACTTGACCATATCCCTCTGGGCAAGTATGAATCTGTGAGTCTTGGACCTACCTCTCAGGCTAACCTCGTACAGATTTGGGTTCTTACCGATGTAATTTCCGAAGAGTTTCAGGAAGGTTTCCTTATTTGTTGTTAACATCCTGTAGGTAATCTCTAGCACATCACTCGCATCGATTAGGAACGACCTCCCTTTAAGGTCCTTAATTACCTCCACCTCCTTCAATGATAGCGAGAGGACATCGTTATCCAGTCTTAATGTCCAACCACCTAGTAATACCTCCAAACCCCTATCATTGAGTACTAATTTACATTGCGCGATGTAGTTATCATCGATGTAAAAAGCTTTGCGTAAAATTTTCATTTAACGTTAGCCCTTAGCGACGCCTATAGGCCTTAACCTAGCAACTAATGCAGCGATTTTAACCTTATGCGTTACAGACGCAACCCTGTCGACGTCCTTGTACGCACCGGGGGCTTCCTCCGAAACTACGTCTCTGGTTGCTGCCCTCAGGTAGATACCGATTTTACTCAGCTCGCTTTCTACATCGGCTGGCCTGTATTTCCTAATAGCTGCTTCCCTAGACAGCCACCTACCGGCTCCATGTGCTGCTGAATAGAATGTTTGGGCTCCCTCCGGTATTCCGACCATTACGTAGCTAGCGCTCCCCATAGAGCCTGGGATGAGTACCACTTGCCCTATCTCCCTATGGTCTCTAGGTATTTCAGGGTGTCCTGGTGGGAATGCTCTAGTAGCTCCTTTCCTGTGAACTACGACCTTCACGTTCTTGGACCCCACGCTGTGTTCTTCAACTTTAGCAATGTTATGTGCCACATCGTATATTGTTTCAAGACCTAAATTGCTCGGATCGGTCCTTAAGACTTTGCCGAAGCTTTCCCTGACCCAGTGAGTTATTAGTTGTCTATTCGTCCAAGCATAATTTGCTGCAGCGGCCATGGCCGCGAAGTAGTCCTCACCCTCACGGGACTTCACAGGTACTGAGGCCAATTCCCTGTCAGGTGGGGTTATGCCGTACTTCCTCATAGCCTTCTCCATAATCATTAAGTAGTCGCTAGCTACTTGATGTCCTAATCCCCTAGAGCCCGTGTGGACCATGACCGTTATCTGTCCCTCGCTCTCTATGCCCAACTTCTTAGCTATTTCTGGGGAGTAGATCTTATCAACTACTTGGATCTCCAGGAAGTGGTTTCCGGCCCCTAATGTGCCTAATTGGGGTGCGCCTCTCTCCTTAGCTACCTTACTGACTTTGCTTGAGTCAGCTCCCTTCATAGCTCCCCCTTCCTCGATATGTTCCAGATCCTCATGCCATCCGAACCCTTTCTCAACAGCCCACCTAACTCCCTCATCTAAGACCCTATCTAACTCCTTGGGAGTCAGTCTAACCTTCCCGGTACTACCCACACCGCTTGGGACGTTTCTAAATATCTCGTTAACTAAGTCCTTGACCTTATCCTTAACATCCTCGTATGTCAGGTTAGTTCTCAGCAGCCTCACCCCGCAGTTGATGTCATACCCAACACCACCCGGTGATATAACCCCTTCCTCGTAATCCATAGCGGCTACACCGCCTATGGGGAAGCCGTACCCTTGGTGCCCGTCAGGCATGACGTAAACGGACTTCAGGACACCGTTTAGGCAGGCCACGTTAGCTGCTTGAACTAAGGTTAGGTCTTCCTCCATTTTCTTAAGGAGATACTCATCTGCAAAGACCACTACGTCAACCTTCATGCAATCCTTGCTCCCCTTAGGTATTACCCAGGTATAATCGTCTACTCTTTTAAGCTGTAATCTATGCGACAGCTCCCTCACCCCGTCATCTGAGAATAGTAACGCGTTCCAAACTTTTAAGCTTGTGAACGCATGCCTGACCGTAGCTGGATGAATAGTATGAGCTTATTAACCTTAAGAATGTTGTTTTGTTTAGCAGTGGGGTGTACGGCACTTGCCCATATGGCGCTACTCGGTAGTGGTTGATGAGGCAAGAAGCGCTAGAGCTATGATGTGGGATGCACCCATATCCAGGAAGGAGGCGTACGAAATCTTCAAGATATTGAGGGGTATGAAGTTAGTTGAGGCTAAGAAGTTATTGAATGATGTCATCAACTACAAGTACCCGATACCGTACACGCGTTACAAGCTATCCATAGCTCATAAAAAGGGTTTACCGAAGTTGTTCCCCAAGTGGAAATCGCCTATCGGTAGGTACCCCATCAAGGCCTGTAAGTATATCTTACGCCTCCTCGAGAACGTGGAGAATAACGCATCGCACAAGGGTTTAAGTATCGATAACCTGGTAATTACTCACGCCGCAGCCCACAGGGGACCGTACCTGAAGAGGTGGATGCCTAGGGCTTTCGGGAGGGCCACCCCTAAGTACAGGTCACTAACTCATATGGAGATCGTGGTCAGCGAGGTGTGACGCGTTGGTCGACATCAAATCCCACTTCATTAAGTTGAACCTAATTAAGGTAAAGGTCGACGAGTACCTAGCTAAGACGTTCATGCGGGCCGGGTACGCTAAGGTTGACCTAGTCAAAACACCCCTGGGAACCAGGGTCGTCATCTACGCCGATAGGCCCGCACTCATAATAGGTAAGAAGGGGCAGACCATCAGGCAATTAACTGAGTTGTTGGAGAAGTACTTTAAGGTTGAGAATCCTCAAGTTACTGTAACGCAGGTTGAGAACCCCGAGTTAAATGCTAGGGTTGTTGCTGCTAGGTTAGCTCTAGCTATTGAGAAGGGTTATCACTTCAGGAGGGCTGCGTTCGTCGCTTTGAGGAGGGCGTTAGGTGCGGGGGCTTTAGGTGTTGAGATCGTCATAAGTGGTAAGATAATCAGTGAAAGAGCTAAGTACGAGAAAATTAGGGCTGGGAAGGTGTACAAGACGGGCGACCATGTGTATCAGTTAGTGGATAGGGCTGTAGTCCACCTACTGCAGAAACCGGGCATGTACGGTATTGAGGTCACGATAGTTAGGCCTCAGGAACCCGCGGACAGGATCGAGATTACCGGAGCGGTGCCGACAGCACCCCCGCAAGGAACTCAGACAGGGTCTCCGAGCGAGTCGTAAGTGCTGTGAGGTGGTTGTATGAGTCTATCAGCTGATGAGATTAGGAAAATGCCTCGTGAGGAGAGGCTGAAGCAGCTTAACGAGCTGAGCTTAGAGCTCATGAAGTTGAGGGCTCAAGCAGCTATGGGCACTTTAACTAATGTCGGCAGGATTAAGGTAGTTCGTAAGAACATAGCTAGGATACTGACCGTACAGCGTGAGGAGGAGATTAGGAGTGAGAAGAAGCGCTAAGAACTTAATCTACCATGAGTTGATAGGTCTCCACGCACTCGTCATCGATCACACAGACAGAACCTTACGTGGGCGTAAGGGGATAGTGGTAGATGAAGCGATGAACACGTTAACGGTGGATGAAGGTGGCAAATGTATTGTGGTACCCAAGCTGGGTGCTAGAATAATTTTTAAGCTACCTGAGAAAGATGTAGAGGTACTTGGGAACATGTTGATTGGGAGACCTGAAGATAGGGTTAAGAAGTATAGGGGTGTGGTGAGGTAATGGCATCAGTACCTAGGACTAATAATGTGGGCATTAACTACCGGGGTTTGAAACCGCCTCAGAACGCATGCGATGACCCTGCATGCCCTTGGCATGGGCACATAAAGGTCAGGGGTTTAATACTTGAAGGAATAGTGATAAAGTCTAAGATGGATAAGACAGTTGTTGTTGAGAGGGAGTACACGGTCTACGATAGGAAGTACATGAGGTATGAGAGGAGGAGGTCTAGAATTCACGCTCACAACCCGCCTTGCATTAACGCTAAGGAAGGTGACATCGTGGTGCTAGGTGAGACCAGACCCATATCTAAGTCTGTTTCCATGGTTGTATTGGGAGTGGTTTCGAAGGGTGGTGAGAGTTAATGGGTGCTAAGAGGGCTAAGCTAGGTGCAGCATTCGGTAGGAGGGGCTACAGCGCAGGCATCCCCATCGGTGCCAGGTTGAAGGTATCTGACAACAGCGGTGCTAAGGAGGCTGTGGTTATAGGCATTCCAGGCCTTAGGACCAGGTTAAGGAGGGTTCCAACAGCTACTGTTGGTGATTTAGTGGTTGTGACGGTTAAGAAGGGCACAACGGAGTTAGTGGGGCAGGTGATGCGTGCAGTAATCATTAGGCAGAGGAAACCATATAGGAGGCTTGACGGTACGTGGATAGCTTTCGAGGATAACGCATGCGTTATAGTTACTCCTGAGGGAACACCTAAAGGGAGTGAGGTCAGAGGTCCCGTGGCGAGGGAAGCTGCTGAGAGGTGGCCCACAGTAGCTAATATATCGACAATAGTTGTTTAGAGGTGAGGTTGATGCCGTCATCGAAGCCCAGCAAGCAGAGGCTTTTGTTAATCAACGCACATCTCGGTAGGAGGCATAAGTTACTAACGGCTAGGATGTCGGAGGAACTCATCAGTAAATACGGCGTTAAACGTATAGGTGTGAGGGTGGGGGACACGGTTAAGATCGTTAGAGGGGATTGGGTAGGCCATGAAGGTAAGGTTGTTAGGGTCGATTTAGGTAGTGGTAGGATTTATGTAGATGGAGTTACGGTTAAGAAGGCTGACGGCACCCCTGTGCATTACCCCATCCACCCATCTAAGGTCATCATAACGAAGTTAGACCTAAGCGATAAGTGGAGGGAGAAAATTATTAAGAGACGTAAGGGGGTTGTGTAGGCAGGTGATGGTGTATGGGTAGGATGGGTACGACAAAACACTTGAAAAGGCATGTGGCGCCGCCGTTCTGGCCGCTTATGAGGAAGGAGTTTAAGTGGGCAGTGAAGCCCTCGGCAGGCCCGCACCCAATTAACAGGTCCTTACCTTTATTAGTCATTGTTAGGGACGTGCTTAAGTATGTTGAGAGGGAGAAGGAGGCCAGGAGGCTCATAGCTGAAGGTCATTTCAAAGTAGACGGCGTCGTGAGGAGGGATTACAAGTTTCCTGTGGGTTTGATGGACGTCGTTGAAGTGGTGGATACTGGCGAACTCTTCAGGGTTATCCCAACGCCCGTGACTTACATGAGTTTAATCCCTATAGAGAGAGGGGAAGGGAGCTTCAAATTATGCCGTATCGAGAACAAGACAACGGTTAAGGGAGGTCATATTCAGTTGAACCTACACGACGGGAGGAACGTCTTGATTAAGGTTTCAGATCCTTCGAAGGCTGCTGAGGACGTCTACGACACTAGGGGTTCCTTGAAGATAACAGTCCCTGATCAGGCGATAGTTAAATACATCCCGCTACAGACAGGTTCCATAGTGACCATCATTGGTGGACGTAGCGTCGGTAAGGTTGGAAGATTGATTAGCGTGTCGGAAGGCATGCGTAGCTACAGGAGGTTGGTTAAGGTTGAAAGCTTTAAAGGGGAAACCATATACACGACGTTGGATAAGGTCTTCGTTGTAGGTGTTGAATCACCTGAAATAAAGTTACCTGAGGGTGCCTTCAAATGAGTGATGTAGGGCTGAAGGAGCACTTCATTAGGTTGTGGGAAAGTAACCCGATGCGTAAGCCTATGATTGCTAAGGTGACAGCGAACATCGGTGTTGGTGAGGGTGGTGAGAAGCTGCAGAGGGCGGCGAGGATTCTGGAAATGTTGACGGGGCAGAAACCATCTTTTAGGAAGGCTAAAAAGACTATTAAGGAGTTCGGAATACGTAAGGGCGAACCTATAGCTGTTGCGGTCACACTTAGGAGGGAGAAGGCTATGAAGTTCCTCAACTCGGTGTTAGAGGCTGTGGGCCGGCGGGTTAAGGGGAGTAGCTTCGACGACTTCGGGAACGTATCGATAGGTATTAAGGAACACATAATGCTTCCAGGGGTTAAGTACGACCCGGAATTAGGGATTTTCGGGATGGACGTAGCGATCACGTTGGAGAGGCCTGGCTACAGGGTTATGCGGAGGCGTAGGAAGAGGTCTGAGGTCCCGAGAAGGCACAGGATTTCGAAGGAGGAGGCTCAGGCTTTTTTGGAGTACGCACTTAACGTTAAGGTGGTGTGATATGGGTAAGTTCAGACAACCTATTGTCAGGAAGTGGGGTCGCGGTGCTCAGGAGTGCATCAGGTGCGGGTCGAAGGATGCGGTGATTCAGAAGTACGGACTGTACTTATGTAGGCAGTGCTTCAGGGAGGTAGCGTATTCCTTAGGATTCAAGAAGTTTTCATGAGGTGATTAGTGTGGTTATGATGGATCCCTTGTCCAACGCTTTATCGACCTTGGTTAACTGCGAGATGAGACGTCATAAGGAGGCAGTCATCTGGCCGGCGTCAAAGTTAATAGCAATGACTCTTAGGGTGATGCAGAAGCAAGGATACATAGGTGAGTTCGAGTACATTGATGACGGTAGATGGGGTAAGATAAAGGTGCAGCTCCTTGGTAGGATTAACAAAGCGGGTGCCATAAAGCCTAGGCAACCGATAACGTATGATGAGTTGAGGCAGATGCCTTATTGGCTGAGGAAGTTCCTACCGTCTAGGGATATAGGTATTTTAGTGCTCAGCACTTCCAGAGGCGTTATGTCGCACAAGGAGGCCCTAGATATGAGGATAGGCGGCATACTGCTCGCCTACGTGTATTGAGGTGATGTAAGTGGTTAGGGAGGTATTGGTTAAGGAGACCGTCACGGTTCCTGAGGGTGTTGAGGTCTTCTGCGAGGGTATGAAGGTACGTGTCAGAGGCCCTAAGGGGGAGGTAGTAAGGGATTTCAGCGGTGTTAAGGGGATTAAGTTATCAGTAAGTGATGGTAAGGTAAGTGTTTATTCTTTCTTCACTAACAGAAGGCTTAAATCGCTTACCTACACCATAGCCTCACACATTAAGAACATGGTGGATGGTGTCACTAAGGGCTATAGGTATAAGCTCAAGATAGTGTTCTCACACTTCCCCGTGACCGTGAAGGTGGAGGGGGACAAGGTAATGATAGAGAACTTCCTCGGTGAGCGTTCGCCGAGAATTGCTAGGATCGTAGGTAACGTTAAGGTGTCGGTTAAGGGTGATGATGTCATCGTGGAGGGGGTGAATATAGAGGAGGTGGCTCAAACAGCCGCTAATATTGAGAGGGCAACTAAGATTAGGGAGCTGGACAGGCGTGTGTTCACTGATGGTATATTCATATATGAGAGGGGGTACGCAGATGGTGAGTAGTGCCGTGATTGATAGGAAGGCCTTAGCTAGGGCGATTAGGAAGAAGAGGGATTTGACCTTCTACAGGAATATTTGGTGGAAGTTCGCTAAGTTCAGCAACAACCCTGTGTGGAGGAAGCCTAAGGGTAAGGACAACCCAATGAGGTTGAAGCTTAAGGGGTACCCGCCAGTCGTCTCCGCAGGTTATAGAACGCCTACGATTATCAGGGGACTACATCCTAAAGGTCTTAAGCCGGTAGTTGTTAACAGCGTCGCAGATCTAAGTAAGTACAAACCTGATGAGGTTATAGTGTACATAGGTGGTGGGGTTGGCCTCCGCAAGAGGTTGGAAATATTGAGCAAGTTGAAGGAAGCAGGTTTCTTAGTTGCTAATGAGGGTGTGAGGTAAGGTGGTTGACTTAAGTCTGCAGAAAAAGCTTGCGGCTGAGGTCTTAGGGGTAGGTGTTTCCAGGATCAAGATAGACCCTACTAAAGCGGAAGACGTCTCAGACGTCATAACGAGGGAGGGCATTAAGAGGTTGATTAAGGATGGAGTTATAGTGGTTGAGCATGAGAGAGGGAATTCGAGAGGGAGGTGGAGGGAGAGGCATGAGAAGAGGAAAACGGGGCATAGGAGGGGTCAAGGAAAACGTAAGGGCAGATATGGTGCGAGAACTGATGAGAAGTTACTGTGGATGAACACCATCAGGAAGTTGAGGAGGTATTTGAAGTGGTTGAGGGAGCATGAAGTCATAGACTCCAAAGTCTATAGGAGGGCTTACGTGCTGGCGAAGGGAGGCGCATTCAAAAACTTATCAGACCTTAAGAGGTACCTACAGCATCTGGGAGTGAGTGGTGTAAGGTAGGGTATGCGCTATGGCTAGAGGACCTAGGTATAAAGTGCCGAAGAAACGTAGGAGGGAGGGGAAGACTAATTACTATAGGAGGTACGCAATGCTTAAGTCAGGGAGGGATGTCAGGTTAGTGGTCAGGTTGTCTAACAAGCACGTGGTGGTCCAATTCATTAAGTTCTCCGCCAAAGGTGATGAGACCTTAGTAGGTGTGAGTAGTAAGACCTTACTCAGGTATGGGTGGAAGGGGTATCCCAACAACACCCCGGCCACTTACTTAGTCGGCCTAATAGCTGGTTTGAAGGCTAAGAAATTAGGGATAACCTACGCCGTGCCGGATATAGGACTCCACAGACCGGTTAAGGGTTCCAGGGTCTTCGCAGCCATTAAGGGTTGCTTGGATGCGGGTATTGAGGTCCCAGTGTCTGAGGAAGTACTGCCGAGCGATGAGAGGTTGTGTGGCGAGCATATTGCCGATTACGCCAAGAAGTTGCAAACTGCTAACGAGGAATTATTTAAGCTGAGGTTCTCAAAGATTTTAAGCAGCGGTTTGAACTTAGCTGAGCTTCCAAAGCACTTTTCAGAGGTTAAGGAGAGAATATTGAGAGAGCTTGGTTAGGTGGTCGGTGATGAGCTCTCAATCATTGGAGGAGTGGGTTCCGAGGACAAGGCTCGGCAGGATGGTTAAGGAGGGTAAAGTAGTCAGCATTAAGGAGATCTTCGATAACAACATGGTGATTCAAGAGCCCGAAATAGTTGACTACTTACTACCGGACCTGAAGTATGAGATAGTTGACGTTTCGATAGTTCAGAAGCAGACAGACGCCGGCGAATTAACTAGGTTTAGGGCATTAGTCGTTGCCGGGAACCTCGACGGCTACGTAGGAGTGGGTTCTGGAAAAGCGAAGCAGTTAAGGCAGGCCATAGAGAAAGCATTAGTTGACGCCAAGTTGAACATCATTCCGGTAAGGAGGGGTTGCGGTAGTTGGGAATGCCTGTGCAGTGATCCACATACGATACCGTTCCAGGTGTCAGGGAAGGCAGGTAGCGTGGCCGTTAAAATAATTCCAGCTCCTAAGGGTACTGGATTGGTTGCCGGTGAGGCCGCTAAGGTTGTGTTGAGGTACGCAGGTATTAGCGATGCATGGTCCTGGTCTAAGGGTGAGACTAGGACAACGTTAAACTTCGTATTAGCTACTTACGAGGCGCTTAAGAACACATACAAGTTCGTGACGATATACGACTGGTTGAGGGGGGCCTAAGTCATGGCTCTGTTGTTAGTGATTAGGTTGAGGGGGAGGTCGGGCGTACCACCCGACGTTGAGAAAACTTTGGAGCTCTTGAGGCTTTCCAGGAAGTTCCACGCAGTCATATACCCGGATTCCGAAAGCATTAAGGGGATGTTGGAAGTGGTTAAGGGCTGGGTTACTTGGGGGGAGGTGAGTCCTGGAGTTCTTAAGGAGTTAATAATCCGTAGGGGGAGGCTAGTTGGTGGTAAGCCCATCACCCAAGAAGACCTGAAGACCGTATTCAATCTGTCAAGCTTTGATGAGCTAGTTGACAGTTTAATCAACTGTAAAGTACTGTGGCATAGGGTCGAGTCTGTTGAACCAGTTTTTAGGTTAAGACCGCCTAAAGGAGGCTTTAAGAGGAGCGTTAGGAGGCCTTATAAATCCCACGGTGAGTTAGGCTATAGGGGTACTGACATAAATGAGTTGGTTAGGAGGATGATCTGATAATGGTTGTTAGGAGAGGTAAGAAGAGCAGGAAGTACAGAGGATTTAGAAACCAGGGCTACGGGAGCATAGGACAGCATAGGAAGAGTGGGAGCAGGGGAGGAAGAGGGGCTGCGGGATTCCATAAGCATAAATGGTCGTGGGTTATTAAAAACTTCCCCGACTGGTACGGAAAGCACGGATTTAACAGACCTCCTTCCTTAAAGGTCGTGTACAACACCATCAACTTAGACGAGCTCAACGAACTAGTACGTAGGCTGGTGAGGGAGGGTAAGGCTGAGTACGAAGGTGATAAAGTAGTGGTGGACTTAACTGCTCTAGGATATGACAAACTGCTCGGTAGAGGGGTTTTAGAGGGGAAGGTTAAGGTGATAGTGCCTAAAGCCACTGAAAACGCCATAAGTAAGGTTAAGGACTCAGGTGGTGAGGTAGTTTTAACCGCGAAGAGGTAGGGGGAATAGTATTTGGTCAATGTTTTAAAGTTTTTCGCGGGGTTGGGGGATTACGTACCATCACCTCCTAGGCCTCCTAGAAGGCCTGATTTGAAGTTCAGGCTTCTATTCACGTTCGCGGCTTTAGGTATCTATTACGCTATGGCAAGCGTGATAGTCTACCCACTGGCTAATTACAACATTCAAGGCATCCAATTACCGGCATTGATAAACGTTGTTTTCGCCTCGCAGCAGGGAACTATTGCCCAACTCGGCATCGGACCTATAGTTACTGCTGGTCTGATTCTCCAGATATTGGTTGGTGCTAAAATACTTAACATCGATATGAGCGATCCCGGGGACCGCAAGCTTTTCACGCAGTCACAAAAGGGCTTAGCCATCATAGTGGCGGTTGTTGAGAGTTTGGGTTTCGCAATGTATTATAGGTTGAACCCGCTCTTCACCTTAGCCATCTTCATGCAGTTCTTCCTAGGCGCACTGATTTTATTAATTATCGACGAAGCGATACAGAAGGGTTGGGGTATAGGGAGTGGAGTTAGCCTGTTCATTTTAGCGGGCGTTGCCAGAACCATCATGTGGGACATCTTCGCACCGGTGAAGGTCCCGGGAACAGAAGAATATCATGGCTTCATACCATACTTAGTTCAAGGGCTTCTTGGGGGTGGGTTAAGTGGTGAGAGGTTGTTCTACGGCCTTACTGAAGGGGTGAACAGGGTCTTACCATCGTTAACGGGCTTCGTAACCGTCTTAGTTCTCTCAATAATTCTCGTGTACCTGCAAAGCGTTAAGGTGAATATACCTGTAACAACCCAGAGAGCTCCGGGTATTAGGGCCAAAGTCCCCCTACAGTTCCTCTATGTGACTAACATCCCCATACTATTAGTCGGCATACTTTTCTCGGACCTTATGCTGTTCTACAACATATCATCCACCCACTTAGCTAACTCGTTGCCCTGGCTGTCTGATGCTCTATCAATTATGATCATGTACCTAGCACCGCCGAACTCTTTGCTGGAAATCTACTTGAACCCGTTCAGGGTGCTTGTATACTCCGTCCTACTAGTAGGTCTTGCCGTATTGTTTGGTTACATGTGGGTTGAGATAGCTGGTTTAAACCCAGCGGCCCAGGCTGAGAATTTGATAAAAGCAGGTCTTGAAATACCCGGTATTAGGAGGAACCCCAAAGTCCTGGAGTCTTTACTGGCGAGGTATATCTACCCCCTAACAGTTCTGAGTTCAATCATAGTTGCGTTGGTGGCGCTTACCGCTGACATATTCAGCGCTTACGGTACGGGCACCGGTATATTACTTGCTGTGGGTATCCTACAACAGTATTACACGACCATAGCATATGAGAGGGCTTTGGAAGCATATCCACTGCTTAAGAGGTTCATAGGTGAGTGAGCGGCGTGCTGAAGACGTTTATCGTAGTAGGTATCCCCGGTGTAGGTAAGTCTACAGTCCTCAGCATAGTAACGAAGGAGTTGGTTTCGAGAGGGTACTCGGTAAGGTTGATAAATTTCGGTGATTTGATGTTCGAAACTTTAAAGGCTCAGGGATTAGTGAAGTCTAGGGATGACATAAGAACCCTACCACTTACAGTGCAACGCGTCGTTCAGAAAGAGGTTGCTGAGAGAATCGGGGAAGAACTGAAGAGGATTAGGGAATCAGGCAGTAAAGAAGACCACATAGTCATCATTGACACACACGCGGTGGTGAGGACAAGTATTGGATATTGGTCGGGTCTTCCCGGCTACGTAATTACCCACCTCTCACCGGATTCCGTGGTCATCGTTGAGGCAGATGTTAACGAAATAATGTCCAGACAAGTTAGGGATGTTGAGAGGAGGAGAAGTGACTACAACGATGAATCACTGCTGAGGGAGTTGTTGACGTTGAACAGGATGTTTGCTGTGTCAAGCGCTAACTTAGTAGGCGCTTCAGTCTACATAATCCGTAATAGGGAGGGTAAGGTCGAAGAGACCGCTTCTGAGCTACTCAACCTAATCGTCGGATTAAGGGGATGAGATGTTCTTAGCCTTATATGTCTTTACGGTGGTGGCTTTATTCCTCCCGTTCTCACTACTTCTAAGATTAATATTGAATAAGTTAGGCGTTGATTCAGTCCTTCAGGAGATCAGGGAATTGACCGAGAAAGCGTCTAAGATGAGTCCTAAGGACAAGAAGATGAGGATGGTTAGAGGTAGGTATGAAGTTCTTAAGAGAAAGCTTAGGAGTGTGTTCCTGATAAATCTCTTCATAATGTGGACCAGCATATTCGTAGCGATCACAGCGTCAAACCTGGCACTGGTTACCATATCGAACAGTTACGGAGTAACCATAACGTTTAGGAGTCCGGTAAAGTTGCCCTTCTTAGTTTTGGGCGATGAACAGCTAAACATTTTCCTAGTCATCCTGGCTGTCATCCTGGCCTATCAACCACTGCATAACAGGCTGTCAACAATGGAGAGGGTTTACGAGGCATGAAGGACCTCATCCCTCCTAGGGCGTGTGAGATCAGAGTTTTAAGCCCATAGCTTTAATATTCTTGGTGTGCCCGAGGTGACCTACAGCTTAAAATCCGGCAGTAAGCGCAGAAGATATGTGAGGGTGCCTGGAGGGGTTGCTAGGGTACATCACAGTAGGTTTAAGGCTGATGTGCCTAAATGTGGTGTGTGTGGTTCACCTTTGAACGGTGTGGCCAGTGGTTCTAAGGGAATGGTTAAGGCCTCCAAGACTGAGAAGAGGACGGAAAGACCCTACGGCGGTTACCTTTGCCATAAGTGCCTTGAATTGTTGATAAAGTTAAGTGTTAGAGCTTAGTTTAAGCAGGTGCGGTTTTTGAAGGCGTGTAGTAAGGAATCCTTAGTAATAGCGGTGAGCGGTAGGCCAGGCAGCGGTAAGACAACTTTAGCTAAATCCTTGGCAAATGTGTTAGGTTTGAGATACGTGTCTTCGGGGGAGCTCTTCAGGAAGATGGCTGAGAGGTTAGGGGTTTCATTGGTGGATATGGCTGCGATTGCTGAAAGGGACCACAGCGTGGACGTTGCCATAGACCGTGAGGCTAGGGCTGAGGCCCTGAAGGGGGGTGTGGTTGTTGATGGGCATATAGCCGCTTGGATTTTGAAGGACATCGCACACATAAGGATATCAGTCATCGCACCGCTTGAGGTTAGGGTCAGCAGGATCGCTAAGAGGGACTCACTAAGTGATGAGGAGGCCTTAGGAATCATAAGGAGGGTTGAGGAATCGGAGGCTCGCAGATTTAGAACGCTGTACGGCTTGGACCTCAACGACAATACGGTTTTTGACATAATCATCAACACGCACACCTTCACCCCTGAGGAATGCCTAAGCATAGCTTTGACGGCGGTTGACAAAGTCTTAAATAAGTGTACGTCAAAAAGTTTATGAGGGTCATTGAATATTTGAGAGGGGTGGGTTCGGATGCCTGCTATAGAGGTAGGTCGGATATGTCTTAAGTTACGTGGCAGGGAAGCAGGAAGAAAGTGTGTAATAGTGGACGTGGTTGACAGCAATTACGTAGTAGTTACTGGTCCTAAGGAGTTGACGGGAGTCAAGAGGAGGCGTATCAACATACGTCACCTGGAACCGTTGGAGAGGAAGGTCGAGATCGGGAAGGGGGCTTCGGATGACGAAGTTATGAAGGCTCTAGAGGAGTCGAATTTGGTTGAATTCATGAAGGAAAGGCTTAAGGTTAGTAGGGAAGCATTACTTAAGGTTAAGAGTTTGATGGAGGGAACGAGTTAAGAGCACGTAAAACTCCGTGCACAGGTTCGGTGTTTTTATGGATTTAACCTCCGAAGGCTTTAAATTCATAATGAGTTTGGATTCGTACGGTGGGGTTACCAGGAGTTGGTTGGTTAAGAGGGATGAAAGCACTGGTGAGGGGTACGGCTGCCTCCCCCACCTCAGGCCTTTAAGCCAGAGACTGAAGTACGGGGTGGTGGTCGTTGATAAGCCGCCAGGACCCAGCAGCCATGAGGTAGTCTCATGGATTAAGGCATTGCTCGATGTGCCTAAGGCAGCTCACGGAGGCACCCTAGAACCCTTCCACCAGTAGGTGGTTGGGTGGGGAGATCCGAAGGTAACTGGAGTACTGCCTGTGACTTTAGGGCATGGAACGAAAACCGTCGGCATGTTGATGCTGGCTGATAAAGAGTATGTGGCGGTAATGCAACTGCACAGGAGGGTGGCTACCGATAAGTTAATGGATACCATAAACGAATTCGTCGGGGAGATTTACCAGAAGCCACCTGTTCGGTCGTCCGTTAAGAGAGTTGTCAGGGTTAAGAAAATTTACAGTATTAAAGTCCTGGAGATTAAGTACCCTTACGTCCTAATGATGGTTAGCTGCGAGCATGGGACATATGTGAGGAAGCTGATCCACGACATCGGTGAGGTGTTGGGTGTGGGTTCGCACATGCGTGAGCTGAGGAGGATTAGAACGGGGCCCTTCAAGGAGGATGAAAACTTAGTTAGTATGCATAAGTTATCAGAGGCGGCCTACCTCTACAGGGAGTTAAAGGATGAGACACTTTTGATGAACTATGTACTTCCGGTGGAGTACGCGGTCTCGCACATGCCGAAAGTCATAATATCTGACGGTGCGGTGGATGCTTTAGCCCACGGAGCTGACCTAGCCGTACCTGGGATAGTAAAACTACATGACAACATAAGCAGGGATGATAAAGTAGCTATCTTCACATTGAAAGGGGAACTGGTGGCGTTGGGAAAAGCACTTATGACATCCAAGGAAATCCTCGAAAATGAGAGAGGTTATGCTTTTAAGAACTTGAGGGTCATAATGGAGGCAGGAACTTACCCGAAGATGTGGGGGAAACACAAAATGAGGGATTCGTGAAGGCTAAAGCGTGCCCCAAAACATATTTAACTAAACATACCTCAAACTAATTTAGGACGTAGCCGGGGTGCCCGAGCGGTCTAAGGGGCTGGCCTTGAGAGCCAGTGGGCAACAGCCCGCGCGGGTTCGAATCCCGCCCCCGGCGCCACTCGTTCTAAACCCTTAATTAGGGAGGCTCCGTTCGGTGTTCGTGCCGCCTCAATACCTAGGTAGCCTTCCCTGTCTTGCACCGGTTTTCCCTAATCATCAGGCATAGTTTGCAGAGCGTTAACGAAAGTTCATCAGGACTTACATTACCTAAATACATTTCCCTGGCTATCTCATGCGCGATTGATTGAATTAGGTTCGATGACTCCTTAAACGCTTCCAGGTCTTTAAGTCCGCGCTTATGGTGTAGGTATTGACTTATTGCTGCTTGGGTTGTGCCTAGCTTTCTAGCTGCTTCTGTCTGGGTAAGGCCGTACTCTTGGAGTAGTTCCTTAGCTATGTACGCCCTCAGGAGAGGGAGCAGTCGTTTACCAACCGTTTCACACGGCAACCTCATATGATCACGTGATTGTTGTCTTTGAGTCGAACGTCTGTTAAGTGCCTTCACGTGATTGTTTCTGAGCCCTCATCTTACTCGCCAGTACTTCCATGAGCATTTCCTCCTCCAACGCGTGCTTCTCCTCCTGAGTGTGTTCTTCAGGGAGCCACTGAGGTTTCGGCCTCTTCTCATAGTATGCCCTAATAGCTCTTCTAAGAGCTCCAACGGCCAGGACCCCGCAGTGGTATTTAACTGGTGGTAACCCTCCTAACTCGTTGGACACATCCATCCATGAGATCTTCCAAGCATCCTGAAGGCTCTTCCCCTTAATCATCTCAGTCAGTATGCTTGCCGCAGCTATGTTTGCCGCACACCCATAGCTCTCGAACTTGGCGTCAGTGATTTTCTTCGTAGCTTCATCAATCTTCAAATACATGGCGATCATGTCCCCGCACGCTAGGCTGCCTGCGAGAGCCTCGGCGTCCGCCCCCTCTATCCTACCTAGATTCTTAGGATTTCTGAAGATTTCTATCACCTTCCTACCGTAGGCCAGTGGCACGCGGCTTGACACTGCATCACCTCCCCGTATCACGTTTAACAGGACTTAAAGCCCTAATCCTCCCAACGGCCTTCGGCAGCACTTCTAGGACATAGTCTACATCGTCTACTGTGTGGAATGGTGAGGTTTTCATCAGCAGGCTTCCATGGGCTTCCTCGTACCTACGGCCTATTGCTAGGAGTACATGGCTAGGCTCTAGTATGCGGCTCGTGCACGCACTACCGCTAGATACGTATATGCCTCTCATGCTTAATTCCACCGTTAAGGCCTCACCTTCGCAGTATAGGAAGCTGACGTTAACGTTGTCCGGTGCACGTCTTCTCCCCCTCGGTCCGTTAAGGATGGTGTCTTCAACCCTGTTCAAGATGCCATTAATTAGACGGTCTCTGAGGTCGGTCATCTTGGTGGTGATGCAATCGTAGTTTCTGTGAATTACCTCAACAGCTTTCGAGAAACCTACTATCGCAGGAACGTCTTCAACCCCTGGCCAAAGTTTTTGGGTACTGGTCTGACCGTGAATTATGGGGTTTAACTTAACTCCCTCCTTAACATACAGAGACCCGGCACCCTTAGGCCCGTACACCTTATGACTGCTGAACGATGCGAGGTCCACGTCGAGTTTCTTTACGTCTAACGGGACCTTCCCTAGAGCGTCGCAGGCGTCGGTATGTATCAGAATGCCTTCGTCTTTATCCCTAACTATGTCCCTCACAGCCTTCAAGTCCTGTATCGTCCCTATTTCGTGGTTTACGGCGGCCACGCTCACTATGAGAGTCTCCTTATCCACATGTTTCGATAACGCATCAAGGTCTACGTATCCTTCATCATTAACTGGTATCTTCACGACCCTGTAGCCGTATTTCATGCACTTCTCCGCTGGGAATAACACGCTTAAATGCTCTATGCTTGAAACTACGATCTTCTTTCTCTCAGATGATGAGTTTGCTGAGCCCATTATGGCTAAGTTATTCGCCTCGCTACCGCTGTGTGTGAACACTAACTCGTCGGGGGCGCAGTTGATCGCGGCCGCGATTTTCTCAGACGCTTCGTAAAGTGCTTGATAGCTCTTCCAACCCAATAGGTGGGATATCGATGGATGACCCCTACCAACATCTCTATAAGCGTCTACCATGGCCTCCAGGGCTTCGGGGAATATCATGCCCGAGTTTTCGTGGTCTAGGTAAACCTCCCTTCCAGGAGTGCCGTGGGCCTCGATCAGCTCTTTAACAGGTCTTGAAACATCGCTGTAGCTCAACCTAAAACCTCCACAACTATTTGGTAGGTATCCCCTTCTTTACTGATGTTTATAATCTTATGACCCACACTGGAAGCCCACGCCCTAACATCCTCAGGGGCTGCTGGGTCTGTGGCTAATAGCTTAATTAGCTGACTTGGCTTAGCCTTCCTAACCGCTTCAGCCAACATCAGCAACGGACCTGGACATGACTTATACCTCGCATCAACCACTATCTCGGAGTTCAAAACCGTCACCTGCTCATGAGATGAACAGCGTGATGTTTGAGCCCTTTGCGCTAGATAAGAACGTGGCGGCTCCCACCACTCCGTCTACGTAGTCCTCCAACTCATCGACCCTGATGTTCAGTAAGTCCATAGTTGTAGAGCACGCGTAGACTTTAAGCATACCCGTCTCCTTCCCACCCCTCATCAAGTCATGCCAATTGGGTAGCGCTCCGGAACTCATTGCCTTCCTCAACCCCTCTTCGAAAGCCTTATAGTCTGAGGTAACCTCGTTAGGTGTGTAGTTCTTCTTCAATGCTAGCAGACCCCAAAACGTGAAGAACATCTCAGATTCCCATCCCATGGTTGCAGCGGTTACGGCTAAGGTTCCCGCCGGGTAGAGTTTATCTAGCTTCTCGGAAGCTACGATTATTGATATCTTACTCATTTCAGCACCTAAATTAACTATATAACGGCGTTATATATTTTCATACTGAATTCCCAGACCGTCAGCGTGCGATGTAGAGGTGTTACGTGGACTTATTTTAAAGCTTATATATCTTTTAGTGTATACTCAGAAGGCATAATGGTGGTAGTCACTAATGCCTGAGGCTACGTTCAAACATATAGTTAGGATAGCTGGCACCGATTTGAGTGGTAACCTTAGGCTGCAGTATGGTTTGCTTAGGATTAAGGGTGTAGGGTATCAGCTGGCTACATTCATAGTTAGGGTTCTAGGGTTGAACCCCAATTTAAGGGTTGGCTACTTATCTGAAGGCGATGTCAAGAAAATTGAGGAAGTTTTGGCGAATCCTCTTAGCTACGGCATACCGTCTTGGGCTTTAAATAGGAGGAGGGATTATGTTTCAGGTTCTGACTTACATCTTATAGGTGCTGACCTCATGTACGTAGCTAGGGAGGACATTGAAAGAGAGAAGAGGATTAAGTCATGGAGAGGAATTAGGCATGCGTTAGGGCTTAAGGTGAGGGGTCAGAGGACCCACACTACTGGGAGGTTAGGTCCCACATTGGGTGTTAGTAAGAAGAAGTGATGAGTCATGGGTGACCCTAAGAAACCTCGGAAGAGGTGGGAAAGACCGGGACATCCCTGGATTAAGGATAGGTTGGCTAGGGAGTTAGAGTTGATTGGCAAGTACGGACTAAGGAACAAGAGGGAGATATGGATCGCTCAAACAATTCTTAGGGAGTTGAGGAGGAAAGCTAAGGCACTCCTCTCACTACCTCCTGACTTAAGGGCTGTTAAGGAAAAGCAGTTAGTGGTAAAGCTATACAGTATGGGTCTCTTAGATTCTGAGAGCTCCGTGGTGGAGGATATCCTTGGATTAGATGTTGAGGACGTGTTGGAAAGGAGGCTTCAAACCATAGTTTTTAAGAGAGGGCTTGCCAAGAGCATTCACCATGCAAGGCAGTTAGTAGTCCACGGCCACATAGCTATAAGTAACCGTAAGGTCACATCCCCAGGTTATTTGGTTCCAAGGAATGAGGAAAACCTGATTACCTTGGTCACTAAGACGTCTCAGGTATTGGTCAGAGGTAGGTGATTATTAGATGTTCTCGGTTAGGGAAATTAAGTGGGGCATCGCCCACGTCTTCAGCTCCTTCAACAACACCATAATTAACATAACCGATTTAAGTGGTGCCGAAACGATCTCGAAAGCTTCAGGCGGTATGGTTGTGAAGGCCGATAGGGAGAAGCCATCGCCCTACACAGCCATGATGATCGCGTATAAAGCCGCTCAGGAGGCCATGGATAAGGGCATAGGTGCCATCCACATTAAGGTCAGGGGTCCCGGCGAGCACGGACCTAAGATCCCAGGTCCGGGTGCTCAGGCAGCTATTAGGGCCTTAGCCAGGGCGGGCTTCATAATAGGCAGGATAGAAGATGTTACGCCTATACCCCACGACACTACTAGAAGGCCTGGCGGTAGACGCGGGCGTAGAGTCTAGGTGAATTTAATGGGTTTTAACGTCAGCATCGTTGAAAAAGGTAGTAACTACATTAAAGTGCTGTTCGAAGGCGTGCCTTTGCAGTTGGTCAATGCCGTTAGGAGGGCCGCATTGACTGAGGTTCCCTCGATGGCTGTGGCTGACGTCCTCTTCATCGATAATACTTCAGCACTCTACGATGAAATAATAGCACATAGGTTGGGGTTAATACCGTTTACATCTGATGAGGCCTTAAGCAAATATAAACCGCCTGAGGAATGCGCTGAATGCGGTGAGCCTGAGGGCTGTGAAGGGTGTTACGCCATAGTAACTCTTGATGTATCGGCTAAGGACGAGATAACGCATGTTTACTCAGGCGACCTAATACCTCAAGATCCTGAGGTAAGGCCTGCAAATCCTAACATACCAATAGTTGTTTTAGCCCCTGGTCAACGCCTAGCTTTGGAGGCGAGAGCCAGACTAGGTAGGGGTAAGGAGCACATTAAGTGGAGCCCAGTAACTGTGGCCACCGTCACTTACTTGGCTAAGGTATCCGTGAATAAGGATAGGTGTGCTTTATGCGGGAAATGTGCAGAGGTTTGCCCTAGGAATGTTTTCAACGTCTCTCCCAACGGCATTGAGGTTGATGAGAGTAGATGTGTTCTATGTAGGCAATGCGTTAACGTCTGCGATTATGAAGCTATAGACGCGGGTTGGTATGAGGGTAAGTACTTACTATACATAGAGAGTAGCGGCGCTTTAAGCCCGGAAAGGATTTTTTTGGAGGCTATTAAAATTATCGTGAATAAGCTTCGAAACATTTACGAAGAGGTAAATAAACTCGGAGGTGGTGTGGAGGGGAGCTGATATGAGGAGAACCGGACCTACAAACATAGTGTTAAGGAAGTTAATTAGGGAGTTGAAGAAGGCCTCAAGTAGGCACAACTCCCCGATATGGGGATACGTAGCGGACCTGCTCTCAAGGCCCAGCAGGAAGAGGGTTGTGGTAAACTTAGGTAGGTTGAATCGCTGCGTTAATGACGGTGAAGTTGTGGTGGTGCCTGGTAAGGTGTTGGGTGCGGGTAACTTCAATAAGAAGGTGACGCTGGCCGTGCTCTCAATATCGCTCAACGCCTTGGAGAAGGTCAGGGCCTCCGGTAGTAGGTTAATACATATTAAGGATCTCATGGATGAGAACCCGAAAGGCAGTAACGTGAAGGTGGTTGTATGAGCAGTGATAAAGTGCTGGTAATTGATGCTGAGGGGGTCATCCTAGGTAGGTTGGCTACGGCGGTAGCGAAGGCGTTGCTGAACGGTTACAGGGTGTTCGTGGTTAACTCCGAGAAGGCGGTCGTTAGCGGGAACCCTTACATGGTTATCGAGTCCTACAGAGTTTGGTTGGAGATCAAGACTTTAAGGAATCCGTACAAGTGGTCTCCTAAAAGACCTAGGACCCCTGTAGGGATCGTTAAGAAAGCTGTTAAAGGTATGCTACCTAAAGATAGTTGGAAGAGGATACGCCTGCTTAAGAACCTGAAGGTCTTCGTAGGACATCCGGAGGAGTTGAAGAAGTATGAAGCTGTCAAGTTAGCTGAGGCATCGTCTGCAAGGCTTAGCAGAGGATTTATAACTGTTGGTGAAATAGCTAGGATGCTTGGGTGGAAGCGGTGAGTGCTGGTCAGGTAAGGATTGTTTTATCCTCTAGTAGGAGGAAGACAGCGGTCGCAAGAGTGACCCTTAAGCCCGGCAAGGGTAGGGTATGGGTTAACGGCATCCCGCTGGAGGCACTCCCAATTGAGATGGCTCGCTTGAAGATCATGGAGCCGCTGTTAATTGCGGGAGAAAAAGTTTGGAACAGTGTCGATATTAAGGTTGCGGTAAGCGGTGGTGGCTACATGGCTCAGGCTGAGGCAGCTAGGACAGCTATAGCTAGGGCCTTACTCCTCTACACTGGTAGTGAGGAACTGAAGCAGCGCTTTAAGGAGTACGGTAGGGCAATGTTGGCAAGTGATCCAAGGCAGACGGAACCTGAGAAGTGGATGAGGTATAGTGCTAGGAGGTGGAGGCAGAAGTCCTACAGGTGATGGGCTATGGTGATAATACCGGTTAGGTGCTTCACATGCGGTGCTGTGATCGGTGATAAATGGGATGAATTCGTTAAGAGGGTGAGCAACGGTGAAAGCCCTGGGAAAGTGTTAGATGACCTAGGTATTAAGAGGTACTGCTGCAGGAGGATGCTACTCTCTCATGTAGACCTAATAGGCGAGATAGTAATGTATTCGAGGAAGGTATGAGTATGTACCACCCCATTGATGAGAAGAAGGAATTTGAAAAAGTATTGGTCACTGAGAAGGGAACTATAGAGCTCCTAGTTCCCTTAGACATTTACCTGGCTGCCGGAGTACACATAGGCACGCACATCTGCACTAAGCATATGGAGGGGTTTGTGTATAAGTTGAGGCCTGACGGTCTGTACATACTTAACGTGAGGTTGATAGACGAACGCATCAGAATCGCCGCTAAGTTCCTCTCCAGGTTTAACCCGAGCTCCGTACTAGCTATTTCAGCACGTCAATACGGTTTTAGGCCTGTCGAGATGTTCGCAAAGCTGACCGGCGGTAAATTCCTGACAGGTAGGTTCACACCTGGTACCCTCACAAACCCAAGGCTGAACTCCTACGTAGAATGCGACGTCGTGATAGTGACTGACCCAAGGGCCGATACTCAAGCATTAGATGAGGCATCTAAGATCGGGATCCCAGTCGTAGCAATAGCGAGCACGGACAACAAGTTATCGGGCATTGACTTAGTGATACCTGGGAATAATAAGGGGAGGAAATCATTAGCCGTCATTTATTGGTTGTTGACGAGGCAGTTGCTAAGGGAGAGAGGAGTTATACAGCCCAACGCCGACTTACAGGTGAGTTATGAGGACTTCGAAACTAAGGTGGGTTAATGAAGGTTTTGAAGAGATTCCCAGCAGTTGCGGGTTCTTTTTATGAGTCATCTCAGAGCAAGCTCAACGAAAGGATCAAGTGGTGTTTTACGCATAAACTAGGTCCTGGGGAACCACCTCGAGTCGGTGTGAGGAGTAAGGAAAGTATCGGCTACGTAGTACCTCACGCGGGTTACATGTACAGCGGCCCCGTAGCGGCTCACGCCTACTATAGAATAGCGTCCGAGGGTAAGCCTGAGACATTCGTCATAATAGGACCTAACCACAGCGGGATAGGTACGGCCGTGTCTATATATGATAGAGGCCTCTGGAACACGCCGTTAGGTGATGTCGAAGTAGACTCCGAAATGGCTTCAGAGATTTTAAAGCACTCAAACTACGTTGACGTGAACTACGATGCCCATAGGTACGAGCACTCTATAGAAGTGCAATTACCATTCCTCCAATTCCTATTCAATGACTTTAAGATAGTACCTATCGTGATAGCTTACCAGGTACCGGAGATAGCTAAAGACCTAGCTAGGTCCGTAGCCACCGCATCAAAAAATCTAGGCAGGGATGTAGTGGTTCTCGCATCGAGTGACATGAGTCACTACGAACCCCATGAGGTAGCATATGAGAAGGACAGGGAGGTGCTGGAGTTCGTGGTCAAGTTAAAGCCGGAGGAAATGTTTGAGGTAGTTAATGAGAGGAGGGTCAGCATGTGCGGCGTCGGGCCCGTCATGACCTTACTGTATTACGCTAACGCGCTGGGCGCCAGTAAGGGGGAGATCTTAAAGTACGCAACGTCAGGGGATGTTACAGGAGATTTAGATGCTGTAGTTGGCTACGCAGCAGTAAGAGTGTTCTAGATTTTTGAAGGGTTTTCCTTGTACGTCCCTGGCGAGAGAGTCCATGTAAGCAGTGTTGAGTACATACCACTGCTCTGCATGCATATACCACAGAAACATAATCCAGTGCTAGTTGTGCCGGTTGATAACTCTAAAATCGTGGTCAAAGTTGAGGTTACGCATGAACGTGGATTAGAACTCCCAAACGTAGATGATGTGTTGGAGAAGTACTTGCTGAACTTCTACCAATTTATGTGTGATGAGCTTGGAGTGAACTACGGCTTCATAATAGATATTGAAGGAGGATTCCTTCACAGGGGGTTTGCGTATGTGGTCATAACCAACATCATCACTAAGATACTTGCTGGGGGGTTGACCCGGGACGTACGTGAGTTCCTCAACATGTTGGATGGTAAGTTCTTCGTCAGCGAATGTGTAAGCGCTCTCAGACACTACGATGAAGTTAGGGAGGCGTACGTATGGAGGTATGGGGATGAGGTGGTGAGGTTAGGAAGGGTCCACGGCTACGTTAAGCGTTCTTTAAGCGTTATCGACCCAACACCTAGGATTAACGTGTTGGAAGATGCTCAAATGGTCAACATACTCACCCACTTAGTAGGTATTACGGCTGTGAAGGCATGTGAGGCGATATCCGCCGGCGACGTTGGTAAGCTGTACGATTACCTGAGACTTTTCAACGGTCTATGGGAAGGTATGAACGTGTTCCGCGAAGACCTCACTCACCACAGATTTAAATCAGGGGGTAACCACCTATACGTTCAGGACATAGGTAGGGTGCTGTTCGTTGAAGCCGAACTACGTTTCCAAGATCGTTAAGCTAGGCGGGAGCGTTATAACCTATAAAGACAGGCCTATGAGCATCAGGAATGAGGTAATTAAGCACTTGGCATTAGATTTAGCTAGTTTCCTGAAGGAGGCGCCTGATTCGAGGTTAGTCCTCATACACGGTGGTGGGAGTTTCGGGCACTTCACTGTACGCAGATGTCTCGACGCTAAGGAGCTGATAAATGCTAACTGTTTTTCTGAGACCTCCTACGCGATGATGTTACTAAATACGCACATAATTAAGGAGCTCATCGACGTTGGGATTAAGCCCGTTTCAATACCTCCCCACACAATTTTCAGAGAGGAAGGGGGACGGCTGACTTATGAGTTAGACATTGTTGTAGAATACTTGCTTAGAGGTCTCACGCCTGTATTATACGGCGACGTCATAATGGGGGATAACTCCTTCAAGGTGCTTTCAGGGGATACCGTAGCTTGGTTGTTAGCTAAGGATTTAGGTGTTAAGGAGCTGGTATTTGCAACTGATGTCGACGGCTTATATAATAAGGACCCTAAGAGGTACAGCGATGCTGAACTCATCGACTTCATACACGCCACTAACCTGATGGGTCTCACGTTCTCGAAAAGTGATTACGATGTGACTGGCTCTATGATGTTGAAGCTCGCGGAGGGTTTGAAGTACGGCGTCAGGGGTGTTAAGGTGAGAATAATCAACGGATTAGTTAGGGGGAATTTATATAAGGCCCTCACAGGTACTTCTTCCTTAGGTACGGTGGTGGAGTATTGAGTTATGATAGCCCTAACCGTAAGTTAGAGCATATTGAGATATCGTTGAGGGAAGACGTTGAAGGCCCCCTGAGGACTTGGTTCGAATGCGTTCACTTCGTCCATCAGGCCGTGCCTAAATTCGACATCGGCGATTTAGACCTCTCATTAAACGTCTTAGGTAAGAGGTTGGCTTTGCCCTTAATAATCAGCGGTATGACTGGAGGGGCACCTGGTACTGAACGCATTAACGCGGAATTAGCTAGGGTTGCCGAGTCCTTGGGGATAGGTTTAGGAGTGGGGAGTCAGAGGGCTGCTCTAGAGAACGAGTCGTTAATACGCACTTACTCTGTGGTGAGGGAATACGCACCTAAGTCCCTGGTACTTGCTAATATAGGTGTTTCAGAGTTCATACGTTACGACGTATCGCTGATAAGTAAGTTAATTGACATGGTCTCCGCTGATGGGTTGGCCGTTCACTTAAACGTCGCTCAAGAACTGACCCAGCCTGAGGGCTCGTGCACGTTCAAGGGGTTCATGAAGAAACTCGAAACAGTCATGAAAGAGCTCTCCTCACCGATAATCGTTAAGGAAGTGGGTTTCGGGTTGTCTAAGGAGGTTGCTGAGGAGCTCAGTGAAATCGGTATTGAGTACTTCGACGTAGCCGGTGCTGGCGGGACTAACTGGGTTAAGATCGAGATGTTTAGAGCTAAGTTGAAGGGGGATAGGGTTAAGGAGGGGGTTGCGTCAGAGCTCCTGAGCTGGGGTATTCCTACAGCGGCATCCATAGTTGAGGTGAGGAATGGAGCGCCTAACTCAACGATTATCGCCAGCGGCGGTATTAGAACGGCTTTGGATGTGGTTAAAGCTCTTAGGCTCGGTGCTGACCTGGTTGGTATGGCATTACCTATTCTAAGGGCCTACTTCTCCGGGAGACTTCTAGATTATATGGAAAGGCTGGCCAACTCCATCAAGGCCGTAATGCTTCTTTCAGGCTCTAGAAACGTTGCCGAGTTAAGGAAGAAGCCTATAGTCGTTTACAACCCCTTGAGGGATTGGATAACCCAACGTTATTTAAAAGTGCCTTAATACTCTCTAACTAGGTGGTTGGATGGTTGATGAGTTATTGAATTACGCGTCTAAGATAGCTGGGAGGGTTAACCTGATTATAGATGATGTGTTGAGGGGGGATGAGAAAAAGTTGTATGAGGCGTCCTCACACCTCCTAAGAGCAGGCGGCAAGCGTTTGAGGCCGTTACTGACGGTTCTGTCCGCCAGACTTTTTGGATTGGATGAGGACTTAGCACTCTACCCCGCGGCATCTGTTGAATTACTGCATAACTTCACATTAATTCACGACGATATAATGGATAGGGATGACTTTAGGAGGGGCGTTCCCACAGTCCATAAGGTATACGGCGAAGCCATGGCGATATTAGCAGGTGATTTATTGTTCTCCAAATCATATGAGGCAATGTTGAGGTTGGTTGGCAAGGTTCCAGACAATCTAATCATCAAGGCGTTGAAGGAACTTACATGGGCTGCCGTGACTGTGGCGGAGGGCCAATCATTGGATATGGAGTTCGAGGAAAGGAGTGATGTGAGGATGGAGGAGTACTTCACCATGATATTTAAGAAAACAGCGGCATTGTTTAAAGCCTCATCCTGCATAGGGGGCGTCATCGCCGGCGCTGGCGATGATGATGTAGCGAAGATGGGTGAGTTCGCTAAAAACGTTGGTATAGCATTTCAAATAAGGGATGATGAGTTAGGGTTGGTGGGGGATGAAAAGGTTTTAGGTAAACCGGTGTTCAGCGACCTTAGGGAAGGTAAGAAGACTTTACTCATCATCTACGCGTTGAATAATGTAGGTAGTCATGAGAAGGAAGTTATTCTCAAGAACTTAGGCAACCCAGCAGCCAGTGAGAGCGACCTCAGAGAGGTGGCTAGGATAGTCATTGACTCCGGCGCTTTAGAGTTTAGTAACAGGATGGCTGAGGAATACCTACGGAGAGGTCTTAAAGCGCTTGATGAGGTCAGCGGTAAGGACCAGGAGGCTAAGAGGTTGCTCAGGGACTTCGCCCTATTCTTGACTCAGAGGTCGTATTAGTGGTTTTAAGGCCTGGAGTACGTGTGGACTTGGAGAAGAGTTCCAATTATTATGAGAGGGTTGCCTGCTACCTGCGGTGCGGTGCCGAGAGCTGCGAGTCGAGTGAGTCACTTCCGAAAGAGTTTCAGGGAAGTTTCAAGGAGGTTGAATGTAAATACATCAAGGAATTAATCAATGACAACGTGTTAAAGGATGAGGTCGTGATATGCAATAACAGGCTGAACACCTGCATACATGTGTCCGGCAATGCTGAAGTATGCCTTATGGAAGTTACGGGACGTGAGGTCATTTTAGTTGTTGATGAGGCGTACAGCGTTGACGTCGGTGATTTGATCGCTTACACCGTCACCGGTAAGGGTGAGGTTAGGAACTCATACTCAAGATGTAAAGGCTATATAGTACTCATTGAGGAATTTATTGGCAGACCTCAAGGCTACAGGGTCTACGTAGCCGGTGGTGATCATGTGCGGAGAATTAGATAGTGATGTAAGGGAATTGATATTCAAGCTAGCTCTGAAGAACGCTATTGAGCACGGGGGTAAGGCTTCAGTAAAGCCCGTATTGGGTAAGGTGCTCGGGGTTAGGCAGGAATTAAGGAAACATGCTAAGGACTTAGAAGGTTTGGTTTCTGAAATAGTTTCTAAAGTTAACTGCATGAGTCCGGACGAGCAGGTGAGGCTGGCTAAGGAGAACTATCCTGATATCTTCATTGAGAAAGAAGTGGCTCAGCCGAAGACTTTACCGCCACTACCCAATGCCGTCAAGTATAGGGAGGTTAGGACCAGATTCGCGCCGAACCCCGATTTCCTGATACACCTAGGTAATGCGAGGCCAGCCATACTCAGCTACGAATATGCTAGGGAGTATAAAGGCAAACTCATACTGAGGTTTGAGGATACTGACCCTAAAACCAAGCAACCGTTACCTGAGGCGTACTCAGCTATTAGGGAGGATCTAAGGTGGTTAGGAATTAAGTGGGATGAAGAATACGTTCAGTCTCTGAGGATGGAGTTGTACTACAAAGTGGCTAAGGAGTTAATAGCTGTTGGAGGAGCTTACGTGGACTTATGTAGTAGGGAGGAGTTCTCTAAGTGTAAGATGAGCATGAAGCCGTGCCCGCATAGGGAGGCGCCCGTTGAAACCGGTCTAGAGCTTTGGGATAAGATGATCGCTAACCACTTTAGAGAGGGGGAAGCTGTTCTAAGGGTTAAGACCGACCTGCTCAACCCGGACCCCTCCTTGAGGGATTGGGTGGCTTTCAGGATAATCGACACTGACAGAAATCCGCATCCCATAGTGGGTTCCAAGTACGTGGTGTGGCCCACGTACAATTTCGCTGCAGGGGTTGATGACCACCTGATGTCAATAACTCATATATTGAGGGGTAAGGAGCACGCGGTCAACACCCTTAAGCAGAAGTACCTCTACGACCACCTTAAGTGGGAGTACCCGGAAGTAATTAACTTAGGTAGGCTTAAGTTGGAGGGATTCATCTTAAGCAAGTCTAAGATCAAGGAATTACTTAATAAGCATCCGAATAAATTTAAGTCAGCCGACGATATCAGGTTTGGAACCATAGCCTCGCTGAGAAACAGGGGGGTGCTTCCTGAGACCATTAGGAAGGTTATCTTGGAAGTCGGTGTTAAGGTTTCAGATGCCGTAATTAGTTGGGAGAACGTGGCAGCCATTAACAGGAAGTTGATTGACCCTATCGCTAAGAGGTTGATGTTCGTAAGTCACCCGCCGGTTAAGGTACTGATTAAGTCCGTTCCGAACACTTTGAGCAGTGTTACGATACCTCTCCACCCCACCAATAAGGAGTTAGGTAGTAGGGACATAAAGGTTAACGTTGTCGATGGTGTGCTAACGGTTCTCCTAGATAGGGACGATGCCGATAAGTTAAGGAGTATAGGTTATATCAGGTTAATGGAGTTTATGAACATCAAATACTTAGGTGGGACTTCCGACGGGATGTTGGCGGAGTTTGTGAGCCTTGGCTTAAGTGATGCTAAGAAACTTAAAGCACCCATAATTCAGTGGGTCCCTCATGAGGACTTCGTTAAGGTCGTAATTGTTAAGCCTGAGGGATTTAACCTGGTGGGTATTAGGGGTTATGGTGAGGCATACATGAGGAATTTGAAGGATGGGGAAGTAGTGCAGCTGCTGAGGTACGGTTTCGTTAAGATAAGGAGCCTCAGAAGTGGTGTTGTCGAGGCCACATATCTGCACGAGTGAGCGCCTAAGGCATGTGTTCTTCCTCCGAATCAAGGTGGTTTCCGGCACATCTTCGGCTCCAAACGACGAAGGTCTCATTTTTAACTATGACTTAATTGCTCGAGTTAAAGCACTGATAGTGGTTCATGTTTGAACTCGGTTGTTTGATCTTCATCGTGGAAGCGCTCATTTATCCGCTCCAAGTAGTAATTTAAGTCGTTCGTTATCCGCAATTCTTCACGCATTAATCTGCCGTTAACTACGTTCTCAACCACTATTGAGGGTAGGGATAAGTCATCCGTGTCAGGTATGTGGATTAGTTCCACGTAGCTGGTGTTTAACTTGCTGAGTCTTAACTTCCTGATTAACTCGTAACTACTGCTATTATACCCCACGAAGAGTACTACCCTCCTAGCCATTCTCATAACCGTGTAGCTATATCACTCCTCAACTTCTTTAAAAGAGTGATGTCCCTTAACCGCAGTTAGAGTTTTAAGGAACGGTAGATATCTAATGAGGATGGTGGGTCATATTTAGCGAGTACAGCATTGATAGGAACCAGTTAGGGCAGATAATCAAGGAGTTGAAGGGCTGGAGAGCGCATGCGACGACTTTGCTGTCCCTGTACATACCCCCTGGTAGGCCTGTGAGTGACGTCATCAACGTGTTGAGGCAAGAGCTCTCCATAACCGACAACATAAAGCTGAAGAGAACTAAAGATAAGGTTCAAAGGGCTTTGACGGCAGCCATAGATAGGTTGAGCAACATATCTAAGATCCCGCCAAATGGTCTGGTGGTGTTTGCAGGTGAGAATGATGAAAATGAGGAATTCATATGTTTGATGTTCTCACCTCCAGAGCCTATTACGATCTACTTCTACAGGACTGATAAGTACTTCCACACGGAATTCCTTGAAAACATGGTAGAGGAATCAGACGTCTTCGGCCTAGTGATCATAGAACGTGATGAGGCCACTATAGGTTTGCTTAAGGGCACGTCATTAACGGTCCTTGACGAAGTTGAGGGTTACGTTCCGGGGAAGCACGGTAAGGGAGGTCAGTCTCAAAGACGTTACGACAGAATTATCGAAGAGTTAGTTGAGGACTTCTACAAGAAGGTGGGTGAGATCGTCAATAAGCACTTCCTCCCATACCTAGAGTACGGTAAGCTCAAGGGGATCTTAGTTGGTGGTCCGGGTTACTCCAAACACGACTTCTTGAAGGGTGATTACATAGATTACAGGTTGAAGGAGAAGGTCATAAACTCCTTAATAGATGTTAGCTCTCAGGGGGAGCCAGGACTTAAAGAGCTCGTTATGAGGGCATCAGAAATAATTAGGGGTCATAAGTACATCGATGCGGTTAACGCTATAGAAGAATTTAAGTTCCACCTGGCTAAGGATGACGGAATGGCTTTATACGGTCTTAATGAGGTTATTAACGCCTTAAACTCAGGTATGGTTAAAACCCTGATAGTTGTTGAGGACTGCCCGGAAATTGAGATGCTGTTGAACCTGGCTAAGAAGTCAGGTGCTGAGACGTTTGTGATACCGGAGTCAATACCTGAGTACGTGTGGATTAAGAAGACCTTCAACGGCGTAGTAGCGATTTTAAGGTATAAGACGTCTTAGTTTCGGGGAGTTAATGGCTGCTGAGAAGAGGTTAAGGCAACCTATAGTGGTGGTCTTAGGTCACGTAGATCATGGAAAGACATCATTACTGGACAGAATTAGGGGTACTGCCGTAATAAAGAAGGAACCGGGGGAGATGACTCAACATATAGGCGCTAGTCTGGTTCCTTCATCAGTTATCCACGAGCTAACGAAACCGCTGCGGTCCATGTTTAATATACAACTTAAAATACCAGGGTTGCTGTTCATTGACACCCCAGGGCATGAGGCGTTCAGCAACCTGAGGAGGAGGGGAGGTAGTATAGCGGACTTCTCAATACTGGTTATCGACGTCAATGAAGGAGTTAAGAAGCAGACAGTGGAATGCGTTGAAATATTGAGGAGTAGGAAGGTCCCCTTCATAGTTGCTGCGAATAAGATCGATAAGGTACCTGGTTGGAAGGCATGTGTTGGTGAACCCTTCTTAATCTCACTTAAGAAGCAGCCACAGCAAGCAGTGGATGAGCTGGATAAGAGGTTGTACAGGATTATCGGTGAGCTGAACAATCTTGGCTTCAACGCCGAGAGGTTTGACAAAGTTAGGGACTTTACCAAGACATTAGCTGTGGTTCCAGTATCGGCTAAGAGTGGTGAGGGCATCGCGGAGCTGTTGGCGGTTTTAGCTGGGCTAGCTCAAAGGTACCTAACGCATCAGTTGATGTTCACTGAAGGTCCAGCGAGCGGGGTAGTGCTGGAAGTTAAGGAGGTTCCGGGGCTCGGAACCTGCATAGACACTATAATATATAACGGGGTGTTGAGGAAGGGT
>CAZXJO010000005.1:21273-64759 GCA_964641155.1 uncultured Desulfurococcaceae archaeon | reverse complement strand
TGATGAGATAGTTGTAGGCGGGTTGAATAAACCAATAGTTACTAAGGTGAGGGCTTTGCTAATGCCGAAGCCCTTAGATGAGATGAGGGCGCCTGAGGACTCCTTCATCGCATTGGATGAGGTCGTAGCTGCTAGCGGTGTGAGGATCAGCGCCCCAGGACTTGATGAAGCCATTGCCGGTGCTCCAGTATATGTGGTGCCGGAGGGGGCCTCGGTTGATGAAATAGTTAGGAAGGTCTCCGAAGAAGTGGCTCAGGTTAGGATCAGGAAGGAGATAGACGGCGTGGTGGTTAAGGCTGATGCGTTAGGTACTTTAGAAGCAGTAGTAGGTTCTCTGGAGAGTAGAGGGGTGCCGGTGAGGGTTGCTGATGTAGGTCCCTTAACTAAGAGGGATGTGGTTGAGGCTTCAGTCGTGGCTAAGAAGAACAAGTATTTGGGGGTGATCCTCCTCTTCAATGTCAAGGCTTTACCAGATGCGGAGGAGGTAGCGATGAAGGAGGGAATTAAGATCTTAAGTGATAACCTCATATACAAGCTGGTGGAATCCTACGAGAAATGGATTAACGATCTGAAGGAGGAGGAGCGGAGGCGTGAATTACTTAAGGTGGTCTTCCCAGGGAAGTTTAAGGTCTTACCCGGATGTGTTTTTAGGAGGAGTGACCCAGCAATAGTGGGAGTGGAGGTCATAGAGGGCGTCATTAGGCCTGGATACCCGATCATGAGATCTGATGGAAGGGAGTTAGGCATCATCATGCAGATTCAGGACAGGGGTAAGACCATTCATGAGGCTAAGAAAGGTTCCACAGTGGCTGTTTCTATAAAGGGTAACGTGATGGTTGGGAGACACTTCGATGAGAACGATGTGTTATACACCAATCCTAGTGAGGAGGATATAAGGATAGTAATTACGAAGTACGCCGAAACCGTAAGCAACGAGGTCCTAGAACTTATTAGGGAAATTATAAAGATTAAGCAGAAGGTCAGCCCGACGTACGGGTTATCACTCACTCAGCTACTGAAGGGCCTCACTTCTGAGTGAACCTTCTCATTACTGGTGTCAGGGGACCCCCAATTTTTGATGTTCAATTGTTGCTTCGCTCAACGCATTATGAGCCCTAACTTATCTGACACTACCTCAATGTACTACATGGTTGGACATGCGGACATAAGAAGTGGGCATGCTGGTTTATATTAACTCAGGGACTCAGTCCACACACAACTTAGCGGATCGCGTACCCCAGCCCTTTTTACCGCACTCACTGGTGAATGTTTGTCCCCCTTCGAGCACCAGACCAGGTAATAATGGAAAATGGAGTAAGGTCTCTGCTTTCTGGATGTTTATAGGTTTTCACACCTTCATGAAGGGTGCCAGTGAGTTTGAGCTTGTAAACAATACTACTTGTGGTTAAAACCGTAAACCCTTAATCAACAGTGCGGTGGGGGTGTGACTTACGTTACTGTAATCATCTACGTGCTACCAATTTTCTGGCTTCCCTTTCCGTCTCCCTGAGAATGATTATATCGCCAACCCTAACAGGTCCTTTCACGTTCCTTGTTATTATCCTTCCCTTATCTCTTCCTTCCAGAACTCTGACACGAACCTGAGTTATCTCTCCGGTCACCCCTGTCCGCCCAATGATTTGGATGACCTCACCTGGGAAACCGAATTCCTCCACCACGTTAACTTCGGGCTGATTGATCACTACCTTCCCTTCATCACTCATAGGACGCACTTCCCCCCTCATAATTGCGTCTGGTCTTATAAGCTCTTCTGACGCAGTTGTGGAGATACCTAACGTCGTCCATGGCACTGTATGTGTGGAGGTTGCTCAAAGGTACGGTGTCGGATTACTTGGTTGCCACATATTTCGAGGTCCAAGGTAGTTTTCTGGGTTCTCTGCCCAGTCTGAAGTTCTTTAAGCACTTGCTGGAGCAGAACCACATGATGTTACCGTCATTTCTCACATACATTAACCCACTTCCCACTTCTACATCGTTTCCGCAGAACGAACATTTAACCATCTTAGGCATCCTAACACCTACTTACTTAGGTAGGAATAGGGCATTTAAAAGTTATTAATAAGTCACTGCAAGGGCTTTCCCCTTACTTGTTGTAGCACTGGTAGGGACTCGTCATTTCCATCGAGTTTCAGCGGGCCACTACCCGTGTTGAGTGTGATTAAATTTTAAATAGATAACTTCGTTAAGAATGTGTTATGGTGGTCGATGTGGTTGATAGGACCATAGTTATAGTTAAACCCGACGGCGTTCGCAGGGGGTTAGTAGGTGAAATCATCTCCAGGTTCGAGAGGAAAGGGTTCAAGATTAAGGCACTTAAAATGGTCAAGTTAAGTGAGGAGCAGGCTATGAAGCTTTACGACATTCACATCGGTAAGCCGTTTTTCAATAGTTTAGTGGAATACATGACTTCAAGCCCCGTTGTTGCTATGGTTCTTGAGGGGGATGACGCAGTCAACGTTGTTAGGTTGATGATCGGTCCGACGGACGGGCGTAAAGCACCTCCAGGAACTATCAGAGGTGATTATTCGTTATCGATTGGTGAGAACGTTGTTCATGCCGCAGACAGCGCTTCGAGGGCTGATTATGAAATAAGCGTTATATTCAAACCTGATGAGTTGGTAGAATTAAAATAGTTGGAAGAAAAATCCTAACTACCGTGTTTTTAGATTTCTCTCAATGTTTTAAGCCGCGCTTACTTCTTTACAGCCTTAGACTTCAGCTCCTGGAACGTCTTTGCGAGCTCTTCTATTAACTCTTTAGCGCCTCCAACCTCGACTACCGCAATGCTGGCTGCTGCTACTTCGATGCCTGCGCTTTCCCCTAACCTCTTCTTGCTGGGTACGTATAGGTATGGGACCTTCTTCTCCTCGCAGAGTAGTGGTAGGTGCATTACCACCTCAGGAGGGTCTACATCCTCAGCAATTAATACTAGTTTGGCGATACCTCTTTCCACGGCCTTAGTTGTTTCGTTAGTTCCCTTCTTTATCTTTCCGCCAGTCTCCCTAACTTTAGCTACTGCCTCGTAAGCCTTCTCAGACACTTCCGGTGGTACTTCAAACCTTACGTAGGCTGGTTTGCTCATCCTCATTCACCTGTCGTCATTGGATAAGTACTTAGTAATGCTTAAAAACTTATGTATTTTAACCTTCGGCCTGTTTCCTGAAGGGGCAGTCAACCCAGAATTGACTGCATATACGAACTTCGTAGATGTTCAAATACCTCCTCAGCACATCGCAGGCGGCTAAGTAATTACCGCTTTCATGGCTGATGAGTTTGAAAAACTTACATTCTGATTTTTCCGGCTTGCTTAGTCCATGAATCATGAGTATGGGTTTCCCATACTCCCTCCCTACTTGCTCATGTACGACGCTCGCACCCGAGGGTGATTCCCTGAAGAACTTACACAGGACATATTCGGAAGGGCTTAGACATCTACTGGTTAGTGTAACATCGCTGGTCGGTTTATCGAGCGCTGCTGATGTGCACAACCCGTTCTTGTACCATGGGCAAGGCAATTATTGTCCTCTTAAGTACCTGTAAGGTTGATAAGCTTATAAGTGTTTTTAGTGTTGTGAACATGAGGTCAAAGCGATGAGGTTAGAGGGGGAATTAGGGAATAATTCGAGGAAATTAAAGCTTAAAGTCGTCTACGAAGATAGTGACGTGCTAGTTGTTACGGCACCCAACGAAGATGAGCTGGTTAAGATATTGTTGGACCTGCTTAGGGACAAGCCCATGAGTGTTAAGGAATTGCACGCTATCCTTTCAGGACTAGCCAGTGAGGACAAGATAAGACGCGCGCTAATACGTTTAGTTAACGATGGAACGGTCTACATGCAACCCGATGGAAGGTTCATAGTAGCCGGTGTTTAAACCTCGGCCAATGCCGTAATTCTATGAAGTCAGAATAAACTTATAAGTAATGAGGCATAGACAACTACAGGTGTTGGTGATGTCCACAGTTACCGAGGACGAGTTGAAGAAGGCGTTATCAGCCTCCATAGTTGAGAAGAGGGACCCTAAGAAGCGTTGGTTAGAGAGAATTATTAAGAGCGCTAAGTCTTACCATAAGATATGCCCTTACTATGATAAGAGGTTGGGTAACTGTTTTTTAAGGCAGTTAAGTGAGAAGAAAGGTAAGTGTGAGAGGGAGGGTAAGTTCGACGGTTGCCCCGTCTTCATGGGCTTCCTCGAACAGAGCTATGATAGGATGGTAAGCGAAGGTAGGCAGCCTCCGATAGATTTTAGGGACCTAGCGTCGGGGATTTATTAATTAATGTTGTTTAACACCGCGGATTAGTTAATCGCTACTGGTGTCATGGATGAGTGCGTTACAGGATGTATACACCTACATGATCAACTGCCTCGCATCATCAGTCCATACCGCCTTACAGAGTAAGTGTAAATCCATCGAGTTAAGTGATGTACTGCAAATCGTGGAGGAACCCCCCAGGAAGGATTACGGGGATCTGTCCATACCGCTCCACAGGCTGTCCAAGACATGCGGCATCACCATCAATGAAGTAAAGGAAGTGCTAAGCGGCCTTCAACCAGGTGAGCTCTTCTCAAAGGTTAGCGTGGTTAACGGGTACTTAAACGCATTCGTAAATGAGGTCAGCTACGCTAGATTATTGGCTGAGGTGGTTAGGAGTGTGGGCGGACGATACGGCTTCATCGAAGATAAGGGTAAGTCAAACGTGGTTGTGGAGTTCGTAAGCGCTAACCCCGTGCACCCACTCCACATCGGTTCCGGTAGGAACGCTGTTTTAGGGGAGTTCCTTTCGAGGATTTTCGAAGTTAGGGGGCACAGGGTGCAGAGGAGGTATTACGTGAACGACTTAGGTCGTCAGGTGGCTGTCCTAGTATACGGTTACATTAAACTAGGAAAGCCCGAGCTACCTAGGGACGTGAAACCTGATGAGTGGTTTGGGTTCATCTACGCTGTTACTAACACGTTGGTAGATATCGTTGGGCTTAAGAAGGAGTTGCTAAGGCTCAGCGCTGAGAACGGTGAGGAGTCCTCAGCTAAGAGAGCTGAGTTAGATGAGTTGATGGCAGTCCTCAGCGAGCTTAGAAGCAGGGATGAGGCCGTAGTGGATAAGTTGCTGAGGGGCGTAAGTGAGGACGAAGACCCTAATGCAAGTATTGAGGGCTTGATGGCGAGGTATGAGAAGGGGGAGCCCGAGGTTAGGGAGGTTTTCAGGCACGTAGTTAATATGGTCTTATCCGGCATCAACTCAACTCTGAGCAGGCTGGGGATAACCTTCGATAAGTGGGACTGGGAGAGCGATCTAGTTTATTCGGGTTTGGTCACCAAGGTTCTTGAACTTGCTAGGAAGTCACCGTATTCCACCCTTCACAAAGGTGTGCAAGCACTGGACTTCACCTCACTGCAGAGGGAACAATCCATTAAGTCACTGCTTAAGCTGCCTAAGAGTGTTGAAATCCCGCCACTGATTCTTACGAGAAGTGATGGGACGACCTTATACGTCACTAGGGACATCGCGTACTCTCTAATAAAGTTCAGGGACTTCAACGCGGACTTAGTTGTGAACGTGGTAGGTAACGAACAGACACTCGCTCAGGCTCAACTGAGGTTGGCTCTCTACGCGTTAGGGTTTAAGGACGAAGCGAGTAAGTTACTTCACTACTCCTACGAACTTGTTACCCTGCCAGGTATTAAAATGAGTGGTAGGAGGGGGAGGTATGTAAGTATTGATCAAGTACTTGATAGCCTAGAGTTGAGGGTTGAAGAAATTATGAGGTCCAGAGGGATGTCGGTGGACGACCGTGCTAAGAGGGCAATGGCTGTTGGGGCGTTTAAGTACATGATGCTCTCATCGTCGCCCACTAAAATAATCAATTTCGACCCCGAGGCCGCACTGGACTTGAACAGGAACTCAGCGCCTTACCTCCAGTACACGTATGCCAGGACATGCGGAGTGCTGAGGAAGTACGGTAAGGACATCCAGTGGGATTTAATAGACTTCACGTCTGCTAGCAGGCCGATACGTAGGGACTTACTATTACATCTCAGCAAGTTCGCTTACGTGGTCACTAAGACTTCGAAGGACTTAGACCCGGAGGTACTGGTCACGTATCTGAACAGGTTGGCTGACATATTCAACGCTTGGTACGATTCAGAACCTATAATCCATGAAGTCGATGAAGGTGTTAGGCAGTTCAAGCTGTTCCTGACGTATTTAACCGGTGTGGTAATTAAGAATGGATTGCACGTTATGGGTATTGAGGTCCTTGAGAAAATCTAAGATAGCCACTCCCCATGGGTCAGTCACTCACTGTTTAAGGATCCGGCACCAACTACCGCCCTTTCATTTACACACAGTTTCTCATCACACAGACAATGATCCACATATACGGATAGAGGAGGTCGTGCTCTACTGCCAACATTACATGAGGGGACATGTGGGGGAGAGTCACTGAGTGCTTGACTCAACTGGGCCAAAGTGGTTGGAATCTGTGAATGCTTAGATATCCGCCTTTTAGTTAATGAATCACGCGGTGTTGTGATGAACAAATATTAAGAAGGTCTAACATAAGTTACTACCTGGGTAGGGCGTAGATACTATGAGCAAGGAGAAGGTTATCGAGTTGCGTGTCGATACGGCTAAGCAAAGGGACGTCACCAGGAAGATAGGAAGGATAAGTAGGAAGCACATGAGGTTGCTTGAGGTTGAGGTTGGGGATTTTATCGAGGTAGTAGGCCCTAAAGGGTCTACGGTGCTTCAGGTTTGGCAAGCTTACGACGAGGATGAGGGTAAGGACATCATCAGGGTGGATGGTTACGTGCGCGAGTCCTTAGGCGTTGCTGTCGGTGAGTACGTGAAGGTTAAGAAGGCGAGGGTTGAGAAGGGGAGTAAGGTGGTGTTAGCCCCTACGGTCCCGCTCAGGTTTGGCGGGGACTTCGTACATTACGTGAAGAACTTTTTGATGTACAAGGCTGTGGTGAGGGGTGAAGCTGTTTTCATCCAGGTACCCTTCGGGGAGCCGATGAAGTTCGTCGTAGTTGCCACTCAACCATCTCAGGCTGTCTACATAGATGAAAGCACTGAGGTGATTATTAAGGAGGAGCCTGTTAGGGAGGAAGCTCTAGCCAGAGGGATTCCTAAGGTTACTTGGGAGGATATTGGGGATCTGGAGGAGGTTAAGGAGAGGATCCGGGAGATTATTGAGATACCTATGAGGCATCCGGAATTGTTTAAGCATCTAGGTATAGAGCCCCCTAAGGGGGTCCTACTTTACGGTCCACCGGGGGTCGGTAAGACCCTCCTGGCTAAGGCGTTAGCTAACGAAATAGGTGCCTACTTCATAGCAATCAACGGGCCTGAAATCATGAGTAAGTTCTACGGAGAGAGTGAGGCAAGGTTGAGGGAGATTTTCCAGGAAGCTGAGAATAACGCCCCTTCCATAATATTCATTGACGAAATAGATGCCATAACCCCTAAGAGGGAGGAGGTGGTGGGAGAGGTTGAGAAGAGGGTTGTGTCCCAATTACTCACTTTGATGGACGGGCTTAAGGAGAGGGGTAGGATCATAGTTATAGGTGCTACCAATAGAATTGAGGCAGTAGACCCTGCTCTGAGGAGGCCTGGCAGGTTTGACAGAGAAATCGAGATACCGCCACCTGATAAGAGGGCCCGTAAGGAGATACTCCTAGTTCACACTAGGAACGTACCCTTAGCCGAGGACGTCAACTTAGATGAGTTCGCGGAGATAACCCACGGCTATACCGGTGCAGACCTCGCGGCCCTTGTGAAGGAGGCGGCCATGTCGGCTTTGAGGAAATTCATAAGGAGTGAAGGCATTGACCTGAATAAACCAATACCGCCTGAGAAACTGGCTAATTTGAAGGTAACTAGGAGTGATTTCCTAGAGGCTTTGAAGTTAGTACATCCTACGTTGATGAGGGAGGTCTTCGTTGAGGTGCCGGAGGTGAGGTGGTCGGACATCGGTGGTTTAGACGACGTCAAGCAGCAGTTAAGGGAGGCGGTGGAGTGGCCTTTGAAGTACCCGGCAATGTTCGAGAAGATGGGTATAAAGCCGCCTAGAGGTGTCTTACTCTACGGCCCTCCTGGCTGTGGGAAGACTTTACTAGCTAAGGCAGTGGCTACGGAATCAGGCGCTAATTTCATAGCGATTAAGGGTCCTGAGATCCTTAGTAAGTGGGTTGGTGAGTCGGAGAAGGCTGTGAGGGAGGTTTTCAGGAGGGCAAGGCAAGTGGCACCCGCAGTCATTTTCTTCGATGAGATAGACGCCATAACACCTGCGCGAGGTCATAGATACGATGCTGGGGTTACTGACAGGATTGTAAATCAATTGCTGGCTGAGATGGATGGCATTACAGCGTTGAAGAATGTGGTAGTTATCGGAGCTACTAACAGGGCTGATATAATTGATCCTGCCTTGTTGAGGCCTGGCAGGTTTGACAGGATAATATACGTACCACCACCTGATAAGAAGGCTAGATTAGAGATATTGAAAGTCCACACAAGGAAAGTTCCCTTAGCTGAGGATGTTAACCTCGAGAAACTGGCTGAGCTAACTGAAGGTTATTCGGGAGCTGATATAGAGGCCCTCGTCAGGGAGGCAGTCATGATTGCCTTAAGGGAGAAGCTTGAGGCCAGGCCGATAACGATGGAGTACTTCATGAAGGCTTTGAAGACCGTAAAGCCCTCGATAAGTAAGGATATTTCGGATAGGTACGTCAAACTCTACGAAGATTTGAAGAAGCTCGTCATTTAGGAGGTGGGCCCAGGTGTTCAGGGTGATATTAATAGTCGGTGACGGTATGGCTGATCGGCCGGTGAGGGATTTAGGGGATAGGTCCCCCTTAGAAGTCGCCGCTAAGCCGAACATCAACCGATTAGCTAAGAAGTCAGTTCTCGGGATGTGGGACCCAATAAGTCCTGGAGTGAGGCCCGGCAGTGACACATCGCACTTAGCCCTCTTCGGATATGAGCCCCGGAGATATTACCCTGGGAGAGGTCCCTTCGAGGCTCTAGGTGTTGGGGCGGATATAAGGCCCGGTGACGTAGCTTTAAGAGGTAATTTTGCCACTGTTAATGATGACCTCGTCGTAATAGATAGGAGGGCCGGGAGGGCGCTACCTGAGAATCAAGAGTTGGTCAGGTATTTGAATGAGAACATAGGGTATGTGGACGGCGTTGAAGTAAAGTTCTACGCGGCTACGGAGCACAGGGTTGCAGTGGTTTTAAGGGGTATTGGATTATCAGCTGATGTAAGCGATACCGACCCTCATGAGGTAGGGGCTAAGGTACTCCCTAGTAAGCCCACATCAAAAGATGAGGGTGCTGCCAAGACAGCTGAGATCTTAAATAGGCTGACACTTATGACTTACAAGCTCCTTAAGGACCACCCCCTTAACAAGGCGAGGGTTGCGAAGGGTCTGCCACCAGCGAATATCGTTCTGCTGAGGGGGGCTGGCACCATGACGTACGTCCCCAAACTCCAGGAGAGGGAGGACCTAGTGCTGAGCAGGTGTCTGGCCGTAAGCGCTACGGCAATGATTAAAGGTGTTTGTAAGTTGGTGGGCTTCGACGTCATCACACCTCCGGGAGCTACTGGTGGCGTAGACACTAACGTGATGTCTAAGGCTGAAGAAGTGGTTAAAGCGTATAGAAACGGTTACGACCTCATATACCTCCATGTGAAGGGTACGGATGCGGCCTCACATGATGGCGACGTCAAAAGTAAGGTTAAGGTCATTGAAGAACTTGACAAGGCGGTGGGCTACGTAGTTGATAACGTAGACTTAACCTCGACTGTGATAGCTATAACTTCGGACCACACCACACCTATATCGGTTAGAGACCATACCGGGGACCCGGTACCGGTGATGATCTTCTCACCTGAGTTAGTTGGGGACGGTATCAGCGAATTCGACGAACGTAACGCGCGTAAAGGTTCTCTGTGTAGGTTGAGGGGAAGTGATTTGATGTACACCATATTGGATTACGCTAACAGGGTACGGAAGTTCGGAGCTTGAACAACGAGTTAAAGGCCCTCACACGATCGAGTGTGACGCGAACGTAATTTTTCCTTAGGGGGTTTTTATGGGGACTAAGCACCTTAAGTTGCCCGAATTAAGCTATGTTAGGGAGAGGTTACGCGAAGTAGTCACACCGGATTATTGGAAGTTAGTAAAAGTGCTTGAAGACGCGTTCAGGCACTCGTTTAAATGCAGGTTCAGGTGCTTAGTAGTACTCTCAGGAAGTGATTATTTGAAGTTAGCTGGAATTGCTTCACAACTCATACTTAACTACGTAAGGCTCAGGGTTGATGCTGGGTTGGGTAGTCGCTTGACGGCACTGCATGCATATCACGACGAATTCGAAGATAGTAGGAAAATGGTTAAGATTTTGAGAAAAGTTCTTAGGAGATTTTTCAGTGATGTTGAGTACAGAACACTTAGGTATGAGTTATCTGAGAAGGCCTTAGGAACGACCCACCAATTATTAATAATGGATTTAGTGCATGATCTAAGGCCAAACGACATTGGTAGGCTGTTAGGGATTGTAGATGGTGGCGGGTTGATAATATTCCTGACCCCACGGTTTGATGAGTGGGTAAACGCCAAAACATTGTTTAAGAGCGGTCTAGCAGTTCCCCGCTACCCCGAGCCCAGGTCTGTGTTCGTTAGGTGGTTTATTAGGAATTTGATCAGCCATGATGGGGTGTACGTGTTTGACGTCGACTCAGGACAACTAGTGAAAACTTCGAAGCTTAGTGCGTGTTCAGAGGGCGGGAAGACTTTGGAGATACCGAAAGACAGCGTCTTCGATGCCAGTCTATATGAGTTGGCTCTGACGCAGGAGCAAGTAACGGTTATAAAACTAGTGGAGGAGAACTTCATATCGATTCCCAGGAAATACGATAGGGTTACCCTTATCGTGACTTCGGATAGGGGTCGGGGGAAGTCATGTGCTGCAGGTATAGCTACTGTCGGCATCATTAAGGAGCTCCTGAAGGTTAAGAACAGGGTTAGGGTTGGGGTTACGGCCCGTAATCCTACAGCGGTTCAAGCGCTGATGAGGCTTGCTATGAATTCGTTGGAGAGAATTGGATTGAAGTATAGGGTTATTAGAAGGGGTGGGAACGTGATAGAGGTCAAGGGGGAGAGGTTTAGCATCGAGTACTGGCAGCCTGCGGACATCGTGAAGTTGAAGTTAGATCTCTTAGTCGTCGATGAGGCTTCGGGAATCGACATAAACCTCCTCCATAAGCTATGGCTTGGGTTCAGGAGGACGATATTCGTCACCACGATCCATGGTTATGAGGGAGCGGGTAGGGGGTTCTCGGTAAGGTTCCTTAAGAGAGTTAGGGAGGATCCCCGCACTAAGTTATTAGAATATGAGATGACGGAACCCATAAGGTATTCCGCAGGCGATCCTGTGGAGAGGTTCCAATTTGATGTACTTCTCTTAGACGCGGAGCCCGCCGGCTTAGATGATGAGGACTTAAAACAAGTTGAGTTGGGGGAGTATGAGTACTTAGGACTCGATCCGGAGTACTTGTTCAGTGAGGAAGGGGAGGGCGTACTTAAGTCCTTATTCGGCATTTTTGTGTTAGCGCACTATAGGAACGAACCCGACGACTTAGGTATTCTAGCTGACGCACCTCACCACGTCATACGTGTGGTCAGGCTTAAGTCCGGCAAAGTTATCGCCGCATCCCAGCTAGCTGAGGAGGGTGACATACCGGACAGCTACATCGAGGACTTGCTTTACGGCGGTAAGATCGCGGGTAACATAATCCCTGACAGACTCTTAAAGCATCTAAGGAGGAAGGAGTTCGGTAAGGGGTTGGGTTGGAGGGTTGTGAGGATAGCGGTACACCCACAACTACAGGGGAGGGGGATAGGCTCGTACCTACTTAGGAAGGTGGTGGAGGAGGCGAGCACTCGTGGTTACTGCTGGGTTGGTAGTAGCTTCGGGGTTAATAAGGAATTACTTAAGTTCTGGTTGGTTAACGGGTTTAAAGTAGTTCACATATCACCTGATAGGAATCCCGTCAGCGGTGAGTACACGGTAATATCTGTTCAGCCATTAAGTGAGCTCTGGAAAGACTTAATTGAGGAATCAATTAAGGAATTCACCATTAAACTCACTGAAGCACTTCACGATGTATATAGGGACCTCGAGCCTCATGTGGCTTACCTCTTACTCACACAGCTGTCATCCAAGATTGAGAGGTATGACGTAAATGTGACCGAGGTTCAGTTAGAGAGACTTAAAGTTTACTGTATGGGGTTGCTGACCTATGAGACCGTATGTGACGCCATCTCAACACTCTTCAAGAAGTTGATATACAGCGGTGGTCTGAGACGTTTAAATGAGACGGAGGGTTCCTTACTTATTTCTAAGGTACTTCAAGGACTTCCCTGGCAGTCAGTTGCGGAGGTGCTGAGTGGTGAGAAATCAAGGTACCCAAACGTCCTTAGGAGGGTGGTGGCTAAGTTGCTTGAGGAGCTCTACGGCGTGAAGATTGGGGATGGTGTGAGCGCTTAAATAGACACTTGATTAACAGTGTTCTAAACTACTGCATAGCTAAATACTTATTTACTCAATATTCGAGTTGTGAGACCGGGAGAGTACATGGATCCGTGTATTTCAGCACTTTTTAACCCGAAGAGTATAGCTGTAGTAGGCGCTTCAAAGACCCCCGGAAAGATAGGGTATGAAATCTTGGCCAACATTTTAGGGTACGGCTATGGAGGTAAGATATACCCTGTAAATCCCACAGCTAACGAGATTCTGGGAATTAAGTGCTATCCTAAGGTCTCATCAATACCTGGCGGGGTGGATATGGTGGTGGTTTCAGTGCCTTCTAAGTCTGTTGTGGAGGTCATCGAGGATGCGGGGAATGCAGGGGCTAAGGTTGCCGTGGTCATTTCATCAGGATTTAAGGAGGTTGGGAACGTCGCACTTGAGGAGGAGGTTGTTAGGAAGGCCAGGAGTTATGGTATGAGGGTGTTGGGCCCGAACATCTTCGGGGTCGTGTACACACCCGCTAGACTGAACGCCTCCTTCGGACCTCGCAACGTGATTCCCGGCGGGATAGCCTTCATAACTCAGTCAGGTGCTTTAGGGATAGCTTTAATGGGTATGACGATAGTTGAGAGGATCGGGGTTTCATCGATCCTGAGCGTGGGTAATAAGGCCGATATCGATGATGCAGACCTCCTCGAGTACTTGGCCGAAGACCCTAACACTAAGGTCATCCTGATATATCTAGAAGGTGTTAATGATGGCAGGCGGTTCGTCAAGGTGGCTTCTGAGGTCGTGACTAAGAAGCCAATAGTTGTTATCAAAGCTGGCAGAACTGAAGTTGGTGCTAAAGCCGTCGCCAGCCACACAGGTTCCCTAGCTGGGAACGTGGTGGTCTACAAAGTAGCGTTCAATCAGTCAGGTATACTCCCAGCGCATAATGTGGAGGAGGCATTCGATATCTCAAGGACTTTCGCTAACATACCTCCACCAACGAACGACAGGTTAGTTGTTGTCACTAACGGAGGCGGTGCCGGTGTGCTTGTAACGGATACTTTAGCTGAGCACGGTATTAGCTTGACATCACCTCCTCCATCACTGGTTGAGGAGATCAGGAAGTTAGTACCTCCGTTCGCATCGCTCGCCAATCCCATAGACGTCACCGGTATGATAAGTAATGAAGGATACGTGAATTCCCTGCTGTCAGCTCTGAAAAACCCTGAGGTAGGGGCTGTGTTAGGTGTTTACTGTCAAACAGCTGTTACGGACCCCACCATGATTGCGGGCATGCTAATAAGCAAGATTAAGGAGATGGGAGGTCTAAGCAAGCCCCTAGCCCTAGCATTCATCGGCGGTGAGGAAACCTACATGGCCATAAAGAGGTTGAATGACTCCGGAATACCTACATTCCCCATGCCTGAGAGAGCTGCTACAGCCATGGCATTCCTCTTCAACTACGTGAGGATACGTGGTAACGTCCTATCCAGACTCAAGGAATTGTCTTAAACGCTTAAATATCCTACTTGAAGATAAGAGGTAGGTGTGTGGTGAGTATGGAGTACATATATGCATCACTCCTACTGCACTCGGCCAGAAAGGAGATTAGCGAAGAGAACCTTAAGAGGGTGCTAAGCGCTGCTGGGTTGGAAGCCGACGAAGTGAGGGTTAAGATGGTTGTAGCAGCCCTTAAGGAGGTAAACATAGATGAGGTTTTGAAGAGTGCTGCAGTAACGCCAATGGCCGTCGCACCAGCTACAGCACCTGCCGCACAACCTCAGCCCGTAGTTGAGAGTAAAGCTGCAGAGGAGAAGAAGGAAGAGGAGAAGAAGGAAGTCAGTGAGGAGGAATTGGCTGAAGGGCTTTCCTCACTGTTCGGCTAACACTGAAGGAGTTCATACGTAGTAACATCAAATCTAAGGCATTGCTTATTTGTAGTTGCTGACTCACTGCACAACTGCCTAAGACTTTTTACCTTTGAAATCAATTCAATGAAATGGTTAGGTATAGGGGCGCAGCTTATTTGGGAACCGTTAGGTCGAGTGGTTATGATCCTGTGGAGGTCTCATTAAGTGTGTACCGCAGGGTGTGTAAACGTTCAGACGACTTAGAATTGAGGAAGTATTACAGGTTCCGCGGAGGTAGGTGGTACGGGGGTGTTGCGACCGCTGACGTCGTGGGATGTAACCTCACCTGTAAGTTCTGTTGGTCTTGGAGGTTTAGGAACAACTTCGCAGTAGGTGAGTTATACTCCCCTGAAGACGTTTATACGAGGTTGGTCAATATTGCGGAGAGGTTTGGATATAGGTATGTGAGGTTGAGCGGTGCTGAGCCTACAATTTCTAAGAAACACCTACTCGGGCTGCTTAAGATGTTTGAAGGCAGCGATTACATCTTCATCTTGGAGACTAATGGAATTTTACTTGGTTATGATGCAGGTTACGCTAAGGAACTAGCCAATTACGGTAACTTAGTAGTTAGGGTTTCATTTAAAGGTACAACCCCTGAGGAATTTAGCTTGTTAACAGGTGCTGAGCCTAAGTTCTTCGAACTCCAGGTTAGGGCGCTTGAAAACCTCATATCAGCAGGCTTCGAAGCCGGTAGGAACGTCTACGCGGCTGCTATGGTGGGTTTCAGCAGTGATGAATCCGTGGTGAACTTCGTGAGGATGCTTAAAGGTGTGGACAGTAGGTTAGTGGATGTTGATTGGGAGTACGTCATAATGTACCCGCATGTGGAGGAGTTACTGAGGAAGCATAATTTAAGGCCGCTGAGAGCCGTGAGGCCTGATGGGGTACCCAAAGAAATGGTGTGAGCTTCATCGCCGTTATCTGTAAATGTACTTGATTCTTATGAAGTGGGTTGAACATGAGATACATGGGTCGTAATTCCTTATCGTTTGTTCGGCAAGCCTCTGCGCGCTGGCAATGTCCAAGCTAGCTAACATCTCACCGAGTGCGAAGAGGTCCCGCTCAATCCTGGCTAGGTTTTGGGCGGTTGGCGGTATTATATTAGCGTTCACCACGTGCCCTTTCTCGTTTAACTCGTACCTGTGGCAGAGCATCCCCCTAGGAGCTTCAGTTATGGCGGCACCCGCACCTCCTTTAACCGTGCCATCAACGTACGGCTTTGTCGGCTCCTTATATGTTCTAAGCAGTTCTTCGAGCTCTACAGTTGCGTGATAGGTTTCAGCGGCCCTAGCTATTATGCTTTGGAAACTATTGCTTAAGGGTGCTGAGTAGCCATGCGCTTCAATCACTTCCCTAACCTCCGGTTTGAGCAGGTCGTAGTTGTTGTTGTACCTAGCTATCGGGCCTACTACGTAGCAACCCCTGCCCTTAATCCTGTACCTGAGCGATGTTGAGTACTTCACTTGCTCAACGGTTATGTGATCCTCGAATTCGTCTTCAGATACATCTAAACCCTTATTCGAGACTACCCTACCGTGAAGTATTGGGTACTCCTTCACGCCCCTTAATGATACGTACTCAGCATCAATTTTGAAATCAGGTATTCGCAGGTTCAGAACCCACTTAAGCAGTTCCTCAGCATATTTCTTCGCCTCATCAACGCGTTTAATCAAAGGCCCCAATTCATCCCTTCTTATAATTCTGTGGAAGCCCCCTACCCTGCATGATACTGGGTGGACTGGGCGACCACCTATAACGCTCATCACTTGATTGCCCCAGCTCTTAAGTCTTAAACCCTTCTTCACTATTTCCGGGTCCCTGCTCGCGATGCCTAGGACAGATTCCTGGCCGAGGAAGTCAGGCGCGTGCAGCATGAGTATGTGGAGGACGTGGCTTTCGATGTACTCACCTAAGTAGATGATTCTCCTAAGGGTCCTCACAGACTCCTCAACATCTATATCAAGTATCTTCTCTATAGCTCTGCTTGAACTCATTATGTAGGCCACCGGGCATATGCCGCAGATCCTGGCAGTTATGTCGGGAACTTCTAAATACTTCCTACCCCTTAGGAATGCTTCGAAGAATCTAGGGGCTTCGAAGATCCCTACCTCAACCCTTGATAGCTTACCACCTTCAAACTCGATGTATAGGTTACCCTCACCCTCAACCCTACTTAAGTAGTCGACCTTAATTACCCTACTCATAGTCCTCCACCACCTCCTTAAACTCTTTAGCCCAGCTCGTGAACTGCTTAAATATTAGTTGTACCTCCTTAGGCTTTAGACCTAACTCCCTGAACAAGTTGTTTAACGTCTTAGCCCGCGAATTTATTGAGGGTCCGTAACATCCGTAGCAACCCCTACCGTATGAGGGGCATATAGCACCGCATCCTGCCATCGTAACAGGTCCTAAGCACGGCAGGCCACCATTTACTAAGACGCATACGTTTCCAGCTATTTTGCACTCGATACATAGCGGGCTCACAGGTAATACTGGCGTCTTACCTCTAACGTACTGAAGTACGAAGGAGAGTAGTTGTTCCTTGCTGACGGGGCACCCACGTATTTCGTAATCCACCTGTATATACCTGGATATTGGTTCAGCGTTCTTCAACGCCTCGATCCACTCAGGTCTTGGGTAAACGTACTGTTGGAATTCCTTGGTGTTCGCCCAATTCCTCAGTGCCTGTATCCCTCCCGCAGTTGCGCACGCCCCTATAGCTACCACTACCTTGGACTCCTCCCTCAACTTCTTCACCAGCTCTACCTCATGGGGTGTTGAGACGGAGCCCTCCACGAAGCTTATTTCGTAGGGTCCTGGCTCAACCATAGTTCTAGCCTCGTAAAATAACGAGAAGTCAACTAGGTCCACGAGCTGCAGTAGCTCATCCTCCAAGTTGAGGAACTGGAGTTGACACCCGTCGCAGCTGGAGAACTTATAAACAGCGACCTTAAGCTTCTTCATATCTCATCCGCCCAGAAATACTTACTTATGAACCACAACGGAAATACTGGTCCATGTTCGCACACGAAGTATGGACCCATTTGGCAGTGTCCACATAGGCCCACCCCACACTTCATCCTCCTCTCTAATGAGAGGAATATCTTATTGGTTTTGAACCCTTTCTCCAGGAGTTCCTTTATAGCGTACCTCATCATTGTTTCGGGACCGCATAGGAAGACGTAAGTATTTTCAGGGTTGACCTCGACCTCTTTTATCAGTCCAGTCACTACGCCAGTCCTACCGCCCCAACTGTCGTCCGGGTTATCAACAGTTATACGTAATTCTGTACCAGGTATTGATGAGTAATGGTCGTATTCGTAAGCGTAGAGTAGGTCTTTGGGGGTCCTAGCCCCGTACAGTATTATTAGCCTGCCGTACAGACCCCTACTGCGTGCCACCTCCCTTATGACAGGTCTCAGTGGTGGTAGACCTATTCCACCAGCAATCAGTACGAGATCCTTACCCTGTACTAAGTTTAAGGGCCACCCAATACCGTAGGGACCTCTGAAGCCGATGATATCCCCCTCCTTCAAGACTGAGAACGCTTGTGTCACAGACCCAGCAAACCTCACAGTATGTGCGACCACTCTTTCGTCGTAGAATACGTCGCTAACTGATATCGGTACCTCACCAACGCCATGGATGTATAGCATGTCGAACTGCCCTGGCTTAGGTAGCTCTACATCTTCAGGTAACTTAATATAGTACGTTCTAACGTTCCAAGTCTCATGCACTACTTTAGTGATTGGGGCCTTCAGGGAGATTAAACTCTTAGTTGTTTTCCTTATCATATCGTAACACCCTTAAGAACTTTTACAACGGTCTCCCTGATGTCTATGCCTGTCGGGCACCACGTGATGCACCTCCCGCAACCCACGCATCCGAAGGTACCGAACTGCTTAATCCAATAGGTAAATTTGTGGAGTACGAAGTGCCTGTATCTGGCCCATAAGCTGGGTCTAAAGTGCCCCCCAGCTACTTGAGCGTAATTGTAGTTCAGGCAGCCGTCCCACACCCTGACCCTCTCAGCAGACCCATCTATCATAGGTATGTCTAGGACATCAAAGCAGAAGCATGTGGGACACACCATGTTGCAGTTAGCGCAGCCAAGACACCTCTTAGATACTTCATCATACACGCCGCTCTTGATGTTTAGCTCAAGTAGTTCAGGTAAGTTTTCAATGTCGAAGTTAGCCCTAGCTTTCGAAGTAGCGTTACGTATTGCCGCCTCGAAATCAGCATATGTTGAGTCATCGATGGGTTCCACCTCCAATTGATTGAGCAGCTTTAGCCCTAACTCACTTCCAGCCTCAATCACCAACTTATCACCAACTCTCGTATATGCTATGTCGAAGGAACTCCTCGCCCTGGGTCCTGTACCCATCGTAGCACAGAAGCACGTATTGCCGGGCGTGGTGCAGTTCTCAACTATGATGGCCATCTCATCCCTGAGACGTGTGTATAGTTCGTCTACATCTCTTAGAACCCTATCGAGGACTTTAATAGATGCTAGGTCGCACGGCTTCACACCGAATAACGCCAGCTTGACATCCGGTATTTCCTCTTTTAAGACGTTCCAATCAGGTGTTAATTTAAACAGCGGGAGTTTGGGCGGGTAGAGAAATTTTTTAGGTGAGTCCGGGCCATGTCTGTACGTGTTCCCAGGCAGGAGTTTATATCTACCCGGGTTCTGTACGTCCTCAACCCCTGCGGCGATGTCCTTAATATGTTCTACGACATCAAGTCTTAAGGAATTGTTGACCACCTTGTGACCTACTACGGTGTAACCAAGGTTTTGGAGGTAAGTGAATATAATGGATAGCGAGTTAGGACTGCCTACGTACAGGCCTGTTAAGGACAATTGATATACCCCTAACTATTACGAATATCCTAATTTATCCTTTACCCCGTCTTAGTTGAAGAGTACGTTTTCAATTAATTTATAAACAAAGTGTTAATATAAAATCACCTACCGTATTTATTTACTCCTTAAAAGTTCGTACATCATCATATACCTGGTGTGTTTGATGAAGTTAGAGGATCTTGAGAAGGTATTGCTGAGTAGTTTGGATGAATTTTACGACTCATGTAAAGGCATCTGCAGGTCTGACATACCTTACACACCTTTTTTAAGTGAGAACAGTGTTTTAGATGGATGTGGGCAGTGCTTGCTGAGGAATTTAATGGACTCAATCGATGTTAAGTCTATTAACATAGTTTTAAGGGACGGAAGTTATCTGGAGTTCTTCATGTTGGATGACGTAGTCATAGAGGTGGGGGATGATGCTGCCCTCATACTGCCTCTGAAGGAATTCGTTGAGAGGGTTAGGGAGTTAAGGGATTTCAACGTTATTTCAGATGAGGACGTGGAATCGCTTATCAGCTGGTTTAATGCTTCGTGAGGATTAAAAAGGTTAAATATTTAGGGTTGTTAATTATGTCTTGGTAATGAGTGATGAGGCTATATACGGCATCCGAGAACGACATACTGAGCGGCAAGGTCACCGACATATATTTCGTCAGGACTAAGGAGATACTAATTAAGAAGGGTCTTTCAGATGTTGAGGTCAGGTTAGAATTCCACGTTAACGGGGCCCCTAAGGGTTATGAGTGGATCGTGTACACTGGTTTGGAGGAAGCCTTAAAGGTTCTATCCCAGAGGCCTGTGAGGGTTTACTCCATACCTGAAGGTACCTTAGTTCCTCTCGACCCTTCGATACCTATAATGGTTGTTGAGGGGAGGTACGTGGATTTCGTTGAGTTGGAGACTGCGGTATTAGGTATTTTGAGGCATTCAAGCAGTGTGGCCACTAAGGCAGCAAGGATTAAGAGGTTAGGCATTAATAATAAGTTCATATTCTTCGGGTTGAGGTCTGCGTATCCGTCATTAGCCCCTATGCTTGATAGGTCGGCGTTTATAGGGGGGTTCGAAGGAGTTTCAGGGGTGCTGAGCGAGGAGTTCTTAGGGATTAAGCCCTCTGGCACCATGCCCCACTCCCTCATAGTTGTCTTCGGGGATAACGTCGAGGCTTGGAAAGCGTTTGATGAGGTCATCCCTGAGGACGTCCCTAGGATAGCTTTAGTGGACACGTTTGAGGATGAGAGGATGGAGGCTGTTAAAGCCGCTAACACGTTGGGTAAGAAGCTATTTGGGGTCAGGCTGGACACCCCCAGCAGTAGGAGGGGGAACTTCAGGGAAATAATTAAGGAGGTGAGGTGGACGTTAGACCTCCTCGGATACAAACACGTTAAGATAGTTGCCAGCGGTGGGATAAGTGAGAGGTCAGTGCATCAGTTGAGGGATGTGGTGGACATATTCGGGGTAGGCACATCAGTGGCGTTTCCGCAGTCGGTTGATATAGGTGCCGACATAGTTGAGGTGAGGAAGGGTGGTGAGTGGATTCCGATATCGAAGAGGGGTAAGCTACCTGGGGGTAAGAAATTGTATAGATGTTCCGTGCTGGACTACGAGGTTGTTCCTTGGAACTCAACACCTAGGAGGTGCTTCACCGACGCATTGAAGCTGTACCTAGACGGAGGTAGGCTAGTTACTGAGCTACCGAAACCGCACGAAATCCGGGAATACGTGTTGAGCCAACTTAAAGAGGTGCCGGAACCCACACCCATCGATTAGTTTTGGGGAATCAGAAAAGTTGACCAAGGAGTTCAACATGAGTTGATGAGGGGATCCTCCCAAACATTCAAAACCTGCCCCCTCAAATCCTAGCTAATAAATTTAAACCCTATGTATTAACTACTTATATGGTGCGGGGGTGCCCGAGCTAGGTCAAAGGGGTCGGGCTTAAGACCTCTTCCGGCTGCTGAGTAGGAGACCCGATGGCGTAGGCCTGCGTGGGTTCGAATCCCACCCCCCGCACCAACCCACTGAAACTTACGTTAAGGGCGCAATTCAGTGCTTACCAGCCTTCGTCGGAGATAAATAGGCGCTGAAAGCAACAGCTGAAGTGCTGGCATATCAACCCTAAAACGTTGTCAGATGTGTCGAGAAATCCATCAGACGGAAGGAGGCTCTCTTAGCTATACCGAGCTCGTCAAAAGGTTGAGGGATGCTGAAGAAAAATCAAAGAGGCTTTAGAACGAGAATATACCTCTGCAGATCTTGCCTAGATATCTAGAACGTTCAAAACTATGACTATAATGATGGAGTACTAGCACTACCTAGACTACGCATAGAATGGCTTGGCAGAGAATCGACGAAGATATTTGAGTCACCTAAATAGAGTACTCTTAGGGGTTTATTCATGTCATATCAGAAGCCTCATCAATATGTTGAGGATTTCGTTGAGGGTGTATTGCATAAAGTGAGGCGGGAGTTGGGGTTGGATTGGGGGAGGGAGGTTGTCGGGTCGGTGAGGTTGCGGAATACACCGGGGAGGTCTTGCGGGAGATACTCAGTGAGCTGGGTTGTGAGGAGCTAGCTTTGGAGGTCATGCCCGACCATGTCCATGTCCTCGCCCTATGCCCTCCAAGGCATTCCCCTGCATACGTAGTGAACTACCTCAAGGGTAAGAGTGCGAGGCGAATACTACAGAGGTTCCCAGAGTTGAAGTCCAGGGTTGTCCATGGGAAACTATGGAGTAGGAACTACTTCGTGGTAACTGTCGGGAACGTGACTGCCGAGGTCGTTAAGAAGTACATTGAGGAACAGTGGGCGAGGGAGAAGTGAAGAGAGCGAGCATGGTAGAGCTAGTAGTTGATAGTGAGGTCGAGGACAAGCTTAAAGTACTCTGTTGTCTATCAGCCAAGCTCTGGAACGAAGTCAATTATGCCAGGCGTAGATCGTTCTTCGAGAAGATGGGTGTGGATTTAAAGTATACGTAGAAGGAGTTCTACGAGAGGTGCAAGCTACTGGTAGGCTCGGCAACAGCACAGCAAGTACTGAATAAGAATGATGATGCTTGGAGGAGCTTCTTCAGCATGTTAAAGCTGAGGAAGGAGGGTAAGCTACCTCCCTACATAGCCGAGGTTAGCCCACCAGGCTATAGAAAGAAAGCAGGTAAGAGAACCCTCTGGACTATTCTCAGAAACGGCCAGTACAAAATAGATGGTGATAAGCCAGTCATAAGAGGACTCGGAGCTATTGGACGAATAATAGTGGAGTACAAGGGACTAATCCACTTAAAAGGAAAACAAGGGCGCATGGAAATACACTACAACCCAGACAGGAGGAAGTGGTATGCACACATCTCCTTCGAGGTCTCTGAGAAAGCTGTGAGGGGAGTGTTCACCAAGACATCTAGACAGCCTAGGGGTAGCCTGGTAGCTGGTGTAGATATCGGTATTAACAACCTCATGGCTGTGTATGCAGAGGACGGCTCCACACTACTAGTGAATGGCAGGCCACTGAAGTCAATCTCCCACTACTGGAGGGGGAAGATAGCAGAATACCAGTCCACACTGAACCGTTATGGACTACACACCTCCCGAAGGCTTAGGAGGATGTATGGTAGGTAGAGGAGGCAGGTCAAGAACTACATCAATAACTATGTCAGGAGGGTGTTGGAGTGGCTATATGAGGTCGGGGTATCTACTGTCAAAGTGGGTTATCCTAAACACATAGCTCAGAGAAACGGGGACTTCAACAACGCCCACGTGTGGACATACAACTACCTCCTCAAGAGGATTAGCGAGGTATCAGAGGAGTATGGAATAACAGTCATATACGTCAACGAAGCACACACCTCCCAAACATGTCCAATACACGGAAACGGGTGTGGAGTGAGAATAAGGAGAGGGCTCTTCAAATGCACCACTCTAAACAAGGCACCCAACGCAGACCTAGTAGGAGCATACAACGTACTCATAACCCCAAGTCCCGCACGGGATAGGGGTAATGGGCTGGAGACCCCGCCCGGGGCTAAACCCAACCGGGATGTAGCCCCAAACCTCCCCGCACTAACAGGAACCCCCGTCCTTTAGGGCGGGGAGGAGGTCAGGGCATATTACTTGGTGGGGAACGTTTTAGGAACGGACGTTCTTACCGGGATCTAGATAAAGACCGCGGTAGGAGTATTAACATGGTGTGTGCGATGCGAGTCACGAAACCGGGTCGTATAGCTTCGTTAGCTGTCCTCCTGTTACTGGTCATGTCGTTAATGCCTAGTGTGGCGATTGGGCAGCCGCTAACGGCTCAACCGGTGGGGGGCTCAGAACCTAAGAACGTTAGTCCTCGGGAATTACTGCTCGCTAAGGCAAGAGTGCTTAACGCCTCCCTTAGTAAGTCGTTGAACCTGAACACATCGGATGGGGTTAGGAAGGAAGTTAATGAATTGCTAAGGGTTAGCGTGTCTGAGTTCTCCCTCGAGGAGCTCCGTGAGTGGGTCAACAACGCATCCAAATTACTGGCAAGTATCGCAGACGAAGTTAGGGAGGGCAGGGCGTATAGGGTGGGTATTGCCCTACAGAGGTATTTGGAAGGGTTGAGGAATGCCCTAGAGCAGAGGGTTAGGGTGTTGGCAGAACGCTACAACATCACCGTAAGCTTAGATGAGGTCGTTGCGAACGCCTACAAGGCCAGGGACGTGAACCAACTCATTAAGGCGTTCAAAGACGCCGTTAAGGAAGCGGAGTTGAGGAACGTGGAACGCATCAGGGAGTGCGTTGAGGAGGTGGTGAGGGCCAAGCTACATAACATAGCGGAGTTGAGGAACGTGGAACGCATCAGGGAGCGCGTTGAGGAGGTGGTGAGGGCCAAGCTACATAACATACAGGCAAGTGATGCGGTTCCTCTGAAGGGGGTTGATGAAGAACTTAGGAAATGTGTTGAGGTGCTCGGAAGAGTTAGGGCTAAGCTCGAGGCGGTGAATGCCTCACAGAAAACCTTAGAGGCTTTGGGGGAGGCGCTGAGCAGAGTGGAGGAGGCGAGGGAGTTAGTCCGGGGGGTGGCCGAGAACGTCCCTGAGGGTGTAAGGGGAGAGCCTGAGGAGGTTAGGGTAAGTCTTCAACAAGGTCTTCGAGACCATGTCAGCAAGGTTAACCAGTCTTTAGGTGAACTGCTGGAAGAGCTCGAAACCCTCAAGGCGGAAGCCTCCGCAGCAAACCTGACCGACCTTCTGAAGAAAATCGACTACCTAATAGACCAGGTGAACAACCTGAAAGAGAAGATCGATGAGGGAATGGTGTCCCGCGATACCTACGAGGTCTTGGGTGAAATAGCTAGAATAAAGTCATCAATCAACTACATTGAGAGGGAGATCGAACGGGCGACTGAATGCGTTGGTGAGGAAATCCGTGAGAGGGTGAAGGAGTTAGCTGGGAAGATGATTGATGAGGCCTCCTCGCTGAGCAACGTAGTCAGAGAGCTCCTCACTAAGGTCAAATCAAGTGATTACTGCGATAGAGAAGTCCCGCAACCACCGCAGCCTATATGTAAGGCCGACGTAACCAAGTTAATAATGCTCATCGAGGAGAGGGTTTCTATGGCTGAGGAACTCATCAGATATGCATCAAACAACTACACTGAAGGTAATTACGTCAGAGCATTAACTAACGCTGCGAAGGCTTTAGGCATTCTGAAGGCGTCTAAGGCAGAAATTGAGGCAATATTAAGACTCGCAACGGCGTTGAAACCCCAACGAGAAGTCACCACACCAGCGAGGCCATGACTGACTGAGGGGTAAACTAATGAGGAATAACTCCCCGGTCTTTACCGCCATAGTACTTACCTCATTACTGATGATCGCCCACGTTATAGTCGCCGCACAACCCATACGCTCACTCAACGCGTACACCGATAACCACGGAATCATGCATGTGTCGTTCAACGCGGAACTGACCCAAGGCATCAACACTCTGGAACTGCCCGTCGACGCAGTTGAGGACACACTTAGCGTCCTATGCGGTACTTCAGAACTGCCGTGGTTATTCACAGATGATGGAAAGCTCTACATAGTCAGCGATAAGCCCTGCACCGCAACCGTAAACTACGTAGCGAACGTAAGCGTGTTAGGGGACGTACTAACCGTGAAGATAGTGGGTGACACAGCCGTTAAGATAACGCTTGAGAGGGAGGTACTGCTCCTAAACATCCCAGAAACTCTGATATCATCTACGGATGAGGACGGCAAGCTCACCATAATAGTAGAACCACCGGCAACAATAAAATATACGATTGCGGGGGTAGGTGTTCCAACACCTACGCAGACCCCGGCAACCCCTCCGGAAACAACAACTCCAACGCAAACCTGGACAACTCCTCCAGAGACAACGACCCCAACCACAACGCCTCAGCCACCTACTGCAGTACCAACCTCGGTACTGATTATCATATTGGTCGTGTTAGTGGTAATCTTAGTGGTTGTTGCGAGGAAGAAATAAGTTAAATTTTTTAATTTAACTAAAGCCCGATCATTGAGACAGCAACTCTATTCATAAAGATGGGTTCACTCGAAAACATAGCCTAGGTTATTAAACCTTCACGTATTTATTTATGTAGTGAGGTATGGGTAGGTTTAACTACGACTCTAAGTTGATTGAGGCGCTTGAGAGGGTGTACGGCGGTGAGGTCATTAAGTTCTTGGAGGGTCTGACGAAGCCTCCTACCAGGTACTATGTTAGAGTAAACACTATGAGGGCCTCCGTAGAAGATGTCGTGAAGGGGTTGAGGAGTAGGAGCATTGATGTGTACCGTGATGAGTTCGTGGACGAAGCTATTTACTTCCCTGTGAGGGGTCCCAACGAAGTACCAACGGCGACTAAGTACGTCATAGCTGATAAGAGGGCCTCTGAATCCGTCATGATGGGCTCAGACCTCTACGTCCCGGGAGTCCTGGGCGGTGATTTTTCTAAGGGCTCTGAGGTGAACGTAGTCACGCCATGCGGTGATGTCATCGCCTATGGGTTTGCTGAGATTGACCCAAGTGATGTGGGTAAGGTCGGTAAGGGCGTCGCTGTTAAGGTGGTTAAGTCGCTTTACGAGGTCGTTAAGGTGAGGGAGTTACCGGAGTTTGAGGCTGGTTTAATATACCCTCAGTCACTTTCCTCAATGCTTGTTAGTAAGTTGGTAGATCCGAAGGAGGGTGACATCATCGTGGACATGTGCTCCGCGCCGGGGGGTAAGACCGGGCATCTAGTTGAGTTAACTGGTGGGAAGGCCGTTATTTACGCCTTCGACCACTCGAAGACTAAGGTCGATGCCATGATGGAGGAGCTGGGTAGGTTAGGGCATCTGAACTTCGTCAAAGTTTTGAGGGCCGATAGCAGGTACTTACACATCGACTATAGTTGGATAAGAGCTGACAAGGTCCTGGTGGATCCTCCGTGCAGTGCTTTAGGCGTGATACCTAAGATCTCCGACTCCAAGAAGTATGAAGACGTTAAGATACTCTCTAACTACCAGATCCAGTTCCTAAGGGCTGCGGCTAAGGTGGCTAAAGAAGGCGCCATAATCTCGTACTCAACATGCACGGTGACATTGGAAGAGAATGAGGAAGTCGTGGGAAAAGCTGTTGAGGAGCTAGGGTTGGAGGTCGTAGAGCCGAGCATAAAGCTCGGCAGCCGCGGCATCACAGACAGGTATTGGGGGAAACACCTGATAAGATTCCACCCACACATCCACGGATGCCCCGGATACTTCATAGCGCTACTTAGGAGACGTTAGGAGTTAGTCGACGCCTAGCCGCCTTCCTCAACCTATTCATTATAGCTAACCCCAACCCAACCTCCTCAAACCCTTCCACCACAGCTACGTCAACACCTAAGGAATCACACGACCTTAAAACTTCGAAGAGGTTGTGCGCTACCTCAAATAGGTTGTGACGAGACCCCAACACAACCACATCAATGCCTCTACCCCTATAACGGTCTGCAGTTTCAGCGCTGGCTATGACAGCGACCTTCAAACCCTTAGAAAGGAGCTCGTTGACAAAGTCTAAAACCTCCCTAACCAATCTACTCAGGTCAGTATAGTCATCTAATTCCGCCAGCACCAATGGTGTGTTGGGTGAGTAATGCCTGTACTTAGTGCCTGGACTTAATGAGACCTCCGACTCCGACAACCCCCTAGCAAATGGAGGGACCCTGATCTCAGTACCTAAAACCCTGGCCAGGTCCTCGACTGCTATGGGACCAGGCCGTAGCAGTGTTGGGGGATCCGAAGTAACGTCTAGTATTGTTGATTCAACACCGAAGAAAGTTTCCCCACCATCAATTATGACGTCTACAAGACCCATTAAGTCCTCCATAACATGCTTTGCATTGGTTGGTGAGGGCTTGCCAGACAGGTTAGCGCTTGGAGCTGCTATCGGCCTACCTAAAGCGTTGATCAGGTCTAAAGGTATTGGGTGGCCGGGGCATCTGACAGCAACTGTTGGCAGGCCGGCGGTGACCTCGTTAGGCACCTTCCTGGACTTCTTAACAACCAATGTTAAAGGACCTGGCCAGGCGAAGTTTATTAACCTGTAAGCAATTTCAGGAACGTCTGAAACTAACTCATCGAACATCTCCTTGGAGCTCACATGCATTATTAAGGGGTTGTCGAAAGGCCTTCTCTTAATACTGAATATCTTAGACACCGCATCGGTGTTGTATCCGTCAGCACCTAACCCATACACCGTTTCAGTGGGGAACGCGCATAACCCACCCTCCCTCAAAACGTTGGCTATCTCCTCGACAACTTCCTTTTCAGGCCTTAGCGGGCTCAGCTTCACTACTCTCGTCATACCTGCTACCTTCACCAACATCACTTTACCTACAATTCCTTAAATACGTGTTAAAAGCCACCTTAAGACCCCGCAAGTGAGCTGTTGGACATATAAGCGCCTAAGGTAAGTTTATTGTAGATGATGTGGAGCGTCCTTACTGAAGTACCTATGATGTGTGCGAATCCCTCTGATAGTTATTGAGGGGTGAAGCGCACACCCTCGCTTGACGTGTTTTCTCCGGAAGCGTTAATGTCCCACACCAACCGGGTCAGGGGTTTGGGGGATGTTGAAAAAGGCCCGCGGCTGGGTAGTGCCTGCCCCAACTGTTTAGAAGTCAGGTACGTCGACGTACTCATGTACTTTATCCACTGCTTTCTCGTATTTAGCTCTATGTCTTTCTAGGAAGTTAGTCAGCATCTCGGAAGCCCTCAACTTACACTCCCCGCACAGGACTTTACCGGTCACACACTCGTTGTAGATCTTCCCCAGCAACGCGTCATCAGGGACTAAGTGGTAGGCATAGAATTCGTAGACCACACATTTCTCAGGCTCACCTCCTAACCTCCTCTGCTCTTCCGCAGTAGCCCTCCCACCGGTGAACGCTTTCATCAACTTCTGAGCAGCTGTTGAGGGGTCCTCATCTAGGGCTATGTAGCTCTCAGGCCTCGATGAGCTCATCTTACCCCCGTCTAAACCCGTCATAAATCTGTGATACGTTGATGCGGGGGGCTTTAACCCGAACTCACTTTCAAACCTCTGGGCTACGTCCCTAGTCAACCTTAGATGTGGGTCCTGATCAGGGCCAACCGGCACTAACACGTTCTTAAACCCTCCGAAGTCCTTGAGCTGGGGGTGTAGGATGTCAGCGATCTGGGTGATTACGGACATTATCTTACCGACCTCTAAGTCCTCACCGTAAGCAGCCCTCAACTCAGCAATGGTTAACTTCCTGGAAATCATCTGGATAAACCTATAGTACTTTGGGTGATAGTTGGACTGGAAGTAGAGGTGTAGGTTCGACTTCGTAAGACCTAGAGCTATGTAGTTGGCTACGTAGTCGTACAGCGCTATATTTATGGCTTCCTCCCTACCAACCCTCCTAACTGAGTAGGCCTCCACATCAGCGACTATTAAGAATATCTCAGCACCTAACCCCTGGTAGTATATAATCTGATCGATGAGCATCTTATGACCGAAGTGCATCTTACCGCTTGGCATCAACCCAGTTACTACAGCAAACCTCTCATTATTCCTCAAAGCACTCACAATGTTGTTGAAGTCTCTATGACCGAACACCACGCCCCTAGCCATCAGCGGGTGAAGTGGTGCGACACACTTGAACTCATCCATAACATCAGCGAAGGGTCTGATCCCAAACAACTGGAACAATTTCTCGTACTCCTTAATCATCACATGCGACCAAGGATCTATCCTAAACTCCACAATAGGTATCGCCTAAGTATGGGATTAACCGCAGGTCTTTATAAAGCTTCATCATGCCATAATCACCGAGCGATACCCGCAACCCCACGCACCTCACTTACGAACAGCAAATCCCAGGCCATTCCAAAATTAATGGACAAAACGAAGGGGGTTGAAGAAGTGAATTTCGTCCAAGCAACCTAATACCTCCCCATGGCCTAACTTCCTGAGCACTCACAGCTCCGCGGCATACGGGCAAGGGATCTGAGAGGTTAGATGGTCAAAATCCTTTGAAACCATTTTAATTCCTTAACACCGTTAAGGCCTACCTTGAACACTTCCTCAAGGTTACGTATGAAGTCATCAGGTTCTCTTAGCTTTTGTAGCTAATGCTTTAGCGGTCTGCGTGGGTGAGTCAAGCGTGTCAGGGCATTTCATAGATTCCCTTCATACAGTTAGAAAAGCTTAGATAGGTAATCCTCAAACATTCTAAAGTGACCCTATGAGCCAATGGGTCTAAACGCGAAGGAGGTTCGCGTATATAAAGTAAGGCCTTCTCAGAGAGAAGACCTCGTGCCTGATCTTTGGTACAATATCGTTCCAGACCTTCCAGGGAATCTTGACCCTCCGCGCGCTCCTGACGGCTCTGCAGTTCCTAAGGAGGCTTTCCACAGGTTGTTTGCTAAAGAACTTGTTAAGCAGGAGTTTAGCCAGGAGAGATATGTTAAGATCCCGGGAGAGGTACGGGAAACTTTGATCAGATTAGGGAGACCTACACCGCATCTCAGGGCGAGAAATCTTGAAAATACTTAGATACGCCTGCAGAGATATGCCCGCAGGAAGCCATAAGGTAAACACAGCGCTGGTTCAAGGCCTACTATAACAAAGTTGAAGGTGTTGAGAGGATTTCCACGGAGACCGGTGCTGGACAGTGGGGCTCAGCCCTAGCATTGGCAGGAGCGTTATTTGATATCAAAGTCAGGGTTTTCATGGTTAGAACAAGCTACCATCAGAAACCCTATAGGAGGATCTTAATGGAACTTTACGGAGCAGAAGTTTACCCGAGTCCTTCAAATCTTACTAGGTTTAGGAGAAGCATTTCCGAAAAGAACCTGAACACCCAGGCAGTCTGGGCATAGAGATTTCCGAAGCTATAGAGGACGTCCTATCACATGAAAACGCCAGGTATAGCTTAGGCAGTGTCTTAAATCACATCCTCCTGCATCAGACAGTCATAGGTTTGGAAGCTTCAAGACAGCTAGAAGAGCTAGGTAAGTATCCGGACTACGTTGTAGGGGCTGTTGGAGGGGGATCTAACTACGCAGGGATATCTTACCCGTTTATGAAGGATAAACTTGCTGGGAAACGGAGACGGAATTCATAGCTGTAGAACCTAAGGCATGTCCCTCGATGACTAGGGGTGAGTACCGATATGACTTCGGCGACACAGCAGCGCTCACACCACTGCTCAAGATGTATACCGTGGGGCACAGGTATAGGGTTCCGCCAATACACGCAGGTGGGTTAAGATACCACGGCGCAGTACCGTCATTATCACTACTAGTAAGTAAGGGGTTCGTGAAGGCTGTAGCGTACAGCCAGACAGAGGTCTTCGAAGCTGGTAGAATATTTGCAAAATAGAGGGTTTCGTACCGACACCTGAGAGCGCGCACGCGGTTAGAGCTGTGATAGACATCGCCTTAGAAGCTAAGAAAAGGGGTGAGAGGGCCGTGATACTGTTTAACTTAAGCGGGCACGGACTACTAGACCTAGCTGGGTACCATGATTACATCGAGAAGAAATTAGCGAATCACGAACCTGAGAAAATTGACCTCAGATACCTACCAAAATGTGATTAAGAGGAGGAGGGGAACATGTGTTTTAAAATAGATTTAGTAGCCGCACATGTCCTAAAACCCCATAAATCTGTCGAAGAAGAACGCGTTAAAATGCTATTAGTTAAAATGCTATTAGATAACATCATTAGGACCAAGGTCCTAAGAAGGCCTATACTGGTAGACTGTAATACGATGACAATTCTGGACGGACATTACAGATACGAAGCACTGCGGAGGTTAAAAGTTCGGAAAGTACTCGTCATAAAGGTTAACTACATGGATGATAGTGATATAATCGTGGGTACATGAAAACGTTCAAAGACTCGATAGAGGGAACATTCCAAACCAGCACGACCTTGATAAATTATATTAGGGGCAACGTAGTCAAGGTCGAAGACTCCAAAACCTCAGATCCTCTGAAATTCTACGAGTTAATTTACGATTTAGAGAAGAAGTTAAAAACCTACACAATAGAGTGCCAATTCAAGAGGCCCGACCAAGCATCGAAGTACCCGAAATCACATGACAATGTAGCGTTAATCATAGATCCACCTAAGCTGGACAAGGGCCACGTCATTGATGTCGCGGTCAACGGTAAGAGACTCCCTCCTAAGTCCACCAGACATTTAACCCCTCTTAAGAAAGTGGCTTTCCCAGACTCATTGAATAAGCTGTTATGATCGATGGCACGAATACCCCAACTACGTGAATTGGTGTGTAATCACTAACAGCGGAAACGTGTAAGTAGGACCCATAAATTTTGGATTAACAAACAGCTCCAGACCATGCGATTTGCGCAGAGCCCGAAACCGCCTTATGGGTGTTAGCTTTGTGTATTAGGTACATCCATCATTCTTCGAACATTCAAACATGATTAATGAACTGGTTGAGGGTCCCTCCACCTTCCACTAAAATTCGTATCAGACCTACTAGACGTAAAGTCCAAGTAAGAGGGTTAAAAATTTGTTTTAAAGCCCTTATTCCAAGTAATTAACCCTTCATGATCTCCGCTAGTCTCTGAGCTATGTAGGATCCGTGGTCCGCCATTCTCTCCAAAAACACCACTGTAACTAGATCTATACATGAACATAGATGGGTGGATGAATGAGCTCTTTCAATTGCTTCCCTATATAACTCATCGACCTTTTTCTCCAATTCAAGCACTCTCTCCAAAGCACTTCTGTCACATTCGTTGAAGGCCTTCATGGTTAAGGATATCATCTCGACCACGATCGGCATGACGCTCTTAGATACGTTGAGGACGCACTCACTGCCGCCCTCCTCCAACGAATCTTCAAAATATGAGAACATTCGCGAGATATCTAATGCATATCTAGTGAACCTGTAGAGGCCGTAACTCATCTCGTAGGCGTTAAACACGCGGTAGAGGTCTGAAGCTGTAGGTTGGAACCTGGCAATGGTCCTTATAGTCGCCTCCCTAATGGAGTCTTTGGTTTTCATGGCCTCACCGGATAGCCTCCTAATCTCCACGTAGTTCCAATCACCCTCAACAATCATTTTGGTGACCATCACTACTATGTTCATGATGTTGTTTAACTCTTCATTGATTTGCTTCAGCGACCTATCAATGGGCCTCACCGAGATCACCCCATCTTACCAGTTACGTACATCTCCGTATACCTATTCTTAGGTTTCGTAAATATCTCATCCACCTTACCCACCTCTAAAATAGAGCCGTCATACATGAAGGCTACGTAGTCCGAAACCCTAGATGCTTGGAAGGGGTTGTGGGTTACCAGCACGACCGTTAGGTAATTCCTAAGCTCTACTATTAGCTCCTCAATCTTTGAAGTGGCTACGGGATCTAGATTTGATGTAGGCTCATCCATTAAGATGATCTTAGGTTTCATAGCTAATGCCCTAGCGATACATAGTCTTTGCTGCTGACCTCCAGATAGCTTCATCGGTGATGTATGTAATCTATCCTTAACTTCATCCCAGAGGTATGCTTTCTCTAAAGCCCACCTCACTAAACCATCTAACTCCCTCTTATTTTTGACCAATCCGTTCATCTTAGGGCCCAAGGCAACGTTCTCGTAGATTGTTAGGTGCGGTAACGGGTTCGGGATCTGGAACACCATACCCACAAGCCTTCTAATTTCTACGGGGTCCACCTTAGGGTCGTAGGCATTCACGCCATTAACGTATACCTCACCACCAACGTGTATATCACTATATAGATCGAGTATCCTGTTTATAGCCCTCAGCAATGTGGATTTGCCGCTCCCTGAAGGACCCATGATAGTAAACACGCAGTTCCTAGGCACCCTAAGAGTTACGCCCTTCAAGATCTCCCTACCGCCCACCCTGACCTTCAAGTCATTAATGATGAGTATGAGGTCCCCTGCCATAACTACCCACCTCTAGACAATAACTTCGAAACCAGGAACATTGAAACAGCCATCAATAAGAGAGTGAACGCTGCCGCCCAACTCAAATCCACCCAATTCCTGTAGGGTGACACCGCGAAGTTATATATCGCTAGGGTTAAGGTCCCAATAGGTCTGAAAAATAGTTGGGAATCAAATGTTGGATAATGATCGCTCCCAAATGCTGTAAACAGTAATGCGGCGGTCTCACTCACAGTCCTATAAAAACCTACGATCACTGATGTGTAAAATGCTGGCTTAATATGGCGTAGCAGGATAAGAGCCGCTTTAATCCTAGTAGCACCCAACGAGTACACAGCCTCCCTAACACTTGGAGGGACGGCCTTTAACGAATCCTCTATTTGTGAGTAGACGTAGGGTGTTGCAACAATAACTAATGCCAGAACTCCGGCTAATAAGCTAAACCTTGGTACGTTTACGTTGAATGTGGCGTTAGCCACAGTTAGGAGGCCGTAAACTGTTAACCCTATGACTATTGTGGGGAACTCCATCAATATATGCGTAAATAGCCTAGTATACTTCCCTAAGAACCTCTCATACCTACTTATAGCCTCAGAGCTGTAGAGCGCCGCTGAGGTGGAGATTATCACTGTTATGGCCACGGATATTAGCGTCACTATGAGCGTGCCAACGATGTAGGGGCCTATACCACCTAACTCGTCAGATCCTGGTACAGGTCTGGCATCATAAAAGATTTTCGGGAAGTTCCTAGAGATGACGTTAACACCGTTCATAGTTACTGAGATGATTAGATGGAACATCGGAATCAACGCTACTACTGAAGTAGTAGTTACCGCACCTATCATCACGTAGGACTTCAATTTCCTCATCTCTTCTCACCATAAATCATGACCAACACGTTTACAGCTAAACTCAGAATGAATAGGAAGAACCCCGCTGAGAAAAGCGCCGACACCATGTACGTGTAGGCCTCGGCGTTCGGATACTGATCAGCTATTAAGCTAGAGACAGTGTATCCAGGACTAAACACTTTAAGGAAGTCAGTGGTTAACGTATTACCTACAACCATAGCGACGGCCGCTGTCTCGCCAACGGCCCTACCGTAAGCAACTGCTAGGGCTGTAAATATGGTCCTCCGAATGTACTTTAACTCCAAGACTATTATCTCCCACTTGGTGAGGGCCAGTGATGTTAGGGCTTCCTTCATATGCGCTGGAATACTCCTTAAACCTGTTCTAATAATGCTTGATGCGAATGGTGTGACCATGAGTGACAGTAGGATAGATGCCGAAAATAAAGAAGTACCTAAACCCCTCGGATATCCGAAAATACTCCCCAAACCTAATTCGACAATTCTGTCCATTAAAAAGTCCTTAAGTAACGGCGATAACATGTACAGACCCCATAAACCGTAGATAACGCTCGGTATGGCGGCGGATAAGTCAACGAGGACTTCAACTAAAGTCCTCAGACGCTTAGGTAGAACCTCAACCACGACTATGGATGTTGATACCGCTAGGACTAACGCCAAAGCTATTGCCGTAGACGCCGATATGATGGTACCCGCGATCGCTGGTAGGATGCCGTAGTTCTCTTCAACAGGATTCCAGGAAGTCTTCAAGAATATGCTAGGTCCATCTCTTATAAGGACAGGCATGCTCGTAGAAACCAATACAATCAATATCGAGGCTACGAAGAAAACAACACCTAGGTTTGACGTCATAAGTATTCTGTATAAAAAATCATGAAGTTTCATTACCGCATCACCTTGAAGCAACCTAAACCTTCGAAGGTATCCTATCTAGGTATTGAACTGCTTTACTAGCTAAAGTCTCAGGTAACGGTATGAAGCCTTCAACAACGTTCCCCGATCTCTGGCCCTCCGTTAACACCCACCTGAAGAACTTCTTTATGGTATTCAACTTATGCACATCCAGTTCAAGGTCTATTATCGCCACCGGAGTTCCAACGATTGGGTAGGAATTCACTCCCTCCCTATACATGTAACTCATGGGTAGGTCTCCCCAGAACGCTTCCGGTTGCGGCAACTCAGGGGCAGCTACTGATAAGGCTGCGGCGATTGTGGTTGTGTTAGGCACTACGAAGTTACCATCTTTATTCCTTATGGAGGCTACCGGGAGTTTCTGCTGTATTGCGTACGCCACCTCCACGTAACCTATCGAGTACTTGGTGGCTTGGACCTTCGCTGTGACTCCCTCATTACCCTTACCACCCTCACCTAAACCCAACTTATCCCTAGGCCACTCTACAGTATATCCATAGCCCACATTCTCCAACCACTCCCTAGATACTTTCGATAAGAACGTGGTGAAGAGTGCCGTCGTTCCACTACCGTCACTTCTATGAATACCTACAATCTCCTTCCTGGGTAATAAGTCTCCACATTGTTCCACCTGCAACGACTTTATTCTGTCGTCATTCCAGTAAATGATCTTGCCTAGGTATATGTCAACTAGGACCTCGCCTGTTAATTTTAAGGGACCGCACTTACCTTCATCCCATTCAGGGATGTTGTATATAACAGCCACAGCGCCTGCGATTAGTGGTATCTGAATGAACTTCCTACCACTATTTACTAGCTTCTCATAACCGACTTTAGAAATACCTACATCACTCACTCCGACATCTAATGCCTTATCTACTAATTTAGCTTCGCCGGCTCCGCTACCTATTGATTGGTACTCAATTACCGCGGAAGCATCGACGGATCCCATGTACTTTTTAATCCATGCCTGCATCTGAGGATTTATGAAGGTCGCACCGCCCATAACCACATACGTTCTAGTTGGTGTCGTTGGAGATGTCGATGTTGGCGGTGACCCACTCATTAGGTTTAAGTACATTAATGAGAGGACGGCTAGAGCTACTACGACAGCTAAAATCACTACGACTTTTTTAGTGCTCGACTTCCCAGAGGTTGAAGGTCTCACCATGTTTAACTCCAAATGTAAAAATCTAGTGACCAATTTAAAGATTAATTATTCAAATTTATAATTTAGTAAATTTTTTATAAACGTAGAGTAAAGTTTTATAGATATGTATAAATAACTGTTATACAATATATCGTAGTTACGTTTAATATTATAGAGCTTAAAAGAATTAGTAAAGGTGGATAGGTTTGAGGATATACAGACGTAAAATTCAACGCATAGGGAATTCAACATACATAGTCTCACTACCCACTTCATGGGCTAAGGAAGTGGGCTTAGAACCTAAGACCGAGGTCGCTCTTGAGATACTTCCTGACCTATCTCTAAGGTTGTTCGTACCATCTAAACACATGATTACGGCTTCAAAGGGATACAACATTGAAGTAGCCGGTAATTATAGAGTTCACGACATCGTTAAGGAGATCATCGGTGGGTACGTAGCTGGAGCCGACATCGTGAAGATACATTTCAAAGATGTTAAAAGGGAAGTTGTTATCAGGGCAGTCTCCATCGCTAGAGATAAGGTAATGGGTCTGGAGATCGTTGATGAAGGTACTACAGTGATGGTGTTGGAAGTGGTTGTCGACCCTAACTTAAGTGATTTAGTAAACATTATTAAGAGAATCCTTAGAGTAGCTATATCTATGCATGAGGACGCGATCTCATACATTGAAGGTACCATTAGTAAGGAACTACTCGAGAACGTCGTATCTAGGGATGACCTAGTTGATAAGTTGTACCTACTAGCTTTGAGGCATCTGACAACGACGCTTTCGGACCCTTATGAAATGCATAAGAAAGGATTAAGTTATTTAGACTCCATATACTCATCACTTTTCATAAAGAGTTTAGAAAGGTTTGCAGACCATGCAGTAAACATAGCGCAGGTGCTATTGGCCATCCCCACACAACCTAAAGACCTCCTAGAACTATACAGGAAGTCCGTAAACGCTTTCAGGAAGTCTGCTGAGGCATTCATCGTAAATGATAAGGAAGCTGCGATATCTGTCGTCAAAGAAGTTGAAGAGATAAGGAAGTTAGAAGAAGTAGTATGGAGGGGGATCAGCGACTACCTAGTAAAACACCCCACGATAACGAGGATTTTAGACGCGATCTCTAGAATACTCTCCAGGACCATAGACATAGCTGAAGAGGTCATAGACATCACAGCAGTTAAGAACCTTTCACCAAATGAACAACTGTAGGAAACTAACATCCGAATCAAAAATACTCTCCCCTACACATCCATGCAGGGGTTTAACGGTTATTATGTCCTTACCCTCCTCCATACCGCAATTTAGACACCTAATACGTACATACACATCATGGCTTAATCCCTCATATCGGGTACAGGTCTGAGGCACCCTCAAAATAGGCCATCAGCTACAACAGTAGGTGAGCTTCATGCTGTGCAGAGATAGCTTCATAACCTCCGCTGACGATTCAATAAAGATTTAATAAGCCTATCTCAAGTGATTTTTAGGGCCCGTAGCTCAGCCTGGTTAGAGCACCCGGCTGATAACCGGGGGGTCCGGGGTTCGAATCCCCGCGGGCCCACTGCCTTGGGTTAACCACTCGGCCGTAATCCAGTTGAGGTAAGCCCTTTACCGGGAATTACTCCCGCACCGTGAGCCCCTTGTAGCGGTTAGTCTTCCTCATCTCCTTAATCACCGAATGCGTGCGGGGCTCCTTAACATACTAGACGTTACCCAGCAGTAGGTGTGGTACTTCCTCAGCTAGTGCTCTGATCCCAACCCGGGGGCTGAGTTACGGACAATTACTTCGCCTACCGAGCAATTTCCACAGTGTCCCCACCAACAACCCTTATACGTGATCGTCGCCCACCCCGGCAAACCCCACATCACTAACTCTACCTCTTGAATGGTTAACCCCGTGTTCTCCACGGTTGAGGCGTAGTCGCCTACCTCAGGTCATCCGCTTACGCAGGCCCTTCAACACCGTGTACGTCACAATCAAATCTGATGAAGGCGTATTCAGTCACCTAAAGACAGTACCTACTGCGGAAGTTAGACCAAGTCTTTAGCTAAGTGTGTGGTTTGAGGTGGCATGTTAATCGGGCCTTGCTGGGTTCGCGCGGTCATGAACCTTGAGAAGTGTTGTTGAATGATGAATATAAGGACGCATTGATTCGGGGGCTGGTGCCGCGGCCGGGATTTGAACCCGGGTCACGGGCTCGAAAGGCCCGCATACTTGACCGGGCTATACTACCGCGGCATCCGTTACATTATAGAGCTGGGTTGACCTATTAAGGTTTTAGTTTTTATAGCTTAAAATTTCTAGTATCTTTGACGGTGGATGAGTAGTACTGTAGTTAAAGAATCACAGCGTAGTAAGAGGCCTTCAAGAGTACTATCAGGTGTTACGGTAGTTGCTGTTATGACGGCACCACATGCCTGTCCACATGGGAAGTGTGCTTACTGCCCTGGGGGCCCCGATTTAGGAACGCCTCAGAGCTATTACGGTGAGGAACCAGCCCTGATGAGGGCTTTGATGGTTAACTACGACCCTTACGAGCAGGTTAGGGTTAGACTAAGGCAGTACGAAGCCTTAGGGTACAGGCCCAGTAAGGTGGATGTCATTATCATGGGTGGGACGTTCACAGCCCTCCCGGAGTGGTATCAGGAGTGGTTTATAACATCAGTGTTTGAGGCCTTTAATAGATATCCGGAGGGCAGGGTTGAGCCTCTACCTTCGTTGAGGGAAGCACATCTGAGGAACGAAACTGCCGACATCAGGGTTGTGGGGCTTACGTTCGAAACGAGGCCTGACCACGTAAGTGAGCGCACTGTAAGCAGGATGCTCTACTTGGGTGGGACTAGGGTGGAGATAGGTGTTCAGAGCATATATGATGAGGTGTTGAAAGTTGTCGAAAGGGGTCACACGGTAGAGGATGTTGTCAAAGCAACTCAAATGCTTAAGGACTCAGGCTTCAAAATTGCTTATCATATAATGCCTGGGCTTCCAGGGAGCAGTCGTGAGATGGACTTAGATATGGTGAAGGAGTTGTTTGAGAACGACGTGTTCAGACCTGACATGCTTAAGATTTACCCGACGTTAGTTGTTAAGGGGACTAAATTATATGAGTGGTGGGTTGAAGGCAAATACGATGCCCTAGACGACGATGAGGCTGTGGAGCTAATTTCAGAGATGTACAGATATATACCTAAGTGGGTTAGGGTGATGAGGATTCAGAGAGACTTACCTGCGAAGTACATCGAGGCAGGTCCTAGGAAGGGGAACTTACGGGAGCTGGTAGAGCTTAGGGCGTTGAGCAAGGGGATAAGGATTAATGAGATTAGGTTTAGGGAGGCTGGGAGATCCTTGTACAGAGGTAAGAAACTGGCTAAGGTAGATCTGTTGGTGTCGGAGTACACAGCAAGCGGCGGGATCGAGGTGTTCATAAGCGCTGAAGACCTAGCCAACGACATGCTGTTGGGTTTAGTAAGGCTTCGCATCCCGTCCGAGAAGGCATTTATGCCTGAAATCGACGGTAAGACCGCAATCATTAGAGAGCTACACGTTTACGGGCCCCAACTTCCTGTAGGTGAGAAACCGACCGATCATGATATACAGCACCTAGGTATTGGGGCCAAACTACTGGCGAGAGCTGAAGAACTGGCGCTAAATAAATTCGGAAGAACTAAGATGCTGATCCTCTCAGGAGTGGGTGCAAGGGAGTACTACAGGAAGTTCGGATACACCCGCGACCCGGACTCACCCTACATGAAGAAACTACTTACTTAGAACCACGTAGTAATTCTCAGGCAGTAACCTGCGGTGCGGGTTATAACTCCCATATTTAATTACTTTAAACCCAACGAGTCTCAAACGATTGACAATCTCAGACAACCTGTAGATGTGGTAGTACCTAAGGTACGTCCTACCCCTACTCCTCCAAGGAACCTTAACATCCCACAACGCGCTCAACCCCCTCCGCATGATCAGCAGATCGATCAGGTTACGGAGAAGCCCCTTAAGCACTGTGGGATGCCACGCGGCCCAAATAGTTATTAAGCCTTCACCACCTCTTCTTAAAACCCTGAAACACTCACTCAGCACCCCGTCTAAATGCTTTCGATGTATGTGATTCACAGAAGCTATATACATAACCCTATCTAGGGCTTCACCCCTAACTGGGAGGTACCTCATATCAGCCTGCAACACATCAGTACGGAAGAGCAAGTTTGGGTCCCCACTCTTACTAGCTAAGGTCTTAGCAACCTTCAACATGTTCTGAGATATGTCTATGCATAGCAACTTAGACCGCGAGGTGGACGCGTACGTCAGTCCGTTATGGCATGGACCGCAGCCAACGTCAGCGACCCAACCACTGCACACGGATAACTCTTTGATAACGTCCCAGGCCCTAACCCTAAAACTAGAATAGCTACGTGCTATCGAATCGTAAGTATCCATCAACTCCTCGTAGACATCCCGATCAGACATGAGTTTGCCCCTGACAATAACCACACTGAACAAGTGCCTAAGAACCTCATTAAGCTAACTACTCGGTAAACGTGGTGGTGCGGCGGCCGGGATTTGAACCCGGGATTTCTGGCGCTCTACGGATCCCTCAGTCCCTGGCAGGCCAGCGTCCTAGTCCAGGCTAGACGACCGCCGCCCATAACTTAACTTATAACTGAGCGTTTTTAAGCGTTAATTCCATTAGCGCCCTACCTGAGAGAAGGCGGTTGTGGCGGGCCCGAGGGGATTTGAACCCCCGACATCCGGCATCCCCGACCGTCAGTGGGTGACCGGAACTCTTTAGGAGGCCGGCGCTCTATCCTGGCTGAGCTACGGGCCCTACCAACTCAATAATTCAACTGGTTAGTTTTAAAGGTTTGGTCTGGGAGTAATCCTCATCGAATAGGCGTGCACGATAATACCAGGTTAGTGCGGGGGGTGGGATTCGAACCCACGCAGGCCTACGCCAACGGGTCTCCTACCCAGTTAGCTGGAAAAGGTCTTGAGCCCGTCCCCTTTGACCTGGCTCGGGCACCCCCGCACCATATACTTAACTTCTTGTAGGGTTTATTAACGTTAGTACCTGGAAACGCCTTACGTATAAATTACTTCAGTTCCGACGAAGTCGGAGCCCTCCAATATCTTTATGATGTTGTCTGGCTGGAAGGCGTTTACGAAGTAGAGTTTTATGCGGCTTCTCTCGGCGATGGTGAGTGCCAGGTGGTCGAATAGTTCGTAAGATCCTGCTAGGGCGTTGCCCCTAACAATTCTCCTGAGTTCTTCTACTGTAACTTTTGGGAGGAGTTTTGCGTCCGAATATCGCTTGGGGTCCTTATCGTAGACTCCGTCCACATCTGTTGCGTTGATCATTAAGTCAGCCCCCGCAAGCTCTGCAACTATCATTGCTACGGCGTTGGTGGATTGGCCTGGCTGTAAGCCGCCTAAGGTGACCACCTTCCCCGAAGACCAGGCGGTTAGGAACTCATCAACGTTCCTCGGAACGTGCTTGTACGCTATGTCACCTAATAACGTGTTCATTAATAATGCGTTAATTCGGGAGACCTCAATACCCAGCAGGTCCGACCAGCCTTCATTAATCCTCAACCGCCTGGAAATCCTTATATACTCCCTCGCTATGGGCCCCCCACCGCAGACTATGACGAACTTATCCCCCACTGAGAACCTCTCTCTAATTATTTGTGAGTGCCTTATCAAGAGCTCGGAGCTCACGTCATGGAACAACTTGCCAGTGAGTTTAAGTACTACCTTCAACGCCATTACCACGATCGATTTTACTGAGCTAATGTTTAATACGTTACGCAGTCCTGCTGGCCTTGGCTTTCCTCCTAGTGTAGATTGTGGGTAGTAAGATCATTAGGAAGGTTGCTACGTAGATGAACTGGCTTATAGGACTTGTCACTAACACTACTGGATTGCCGAAGGCTATGTCGAGGGACCTTCTGAAGTATTTTTCGGCGAGGGGTCCTAAGACGAAGCCGATCGCCATTGGGGCTGTTGGGAACTTATACCTGCCTAGCAGGTAGGAAATCACACCAATGAATAGTACCGCAAATATGTCCACGACTGAGTTCCTGATCACGTACGCGCCGAAGGTGCTGAAGAATATCACAGTTATAGCTAGGAGTGGTATGTTCTTCCTTAAGAACTCACCAATGCGTAGGAAGAGGTAAACAACTGCAGGTGCGAGTAGGTAGAACATCACGTTTGACAGGAGGGCTCCGACCAACACTGTGTAGCCTAACTGAGCTCTGTAAGTGAAAATCCAGGCGCCTGGGATGACTCCATGTATCATTAAGGCACCTAGGATTATCGCAGTTGCGGCACCTCCGGGAATGCCTAGAGCGAGTGTTGGGACCAACGTCCCCATAGCAGCTGCATTGTTAGCGGCTTCAGGAACGGCAACACCTTCAGGTGTCCCGGTTCCCCACTTCTGGGGTTCTTTGGAGAACCTCCTAGCCATTATGTAAGCAACGACCGCAGCTGTGGACGCCCCGATACCGGGTAGGAAACCTATTAGCCATCCAACCGGTATTGCTATTAGAAATACTAACGGTGCGGACTTGATGAAAAACGACTTTTCGGGGAACATGAGCTCCTTAAGCGTGTATTTCTCACGTACGACGTCCACCTTGAGCTGACTTTCAAGCAGCCTCAGTATTTCAGGTATTGCGAAAATACCTAGTAGGACTGCGACTAAGTCGAAACCACCTCCTAAGACGGTGAGGCCGAAGGTAAACCTATACATACCAGTGGTCGGGTCAGAGCCGATGGTCGCTAG
>CAZXJO010000005.1:0-21263 GCA_964641155.1 uncultured Desulfurococcaceae archaeon | reverse complement strand
CTAGGAAAAAGCCTAGTAGAGCTGCTACTATAGCCTTAAAACCGCCTTCGAATGTAGCCAGGAATGAGATAGCCATAACGATCAGTGCGAACATCTCCGCCGGCCCGAACATGACCGCCACGTCAGCTAAGACTGGTGTGAAGAAGAGTACTATTACACCCCCGGCGAGTCCCCCTACGAAGGAGTAGAACCTGGAAAGCATGAGGGCATAGCCGCTCTTCCCTTTCTTAGTTAGTTCGTAGCCATCTAAGGCAGTCATGATATTTTCAGTGCTTCCAGGTATTCTAAATAGGATTGCCGAAATAGAGCCTCCGTAGACTGCCGACGCATAAGCCGCTATTAATGAAATTATGGCTGTTTCGGGAGGCAGCCAGAGCGTGAATGGTAGTAAGATAGCGGTTATAGCCACTGATGTGATGCCTGGAGTAGCACCGGCCAGCAAACCTATGAAAGAAGCAAATACGAGCATACCCATGTTCAAGGGGTTAGTGAGGATTAGCATGAACGCCTCCGCGATATTTATCATATGTGATCCGACCAACCTGATCACCTGCCGAACAGACTTAACAAATGAGTAGTGAAGTCGCAAAACACCCCGTAACCTCTAGGCAGTGGTATTAGCAGTCCAATAGGGAACATGACTGTGGCGAGTAAGGCGAGGAATATCGATAGGAGAACTGAGATGGGCGCACGTACCTTCAGGAATCTAAGGTAGATTGAGAAGAGAACCACTGTGGACACGAAGTACCCTAAGTATTCGAAGGTGAGGGCATATGTAACGATAAACAGAATGGTTCCCACAATTCTAAGCAGCCCCTCCCTATCCATCTTCGGTGGCTTGTAGTAGTTCTTCTTAATCGCTCTGTAGACCAAGGCGACCACGCATGTGATGATTATACCTATGAGTAGTATGGAAGGCCATACCTCAGAACCGATGGATAGCCAAGGAACTTTTGGGAGTTGGAAGGCTAAGTAGAGAAAATATGATGAGATAAAAATCAAGGACAAAAAAATAATTATTTCCCCACTCATTCAAGACCCCCAAGCTAGGATACGAGGCCTATGTCCTTGAAGACCTGTAGATACACTTCGTATTCAGACCTGACGAACTCCCTGAACGCATCCCCAACGAGTAGTCCGGGCCTGTAGTATAGGTATTGCTTCTTTTCTTGCTCCTTATAATATGGTGAGTTGTATGCCTGCTCGCAGAGGTATTCCAGCTTCTTGACTATGTCGGCGGGGACGCCGGCCCTCACGGCGAGACCCCTCCACAGACCGTAGGTTATGTTTAAGCCTAATTCGGTGGCTGCCGGCACGTCTGGGAAGTCTTCCAGCCTCCTGTCAACGAAGAACACTAACGCCCTAACCTTACCCTCCTTAATTAAGGGCACTATTATGCCGGGCTCCTCCATCATAGCATCTATCTTACCACCGAGTAAGTCGGTCCTCATCTCAGCAGCTGATTCGTAGGGGATGTACCTCAACTTAGCACCGGTGAACTTAGCGAGTAATGCGGCATCAACATGGTCCGGTATTTGCCCTAATCCAGTGCCACCTACGGTTACTTCACGTTCTCTGGCGTAGTTTATGAAGTCCCGTATCGTCTTAAACCTGGCATCATCAGCCCTCACCCACAAACCGCCGACATCCCACTGGAACCTACAGATCGGTATGTACTCCTCCATCTTATGGGTGTTCTTACCCAGTATTATGTTACCTAGGGCATAGGCACCGTAGAGGAGTACCGTGTATCCGTCTGCCGGTTGCTCAGCTACGTAGGCTTCCGCTATCGCACCACCGCCACCGGGCATGTTGACCACCGTCCAGGGAACGCCCGTTAAATTCTGAAGCACTGGCGCTATGGCCCTAGCTGCTAGGTCACTACCACCGCCAGCACCGAACCCAACCACAATTGTTACAGGTCTTGTGGGGTAAGCTACCGGCGGAGGTGTTGGTGTGGGTGTTGCTGTTACCGTAACAGTCTTAGGTGGCGGTGTCACTGTGGTTGTGACTGTCACGGTAGCTGCTGCAGCGGTAGCGGTGACTGTCTGAACTACTGTTGAGGTAACTGTCTTAGGAGGTGGCACGGCTGAGGAACCTGCGAAGTAACCACCAACGCCGGCAACAATTATAAGCACGACCAAAACACCGACCAAAGACTTTTGAGTACTCATAAACAATCACCTCTATTAGGAACACATATATTATCAAATTCCACCTATTTAAATCTTCCTCAATTACAATTCCTTAAGAAGTTCAACAACTCCTCATCCATCATCACAGCAGTCCGTAATGTTTTAGTAGCTCATTCGGTATAGAACAGCATGATTGAACGACCTTCAATCCGAAGCCATCCACTACACTTTTAAGCGGATTAACCAACCTATCTACTATACCCAGCTCACATAACATACGGTCTAACGTGTGTTTCGTTGTTAGCGGTCGCATGCAGCCCAAGGCTATCTCCCCTTTGAACTTCTGCCTTGCGTATTTGATTAGTTCCACAACATCTCGTTCTTTAGGAACTTTCACTGACTGCATTGCAGTTCCTTCGGTTGGTTTAATTACTAGGAAAACCATCACCTCAGGAGCTAACTCTCTGGCCACATCAACAGCCTCACCTTCTTTGATGATGTTACCGTAGTTCGCCCCGACGAGTACGTGTGGGACTATATAGGGTGGTCCATGCGTCACCAATATCTCGTACGTCTTTAAGAAGTCCTCCTTCCCCTTACCGCTTAGATGCATTACGTTCCTTATTACGTGTTCATCCACGACTAACTCGTAGTCCACGACGTCAACCTTAGCTTCTCTTAACTTAATCGCTAACGACTTATCAATCAGTCCTGCATGCACGCTAACCAGTATATCAAAATTACTCTTAATCTCCTTAATTGTCGGTATGTAGGGCTCGATCGGCAGGTATCCTTCCTGGTTGAAACCCCCGCTAATTAGTATCCCCCTAACTCCCCCCGCATATAAGTGCCTCACTAAGTCGAAGAGTTGCTTCGGAGTGGTAACATGCTTCATGCCTCTTAAGTAAATCCCTCTACAGTAATCGCACATTAGGGAACATTGTGTACCGGTAATGCTCACACTGACGTATTTGAGGCCCGGTATGAATGCCTTGATACTACCAGCCAACTCACTCACAATCAATGAGTAGTTCCTTCAACTCATCTATTAACCTTTCCCTATCCTTAAGTAGGAAATCCTCGGAGGGGTAGTTGTAGTAGGGGCCGCGCACACTTTCGTTGTAGAACGGCCTATTACAGTCAGGGCATCCGGACGTTATGAATGCTCTATGGTACGTATCAAGCTTCTCTAAGATTTCCATGACCAGTCCCCTGTCCAAGCACACCTTACCGTTTCTCAACGTGATGTAGTCGCTCACATCAAATCCTAAATCCATTAAGTACTTAAGGATCTGCATTTTCCTGTAACCCCTTATGCTTGGCCTCTTCCAATTTTCACATAACGTCCCCCTAACTGGGGTGAAGGAGAATAACGAGATATTGGCTCCTAACTTCTTGAAAAATTTCATAGAGTTGAGGAACTCCGCCTCATCCTCACCTAAACCGTAGATGAGGTGGACGTAGACCTTCCCTGGGCCGAAGACATCCATGCACGTATTTAAGAACTCTAAGTAGTAGTCCCAGCTAAACGGTTTGTTTACTAGTTTGAATGCTTCAGGAGTTGCAGCATCGAAACCCACCCCCAACGCATCGACGCCTAAATCCTTAAGCTGGTGGAGGAATTCCCTCCCAACCGGTGTTGTGGAAACGCTTATGGGCTTCCTGACACCCCTGTCTTTAAAGGAGGTAACTATCTTCAACACGTCGTCTGTGAAACGTTCCTTAATTATGGTCTGGATGCAGACCCTCCTTATTACGGAATTCCCCTTAACACGGTCTATGAGTACGTCGAGTCCCACTTCATGCCACGAAACCCGGGAGACCAACGTCTTATCGGACTCGCTTAACCTGCTCTGTGGACAGAAGATGCATCCGCCTAAGCAACCGGTTTCCGAATGAAGTAAGATGTAGGCAGTTGTGGGCTTCTCTACTACCTCCACATTCATTAAACCTAAGAGAGCTAAAGTTCCTACAGACGCCCTAACCTTCAATCCACGCCATCCAAGGATATGAATCCTAAAACTTTATAAATAAATCATAATTCCTGTGATATAGGTATTGTTGTGTGGAGATTGATTATTGATAGAGGAGACGTGTATAGGAATATGGCCATAGATGAGGCACTCCTAATCCTCAAGGAGAAGGGGGAGATCCCCAACACCCTCAGGCTGTACGTCTTCGACCCAAGTGCTGTTACCATCGGATACTTTCAAAGAGTCAGCGATTCAGTTAACCTGGAGTACATTAAATCGAATAACATAGACCTCACCAGGAGGATCAGCGGCGGGGGCTCAGTATTCCATGACGCTAAAGGTGAGATCACCTACTCAGTCACCGCCTCCATAGCTGATATCTCTCCGAACATCTCAGAAAGTTACCGAATCATATGCGGTGGTATTGTATATGCGATAAGTGAGTTCGGACTTAAATCAGAGTTCGTACCCATAAACGACGTTGTAATAAACGGTAAGAAGGTGTCGGGGAGCGCTCAGACTCGGAGAAAGCACGCATTAATGCAACATGGCACATTAATGTATGGAACAGATCTGAACGTGTTGGAAAAATCCTTGAGAGCACCGAAGGAGAAGCTCGGACATCATAGGGCAGCATCGATATTTGAGAGGGTCACCACGATATCCAGGGAGCTTGGCAGGGCCGTAGATAAGGATGAGGTCATAGATGCTCTGATTAAGGGGTTTAAAAAAGCGTTAAACACTGACTTCGTCAGGGGATGGTACAGCGCCAAGGAGCTCGAGCTAGCTAACGAGTTGGTAAGCAAGTATAGGGGTGAGGAATGGATTTTCCAAAGGTAGGGGTGAGCGCGTTGGTTGTATGTAGTTCTGTTAAGAGGTTGAGCGGTGGGAAGACTGTTAAGGTGGACCTCGAAGTCGTGGATGGGGAGATTAAGGATGTGGTCATCAGCGGTGACTTCTTCCTGTACCCGGAGGAGTATATACACGTAATTGAGTCGAAGTTGAGGGGGCGTAGGATATCCGAAGTACCTGAGGTTTTAAACGTGTTCAAAGGTGTGGTGGAGGTCGTGGGTGCGTCCCTTGACGAATTCTTAGAAGTGATTAATGCTGCGTATCAGACCTGCATGTCTGGGTGATTTATTGAAGAGAGCTGTGATTAGACTATACGGTATAGTGCAAGGGGTTGGTATGAGGTACTTCATCTGGAGGGAGGCGAGAAAGCTGGGGTTGAACGGCTTCGTGAGGAACTTGGAGGACGGATCCGTTGAGATAGTTGTTGAGGGTGATGAAGAACGCATAAACTCGTTAGTGTTCTCGGCTAGGTCTGAAGGCCCGGGCTTCGTGAGTGATGTAAAGATAGTTTATGAACCGGTTAAAGGTGATTTGAAGGGTTTCAAAATAGTTCACTGAATGGGGATCCCTAATTCATTAGCCACTTTAACCAGCTGTTCCCACACCCCATCGTCTAGGGGTATGCCCTTAGCGGACCTTTCCTCAAAGCACCTGGCTTCAGGCTCCCCCGGCATTAAGACTTCGGCCGTAGGCTCCTTAGGCAGCGATTTTAAAGTCTCAACGTAATTCCTTAAATCTCTAACGAATTCAGCATCACTCCTGAAGAGGTTAGGGCTTAAGGCCATTATTAAGAACCCTCCCTGCGTGTAAGGTCCTTTACCACCTATGATCAAGCTGTATGGTGCGTCTATGAAAATACTGCATAATATGTCTACCATGATGGCCAGCCCTAAGCCCTTATAACCCCCTACAGGGGTTAAATACCCTTCCAACGCCTCCTTAGGGTCTGTGGTGGGCTTACCCTCCTTGTTCAATGCCCATCCCTCAGGTATTCTCTCACCTTTCCTAGCGGCCAGCACTATCTTACCAACGGCCACGGTTGATAGGGCCATATCAAGTACTAGTGGTCCGTTCCCCGTAGGGATCGCCACGGCTATTGGGTTAGTGCCGACAAGAGGTGATTTGATTCCCGGGATCCCTATCCTAGCCTTGGCATTGGCTAACGATACACCGATCAGACCCTCCTTAGCTATCATAGTGACGTAATATGCTAGTGCCCCAACGTTCCATAAATTCCTTGCAGCCCCTAACCCTAACCCTACCTTCTTAGCTTTTTCAATGACTTTTAAAGTAACCTCATATGCCACCGGTATACCTATCCCCCTATCCCCGTCGACTAAAACAGATATCTCATTCTCCCTTACAACCCTTATGTTAGGTCTAGGATTGATCTCACCCCACTTAATCCCGTTGATGAAGTCTAAGCCCCTGGAAACTCCGTGTGAGTCAACACACCTTAAATTAGCGGTAACTAGCGAATCAGCAATCACCTCGGAGTGCTCCTTACTTACCCCTAAGGAACCGAATACCCTAACTAGCAAGGCCTTGAGCTCATCCGCCTTTAAAACCTTCGCCATACTTAATGCACCATTAACAGTAACTCGAAAAGAAAAATATAGTTATCCCCCATAGGTTATTTGGGTATGAAGGTAGCTCTAGTTGACTGTCTAGGCCACGGCAGTAAGGGTAAGAGGCTTGCGACGGTCGATGTTATCAGTGTGGGTCCTAGGCTAATCGCAGGTATTTTGGAGAAGCTGAACTTTAAATACGAGTTCCTGCTTCTAAGCGGCGTACTTGAAGGGCCTGAAACTTTAAAGGACTTCGACGTGTTGCTGGCGTCCGGTATGGTAACCGACTTAGGGTCTATGATGAAGTTGATCAAGTTGTGGGGGAATAGAGGTTTAGCAGTAGCTGGCGGCCCGGTGTGCGTTGAGCATGTGACATTACTTAAGGGCGGCTATAACGCGGTTGTCTGGGGTGAGGCTGAGGACAAACTCCCCAGAATTCTTGAGGATGTGAACACGTACGGCCGCATCGTGAGTGAGGTGCAAGGCGTGCTCATGCTTAAAGATAACAGAGTTCACGGAGTCATCCCCACCAACTATGTTGGTGAGGAAGTTCTCTGGAGCTTTAAGCCATCCTCAAAAGTCATTAGGGGGTACAGGGGTTGGTGGGGTGCTAGGGTTTACGTGGAGGTTGTTAGGGGATGCAGTAACTTTTACAGACCCACCGTGCGTCTACCCTCCAACGTATCATGCAATAACTGCGGTTTATGCAGGTCTGCAGATCTGAACCTACGTATCAGCTGCCCGTTAGGTATCCCACCAGGATGCGGCTACTGCTCCGTCCCCACCCTCTACGGACCTCCTAGGAGTAAGCCAATAGACTACGTAGTCGATGAGGTTAAGGAGTTGGTGAGAATGGGTGTGAAGCGCGTAGTGTTAAGCGCTCCGGACTTCCTAGACTTTGGCAGGGACTGGCTAGTGAGGCCGAAGTACCTAACAGACCCGAGGGAGCCTAAGGCAAATCTAAAAGCTATAGATGAACTCCTAGGTAAATTGTTTGACATTACGGAAATATCTGCCGGCGATTCGTACTTGATGTTGGAAAACGTTAAACCCAACCTAGTAGACGAAGATGTCGCAAAGTTGTTGGGGAGCTACCTAAGAGGTACCGCCGTTGGCGTAGGGCTGGAAACCGGGGATAACGCACTTCACAAAGCTCTGGGCAGGCCCTCGAACGTGGGTGAGGTTTTAAAGGCGGTGGAACTGCTGTGTAAGTACGGGTTGAAACCCAACATATACCTAATACATGGTCTGCCTTATGAGGATGTGAAATCGTTGAAGAACACTGTGAGGGTTGTGAAGAAGCTCTCAAAACTAAATGTTGAGAAGTTCACCCTTTACAGGTTCACCCCCTTGAGAGGCACCGCCTTCGAAGGATTTCGAAGACCCCAGGCAGCTGTTCACTCACCCCACGCAAAGAAGCTCTACGACACTGTGAGGAAAATCAACATAGCTTCTAAGAAGAAGTTGTTAAGTAGTGTTGTAAAGGCTGTCGTCGTAGGCCGTAGAGGTCCTTACTTAGTGGCCTACCCACTGCCTCACGGCCCGGTCACGTATGTGAAGGGGTCTTCAAGGTATGTGGGGAAGGTTATCTCGTCTTAGATAGTTAGGGTTTTAAGTGATCGTGAGGTGCTCGGTACTATTATTGAGTAGGCCTGATTCGCGGTATCAAATCCTTAACACGGCTATGACCCTGATGACGTCAGCGCTGTCCTCACACCTATCAGCGGAATTCTCAAGAGAGTCTATGATTTCCTTGGCCACTATACAGGTTGATACTTCGCTCTGATCGCAGAACTTCAAGACCTTACCTAACGCCTTTAACCTTATCTCATCAACCTCCTCCTCGATCCTCTCAACGTCGTTGGCTATCGATAACGTTTTACTTGGTTCTGAGTGTAAGGTTACGACAGCCTCTTTAAGCAGTTCAATAGCCCGAAGGACTTTCTCACACATAACTGTTGCGTAGAACTTAATTTCGTAATCAACTAACTTAGGATCTATTAAGGTCGCCCTCCTAGCAGCAGCTTTTATGTAAGCTGCTATGTCATCCGAGGCTAACACCAACCTTATTATCTCATCCCTATCAATGGGGTGTATGAAGCCCTTACTTAACTCCTCCAAGATCCTCCGCTTGACGTCATCAGCTTCTCTTTCGTATTTGAAGATATTTGAGAAGTACGCCTGCACGCCATTCACGTCGTTCTCCTTAAAGCATTTGAAGAACTCTAGGGATGCCTTGGAGACCTCAAGTATGAGGTTGAGGTGGGTGACCACAGAGTGAAGCGCTTCTTTACTAAGTCTTGAACCGATCCAATGCCACATGGTTGACATCAGACCACCAATTCATACGTTTAATATAGTGAGTGTCAGAATTCTTAAACTTAATGCTATGCCCGCAGTTAGAGGTACCGTGAGAAGCCATGACGTAACGATCCTCAGGATAACTGGCATGTCAATAGACTTTAACCCCCCTTTAGCTAAGCCAACCCCTATAACTGCTGAAACGCTGGCATGAGTCGTCGATATAGGTATGCCGTATCCGAACAAGATGTAAGGTACCGTGGTGAAGAGCCAGACAACCAACGCGTTTGCGAGCTCCCCAGCAACACCGCTAATTAAATCCAACCTAGTTATCTTAAATGCGACGGTTGTGATGACCTTCTCACCAACTGTAAACCCTCCTAAGATTATCCCTAAGGCCCCTACTGCGGCGAGCATCATAGCTGTCCCTATATCCATGCCATCCGTGGTGCTGCTGCTAATTCTGAGGAACGTGACGTAGACCCCGGTGGCGTTGCTGACGTCGTTAGCCCCGAAGCTGTATGCGGAGAACAGCAACCCTAATATCATCAAGTACTTGAACACCTTATCCGGGCTCATATTCCTCATCTTTAAGTACCCGTAAACCCGGCTTAAGGTATGGTACAGTAGAGCGGAGATAAGTATTGAGCTAATGGGTGATGTTATCCAACTAATCACTATTTTTAAAACGACTTCGTACTTAATGCTAGTGTACCCATACACTAACATGTAAGCTAAGCCCACCCCTAACACAGCCCCTACGGCGCTGTGGGTGGTTGAGATCGGCATACCTGAAAGGCTCGCTACGGTTATCCAAATCCCCGTGGAGAGTGAGGCGATTAATGCGTCTTGAATGCTCCTTAACTCACTCACCCCTCCACCGAACGTCTTCATAACCATCCAGCCCTGCATTATAGAACCCAAAGCGACGAAGATGGAGAACAAAAGCAACGCCTTCCTAAGGTTTATGGCCCCGGAACCTACCGCGCACTCGGTTGGGTTGGCTGCATCATTAGCACCTATGCACCAAGCTATGTATAGCATCAGGGCAAAACCTAGTATCGTAGTTATGTCCATGATTCCCTTCACAACTTGATGTTAATTTTATAAGCTTATTGATGATAGGAGAGCATGGTGACGGATGCCAGTACCTAAGCATAAGGTGTGCAGAGCGCCGGAGTACAGGGAGGTTACTTACTCAAGTAATAGATGGCAGCTCCTGAAGGTTTTGAGGGATGATGCTATCAAATTGATGGAAATGTTGCTTAACTGCGGGCTCGACCCCATAGTGCATGGGTCTCTGGCGAGGGGTGACGTAGATGAAAACAGTGATATAGACGTAGTGATACCCTACACCATACAGCCGTACGAGGTAGAACTCTGCTTAGAGAAAAACAACATAACACCCGCTAGCAAATACATAGTTCAAGCAACACCTTCCTCATCACTCAAAGCGTATATAGAACTAGACCCTAAAGGCTTGAAGAACATCTCATTCCCTCTAACACCGTTATCACCTAGGGAATACGAATTCTACAAGTTCGGAGGCTTAGTTAATTATCAGGAAATGGTTAAGGGTGTGAGGGTTCCCGGGGTCAACAAACAGTTAGTTTTGATAGTGCCAACAAGCTACGGACACAAAGAATACCCCGTAAGCGGTTATGAGGGGTATGTAGCTAAGGTCTTAGGGGTTTCAATTGAAACTGTTGAGGAGAGGGTTGAGGTCTTAAGCAGGAGGGATCGCTACGGTAGGACAGGCGTCTACTTAAAGCGCTACCTAATGGTTGATGAGGATTTTGAGGAAGCCTTATCGGTGTTAATTAAGGAGAAGAAGCGTAGGCATAGTGAAGGCGTGGAAGCGTTCAAGTAGGTAGTGCTGGGGTTCCATGGTTTAAACTTTAAATTTATTATTACATATATAATTAATGCGGCACGTAGGGAGGGTTTGGAGGGTCGCCGCCTCCACGTAGCCGAAGGCGTAATGTGGGACCAGTAACCCCGCCAGAACCCGAACCTGATTACGTATCCTCCAGCTCAGCGGTGAATACCGCCCTACGGGGTCGGCGGTAGCGGGAGGATCCTCTGGAGGGAGGATCCTAACCCCTTTAGCAGGGGGAACCTGGCCAGGCCCGGAAGGGAGCAACCTAACCCCTGACGCCGACGTTCGTAGGTCACCGGTAGGAGGACGGGCTGGAGTCAAGTACGTAATCAGGTAGGGGGTTGGCGGGGAGCTACGTGCCGCCCGTCCCGGTCTAACTCAAACTTCTACCCTTCCCTCCCCGTTTCACGGGAGGGCTCTCGGGGTGAACGGGTGAAGTCCTCACATCTGTCTGTGCATCAGATTTAATGAAACTTAACATAAAATAAAAGCAGTTTCTCAACCCCAACGTTTATTTGAAAAGCTCTTGGAGTGGTCAGCCACCGCTACCGAATCCTGGGTTTCTCACTTTAATAACGTCTTTGTTTACTAGGTTTGGCGGGATCCTACCTTCAGCGAAAGCTACTAGGTTCTCAGCAGCTATTGAGGCCATTTCGAACCTGGACTCGTATGTTGCGCTCGCTATGTGCGGTGCCAGCACCACGTTCTTAAACATTGTCAATGGGTGGTTCTGAGGCAGTGGCTCCACCTCGAACACGTCTAGACCCGCACCGGCTAGTCGGCCGTCCTTTAACGCTTCAATCAGTGCATTGGCGTCCACTACGGGCCCCCTAGCTGCGTTTATCAGGATGGCGCCCTTCTTAACTTTCTTCAGTCTTTCGGCGTTGATTAAGTGGTAGGTGCTGGGGGTTAAGGGGGTGTGGATGGTAATTATGTCTGATTCCTCAAGCAACTCATTCAGTTCCCTGAACTCGACGCCTAATTCCTTGCAGACGTCTTCAGGATGCCGGACAACGTCGTAGTAGAGGACCCTCATGTTGAATCCCTTAGCCCTCCTAGCCACCGCCCTGCCTATAGCCCCTAAACCTATGATGCCTAAGGTCTTGCCGTAAATCAAAGTTCCTAGGAACATTAGGGGGTGCCAAGGCGTTCTATCCCTTTCCCACTCACCCCATCTTACGTAATTATCCGCTTCTACGACCCTCCTAGCCACTGAGAGTATTAAAGCCCACGTGAAATCCGCTGTTGCCTCTGAAATAATGCCTGGAGCGTTTGTGACGTAGACACCTAACCTGGTCGCGCACTCGATATCTACGTTGTCGAACCCCACAATCATCTGCGCCACTATCCTAAGCTTCTTCGCCTCCCTTAACAACTCGCATGTTACCCTATCACCAGCCATGGTGAGCAGGGCATCGCAGTCCCTAGCCTTATTCATTAAGACCGTGGGGGGTGGGTTCGTGAACCTGTCCCAAACCTCCACCTCGTAGTAGTTCTCTAATTTCTTAATGACCTCACCGAAGATTTCCCTAGTTACGAAGAGTCGCGGTTTACCGCTACCTGACAATACTTGACCACCTTAAAGATCGGTGACGGATAACTTTTAAAGGTTAAGCGGTCTTAAACCTGTCCAGAAATCTTAACCTCTTCGCCGGGTCTGGGTGGGTTGAGAACACCTCGAGCACTAGCGGGGTCTTAGCGTTCTTTATGTACTCCACGACCTCATCTATGTTGTAAAACCTCCTACCGCCAATGCTTAACTCAGGATCGGAAATCAGCAGTGCCTTAAACTTGGATATCTGACTCAGCCCGCCTACGCGTAACCTCCTAAGGCTGTCTGAGACCACTAAAATCCTGGCTAGGGCTCTTTGAAGCTTGGAAGCACCTCCTGGAAGCGTGGTAGCTGCATGGCTGTCTGCGTAGTACTCCCTCAACCTACTGAGGTATAGCACGAATAAGTTGAAAACGTAACTGATGATGAGTAGGCCTAGGCCGAAAGCTGCGAGCAGGGCCGGCGACCCCCTGCTATCCCTCCGCTCCCCCGCAGCACCTGAAATGAATCCGTACCTGAGGAGTACCTGACCTAACCAGTATATGAGTGCGGGGAGGATGCTTACAACCATCATTACCTCAACATCCTTATGCTTTATGTGCCCTACCTCATGAGCCATGACGGCTTCGACCTCCTCCCTAGGTAGGTTATTGATTAAGCCCTTAGTGACGGCTACTTTATATCCTGAAACGATGTTTCCGTAGGCAAAGGCGTTGGGCACGTCCACGTACGCGATCATGGCTTTAGGTGCTTCCTTTAAACCGCTCCTGCGGGCTATGTCCCTCACAACATCGGATATCCACGAAGTGTCACCTCCAACAGGTTTTACCCTGTAGGCGGCTTCAATTATCTTAGGCCCTAAGAGCCATTGAATGAAGTGGGTAAGTACTATGAAAATTAGTGAGCCGTAAATGATTACGTTGACATCCGTTGAAGGACTCAGCAGGTAGAAAATGGTGGTTAGTATGAGTGTGCTTAGACCTATGACTAACGCCATAACGCCGTACATACTTAACCTAAGCTTTAAGATGTGGGGGGAAGGCACGTCCAACACCTAAAACTGAGTATTAATTTGGAACTTTTAAGCGTTAAGAGGCCATCACACCGGAGTTATTAGGACCTCCTCAACTCCTAGGTCTTTCAAGATCCATGCCCTAAATTCCAAACTGACGCTGTCCACGACCACCCAAGGTATAGGCCATAACCTCATGCCTTTCACATCCTTAATGCTCGGATAGGGAGGTGCGGGATGTGAATGTACTAAGGCAACAACCTCCAAGTTCATAATTTTAGCTAGTTCGTGAGCGCTCACTATTGCGTAGGGGTCTAACCTAAATGAGTGCGGTGATGAATCTAAGTTATCACCGACTAAAAGCTCCTCAACAAATACTGAATTACCCGAAGTACTGCCTATTAAGAATCCCGCCACCTCAAACCTCGCAGACCTAACTAAGTATTTAAAAACATCCATAATTTCAGTCGGTAAGTAAATGGTGAACATCCGAACCCTTTACATCAATCACTACGACGGCTTCAACGCTTCACAACTTACTTAGAGCTAGTGATATAGCTTTCCTCACATGGGTTGGTAACGCCTTAAACTCAACCTCCTCAGACTTACCCGTATCGTGCGACCATTCCTTAACTTCATCACCTTTAAAGTACTTGATAGTTAGGTCTTCGTGCAGTACAACATACGTCTTACCGAGTGCGGTTCTGCCGACCTCAACTAAGTACCTCTTAGAACCGGCCTTCACCATGAAGGCTTTCTCGACCTCACACTTAATCAACAATCCCCACCTAATTATTTGACTACATACCCCGAAGTTTATAAACATTAACAAAAGCGTGGGAGGCCATCACCGCTAATATTCGTCAACAAAGCTAAAACAAGGCCTTATTCCTTTAGAAAATGAAAAAGCGTTGATTCCCCATCCCTTCACCTTCAGTTTTCAACAATTAATAGATCCTCAGAAGAGAAATTAGGGGAAGGAGAATGAAAGTCGAAGAAGCCTACCAAAGATTAGTCCAACTCGTCACGGAAGTAGGCGAAATACGAAAGAGGAGGGAGGAACTCACGAACAGGGATCTAAGCACACTTCTACCCCTGGAGGAAATCCTCGGCAAATCCCCACAACTAGTCGACTCGGTCAAGGCGCTAGTAAGCGAAATTGAGAGGGAGGGGTTATTCTTCCAAGGATGGAACCAAAAAACAGAGACCGTCAAAAAGGTAGGACTAAAAATTAGAAAATTCCTAAGAAGACAGAAACTCACGTCCGAGGTAAGAGATAAACTCTTCGACGAAATAATGAAAAGCCTGACCTAGGTGGGCTGAGGATGGAAATCCCATACGTAGTTGTGCACAGGAGGGTCAAATACCCAAGACTTGAGTTCAGAGGTCCGCAACTGCTTATCGTACTGCCGCCAGATATGAAGGATCCGTCAGAGATAATAGAGAGGAGGAAGGCGTGGATCCAGAGAAAATGGAGCATAATACAAGAAGCCGTGAAGCGGTCGAAAGCTTCGGAGGGCTTCATGATTTTCGGGGAGACCTACGCAATAGAGAACACGAAGACTGAAGAGCTGAGAATAGACCACGATGGGAAAAAGATATATTTAAACTGCGAAGACCGTAAACATCGTCAGATTCTTCTCAACCAACTTCAATCAATACTGAAATTAAAAGTCGAACAAATAGTTGAGGAGTACGCATCAAAATTCGGCTTAAAACCAAACAAGATACTGATAAGGAGGCAGCGAACAAAATGGGGAAGCTGCTCCGGAAGAAAGAACATAACCCTGAACCTAAAACTCGTATGCCTCCCAGAGGAAATGATAAGGTACATAGTATTCCACGAATTAACCCACCTGAAATATAAGAGGCATAACCAAGCGTTCTGGCAGGCAATAAGTCAAGAATTCCCAAACTATAAGGAAGTGGAACAAAAACTCCTCGAACACTGGTTCACAACAGAACTGCTATTCCAAAACTTAACTAAATGAGCTCGCCCAACTTTTCCACCCTCTCCCAGGAAGTTAGTAACGTATTCGCATCATGCAGGGCTACAAGCAAGGTTAATTCAACTGGGCTATGAGACCTAAATCTTCCAAAATGAAACCATTGCTACCGCAGACGCAAACATGATTAGTACCGAAGTGAGCAGTAAATCCAACGTGTTCGTTAGCGTCGTTAACATTTGTATAATTGATTCATCTTATTTTTTCTCTATTTAGATACTTAAACCTTCTTAGCTAATTGTGTTTTGGTTCTTCGTTGGCTGAGTGATGAAGCACAAAAGCCACTGGGAAGCGTGAGCTTCAAAGTTAGGGCAAAGAAGCTTGCACTTTGTAAAATTTCACTAGTTCTTTACACTTCTCTCTACAAAACCTTGCCATTCTTAAACATATCATTACAGGAGTCCTAGTAAATACTTGAATAATTCTTAATGAGATACTTGCATAAACGGGTTTCTGCAAGGTATGCAAGACGCTCCCACTCCCTCCTACACAGGCTTTATCATCTTAATGCTTACATCTGCAAAGGTTCTTGTAAGGATTACCCACATTCAATCATTAAAATGATGGGGATTAAGTTCTAAGCCACTTCAAACTCTCAACACACCCTCTTTGGAAATAACATGCCCACCATGTCTCGTCCCTCTATTTCCATCGTTGAGCAGATTCCGAAACATCGTTAGTGCTAACCATCGCATTTGTCCCGCATGCCCGGCATCTCATGTCGCTAGGGGGAGACGGCCCGCTCAGCCACTATCCTGAAGTGGTCTGTTTGATTTTCCCATCATGTGAAACGTTAAATAATTAAACCTTAACTAAAGTTATCTTTGATGTGAGGGATGTGAGTCTTAAAAGGAAGAGGGTTAAGGCGTACGTAGATGCTCTAAGCGAGCTTATCCTCATGGATAACCCGACTAGGGAGGCTGCCGTTGAAATATTGAAGAAGGCTTTAGAGGCTGGTGGTGTAGAACCGTTTAGAGGTGTTACGAAGCCTCCTGACATCTACGAGAAGGAGTTAATGTCATTGTACGTCATCGGTAGTAGGGGGTTAGATATTCATGAGGAGTACGGGGATAAGTTCAGTAAGGCGTTTTACAAGGAGAAGTTATATGATGATCTGCTGAAAGTTGCGGAATCCGACGATGTGAGCTCTTTGAAGGATCGGTTCAAGCAGTTGTTGGGAAGGGAGGTTGAGGACTCTGATATAGCGAGGCTTCTACGGTTAATTATGACTCTCTACTACCTGGACTTCATCAACTACAACCACGTGGTTACGTTGCTGAAAAAGATATCTGCTGCCTTCCCGGAGTACATCGACACCGTGAGGAGGTTTGTGAAGTTCTTCATAGCTATTAAGATATCCTCGGACATAGCCAGCGGGTTAATTAAGAATAAGATGAGGAAAGACCTCGCCAAGCAGCTTATCTCACTAGATATAGGCATATCGAGGGCCGTTCCTTCAGACAGATATATTCGGGAAATAGCTAAGATTCTCTTCAACATACCGAAGGAAGTGGTAAGTAAAGTTCTTAAGTGAAACCTCCTGATACTAGAAACGGTGGCAAAAGGTGGCCGAACTATCATTTACGCAGAGGGAAATACTGCGCACCCTCGTGGAGCTGTATAGCAGGAATCAAAGGTTAATTAAAAGCACGGAGATAGCTAATGAGTTAGGTAAGGATGATGGAACTGTAAGGAACGTGATCTTAAACCTCAAGTCGTTAGGTTTGATTGAGAGTAAGACAGGCCCAAGCGGTGGCTACAAACCAACCAGTAAGGCATACAGCTTCTTAAGAGCCCTCTCAGACATCATGTCAGCCTACGCGAAAATCCGTAAGAATGGTGATGAAATAAATGTCTACGTATTAAACGTCGAATTAATGGACCTAACCAACCCGTACTCAAGTAAGGCTGTTCTTAGGGTAGCTGGTGATATAGACCTACTCAAGCCCGGAGATCGAATCAAAGTAGGACCTCTACCTACGTACAGGTTGGTTTTAAGCGGTGTAGTCCTCTTAGTAGATGCCTTCAGGAGCGAGATAGTTATTGATGTGGAGAGCTTGGTGAGCATTCCTAAAATACCGGCTAAGGCGTTAATAAGTGGCCGTAACTTGCTGACAGCCGATAAGAGCTACCCAGTTATTGAAACCGCCAAGATATTGAGTGCGGAGAACATTAGGGGTCTGCCAGTGGTTGACGATGACGGTGAGTTGCTGGGTATGATCACGAGTGCTGACATCCTTAAAGCCTTCATCAACAACGACTCAAACGCCCCCGTCTCCAAGTATTTGAGGACGAACATAGTTACCGTGGGTGTGGAGGAAGAGCTTGTCGACGTCATCAACAAGATGATTAAATACAATACGGGGAGGGTCGTAGTTGTTGATGGTGGGAGGCCTGTAGGCATCATAACGAGGACCGACATCCTACGGAAGATAGCCGCCTTGGGTTAGCCCCACATAATCGATTTGAGCGCTTGGGGTCGGACTACCATTAGCTTCTCAGATCTTCTCCGCCATGGGAATGTTTAGAAAGGTATTATCGACATGCCTGAGAACGTCTTGAAGAGCATGTTAACGGCGAACACCACAAGTACTAATGCCAGGAAGATCAGTAGGGCCCTGTACCCCGCCCTGTTCAGGTGTTTCACCCCTTTAGAAGATGTGTAAGCTAAGGACGTCAGCCAGATGAAATCAAGCCAGACATGGGATAGGTACATCGTAGGTAGTGCGACCGTAGCACCACGCATTACAACACCCTCTATGAGGGGCATGCCGACCGTAGCCCACCATATGAGGAAGAACGGGTTGAGGCCGGTAAGTATTAACCCGACCAATAATGGATGTTTAATCTTCGAGAACTTCTCACCGGTACCTGAACTTACGGCGTGGTTCCCCCCAACACCTTCCCCTTTCAAAGCATCACTTATGAGTAGGTATGCGAAGAAGGAGTTGAACGCTACAACAACTGCGGTCAATGAATACCTAACCACCTCCATTTCCAGGAAGTTGATTATGTTGCCGTAGAGGGCTGTGAGGAGCACAACATAGGGGAACTCAAATAATGTATGTCCTACTGCTACTTGAAAACCACTTCTCCAACTACCTTTCACACCTAACGCTAGCGTCATTATGGAGAGGGGGCCTGGTGAGAGGGCCCCCGTTGCTGAGATAGCTACCACCGATGTTATGAATAAGACGTCCAGCCATCACACCATTAAATAATCACTTACGTGTTTATATCTCTTGAGCATTAATACGTTTCAGGGGAGTTGGCTTGAATTTAAGGGGGCATGTAGGGTTCGCAGTCACGGTGCTCAGCTCAGCCTTCTTATTATTAGGGCTTAAGGACGGTTACTATCTTAAGGTCCTCATACTTTCCGCCGCCCTCTCATCACTCCCAGATATCGATTTGAAGGTAGGTCTATCTCACAGGAAGTACACGCACAACCTGTTCTTCGTCGCAGTAACCTCACTTCTATTCGGGTATTTGACCTCAACCATCCTCGATGACTTCAACCTAGGTTTCTACTCGGCCATGGCCTCAGGACTCCTCCACATATTGAGCGACATGATGACGTGCATGAGGTTCGCCCCCTTCTACCCTATAAGCGATAGGAACGTTGCGTTAAGACTGGTTAGGTCTAACAATAGGTTTGTAAACGATTTCTTCGTCGCATCAGGTGTCCTGCTGTTAATACTCTACATAAGGTTTTGCTATAACCTTTAAGTTAGTTACGCGTTATGAGATCTTAGGTAAAGATGAAGATCGTAGAGAAGGATTTGAAGAAAGGGTTGGTTAGGGTTAGGTTGGAGAGTGAGGATGACCTATGGGTGCTTAAGACTGTAGTTAAGGAGGGGGATGTCGTGATCTCATCGACCATGCGGGATGTTAAAGTGGATGGTGAGGGTAAGAGACGCCTTCCTATGAGGCTCGCCATCCGGGTTAAGAGCCTCCACTTCCAGCCCTTCAGCGGTAGGTTAAGGATCCATGGAGTTGTTGTCGACGGTCCTGAAGAATACGGCTTGAGGGGATCTCACCACACGTTCAACGTTGACGTGGGTGGTGAGGTTGAGATTGTTAAGGAAGTTTGGAGTACCTCAGAACTTAGGAGGTTGGAGAGAGCCGTTGGTAGGGGGTTTAAGGCGTTAGTAGTTGCTATGGATTTCGACGAAATCGCCATAGCTATGCTGTGTAATCAAGGCGTTAATTACTTAATAGATAAGTCTTTACCTGGCATTAGTAAAGCCGGTAAGGACCCGGGGAGCGTTGAAGTTATTGTCGACTCGGCGGTGGATTTAATAGTTAAGGTGTTGGAGAACGTTAGGGCTGACATCTTAATTATAGGTAGTCCTTCATTCATTAAGGATTTAGTAGCGGATAAGTTAGGTAGGTTAGTTAGCGTTAAGATATTGAGAGACAGTGCGTCATGTGGTGGTAGGAGTGGTGTTGAGGAGTTGCTGCGGAGGGATAACGTTAAGAAGTTGCTGCGTGAGGTCAACGCCGTCGAAGCTGAGGAGATCTTCGAAGAGTTCATGGAATTACTTGTTAAAAGCCCTGGCAGGGTTGCCTACGGCATCAAAGACGTCAAGTTAGCTGCCGAGTCCAATGCCGTGGACAAACTACTCCTCACTGAGGACTTACTAGGTGATGATGTCGTTGAAGAGGTGTTAGACTTGGTCGAAGGGAAGGGAGGCGTTGTGAGGATCGTAGGCAGTGAGTTCCCAGTAAGTAGTAGGCTTAAGGGCTTAGGTGGAATGATAGCCATACTACGCTATAATTTGAACGTGCAAGGATTAAACAATAATTAAAAATGATGAAAAATGTATCTAGGTTAGAATATCTTAATACCGAATCCGTAGTACGCCGTTAAGGCTATTGCGAAGAGTACGTGAAACACCCACATAGTCCATGAGACTACGGGCATCCATATAGGGGCTCTTAACTCCTTAGGAAGTAACTTCCTATCGATGTACGTTAACGCAGGTATTAACCATAGGCCGTAGAAGTGAACTACGTTAGCACCTATTAACAGTATTATTAGCGGTGCTGCAGTCCACATAGCGAAACATCCGAATATTACGTAGATGGCTAGCAGTGGGTAGTAGATCCTTCTAACATCGCCTTTAGTCCACTCACGTAACCCCCTAATAGAGTTCCATGAGACATCCGTCAGTACCCTGACTAACCTATCAACCACGCCTAACTGTGTTGAGAAGAGTATCATGAATCCTATGAGTGCTATGTAGTAGAAGCCCCAGCCACCTACTTTGGCCGCGAATTCGTTAGCCACGTGTGCTGCGATGCCCCAGGCAGGCAGTGTGGTACCTACGGGTACTAATGAGGCAACTATCAGTGACGGTAAGTACATGCCAAACATACCGCCTATGAAGAATATGAGCCACATATCAAGGTATGTCAACCTCTCCCAAACCTTCCAGGTCTTCAGGTTCTCAGGTGTTAACTTAAATACAGCTCCTACAGGACTTAGAATGATTCTCTTACCGCCAATGACTGCGGGTATGTAACCGACGACACTGCCCGTTCCGTAACCCTTATCCCTCCAATAACCGGAACCGTCCGCGTTCGCAGCCGCCGCATCGCCTATGTATGCGTACCAACCGGCGAACAGGAGTATATCAACTCCTTTAGGTATGTAGCCAAGGCTAACCATGCCTGCAGCAGCTGCTGATAGTGTTTCCGGAGTTATAGTTAGCGGCGCCACTATGAATAGTAGCGATATTAGTATGAATATTATCATAGCTTTCATAACAATCTCTAGAGTCGCTTCTATCTTACCACCTATGGTCACCAGGAACGCGCATAGGAGGAAGAGACCTACACCAACCCAACGGACTAGTTCGGCTTCAGCCGTGCCTGGAATTCTGCCGAGAGCTATGGCTGCTGCGCCGGTGGCTGCTGAGGCAGCCCATCCAGGCCAGAACAACCTTAGGAATGTGAATATCATTCCTAAGGTACTCCAGAAGT
>CAZXJO010000004.1:137343-139562 GCA_964641155.1 uncultured Desulfurococcaceae archaeon | reverse complement strand
CTAATAGCTTTCCACAGAGATTTAAGGGAGTTGAGGAGAGCTTTGAACCTACTCGCTCCTGGGAGGAAGTTCAACATTATCGCTAACCCGGTACCGCCGTCCTACCGCGTGCTAGACCTGTTAAATCCTGGCCGGTTCGTTAGACTAAAGAGGCTGCTGTTGATTAAGGCTTCTCAGAAGTACTTGCGGAAAGACCTCAGCTATGACGTCTTATTTGAAACAGCTAGCAATGCACCCTTAGACGTAGATGTTTCGTATATTCACTACCCAGCAATAGCTGAAATAACGCGGGAGGTGCATGGAGGGCTCGAAGGGCTCATGTACGATTTGTACCAAATTATTGTTGAGTACTACGTCAGGTCTCTGAGCGGTAGTCCAAGGCTAGTTTTAACTAATAGTTTCTGGACTGCTGAAGAAGTATTGATATGCTATCCATGGCTTAAGGGCAAAGTTCACGTCCTCCACCCACCAGTGGATGTTGAGTACTTCAACGAAGTAAGCAGTACAAGTAAAGAGAACATCGTTATCACTATCTCTAGGTACACGCCTGAGAAAAAGCTAGGCAAAATACTCGAGGTGGCTAAGAGCTTAAGAGACTACAGGTTCGTAATTGCTGGCTCTGCTGGTAGGTACTCTCAGCCAGTAATCAATCAACTAAGAAAGCGTGTTGAGGACGACGACTTAGACAACGTGGAACTACTAATTAATGTACCGAGGGATAGGCTCCGAGAGCTTCTTGCTAAAGCTAAGTACTACCTACACCCGCCGTACCCAGAACACTTCGGCATCTCAGTAGTTGAGGCAATGTCCGCTGGGTGCGTGCCAATTGTCTACAGAGATGGGGGAGCGTGGGTAGACGTAGTAAGTAAGATATCGGACATGCTAGGATACAACGACGTAAACGAAGTTCCCTCAATAATCAGAAGAATAGAAGCTAAGAGAGAGCTCTACGAGGAACTAAGAGAGAGAAGCATCAACCACTCAAAACAGTTCAACTATGAGAGGTTTAAGAGCGAGGTCTCGAAGTGGGTAAACTATTTGCAGAGAGTAAAACGTAAGAAGAATCCTGAGCGTGTTAGATAAATGCCTGATCATATATTAGTGATCGTAATCATATAGTTGGTGGGGCTGGATTCGTTGTGGCCTAAGGTGTCAATAATCTGGCTGAATTACAACTCTTCAAGGATTATGTCGATAGTTTTAGAATCACTAGAATCCGTAGCTGGCTTGGATTACCCTCCTGATAAGTACGAGCTAATAGTCGTTGACAACGGTTCCGTGGACGGCAGCTTCGAGAGGATTAAAGACTTTCTCGATAAGAACGAGGGACTTAGGAAGAAAGTGATTAGGTTAGACCGCAACCTGGGCTTCGCAGGTGGAAACAACGTAGGCTTCAAAGCCAGGGATAGGGACGGCAAGTACGTGCTCTTGCTAAACAATGATGCTGTGTTACTTCAGGGAGGGCTTAAAACCCTTGTTGAGTACGCCGAAAACAGGGCCGACGTAGCCGGGTTACAAGGTGTTATCCTAAAGTATGGGACGAGACTTATAGATGGTGCGGGAGCCTTCGTAGATGAGCTCCTAATACCATACCACCTTGGGGGGTACCACGAATATCCGTGGATCCTCCGTAAGTCAATATACGTAACGTACAATAATGGCGCCTGCGCGCTCTACAGGGTAAAGGCCGTAGAGGAATGCCTCGGTAGTAAGCTATTCATAGATGAGTTCTTTGCTTATGGTGATGATGACGTTCTTGGCTTAATGCTGTGGAACTACGGCTATAAATCAATAGCTATTCCGGAAGCTGTAGCGAGTCATGTGGGAGGCCTAACCATCAGGAAAGGATTAGGTCCTATGTCTTATTACTTAACAGTAAGAAGCCGAATCGCTCTTTCATCAATCACGAATACGAGGTATAGGCAGGTACTACTCGTTCAAATGTTGAGGAATTTACTGACATCTCCTTTAAAAGCTGGTCTTAAAGGAGGGCAAGCCGTAGCGAGGGCTATAGTTGATGGGTTAAGACTGGGAGAGAAACTTAGAAGAAGGGGGTCTTCATAGACATGTACAGAGCACCTATAGTTAAAGTACCCCCCAGCCATTTACCCTTGTACTTCAATGCGGGGCGTGTCATTGAAAAGCGTTTTGAAGATTGGGTTATCAGGAATATAAATGCTTTAAGTGCAGAATGAAGTAGGCTTGGTGTATTGTTTATG
>CAZXJO010000004.1:103865-137333 GCA_964641155.1 uncultured Desulfurococcaceae archaeon | reverse complement strand
TTGAAGGGTTTGGTGCTCGCCGCTGGTGAGGGTTCTAGGCTCAGGCCATTCACGTTTTCGAGGCCGAAGCACCTCATCCCCCTACTAGGTAGACCCATGATTCATTACGCGATCAAAGACCTCCTAGACTCAGATATCAGGGATGTTGGGGTTGTTGTAGGCTACTTCGGGGACTTCATTAGGGATGTCCTAGGGGATGGCTCTAAGGATGGCGTCAGATTGACATACATCACCCAGGAGAGGAGGTTAGGGATAGCCCACGCGATCCACCTAGCCATCGAAGAGGGCTTCCTAGATAGGTCCTTCGTCACCTATTTAGGGGATAACATATTATCCGGCGGTATTAGGAGGTATGTAAAGGCATTTTTAGAATGCGGGAGTGATGTCTACGTTCTGTTAGCTAGGGTTAAAGACCCTTCGAAGTTCGGGGTGGCGGTCTTAGAGGATGGGAGGATAAGGAAGCTCGTTGAGAAGCCTAGGGAGCCTATATCGGACTTAGCCGTTGTCGGTGTTTACTTCTTCAGGGACCCGGACCTCGTTGAGAGGGCGTATAGGTCACTTAAGCCCTCCTGGAGGGGGGAGTATGAGGTCACGGAACTCATTCAGTGGTTCATAGACAATGGGTACAGGGTGGACTACGACATAATTACTGGTTGGTGGAAGGACGTAGGTACTTACGAAGGCCTCCTAGAAGCGCTGTACCTCCTACTGGACAACGTAAATGAGAGTGTTGAGGGCGACGTCAGGGGGGAGGTCATAGGTAGAGCTATTGTTGATAAGGGAGCCGTAGTTGAAGGGAGGGTTTATGGACCAGCGTACATAGGTAGGAACGCCATCGTGGGGAAGGGTGCTGTGATAGAGCACTTCGTGTCCGTAGAGCAGCATGCGAAGGTCCTCTCAGGATCCGTGTCGAGGTCCCTAATACTCGATGGGGCTCAGGTGGATGTGGGGAAACTGAGACTTAAGGATAGCGTTATAGGTGCTAACTCAGTGATTAAAGCTCTGAAAGAGGTCCACGGTGAGGCCAAGTTCGTAATATCTGATTACAGCGTGATTGAGTTTTAGTAGGTGACCTACTTGAGAACGGCCGTTCTAGGAGGAGCAGGTTTTATGGGCAGTAACTTCGTCAGATACGTAGTTAAAAACCATGATGACGTAAATGTCCTCATATATGATAAATTAACTTACGCCGGTAGGGTAGAGAACCTGCATGACGTCATCCAGGATCGACGAGTAAGGTTTATAAGGGGTGATATATGTAATGAGGAGTTCCTCGAACACGTTTTGAGGGAGTTCCAGCCGGATGTCCTAGTAAACTTCGCCGCCGAAACTCATGTTGATAGGTCTATAAACAACCCAGCGCCGTTTCTCCAAACAAACGTCTTCGGTGTTTTCACATTATTGGAGGTCCTAAGGAGACTTGACGTGAGTAAGTTCGTACACTTATCAACGGATGAGGTTTACGGCGACCTCTATGGTGTGGCTGGGGAAGCTGATGAGGGCTGGCTGTTGAATCCTTCAAGTCCATATTCAGCATCTAAAGCATCCGGTGATTTGCTCATTAAGGCTTATGGCAGGACGTACGGGCTGAAGTACATCATTGTGAGACCGTCAAATAACTACGGCCCTTACCAGCATCCTGAGAAGCTCATTCCAAGAACAATAATAAGGTTGCTCCACGGCAGGCATGCGACGATATACGGTGACGGATCCCAGATTAGAGATTGGCTTTACGTGGGGGACTTCTGCAAGGCTCTCTCCACAATCATCTCAAAAGGTGCTAGCTGCGAGACCTACAACGTCTGCGCACATCAACCCACCACTGTGAGGGAGGTTGTGGAGAAGATCGTTGTGTTAATGGGGAGGGATGTTACGAAGGATGTCGTGTATGTGAGGGGTAGACCTGGCGAGGATAGGAGATATGCTATGGTCTGCGAGAAGGTGATGGGACTTGGCTGGAGGCCCCAGGTCGGGATTGAGGAAGGTTTAAAGAAAACTGTGGATTGGTATCTATTGAATGAGTGGTGGTGGAGACCTTTAGTAGATAGGACCTACGTCCTCAGAGATGAGCCGTGGATGGGTCGGTGTTGATCTTTGAGGGTCTTAGTCACCGGTGGGACAGGCCTACTAGGCTACTGGGTTGTGAGAGCACTTAAAAGTAGGGGATTTGACGTATACGCGTCATATCATGAGAGACCCCCTGCGCAGGTAGGTGTGGGGCGGTTCAGGCTAGACCTGGAGAACCTAAATAGCATCGCGGACGTCGTCAGAGGGATTAAGCCTGACGTAGTCGTCCATACAGCGGCTTACACCGATGTTGATGGGTGTGAGGTTAATAAGGAAAAGGCCTACAGGGTAAATTATTTGGCGACGAAGGCCCTTGTCAAGGCCTGTTGGGATGCTGAGCTGTTCATGTATATCTCAACAGATTATGTGTTTGACGGTGCGAGGGGTATGTACAGGGAGGATGATACTCCAGCACCTGTGAACTACTATGGCTTAACGAAACTCCTCGGGGAAGTTGTCGTGGGATCTATGGTCCCTGACGCCGGCTGCGTTATCAGGGTTAGCGGGCTTTACGGCTACAGCCCAACGGGGAGGAGGAATTTCGGCTTAATAGTACTTGAAAAACTTGTTAGGGGGGAGTCCGTGGAAGCTTTCACTAATCAGTGGCTCTCACCAACGTATGTGAAGTTCCTTGCCGAGGAGCTCGTCAAGGTCGTTGAGGCAAGGATTACTGGGATTATACACTTAGTCGGTGAGAGGCTGTCCAGGTATGAGTTCGCCACCATGCTGGCGAAAGCCCTGGGTGTAGGGGGAGATTTAGTTAAGCCGAAACGTATGGAGGATGCGAAGCTCATCGCCCCGCGGCCAAGGGACTCAAGCCTTGACGCATCAAAGGCTAGGGAACTAGGTCTAGCGCTTCCCCCCATAAATGAATGTTTAAGGGATATGGTCCTAACGTATAGAGAACTCGCTGGGGTGGTGTAGTTCGGTGCCGTTTAAGAGCTTCAAAAGGTTGGAAATACCTGACATAGTGCTTGTTGAGTTTGTCAGATTCCCAGATGAGAGGGGTTTCTTCGCAGAACTCTATAAGAGAACTGATTTCTTAGCTAACGGTATCCCCTACGACTACGTCCAGGTTAACCTAAGTTTCTCCAAGAAAGGCGTTGTTAGGGGTCTACACTACCAGCTTAGGCCGATGGAGCAGGGTAAGCTGATCTACGTAATAAGTGGTAGAGTTTACGACGTCGCCGTAGACGTTAGGAAGAACTCACCATGGTTTGGAAGACACGTCGGTGTCGTCCTAGAGCCGGGCTATGCAGTGTGGGTGCCGCCAGGATTTGCCCACGGGTTCCAGTCACTGGAAGAGACATATCTGCTGTATCTGGTGACAAAGGAATACTCACCACAGCATGAGAGGTGCATCAGTTGGAGTGACCCGGAAATAGGGATAGATTGGCCGATTAAGGAAAACATTGTGGCCAGTGAGAAAGACAGAAAATGCCCACCGCTGAGGGAAGCGGAGACCAACTTCGAGTACTAGATCAGTTGGTCATCCAGCGACTGATAAGGAGACCTAAGCCGTAGTTTACCGCTATCAAGGTATCTGTTTGAGTGATGAAGGGGATTAACTCTACCACCAGACGATCTCGAACTACACCGGGGGTTAGCAACGTGAGTTGAGAAATCTAATCATGAGGACCTTAAGCAACCTAACGGGCAACAACCTCACGGAAGCGTTGGGTGAGCATGTGGCAGTATAACCGAACACATCCTCCAGCACGGTCATCCGTTCTGCGGGTACTCAAGGTAAATTGCTATGCATAACCCATGACATCACCGCAGTGGTTCACATAACGATGAGTTTATTGATGTAGGCTGAAGACGTTGGCTGTAGATTACTGACCGGAAATATTCTGAAGGGAGGGTAGAGTTCAAGGATGCACGGACATTGACGAAGCCCAGCATTCAAATCTTATTGAATATCAGAAAGAAAAGACGTTTACGACAACTACCCACGCATATTGAAGATTATGTAAAAATAGAGCATGATGTAGACCTATAGCGGTACTCGCCTCTACACAGGTTAGGGTCGGACCCCGCATAGTTGGCGTAATCGGGTATGATATCGGTAGTGTATTCAGCAAGGCTCACACCATACGCGACGAGTACCCACTTCATCGTCAGGACGAACGTGCTAACAGCACTAGTTGGCAATAGTAGCAATATCGGGTTAAAAGACCGGTCGAAACCAAAAATTCAGCACCACCCCCATGGCGCCGTCGAGAAGGCCGGAACCGGGACTGGGGCTAAGTATTTCATCAGGCGTAAATAGCGCGTAAGGCGGACGTTCACCCTATCATCACTTTTAACCCTTCTCACCATGAGCTTCCAGGGAATGCTTTGCCTCCTACGTATGACCTGGACATCGCTTCGAACTTATCTATACGTTTTGGTTCATGTAGCTTCCAGCCAAACTACTTCAAAACAAATTGTTAAGCATTAGGGTGGTTTCAAATGTCTAACTTTCCAAACCTTTGAAGACATACCCTTCCCACTTATGAGAGCTGTAGGCCCGTAGGACATTTATATGCCATATACCTTTTATATTGAGGTAGGTGATGATGGGGATGGATAAGGAGGAATCAGAGGTAGAAGGGAGCCGCAGCAGCGCTACGCAAATAAACTGTGTAACCTACGAAGATATCCTTAACCTGGTTGAGGATATTAAAACAATGCTTAAGGAGAACGCGATAAAAAGTTACTATTATTCCACATCTCCACGGTTTAAGTCAACAAAGGTGATTGGCGCAATACTAAATAGGATTCTCCGTAGCTTAGGTGTAAGACTTCAGAGAACGAGTGCTGGGTTGTATCATATCAGTGATGTTGAGAGGTCGTGGGCCATTGATTTTCTTCTATACGTGATTAGGGAGGAACCAAGGCTTGATCTTAGATTGTTTGATGAGTGTGATAGAAAGGAGGTAATGAAATTCATCAGAAACGAAATACGTTCCGCCTTACTGCCCGCCTTGGATAAGTCCGCATTGTTTAATAAAGAGGATATGATGTATTGCGAAGGCTATAGAGTTTTTAGAAAGCACATCAAGAAGAGCAAGGATCATTACGTCCTCAGATGGAGAGGAAGGGAGTACAGACTTCCAGTAAATCATTTTGAGGCTCCAGTCTTCTTCCATAAGCACGGAATTGATAAGCTACCTCCAGTCATTATTACTAGGGTCGAAGGAATGGATTTCATAGACGGCGGTGCGTTCATAGGAGATAGTGCGTTAGTGCTTTCAGAGCTCAAACCACGGAGGATTTATGCCTTCGAGCCCGATTACAAGAACTTCCTATTACTTAAGAAGACACTAAGTCTTAACAATCTCACACAAGTGATACCCATTAGAATGGTCTTAGGTGCTAGGAGAGGGAAGACGAGGTTGTTTTCGTTTGGCTCCGGATCCTTCGTTTCTAATATCTATCGGGAACATGGAGGTGAAGAAGTTGAGGTAATCTCTATCGATGAATTCGTGAAAGAGAACGGGCTTGAGGTTGGACTTATTAAGCTGGACGTGGAAGGTTCGGAATTGGATGTCATAGTGGGTGCTAAGGAGACTATCAGGGCATATAAACCTGTTTTAATCGTCTCCCTCTACCACAGAGGCCAAGATTTCTTTGAAATACCAAGGATAATTAAGGAATTAGTTCCGGAATATAAGCTAAGATTTCTAAACCTAGACAGAGAAAGTCCAACCGCTGACCGGATCTTGCTATCCTACGTTGAGCGAGTTGAAGTAACATCTCATTAAATAACTTACTCTAATGACCTAATGCCCTGACTCGGTCATTCGCTACTCATCGCTTCATAGCGGAGTAAGGTAAGGTGGGTATTAATTTTTGAGAGCCTTCTTTATTAGTTCGGTTTCCTCGTCAATTATGTCGTCCCAGCTCTTTGTGAATTTCGGTTTTCCGACCTCTACATGCTCCTTCTCCAGCACCTCGACAGATTTCTGGACGAGCATTTCGATGTCTGACTCCTTCACTAAGTGGACTCCTTCCAAGCTGTTGTAGTACATTCTAAGTGCCGGTATGTCATACGCGACAACTGAGGTGTTTAAGTGAAGGGCAAGGCGAGTTGATGGTCAGAGCAGCCGTAATAGCTTTGTTGCGGGGGTCCGGCGCGGTGGGTTCCTAAAACTGCCTCTGTGTTTTGTTAAGGATCGTTAGGCATGGGGCTTCTTGTTTTGTTGTTCTGAGTAGTGCCTTCCCCGATGATGGCTGAGTTTGGGGTTGTTGAGTGGTTGGGCCGTCGGCGCTAGGTTTTTAAGTCGGTGTTTGAGTATGTTGTGGTGGTCTGTCTTTGTCAAACGGTACTTGTCCGTAGTCGGTGGGCGTGGGGCTTTAACTGAGCTTGACTTAGGTCTCAGTCGCTGTGTTCTGTGTTGCGGTTTCTGCGGGGTGGTTGTGGTTTGAAGTACTTGACTCCAGGTCCTGTTCAGATACCTAAGTGTGTTTTGGAGGCTTATGGTAGGCGGCCTGAGTTCCATAAGCTCGACAGCTTTAAGGAGGTCTTCAGGGAGGTTATAGAGAAGTTGGGTAAGGTTGTTAGGGGTCAGCCAATCATATTGCCGGGTACTGGTACGTTAGCTGTTGACGCTATGGTCTACAACTACGTTGAGCCTGGTGATAGGGTTGTTGCGCTAACCTACGGTGAGTTCGGTGAGAGGTTGGTTGAGTCGCTGGAGTGTAGGGGTGCTGAGGTCTTCAAGCTCAGCCCAGGCGTTGGTAGGGTACCCCCTCCGGACGTCGTTGAGGATTTCTGCAGGAAGGTAGGTAGGGTCTCAGCCATTGCCTTAGTCCATAACGAGACTGGTGCTGGCTGCACGTACAGGTACTTAAGTAGACTTAGGGATGTGTGTGATTCGTTAGGGGCCCAACTCCTAGTCGACAGTGTCTCAGGGATCCCTGCCGAACCGATTAACACGTCAGTGGATGTTATTGCGACGGCCTCTCAGAAGGCCTTCCTAGCACCCCCAGGTGCTTCAATACTTTACCTGAACTCAGAGCCAAGGGCTAGGAAGATGGTCCCGAGGTCTATGGATTTGAGGAAGTTCTTGAATGCGATTAAGGACTGGGAAACCCCGTACACACCCCCGATCAACGCTGTGTACGGGTTGGATGCATCCCTGAGCTACATACTGAGGATCGGCTTAAGTAACTACCACGAACTCCATAAGATCAGGGCTGAATACCTCTACAGCAGACTAGCTCTAGAACCCGTTGGTGAGGAGGGCTTCAGGAGCTACACGGTCACAGCATTCTACACTGAGAGGCCTGACGACTTAGTGAACCTACTCAGGAGTGAGGGCTACGTAATAGCTAAGGGCGTTGGGGAGATAAGGGGTAGGTCTGTGAGGATAGGTGTTATGGGTGAGGTAAGCCTCGACGATCTAAGACGTGTTGTGGAGGTGGTCAACGACTATGTGGGTAAGTGATTACTGTAAGCTATGCCTAATCCACTCAAGGTGTGAGGACCTAATCAGGCTGGGCGGTGCGGGCAAACTAAGCGACCTCCTCAAGTACTTAGCTGAGGTGGTCTCATCGAGTAGTAGGTGTGAGGCGTTCACGAACTCCTACAGGTACGTGAGGCAATTGCTCGGAACCGAGGACCCCTACTCAGAGGTCAAAGCAGTGCTCAGATCTGAGGGTGCTGAGGTGGCTAGAGCTGTCAAGGACTACTTAAGCAGTCACGGTTGGGACTTGATTAAGGCCTTAGAGTTCTCGGCAGCAGCTAACGCAATAGATACCTCAGTGCTGGGCTTCGAGCCTAAGGCCTTGGGGGAGGCTGTCTGGGATGAGGCAGCTGTCAAGGAGTTCTCGGGAATACCTAACGGTAAGGTCTTCATAGCGTTAGATAATGCTGGTGAGTTCGAGGTCGACCTAGTCTTAGCTGAGGCATTGGTGAGGAACGGTTATGAGGTGACGTTAGTGGTGCGTAGCACCCTCTACGAGATTGACGTAACATATGATGAAGTCATAGGTAGGGCCCTACCGGAGGGTGTGAGCGTCATGCAAACCCCCGGCAACGCACCACCATCAACCTACGTGAGGGAGGGTTTCCTAATATCTAAAGGTATCGCCAACGCTGAGGCATACGTCGAGCTCAACCCCCACGTCGAGTCACTACACCTCCTGAGGGCTAAGTGCGATGTCCTCGCCGAGCTACTCTCAGTCCGCAAAAGCTCCCCAGTAATTGTGAGTGGGACCTCACTAGTTAGGATTATGAGTCAGCGCATGAGTCCAGCGCCTTAAGCGCTTCACAACACCAGCGCGGGTTTGTAAGATGTGCCCTACCTACGGCCACTAAGTCGACCCTACGCTCGGCAACTAACTTGTTTGCGTAGCACGCATCCCTAATACCACCAACACCGATTACAGGGACCTCCACGGATTTCTTAACCCTCTCAGCTAGGGGTATGAAGTAGCCTTGAATTCCTTGGAGTTCCTGAGGCCTGCCCCCGCATAAGCCTCCTGAGACGTCTATTATGTCAACACCTAAGTCGACTAACTTAGCAGCGACCTTAACAGCTTCATCAACAGTGAACCCGCCCTCCAACATGTCGTCAGCACCCAACCTATACATGAGTACCTTACCTCCCAACACCTTCCTAACATCCTCAACAACCATTAAGGGGAACTTCATTCTGCCCTCGAGACTCCCTCCGAACTCGTCCGTCCTCCTGTTCGTTATGGGTGATAGGAACTGGTTGAGTAGGAAGCCGTGCGCTCCGTGAACCTCAACACCGTCGAAGCCTGCCCTAACGGCTCTAACGGCAGCTTCTTTAAACGCCTTTAAAACCATCTCGAAGTCGTCCCAAACCATCTCACGCGGTACTTCGGAGGAGCCAGGTACTGGAATCGGTGATGGGGCTATGGGCCTGCAGCCAGTCAACTTCGGGTCGGCCCTACCGCCTGCGTGGTTTAGCTGTATGACTGCGGCAGCGCCCCGGCCCTTAATAGTGTTTGAGAGCTTGTTTAGGCCGTCGATTAGTTCATCACTCCATATCCCCAACTGCCTCAAACTGTACTTACCCTCAGGTGATACGTACGAATGCTCCACTATGACTAACCCCACGCAGTCAGACCTCACCTCGTAGTGAGTCAACAACCCATCAGTGACCTCACCCTTAAGCCCGGACAGCTCAGAAGCCATAGGGGGTAGCACAACCCTATTCCTGATTTTAAAACCCCTCACCTCGAGTTCATCAGCTAGTGAAGGAATTAACACCACCTTAGATTTAATCAATGTTTATGGCTTTAAACATAATCAATTAAAACTGATTCCACCTCACTAAGTTATTAAATGTAATTGATTCAAGCCTTGTCTATGCCTAGGATTAAACTTATAAACACTACGCCCCAATAAGGTTATAGGGGTTACCCCCTATGAGTAAGAAACCTGAGAAGAAGGAGGAAAAGAAGGAAGAGAAGAAAAAGAAGTAATTCTGGAGTTTCATCATCTAATCGCAGATGAGTAATGGAGACGTATGAAGTTATGGTGAACCCAATAACACTTTTTTAATTCCTCAAACCAGGTATTCAGCCATGTAGGTCAGCGCCTACCCATGTCGAGGTGGTTGGTGTTATGGAGGATAGGAGGTTTGTTAGGGAGGCCCTCAGGAATTCGGTGTGGAGGGCTATGGAGGTGGGCGGTGTTGCTAGGTTCCCCAGACCGGTTTTCGGGAGGATACCTAACTTCGTAGGTGCTGAGGAAGCTGCCTCCAAGTTAGTTAGTTCTGAGCTGTTTAGGAAGGCACGCGTTGTTAAGGTCAATCCTGACTCACCTCAGAGGCCTGTGAGGGAGGCTGTGTTGAGGTCAGGTAAGTTGCTCGTGATGCCTACCCCCAGGATCTCTAAGGGCTTCCTACTAATCGACCCTCGGAAGCTGCCGCCCAGCGCCTACGCTCAGGCATCAACGATAGGTGGTGGGTTCAGGTACGGTAGGGAGGTTGAGCCCGATGAGCTACCCGAGGTTGATTTAGTGGTCGCAGGGTCTAGTGTGGTGAGCGTCTACGGTGAGAGGCTAGGTAAGGGTGAGGGGTACTCCGAGCTGGAGTACGGGATCTTAATTACGTACCGGAAGCTAAGCCCTGAAGTACCTATAGTGACCACAGTCCACGACGTCCAGGTGGTGGAGCAGCACATACCGTTGGAGCCGTGGGACTTCACAGTCGACTACATCTACACCCCAACCAGGTCCCTGAAGGCTTTGGGTGGGAGGGTGAGGCCTGCTGGGATCCTCTGGGAGTACTTAGATGAGGATAAGGTTAACTCAATACCCCTCCTCAAGAAGCTTAAGGACCTCACGGCTAAAAAAAGGATTACTTGAGGAAGACCTCATCAAACACTTCCTCAAAGGCCTTATAGGCCTCAGCACCGTACAAGCACACTATGACCTTACTCAAGCTACGGTACTTAAACTCCTTAACCACCTTAGCCATTATCTCAGCAGCTCTACGGTACGGGTAGCCGTAAGCGCCCGTGGAGATCGCTGGGAGGGCTATTGACTTAAGCCCTAATTCCTCAGCCTTCTCAAGTGAGGACCTAACTGCGGAAGCTAGCTTAGCATCACCTTCCGGATCACCGAAGACGGGGCCTACTGCGTGGACTACGTACTTAGCCTTAAGTCTACCCGCCCCAGTCACCGCAACCCCTCCAACCGGTACGGGGCCGAACTTCCTCACGTACTCCCTACTCTCCTCCTGAATCACGCAACCGCCCTTCCTAACAATTGCTAAGGCAACCCCACCACCGTGCTCCAACCACTGATTGGCTGCGTTAACGATCGCGTCAGCCTCCAACTCCGTGATGTCGCCCTCAACCAACGCTACCTCAACACCACCAACCCTGTACGTCTTCATGAAAAGCCCCGGTAAGTTATCGGCCGCCGAGGTATTAAAGGTGATGTAAGTTAACCCCTCCATAACCCACCTTTATTAGCCCGTAGTCGGTAAGTTATTCGTGATCGATATGGTCGACCCCTCACTCATATCGAGTAGGTTGAGAAGGTTTCAGTCCAAGCTTAAGGAGTTAAGCATTGACTGCGCGATGATTAGAACCCTCTCAGATTTTAAGTACCTACTAGGTCTTAAGTGGTTGAGGCCCGCGGTGTTGGTGCCTGCTGAGGGTGTGCCGAAGGTCTTCCTAGCCCGCGGTGAGGAGGCTGGCTTCATGGAGAGGGTGGCTGTTAAGGAGTTAGAACTCATCACCTACTCCGAGGGAGGTGAGCTGATGTCCAAGGTCACCGGGACTATTAGGTCCCTGGGAGCTAAAAGGGTTGGGATGGTGTTCTCGGTTGAGAGAGATTCATACTCACTGCTCTACGAGTTATTCAAGAAGGCTAACAGGGATGCCGAAGTCGTTGACATCGGCCCGGTGCTGAGTGAGTTGAGGGCTGTGAAGGATGACTACGAACTTGAGTGTATTAGGAGGGCGGGTGACCTAGCCTCTAAAGTGTTGGAGAGGGCCCTCAACAGCGTTAGGGTAGGTGTTTCAGAGACTGAGATAGCTGCTGAAGCCTACTACGAGGCGTTCAGGTCGGGTTGTGAGGAACCGCATATCTACGTTAACTGCGGACCACACCCCAGGGTACATTCGGAGCCCTCAAAATATGTTAAGGTGTCATCAAACACCTTAGTAACCGTTGTCGTGGCAACCGATTACGGGGGTTACTACGCCAACACATCCTCAACCACTTACGTAGGTACATCACCACCTGAAACAATCTCAAACGCATTGAAATGTGCTAAGGAGGTTTACCAGAGGGCTTACGAACTCACTAAGCCCGGTGTAATCTTCGCTGAGATCATGAGGGACCTCGACGAGGTCTACAGGAAATACAGGCTGATCGGGAACAGGCTCCTTGGATACGTGCACGGGGTAGGACTACAGCCGGAGGAGTTCCCCATAACGACTATAGTAGCTGCGCATAGAGCTAAGAACGTAGCTGAGCGTATGGCCCTAGCATTCGTCCACACCCCAATAATGCTCCCAGGATATGGGAGTGTTAAGTTCGAGGACACCTACTTAGTACTTGAAGGTAAGTTAGTTAAGGTGAGTAGGGCAGCGGAACTCCTCTAACACATCCCCGGCGCGGTACTTTTTAAGGGTGTCCCACAGCCAACCATGTTTACTGATATCAGTGCACCACCCCGTGTAGGACTTAGTTACGGTTGAGGTGTTATTAACCCACCCTCACTTCCCTCAAAACCCCGCAATCCAGTTGGTAATGCCTGTCAATGCTGTGCTTCAAAACCTCCGAATCATTCGTGGCTATTACCACTGCCTTACCCCCATCTCTGAGGGTCTCCAAGTACTTCATCAGCTCTGCCTTAGCACTTGACGTCAGGTACGCTGTGGGTTCGTCTAGGAGGAGTATTTCAGGGTCGTAGACGAGTACTGAGGCTAGTGCGACCTTGACCTTCTCCCCACCGCTCAACTTGTAGGGGGGTCTTCCAAGCAAGTGCTTAATGCCTAAAATATCGGCCACCTTAATCACTTCAGTCCTCACACCCTCCTCCGACATACCAAGCTGCCTTAACGCGTACGCCACCTCATCGACTACTGGCGGGTTGAAGAACTGGTCCTCAGGTTCTTGGAAGGTGATCCCTATGCGCTTTCTAGCACTCGGCAGTTGTTGGTGAAGGGGCCTTCCGTCTAGGAGGACTTCACCCCTCTCCGGTGGGAGGAGGCCAGCAGCTATTAGTAGGAGGGTTGTCTTACCGGCTCCATTGGGGCCGCTGATGACTGAGAGCTCGTAATTATTTACGTCTAGGTTAACACCCCTTAACACGTGGTGGTCGCTCCCTACGTACTTGAACCACACGTCACTAAGCGTTAGTAAGGCCACTCACCGAACCCCCAAATTAGTTGGATCACTGCCTCAGTTAAAGCTACTGAAACCATGAATAAGTCGAGTTTGGTTAACTTAAACCCCGCGTCCCTGTAGGCGGTGTGCTGGGGGTGTAGTGTTCTAGCACTCATGGCGAGTGATGTCCTCCAACCCCTGCTACAGCCCTTTATGAATAGATCCCCCACTAGTGTGGAGTAGGTTGGTATGTCCCTGAACCCGGCCTTCCTCATCTGCCTTGCCTCCCTGCATAGGAGTGATTTCGAGACGTCCTTAATTAAGGTCGACAGCATTCTTGGGTAGGTTGTTACGACCTCCGCCAATGACGGGAGTTTAAGTTCTTGGAGGGCCTTAGCCACCCCCGCCCATCCGAGGACCCCTGAAGTAGTCAGTAGTAGGGCGGCAGCACCTAAAGCCCTGAACACGTAGAATGCGTAGTTACTCAATTCATTCCTCAAGAGTAGTGGGGAGAGCGCAATTAATGAGAAGAAAGCTACGTAGATTAGGGCTGACACAACCCTCTTCAAGTTATCCCTCAACACACCGCTCAATGCCGTGAGGATTGCTGAGGCCGTGAAGGATGTTAGAACAACTAAGGTTTTAGATGTGAAGGATGTTACAGCTATTGCTGTAATGGATGCTGCGAGGAAGACGCCATGGTTACATTCTACGCCCTTGGAGCTCACCACGTTGAGGACGTCGCTTACTGAGTCCAGGAACTTCCTAACAACTGAGCTCATCGACCACCAACTACGAAGTACTTCACAGCATAGCACGTCGCTACGATTAGTAACACACCTATGAGGCCCGTGACTATGTAGCCAAGCCAGTCGGGCAGGCCTGGGAAGGTGTAGTCCTTGAATGGTGTCCATTGGAGTTCCTCCTCAGTGAGGCCTAACTCCTCAGCGACTATGTCTAAGGGTTCGTGGTAGCCAGTCACCTCAGCTAGGAAGATGCCGAAGACGGGGGCGGTAACCAGTAGGACCGCTAGAGTTATGGCGACCCTGCGGGAAATCACCTACTACCACCTCAGGATGGTGCCTGCCTTAACGCTTAAGTAAGCTATGACTGAACCCGTTATCAACCCCTCAACAACTCCGAGTAACGCATGCCATGAAGTCATAACGTATATCGGTAGGGTAGAACCCCAGGAAACTGCGAGTAGGGTACCGCACACAAATCCGGCAACAGTTAAGCTAAGCCAACCAGCAACCGCCCCAGCCACGAAGTGCTTACCCCTGAGGATTCTGAAGGTTGCGTAACCCACCAGGACTGAGGTTATACCCATTGTGAGTACGTTAGCACCTAATGACGTGATCCCCCCATCCTGGAAGACCAGGCACTGGATTAAAAGTACGAGGGACATTGATAGCATACCTAACCAAGGTCCAAGCACGATACCTGCCAAAGCCCCACCCACTAGGTGTAGGCTCGTACCCCCGGGTATTGGCCAGGCAATCATCTGAGCTACGAAGATCCCAGCACTTAACGCAGTGAGCGTTGGGAGGGATTCGTTGGTTAAGAGCTTACCCCTGCGGACCCTGCGGGAGGCTAGGAAAAGGAAGCCGGCTGATAGGATGAACGACACGGTAGCTACTGGGAGTGATAGGTATCCGTCAGGTACATGCACTGATGTACACCGACTTTCTTAGATTGGTGCACCCATAAATACTTTACGCCTGGAAATGAGGGACGGAGCAATAATCCTTGAAAGCATTTAAGTCCCATTGACTATGTTATTAAGGGTTCTGATGCCTGAGTACTGTGTGTTAGTCATTGACATGCTTAAGGACTTCGTGTACGGTAAGTTGAGGTGTGAGAGGGCTCAGACCGTAATACCAAACATCAAGAGCTTGGTCGAAGTGGCTAGGGAGTTGGGGGCACCTATCATCTACGTCAACGATTCCCACATCCCCGGCGTTGACGGTGAGTTCAGGTTATGGGGCGAGCACGCTGTAGCTGGTTCTGAGGGTGCGTCAGTGATTGATGAGTTGAAGCCCTCTGAGAAGGACTTCGTGGTCTGTAAGAGGAGGTACAGCGGTTTCTTCGAGACGGGCCTCGACCTACTTCTGAGGGAGTTAGGTGTTAAGACCTTAATACTCACTGGGATCCACACCCACATATGCGTCCTACACACAGCTGCTGACGCCTTCTTCAGGGGGTACAACCTAGCGGTTGTTAAGGACGGCGTGCAGGCCTTCAGCGAGGAACACCATAACTGGGGGCTGAAGTACATGTCAGAGGTCTACGGCGCGAAGCTAATGGATACTGCCGAAGTGCTGAAACTCCTCAGGGGTTCGGCTACGTAGCCCTATGGTGCTTATTTAATTAGGCCCCCACTTCTCAGGCTTAGGTGGTTGTGGGTTAAGCAATTAACAATTAAACGTGTCCGCTCCCTGCGGTCATGGTCCGTTAGTGTGATTTTTTATATGTCTGATGTTCGTTGGTAGTAAGTGCTTCGGGAGGTAAAGTATTTTTATCCCTGCGTACGTAGTGAACGGTAAAGTGGTTGGTTTGGGTTCCGAAGTCGTCATAAATGGGAAGGTCATTGAGGTTAGGAGGCTTGAGAACCCTGATGAGTACCGTATGGTCGTCAGCGCTGAGGCTGAGGTTTGGGGGGTATCAGAGCACAGTGATCTGGTAGCCCACCACGTGTTGATAGCTGCTGATAGGAGGGGTGGGTTGGTGTTGGGTGCGTTTGAGAAGGATACCGGTAGGATGGTTGGGTTCGTCTTCGGCTTCCTTGCCAGGAACTCCGAGGGTAAGCTATACCACTACAGCCATATGACCGGGGTGGTCCCTGAGTACAGGTATAAGGGGTTGGGCTACGTTTTGAAGGTCATGCAGAGGGAGTACGTGATTAATCAGGGGTTGGACCTCATAACGTGGACCTACGACCCACTCCAACCAGCTAATGCTAAGTTCAACATCGGTAAGTTAGGCGTGATAGTCAGGAAGTTCTACGAGAACTACTACGGGGAGTTAAGGGACTCACTGAACGCCGGCATGCCAACGGATAGGTTCGAGGCTGAGTGGTGGGTTAAGAGCACCTTAGTCAGCGGTAAGTTAGGTAACGCTCTGAGGACACCTACGTGGGATGAGGTACTGGCTTTAGGCGGTGTCCCAGTAACGAATGTTGGGTACAGGGAAGGTGTGCCAGTGCTAACTGGTTACGACTTAGATGCGCGCTCACCGCTAATCATGGTTGAAGTACCTGATGACCTAAGTAAGTTAAGGACTTTTAGGGACTTACTAATGGGTTGGAGGGTGGGTATGAGGGAAGTGTTTAACCGTTACTTAAACGAGTTAAATTACGTGGTGGTCGAGTTCCTAAGCAACTTCGAAGGAGGTCTTAGGAGGAACTCCTACGTACTTTGGAGGGGGAGCTTAGAGCAGGTGTTGGGGGGTCAGCTACCGTGGAGTTACGTAAAGTAGTTCTCTACAGAGTAGTTATGAGGTTGAAGGCCCCGTTCGAGACTAGTTTCGGTAAAACTGTTGATAGGTATGGGGTGCTGGTCGAGGTTGAGGATAGGAGCGGTGAGGTGGGTTGGGGTGAGGCACCTGTTGATGAAGGCCCTTGGTACAGCTACGAGACTGTGGAGACAACGATCTACGTATGTAGGGACTTCCTAATACCGAAGTTGTTTGAGTTGAAGGAGTTTGAGGGGCCTGAGGAGTTCTTAGAGGCTGTTGAAGGTGTTAGGGGCTTTAGGATGGCTAAGGCGGGTATTGAGATGGCTTTATGGGACCTCAAGGCTAAGCTTGAGGGCAAGCCCCTCTACAGGTTGCTGGGAGGTGTTAGGAACTACGTCAACAGCGGGGTCAGCATCGGGGTAATAGGTGATGAGGCTGCGTTGATTAGTGCTGTGAGTAAGTTCTTAGATGAAGGTTATAAGAGGATTAAAATTAAGATTAAGCCAGGCTGGGACGTACGTCCCGTGAGGTTGATTAGGGATGAATTCGGTGAGGTACCACTCCAAGTGGATGCGAACGCTGCCTACACCTTAGAACACTTAGACATCTTCAAGGAATTGGATGGGTATGGGTTGTTAATGATTGAGCAGCCCCTAAGCTATGAAGACCTAAGCGACCACGCGAAGCTCCAGTCAATCCTCAAAACACCTATATGCTTGGACGAGAGCATTAAGAACCTCCACGACGCTAAAGCAGCCGCAAAGCTAGGGAGCTGTAGGGTCATAAACATCAAACCCGCACGTGTTGGGGGGCTACGTGAGACCAGGTTAATCCACGACTACGCCATGGCTGTCGGGATACCTGTCTGGATAGGTGGCATGCTCGAAACAGGTGTTGGTAGGGGCCACCTAGTGGCGGCCGCCACACTCCCCAACGTAAGGTATCCATGCGACATAAGCGGGAGTGATAGGTATTGGGAGGAGGACATCGTCGACCCGCCCTGGACCGTGAGGAAGGACGGAACCATAGCAGTCCCCGAGAAAGCGGGCATAGGCGTTGAGGTAATCAGGGAAAAGTTGGATAAGTTCGTGAGGACCAAACTAGAATTCAGTTAGGTCTGAGGGCTCAGCCCACGCAGCACTTACTACAAACCCTCCGCATATAGTCGACGTATACCGGCAGCACCGCAAACACGGAAACCAACTCAGGTATTGCAACCCCCCTAGGGATGTCGTACGTGAAGTGAATATACCACGAAGCAATGCCGACGGCAAGTAAGGACAACGGTACAACGTACTTCCTGAAGATCACTGAATAACCTACGAGCAAGAAAGCTACTGAAATAAAGAAGATGACGGAGACAGCGAAGTGCACGTACCCGTAAACCTCGTCAAATACAGCTACCAAGTTAAGTGAGAAACCCGTAAATAATAGCAACGCGGTAATAACCACGTTGAACCTAACGGAGTAAAGGGATGCGAACAACATGATGAAAAAGGAGCCGAGGGAAAGACCCAAATTAAACAGTACGCTCACGTTACTCCTAGTTGCGTGGCCTAAATCACTTAGGGCGTTGTTAAACACGTCGAACCAACCTGAAAGCAGTGCAGCGGCACCTATAAAGACTAATGGGATCGAATAACCGAGTAATGCTGTTGAATAACACCTACTCAAGTACGTGCTCACCTAATTATAGAATATGTCGGGGGAATTAAATTAATTCATCCGCTGTAACGGGGCTCGGTGTGGAAGCTTTTGATGCAAAATTATTGTAGGTTCTGATGATTTATCATGTTAAGATTTTAAACAAGCGTTAATTTAATAATTAAAAATATGGTAACGTTAAGCGGTGTGTAAATAAAAATCTTACGATTTGAGAACGTTTTTAAATGCTGGGTTGAGATATTGGTGGTGTTTAAATGTGAGTGCTCAGAAGTCTTTGGTTGGTATTTTGGTTGTACTCGTAGTTATTGCTGGCGTTGGTGGCTATTTCGCAGGTTCCTCAGCTGTGCCGCCTCCTAAGACAGTTACCTCAACAGTAGTTCAGACTGTCACCGCCACCGTTGCAGCTGCTACAGTAACCGTCACCTCAACGACCACGCTACCAGCTCAGACCGTGACGGTCACGGTAACGGCTACGCCGACACCCAAACCAACACCCACAGTGACTCCACCGCCCGCAACACCACCTCCGTACTGGCCTAAGGAGGTCGTCTTCCGTACTTACTCCGTTGGCAGTCCTGGGTATGTGTTAGGCGGTGCTATCTCCAGCTTAGTTGAGAAGGAGTTAGGTGTTAAGATCAGTATTCAACCTGGTGCGAGTGCTGCCAACCTCCTAGCCATCGCTAATGGAGAGGTTGAGATGGCCTACACCCACGCCGCGTGGATACCCTTCGCTAAAGACCCGGCTAAGGCCACCCTCATATGGGGCCAGCAACCGAACCTGTCTAACGTCAAGTACGTGTTAGGCCCTACGGAAAAGTACATGGTGTTAATAACTAAGAGGCCTGACTTCCCTGTGAACAGTATTAGGGAATTAGCTGACTACATTAAGAAAGGCGGTAGTGTGAGGTTAGCTGTCGGCGGCCCGGCAGCATCGCTGGAGGACTTCCTATTTAGATGGTTGCTTGAACACTACGGCGTTACCGAGGACGTCATAAGGAGGTCGGGAGGTAGTTTATCGGTACCGGGTGAGGCGCAGGCCGTTGAGGCAATGATAAACGGTAAGATAGACCTAATATTCGATGTGAGTGCGGTTCCTTCATCGAACTACATGCAGTTAGATACCCGTATGCCTGACGTTAAAACAATTTCATTGACTGACGAAGACATAGACTTCATCTTAAATACTTTAGGGTTTAAGGGTTCGTTAGTAGTTGACTACTTACCTAAAGGCACTTATAAGTTCGCGGCTGAGGACTACCGCACGCTCTTCACCTTCACAATACTCCTGATCAGGGCTGATATGCCGAACGACTTCGTCTACCAGATCACTAGGTCGATATGTGAGAACACTGAGTACTTGGTCAAGGCTGTGTCCGGATTCAGCATCTTCGACCCAAGTACTGCATGGAAGTACAGCAGCAACTTAGAGATCCACCCAGGCGCTAGGCAGTACTACATGGACCGTGGCTTCATTAAGTAATTGTAGGTGTGACCTAAATGAAAACTTATTTTTGACCTGATTAGGTTTCAGCAACATCCACCCAAAACCTCTTAGGTGGTGAGCATGCCTAAAAGGGTTTTGAGCAGGTATAACAAAATCTTAGTCGAAGTCGCATTATGCGTAATGGCCATATACAACATCTACAAATTACTCTTCACGACCTACGACGTATACGAACACATGGTGGTTACCCTGCTATTCGCACTTCCGTTAACCTTCATCATGTACTCATCAACTAAGAAAGACGTGAATAGGGTTCCCTGGTATGATTACCTACTCGCTATCATTGCCGTAATTACCGTGGCGGACATCTACTTAAACTACGCGAGTTGGTTTTTCAGGAGGATGTGGCTTGTAACCCCTCTAACTACTGAGCAAATCGTTATCGGGGCCTTACTAATATCACTCATAGTTGAGTCCGCTAGGAGGACTTCGGGCCTCATGTTCACAGCACTGATTACCGCGTTCATAGTGTATCTGCTACTAGCACCTTACCTGCCAGTCATAGGTTTTAGAACCAATCCGATCAGGGTTGTTGAGTACCTTTACCTGACTCCTTACGCCATATTCTCAACGCCTCTGGAGGTTATGTCAACATATGTAATAGCTTTCACCTTATTAGGTGCGGCTTTCTCGATGAGCGGTACCGGGGAGTTCTTCATAAACCTGGCTAAGGCGTTAGTAGGTAGGAGTTCCGGCGGACCTGCTAAGGTCTCAGTAATCGCTTCATCCCTCTTCGGCTCGATAAGCGGTAGCGCTGTGGCTAACGTGTACGCTACAGGTGTGTTGACGATACCTACGATGAAGCACGTCGGGTTCCCGCCACATCTAGCAGGTGCTGTTGAGGCTGTAGCATCGACGGGCGGTCAGATAATGCCCCCCGTCATGGGTGCTGCTGCGTTCGTTATGGCTGAACTCCTCGGAACCCACTACGGGAGAATAATGGTGGCCGCCGTCATACCAGCCATAATATACTACCTAGGGGTTTACGTGCAAGTGCATTACTACTCATTGAAGGCCGGCCTCAGAGGGCTGCCACCTGACCAAGTTCCCAACAAAAAGCAAGTCCTGAGGAAGGGGTGGTTCTACTTCTTACCCATAATAGTGCTCGTATACATAGTTGCAGTGCTTCAGTGGTCAGCCATATCAGCAGCCTTCATCTCCTTCTTCATGGCGATCATCCTAGGATTGCTGAACAAGCAATTAAGCGTGAAGAAGCTTTACCAGGTGTTGGTGAGGGGTGTTGAAGACGCTTTATCGATAATAGTTATAGGGGCAGCTGCAGGCATAGTCGTGGGGGCCGTAAGTTATAGCGGGTTAGGCGTTAAACTAGGCTACATAGTTAGTGCGGCATCGTTTGGAATAATAACGCTCGCCCTCGTTTACGTGGCGTTAATAACTACCTTATTAGGTATGGGGATACCTACAACACCTGCCTACATAACAGCTGTTGCTGTGTCTGTCCCAGCATTGGCAGCCATGGGTCTGGACACCTTCCCAATACACTTCTTCGTCTTCTGGTACGCCGTCTTAGGCGCTATAACGCCACCGGTTGCACTGGCTTCATATGCCGCAGCGTCTTTAGCTAAAGCAGATACTATGAAAACTGCAGTAGTTGCCTGCAAACTAGGCTTTGCAGCGTTCTTACTGCCATTCATAATGGTCTTCAAGCCAGAAATACTGGTAGGCTACGGCAACTTCGAAGTTATGAGGAGGGTGTGGGCCATCATCACTTCATTGGTCGCCGCTTACTCAATAGCCACAGGATTCGAAGGCTTCATAAAACGCAAGATCAACGTCTTTCTCAGGGTAGTACTCATATGCGGGGGTCTAGCACTCTTCGCACCGACGCATATAGCAGTGGATATTGCAGCATTAACGATTATAGCGGTAGTGATTTTGATAAACCAAATTAAAAGCAAACCTAAAACAACTTCTCAAAAATCTGATTAGCTATATTTCGAAAATGAGGACGCGGATATGCGATGGCCTCCAACGCACCGCCAACCATAACTGCCGTAATGTCAGTCCGACCATATCTCTTAGGCGTTTATAATCACATATTTTTTAACATTTGGAGCAATGTAGGGAGCGGGGGGTTGTAGTGGCTCTAAGTGTGTTCCGTATCTAACACAAATCCGTTGAAGTGTGAAATGGGGATATACCCAGCCCCTATCGCCTTCGTTGAAACTGAGAAAACTGAAAATAAGTTCATTCTGTGGGATAAGGATTATAAGTAACTGTAGCTTACTTTGGAGTGTTGAGGGGCCTGCATTGCTGTGGGTGTTTGTTTTTTGGGGTGTGGGGTTGACGATTTCGACGTTAGTTAGTTCTTGGCTTGTTAGGAGGTATAGGGATTCCTTAGGTTACCCAGTCCTCGTGGTTTTCTACGTTACGTATATTTTGGCGTCCAACATCTTGGCGTCGAGGATTAGTGAGTTCCACATCCTAATACCTATAATAGTTTCCGGTGGTACCATTACCTACCCATTCGTGGCTCAGCTAATCGATATGATTAACGAGGTTTACGGGAGGAGGATGACGTATCTGGCTGTGGGGTTGGCGTTCATAGCTAACGTTATGGTAGCTATGTTCATCCTGATGCTTTCAACTGTTCCCCCAGCCCCGTGGTTGAGCGAGTTGAATGAGGCGTGGAGCTACTTCATGCTCCAAACACCTAGGGTTGTCCTAGCATCGTACGCGGCATTCCTCACAGCTGAGCTACTGGATGTCACAGCCTTCGCTGAGATTAAGAGGAGGGTCTACAGGCTCGAGATCAGTGTTAGGAGCATCTTAAAGTTCGCCGTGCTGAGGTCAATAAGCACCGACGTAATCAACATGTTCGTGGACAGCTTAGTGTTCTTCCCACTCGCCTTTGCCCTCCTACTGCCGTGGGAGGATGTGTGGAACATGGTCTGGTACGGGACGTACGCGAAGGTCTTACTGGCAACCCTCGACACCCCATGGTTCGCAGCGTTCAGGATCCTCATTAAGGATGTGAAGAGAGTGATTGATTAGCATTACTTAATTGGAGTGCCCTAACCTACGACGAGCAGTTCAACGCCAAACAACCCCGCGAACAACCCACAACACCGAACAGTCACCCACTCGATGAGGGACTTCTTCAGATGTTAGGTATAATGAAGTTGTTCAGGGTTGAGGATCTGGTCGAGTGTATGTTAATTAGACGGTTAAACCGATTTACTGTTGAAGTACTTATCAACGGTGAGGTGCGTTCAGCACACCTCACAAACACTGGTAGGTTAAACGACTACATAGTTGAGGGGAGGAGGGGGCTGTGCGCAGTTGTGGGTGGGCCTAAACTTAATTACAGGCTCATGGCGGTGGAGGATGAGGGCGGGTATGCGGTACTGGACACCATCACCCAGAGTAAGGTATTCGAATACATGCTTGGGCATGATTTGATAGCTTGGCTGGACAGCTGCGTACTACGTAAGAGGAACTTTAGGTTAGGGGGTGAGGTCATAGACTACCTCCTGGATTGTGTTGATGGTGATGTCTTAGTTGAGTTGAAGAGCGCCGTGTTAAGGGTCGAAGGCGTCTACGCATCCTACCCCGACTGCGTGAGTGTGAGAGCTAGGAAGCAGATCAAGGTCTTAGCAAGCCATGCCAATGAGTTTAAGCCCTACGTAGTCTTCATGGCCTCCCTCCCAAACGTAGTTGGGTTTAAGCCATACTGCGCTGGGGACCCCGAGATCCTGGAACTTATGAGGTACGCATCAAGATCCGGGGTCGTTTTCAAAGCAATTAACGCCTACCTAGATGAGGACTTTTGGTTGGTTTTAGCTAATAGCGACCTACCGGTAAGGTTCGAGTGCTAGTTACGGGTGCCCCGCTCCCTCGGCCTCCACCTGGTGAGTGTGAGTGCATTAATTACTACTGAGATGTCACTCAGCATCATAGCTGCAGCAGCTACCTCAGGTCTGAGAACCAGGCCTAGAGGTCTGTAGAGCGCGCCCATAGCGATCGGTATCAGCATGAGGTTGTATGCGAATGCCCAAACAAGGTTCTCGATAGCCTTCCTCCTGACCTTCTGGCTAAGCCTGTACGCATCCGTCAAGGACGTTAAGTCATTGTTAATGATTACCACGTCACCTGCTTCCCTCGACACGTCCGCACCGCCACCCATTGCAACCCCCACGAACGCCCTACCAATTGCTGCTGCGTCGTTAATGCCGTCCCCAACGAACATTACTTTAGAACCTCTGGCTTGGAACTCCTCAACAAGTTCGGCCTTATCCTCCGGGCTGAGCTCGCTGTACGCTGAGTCAACCCCAACTAACCTGGCAATGGCCTCACCGACCAACCTACTATCACCTGTGACTAACGCTGTCTTAAGCCCTAACTCCTTGAAGTACCTCACCACCTCAGCTGCCTCATCCCTCACAGCATCACCTACCTTGAGTACTGCGGCCAACTCCCTATCCAGGGATACTAGCACGGCTGTGAACCCGTCCGACGTCATCTTCTTTAAGACCTCATATGTGCTGGCATCTATCCCTACTCCCAATCCCCTCATCAGCTTCTCAGAACCCACAGCCACTTCACGGCCGTTCACTCTGGCGATGATCCCCAGGCCTGGTAGGTGTTCGAATCCCTCCACGTTTACGTCGTTTAGTTCGGAGTCAGAGCACTTCTTCATGACTGCCTTAGCAAGAGGGTGCTCACTCCTCACCTCAGCCGCACATACGTACTTAAGTACTTCATAGCTGCTGAATCTGTTGAGGGTTATTACTTCGTGGAGTGCGGGCTCACCAACCGTGAGCGTACCGGTCTTATCGATGAGCACAGTATCTACCGAAAGTAACCTCTCGAAAACCTCACCACTTCTGATCAGGATGCCTGAGCGGGCCGCCCTAACCGCCGCCACCGAGACAACCATCGGTATTGCTATGCCTAGGGGGCATGGGCAGGCGACAACCAAGACAGCTACTGCGAACAACACAGACTTACTGAGGCCCACGTCACCGATCACGAACCAGTAGAGGAACGTCGCAACGCTTAGAGCTAACACGACCCATGTGAGGGTGCCGGCAACCCTGTCAGCTACCCTCTGAAATCTTGGCTTGTGGAACTGGGACTCCTTCACCGCCCTAATGACGTATGCTAGGCTAGTGTCTTTCCCAACCCTCGTCACCCTAACCCTGATGAATCCTGAGGTCAGGAACGTACCGGCAAGTACTGGGTCCCTCCTCTCGAACGATTTAAGCCTCGGCATGTGTTCACCGGTGAACGTTGATTCATCGACGTAGCCTTCCCCCTCAACGACGACGCCGTCGACATGTACTCTCTCACCAGCCTTAACCTCCACCACATCTCCCGGCCTAACCTCATCGACGCTGACCTCCTCCACCGTCACTCCTCTCACCACCTTAACCTTCCCTCCATGGAGTTCGACTAACTTGCTGAGCGCTTCATTAGCTCTGCTCCTAAGCCTACCCTCTAAGTACCTACCGGCTGATACGAAGCCAAGAACACCTGCCGAAGCCTCGAAGAAGGGCTCACCAACGGTAATTACGCCGAGCATGACGTTGATGCTGAAGAAGTATGAGGTTAGTGCTGATACAGCAACTAAGGAATCCATCGTGGGGGAAGCCCTCATCAACGACTTAATACCTCTTAACAAGATCCCCTTACACATGGAGATGACTGCGGTCGCGGCCGTGAAGAGTAGGTAATCCCTGAAGTCCCAGAACGGTAGTGTTCCCCCGAAAAATGTGCCGGCGGTGTGGTAGGCCACTGACGTGAGTCCGATGATGAAAGATGCAAGCCTCACGGGTAACTCCCACCTACCACCGGCTTCCTTAGGGCTAATCGATTCCTCCGAGGCTTCCCTCGCTTTAGGGTACTTCCGCCTAATAGCTTCAACCAACTCGTCCTTAGACGTAGCTAAGGGGTTGTAAACTATGCTTGCAAGTCCCGTGATCGGTGATACCCTACATTCGATGACGCCGTCCAGCCTGGCCGCAAAGTCTTCGAAGGCGGTTACCTCCTCCTCACCCAACTCAGCTACTACGTAGAGGCTATTCTTCACTACGTCGTACCCGGCGTTCCTGACAGCCTTAACTACATCCCTGAACGTGACTTTTTCGGAGTCATACCTTACTAGAGCGTCCCCGGACGTGGGGTCCGCACTGAACGCAATCACTCCCGCAGTGGCGAGTAAGGATTTCTGGATCGCGTAAACGCATGAAGGGCAGTCAACACCAACTATTCTGAACTTCTGAACCCTGATTCCTGCTACGCGTCACCACCTCAAACACTGAATATTGTTGAGCATAGATTGCATCTGAAACGGGTTATTTCAGGGTCTAACTTCCCGTGGTATTCGCATACCCTCCCACTAGACATCAATGATGCAGCAACCTTCACAACCTCGGCCTCCAGCTCATACTTACCTAAACCCCCAGCCACGACCTTATCCGCTAACCCCCTTATCACCTCCCTGATGAAGGGGTTTTCGTGGAAGTCTATGATGCTCCCACGCTCACCCTTCACATACCTAGTTGTCAGCGATTTCGAGATCTTCAACGTCCTCGATACCTCTACCTCGGTGAAGCCCCTGCTAATTAGTTCTAGGACTAGGACCCTCTTAACGGCTGGGACCACGTACCTGTAGGCGATTTCGAAGACGTTCTTCAATTAAAGCACCAAGATCTTCTTCTTTACCTCATCCGGGTTGTTGACGACCTCGGTCAGGTCTTCAACCATTTCAACGGTGCCTAAGATCTTCCCCCCTTCACCCTTCACGGGAGCTATTAACACCCTTATTATCCTATCACCTATCCTCGTCCAATACTCCCTATAAGGTACGTTCCCCTTCTTCACCGCCTCTATGTTTTCCCTAACCATCTCCTCCAACCTCGGTGGGTGGCAGAACTCAACCCTCCTACCCAGTACTGTCTTAGTTCTGACGAAGCCCTTGCTCAGCGCGCTCTCAGTGTAGAACTTAACCCTATCGTTCGTGTCTGCGTACGTGATCTCTAGGGGTAGGCTCCTGAAGAGCCCCTTAACCTCCTCCTCGCTCAGGAACCCCGTACCTAGGTCTAAGTCCCCATCAGACCTCACGGAGTAGTTGTCCGGCACGGCACCGTGGGAGAGTGCGAGGGCCCTGAACTCCGGAGGTAACCTCTCCACCTGCTCCGGAGTGATCTCAGCCTTTAACTCGTATGGGAGTACTGGGCCCGCTTTCGGGGTCCACTTCCTCTCCCCCACATCCACCAACCAACCTATATCATCCCCTATCTCCGAGATCGCCGCCCACTCACCTTCGCTGAACAGTGTCCAAACAGCTGGGAACAATATCTTATCCTCCCTGAAAACTAGCTCTGAGAACTCGTTAGCAAGAGCTACGGACTTATCAGATAATTCCCTGACCTCGTTGATGTCTGCGGACTTAGCGTTCATCAACCCCTCAGCCAGATCCGAGAGCCTTCTGAGTTTCATAATTGCCTGGTCCTCACGCGCCCACAGAACCCTCGGCACCGCCGTAATGCCGCGCCTTTCGAGGTACGGAAATATGAGCATCTGCGTCTTCCTATAATGAGACCTAGCCCTCCTCAAATCCTTAAGGATCTGCGACAACGCGCTCAAATACGCACGTATTTGTTCTGGGTCACCCGCATCCTTAAGCGCTGACGCGTAGAGCTTCAAACCCTCAGTTATTTTGAGGATGTAGGAGTTCTCCCTCATGAGTAGGTCTAAGGGATGTCCCTCAGGAACCTCCAAACCCCTCGGCTGGAGGGACTCCCTGAACAGTTCCACATGCAGGTCACACATCCTCAGGATGTCCGATACTTTAAACCCTTCCTTAAGTAGCTGTTGCTCTATGGCAACTATCTCGTACGGTGATGTGGACTCAATTAATTCCCTGAATCTCTTCTTCAAATCCGATACGTCGCCGCCTTCGCTGATGGACTTGAGTATTTCTTTTATTAGTTTGATTTTTTCGCTCCGTACATTAGTTGACATGTGTCAACCCATGTAATTACAGTGGAAGGCCCTTAATAAACTTTACTACTTAAAACAGCCTCATGACACATCAAGAACCAGCTAGACCCAAACACCTCAAGAACAAATGACTCAGCGGTGTTTTCAAGGCGGAGTTCACTAGGAACCCAACATCTCTACCGGGATCACATAACCAATGCACCACCTTAATCCGCTACGGAAACTAATGAACGCTGGAAGCGGGCCGCGTGCATGCCCTAACTAATCCTTTACGCCGTGCCTGAGGTGTGGGGTTATGGAGCTGTTTCTGTGTAGCGTGAAGTTTGTTTACTACCGTGGTGGTGTTTGCTCTGGATGGATGTGGGGACTTCATCGGTTCCCCCTGAAAGCTCTCCCGTGAAACGGAGAGGGAGGGGATGAAAGTCAGCGCTAGACCGGAACGGTTAGGTGGTGTCAGTTGCTGAAAATCTTATTTGGTTCTAGGTGAACTGCTCATACGTTGGCGTTACATACCTTCTGGTCCGTGCTTTAGGTAGTGTTCGGGATTGCTTTCAAACTTCTTCTTACACATCGGGTTGCAGAAGTAGTAGATCTTTCCCTTGTATACTGATTTGTAATGTGTCTTACTTAGGTCTACGTCCATCCCACATACGGGGTCCTTCGCTGAACTCATAGTATTTGACCGACTCATTTAGGGTATTCGAACATATAAGCATGTTTGTTGTTTTTCGTAGTTGGATTACTTCCACTACTTCCTTAAAGGTTTATTAGGTTCTAGGCTAGGTTACATTGGTGGGCATGTTGGATGGATTTGTTGATTTCCTCTGGTTGTTCTTCCTTCTATGGGTTTTCACGACCGTTATTTCACCTCAGCTGAGGTACCACTCATTGAGGAGGGCTAGGGAGAGGATTATCAGGGGGTTGGAGATCATGTATAAGTCCAGGGTGATCACGCTGATCCATAGGCAGGAGAGGATCAGCCTCTTCGGCATACCACTCTACAAGTTCATAGATATTGAGGATTCCGAGGACATCTTAAGGGCTATCAGGGGCACCCCACCCGACACGGGCATCGTGCTCATAATGCACACCCCCGGGGGGCTAATGCTTGCCGCTTCTCAGATAGCCCTCGCACTGAAGAGACATCCAGGTAAGAAGACGGTCATAGTCCCCCACTACGCCATGAGTGGTGGGACGCTAATAGCGCTAGCAGCTGATGAAATCATTATGGACCCCGACGCAGTTCTAGGCCCAGTAGACCCCCAGCTAGGTACCCCGGCAGGGTCTTTACCCGCACCGTCAATCCTTAAGGTAGTCCGTGAGAAGGGGGTGGATAAGGTAGACGATCAGACCTTAATATTGGCGGATATTGCTGAGAAAGCACTTAATCAGACTAAGGACTTGGTTAGGAAGTTGCTTGATGGTAAGTTGCCTGGGGATAAGGTGGAGGCAATTATTGAGAGGTTGGTGATGGGTAGGTACACACATGATTGGCCTGTGACTGCTGAGGAACTTAAGGAGTTAGGCCTCAACGTTAAGACCGAGGTCCCGCCAGCAATCTACAGTCTGATGGCGCTCTACCCACAGGAATCTGCTAGGAGGCCCGCGGTTGAGTACTTACCTACGGCCCCCTTCAGCGGTGAGGAATCCGTGAGAACTCGTGGCGGGTTAGTGAAGAAGTAATTAAAAAGTTGGATACTTACCTTAACTCAAGGCGGGTAATTCGGTATCACTTCAGGTAGTTTTACCCTCCTAGCGTAAATCCTATTGAGCACGCCATGCGTAACTGCCAGCAACACAAGACCTACTGGGAGCAGTATTAGGGGGCTGGTAATCCCTAAAGCAATCATCAAGTACAGCAATGCTGACAGTAACCCAACTGTTAGGGCATACGGTAGCTGAGTCACAACGTGGTCCATGTGGTCGGCTGCGGAGAACATTGATGACATGATGGTGGTATCACTTATTGGTGAGCAGTGATCCCCGAAAATACCTCCCCCGAACACAGCACCTATTGATGCGAATGTTACTAAGTAGGCGATGCCTAGGTTGTCTGGGTATTGGAGGAGTGCTAACTGCCACGCCATAGGTACTGCTATGGGCATCATCACGCCGAATGTACCCCAACTAGTGCCGGTGGTGAAGGAGACGAACATGGAGACCAAGTATATTATGAGTGGTACTAGGAGGGCTGAGAGGCCGACGGTTACAGCTCCGTGTATCACGTAGTCAGCGGTTCCGACAGCGTCTGTGGCCGACTTAATGCACCATGCATGGAGCAATATCGCGTTGGGTAGGATCATCAAGTACATGCCTCTGAAGGTGTTCCTCATAACCTCCTTGAAGCTCATAGCCTTACTGAGCAGTATCCATGCGAAGGTGACGAAGTAGGTGGCAATACCTGCCCAGAGTAATGCCTTAGCGGTGTCAGCATTCATCAACGCCTCGGTGAAGGGTGTTTCCCAGAACGTCGCTAAGTCCTCCGCCCCCGTCCCCCACATACCGAGCAGGGTGATGAAGACAAGCACAAGCATTGCGGTTCCAAACAACCAACCCGAAACCTGCTTCCTAGCCTTCACCTCAGACCCGAATATTTCCTCGGTTGGTAGTAGCGGTGTGGCCCCATCCCTTAAGACCTTCCCTTCAGTGACCGCCCTGTACTCAGCCCTTAGCATAGCTCCGTAATGCCTCCTAGTTAAGACAACGACGAATACCAGAACTATGGCCAGGATCGAGTAGAAGTGGTAGGGGACGGCGTTCAACCACATGACGTAGGGGCCCATCTCCGGGGCAACACTTATACTGCCCTCCGCAGCCTGCTCCGAGAGAGTCTCTATAGCACCCTCAATCATGCTCACCTCGTAACCGATCCATGATGAGACCAACGCGATGCCCGCAACGGGGGCGGACGTTGAGTCCACGACGTAGCTAAGTAACTCCCTACTAACCCTCAACCTATCCGCGATCGGCCTCATCGAATTACCTACTATGACAGTGTTACCGTAGTCGTCGAAGAATACCGCAACACCTAACAATGATGCCGCCAAGCTCGCACTCTTAGCACTCCTAACCCTCTTAGAGACCGCGTTAGCGAACGAATGCACAGCACCTGATGAGTACAGGAGTCCCATGAACGCCCCTAAAACGAAGTCATACAGGAGGATCGCCGCGTTCCAGGAGTCAGTTGCGTTAGCTATGTACCAATCAATTAGTTGTACAGTTGCATGTATGGGGTTATACCCTGAAAGCATTAAAGCACCAACCCAAATACCCGCGAAGAGTGCTGGGACGATCTCGCCCGTAGCCATAGCCAGAGCAATTGCGAGTACAGGAGGAAGTATGGGGAAGGTTATGTAGGGATACCTCTTCTCCTCAGGCATGTACTCAGCGTTCGGCGGTGCGAAGGCTATAAACGCAATAATTATCACTGCCAGAACTACTGAATATTTAACAACTTTTTGATTCACCCTAAACACCCCGACCATATCAGGTTATGGAGTACATCACATCCTTAAAAACTTTTTCAAAGTGATTGGTAAGGAAAACCTAAACTATTCCATGAGGTGGTTCATACTTCGTACAGCGGTAAGCTCAGGCAGGTAACGCCCCCGTCACATTTACTGAACTCGGAGACATCCACCTCAATAGGCTTAAACCCGGCTCCCCTCAACTTCCAGTAGGTCTTCTTAAAGCCTTCAGGCATTAACACCTTACCATCCCCTAAGTACAACATGTTCGCGGCGTAGGCCTCATCAGCAGGTACGTTAATCACCTCAAACCCCTCAAACAGTGCCGGGTTGACTAGCTCAGGAACCACTGCTAAGGTCCTCCCACCTAAGTATGAGACAGCTGAGAGGAGGTGGAAGACCTTATCGCACCGTACCGCCACCACCTTAAAATCTTTGAAGAAGCTCCTCAAGTAATTAAAACCTCCTAAGTTTGTCCTGGAGGTGTTCCCGACGTAGATTACGCCTGCGTCAGTGATCAACACATCACCGCCCTCCAATGTTGCGGGAGGCTCAACGAACATGGTGCTGAAGCCGGCACGCCTTAGATAATCAGCAACGCTTAACTCCTCACCCCTCCTACTACCCACGCCGAAGTATGAGATGAGGGCCTCACCATTCGAAGAACGCACTAAGGCGGTGTCCTGAACGAAAACAGCGTCAGGGAACCCCTTAAGTCCTGGGAGCTCGTAAACATCAACACCCTCCTCACGTAACACGTCAACGTATTCCCTATATTGCCTTAAGGCACTGCCGAAGTCTACGGAATGCTTTAGAGGATGTGTTGAGACACAATCAGCTAAATCGTCCGTAGGTGGTCTAATTATGACTGCGTTGAATAGCCTCCGCGAATTCCTCACGTTGTGGGAGGAGACCACTTAAGACCCTCCTCAATATACGTGTTTGGGGGTTAAATTATTCGTACAAGAACTGATGGATATCGTTTGCGGTGAACGTTTGAAATGTGCTGATTCCGCATCAGGTCAAGTTAAATGCATCAAACCATCAACACGTCTGAAGCACCTTCAACTCACATCATTAAGATTTTATAATATCTGTATTGTATAATATAATTGTGGTTTGCATGAGTGTTGAGGAATTCAAGAAAATGATCACGCTCGAGAAAGAATATTCTGAAAGATTATCAAGTTCGGCTAAAGAAGTCACGAACTTGGTCGTGAAAACAGTCATGGAGGCTGTGGCTCAAGACTCACTAAAGCACTCCGTGATTTACGAAGTGTTGGTTGAGCTGTTTAAGGAAAGACCTATGGTGAGTGAGGCCGAGATGGAGAGGATAGTTAGCGAAGTTGAACAACATATAAAGGTTGAGGAAGAGATGATTAAATACCTGAAGGGCTTGCTCGAACGCGGTATCGAAAACAAGGCTATTAAGTTCTTCGTTGAAACGCTCCTCAAAGATGAGTTATATCATCACGCACTTCTTAAGAACGTACTTGAAATGATAGTTCGAAGGGAGTCATTCACTGAGAGCGATGCCTGGGAGCAGGTGTGGAAGGACGTAGCCCTACATGGAGGGCCGGGGGGCTAATCACCAAATAAACATTGCCCTTCATTAAAACATCAATTATTTTAAATACTAACTTATCCATCTAAACCTAAATTGCTGAATTAATGTCAAGGGCTAATATGAACTTCCCATATCCTTCCTAAAGATGAGTCTGAGTTAACTGATTCATAGCCCTAGCTACCGCGTTCATCGGTAAAGACCTAAGCAGTTGTTGTAGGGCTTAGAGCTTGTTTGTGGCCGGCTAGCGATTTGTTGGACCCTTACGCCGACTCACTCAATATTTTCTCAGGATTTCCCAGTGCTTGGTTTCATCTTCGATTATTTTCCTTATTTCGCTCACGTCTTCTAAGACAAGTTTGCATGTTTCATGGATTAGTTGCGTAAGCACCTTTATTACGAGTTCTTCCTGTAGCATTATTAATTCGTTTAAATTGCCTTCATGTTTGACGTGACTGATCTTACTTAGATACGATTCGAAGGGACCGCAGCTCACGTTATCAGGTCTTATATGAGGCGTTAACTTTTGGATGAGTTTGGAGTAGGTACCCGCATGATGGTAGGATTCATCAACTATTAACCTTAGCTGCTCCGAATGCTTCTGCAATCTTTCGGAGACAGCAGAGTAGTGGTTCGCTATAGCTACCTCCATTCTTAACATGCATCCAAGCATTCTTAGGACATTCTCTTCAAGACCTTCATACGTCTGAGCTACCCTCTTAACAAAGTCTTCGGACACTGGTAAGGGGATGCTCAAGTATAGGGCGGTGGCTGATGTGAATAGTCACCAACTTGCCCAAAACAAGTTAACTATGTGTGCGTAGAGTAGGTCACCGCTGAGGGAGAGCACCTTAAGACTTCCTACTGGGATAGCTATTGCGAATGACGCCACTATTAAAACGTAGTAGAGGTGGTAGACTGTGAGGTTAACTACGTTCTCCCCCTTAGGAGTCACTTTAAATCCTTTCCT
>CAZXJO010000004.1:92467-103765 GCA_964641155.1 uncultured Desulfurococcaceae archaeon | reverse complement strand
CTTTAAATCCTTTCCTACTACCCCTCCTTAGGATGTGGAAGCCGTACTCCTTTGAATACCAGTCGAGTTCTGCCCTAATCCTTTGATCCGTAGAGTCGTCTAACACGTGAACGTCCCCTATACCCCAAACGGCTGCCTTCGAAGCCAACGTGGTCTCAGCAACTATGCTGGGCGGTTCATTAAAAACAGGTATTAGGACGGCAACCCTGTAATTCTTTCCATGCTCATCCGGAATCCTAGCCCGGCTTAAAATAACGCTCTCGTAATCCTTACTCTTCCTCCAATAATCAATTATTAGAAGGGTGGATAACGCAGAAATAACCATATCAAGAACGATGAATAGTGCTAACACGGTAACCCAGCCCTTAGTAGCCACGAAGTAAGTCACCATGATCGTGATGAGTATAGGAAGCATTGTTAGGAGGGCATTAGCCACCCTCAATCCTACACGCCTCATATGACGGCGTGCATCAAGTAGATCTCTAATCATAACGTCATATTAATTGATGACAACATTCCAAACAACGTAAGTTGATATGATTGTCATCAACAGTCGGGCACTTATGGAGGCAATAATACCCACCCACCTTAAGTTCTTCACATTCGTAAACCAGTGCAACCGCATAATCAGCAACCGAGCCGATGGGTGTAGGCAGAAATGATGGATTCACATCACGATATAACCTCAGCAGAGCCGAAAGCACTTCAGATATTAATAGGCACGGCTAGCTGGATGCCACAAGAAATGGTCTCAGGCCTGCTTCAGCCCTAAAAAGACGGTTTGAAAACCCATTAAATAATATTTAAGCTGCATCTGTTACTAAGGAAGAACCGTTTAGGTCGGTGAAGCTGTTTTATGACGTGGAGTTTGTGAATTACCGTAACTAGGATGTGTTAGTGCTGAAGGTACCTCAAACCTGTGCCAGCATGTGGAGGAGTTAAGCCTCGTGGAATGAAGAAGGGACGAAAGTTAATACTAAACAAATACTGTGGAGCTCCCTTTAGCGCTCTTTAACTCTGACCCATCCTCGCTTTCAACATCCTCTGCATGTCGTCAAGCCAGCACAACATATTTTACCTAAGCTGATTTACCCGACCGCCGAGATTCAGCATTCAGGTGTGATTTAGCCATCACATCTACGTCGTCATATCCTGTACCACTCTATCAACTCCTCTTTGAACGCCACGCCTTGTCCTAACCCCTCATAGAGCAATTGAAGGCCTAACCTGCTAACCTCACTTGTAAGTGCGTGAAAAAGTTAACCTCCGAAATGGTTTCCATTTAAACCCGGTGTTTCCTTGGATGCCGGTTTCCGCTAGCTACCGTTCCCTAATAGTTAGAAATTTAGTTGTTCGTACACATTAATAAGTTGTGGGATTGTGGTAAAGAAGGCTGTAAGGGTCGTTAACGTCAATGACGTTGAGGCTGTCATCCCTCTAATGTGTGAGGTTGAGGGCTTCAAGGTAAAGAGGTTGATCACTAAACGTAGGGAGGGCTCCGACAGACTCACATTAGGGCTCTGCTTCGTCGCACCTAGAGCTAAGGGCTATAGGTGGTCGTTTAAGGAGAATGATGAAGTTTACTACGTTTTGAAGGGCTCCCTCAAACTCAGCTGGGATGCTTCCTCAGTAACCATCAAGGAAGGTGATGCCGTTTACCTACCCGCAGGCAATGAGTACGAGTTGGAGAACTTAAGCGATGACGATGCAGTAATCGTATACGTGTTAACACCCCCTGTGGAGTGATTAAATAACTCAGTTTTTTAACTTACGTATTTTCTCGAAGTGTGGGCAAGTGTTTTGATGGATGGCAACCGCAGTCATAACCCCAAGGTCTATTCGGTCCTTCGCTTAGCGCTGTGGGTTAATTATTTGGTGTGAATTAAGGCCTGTGTTAATCCTTATATTCCGATTTCGTATGATTATCTTGAGGTGTTGAGTTATTTCAGGTTATGCGGGTAAGTTTAAGGTGTTGATTAATGCTAAGGTTCACGAGGTCTGTGTTAGGATGCTCAGCGAGGTTGCTGAGGTGGTGTTGGTTGAGGGGAAGAGGTTGAGTGGCGGTGATTACCTCCCATACGTAGGTGATGTTGATGCGATTGTTGCCGGCACTGGCTTAGTGACGAGGGAGGTCTTCGAGCACGCGCCTAAGCTTAAAATAGTTGCTAGGGATGGTGTGGGCTATGATAACGTGGATGTGGCGGCTGCCTCGGAGCATGGGGTCTGGGTTACCATCGCCCCTGCTGATGAATTGTTCTCGACGGTAGCTGATCATGCGATGGCTTTAATGCTTTGTGTTGCTAGGAAGGTATGCGTGGCGGATAGGTCCTTAAGGTCGGGTAGTTGGGATGTGTTGATGGGGGCTGTCTTAGAGGGTAAGACTTTAGGCATCTTAGGCCTTGGAAGGATAGGGTACAAAATCGCTATGAGGGGTAAAGGATTTAACATGAAAATCATCTACTATGACGCAGTTAGGAAGGAGGACGTTGAGGGGGAGTTAGGGATAGAGTTCAGAAGCTTTGATAAGTTACTTGAGGAGTCAGACTACTTAGTGATTTCAGTCCCGCTAACAGCGCAGACCAAGGGAATGGTAAGTGAAAGGGAGCTTAGGAAGATGAAGAAGTCCGCATACCTAATAAACATCGCCAGGGGCCCTATAGTGGATCATCAAGCACTGGTGAAGGCTTTGAGGGAGGGGTGGATAGCAGGTGCGGGGCTGGACGTCTTCTACGAGGAACCACTACCACCGGACGACCCAATACTCACACTGGATAACGTGGTCCTCACACCGCACATAGCTGGTCAATCTGAGGAGTCCTTAGAGGCGAGGTCGAAAGTAATAGCTGAGGAAATACTTAGGGTTTTCAGGGGTGAGGAACCTAAGTACGCCGTAAACCGCGTAGTTAGGGATAAGGCGAGGCACGGGAAAAGTTATTGATGTTGAATAACCCCCACTCAGCTTGAGGGGCATCCCTCATTGAGGTTGTAGACCACAGCTCGTGGAACACTCCCCACTAACTGAGGGGTTGAGCTCCGTAAGTAAGACCTCGGACGGAAACGATTACTTAGGGGGAGGCGGTAGCTCAGAAGCCGCCCTCTCAAGCAGTCTTAAGTAGTAGTAAATATTGGCACGGTGTTTTAGGGGCTGCCCGACGTATTGAGTGAGGCCTCCCGCCTCGGCGTAGAGGATGTAGGGAGGTCCCCCTCCCTCCAACGCGTACTTCGGGGGTCTTACATACCCGTGCCTCCTCCCGCAGTGGTTCCTGGTAAGTAGTAACTCATGGTCTTCGATGTCCCCGCGTATGAGTTTCCTTCTGTAATTCCTTAGTGCTTCATGGGCCCTTAAAACCGCTTCAACCATCTCGGCCTCCGTCTCAGCCATAGCTAACTCGCCTAGGGCCCTCAACTGCGCCTCCTTAATGATTGGTGGTGTATCGCTTCTCCCGCAGGTAATTCCCTTAAGCTTCATACCTCCTGAGGAGAGCTTCCCGTAGTACTTGTTGGCAGCCCCACGCACGTCTTCAAAGTTGTTGGGTATGTAGAGCCATGTGTAGTGGGACTCAACCTTCGCGTCGAACCCTGTAATCTTTGAAATTGTTTCCGCCACCCTACAGCACTCACCCACCGTGGTGACTCCCTCAACGAATAGACTATCAACTAACGCGTGTATTACCCGGTAACCCATAGACTTCACAACCTTCCTAGCAACCCCCATCAAGTACCTGCTAGTACTTGTCACCATCTCGTGAGCCATCACCGAGCCGAATAAGCTGTTGCGGTAGCCTAGGTAGCCGAAGCTCGCGACTAAGACCCACTTAACCGCTGCTTTCCTCACTTCGTAGACCTCCAGCCCCGTCGTTTTACTAAGCTCTTCGTAGAGGGCCTTCAGCCTCACCAACTTAGCAATGCTGGCCGGCACCACACCCTCTCTATCCATACATACTGTGTGGGGCGTCCACCCAAAACTAAGCACCTCACCACACCCCGGCACATCGACGCACTCACCCGATACGTTAAACCTCACAATGATGTTCGGGTACAGTGACCTGAAGTCAACCTGGCATACCCCCCAGTAGAGGCCGGGTTTAGGCGTGTAGATAACCCCTCCCCTATCTTGGAGTAAGAGGTCGGTCATGCCCCGGAAGGGCTCGGCCCTCCGAGTCCCTCTGTCTATGAGGTACTTCCTCCTCCTAGCCTCAAGCCCCTCCATAGTAGTCACTACCTTACCGATCGTTACGTTACCCATGAGGCTGGGTGGGGTGTAGCTAAGCCTACACCACTCGAAGTACTCACCAGTCCTGAACGCCCCGCCGACGAACCATAGGTAGGCTGATGAGGTGATTGCGGGCTCCTCCTCCAACAGCTTGACGTATAACTCACCATCAACGACGCATACATCGTACTTCGCAGACACTACGTATCTGGCTAGGTCTCCAACACTGCTGAAGCGTTCTGCAGAGCCGTCGACCTCAGCCACGTACTGACCCCCGTCCACATACATACGCGCAACACTTAACTCGGGGTCTGAGTGGGTGGGGTCCCACCCCAGCGGCCTGGCGTCCCCACCCCTAACCTCCACCTTAGTCATCGGTGCGAGCCCGGCGTTAAATAGTGCCTCAATAAGCGGGTTCGGGAAATCGTTGACATGCCTCAAACCCTTGGAGACGCCTACCCTGATCACGTGCTTCAACCTACTTAACTCACTCGTCCTGAACACCACCACCTCAGTACTGCTTCGGTAGTGGGGCGGTGTTAGCCAGTCCTCAACCCAGGCATCCTCAACCAACCCCGAATCTCTTAACTCGTACACCACCCTTTCCGGGTCACCGCCGACTAAGTACCCGTGGAGGGGGATCCTCAACACCTTCTCTGAGAACTCCCTCCGCTCCTCGGAGTACAGCTTCAGCAGTAGGCCTCCCGAATTACTGCACACGTCCAGAAGCCAGAACTCCCCATCCATAAACCCACACTCACGGAGACCTGAAGCAACCTCTGCCACACTTCCTCAAGATGTGGGTGATGAGCACCTCAAGGGGGTCCACCACACCGATGTGGGAGAGCAGTGATGCGGTCTCATCTAAGTCGTTCAGGAAGACCAGCACGGCCTCCCTTTCACGGGGGTCTAACATGTCGGCAACTTCCCTCAACCTAACCACGTAGCTGTTTACGACTTGCTTCACAGGTGTTGTGGTCCTACCCATGGGCTGCCGGCCCCGCCAACCTGTTCAATGACCACTCAAGCAACGTCCTCCCGTAATGCACCAATTCAACGCCCTCCAACAACTTGGTGTGGAACGACTTCGTAGTTCCTGAGGGCTTGGCGGGGTGTTTGACCAGCGTCGCACATACCCTACCCCCGCGCTTCCTAAGCATTACGATGACCTTCACCACGTGGTGATGCATGTTGCCGCCCTCAGGCATCACAGCCCCGAACCTGGTGAAGGTGTTGAAGACCACTAGCTCCTTGGACTCCATCACCTTCTTAAGCAGTCCGGAAATGCTGGATGCCTCGAAGTACTTGGAGGGGTCTTTAGGGAGGTAGTTGTACGGGTATGCGACAACAGCTAACCCCTCATCCAAACCGGCTAGTTCACTTAAGGCGGACTTTAACTCGGAGTTACTGAAAACCCTCGTAACGTAGATGTTCGTAAGTGAGCATTCGAAAATCCTGCACAGCCTCGTGAGTAGGTCAGTCCTAATGCCGCCGAACTCCTGCGCCATGACCAAGTAAACCCTCTCAAACCTACTTCTGAAGGCTAACGTATGGTGGAGGATGTAGGACGTGATGTCGTGGTCGCCGTAGAACTCAACACCCCACCACCTCATTGAGGGTTCTACCAACTCATCCAACAACTTGAACCCTGTGACAACCAACCAACTACCCAACATATAGTGAGGTCCTTATAAAGGGTTGGCAGTTAACACTCCGCCGCAGTAGTCGGACCGCGCCGAAAAAGCCTTAACTGTTGGATATAATATTATCGTTGGGTGTGTTATTATTCCAAACATTAGGGGAAGGATCGTGGACTTATCTAAGGAGTTGAAGCCTCATGAAATCGTGGAGCTGGATGAGATTAGGGACATATCACCTAGCTGGGAGGAGAGGAGGCTGTCCTTGAAGGTCTATAGGGTAAGGCTTTCTGGGAGAGTGCTGCGTGAGAGGATGACCGACATAGACACGATGAGTCACATAGGTACTCACGTGGAAACACCGTCCCACTACGTACCGGGGTTAAAGGACGTCACCCAACTACCTGTTGAGGTATTCGTCGGGGAAGCAGTGTGCGGTGATATGACCTACCTGCCCCCTAACTCCCCTATAATGCCTGAAGACCTCGAGAAACTCGGCGTCAATGAGGGCGATATACTGCTACTACACTCAAGGCGTAGGGGTGGTGAAAGGCCGTACATATCGGCAGACGCAGCACGGTGGTTGAAGGAACGTAAGATTAAGATGTTGGGCATTGACGACGGGATAGTGTTGGAGGAATCTATGGAGACCATGGCCACCCACGAGCACCTACTTAAGAACGACATACCAATCATTGAGGGATTAGCAAATTTAGAAGAGGTATGTGGGAGGAGGTTCTACCTCATAGCCCTCCCACTCAGGATTAGGGGCCTGGAATCGTCCCCAGTGAGGGCCATAGCAATACTGCTCGAGTGATGAGGAGTGAGAAGTCAGTGATGAATAACTGGGAAATAAAAGATTTTTCAGCTACCACCCCCTGGCCCTACGTGATTTAGATGTTGGGGGTGCGGCAACTCCCCGTAAACCACATCTACAACTTTCTAGTGATTTTAGGGGCGTATCTGATGCGTGATTCCTTATTCCCTCCAACCACTCAGACCGTGTAGAACATCAGTCAACGTCGTAATTACTGCCCCCCATCCTTAGGGTAGATGGTCGGGTTATCCCATAACTACGTATTCTAAGCGCTTAGGTCATGTCTTGAGGTATTGGTGTAAACGCCAATCTGATGGGGCTCTTGACAAGCGTTATAAGTACGTCTGGTAAGAATCAACGGTGGCTGGGGTGGGGAGGCTAACAACCGCATTGTTTATAGGGATCGTGCTCACTTCGACAGCTTCTGCGATACTGTACGTTAACTTGGTCGGTGTTCTATCTGAGAACAGGTTGCTTAAGGTGGAGGTTGATACGTATAGGGCGGACGTGCTGAGGTTGGAATACGAGTTAAGCCGATATGATGGCCTATTGAAAAGTGTTGAGGGCTGGTTGGAGGGGAATGTAAGCGAGTTACGATCCCTCAGGGCAATGTATGAGGGGGTTATCCATGAAAATAATCAGCTCAGGGAGTGGTTGTTGGGAAACGTATCAGAGTACGAAGCAAGGTTGAAGGAGGTGTTGAGGAAGTATAGCGAGTTGCTTGAAAGTTATGAGGGTTTGGAAACTAAGCTCAGGACGTACGTTGATGAGGTCGAATCGCTTCGGAGGAAGTTGAGTAGGGCTGTCATCGCTGTTGACTTACCGTACGGGGATCATAGAATGAATAAGGAGTACCTTGAGAGAAGCGTTAACTCCTTAGAGGAGGTTAGGGAGCTGGTCCCGAACATATCGAATTACGGTGAAGGGAACATCATTAAGGAGGTAGTCCTATGGATATCCAACAACATCTACTACCAACACGACTTAACCGCACTGAAGGACTACTGGAAGCTACCGAACGAAACCATTAAGGAGGAAGGGGGTGATTGCGAGGACTACGCAGTCCTCGGATACGCACTCCTTAGACGCGCAGGGTTTAAGAACGTGTATGTGTTGAGTTGGAACGTTGACGGCTCAGGCCACGTAGGCGTGCTAATCTACGATGGCGGTGGGTGGTACTTGGTCGACCCAGGTTGGTCGTACGTGAACGACTACATGCTGTACTTGAGGGCTAAGGTGTACGCCGATGAGGACCACCCATGGGTTATATCAATACATCCATCACACATCCACCCCATGACTAAGAAGTTGTTGATTGGTAGGGGGCTGGCGAGGTATGAGTGGTACGACCACAGAACCAACGCATACGTGGACGAACCAACCGTGCGGCGGCAAACGGATCTGAAGGGCCTCATATCAAGCTGGCCTCTGCGGGGAGGTTACGGAGTGGATGAGGTGAAGGCTTGGACATTAATAACAGATGATGAAACCATCGTAACCTCAGACCTTGATGAGGTGGTGAACGCTTTGACGGGGTTAACTAATCAACGTTAACCCGTAGATGGGGAGAACGTGTTTCTTAGCCCCCAACTAAAAAGGGTTTTAACCCATGTCGCGGATTTGTTGTTTAACTCCCTCTCAACACGCAGATGCCTTTGCCGTACTTAATCCTAACGCATACTGTTTCCCAAGCCCTGAACACGTGGAAGCCGTCCTCAGGCCCTATGTAGTCCACTTCTCCATCACCTCCTAAGACTATGTCTAACACGTTGCTCTGCGGGGAAAGCACTACTACCTGATTATCAGGTAGTGCCGGGACTACGACGACTTCATCGACTAGTCCCTTAACCCTCTCCAGCTCTGTAACGCCTGTCTTTTCATGAACTATTAGCAGGTCGGAGTATAGGGTGGGGTTCACCATTAGTATGAAGGGCTTACCTATGCCGTTCTCGTATAACTTCGTAACAGCGTTCGCTACGTCACGTACAGGTGTACCTAACTCCTTCCAGTTCCCGAGGCTTAAGCTGACGGTACCCTCAGCCTTAAGTAGCTTCTCCACTATGTGCTTGTCCTCCAACGCGGCGAGTGTCCTAGCAGCGTTGAACGCCTCAGCCATCTCTATCGGTTGCTTACTCTTAATACTTGCTTCTATTGACTTCTGACTGACCTTAAAACTTAATGAGATCTCATGCAGTGGTTCCACGAGACGCTCTAACCTGCCGTCAACTAACCTCTCAACAACGGCGGCCTCAGCATCCCTACCCAATCTAACTAGAGGTAAGTGCTTCCTGAGGATCCTGCTCCTATCTAAGGCCTCCTTGAAGGAAGACACTACCTGTTTAAGCACCCCCTCCTCCGAACCCCCGTCCTGCGAAGCCACCCCAACCCCGGGATCGTCTACGGCAATCCCAGTCAGTTCCTTCACTTCCTCCACACCCTTCCGAAGCTCCTCAACCTGCTCACTGTCTAAGGCTTTGAGTAGGGTTAGGAACTCACCTACATGCGTCTTCTCCTCCTTGGCAATATCTTCAAAAACCTTCCTCACCCTCTCATCATCTATTGCCCTAGCCAGCTGTAGGTAGAGGTTTATGGCGTCTAACTCAGCCGTGATTGAAAGTCTTAAGGCTTCGGCGACTTCCTCCTTACTTAACTTCCTACCAGGCTGTAGGTCGAGTGGGTGTTTAGACATCATGCTGACCACACCTCAGAACCCCAGGTACTTATCCTTGGGTACGCCGCATATTGGGCATTTCTCAGGGGGTTCATCCCCTACGTAGGTATGTCCACACACAGGGCATACCCAGACCTTACCCTTAATGGGGTAGTCCTGCTTCTTAGCCACGTATTCTTTAGCCTCCCTATACAGTACGGCATGTATTTTCTCAGCCTCCAAGGCGAAGTGGAAACTCCTCTCAGCCCCTTTCTCACCTTGAGCCCTAGCCACTTCAATGTACATCGGGTACATCTCATCGACCTCGAATTCCTCACCCCTAATCCCGAGCTCTAAGTTCTTCAAGGTATCTCCAGGACCTATCGGGAGGCCTGCAGAAACCTTAACGTCCTCATCATACCCTCTGAGGTTGTTGTAATGGTTCCTAGCATGGACGAACTCGGAGTACGCGATCGCTTTAAACAACCTCCCCACGTTCACGTAACCCTCCCTCTCCGCCACATCAGCGAACACCAAATACCTGAGGTGGGCCATGGACTCCCCGCCGAAAGCTGAGAGCAGGGCTTCCTTGGTCATGGGTCTAACCATAACAAACCACCAATATAATTTCCCTAGCGAGATATTTAAATATACTCATTCATACATTCACACATGATGCGCAGATGTTAGTTAATCGAAGTACTCTTAAATACCCCAAACCTACGTGGTGGAGGGTTAAGGTTATTACTTAGCTTCCCAGGTAGGTGATTGGTCGTCTACTCAATGCGTGTCGTTAAGTCTGTTTGCCCGAGGGACTGCTACGATACGTGCTTCTTGAGGGTTGAGGTGGAGGGTAACTCCGTGAGAGCCGTCCTCCCAGACCCCGAAAATCCGATGACTGACGGCTTCCTATGCCCGAGGGGTGTAATGGACCACGTCAGGGTATATAGGAACAGGGTAATGTACCCCCACGTTAACGTCGGAGGTAAGCCAAGTAATAACTTCAAGAGGGTGGGCTGGGATGAGGCCCTAGAAGTTATCGCTAATAAGCTAAGGGAAGTCCTCACAGGATACGGGCCCGATGCCTTACTGCATGTGGAATACGCTGGTAACATGGACCTCCTAACTTGGTATTTCCCGCAGAGGTTTTGGAACGTCATCGGGGCAGCTAGGACGGATTACAGCATATGCAGTAGCTCAGGCCATGAGGGAATAGGCCTCCACTACGGCTTATCCTACGGCGTACGACCGCATGAGCTTGAGGGGATGAAGTTAGTGGTGTTCTGGGGGCTTAACGCGGCGGTCAGCGCTCCCCACCTGTGGAGGATGATGATGTCAGCTAGGCGTAAGGGGTGTACCGTAGTGGTTGTGGATCCGAGGAGGTGTGAGACTTCCAGGCAGGCAGATCTTTGGATACCTATAAGGCCAGGCACGGATGTTTGGCTCGCTTACGGTGTCGCGAAGGTGTTGATTGAGGAGCGCTTAATTGATGAGGAGTTCTTGAGGAAGTACACGTACGGCTACGACGTGTTTGCGGGTGAGGTGATGAAGTATGATTTGAAGGAGGTCTCGGAAGTGACGGGGGTTGATGAGGGGTTAATAGTGAGGTTCGCGGAGGACTACGGAAGAACCAAGCCAAGCGCTATAATGATAGGTTTGGGTATGCAGAAATCCCTCACCGGTGCGGAGGCGGTCCGCGCGATATCGCTTCTGCCAGCCATGGTCGGTCAGCATAGGGGCTTCTACTACTCAAACAGTAAGGGCTTCTACGTAGACATCCCCTACCTAACGGGTGAGAAGTTTATGAAGGGGAAGGTTAGGGTCGTAAGTCAAGTTGCCTTAGCTGAGCACGTGTTCAGAGGTGAGTTCAAGTTCATATACATATACAACGCAAATCCCCTCCTCACACTACCAGGCCAGAAGTACCTTAGGGAAGGGTTGGTGAAGAATGACGTCTTCGTAGTAACACACACCACGCACT
>CAZXJO010000004.1:86454-92457 GCA_964641155.1 uncultured Desulfurococcaceae archaeon | reverse complement strand
GTCCTGCAGGTTCTCAGACGTAGTCCTACCAGCACCAACCTACTTGGAGAAGGAAGGCGTCGTAATTCCCTACAGCCACAACTACGCGAGGAAGTCCCAGAAGGCCGTCGAACCCCTAGGTGAGAGTAGGGATGAGATCTGGGTGGTTAGGGAGATTGCGGCTAGGCTCAACATGGTGGGCGGGCTACTCGCTGAGGATCCGTGGGAGGCTTTAAGGGTAGCCCTATCCCAAGCAATTGAAGGCACCTTCGAAGACCTCCTCACCGGGAAGACCTTGAGGCTGAGGTACAGGAACGTGGATGAGTACCAAACACCTACCGGTAAGATGGAGTTCTACTCAACCAAAGCATCTGAGAAGGGTTTGAACCCCATCCCAAGGCCCACCAAAGCAGTTGCGGTAGGGGGCGGGTTCACGCTAATCAACACCGCATCACCGCTATACACCCACACCCAGTTCTGGGAAGTTTACGGTGAACCCAAACCATACGTCCATGTAAGTCCAGGCGATGCTGAGGAACTAGGTATTAAGGATGGTGAGGTGATTGAGGTATGCGCTGAGGCTGGGTGTTTAAAGTTCATCGCTAAGGTGGATGAATCCCTGCAGAAGGGGACTCTCTGGATCCAAAGGCAGATTAAAGACTTAAACGGCAACCCACTGAACTCCCTAATGCCGACGACGACCCAAACCATTGGTGGGGGGCCTATATTCAACTCCACTAAGGTCAAACTCCGTAGGTGGGTTGGGGGGACGTGAGGAGGCCCGCGATCAGGTCATCATCACGGCTTAGAGATGAGGTCCATGAACTCTGAGAACACCTTAAGTAAGTGCTCCACCTCCTCCCGCTCTTGGTTCAACGCTGGGTATAGGTGGAAGAACTTCTCACTCATGTAGAGTACGTTGTTGATCCTCGCATATAGGTTGAAAGCCTTTTCCACGGACTTACTCCATCGGAGTTCCTTAACCTCCCTACAGTTCTTAGGCCTTACCTTAGTGAAATGAACTCCCCTCATGGTCCCCGCACCCGTCACCCAGCACAGCTCTCCGTACTCCCTACATATTTTCTCTAACTCGTTGGATGCCCAATCCCACATGCTGTTAGCCAATTCGTAGATGCTCCTATGTTCGGCTAAATACTTAATTAACGTATGCCCGGCAACAACTGTTACAGTATTCCCTACGAAGGTGCCTCCGTGGTATGACCTAAGCCTCTGATCCGGATACTTTATCTGATCCAGTAATTCCATGAACTCCGCCTTCCCTCCAAAACCTCCGGCTCCCGGATACCCGCCACCTATTACTTTCCCGTAGACAGCTAAGTCCGAGCCTATGTTGAAGTACTCCTGAGCACCTCCTAACGCTAGCCTGAACCCGGAGATCACCTCATCGAATATTAACAACGCACCGTATTGGTGTGTGAGCTGCCTCAAACCCCTTAAGTAATCATCGAAGGGTTTCAAACACCCCCCGCCGCCTACGAGGGGCTCTAGGAGGACGGCAGCAACCGGGTACTTCTTCAAGATGTTTTCAACAGAGTCTAAGTCGTTAAAAGGTACTGAGTGGGTATACTTTATGAAGTCATCCGGTAGTCCTGCCGATTCAGGGCCTCCTTGGAGGTTAACGGCAGTGTGTAGGGAGTCATAACCCCCGTGCCATCCGCCCTCAACCTTAACCACGTGCACCCTCTTAGTGTACGCTCTGGCCAATCTAATTACGTACATGTTCGCCTCGGTACCGCTCACGCAGAACTTCAGTAACTCCACGTTGGGGAGGATCTTAGTTAGGAATTCAGCATACTCTAACGCGTAAGGGTTCTCATAGCCTAAGTGGGTTCCCTTCCTGGACGCTTCGTTGACGGCATCTATAACGAAGTCCGGGGAGTGCCCCAATACATGAGCACCGTGACCCATCCAGAAATCCACGTATTCGTTACCGTCGACATCCCAGACCTTGGTTCCCTTACCTCCGACAATGAATGGAGGGTAGGGGTTTAAGAACCTAATGTGGTATGTAACACCTCCCGGTAAAACCTTGCGGGCCCTCTCGAACAATTTACTGCTACCTCTAGTAATCTCGATATACCTCCTCTGGAATGAGGGAAGTAATTCATGTAACCTACCCTCAATACGTTCATACATGTCCAAACAAACACCTACTATTTTCGTCTATTACCCACTATTTAATCTACCGGTAAAGGAATGCGTTCTTGAGCGATGAGTGACTCACTTCCTCCACGTAGGGTACCTCCGCAGTTAATTTGTTGATTACCTTCAAGTCCTTAGTGTTGAAAATATTTAAGAACTGGCTTAAAGTTTGAAGGGGTAGGGCACGTATGAGTAGATGGGTTGTTTCCGTAATTTCAACGAAGGAGGCACCAGTGCCTGAGGAAGGGATTAAACTCCTTAATGAGGTTGGTGAGGTTAGGTTGGTCTGGTCTAAGGGTTGGTTCTCGGATGAGGACGTTATCAACAGTGTGAGAGGTTCTGATGCGATATTAGTTCGTAGGGGGCGGATTGATAAGGCTGTGATGGATGCCTGCCCCAACCTGAAGATAGTGGCTGTTTTCGGGATAGGTGTTGACAGGGTTGATGTTGATGAAGCCACTCGTAGAGGCATATTAGTAACCAATACTAAGGGCAGTAACAGTGCCGCAGTTGCTGAACTGGCCATAGGGTTAATGCTCACGCTCTTAAGAAACCTCTACCCCGTCATTGACAGTATGCGTAGAGGGAACTGGGATGAGGCAAGCGCCTACGGCACCGGCCGCGAGATCTGCGGTAAGGTAGTTGGGCTGCTGGGCATAGGCAGCATAGGTTCTAGGGTTGCTAAGGTTTTAAACGCTATGGAGGCTAAGGTAATCGCTTACGACCCGTACGTAAGCGCTGAGAAAGCCAAAGAATTAGGTGTGGAGTTGGTTGGCTTAGACACGCTGATTAAGGAATCTGACATCATCTCCATACACGCACCTCTTACCAAGGAAACATACCACATAATTAATGAGGAGAGGTTGAGGATGATGAAGAGGTCCGCATATATAGTTAACACCGCTAGGGGAGGCCTGATAGACACTGACGCATTAGTTAAGGCGCTCAGTGAGGGTTGGATAGCTGGCGCAGCGTTAGATGTGACCGACCCGGAGCCCTTACCGCCCAACCACCCACTTTACAAACTGCCCAACGTGATACTAACACCGCACATAGGCGGTGGAACGCATGAGAGCTTGGTGAGGACCGCGGTAATGGCCGCTGAGGAAATAGTACGTAGGTACAAGGGACTGCCGCCCCTAAGCCCTGTGAACCCTGAAGTACTTAAGAAGGGTTAACATAGGCGGGAGCAGCAAATCAAACCCCTACTAAGACCAATCAGTGATGAGTTGAACTTCACGAATTTCCGGGTTTTCACCCATGCACCAATCAACGAATCAACACGTTTTTGGTCACCCATAGCCCGCGACTCAATTACCCAGATCTTGACTAGACAGTTACGGGGAAATCACTTGCTAACACACAACCCCCGCATGACTACTGCAGTCCTGGCGGGTACGATTAGATTATAATGTTTATATAACCTCAGTTCGTTCTACTATGATGGTGGGATTGCGAGGGTCGAGATTTTCAAGGACTTATTCTTAGTTGCGGCAGGAAGGTTCTACTACACGAACCCGTTAAACTGTAACGTGTACTTGATCAGGGGCGGGGATTCCCTATACCTAATCGATGCCGGTGCAGGGCTGGATAATAGCGTTATTGAGAGTGTTAGAAACCTTGGCTTTTCACCTGAGGACATAGAGTTAATAATTCTAACGCATCATCACTGGGACCACTCACGCGGGGCTAAGGCCATTAAAGAACTAACAGGTTGTAAGATAGCCATACATGAGGCAGGGGTACCCTACCTGGAGAACGGGAACTTATTCGGGGGCGTGAACCCGTACCCGAGGTTGTTGAGGGAGAAGGTGGCTATGGAGGCAGACATAAAGTTACGGGACGGTGATGTCCTGAACATAGGTGACTACGACCTCAAAGTAACCCACACACCCGGACACACCATCGACTGCATATGCCTGCTTACCCAACGCGATGGTAGGAAAATACTGTTCACGGGGGACACCGTCATGAGCTGGGGAGATCTAGGAGTTATGAGCGCTGAGACAAACCTCAAGATGTACAGGCAGTCATTAGAGAAGTTAACTGAAGTTAGGGCGGACGCAATGCTCCCAGGCCACGGAATATTTCTACTTTCAAACGCCCACGACCACATAGAGTACGCATTAGAGAAACTTTCAGGCATATGGAGAGACCTCATCCCCTTCACGAACCCCATACGTGAGAAGATAAACAAGCAATTCCTCTACTAAGACATAAACAATTTTTAAGCAGTAAGTGGGGGATAGTCCCCACGTAAAGCGAGTTCTTCATTCACGTATGTACTATAACTTTATATCTGCGTCGACGCATAAAGAATTCCTGTGGTCGATCTGTTTGGACCCAATATCAGTCATAGTTACGGTGGTTCAGGAAGTAACCGATTCAGTGATCGTTCAGGGGTTCTTGGCTGCGTGTATAGGCTTTTTACTCACAGTTGTCGGTGCCCTCCCAGCCTTAGCGGGAGTTAGGGCGGGTAGCAGTATAATCCCCTACGGTATGGGGTTTGCCGCCGGTGTTATGCTGTCAGCATCCTTCACCTCACTCCTAATACCGGCCATAGAGGTAGGTGGTGCTGTCCCCACGGTAGTTGGCTTCGTGTTAGGTGCTCTAACCATCAACGCTATGGATAGGGTCTTACCCCACGAACACATCGTTAAGGGTTATGAAGGGTCTGAGGTCCTCAGGAAGAGGGTCAGGGCTGCCTGGCTCCTAGCCCTAGCCGTAATCATACATAACGTGCCTGAAGGTGCGGCGGTCGGGGCATCGGTAGTGGATTCGCTGAGAGGGGGTGTGGTGTTGGCTCTAGCCATAGGTATCCAGAACATACCTGAGGGATTAGCCGTGTCCCTCCCACTGGCATCATCCGTTTGGAGCGCCAGGAAGGCCTTATGGATGGCGGTAATTAGCGGTGCAGTGGAGCCCGTAGCCGCCGCCCTCGCAGCCGCCCTAGCTATGATGTCCACTCAAATCCTCCCCTACATGCTCTCATTCGCCGCGGGGGCCATGATATACGTAGTCAGCCACGAAGTCATACCGGAGACCCACTCGGAGAGGAGGGAGGTTAAGGCAACGTTCGCCCTACTAATAGGGCTTATCCTGATGTTCCTACTCGAAGCCTACTACGGTTAAGCCCTTAGGTTAATCCCTAATTGACATAGTGGGAGAAGACCATTACCCCACACATGTTAGGTCCACGTATTCGATACCTACTACGCAATAATCAGTGCTAGTAACCTCACGCACGCATTCCCTAAAAGGGTTTCAAACTACATGAAGATTACGCAGGGGTGGTGGCTGGGTTCAACGAGTTAAAGGTTTTTAGGAGCAGGAGGACGGCTTACGATTATTGTGTTTGCTGGATTTAGTCAATCTGCCTTCCAGCAAAGCACATGAGGTTTTGAAAATCGGCTTAAGAAGTTAAGGGAAGGAAAGCATAATCCTCAAAGAAATTATTGATTAAGATGAACTTGAAAGATGCTTAGCTGAAGGATGTAGGTCCTCAGCTGTTTTACCACCGAAAAGAATTTTGATGAAGAGGGATTGAAATACTTAAAAGTCTTCAAGGAACAAGGAAATCGATTCAGGAAAGAGAGGAGAATTAGAGCATCGGGTAGAGGAACATGGATGGGGAAAGCATCATTAATACAGTTGCTCACACCGTATATGTCGTCTTATATTGTTTGCTAATCATAGTTTCCGTGCTTTTCTATAATTGGGCTAATTTGGGGATATCGTCATGCATGGGATGGATAACATTAATATTTGGAATATTTTTCTATGAAACTCTTGTTGAAAGTGGGATGTATGCCCTCGTCCGTCATCCCGAATTCCTGAGTCATACGTTGATCATCACCGCGT
>CAZXJO010000004.1:57353-86354 GCA_964641155.1 uncultured Desulfurococcaceae archaeon | reverse complement strand
TATGCCCTCGTCCGTCATCCCGAATTCCTGAGTCATACGTTGATCATCACCGCGTTAATTCTCATAGCACAGCACTGGGTCAGCTTACTTATTGGGGCGTTGTTGATTGTTCTATTGTACCTCGCCATGATAGGAAATAAAGAAATGTTTGGAGCTGCGTACAAAGACTACATGAAAAGAGTTCCAAGAGTGGATTTGTTAGCTGGGATTGTAAGGCAAATACATCGAAAAAAGGAGAAGATATAACTCGGATGTCATTAAAGCGATAGTAGTAATGGGCAGGCTTGGAAACTCGGCAGCGTCTTCGTTGCCTTACCTTGTTACGCTCGGTCACTTAACAGCAGATAAAAGTAAAGCCAAAATATTCGTCTTCAAATCCACCACTACGGCTTGCTTTTCTTCATTCTAAACTCCGCGTCATGGTAGGGGGCTGTTGAGTTTGAGTAGGCGATAATTGTTAAATACTTCTTGAGGAGGGTATCAGGGTAGCTCGATTGGAATTGTAGCATTTCACGTGATTGAAGGCGCTACAAAGCTGACCTTGGACTGAGAACTCTCTGTAGATGCCTTCAAGGTCCCGGTTTAAGGGACCCCTGAACTGTAAGGTTTTTATGGGCTACCTCATTAGTTTTGTTGTGTTGGCGTTGGGTATGTGGCAGCTTGCAGCCTTTTTCATCGGTTGTGTCCTGCTCATCGCTTCCACAGCGTTGGGTAGGGGTGTTGTCATTGCTCTGACTTCCTTGGTTATCACCTATGCGGTTGCTTCGTTAGTCATGGAGGGGTTTGAAGTACTTATCAATGGCTTGGTGGCCCTCACTCGTTGGACTGATTTGAGCGTCTTCATCTACGTGTTCCTTACCTTGTTTCTGGCAGGAACGTTGCGTGAGGTGGGTTACTTAGACCTCCTGGTTAGGGGGTCTTCAGGTATGGGATGCCGCGGTAGTTGCTTCATGGTTCCAGCAGTTGTTGGCTTACTACCGATACCTGGCGCCGCGTTAATCTCGGCAATAGCTATGAGGGGGAGGTACATTGATGAGTTGGGTATGAGCCCTGAAGGGGCTGCATTCATCAACTACTGGTTCTCCCACGTATGGATTCTGAGCTGGCCTCTCTACCACGGGATAATCCTGGGTGCGGCCATACTCAGCACATCCCCCGAGGTGATACTATCTATTACGTGGCCTGGGTTCGTAGTATTGGCTGTGGCCGGGGTCGTGGTCGCGTACCCCACGTTTAGGCGGGTCAGGTGTGGCTTAGCCGATGGCTCGTGGAAGGACTTCATCAAAGCTTTGTGGCCCCTAGCACTGCTCGCATTCCTACTCTTCGTTCTTAAGCTACAGTTGCTCTACTCCCTGCTCATAGTCAACTTTTTGAGTGCCTTAATACTTAAGGTAAGGTTAAGTCATTTCAGGAACGCATTGAAATTAGCTACCACACCCAGGATATACATCATAGTCTTAGAAACACTACTCCTCAAGAACCTACTCATAACCACCGGAGCACCTCAAACATTCTTTGCCGCATTTTCATTCACAGGCCTCCCGGAAGAAGTGATAGTTGTTACAGTACCCATGATCTTGAGCTTCGCCACAAATAATGAGGTCTCAGCACTCCCACTAATGATTAACTACATAGCACCCGAAGGAGTAATCAAGGCCTCAACCCTATTCCTCGCATACCTAGGAGGCTCCGCGGGCGTGATGATCTCCCCCATACACCCATGCTTTGCCCTAACAGTCGACCACTTCAAAGCCAACCCAGCTAAGACCCTAGCCCTAATAATACCAGCTACACTCATCGCCACAGCCCTCACACTACTACTGATAGAAAGCTTCTACTAAGACGGAAAAAGCCTCAAAAACCTACCTCAAGTCCGCCAAGATGTTCTGACGCGCACCAGACCGTAGGAATTCGATAGAAGACCCACCCATCACACCAAACCCCCAACATCGCTGGATCCGACTTATGGCAACACGTTCTCGTAGGCAGCACCGCAACGACTGAGCTTTATATCTAAGTCATTATAACACCACCTAAACGGCGAAGACCGTAGATGTGGTTTAGCGGTAGAGAACACATCACCCGGATAAGTTTTTAACAGCCAGTGACGTGGAAGTGTAAACACCGCCTAAAAGCATATCTAAATCCCTATTAGCCAGTTCAAACTCCCTAGTATGATAGTCACCGTGTTAGTTAAAGCTGCCATTAATACTTTAGAAGGGTTTGCAGGGTTTGGGAATAGGTCACCGATCCTGAGCAGTAGTAGTCGTCTTTTTCACCGTTAGCATTAAGGCATGCACCTACCTCATTGCAGCTTGGGGCAGTTCTGATGTAATTGGGAATTCCCGAGGAATCGAGGATCATGGACATCTAAGGGGTCCGCGGACGGGTTCGTGTATTTCCTTACCTCCCAACGAATTCTTTTTAAGTCTAAGTTGTAACGTATCTGGGGTGTTCCATGGGTTGTGAGAGGCTTGGGTTCTTTTATGGGGAGGTTAAGGCTTTAGAGGTTGGTGAGAGGAGCGTACACGAATTGCTTCTCTCTATGGATAACCTGTCGTTTCAGGGTAGGGCGCTCGCGGAGGCTTATGGAGCCCTGATCGAGATGGTTGAAGACCCTGAGAACACAGTCTTCCTAGGCTTGGCTGGGTCCATGTCCACTGCCGGGATCTGGAAGATGGTTAAGTGGCTCATTGAGGAGAGGTACGTAGATGTTGTTGTCTCAACAGGCGCTAACATAAGTGAGGACATATACGAGGCGATGGGCTTCAAGTACTTTAAAGTTAATCCATGTGTCGATGATGAAGTACTTCTGAAGTACAGGTATGACAGGTTTTACGACACCGTGGCCTGCGAGGACGACTACAGAAGGATGGAGGGGCTGATAAGGGAGTTCGTCGAGTCCCTACCCGACGGTAAGGTGTACTCATCCGCTGAATTCCTCCACGAGTTCGGTAAGTACTTAAACGATGTTGGGGTAGACTCCATAGTATCGGCAGCCTACAGGGCTGGGGTACCTATATTCTCACCCGCACTCGTGGACAGTGGTTATGGGATGGGTCTCCTACTGGCGTATAGGAGGGGTAAGAAAGTAGTCATTGACATGGTTAAGGACTTCAGCCAACTAGTTGAGGTGGGTAGGAGGTCGAAGAAACTCTCAGCAATATACGTCGGTGGGGGCGTACCTAAGGACTACGTAAACTTGGTCACAGTCGCGCAGACATTAATAGCGGAATACGAAGAGGGGACACATAACTACTACAAAGGCCTGGAGTACGTAGTTCAGTTCACAACTGACATGCCTCAGTGGGGAGGTTTGAGCGGTGCTACGTTGGAGGAGGCGATCAGCTGGGGTAAGGTATCGCCTAGGGCGAAAAAGAAGGTAGTACACGTGGACGCGACGATAGCCCTACCCCTAATAACTCACGGACTCCTAACAGGTAAGGTAAAGAGGGCGAAACCCTTCAACGCGATCCAAGTAATTAGGTAACTCCCACACTGCCTTCAACCCCCAACAACCACTTTTTACTGCCCTCAACGTGGACACGTAACGGGCTAACTGATCAAACAGTACTCGACCCCTAGACACGTTAGATTGTTCGACGGCTTGGAAACGCTTCCAGTTATTGAGGACTCGTACGTATGGGAAATTAGTTGATTTACGTCCTCCGCCTACGCACTCCTATGAAGCCTTGTGAGCACGAATTCATCATGTCTTAATGCCTCAGCAGCTGTTAGCCTACCCGAACACACCCTCAGCAAGTAGTTCAGCACCCTATCACCCGCCTCCTTAAGCAGTATCTTAAGCTGTAGTAAGTCGCTGAGGTCCACATCTATGTGGTCACCCATGACCCTAACCGTTTTCGGGTTTGCAGTGATCTTTATGACCGGCATTATGGGGTTCCCAACCACGTTGCCTTGACCGGTCGTGAATAAGTTCACGACAGCTCCCCCAGCCGCGAATAAGGTGAGTGTTTCAGCAGCTGCTGAGGACGTGTTCATGAAGTTAAGTCCTTTCTTCTTAGGTGGCTGAGCGGGTTCCAATACATCCACTATCGGCTTCGTACCGGTCTTCTGTATGTTGCCTAACGCCTTCTCCTCAATCGTTGATATGCCTCCCGCTATGTTACCCTGCGTTGGCTGGGAGCCGAGTAAGTCAACACCTTGGCTCTTCAGGAAGTTTACGTACTCATTATAGACTTCGAAGAACTTACTCCTCAACTCATCGTCAGCCATCCTCCTGGCTATGATGTGTTCGGCCCCGGTTAACTCTGTCGTCTCACCGAATATCACCGTGGCCCCCCTATCCACTAACTCATCAACGGCCGCGCCGACGGCCGGATTTGAAGCAAGACCTGAGGTGGTGTCGGACTCCCCACACTTAATACTCACAACCAGCTCCGAGACGTCGTATTCCTTCCTCCCCAACTCTGAGGCTTCCTGAACGAATTCCTTAGTCTTCCTGGCAGCCCTCTCAACAACTTTGAGGTCGCCGAAACCCTCGATCCAGTAGGCCTCGACCGGCTTACCTGTTCTGGCAATGCCGTCAGCAATCTTATTAGTCCAACTGGGTTCGATCCCTATGACTATGGCTGAAGCGACGTTAGGGTTGCTCCCAGCACCGATCAACGTCTTAAAGTGTAAGTCTAAGTCCTTTCCGAACTGGAGCCTCCCGTAAGGGTGGAGCAACGCTTTAGGGCCGTAAACAATCTTAGTAACTCCCTCAGCAGCGGTGTTGGATACGTCGTCGACCGGGATCACCACGACGTAATTCCTAATACCTACCCGACCATCCGGCCTTTCATAACCTAAGAACGTGTACTTCATACCCCCTCACCACCTACAGCTCCTAATGTTATGTACATGCACGTGCTCCCCCCTCCTTATATCCTTAGTCGCTAACCCGATGATCTCACCATACTTAAACACCTTATCACCGGCCTTCAAATCCACCAACGCTATCTTATGACCTAACGGAACATCATTCAAGACCTTAACAACGACGGCAGAACCGTCAGACAGGCAAATACCGTACACATCCTCACCGGCCTTCAGGTCCTCAATAGCTGTACCGACGTTATCCCTCTTATCATGGACTAAGAACTTAGGGGTAAAATCCCTAAACATGATGTAACCCGATCAAATTAAGTGTGGAAGACCTTAAAAATAGGTGAGTTTGCTGTGAGAGAAGCATGGGCTATCCAGAAAGATTGAATTAACCCTACGGAAGGTGAGTAAAATCACTTAAGATAGCCGAAGCTCAACCCAACCAAGCAATCTCAACGTCAGTAGCGCGAAATAAGTTCTCCACGTTCACTCCCTGGTTACAGTAATGAGATTCAAGGAGATGTTACATAGACCGCTTCAGTCTAGTACTGACCTTCATCCTTCCCCTCCTCATTTAACGTAGGTTTTTCGAAGTGGAGAAGTCCATCCAGTACCTACCCAATCACCCGCACCCATCAGGCTCAACACACCCACGTACCGAGCATATGGCCGAGGTACCTTAGAAACAGACCATCGGCTAGGTAGTAAACATAATTTACGCTACGTAGAAACAGCTTCATAACCTCCCGCCCTAATACCTATAAAATACTGCTTAGTCTATACTTCTTGCGTTCTGCCTGATGTACCGGCTTCCGAAATATGAATAGCTTTTCATGATATATGAGGAGGAATTCCCTCCCCCTCCGCTTACTCCATACCTCCCTAGTCGTCTTCATTTTGTGCTGGATCTTAATCACTTCCTCCTTCAGAATGAACCCCTTCTCCATGAACGTTTTGAGCACGTGGTATGTTATCGGGACGTGGTGCTTCCGTACCCTCGTATCCCCTACGAGGATCCCTAAGTACCTGCCGGGTTTTAAGACCCTGTAAGCCTCCTCAGCAACCTCATCGATGAGCCTTAAGTAGTCCTCAAGCTTGTTAACGCATGATAGGTCACCTTCCGAACAACCCCTACCGCCGTAATCGATGATGTTCCAGTAAGGGGGGTGGGTCGCAATTAGGTCTACGGAATCGTCCCCGATCTCAGATAACTCCCTAGCGTCCCCGTAGTAGATCTTGCTCCAAGTACTTGAGATGTTCTTAACCTCCGACAAATCTGTAGAGCCCTTAAACCTCCTAACACTCTCCTCCAACCAGTAAAGCCTGTGAAGGGTTAGGATGACAGCGTTGTAGTTTATGTCAACCCCGATGCAGTTACGCCCCAATATGCGGGCCTCAACACACGTGGTCCCACCCCCAACCATCTGATCCAGTACGACCTCACCCGGCGAGGTGTACATCTCAATGAGCGCCCGAACCATCTGAGGAGGCCAGTTCCCCCTATAATCCCCCTTATGAGTACCCCAACTCCCCCTCACCGGGAAACTCCACACAGTAGTGGAAACATCGGTCAACTCCTCAGAAGTTGGTGAGAACCTCTCAACCTCGATCGGGTACAAGGAAATCTCACTCCCCTCAACGATTAAGGACTTGTTCCCAGCAACGAACTCCAAATAATCTCGGTAACTTACCTCCCTCACAACCTCCCCCACATTATCCTAGGGCAAGACATTAATAATACGTTACGTCATGAGGTAAAGTATGACTAAATAAAAACCTCTCAGAAATACTCACAAAAGACCCGCACAGATCGTAATGCGGAACATGACTTATGCTAATCACCGGCATCAGACCTCTGGAGCGTAGGGGAGTGAAGCGTTGAAAGAGGTGAAAGCAGCTGATAATGGAGAAAGGGGTTAAGCCAGACGACATTATTTGCAACTGCAAACTTAACGGTGTCATCGCGGGCCTATACGTTGAGGATCAATCTCTCGCAATTGAGGTGGAAACCCTATTTGAGGCAGGGCCAGCACCACTCCTAAAGATCCTGGGCAAGGCAAGGAAATATGTGGATGTCAATGGAGTCAAGGAAATATGGATAATAGTGCGCGATTGGGCAGCCGCGCTCCACCTCGGCGACCTCTATCACGCAGAGCACCTGCTAAGAAAAGAGCTTGGGCGCCAGATAAAGGTGTTAGTCCCGAACCTAAAGGACAGAACACTGGAGCCCCCGACGAAATCATAGCTCAGTTAGGGAATTTGCTGACCAAACCGCAAGCAGAACTCAAACACTCTTCCATGTAACGCACAGGAAGCTGTGTGAACAGAATAAGCCTTACAACGCATTCTCCATCCTTTCTTCAAACTTCAATTTTCGCTTCAAGGAAATAGAATAAAACTCTACGAATACCTAAGCCAGAAGCTCTGAAGCTCCAGTCCAACCACAAAGCATGCGGCGATCATCGCTTCACTCACTAAACCATTCATAACCTTAATCACCTCCTGAAGGGTAAGCAACCTTAGTGTATTTTTCGAAAGCTTGGAACTATCCTCAGCTCAATTCACAGCACCAGCCTATGGAGTCCCTCGTCCGTACTATCGCACCACAGGAACTTGTAGAACCTCGTAATCGTAAAAGTGCAACCCTCGACAACCTTTATGAGAATGTTCCCCCTAGCCTCAGAAATAAAAAGCCCCCCCAACCCTTCCTAGGAGTCTCTTTGAAATCTTCATCGAGCTCCCCCTAAGCATCCTCAAGTGGAACAAGTACTTGAGGAGCCCGCCGTTGGAAACATCTTGGCTCTCCAAAGTACTCAACAAATTCTAGGCGGGCACACCCATCCACATAGAGACATTCTCAAACACCTTAAACTGCCTTAACAAATTCCTAAGCTTTGGATCAGATTAACCAATAACGCCACTACCCATACCACTCCAAGGGCTCCCGCAAACAGAAAAGTCTTGGTGGACCGTAACCTAAGAATATGGTGCGGCGGCCGGGATTTGAACCCGGGATTTCCGGCTTGGGAGGCCGGCGTCCTAATCCAGGCTAGACGACCGCCGCACTCCTTAAATTCCCTTATTTACCCCTTAATTAATTTTTAGATTCGTGGGTGTTAATGCTCTCAGTAGTTGCGTCATCTACTAGAGATGTCGTAAGTGGTCGTGTGTTTGCGGGTGGGCCCGCGCTTTACTCCTCCCTTGCGTTGTGTTTCTTGGGTTTCGAGGATTTCGTGGTTATTACGTGTGGGGGTGTTACGTATAGTCTGCTCCGCCGGATGGGGGTTAACTTAATTCGATGTGGGGGTCTTGAGACAGTTTTCGAGATCGTTTTAGGTGATGGTAGGAAGCTCAAGCTAGTTGGTAGGGGTTGTATGGATTTACGCGGGCTTCACTGCAGCATCAGCAGTTACTTAATTATCTCCCTCACTATGGGTGAGGTGCCGATGGAGGTTGTGGGTGAGTTGGTTAGGGGTAGGAGGACTGTCGTAGATGTTCAAGGCTTCGTTAGGTCTGTGAACGATTGGGGTGAGGTGTTTAACGATTACTCCGGGTTTTACAGACTGCTTGACTTGGACTGCGATGAGCTGGTGTTGAGGGGGGAGTGGTACGAGTTCCCACCCAGGTGTAGGGGTTCTGGAGTGGTTAGGTGTGCCCGGGATTACGGTGTGTCCATGATCGTGACGGACGGCTCCGGCCTGACCCACTACTCAACCCCGGACGGTGTTTCGGGGATTGTCCAACCGCCCCAGCTAATTCACGGGAACACGCTAGGGTCTGGGGATGTGTTCACTGCCGTATTCGCGTACGCGTACTTCATCAAGTGCAAGAGCTTTGATGAGGCTGTAGCCACTGCCACGTCAGCAGCCTCCTTAAGGCTCAGGGACTCAATCCCTTGGTACTCGGCCAATGAGGTTGAGGCCTTAAGTAATGATATCCTAAACTCCCGTAGACGTATAACTTATTAAGCCAAATGCGATCAGTAACCGATCATGCGGTGGTCAGGTACTGAGTCAGTGGTGAAGCAGTACTATAGGAGGCTCTTCCTACTCCCTAAAGCCCACGTAATCATCGCCGCCTACTTATCGATCGCTTCGCTAGTAGGTATTATGAGTACGGCGGAAGGCGGGGATTTAATTGATTACTTAACTAATTTGCTAATCTACTTAGCAGGCTTCACAGCCTTCCTCGCGCTCAACCTAATCCTAACTAAGTCTAAGACGTTGAACATTAAGAGGGTCTTAGGGCTCACAACGATTTTAATAGGTGTTTTCTCACCCGCTGAGGTGGTGTTCGACAGGCTAACCGGTGTTAAGGGGTTAGGCGTCCTGGCCTCGTCGGGGATGTCCCACATAGTCCTACCGGTCTTCTTAAACAGTCCTCAGGCGTTTGCTGCCTCAGTAATTCCTCAACTCGTAACCTACATAATGCTCAATAACGCTGCGTTCGACCCATCACTACCCTCGTACTTGGTGAGGGCTGCCGCCGTGCAGGGGCTATCACTCCTGGCATCGACCGCGTTCATGGGGGTCATAGAGTTCAAGGGCCGTAACCTGCTGGGTATTAAGCCGATATCACTTCTGAATTCTTTCATAGCGAGTTGGTTCAGCAACGACCCGGAACCGATAGAATCGGAGTTCAGTAAGTACTCGGAGGATGGGGAGGTCATGGTTAGGCTCGCCTTGATCAGGACAGAGGCTGGTGAGAGGATACTCCTAGTGTTCCCTACACTACATTTCGGACCGTTCAGGAACGTGGGGAGTTCGAGGTTCATTTACCAACTAGAAGACCTCTTAGGTAGTAGGTATCAGACGTTCGTGTTCCACACCCCAGGCTCTCATGAGAGGAACTTAGTCGCATCATCTGATAGTGAGGAAATGGCTAAGTACTTAAACAACAACGTAGATGGGCTACTCAACATGACGGCTGACTTAAAACCGTGCAAGCCGTACACTGTATCAAACAGCGATGGCTGGGAGGCATACGTGATCCCGCTACGCACAGGCTTCATAGCATTCCTGAGAAACTTGAGGGACGGCTCCGACGACCTACCCTACGAGGTGTGGGAAGCAGTTAAGGGTGGGGACGGGATTTACTTCTACTCGCTAGTGGATACCCATAGCTGCAAAGGGCATCCGGAAACGGATTTGGAGGTGTTTAAGGACTTGCTGAGTAAGGTCTTGATTAACCGTAAGTGTGAGGAGGTGAGGGAGTTCTTAGTAGGTTATGGGGAGGGTTACACGAGCCCATTGCATAGGGGTCTATGCTTCAATAAGGTGAAGTCCTTGGTCATGGACTTCGACGGATCTAAACATGCCCTCATATACCTCTACGGAAACAACATGGACGGTGAGTTCAGGAAGGCACTAACGTCCGAAGTACTTAAACTGGGAGTGGACTACGTCGAGGTAGTAACCCCCGACGACCACAGCTGCGCTGCCTCATTTAAGGAGTCACCATACGACATAATCAGCTGCTGTCACGACGTAATAGATGCGGTTAAGAACGTGGTGGCTAGTGCTATGTCTAACATGTCTAGGGCAAGCATCCGTACCGCGGATGTGATATTCGGAAACGTCAAGGTAGTGGGTGATAAGGTGTGGGACATGGTGAGGGGCATAGACATCCTAGGCAGTTTGGCCTCAAAGTACATACCAATATCGTTAATCGCCATGAACCTCACACCGATGCTAACGCTGATTGGTATCCCTTAGACATAGGATTAAACCTAAGCGATACTGCCCACACCTACTTCCTTAGGACCTCTGCAACGCAATTTACGAACCTATCAATAACCTCATAAGTCACGTGTGGCCCCACCACAACCCTTAAAGCATTGGGCAGTGAGGTCGGGTAAACGAACATCCTCATATCCCACAACTTCTTCATAACCTCATCCCTGTTCTCAACGGCGAACGTCACTATAGGTAGTTTGGGCTCCTTAAGCACCTTAACACCCAGCTTAACTAACCTATCGCTTAAGTACCTAGCCCTTCCCACCAGGTCCAAAGCTAACTGCCTAAACCCCTCATAACCTAATAACTTGGTCGCGGCCCAAGCGACTGCCGCGATACCACCACTCCTAGTCCCAAGTAAGCCCCTGTTCACACCTGAGGGCATGTAGGGGGCTTCAAACGTGATTAGATCTTCCAACTCCTTACTCCGGAAGAGTAGGGCACTGCATGGGATTGGGGCAACCAACTTATGGAAGTCCACGGTAATCGAGTACACGTTCTCCAACCTGAAGTCGAAGACAGGTATTTCTGGGTCTACCTCAGCTATGAAAGGGACTATCAAGCCCCCGTACGCGGCGTCCACGTGCACAGCGTACTTAACATCCCCACACATGCTCACTAAGCGCTCAACAGGTTCCACAACACCTAAGTCAGTGGTCCCCGCAGTCATGACCACACACGCTAACCTGCCTTCAAACCTACATATTGATTCGCATAAATCATCTAACATGGGCATGAAATCCTCGCCGACCCCGACCTCATGGAGCTCCATCCCAAGCACCTTACACGACTTCTTAATACTGATGTGCGCGGTCTTCGGGGCGATCACTACATCCCCGCCCGTAAGCTCCCTCAGGGCGTAGAGGGCTGTCAAGTTGGATTCGCTCCCACCGTATGTGAGTAAGCCGTAACCACTGCCGTGCATGAGCTCGGAGAGCCACCTAATACACTCCCTCTCAAGCTCGTAGGTGGCCTTAAACAGCTTCGGGTCATTTAGGTTTGTATTGATGAATATGTTGAAGGCCTCAACAAGGTTTTGAGGTGCGTCAACAGTCATAGATCCGAGTACCTCGCCCCCCACATAGCTGGGTTCCCCCTCCCTCAACCGCCTTAAAAACTCGATTACGTCCACCGGACTCGGCAATTCGATACCCGATATCTAGTTAAGTTTTAAGTTAAAACCCCATGTTCTAAATTGGTGATTACGTGAGAGTATGTGTCGACGACGTAACGTTTGAAGCATCACACTACACCCCAGTTAACGGTACGCCTCAACTCCACGGCCACACGTTCACGTTAACGCTCTGCGCTGAGGGAGAACCGGGTAAGGACTTCATGGTTGTGGACTTCATGAAGCTTAGGGAAATAGTTGAGGGGGTCATCGAACGCTACCGCTACTCCTTAATAGTACCTAGAAACGACTTGGAAAACCTGCAGATCAAGGGACCTTTCAGGGTCAAATTAGCGGTAATTGACTACCCTCAGGCAACGGCCGAGGCACTAGCCATGAGCATTACGGACGAATTAATAACGATATTTAAATCATTGAACATGAAGTTAGGGATAATGCTGAGGGTTATGGAAGGGAGGCATAGCTACGCCGAAGTATCACGCCAGATCTAACAAACCGATAAAGACTTACGAGTTAGCAAATCCCCCAACCACGTAGACCGCTTCGTAATTCGTTGTCACTAACTGAGGTAACCTAGCCTACCCGCGTACGCATATCACAGGACTACGTCCTCGGAATGGTGGGGTATCCGTAGCTATGATTTACGAGTTGTTAGCCCGTGGTTTAATCCTTGGCGGCGAGGGCCGAGGTACGCTTAGAGGGGCCTCTGCATATTTATTAACCCATCGGTCATGGTTTATTGGTGTGTATTGTGGATGATAAGTCATCAGGTGTTAGGAGCCCGAACTGCGTTTACTGCAAATTAAAGCCTTGCAGCAGGGAGCCGCAGACGGCTAAACCCGGCTTCTGCCCCATGGTGGTTTACCCGGAAATCGTTCAGAGATCGATTACGAATTACGTCGGCCTAGTTAAGGAGGTGCATAGAACAGCGTCAATAATTGAGAAGGAAGGTTACTGCGTATGGCCCCGCCTACGCGAGGTCTTCGAGTTCGCGAAGAGGCTTAACATGAGGAAGTTAGGCGTTGCCTTCTGCATAGGGCTGAGCAATGAGGCCGAGTTCGTGGTAAAGTACCTCGAAGGGAAGGGGTTTGAGGTGTACTCGGTATGCTGTAAGTGCGGCGGATTCGATAAGACCTTAGTAGGCCTTAGCGAGGAGCACAAGCTCAGGCCGAATACCCACGAATCAATATGCAATCCAATCCTCCAAGCAGAGCTGTTGAATAACGTCGGTACGGAGTTAAACATCGTGGTGGGACTCTGTGTAGGTCATGACACCATATTCATAATGCATTCGAAAGCACCCGTCACCTACTTAATAGCTAAGGACAGGGCAACCGGGCATAACCCAGCAGCGCCGATCTACATACCCAACTACTTCAAGTCAAGGCTAGACCTATGAGGCCCAAACCCAACCTCACAGTTTTAATCCATGAATCAGGTGGCAGGCCCACGTCCCTTAAGTAATAACCCTTCTTAAACTCACCGAAACCCTTCCCAGATATCACTATTGGGATGTCGACGAGGTCTAAGAACCCGTAATCAGCGGAGCTGTCCCCGACGCCTAACACAGGTACCCCCCTACCAACCAAGTTCAAACCACTTAAGAACTTACGCACAGCCCCAGCCTTATCCATGCCCAGCACCTGGACAGTCCTCCTAGTCATAACTACTTTAAGACCTGCGTTGAGCGCTGATACCCTGACGAACTCCCTGCATCCCCCATCTAATGTGATGAATGCATCGCTGTAATACCTCTTCTGAGAGTCCCTGACGTAATTTTCAGGCAGTCCTAAAAACTTGGAAACCTCAGCCGCATCCGCCTTGCTAAGCCGCATAACTTTCCCGCAACACCTCGGATGGAGTTCAACAGCAGAGAGTAGTGGTTCGTATGAGCTGATCGGTCGGCATAACTCTAAAACGTTGTAATCGTCTAAGCGGTGCGGGAGGGAATCAAACCTCAACATACCATCGATGCTGTATATCGCACCACCCCCCTCAACTATTAGGGCGGGGAACTCGAACTTTAAGCTATCCATAAGCCTCCTCATCTCATTGAAAGTCCTGAAGGTCACGGGGACGACTTCAACACCTGCGGACCGCAACTTCCGGAGAAACTCCCCCAACACATCAAGCCCCCTATCAGTCCCTAAAAGGAGCATAGTATCGTCAACATCGGACATCACCAATGCCTTCCCACATAATCTAAAATCAGGATTCAAGTGAGGTCTTCCTCACTACCTTGATCGGACGGCGTTATTAAATGCTATCTATGGCTTAATACTTCTTAGGGCATTTACTGCTTAGAGGGCATTCACCGCATAGCGGCTTCCGCGCCCTGCAATACCTCCTCCCGAGCTCTATGAGCAGTAAGTGAGCCCTTAAGTAGTGGTCGGGGGGCAGTAATTCGTGGACCTTCCTCTGAATCTCTAAGTAATCATCACCCCTATCAGTGACGGCCAACCTAGCCAGCACACGCTTGATATGTGTGTCGATTGGGAAAACCTTCACCCCTCTACACATCAACATGAAGACGTCCACGGTCTTATACCCCACGCCCTTAACGCTCAGCAATAACTTCCTAACATCTTCATGGGGCATGCGACCCAACGCCTCAGCGGACTTCACAGCCTTAGCCAACTCTACTATAGTGCTTGACTTCCTTCTATGGAGTCCTGAGACCTTCAAAGCGTCCTCAATAACTTTCACGGGGTGTTTTAGGACGGTCTCAGGCGTTATAACACCCAACACCTCCCTCAAGTTGTTGAAAGCTTTTAAGGCTAGGTCATCCCGTGTGTTCTGTGAAAGTATTATAGAGATTAGGACCTCGAATGGGTTGAACCCATTCCTACAGAGGTAATACGCTATGAACTCCTCATCACGTATTTGAAGTCGTTGTTGAAGTAGGTCAACAACCTCTTTAAGGTCTAAGCTGGAGGTCATCCCAACTACCTACGTGATAGTGTTTAAACATCCGATATTTAAACTCGAACCACGATCTATCGTATGGGTCTTAGTTTTGGTCGGAGTGGGTGTTGTCGGCTTAGGAGTTGTTGGTAGCAGGATTGTTAAACACTTGATGCGGTCCGGCCATGACTTGACAGTGTACGACATCAGAGCCGAAGTGCTGGAGGCTTTTAAAGGGTTGGGTGTTAGGGTGGCTTCATCTGTTAAGCAGTTAAGCGAGTTATCTGACGTGGTCATACTCACGTTACCGTCACCTAAGGAGGTGGAGGAAGTGCTTTTCAGCGAGGGCGGCGTCGTCAGCGGCCTCAGAAGGGGTGGGGTGGTGATTAACTTAGGAACCGTAGGTCCTAGGGCTGCTTTGAGTTTCTACGAACGGCTAAAGCCCCACGGAATTAAGTACGTTGATGCTGCGGTGACAGCCCCCTACATGGGTTACTTAGCTGCTGAGAGGGGTGACCTCACCATCATGGTCGGGTGTGATGATGATGTCTTCGACGAGGTCTCATATATATTGAAAATCTTCGGTAGGAGGGTAATTCGTACAGGGTACGTGGGCTCAGCCCAAGTCGTTAAATTAGCCAATAACGTTATGTCCGCGATTGCCTTCATAGGCGTCGTTGAGGGAACTCTTTGGGCCGTTAAGCACGGTGTGGATCCCCTCATAGTTTACGAGGTCGTTAAGGAGGGGTCCGGGGATTCGTGGGCTCTGAGGAATAGGCTCCCCAGACTGGTTGAGGAGGACTTCACACCTGGGTTTAAAACAAGCCTAATGCTGAAGGACGTCACGTTGTTCCTAGAGGAGTGCAGGGATTTAAAACTCTTCACACCGTTGGTTGGTATGGTGTACCAACTCCTGCAAGCGTCTATGGCGTCAGGGCTTGCTGAGATGGATTGGGGCGCACTGGTTAAGGTCTACGAAGCAGTTAATAACGTGAAGATAACGCGCAAGCCATAATCTATCACTGTCTCCAACAGTTCCTCACATGCCTTACTGGGTCTACGTGCTTGCCTCATCCCTTAACCCTAGTTATTGATAAGAGCGAGAAGAGGGCCCCCGTAATACTCAGCAACACGTAGATGGATAGAGATAACTTAATGGCTACCAGTAAATCCCCCTCCAACCTCATAACTGAGGTAACTATTGAAGTGCTTAGCGCTTGGCCTACGAACCTCATAGTGGCTAAGAAAGCGGTTGCTGAGCCGTACGCCTCCCTAGGTGTCATGTTCATGATTGCAGTTGTGTTGGGGGAGGCGAATAAGGCGAAGCCAACCCCTAGGATGGAGAGTAGGGAAGCCAAGTTAGTTAGTGGGGTTTCCTGATCTAATAACATTAAACTACCGACACCGACCGATATGACGAACATACCTAACGATGCTGTGGCGGAGGGGTCATACCTATCAGCCAATGAGCCAGCGACCGGGGATAGGGCGGCCTGCACGACCGGTTGTACCCCCAGGATCAGCCCAGCCTCACTGGGCTGCAACCCACGCACTTTCTGCAGGTAAGTACTCAATAAGATCGTTAAGGCAAACGTGGCGCTGTAGTTGAATAGTGCTGCCACGTTAGCGGCCAACGGCTTCTTCCTAAGTATTTGGCGGTGAAGTAGTTTGGGGTTAACGTGTTCGCGTAAGAGGACATATGCTAGGAGGGAAGCTCCGAGCAAAGCTGATGATGCCCCGATGAAGGAGTTAATGTTCGAGGTACCGTAAATGATTAGGATTAACGATGAAGAGATTAGTGAGGACCTCACAGCATCAGGCCTTGATGCCATACCACCCCTTAAATCAACCACGAACGGTGTTAGGATTAGGCTGACAGCCCCCACTAAGGACTTGACGACGAAGAGGTACCTCCAACCGAAGTTGTTGATTATATATCCCCCTAGTAGCGGGCCTAGGCTTGAGCCTAAGTACACCGCCATAACGTTGATCCCTATGGCTAAGCCCCTCCTCTCCCTAGGGAACGAGTCACTTAGGATTGCAACGGACGTGGATGAGATCATTGCGGCCGCAACACCTTGGAACAACCTACATATCAGGAGCCCTGAATAGGTGTTGGTGATTAACACAGCAAGCGACGTTATGATGAACAAGAACGCCCCTGCAAGGAACACCCTCCCCCTACCAAACCAATCGCTCACCCTCCCAACCACGAGGACTAGGGAGGCCAGCGAGATTAGGAAGACGTTTGCTACCCAGTTAACTTCAGCCAAGCTCACCCCAAACTCCTCGGATAGTAGGGGTAGGGCTAAGGCGATGGATGATGATGTGAAGGGCGTTATGAAAGACGCTGTGGTTGTGGCCAGTAAGACTGCTTGGTAGTGTCTGCGGATGTCTGCCACCGCATCATAAGTTGTTGCCACCATTATAAACACTTCCGCCTTGAACGACGTCCGCGGCCATCAATCAGCTACTAACACCTACCTAACACTCAGTTATATTAAGGATTATAAATTAGTGTTCAACACTCACTTGTGGTGGAAGTGTCTGCTAAGGGTTTAAGGGTTGAGGTATCAGAGGCGGGGTTTAGGGAGGGTAGGCCAGTTATTAAGGACGTTGAATTCTCGCTCTCCGCCGGTGAGCTACTCCTCGTCACAGGGCCCTCAGGCTCAGGTAAGACAACCCTCATCCTCACCATTACAGGGGTTCTTAACAACCTACTCAACGGCGTGGTTAAAGGGACTGTAGACCTCTACGGCGTGAATCCCTTAACACCTGAAGGCTTCTTAGAGGTCCCTAGGTTGGTTGGGGTCGTACTGCAGGACCCTGAGAAGCAGTTATCCATGCCCACACCAGCTGATGAGGTGGCCTTCACGTTAGAGAACTTAGGACTTAAATCGGATGAGGCATCCGTCATTAATTCCTTAAAGCGTTTTGACCTCGATGTAAAGGCGTTCGAACCTACTGAAAGCCTGTCGGGGGGTGAGAAGAAGAGGTTGTGCATAGCTGCCTCAGTAGTCCATAAGCCTAAGCTAGTGATCTTCGATGAACCGACGGCTAACCTAGACCCGTGGGGGGTTTCAGAGGCTGTTAAGTACATCAACTGGTTGAGGGATGAGGGCTCCGCAGTCATAGTCGTCGAGCATAAGGCCAGGTACTTCCTGAAATCCTCTGATAAGGTGATGGTGTTAAGCGGTGGTAGGGAAGTACTGTACCTAGATAAGGGAGAGGTGCGCAGCAACTACGACCGCATCGTCAAAACGTTGGATGCCTTAGGCGTTGATGCCTCCGAACCGAACCCCCCTAAAAAGGCTGTTGGGTCTGAGGAGTCGCATGTATTAGTTGCAGAGGACATCTGGTTCAGATACCCAACCAGTAGGGACCACGTTCTTAGGGGGGTGAGTCTAGCGCTTGGGGAAGGTGATGTGGGGGTTGTTGTGGGGAGGAACGGCTCCGGTAAGACGACGTTGCTTAAGGTCCTATCAGGGCTTTACAAACCTGAGAGGGGTTACGTTAATCTCAAGTCCTTTGGTGGGGGTAGGAGGGGTAAGGGGGTGAGGGATGTTTTTTACGTACCACAGGAACCTGACTACATGTTCGTACATGGCAGTGTGTTGAAGGAACTACGGTCGACTGGTAAGGATTTAACTACGGCCGTTGATGAGGCCCCTTGGATTAAGGACGTGTTGAACGAGTCACCGTACAGGTTGAGTCACGGGCAGAGGAGGTGGCTCTCATACCTGATATCAAAGCTTTACGACCCTAAGGTCGTGTTGTTCGACGAACCTACCGCAGGGCTTGACTCCAATCTCCTCAGGCAGTTCGTGCGGTGGGTTGAGAAAGCAGCCTCGGAGGGGAGGACTGTTCTAATAGCTTCACATGATGTGAGGTTGCTGTGTGAGGTTGCTAGTAAGGCGTACGTAATGGATGGCGGTAAGCTGACCGAGGTCTCTGTTGGGGAGGCAGTTAAGTATCTTGAGAGGCCGTTGAGGGGGTTTAGATGAGGGTAAGGCCTACAACCCTCTTCATATACGGACTCACCATAACGATCTTAGCCTTCGTGGCGAGGACCCGGGAACAGTTGCTGATACTAGCACTAATCAACTCACCCGTAGGCATCGCCCTAGGCTTGAGGAGGAGGCTAACGTTTCTGATCGTTTTATTCTTAGCTGGTCTGGGAGGTCTCTTCGTGAACGCTCTGATGTTCGCTAACTCGGGTGAGCCAGTCATAGACCTGCACCTGCTTGTGGTGAGGGAAGGGGCCCTCACATCCTTCCTAAACGTATCCCTAAGGCTCCTGATAATCTTAGGGGCCGCCCTCCTCTTCATTACCCAGGTCAACGTCAGGGACCTTATAAAGTCGTTGGAGGGGGAGTTGGGCCTGCCTAAGGACGTGGCCTACGCGCTGGCCGTAGGCTTAAGGATGTTGAGCATACTTGAACGTGATGCTAGGGAAATCCAATTGGTGAGGACTATGAGGGGGTTTAGGAGGTATCCGGTAACGTTCACGGATGTTGGGAGCTTTCTGAGGCCGTTGCTGAGTCTTGGATTGGAGAGGGCGGTCTGGGTAGGTATAGCGACGGAGTTAAGGGGCTTTGCCCTTAGGAGGTCTAGGAGGGTCGGGTTCAGAGTGAGCACCCACGACATCCTGCTTTACTTAACGTTGATCACGCAGTGCTTGGTGCTGCTCCTCATAACGTGAATAACCTAGTTATCAATACGTATATAAATCGGTGGTACATTAATTGGTTGGTGAACAACGTGGTTCAGGCCAGGAGGTTCACAGCCCTAGACATGACTTACTTAGGCGTCGTAGCGGCGGTGAGTGGGGTAATATTCGCATTGACGTGGAACGTCTACTTCGTAGGGAGCGCATTAGGGGGACCGATAGTCGCTAGGGTAATCTCATACGGACTGTGGTTCATCGGCGCCCCCCTAGCCGCAACCCTGATTAAGAAGCCTGGGACGGCATTCCTGGGCGAGTTCTTAGGAGCGCTAGTCGAGACCTTAATACCCACTTACGGGGCCTTCACAAACCTCATATACGGGTTCGCTCAGGGAGCCGCGTCTGAGCTAGCGTACGCCCTCTTCAGGTACAGGAAGTATGGAGTACTTCAGGCAGCGTTGTCAGGGGCTTTGGCTGGGTTCCCATGTGTTGCGTTGGACGCACTACTCTTCGGCGACATATTCCCTCCCGAAGTCATGGTGCTAATAACGATTGCCGCGGTCGTGAGCGGGGGCATCTACGGGGCGGTGGCGGCCCTCGCAGTGAAGAGCGTTAGGAGGTGATCGTTGTGGGGTTGACTGATGAGTTAAGGGCGGCTGCGGACCGCATATGGAGGAAGATCTTCGACCACCCATTCGTTGTGGAACTCTTCAGCGGTGAACTCCCCCTGGATAAGTTCAAGTACTACATAATCCAGGACTACAACTACTTAATAACTATGTATAGGTGCTTCAGCCTAATAGCCTCCAAAGCGGACTACAGACTAGCTAGGAAGGCCCTCGAACTGGCGTACCTGGAAGCAACAACTGAGATGGCCAATTACGAGAAACTACTGAACGGGTTAGGGATAGCGTTCGATGAGGTCGTTAGGGCTGAGCCCGCACCGACGAACGAGGCATACATGAACTACTTAACATCCACCTGCGCCCTAAAACCACCGGTCCACGGCTTAGTTGCTGTACTGCCCTGCTTCTGGAGTTACGCTGAAATTGCTGAGAAGCACAGGGAGAGGTTGGACAGTAACGCGAATGAGTTATACGTTGAGTGGGCGAAGACATACACAACTAATGAGTACCTCCAACTCGTTGACGAGTTGAGGGAGTTCATCGACGAATACGTTAAACCGCACGATAAGGAAGAGCTGTTGAGGACATTCCTAACCGCAAGTAAGTACGAATACATGTTCTGGGACATGTCATATAGGATGGAGTCCTGGCCCATATAACCACCCAGGTTTCGAACCATGTCGTTGCAGGTGTAGGTAAAATTTAAATCACTGTTTTACATATCTTAGGATCTCTTGGAAAAATTTAATAAGTAAGTAAAACAGCAATATGTGAGTGAGGGTATCCAATGTTATGAGCGATTTGGTCTTCGGCATTGAGTGGTTTGACCGGAACTTCTCGAAGGCGCTGAGGCTCAAGCCCTTAATCGTGATCTCAGGTGGCCCGGGCTCAGGTAAGACAACATTCGCCTGTACCATGTGCTACGCTAACGCTGTCAGAGGGAATAAATGCCTGTATATCACGTTCTACGAGGATAAGGAGAAGTTGTTGCAGGTGATGGCCGATCTAGGGTTAAACCTAAGGGAGGTGGAGGCGAAGGGCCTACTTAAATTCGTTAAAGTCCCCACAACGGTCTCCCAGCAGCTCGTGTGGGAGGTGATTACGAAATCTGCTGAGGAGTTTAACCCGAAGGTCGTTATCATAGACTCCGTAACCCTCGCACTACTACCAATGGGAGATCCCTCGGAGAGGAGGGCATTCATTCAAAACTTCCTCTACGAATTACCTGAGAAGGTGGGAGGGTGTGTGGTGCTGGTCGTTGAGTCCTTAGGGCGGGACGGCATGAAGTACCTGAACGACCTCTATTTCGCCGCTGACATAGTCATTAACTTAAGGAATGTTATTGAGAGGGGGCTCATGAGGAGGACCATGGAGATCGTGAAGATGCGTGGGTGTGAGACCAAACTAAGCGAAGTGAGTTATGGGATAGCGGATGGTAGGGGGATAGAACTGTATCCGAGGCCGTTCCTGGAGGAGATCCCTTCAGATGGGAGGGAATTAAGGCTGCTATGCGAACCGCTTCAGAGAGCCTTAAAACACCTTCACCTCGGCATGTCCATCTACATAACCTACCCACCAGATGATAGACCTCACGAAGTCTTCCCGATGCTCACCGGGCTCTTAATCGAGAATAACTTGAAGTGCCTCATCATAAACTACAATCAACCACCCGGCGCTATAAGAGAACAGATCATTAAGTCACTAAAGAAATACAGATTAGATGATGAGCTCGCTGAGAGGGTCGTGGATACCCACTATACCATCGTTGGCATTAATCCATACGCCTACACGCTCAGCACCCTACTAACTAGGTTACAGTCACTAACCTTGGAGATAAGGGACTTCGAAGTAATCATGTTCATGGATATAAGTCTGGTGAGCGTAGTGCACGATGTAGGTCAGTACATACCGATGATGTACGATAACATCAACTATTTAAAACTTAATAAGAAGTTGGTGATCCGCGCGGGGAGCTACATTGACGAGAAGAACTACAAGATAAACGCGATGTTATCCGACGTAGTCATTAGCTTCAGGACTCACTACGAAGGTGCCGAGCGCAAGATATCTGTGCATCTATGGAGAAGGGGTGAAGAGCACGTAATACTCGACTACGACGAAGTGAAGAAGTGTTGCAGAGAAATAATACAGGCGATTAAGGAGAAATCGAAAACCTCGAACCCCACCAATTAGAGTGATGCGTTACTTATCAGCCCAAGTAAACTTACCACTACTTACCAGTAACCAGTACTGTTGGCAGACATATGTAGGGGATGTCGTAGGGTCCGTAGCGCTCGGTTAATGATGTTAAGGTAATGCCTTCGCTCTTGAGGAGTCCGTACACGTCGCCGAAGAGTATGACCCCCTTAACTGGGAATTCCTCTACTCCGTCCTTAACGAACGTGCCGTTGGTCACTGTAGCGTTTAATGAGCCGTTGATGGGGTTTGAGAGCCACGTACCTATTGCGTCGTATATTATTAGCCCTTCCTTCGTAGACCTAACCAACGACTCTAGGCTCTCGTTCCCGGGTCTTATTAAGGTGTTCGATCTCCACGGGCTGGGTGCCTGGTGGGGTGAGGGTCTGTTGGCGTTTCCCGTGGATTCCACGCCGTCAATGCGTGCTGTATAGCTGTCGTATAGGTACCCCTTCAAAACACCCTTATCCAGTAAGTACTTCCTCTTAGTCTGAACTCCCTCATCATCGAAGCCCTTAGTACCTGCCATGCCCGGGAGGGTTCCGTCATCGATGACTGTCAGCCCTTCGTGAATTAGTTGACTCCCCAGGCGGCCTCTGAGCGGGGACCTACCCTTCTGAACGTTATCGGCGCACAGTGCTGGGATGAGTAGTGCCTCAATAAGTGATGCGAAGACTTTAGGTGTTAAGATAGCCTCATACTTACCGGTCCCAACCCTCCTAGCGTGTAGAGTCTTAACAGCTACCTCGGCCGCCCTACCGATGAGGTGCTCTGGGTCTAACTTATCGAGGGTTTGCGCGGAGTAGAACTCGCTGTAGCCTGACTCATCACCGCACTCCACCGCCTTAACGCTCACTGAGACGTAGGCATTGGTCAGAGACTCACTAAGACTCTCACCGTACGTGTTTGTGATGAATCTCTCACAGAAGCTTAAACGCACAACCACATCGCTCGTGAAGACATGCCTACCTACATCTCCCGGCCCGCTGATGAAGTACTGCGCCAGGTCTATTGCGTAGCTGATGTCCGCATCCTTAATCCTGCTATCCACTACTGCGGAGTTGGACGAACCTAACTTCCTAGGTAGTGATGACCAGCTAGGGTCTTCGGGAACTGATTTAACCGCCTTAACAGCCCTCTCAAGCATGAGGTCAAGGTCCTCTACCCTTGAGACCATACCCCCCTGAGTTAGTGTCCTCTTACCCACAACAACCCTCACACCCACGACGGTCTTATCACCCACGACCATGTTTTCAATCCCCCTACGGGTACCTCTAACCTCGGTGGAAACCCTCCTACAGCCGTAGATCTCGGCCTCATCAACACCGTATTTCGTCGCCAGCCTAATTCCCCTGTCCATCAACTCGTGTAGCATGTCACCCACCTACGACCACCTTCCTAACCCTTATGTGTGGCCCGCCGAAGCCGACCCTAACTGACTGGCCTCCCTTACCGCAACCCCCGAACACGTTAGTATTAACTTTAAGGTCCTTAGCAACTGCGTCAACCTCCTTCAAGGTCTCGAGCACCATACCACTCACCGAGACACCGCGCACGAGTTCAGCCACTTCACCCCCTCTAATAATATATGAAGGCCCTACGTTGAAGACGTAGGTACCTACTGAAGGCCTTACCTCACCACCAGTAGCACCGACACCCCTGAGGTATATGCCGTTCGAAATACCTTCAAACAACTCCTCAACCCTCCACTCACCTGGCATCATGTAGTAGTTCGTCTGCCTAACCAAGGTGTTAAACGTGAAGTCCTGCGCCCTCCCGTTCCCCGTCAAACCCGACCCTAAGCCAGCCGCAACACCCCTACTGGAGAGGTACTCCTTCAAAACACCTTTATCCACGACGACGGTCCTCCCCTTATGAGTTCCCTCATCGTCGAACGGTACTGGATATCCCCCGCTCACAACCCCTTCATCAACGATGCTAACTAGTTCGCTGGCAACAGCCTCCCCGACCTTCCCTGAAAGCACTGACTCACTGTTAACTATTAGGTCCCCCTCACACGCATGACCTAGTGCCTCATGGAGGAGTATCCCAGTTAAGTCATTGTCTACGACCGCCACGTACACTCCTGGGGTAGGTGTCTTAGCCCGCGATGCCTTGATTGCTAACTCGTCGATGCCCTCAGCGAACTCGAACCAGTTAAAGCCCTTAATCCCCTCATAACCACCGACATATGTCTTGGAGTCCCCGACCCTCTCTGCCACATCCCCAGACCTGGCAACGCTCATATGGGCAAACCCCACAAGGGTTACATCGATCGTGACGTCAACCCCTTCACTGGACAGTAAAAACTTCCTATCCCTCTCACAGGCTAACCTGGTTACAGCCGATGTTATCCCATCCTTCTTAAGGCTTGAGGAGTTAACCTCCTTAACTAAACATACCTTCTCCTCAGGTTCTACGGTGAAGGGGTCTTTCTTAACCTCAACCCTGTAGGTGTCCCTGACTGACCTAGCCACCACATATCCGTAGTTCTTGAAGCGTTTGACCGCCTTAGCAAGCGATAAGGCCCTATCAACGGCCTTCATTAAGTCCTCAGAGCTTAAGGACGAGGTGTAAGCGTATCCAACACCCCCACCTACCAATACCTGAAGACCTAAGCCCACCACCCTGCTCGAGCTGTAATTCCTTAAAACACCGCAGTCGAAGGTGATCTGCTCGTAGAGCCTATCCTGAAACCTAACCAACGCGTAATCAGCACCTCCCTTCAACGCCGCGTCAAGAACCTTCGAAGCATACTCCTTACCCTCCATCACCAACACCCCAAAGAATTTAGATGGGGGAGATTTTTATCTCCAACGACTTCGTAAGAAACTGCTACTACTTCATAAACCTCTCGAACCGCGGGAAGCCGTGTGAGTTTAGAAGTTCATAATGAATATTTAGCTGTTGAAGGAGTTAGGGCTTGGTGTCGTGGTGAGGGCACTTAAAATACTTAAGGAGGAGTTTTCAAGGGATGAACTACTAGCCTCAGTCATCAACATCTCAAACTTCCACAGGATTCAGGGCAGTGTCGGTATTGAGGATGCAGCTGAGTACATCTACAGCGTAGTTAAGGAGTTAAGCGCCTTTGACTCCGAAATGCTGGAGTTCCCGTACTCCACTTCGTGGGGGAACTTTAACCCAGTCGTCGGTTGGTGGGTTAAGGACGCGGAGTTACGGGTCGAGCGGCCTAAAGAGAAGCTAATTCAGAACTTCAGGAACTCCAAGACCTTAGTTGTTTCTCACAGTCCTGGCGGGGAGGTCAGCGCTGAAGTGGTCTACGTCAACCGCGGTGATAGGTCCAAACACTACGACGGGGTTGACGTTGGGGGCAAAGCAGTGATTGCGTGTGGGAACCCGTTCCTAACATACCGTGAGGCCTGTAGGCGTGGTGCTTCCGCGATCCTTCTCTATAGAGAGGACGTACCTTATAACGCAACTCCCTACCTGAGCTTGTTCCTATCACCTGAGGACGTTGGGTGGGCTAATGCGTTAGCTTTAAGCATTTCGAGGAAAACGGCTGATGAGTTAATCCAACGTCTGAGGACTGGTGATAAGGTCATTGTGAGGGCTAGGGTTGTTGCCGGTTTTAGGGATGATCCCAAAATACGTGTGGTCACCGCCAAGTTAGGTGATGGTACATCAGAGGTCCACGTATTTGCCCACTACTGCCATCCGGGAGGCACTGTAAACGACAATGTTAGTGGGGCAGCCACCCTACTGGAACTGGCTAAGGTGTTGGACAGATTAGTTAATCGTTCCAAACTACCGCTACCTAAGAAACATAGTCTAGTACTGCTGTGGTATCCGGAGTACTACGGGTCCGTGGCGTACCTAACACGTAAGAAGGGCGAAGTAGTTTTCGGGGTGAACTTGGATATGATTGGTGAGAGGCAGGAGGTGACCAACTCAACGCTGAACTTCGTTAGGCCCCCACCCTCCTTTTTCCACCCTTACGAAGCGGTGGTGTACCGGGAGCTGAGGAACGCACTATCTGCACCGTCCTTCACATCGCCGAAGAAGCTGGTTAGCTTGAGGTTCGATACACTACCCTATGAGGTGGGGAGCGATCATGATATCTACATTCTCTCAGGGATACCTGCGGTGATGATTAATCAATGGCCCGACATCTACTACCACACTGACTTAGATACCGTTGATAAGTTCGACCCAAACGTATCCATCCTAATTGGCTCGGCCGTTGGGTCAGCAATTTATGAGGTCTCATTCAACGGGGCTGAAACCTATGCAGTGATGAGTTACGTCCTAGAATACCTGGGCTCTGAGACCTCGTGGGTCAGTGAGGAGGTGAGGGCATTCAGGCTAAACTACTTATGCAGCAAGTTATCTGAAAGGCTGTTCAAGTACTTAGGGACGTCATTCAACTTAGAGAAGATCATGCCACAGTGCGGGAAGGCCCCCGCCAACGAAACACTTCCGCAGAAGAAGTTTACATACGTGGGTCCGTCATGCATCGTAGACCTAAGGGCAATTACTAGACAGTTAAGTGATTCTGAGATAGACGAGGTTGAAGGAATCATGAGGTCGGAGAAGTACATGAGGACAGTTTTCCAGGGAATCCTGCCCCTGCTTCTGAGGGAGGGTAAGACGGTGAGTAGGCTCAGGGATGAGATTATAGGGGAGGTAGGTGTGGATGTAAGTGTTAATGACTTAGAGAAAATGCTGAGCATATTGGTTAGGGCCAAACTCGCCGTTGAAAGCCCTTGAAGGAGTTCAACTTAGCACATGTTTTTAGGGGCCTCACATAGCAAACGACTAAATAAAAAGCTGTGATGGGGTCGGTAATACATCAATTGGGTTGAGTGCAAGGCCTCTGAAAGAACTTCTTAAAGTATTACCTAATACTCGGGGAAATCAACTCAGAAAAGTATTTATTTAGTATTACCCCAGTTATTCAGGGCCTCCGAATTGATTAAACTCACTCAACTTAAACACTCCAAGATAATTACGGTGCGCATCCCTAAGAACCTAGATGATGAGGTCTCTAAGATATGTAGGGAGTTAGGTTACAGCTCCAAGAGTGATTTCGTGAGGGAGGCTGTTAACGACTACATCAATTACTTACTCAGTTTGATGAAGGACGATGAGGAGGCCTTGGAGGTAGGCACTGAGGAAGAACTTCTCGAGACCTCGAAAGTCATAATGATTTAACGCCGCCCACAGGATTCATATATTTTTATACGTTGTTTTTATAACCTGATAGGGGCTTTAATGGCTAACTACGTAATTAAATGCAAGCAATGTGGTAGGACTTACGGGAAGGAGTATAAGCTTTTTAAGTGTTCCTGCGGCGGCGTGCTTGAGGTCTTAATAGATCGGGGAGAGCTTAAGTGGTCCGTCACTAAGGACGCTCCAGGCATTTTCAGGTACTCATCACTCCTCCCGGACTTAAGCAAGTACGTGTCCTTGGGTGAGGGTAGGACACCCACAGTGGTTAGATCCATGCATAACACCTCACTGCTCTTTAAGTTGGAGTACTTAAACCCCACGGGCAGTTTCAAGGATAGGGGTTCTGCCGTATCAGTTTCGAAGGCCGTCGACCTCCGGGTGGATGAGGTCCTCGAAGATTCCTCAGGGAATACCGGTATCTCCATATCTGCTTACGCAGCATGTGCGGGCATTAAGGCATGCATCTACGTACCGAGCGATATACCTCTGGGTAAGTACTTACTGATCAAGTCATTCGGTGCTGAAGTGATTAAGGCGGGAACTAGGGATGAGGCATCGAGGAGAGTGCTCAACGAATTAAGCGGTAGTAGGTACTACATAGGGCACACGTGGAACCCCTACTTCATAGAGGGCACTAAGACCTTCGCATATGAAGTCTACGAAGAGTTACAATCCGTCGACTACGTGATAACCCCCGTGGCCAGCGGGACGCTACTCCTCGGTATTTGGAAGGGGTTCAACGAATTACTTGAGCTAGGCCTGATTACATCGATACCTAAGTTAGTGGGTGTTCAGGCCTGCGGTTATGACTCCCTGAGCAACTACCTAGAAGACGTCAGGAAGTCTGAATGCGTGCAACCCACAACGCTGGCTGACGCTATAAGGCTGACCCACGCCCCCAGAGCTCCGTACATAGCTGAAGCCATCAAGAAGTCAGGTGGTTTCTCAGTGGTCGTCAACGATGAGTTAATAGTTGAGGCTATTAAGGACTTATACAGGATGGGGTTCGCCGTAGAGCCAACCAGCGCTGCTGCGTACGCCGCATTCAAGCTGGTGAGGAAGGAGTTAGGCGGTAAGGTCCTAATACCGATGACGGGGAGCGGTCTAAAATATTTGGGGAGCGTGGAATCACCTCTATACAGGGTGTTCGCTGATGGGGCTGATTGAGGAGCTAATCACCAACGCTGCTAGGGGAGATAAACTCGCAATATCGAGACTACTCTCCCTGATCGAATCCGACGCGGAGTCCGTAAAACGCATATCGGCCCTGATCTGGCCTAAGACCCCTAAAGCACATGTAGTTGGTGTGACAGGCGCTGGAGGTGTTGGTAAGTCCTCCCTCATATCCGCATTAGTGGATGAGCTAACGTCAAACGACCACTCGGTTGCCGTCCTAGCCATAGATCCTTCATCACCCATCAGCGGTGGGTCACTCCTAGGGGACAGGGTGAGGATGACTAACATAAGGCAGAGCCATAAGGTGTTCATTAGGAGCATGAGCACCGGCCCCGAGGAAGCACTACCGCTCAAAGCCCTACTATCCATTGAAGTCTTAGACGGGTTAGGATTCGACTACGTGGTGGTTGAGACACCTGGGGTCGGCCAATTCAACGTAGGGATATCCCAACTCGCGGACACCGTTATCCTGGTCCTAATGCCTGGGGCAGGCGACGAGATACAGGCACTTAAGGCGGGGATAATGGAGATCGGGGACATCTACGTAAT
>CAZXJO010000004.1:0-57343 GCA_964641155.1 uncultured Desulfurococcaceae archaeon | reverse complement strand
ATCAATAAGTCGGACCGCCCCGACGCCGAACTAACTTTTAACCAAGTGCTCTTCGCGTTAAATGATGTGAACAGGAATGACTGGGTGCCGAGGGTTTTAAAAACCTCAGCCCTACACAGAACTGGTATTAAGGAACTAGTAAAAGCAATAAACGACCATAGGGACTACTTAATAACGTCCAACAAGATCAGCCTCAAGAGAGAAGCGCGTAGGACAGTAGAGTTAAACCTCACGATAAGATATAAGGTGATGGGCAGGCTTGCCGAAAGGCTGGCCAACGATTCAAGAATTAAAAACGTCTTTGAGACCCTTATCAAGGGTCAAATAGACCCTGTAACAGCAGCTGATCAGATAATAGAGCTAATGTTTTAAATCCAGTACCTAAGTAAATTAGATGGCAGGGGCCGTAGTTTAGCTTGGTAGAATGCGGGGTTCGGGTCCCCGTGGTCCGGGGTTCAAATCCCCGCGGCCCCACCAACCCTGGAAGCACCCCACATACTTGTGGCCTCCTAGGTTTAGAGCTGGGATGATTCACATAATAACTGCTGAATGTTAACCCCTGAAGAGGAATTCCCTCACTTTCGCGGTGTCCGGTTCGAAGCAGATCCCCGGGCTTTTACAGACCTCTATAAATCCCTTGTCCACGACCTCAACTGCCTGCTTAGGTAATTCCCTGGCTAGCGGGTTATCCCTCTTATACATGTATTCATAGCTTAGGAACACTTCCCTAGGTATTGCTGCGGATACTTGAAGTGTGGCAGCCCTACAGCCAGGACCGGAGAGACCTACATGCGGTGCTATGAATAAGCCCTCCGCCTCAGCGATTGCCGCTATCTTCACGAACTCCGTTATACCCCCAACCCTAGCTATGTCCGGTTGTAGGACGTCCAGAGCCTTCCTCCTCACATACTCCATGAATTGATACTTAGTGAATAACGATTCACCACCAGCGATCATGACGTCCAACTTCCTCCTTAGCTCAGCATAACCTTCAACGTTGTTGGGCGGCAAAGGCTCCTCAAACCATATCACCTCATACCTCTCCAAATCCCTCCCAACCCTTATGGCCTCATTTACATTGTAGGCCGAATTAGCATCAACCATTATCCCTACGTCATAGCCTGCGTGGTCTCTAACGGACTTGAGTATGTCACGTACTTTGGGACCACCACTCTCAATCTTCTCCATACCTATCTTAATCTTGACTAGGTCTAATCCCTGCTCCCTAAGCTTCAATACCTCCTTAGCCACGGACTCAGGTGATAGCTTATCCATATAGTGCCAGTAAACAGATGAAGCGTAAACCTTGACCCTATCCGATGTAGGTCCCCTCAATAACCGATGAACGGGCATACCTAAGGTCTTACCAGCCAAATCCCACAAAGCTATATCGACACCTGAAATCGCCTCAACGAAGAACCCCCCGAAGTGTCCCCTAGTCTTAAGCGATGCGAACATCCTCTGCCATAGTTCCTCTATAGCTAAGGGATCTTGACCCAATATGATGGGTGCTAGTAGCCTCTCAACTATTTCCAAATGTGCTGTAGGGACCTCCCTCACCAAGGCCTCGCCCCAGCCAACAAGTCCGTCGTCGGAGCCTATCTCAACCAATAACATGTAGTACTTGCTCCTAATGCCCGCTGCGGATAGTTCCTTCCAGTACGGGAGGTAGTGATCCGGTCTCTCAGCGCTGACTCCGGGTCTCTCAGCTGCTAGGGGGTATGCCTTCACATATTTAATCTTGCTAAACGTTATCACCGACTATAACGTGAGTTCAGGTTTAAAACTACTTAAGCGGTGGCGGGGGCTGGAAGCCGCTTATGGAGGTACACGCCTTATACCTCTCCCGTAAACCTCCTTGTTGACTATGCCTTCTGGTACCCGCCCACTTAAATAGTCCTTAATGGCCTTAAGCACTGACTCATCCATACCTCTCAACCCCTCGTACGTGAAGGCCGCTATGTGCGGTGTAACCACAACATTATCGAATTTCAGTAATGGATGCGTGCTATCTATCGGCTCGCCTTCAACGACGTCCAAAGCAACAGCCCCGACGATCCCCTCCTCAATGGCCCTGATCAACGCTCCAGTGTCTATGATTTCACCCCTAGCAGTGTTGACAATTATCACACCCTTCTTCATCTTGGTGAGTAAGTCCCAGTTAATCAGGTGGTAGGTCTCAGGAGTTACGGGGGTATGTACTGACACTATGTCTGATTTCCTCACCAGCGTCTCTAGGTCCACTAACTCCACACCTAGTTCTTCTGCCTTAGACTTAGGTACGTATGGATCGTACGCAATCACCTTACTGCCGAATCCCTTAATCAGTATTTCAGCCACCCTGGAACCTATGTTACCGACCCCGATTAGCCCGACGGTTAAGTACTTCAACTCATGACATACGAACTTACCCCTCTCACCCCACTTACCCGCAACCACCTTCTCATGCGCCCTGACCACGTTCCTCAAAGCTGCTAACATCAACGTAATCGCATGTTCAGCAACGGCATTACGTTCAACATGGCCGGGAACCCTAGTAACGACGACCCCGTACCTGGTTGCTGAGTCCACGTCTACGTTATCAACACCTATCCCATGCCTAGCGATCATCTTAACCTTCAAATTGTTCTTGAAGAACTCCTCATCGTACTTAGGGGTGACGCTGGCAATCACTATGTCGTAGTCGCTGAGCACTGAAGCCAGCTGGGAACCCCTTAAATCTTTCGGAACTTCCAGCCTGTCAACATGTGCGAAGCTCCTCAGCTCGTCCATGACGTTTGAGTGATATCCGAACCCCTTACTGTTCACTATAGCTATTTTCAAATCATGCGACATAACAATTACCACCAAAAATTATTGGAATTTAGGAATATTAGCCTATCGTAATTCGATACAGCCCTACCTCTTGAAATCATCAGGGTAATGCTTCGGAGCAAGCGGTTGAGGAGTCCAACAACTGAGGCATGTATTGATTACCTTCAGATGGCATGATCAAATATCACTTCCCATACTGAAGAGAATTCACCGCATCATCCACGTGATTAATAAATGTCGAATCCTATATATAAGTCGTGGGAAAGTTGTCAGCAATAGAAGACTTTAAGAAAGCATGGAGGGAGCTGGAGTTAGAGGAAGCTAAGTCAGGCTTCTTCGCACACTTCATATCCTACGTTATAGTGAATGCCTTCCTAGTATTCGTAAACATGTATACGAGCCCAGGATATATGTGGTTTCTGTGGGTATTGTCCGGTTGGGGTGTAGGGTTGGCCTTCCACTTCGCATTCTCAAGGGAGAGGTTCGTGATTTCAAGATGGGAGGAGAAGGTTGCTAGAATAGAACTACGTATGAGGAGGACTTCAGGAAATATGTAAATGTACATCAACTGACTCTGCGTAGCTTTATGGCTTGCTCATATTCCTTCAGCCCGTAGGCCAATATGACTAACTCACCTAACCTGAGCTCCTCCTTCCTCTTAAGTAATTCGTAAGTGGCTTCAAGACCTTCATCGTAGTCAGATGCGTCAACCTGGTAAACCCTTAAACCCCATAAAATGCTTAATGATCTCGCAATGTTTATATCAGGTGTTCCTACGTAGAAGTCCACTGACGGCCTTAGCAACGCGATAGTGCGTGGGGTATTGCCGTGCATGCTGAAAACAACCAACTTAGCGTTAATGTCTTCGGCTAGTTCCGTAATCCCTTTAGCGAACTTAGCGCTCAGTGTCTTAACCTCCCTGAACTTATTGATTGTGAGCTTGCTTTCAGTTGTCTCCACCACCTTCCTCAACCACCTGACCGCTTCTACGGGGTATTTACCGATGGCTGTTTCGCCCGTAAGCATTAGTGCGTCAACGCCGTCGCTTACCGCAGCACTAACATCCACAACCTCCGCCCTCGTAGGTACTGGGCTCTCAATCATGGAGTCAAGTAGTTGGGTGGCAACTATTACGGGCTTACCCAACTTCAGGGACTTCTCAATTATTTTCTTCTGTAGGTAGGGTATTTCCTCAAGCCCGAAGTTCATCCCTAAATCACCTCTGGCAACGAGGACGGCGTCCGCGGACTCCACTATCTCATCTAAGTTTTCAATGGCTGACCTAGTCTCAATCTTAGCTATGACTCCAACCTTATTGTGTCCGGACTTCCTTATCAGATCCTTGACGATCTTCACATCCATACCCCTCCTAACGTAGCTCAAGCCTATGTAGTTGAACCCTGTCGATAGCGCGAAGTTAAGGTCTGAGATGTCCTTGTCGCGGAGCAGGGGTAGGTCGGATTCCTTGTTAGCCACCACCAAAGCCTTCCTAGAACTTATCACTGCATCCGTCAAGGCGGTGAGCTCTATGCGGTTGCTTAATATGTCTGAAACCCTGAACCTGACCTTACCATCATTCATTAAGATCGTATCACCGATCTCCAGCTTATTGTAAACTTCCTTAATTGGGAGGGGTACCTCCCTCCTCTCACTTAAGCCCTTCTCACCCACAACCAGGGAGACCGTCTCCCCTTTCTTAACGCTGTACGGTTGGTCAACATCGCCTAACCTTATGGAAGGTCCTCTCAAATCACCGATCAACGCCAACGGTCTCCCAACAAATGACTCAGCCTTCAACACGTTGCTAACCATAACGCTCCACATGGACTCATCGCCGTGGGCGAAGTTAATCCTAAACCCGACCACCCCCTCCCTGCATAAGGTCATGATGACGTCTTGGCTGATGGTTGAGGGACCTAGAGATGCTATTAATTTAGTCTTACACACTCTTAACCCCACCAATAGGTTCACACATGCTAATATAATTGTTTATCATTGAGCATCAGTGCGTCCGCACTGCTTACCCCCTGACATATGTGAGGTGGACTTCATTGCCGCATGCGCAGATCTTGACGTCCTTAAGGAGTAACCTAACGAAATCAGAACCCCTGCCGAACCCCTCACCTCCCACTACGGGGGTGGCGTTCCTACCGCCCACAATGTATGGCGATAGCGTTATTCTAAACTCATCGAAGGAACCGCTCTTAACAAAGTTCCAAATCGTCTCACCCCCGCCTTCGACAAGTAACGTTTTAACATCCCTTGAGAGCAACTCAAGCAGTACCGCATCTACGGGTAGTTCGTAACCATCAACGTCTAGGACCGCAACGTCAACACCCCTACTCAGCAAGTTCTTGGCCTTCTCCGGGGGTGCGTTCTTGGAAGTGATGATTAAGGTCTTAGATGACTTATCATTGACTAACCTAGCGCTTTCAGGTATCTTCAAATGGCCGTCGACTACGACCCTCAGGGGATTCCTTCCTGAAGCATATCTCACGGTGAGTAGGGGGTCGTCCCTAACCACGGTGTTAGCCCCAACCAAAACCGCATCAACCGCTGCCCTCAAACTATGTAATCTCCTTAAATCGTGCTCGCAGCTAAACCTCGAATACCCGCTTACTGAGGCTATCTTACCATCAACCGATGCTGTCACGTAGATTATCACATAGGGCCTTACTCCTACTTGAGCAGTACCTAAGGACGCCATCCGTTACCAACACCTCAACACCTTCTGGACCACCTCTCTTAACGGTTGCTAAGTATTTATCCTTAGCATACCTAATGGACGTCAACTCCTCATTTATCGCTAGTATATTCGCCCTACAACCCTCACACAACCTGTTGTTGATACCCACCAACGCAGAGTTCGTGGCCGCCTTCAAGACCCACTTAGGGTCTAACACACCTTTAACCCTTAACAGATTCGTGAGGAGGTCTAACTCCCTCCATAAGTCCCCCTTAATCCATGAGGCGTTGTCCGTCCCCAGCCCTACATCCATTTCCAGCTCTCGAATTGTCCTCAAGTCAGGGACTGCGCCAACGAACCACAGATTAGACCTCAAGCACATTATTAAGGGTATGCCGTGCTCCTTTAGGGTGGTTAATTCTTCGTAATTTAAGTAGGTTCCGTGGACCACGGCACTTGGTTTGAGGTGTTTGAGCATATATTCCAGATCACCTCCATCGTGGGACTCAGCAACTTCGGAGATGTGTGCGTGGACGATCATGTTTAAATCCTTAGATAGTTTGTTCAGTGCTTCCAATTCATCCTCCCTGAAATACAGCGGCGATGATATACCCACACCGTTGACGAACTCACTCATCTCCCTAACCTGGTCGACTACGCCGTCTTGACGGACGGGCATGCCCAGCACTATATGGGTTTTAGGCCTGGAACTGAGGTCAAGTACTGCGTTGGAGGCACCGCCTTCCCTGAACTCAACCACCACACCTACCCCGCAGTTCCAACTATGATTTAAGAATCTCTGGATTGCGTTTCTTAATGATGTGTTATCAGCCTTGCTTAGCATTAAGTATTTCACACCGTAGGGGTCGCCTACTAAGGTATCGATGTCTAGGTCCCAGCCCACTTCGGGGAACGCGTAGTCTAGGATGTGGGTGTGGAGGTTGGCGAGCGGGGGCATTACGAGTACGTTGTTGAAGTTGACCACGTTCCTACCAGCTGATTTACCCCTACCCACGTGTTCTATGAGACCATCCCTCACCACCATGTTTACACCGCTGTCCCATAGTTCGAGGTCCTCGCCCACGAAGCCGGCGTCGAAGTTCAGGACTAACTCCTCAACCACGGGTCACACCTCACTACCAACTAATCCTCGCAGACCCTATCTATGAGCCATACCGTCCCATCAGCACCTACTACTTTGGAGGAGCAATTAGAACTTAAGCAGTAAGACACGGCCGACGCTATTAAGGCATCCCTTACATCCCTAGTTAAGCGGCTTAAATCATGAGTACCCAAGCCTATTGACAGCTCATTCAGTAAGTCCTCAACATCCCTACAGCCGCTGCTGAGTAACGCGCTCCTCGGATGTGTCTCATACAGGTTCGAAATGCCTAACGACCTAAGAGTGTTGACCAACCTCACGCACCGCAACGTCAACGACTTCATATGCTTAAACCCTGGCGGGAGAACTTTAAACCCCGCTGAAATCATCTTCCTATCCACATCCCTCATACCCGCAGAAGTCCCGAAAGGCGCGTCTATGGACACCACTAAAGCACCGCAGCGCACTAAGTCACGGATCGCTGAGATCAACTCATCGTCGCTATACACGCATTTAGCAATGGCCAATTCGCAACGATCCTCGCAGACTATCGCAGCATATCCAGTACATTTTGAAGGACTGGCTGCTAGGTCAATGCCAACGTACACAGCCCCCAACAAATCCCCCACCTTATAGGCGTCAAATATTTTAATTTCCTTTTAGGCCTCAATCACTTACTATCGAAGTTATCATGTATGAAGCCCTTAAACAGTGGGTTCCTGCGTAATGGGGAGGGATGAGGCTAGTAGCTCGTAAATAAACTGCGTTGAAAAGCTAAGGAATAGTCGACCACTGACGACTGGTGAAGCATGTACGTGCTAGCTTTAGCAGGTAACTCAAAGGTTTGGTCTAAATACCTTAGCTAGGGCCGTCAAATTAGCAAATTATTTAAAATGCTACCACTTAAGGTTAGTGGGGATGTGTAATAGGTTCATCAGATGAGGTACGAGTGGCTATAGTGGTTGCCGAGTTCAACTACGACGTGACCTACTTAATGCTCCAGAAAGCCCTTTCTCACGCAGACTTCCTAGGGGTTAAGGTGCCTTACGTAGTTAAGGTTCCAGGCTCGTTTGAAATACCGTTAGCCGTCAGCAAACTCCTCCCCAAAGATGATGTGGACGCCGTGGTTACCTTAGGTGCTGTCATCCAGGGTGAGACAAAACATGACGAAGTTGTTGCCCACCAAGCCGCTAGGAAGATAATGGATTTAGCCGTTCAGTATGGTAAGCCAGTTGCTCTGGGGATAATAGGGCCTGGGGCTTCGAGGATGCAGGCCCTGGAGAGGGTGGAGGACTACGCACGTAGGGCTGTTGAAGCAGCCGTCAAATCTGTTAGGAGGTTAAGGGAGCTGGAGAAAAGGGAGCCCTCAGGAGCCACAGTATTCATCGAGTGAAGCTTGTTGACATACACAGTGGTTGTGAAGCTCTCCAATTACAGGTCGTGGACTGAGTCATTAGGCTATGATAGGGAGTGGAAGATCCAGTTAACTCAATCCAGAATTTACCAAGACCTGCAAGCACTTTCCAAGGAGTTAAACGGCTTCACCTTCCCTATGAGGTACGATGTTCAAATAATCCTGCTGCCGCAGGACGTCGACATCGATTCATTTATTAAGAGGTTTTATGACGTAACAGCTAATTGGCCACCGGTAGGGGCGGAGGTTGAAGTCCGCTGCGGGCTACCCCATGAGGTCCTAGGCAATGACGGGGAGGGCCGCAGATGCCTCCATAAGGAGGTATGTATCGCGCATTTAGACTTAAACAACTTCACGACTAAGTCCATTCACACCGGATTTTACCGACCCTACGTTGAGGTGTTAAACATGTGTAGCAGGCTCGCCCTCAACTTGACAGGTAAGGCATTGGTTCAGTACTTGGGCGGGGACAACGTAGTCGTGGTTACATGCCCCCAAAACCTGGAGGAAGTTTTGAATGCGGTCGTAAGCTACGATGTTAAAGTAGGTGTGGGTGTCTCCGAACACCCGAGGAGGGCCTTCGAGTTAGCGGCGAAGGCTTTAAGCATTTTGAGGATGGAGAGAAAGAACTTCAAATACTTGGTTATTAAGGAATGATCGCGCCATCGACCTCTAGCTTAAGCCCCCTACATTGGAGGAAGTTGTTAGCTACTCCAATGATTTCATCTAATAACTCCTTAAGCTTACCCAACTCCCTCGCCTCACCGTAGATCCTTACTTTAGCTTCTGTGCCGCTGGGCCTGACCAGAATCCATGAGCCGTCGTAGTAGTTAACCCTTAAGCCGTCGATGTCTATTATGTCCCCCCTACCTGCAGCATTAGCCTCTAGGTAATCCCTCATACACTCGTAGAGTCCTTGCTTCATGTTGTCGGGAACCTTAATGGAGCACCTTGCCTGGGGGTAGTTGGGTATGTCCCTCATTAATTGGTTTAGAGTCTTACCTTCCTCGATCAAAGCCCTAACCAGTAGCCCCGCCTGATATATTGAGTCGATCCAGTAACCCCACGAAGGGTCTATGAGCTTCCAAGGCTCTGCAGCAATTACCGCTTTATGCTTTATCAGTGCTTCATGTATCTTCCCCAACTTGCTGACTATTAACTCACCGCCGTACCTTTCGACAACCTCCCTAACCGAGTTACCGCAATCCACAGATGCTACGACCTTACCTCTGACATCCAACAACTTATACTTAAACATTAGCGCTATGATCCTATCCTGCTTTATGAAGCCCTCCACAGGGTCTATGACGGCTAACCTATCACCGTCACCGTCATGGGCTAGGAATATGTCAGCGTTCAACGCCTTAACAGCCTCTAAGTAGGGGTGAAGTACGTCGGGTCTTGGTTCGGCCTCCCTCCCAGGAAACCTTCCATCGATGTATGAGTTAAGGGTTATGACCTCCGCCCCAAGATTTACTAACACCCTAGGGGTGACTAAGGACGTTGTGCAGTTTGCTGTGTCGATTACCACCCTCACCTTCTTCGCCTGCTTACGAGGGGCTAAGACGGTACTTAGCTCACGTACGTACTCATCTATCAATCCCTCCATAACTGAGTAACGGCCTACGGAGTGCCATTCCGCGGAAATATATGAACCGCTACTCATCACCCTCTCTATTAAAGCCTCCCCCTCACTCCCTAACTCAACACCGTTACGGTCAAATACCTTAACACCGTTGTACTCCGGTGGGTTGTGGCTTGCTGTCACGTAAGCACCGCCTGAGAAGGAATGCCTGACAATCCCGTAGGCAAGTACCGGCATGGGTAACATACCACTGTCTACCACGTCAACACCGCCTGCCATTAGTCCGGAGGCCAGCGATGCTTTGAGCACGTGAGTGGTTGTCCTACAATCCCCGCCCAACAGGAACTCACCCTTACCCCCTAAAAATGTGGCTATCGCCGAACCTAACTTCAACATGAGTTCGGGGGTTATTTGCGAACCGTAAACACCTCTAATACCTGAGGTGCCGAAGAGGCCCACACTCACAACCTCTTGAGGTCCTCAGGCTTGAGGAGGGAGACTATGGCTTTCTTCAAAACCTTGCGGAATCTAATCACTCGGACGTAGATCACCCAGCTAGGGTTCTCTAAGTCGACGGGTCTGTTCACGTACTTGGCTAGCTCCCTAATAGCTTCCAAACTACCTAATTCCTGGACGAACCCTTCCTCATCGTTGCGGAGTAAGTGCCCCTCCAAAGTTATCCTGAACGGCTCGTTCAACGGTATCCTGTTAGCCAACTCCTTCACTGCCTCCGACACCTTATCGATGAGGGGATCTACGACGTAATCAATAGGTATGACCTTGATGATAGGGCTTGAGGTGTTCGTCAACGATTCCCTGATGAGCTTCGCCGCTGAGCGGGGGTCATCGACCAAATATAAAATAACTGATTGATAAGAGCTCACGTACTCGACTTTATCCCCCAATAACTGCCTTACGTAGTTCCGCACCCAGCTATAGTTATCTACCCCAGGTTCGTGGACGACCATTAAATTAAATCCCAATAACTACACCGCATAGTATCATTGCTTTTAAGGTTTAAAAATCAGATTTAAAAAACTTGCTCAATCGCAGTGCGGCTAGTTAAGAAATCAGTGATGGGCTTCCGCGGTTTTCTCCTCTGACGGTGTGGTGGGTATGGCTGGGAGCTCGGGGAACTTCTCCTTCATCTTATGCTCGGCAATCACTTGAGCTTCCTGCAGTATCTTCCTAGCATCGGGTGAGGCTATTAGGTCGTAGCCTCCTCCACCCAACATCTCACCAGCTTCCAACACCGTCTCCTTCAGCATGTCCTCAACCTCAGCCAACTCAACGCCTATTTCAGGCAGTAACCCTCTTAACGCCGACCTGAGCTCTTTAACTATGCCCACAACAGGGCCTAAGGCAACCATTACGTCCCCTATCTCCTGAACAGTCTCCAGCCTGAGGACCACCTGCTCTAAGGCTATCTGAACGGTGAGTAACTGCTTAACAACCTTCCTCAGCTCAGCTACCTCGTTAGCGTACATCGTAGCCCTAGCTGTGTCCTTAACCAGCAACGCATCTACAACCCTTTCGAAGAGTATTCTATCCCTCTCCTTCATCCTCTCAATGAACACCTCAATCCTACTGACCATGGCCCTTATCTTGTAAGAAGCCATAGCCATCCTATACCTAAGAGGCTTCTCCTTACCGATAGTCCTCTTGAACTTCAAAGCGACGCTATCTTGGTTACCCTGCCATATCTTTTCAAACCCCTTCCAACCACTCATGACCTCTTACACCATTTACGAATCTCCCGAAATAACTTCCTTAAAAGACTTCAGGGATATACTAACTCAACATGTCTAACTCCGAGGCGGCTTAAGCACTACTTAAAAGGGATCAGTTTAGGACTAACCAGTTTCAGCACCCTGAGAAAACCAGGCACGAACACCTCCTTCCTCCCCTTCTTAACTGCTTCGAGGATCGCCTTAGCAACCGCCTCAGCGGGAACCCCTCCCCTAACCCCCTCCAGTCCAGCCCTCTTATGGAATTCAGTCTTAACGATTCCTGGGAACACTGATATCACGGTAATACCCTTATTCCTCAACACCTTCCTCAACACCTCGGTGAGGTAATGTAAGGCTAGTTTGCTTGCACCGTATACAGGCAACTTGATCATAAGCACATATATCCCAGCAGTTAAAACGTTGACAACTGTGGACCCCTCACCCATGTACTTTACTAACTCCCTAGTCAAGACGTACGGGGCTATGAGGTTGACGTTCATTAGGCTGAGGATTTCCTCATCCGTGTGGTCTAACACACCTTTATAGATCCCGAACCCCGCGTTATTGACTAACACATCGACATGTCCTAACCGCTTTCCCACTTCGTCAACCACTCTATAAACTTCCCCTAAGTTCGAGAGATCCGCCACTACGTAGTCAAACCCTCCCCCATACTTGAGCTTTAACTCGTTGAGGGCTTCTTCATTACGGCCGACCCCTAAAACCTTAGCGCCGGCTTCCTGACTTAAAACGACTTCACATAGAGCTCTCCCGATCCCTGAGGACGCACCGGTAACGACTAAATTCATATGCCTTCCCAGGGTCAGGCTACTTGACGTAGACGTGTCTCACGTTCCTATCAAGTATGTAGAACTCCCTGCCCCAGGCATGCAACGGTATGGAGACCTTGTTCAGGTCATATCCGAGTTTCCCTACAGCGCCCTCCTTTACGTAAGCAGTTACCACCTCACCTACGTACACCCTAGAACCGCTTACCTCATACCATTTCACGTTACCTACCTCTAACACTGCGACGGATTCCGAAATTGCGTAGGAATCAATCTTAATGCACTTAGTTAGGTTGACGCCCATCAACTTAATCTTATCGACATCCCTCCCCGACTTAGAGCCGGCGACCCATATCTTACTTAGAAGCTCGGAAGGTAAGACGTTAATCACGAATGAACCAGAACCCTCAATGCATTTAGCCGTGTAAGACCCCTCATCAATAACCACCAAGACTGTTGGGGGGTACTCTGAGACGGGTGTGAACCACGAGCACGCCATCGCGTTGACCTTACCGCCCTCACAGCTTGCCGTTATAACCACAACAGGTCTTGGGTGGAGTAATCTGTAGAACTCACTTAGGCTGAATTCACGGAACAACCTACCACCTCGTAAGAATTTAACAGCGCATGATTAAAAGTGTTTAACCAAGGAACAAAGCTATGTTGTCACTGATGTACCGCTTACCCCTTTCCCAAAGGTCGCATTCATCCTTACATAAGTTCTTCAGTGCTAGGTAATCGCCTTCGGTTAAGAGCCCCTCCCTAAACACTAGGAAGTAACACGTCGGTGAAGTAATGCCACTACCTAACCCGCCGTCGAATAGTATGTGCGTTGTTGTTCTCAGATCGTTGGGCGATGGAATGCATACGGTGTCGTGAGTGTGGATCATTAACGCAGCCCTAACACTCGGTATAACAATCCTGCCTACCTCCCCTTCAAGTAACTCCGCACTACCATCCCTCAAGACGACGTACATGTACTCAACGCCTGATGCGGAGGTCTTATAGGAAACCTCCCTCATGAATGGGATGACCTTCTCCAGGGTTAGGTCGGCGGCCATCTCGTAGAGTAGGCGGTAGTTGAAGCCTGAGGCCGATTCCCTAACCATTACCTCCACATCGTTAACTAAACCGTATCTGATTAGGTCATCTAGCTCGAACAGCTTATCAGGCTCGTAGAGGCACTGGCTCAGAAACACCCTCAGCTCTGAGCCGAGTAGTTCGCTCAGCGAGGTGAACTCGTTCGATATGTAGGCATCACTACATGAACAGTCTTCAATTAAGGACTCCACACCGTTTAACAGGTTGTTAGCTAATGCCAAAGACCTTGAGAGCTCGGAAGTTAATTCAACTTCCATCAATTAATGCATCACCTAAGCACCGCATCGGGAAATTCCTCAACCACTCGCTATATAAGGTCATGACTGAGCTACCTAACGGCCTCACCGAATAAGTTGCCTAGGATGTATAGCAGGAAGGCCACACCCAGCAACAGTGCGGACGTCTCACCAAATTCCCTGAGGAAGTTTCTTCCGTATATTACGGCGCCGGAGTAGGTCATATATGCTATTACAATTAACGCTATCACCAACATCGATGAAAACGCCATTATTAAAGACGTGGTTATGAAGTACGGTATGGCGAGTAACGCGACGACTGTTAAGTAAGCCAACCCTGTGAAGGTAGCTGCCAAACGAGGTGACTTCCCCACTTCCTGCTTCGCCTGCGCGTATGAGGCTACTGCCATAGATAAGGCTGCAGAAATACCTGCTAACACACCTATTAACCCGGCTTCCGATGTGGATGACAGAGCACCTAACGCACCTGCGTAAACCCCGGTCAACTCGACCAGGGCATCTGACACACCTAGGATTATTGAGCCGAGGTACTTAACCCTCCTTTCATCCAGGCTATTGATTAACTCAACCTCATGCCTTCCCTCGTCCTCAATTAACTTCAATATGCGGTCCGATAACTCTCCTCCCAACTTACTCAACTCATTGTAAGACTTCAGGGCAGACCTTTCCAATGACTCGGTGATCTTTAAAAATATGGTTGTCCCGAAGATCAAGTAGATGATGATGTAGCCCACCACCCTAATCGCGGAAACACTTGACTTACACTCACCTACGACTTCCCTCAGTACTTCATAATGCACCCGCTCGTCCTCAGATGCCTTCTTAAACACTCCCCTAACTCTCTCGTTACGTATTAAGCGATCAGCTAAAAACTTGTACATGTTGTGGGCTTCGAACTCGTCCCTGCACATCTTCTTTAGGCGTTCTTGAAGCTCAACGTTCTGCATTACCCAACCCCCATGGGTTTAGAGCACCTTCAAAAACCTCCGAAGGGTAAAACTTGAGATTTTACGAAGGCTATTCAATTATTAGAGGTATTTCCATATGAAGCTCTTTATAACCCCTAACGACTTTAACCCTGATGTACCCCCTATCAATAGCTTTTTCAGCCGCCCTACGTAATTCTCTGGAGCTCCTGATTTCCTCCCCATCAACTTCGACGATTATATCTGACTGCATCAGGCCTGCCTCGTCAGCTGGTGAGCCACGTAACACGTTAATTATTATCACTCCTTTATTAACTGGTAACCTGTACGTCCTCGCTAGTTCGGGCGTGATGTCAGTCACGTACACCCCTATCCAAGCCCTTATTGCCTTCCCGTACTTCCTGATGTGGTCTAGGAAGACCTTAACATCCTCTACGGGGATCGCGAAGCCTATCCCTTGGGCGAAGGGTATTATGGCTGTGGTTACGCCTATGGCTTCCCCCCTAATGTTTATTAAGGGACCCCCGCTGTTCCCCGGATTTATCGCCGCGTCGGTTTGGATGAGGTCTTCCAGTATCAACTCTGGCTTAGCAGCTATTGTCCTTCCAACAGCGCTCACCACACCCATTGTCACGGTCGGACCGCTCCATAAACCTAACGGATTACCTACAGCGAACACTATCTCACCTATTTTAATGCTGGATGAATCACCTAGTTGGATTGGCTCAAGATTTTCCTCCACACCTATTAATGCTAGGTCCTTCCAGGGAGCGGTTGATATCACCTCGCCGTTCACCCTCATACCGTCGGCAGTGACCACCGAGATCCTGGAACTACCGCTAATCACGTGGTTATTCGTTATGATCAGGTTCTTACCGACCACGAAGCCTGACCCAGCCCCCCTCACCGGTACCGGGTTGAGCATGAAGTCGTACGCGTAACTCACGGTGAAAAGGGCGACGACCGACCTAACCGCTTTAGAAATGACTTTGGATATCTCACTGCTTAGCTCATCTAACCACATATCAAACACTACTTATTGTATATCCTTTTGAAGTATAAAAATTATCTCCTATCACAACCTCTCCTCCCGAAGGTAAGGTTTCCCTAGGGCTGCAGGTGCGCCTAACTTCAACTTAAACCTTTCAATGTTAACCGCTGTGAGGATGATTACTGTTGCAATGTACGGGATCATAGCTAAGAAGTAGCTACTAATGCCTATCTTACCTTGGAGGATGTATGAAACCGATATTAGCGCTGCCATCAAGTACGAAGCGAGGAGGGCCCTCACAGGCATCCACATACTGAAAGCTACCAATCCAACCGCAATCCAGCCAACACCCGCCGTTATGTTTTCAACCCACGTACCGACTATCCCTAAGGACAGATACGCCCCGCCGAGGCCTGCTAGGAAACCCCCTAACGACACCGCTGAAAATCGAATTAAGACGACGCTAGCGCCTAGGGACTCCGCCACAGCCGGGCTCTCACCGCATGCCCTTACGGAGCTCCCGTACCTAGTTCTGAAGAGCAACCACGTAATGAATACCGGTATGAGAACCGATAGGTAGACAATGATGTCATGCTTCATTATAGCTCCTGCTAGAGGTTTCACTTCCTCAGGCAGTGGTATGTCGTACGGGTATAGCGGGGTGGGCCTTAAACCGTACAACGACTTACCTACGTACCCTCTGCCGAGGAGTGCTGTTAGGCCGGAACCCATCATGGTTACCGCTATGCCGGAAACTATCTGGCTTGCCCCGAAAACAACTGACACCAACCCATGTATTAGAGCTAGGAGGAGTCCGGCCAAACCACCTACAACGAACCCTACTAGGAAGTTACCGCTCATCAAAGTTGCTACGACACCTACTAAGGCACCCATGAGCATCGAACCCTCAACACCAAGATTGATTACGCCCGACCTCTCAGCGATCACCTCACCCGTCGATGCGAGGATTAAAGGTACGGCGTTCTTCAACGTCAGGAATATGAAGTTCCCCAACAACACGGTGTCGATCATGCTACTTACCCACCCTAAAGACTAACTTATGGTTGATGAAGAATTCGGCCGTAATTATTGAGAGCAAGAGGAGGCCGTTCATAACGTTCACAATCCCCTCCGGTTGGCCTAGGACTGCTTTAATCGTTAACCCCCCGTTGACCAATGCCCCCAGAAGTAGTGCTGAAGGCAGTATAGCCAGGGGCTCCAGCCTAGCAAGCCAGGCCGAGACTATGGCCGTATAGCCCAAACCCTCGGTCACGCTCCAGGACTTCGGCCCCAGCCGTGTGTGAACTGAGGTCAGCTGCAATGCCCCGGCAAGACCCGCTAGCGCCCCGCTTATGGTCAGACAAAGCAAAGCCACCTTGAAGAAACTCATCCCTGCTGAGTAAGCGGCCATAGGGTTCAATCCATACGCCCGCACCTGATAACCCACGACACTTTTCCTAATTATGAAATGCATAGCGAGTGTTGATAGTATCAATACGAGCAGGTTGATTACCGGTACACCACCGTATGAGGGAATCTTGAACGACTCAGGTATGGGTTCCGTTAACGGGAAGCCGTATGCCTTAGGACTCCTCCAAGGTCCGTAAATCAAGTAGTCAGTCAATGAGTAGGCCACGAAGTTGAACATTAAAGTCGTCAGAACCTCATTAACGTTTAACAGCCCTTTAAGTAGCCCCGGAGCTAACCCCCATAAAAGCCCTCCTAAAACCCCCGCAGCCAACGCCACCATCACCGAGTAAGGACTTCCTAAATCCCTGAACGTGTAAGCGGCTCCCGCCGCCAATATAGCGCCTACGGCCATCTGACCTTCAGCCCCTATCGAGTATATGCCTGCTCTATACGCTAATGCGAGACCCAATGATATTATTCCTATGGGGACGGCATATCTTATAGTCACATGAAGGTCGGCGTGGGAACTCAGGGGTTTTACGAACAACTCATATACCACCTCATAGGGGTTCGCACCGTAGGCAACTTCCAATAAGGCGAAGCCCAGTATACCTGCAGCGAATGAGAGGACGTACACTGAGAACTTAAACCTTGCGGATACCTCATAACGTCTTAAGACCACTAACTCAAACATTCGCCAACCCCAGCATCGCCCTCTCTAATACGTCGCGTGAAGCCGATGCCTTATCACCTTCGAACGCTATAGAACCTCTGTACATGACAACAATCCTGTCTGAAAGTGAAATAACTTCGTCCAAGTCCTCTGATATTAGGAGCACTCCTGAGCCGTTGTACTTGGCCTTGAGCAGCAGTTCACGCACTAAGGACGTGGACCTAATGTCAAGCCCTAACGTCGGGTTATGCGCTATAATTACCTTAGGATTAGTCCATAACTCCCTAGCAACTATGAGCTTCTGGATATTACCTCCTGAGAGGGCCTTAACCTTCTCAGAAGGACCTCTGGTGACGATGTTGAAGGTCTTTATGGCCTCCTCAACACTGCTCAATGCTTTCTCTAAATCTATAACTCCGTACCTACTGAACGAATCGTAGTTCTTAAGTATGAAGTTCTCAGCAACGCTCATCCCGCCCACGACGCCGTACCTTAACCTTTCCTCAGGTATATAGGCCAGACCTGCTTTAACCCTATCCCGGGGCCCTTTATCCGTTACATCTATGCCGCATATGAATATCCTACCGCTCCTCACCTTCCTTAAGCCTGCCAGCGCTTCGGAGAGTTCTTTCTGCCCGTTACCGGATACGCCAGCAATGCCGAGGATCTCACCGGCGAAGACCTTTAAGGAGATGCCCCTAACCGCAACCCCGCCAACCTCATTGACAACGACTAAGTCCTCAACCCTCAACACCTCTGTAGGTTGAACGCTTACTGCCTTTAACCCATTAACTGATGTTATTCCCGAGTCACCTGAGTCACCCATCACTAGCTTCACCAACTCATCCGCCCTGTACGCGTTCTTAGGTCTGGAAGCTATAACCTCCCCCTTCCGAAGGACCGTTATCCAATCACTTATCTCTAACGCCTCAACGACCTTGTGGGTTATTAGGAGTACTGACCGTTCCTCACTAACCAATCTCCTCAGTGTCGAGAAAAGCTTCTTCCTCTCATAAGAGGTTAACATGGTCGTTGGTTCGTCCAGCATTAACAACTTGGCGTCAAGCATTAAAGCCCTGATGAGTTCCACCTCCTGCTTCTCACTAAAGGATAAGTTACTCACCAACGCATCGGCGTTCACCGTTATCCCGTACCTCTTGCTGTAATCATCGATTAACTTCTTAACGGCTTTAGATGATTTGAAGAGCCCTAACTTCCTAAAACCTATGGACAGGTTCTCAGCTACCGTCATCTTATCCACCAACATGGGGTGTTGCTGTACTAACACTATCCCATGCGATATGGCGTCCTTAGGTGAGTCTATCCTGACTTCCTTCCCGAATACTTTGATCTTCCCCGCATCAGGTCTGTAAATACCGTAGAGGATGTTAACCAACGTGGTCTTGCCGGCCCCGTTCTCACCTAGTAAAACGTGTATTTCCCTCCTCCTGATGTCTAGATCGACGTCCTTCAAAGCGGTTATACTGCCGAAAAACTTACTAATGCCCCTGGCGGAGAGCATGTAGTCGTGGTCGCTGGCAGAATTCGATAAAAAATTTGTTTGACCCAATCCCAACTTAAGCACCTAATTAACCACCGCCTGTGGGTATGGAACCAACCACGTTGTCGACGAATGACATGATGCCCCACAACTCATCATGTCCTAAACATTCGCCAGGTCTCACCAATACCTTACCGTCCTGACTCAGTATGGGCTCCTTAACCGCGCAGAATGGGTCGAAAGCGGGCCTAGGTTCGCTCATCTGCTTAAGCCTCAGCATGACCAAGTCGTAGACACTCATCACCTCACCGCTTATCTTCTCCTCGACCTTAACATCTTTCAAGAGGTTGACGTGCTTCGGATTTATAGGAACTCCGAAATCCCCGCCTAATTCAACCGCTCCCTCACTCAGCAACCACCAGTAATCTACGTTCCTCAAGTTCTTATTGGTGTAGACGCCTGAGAGCACCTTAGCCACTATATCCTCATATATCGCCTCCCACCGAACAAGCTGACCACTGACCACTACGTCAGGGCCGAACTTCAACATGGGGCTGTAGTGTGCGAAGGCGTAAACAGGGATGCCGCGGTTGTAGTACTCCTGAGCGACCTCAACCACAGCCGGTGAGTCTTCCGTAAATGCCAGGACGTCCACTCCCTGCGCTATTAAGGACTCGGCCGCGGCCCTCGCTTTCGGCGGGTCATACCACGCATGTATCCACACCGCATAAACCTTAGCGTTTGGATTAACCTCCTTAACACCTAAGGCGAACGCATCTATATGCCTGACAACCTCAGGTATTGGATGGGCCGCTACGTACCCGACCTTACCTGACTTAGTTAGCGCTCCCGCCATCAGCCCGTTAAGGTAGTATAGCTGATAGAGGTCTGCGAAGTAGGTTCCTAAGTTATCCCATCTCTCATACCCTGAGCAGTGGAAGAATATCACGTTTGGGAACTCCTTAGCAGCCCGTAAGGTCCCGTCCATAAATCCGAAACTCGTCGTGAATATGACCTTATACCCCTCACCTACCAACCTCTTAATTACGTCATAAACCTTAGGCTCCTCAACAGATTCTACGTAGTACGTCTCGACCTTATCCTTAAATACCGATTCAACGTACCTCCTACCCACATCGTGAGCATGCGACCACCCGTAATCGCCTACAGGACCTACATATACGAAGGCGATCTTCAACTTCTCAGGGACCTTCGTAACGGTCATGGTTGTAGTGACGGTCTCCACACGGGTCGTAGTTAGTGTGACCGTAGTAACTGAGGGCTGAGCTCCCACGGTGAGTGTTGTTGTAACCGTTTTAGGTGGGGCGGTGATGGAGGCTACGGAGTACCCGACACCCCCTGCCACTATTGCGACCACGACCAAAGCCAGAATCAACTGGGACCTCATTTTACACACCTTTGTATATTCGTTTAACAACTGATTTGCAAAAATAAAAATCTATTTAAGCGTAATCATGTTAAGAATCATATCAGCAAAAAATATAAGAAAGCTTGATGATGTTATCGGGTGCGACATTTGGGTAAGTGTGCATGTATAGTAACCCACACAGATCTGGATGGCATAGCATCAGCGGCGTTGGTCGTCAAGCATTTGAGGAGTAGGGGCATCCTTGACGTCGAAATAACGCTTGCTCAACCGCATAATCTCCCCACAGCTTTGAGGCGGTTGAAGTGCGATGAGCTCTACATATGTGACCTAGGCGTTAACCGCAACACCTTCCAATCAATACTTAACGAGGTTAGTAGGTTAAGGGGTGATGGTACCGTTATTTACTGGTTCGACCACCATGTGTGGGAGGACCACTGGGTAAATCAGTTACTTAGCTTAGGGATTAACCTATACCTTGATGTCGGCACTTGTAGCGCCGGTGTTGTGGCAAATGCCCTGAGAGTCGTTGACGCCAACTCCGCGGGATTGGTCAGGGCCACATGCTCTAATGACTTATGGGTCTTCAACGATTACTTAGGTAACTTCCTCAGCAGGTACGTAGTGTGTAGGCCTGGTAATAAGTGGAGGGAGCGATTGATCTTAAAGTTAAGTGAATTTGAGAACGTACTGAATGATGAGATCGTTAAATGCGCTGAAAGCGTAATGGATAGGGACCTCAGAGTTTTCAACTCAGTCATTAAGAAGTCGGTGGTTTTTGAAATAGGTAATGTTAAAGTTGCCGTGATTATGAAGGAGTGGGAGGAGAGCTCCACATCCTACATAGCACACTACGTAATGAGCAGGATTGACGCCGACGTAGTGGTCGTGTATAAGGAGGGGAGCCTCAGCATTAGGAGTAACAACTTAAACATTAGGGAGTTAGCCGTTAGACTCGGCGGTGGCGGCCATCCGAAGGCTGCTGGAGCTCCCTTCAAAACGCCGTTCTTATACAAACTTCTGACGACGTTGGGGATTAAGAAGCCCGCACTCAGGTACTGTGCAAAGGTTATCTCGAAGGTGATGGCTGAGACGAACCTGCTGAGCTCACAGACCTAAGCTCTCACTCAACTTCACTTTCGGAGGGTATGTAAGTTATCGTCATCCCCTGCGTCTTCGAGACCCACCACCTTAGAAACTCCTGCACGGACTTCCTCTCACTGTAGTTTACAACTATCTTCCTCTTCGCCCACTCCACATCATCCATCGATACTTTCCCCTCACCTTTGCTGGCGGCCAGCCTTACGAAGGCATCGACCTCCGCCGCTGAGAACCACTTCGTAACGCTTACAATGTGGTCGATGAGGCCTTCATCGACCTTGATCTTATACTTGCTGATGTTCCTCTCCAAGATCCTACGCCTCATAACCTTATCAGGGAACCCTAGGACAATTGAGACATCGATTCTCCCAGGCCTCAGTAATGCTGGGTCTATTAAGTCCGGGTTGTTCGCTGTTAAGATCGTGAAAGGTCTGTCAGGCCTTTGCAGGTGGTAGAGCATTGTTGAAATCTCACTCACATGTGCCTCATGTGTTGTGTACTTCCTACTGCTGACGAATTCAGCGTCATCCACGACTAACGCTACCTCAGACCTCCTCTTAATTATTTGATGGAATATAGCGTTCAACATCTTCTCAGTCGCGCCGTACCACATAGACCTATAAACACTTGGCCTTAACTCAACTATCTTTAGATTCAGGGAAGCCGCCAGCGACTCAGCCATGACTGACTTCCCCACACCTGGCGGTCCGGTGATGAACGTCCCTTTAGGCGCGAAGCTGTACCCCTTAACGATCGGGTTAACGATGATGGTCTTAACGTCCTCAACCACTTTCGGGGGTAAGTCACTGAAACTCCATGAAGGTGTCTTGATGGGTATCCTTATCTCCCTATACTCGCTCCCGTCCGAGACCACCGCCTTGATCTCGTCGAGTACTTCGAAACCGCTCTTCAGGGTCATAACCACTAAGGGCTTCATTAACTCCAAGGAGCTCAACGCTTCGAAGTACTTCGGCGCGTACCTGTTGAAGTACATTAAGACCTCATCTAAAAGCATCTTAGACACCCTGCCGGAGTACCTCTTAATAGCTGAGTCTGATAGGTCCGGGTTTAATGAGATCAACGCCGGCCTCAGATACTTGACCTCGTTACCCGCTTCTCTGTCCTTATTGACGGTTATGGCGGAGGCTATGAGCTTCGGCTTGCTGAACCCTTCGAAAAGGAGAATGCCGAGACTGTAATCTCCCTTTTTAGACACCACTTTCGGGATGTAGGTTAGTGACAGCGGTATTAACGAGTACGATAACTCGTTAGCGTTTAAGGAGCAGTTCCTGAGATTCACCTTCAGCAGTAAGTGGTACCTATCATCACTTAACTCGTCGATCAGCTCCTTCCTCTTGATGAAAGCCTCCACAACTCTGTAAGATATGGGGCTCTCAGTAGGCTTTACAAACGTAAGCAGGAACGTCCTCGCAGATCTGTAGAGGTTCGTCCAAAGCACTTTGATATCCACTACCTTCCTCTCACTCACCCAGCAACCCTCCAAGTATTGAGGAAGTACGGCTCTTAAAAATTCGTAACCCCTTCAGTCTTACATAAGTCAATAAAAATAGGCACAGTGTTTAGGGTACATTCCTCTGTTTGAGCGTTTAAATAACCTATCTCAAATTCTAGTTTAGAGGATGTCTGATGCATCAGAAGAAAACCGCAGGTAAGGTTGTTAAGGTTAGAAAACCCAGGCGCACCATACCTATTAACCCGAAATTAATCGCCGCTATAATACTTGCCGCGGCGGTAGTTGCGTCAGTGTATGGATTATCTCTCATATATCGGGGAAGCGTCACAGCCCCGCAAACGTTGGGGCCTTATGAAATAATAGGGAAGCTGTATGAGGGGGACAACATTGTTGCTATACTAGCCTACCAAGTCTCAGGTAACTTGGATGCTGGGGGGAAAGTTCTAGGTGTCTACGACAGGCTCGTATTCCTGGTGCAACCCGGGACCATGCAGGTTCCGCCGGAGGAGGAAGGAGGTGAGAACATCACCATAAGGTACTACGTTGTTAGGTACGATACGGAGCACTACCTCAGCAATTACTTGTTGGACAAGCTGGGCACAGCAAGCCTCGTCAGCAATTTAAGCAGCATCATAGTTGATGAGGAAACGTTGAAGCTAATTTACGAAAACGTCAGCATCTCAGAGCTAGGTAGGGAGAGGAGGAACACACCACTCGGCGATGTCGAGATTCGGAAGTACAGGATCGAAGTTGATGACGCAGTAATAACAGTGAGTAGGGAGGCAGTGTACAAGCTACCGGTGGAGGTTACTTACTCTAGGAACGGTAATGAGGTCCGTATGACGTTAACGGATGTTATAAAGTACTAATCAGGACTGAAGGTTAGGGTGGTCGACCGCGGAAGGCTTGACCTAGTTTTTGAAGGTGTGAGAAAGCTTAAATATTTGAAACGCTGGGAACGCTGGAAGACCTCCGCCGCGGGGTAACCCACGGAATGATGTGACCCACGCATCTGATACCTGATGAGATCTCCATCAGCTGAGAAGGTATTTAACCGCCTAACCCATACCTACATTGGTTTTACGTATGGTGTTAGTGAGCCCGCAATTATATGTTAAACATGTTTCCTCGCCCGGCATTGTTCAGAAGATCAGTAAGTTACTGGAGGACGATGACGAAGTTGATGAACTACTTAAGATGAGTAACGTGATGGCAGTTACTAGGCTGAAGTACAACGACCACGGCGTAGTCCACGCCAGAATCGTCGCGGGTACTTCCTTAGAGCTCCTCGACCTCTTGCTGAGGAGGAACGTGGAGATGACGACCATGAGGGACAACATCACCAAGAGCTTGGAGGAGGTTAAAGCTATAGTGTTCCTATCTGCTTACCTGCATGATGTGGGTAATGCCATACATAGGGACAACCACGAATTCCTGGGGGCGTTAATAGCTAAAGACATCGTCGATAGGGTGCTGAGGAAGTCTCTAGACATCTATGATAAGAGATTAGTGAGTATTAGGCAGGAAATACTGCACTCCATATATGCAAGCAGTTACGAAGCTGAATGCCTAACCGTTGAGTGTAGCATTACTAAGTTAGCCGACGGTTTGGACATGTCTGAAGGTAGGGCCAGGATACCATATAAGCTGGGTAAGATTGACATGCATGCCCTGTCAGCTCTAAGCATTAAGAGAGTCGACATAGACTCAGGTGAGAAACCCATCAAAGTCTCAGTGTACATGGACGACACAGCCGGTCTTTTCCAGCTTGAGAGGGTGTTAATACCTAAGATAATGAAGAGCCTCATCAAGGATTCAGTGGAGGTTTTCGTATCAACGCAGAATAAGACGTTCAAGTATTATCCGAGGGGATGAGGAAGCGGTATGAAGTACTCACCCACATTAATGAAGGTGCATGGCTGAAGTACTCAACACTCAACCTTCAACCGAAGCTCAGACCTACCTACCACACACCTCATGAGGTTTAGGGACTTAACATCATCGAATTAGGAAGTATGGGTTAAAGGCTTAAAAATCCTCCCCTACTGATGTTAAGGGTGTCTAAGATGTTCTCCAACATTGTAGCCCTCGAGCCAGTTTCAAAAACAACTAAGCTGTTAGCCAGCTTGAAGGGGATGTTGGTCAACACTAAAACTAAGTATCAGTCCGTCCAAATAGTTGAGTTAGAGGAGTTCGGTAAGGCACTGATATTGGACTCCCTGATACAGTCCACGGTGGCTGACGAATTCATCTACCATGAGTCATTGGTGCACCCGGCCATGGTAACCCACTCAAATCCGAGGAAGGCTCTCATAATCGGTGGCGGCGAAGGCGCTACGTTACGGGAAGTACTTAAACATTCGACGATCGCTGATGCCGTCATGGTAGATATTGACGGCGAGCTCGTGGAGTTGGTGAAGGAGCACTTAGCTGAGATGCACAGAGGTTCTTTCTACGACCCGAGGAGTAGAACCGTTATAATGGATGGCCTCAAATACGTTGAGGAATCAAATGAGGTGTTCGATGTAATTATCTTAGACCTCACAGACCCCCACGGCCCTGAGATCTCGAAGTCACTGTACTCCAAGGACTTCTACCTCAAGCTCCTCAGAATACTCAACGAAGACGGCATAGTAGTTTCCCAGGTAGGGAACTCCTTCTTCTACCCCAACACCTACAGGAACACCATACGCAACCTTAAGGAAACGTTCAACATAGTTCGAGAGTACTCCGTCTGGGTGCCCTCATACGGCTACTCATGTAACTTCGCCATCGCTTCGCAGGTACATGACCCAGCCAAACTAACCGCACATGAAGTAGATAAACTGCTTAGCGAGAGAGGTGTTAAGACGAGGTTCTATTCCGGGAATGTGCATGTTGCCTTCATGAACATGCCCGTGGTCTTGAACAAGTTTAGCGAGGAGGTTGACACCTAATAATAAGTAAGGTGTTAAATCCTGTGACTTAGCCTGTTTAGGACCTTCCTCCCCGAACTGGTTATGAAGACCATATCCTCCACCCGCACCCCGCACAAATCCCTCAGATACACGCCAGGTTCCAACGTGACCACCATACCGGGCACTAGCTCAGCATCAACCCCGCGAGCAATCCTTGGATGTTCATGGACTTCGATCCCCACCCCATGCCCTGACGAGTGGATGAAGTACCTATCATATCCGTACCTACTCAAGACCTTCCTAACAGCGGAGTCCACGTCTGATACCTTAACGTACGGGCCTACGTAGTCCTCAGCAACCTCTAACGCCTCTATAACCGCATCAAGCAACTTAGGGACCTCATCAGGGGCTCCCCCTACAAAAACCGTCCTAGTGATGTCTGAGCAGTAAGATCTGAAAATCGCACCTACATCTATGACTAAGTGATCACCATCCCCCATAACTTTACTACTCGGTAATGCGTGAGGGTACGCGGAATTACGTCCTGAAGCAACTATGGTGTCGAACGCTGTTCCCTCAGCCCCTAAACGCCTCAAGTAGTCCTCAAGCAACCCCACAATCTCCAGCTCGGTCATTCCCGGCCTCAGCTCGTTTAGGACCTTAGTTAGCGCGTCCTCAGTAATCCTTAACGCGTTGGTGATTGAGTCCACCTCAACCTCGTCCTTAATAGACCTGAGCTTTAGGATGTCCTCCGTAACGTTCACGACATTCTCGCCGCCTAGAGACGATATTAACCTGTATAACGTGAAGTTGATGTAGCCTAGGTCTGTGCCTACCTTAAAACCACGTGAAACTTTGCTTTTTACATAGCTTACCGGGTCAGGAACCACTTCATATGTGGGGTCCACCTTATAAGTAGCGTAGGGCACCACCCTAACTCCACCGCCTTCAGCATACTTCAACACCCTATCGTAATCAAGTAACGGTGTAAGCAGCTCGATATAACCATCTTTCCAACCAATCAGTAAACAACCTGAGGGCTTGGGCACGCCGATGAAGTAACTGATGTTGGGCTGACCGCCTAAGATGATTAAGTCCAACTCCTTGAAGTCCATTAACTTGAGTAACTTATCAAGATTACCCACGGACATCCCCCATAACTTTGAGGTGGGTTTACTATAAAGGATTATTTGTAAAAATTGATTGAGGTTTTGGTTCTACTCACTTGAAATACGCTTTATGGAAGAACACTTGCTCTCCGTCGATGTTCACTGTGAAGTTCTGTAGCTGGGCGGATGACGCGTAGAACCATTTCTGGGTGTAGAGGAATAGCCAAGGTGCGTCCTTCCATATGATCTCTATAGCCTTCTTATAGTACTCAGCCCTCTTAGACTCGTTCACATCACTCATACCTAGTTCTAGTAACTTATCTACTTCTGAGTTGTTGTAGTGTGCGGCCGCTAAGCCGGCGGGAGGTGCCTGAGATGAGTGGAACTGACCGTAAAGCGCGAAGTGAGCGTCTGCAACACCAGGACCCCAACCCAGGAACACCATATCGTACGTCTTCTCATTCAGTGGCTTCCTTAACTCGGCGACGAAGCTAGGCCAGTCCATGGTCTTCAACTCAACGGTGATGCCTACCTTGGAGAGGTATGCTTGAATTGCTTCAGATACCTGCTTATCCTGCATGTACCTGCCGGCGGGATGCATTAGCGTCACTTTAAAGCCGTTCGGATAACCTGCCTCGGCCAATAATTGCTTGGCCTTCTCAACGTTGTATCCGTATGCGGGCATTTCATGGTATCCGAAGAAGTGCGGCGGTAACGGTGCGTTGGTCCTTATCCCTAGGCCGTAGAGGACGCTGTTAATTATTGCATCAACATCAACGGCGTAGTTAATTGCCTGCCTAACCCTGGGGTCTGCTAGGGGTCCCCTAGGAACCATCGCTACGAATATTATCCTATTACTCACAGGTAGTACCGGAACGAATCTCGGATCGTTCTTAACCCTCTCCAGGTCGGTGGGCGGTAAGTTGAATGCGAAGTCGACGTCACCTGCGAGTAACGCAGCTAACCTGGTGGAAGCTTCAGGTATGATGAGCCATTCAATCCTCTTCAGTATGGATTTTCCACCCCAGTATTCCTCGTTCCTCTCTAAGACTATCCTCTTACCCTTCTCCCAAGCAACGAACTTGTAGGGCCCCGTACCCACTACCTCAGTTATAGATTTGTTGCCATAAGTAGCTATCACTTTAGAACTCGTTATGAAGAGGTAGGTACTCAAAGACTTCAAGAACACTGCGAAGGGCTCTTTCAAGTAAACCCTCACCGTGTATTCGTCCACGACCTCAGCCTTAGATAACGGTCCTAGCTGACCTCTCTGAGCCACCTTAACCGTCGGATCCATCCACCTATCGAAGTTTGCCTTCACAACACTGGCATTTAATGGTGTGCCGTCATGGAATTTCACACCCTTCCTGATGTAGAAGGTGTAAACCTTACCGTCCTCCGACACCTCCCATCTCTCAGCCAACCAAGGTATTACGTTACCCTTACTGTCAACCCAAACTATCGTTTCATAGCAGTGCCTAAGGACGTTGAAGACCATAGTGGTTGTTATGTCGTGAGGATCTACTGTGTCTAAATCCACACCTATAGCGACTCTAACCGTGTCTTTGGTGGTGGTGATCGTCGGGGTTGGCTGAACCGTAGTCGTAGGTGAGGTTGTTGGGGTCTGCGGGGTTGTTGTGGGGGTGGTCGTTACAGGTGCTGGAGGACCTCTGAGTAGGGCTGAACCAGCGACCACAGCAATTATTACGACCGCAACTATTAATATTGCCACAGTCTTGGTTGTTACACCCTTACTTAGTCTCATAGAGATACCCCGAATACTAAAAATCAGGGGTTTTTAATCTTTAATCAAATATTATAAGTTATAAAGTACAAGAAAAGAATTTTAGCAAACAAGTAAGGCGTAGTTATAAATTTCATTTCGGTTGAGTTCATACCTTCATGCAGGCTACTTTATGAGTCCCCGATACTGCGTTCAGTTTAGGCTCCACTTCATGGCATTCTGCGTCAGCTAAGGGGCACCTAGTGACGAACTTACATCCCTTCGGGGGGTCGATGGGGCTTGGAGGTTCGCCCCTAGCTTTAAATCTTAAGTCCTTATGAGCCATAGTCGATGACGCTGTTGGGGAGGACACTAGAAGCATTTTCGTGTAGGGGTGTAGGGGGGCCTGAAATATCTCCTCCGTAGAACCCTCCTCAACTATCTTGCCTAGGTACATCACAGCAACTCTATCCGAGATGCTCCACACCAACCCCATGTCATGGGTTATGAAGATAACGCTTAGCTTGTACTTATTTATGACGTCCATTAAAACATTCATTACTTGAGCCCTCACCGACACGTCTAAGGCTGAAACGATCTCATCAGCTACGAGAACCTCGGGCTCGACGGCGAGGGCCCTCGCAATAGCTACCCTCTGCCTCTCACCTCCGGAGAGTTCGTGCGGGTACTTAAATATGTGGTCTTTTGAAAGCCCTACAATAGTTAACAGCTTGATTACCTCTTCAACGACCTCCGATTTACTTAACTCCGGTTTCTTAGTCGTTATGGCCTCACATAATATGCTGAAAACCTGCATCCTAGGGTTCAAGCTACTGTCAGGGTTTTGAAAAACTGCCTGTATCTTATGCCTCACGCTGTTAAGGGACGAGTTACCTATCCTGTAAATGTTGATGCCCTTATACAGTACCTCACCTGCGTCGGGTCTTTGCAGACCTACGATGATCTTCCCGAGGGTTGATTTACCCGAACCGCTCTCACCGACTAATGCCAGTACTTCACCCCTGAAGAGCTCTAAGTCCACGTTATCGACAGCCCTCACATATTTCTTACTTGAGAAAATACCGGTGGACACTGGGAAGTACTTCCTTACGTTAATTACCTTCATCACCGCCTCCATACCCATCACCCACTAGGAAACAAGACACCTTCCTACCTCCTACGTCGTGTAGTTGTGGCTCTAGCTTGGAGCACTTAGGAAGCGCGTAAGGACACCTCGGATGGAACCTGCACCCAGGAGGTGGATCTATCAAGCTAGATATTGAGCCCTTGATGGATGTGAGCTTTTTCTTCCTCTCATATCTTAGGGAAGAAAGTAATGCCTTAGTGTACGGATGTAAGGGGTCTTGTACTAATTCGTCAGACCTACCCACCTCAACTAACTTACCAGCGTACATGATAGCCACCCTATTCGCTATCTCTACAAGCAACGCTAAGTCATGAGTTATGAATATGATGGAGGTCTTCATCCTCTCCCTAATCTCGTTTAGTAGTTCGACTATTTCGGCTTGGACGGTAACGTCTAGAGCTGATGTCGGCTCATCCGCAACTATGAGCTCCGGATCACCCGCCACCGCCATAGATATTAAGACCCTCTGCTTCATACCACCGCTCATTTGATGGGGGTATGCGTTAACCCTTCTCTCAGGGTCGGCTATCTTAACAGCTTTGAAGAGCCTGATGACCTCACTCAAGTACTTACCCAACGGACCGCCCTTATGGGCCTCAAACACCTCGCCAACTTGAAAGCCGACGGTGTAGATCGGGTTTAAGTATGTGTTAGGGTCCTGGAAGATCATACCTATCTTACTGCCCCTGAACCGCCTCAACTCCTCGTTGCTTAGCTTAAGGATGTCAACGCCGTTGAATAATATTTTCCCCGACACAACTTTGGCGGGAGGCCTTAACAGGCCGGCAACGGCTAAGGCAAGTGTTGACTTACCTGAACCGCTCTCACCGGCAATCCCCAATATCTCGCCTTTGATCACGTCTAAGTTAATCCCATCCACGGCCTTGACCGTACCTTGGGGGAGGTAGTAGTACACCCTCAAATCAATTATGTCAACAACCTTCTCCATGGCTCAGAACCTCCTAATAAACATCCTAGATCTAGGGTCTAACGCGTCCCTGAGGCCGTCACCGATCAGGTTAAATGATAGGGCTGTGGCCATTATGAACAGCCCAGGAAACACTACAATGTGTGGGGAGCTGAAGAGATAAACTCTACCACCCCCGATCATCGCACCCCACTCGGGCGTGGGTGCTGGGATCCCTAATCCTAGGAAACCTAATGAAGACGCTAATAATATCGAGAACCCTAAGTAGTACGTGGATTGTACGATTATCACTGATAAGACGTTAGGTAGTACGTGCTTGAACATTATGTACCAAGAACTCCTGCCCAACAATTTCACAGCGGTTACGTAATCTTCATTAATTAGCTGCAGTACCGCCCCCCTAACCAACCTAGCGTAGACTGGGAACGTGCTTATCGACAACGCCACTATGAGGCTCGCAACCCCGGGCCCCAGCGATACCATCAACGCTATGGCCAGCAGTGTGGTTGGGAAAGCCAACGCCACGTCAACCACTCTCTGTATTAATGTGTCTAAACGACCTCCGAAGTAGCCTGAAATTAGGCCGAGGGTACTCCCCAACAACGCGCCTAGGAGGACGGATACGACTGAGATTCCGATGGTGTACCTACCGCCGACCATTATCCTGCTGAGTATGTCCCTACCCAGTTCGTCAGTCCCTAGGAGATGCATGGGTGAAGGGGGTTGCCTAGCCCTACTTAAGTCGAAGTCGTAGGGGCCGTAAGGAGTGTAAAACAGACCTACAATCGTTAACCCGATAATTGCAGTCACTACGTACAGCGACACACACGCTGGCCTATTAGACTTAAACGTCTCCCACATCTCCTTAAGACGTCTCTTCCTAACTTCCTCCAACCTCTTAAGTATTAACTCGCTCTCCATAGGAGGTCCCTTATCCTCGGATCTATCATTGCGTAGATGAGGTCAATGACTATGTTTATGACTATAAACGTTAATACTATGAAGAGTATGATCCCCTGGATCAAGGTGTAATCCCTGAAGAATATAGCGTCTATCAGTAAGGACCCGATACCCGGCCACGCGTATATCGTCTCAGTAATTATCGCCCCACCCAGGAGGCTCCCCACTTGGAGGCCCATTATAGTGACTATCGGTATCATGGCGTTTTTGAGGACATGCCTCACCAACACGACCCTCTCTCTAAGCCCTTTCGCAATCGCTGTTAGCACGTGATTACTGTTTAAAGCCTCAATGACTGATGACCTAGTAATCCTCGTCAGATTACCCATTAAAAGAAGGGATAAGCTAGTGGCGGGGAGCACTATATGTCTTGGGCTCTCAGCACCGCTCGAAGGAAGCACTCTGAGGTTTACAGCGAAGACGTATATGAGAATGAGCGCCACCCAGAATATGGGGGCAGACGCTCCTACCAATGAGATAACCGATGTCACGTAGGTCAGCTTGGAACGGGGCCTTAACGCGGACATAATCCCTAAGGGTAAAGCCACAGCAACTGCGATGGCCTCAGCAACGAGCGCTAGTGCGATGGTGTACGGCAACCTCATCATGATCTCGTTAATGACTGGTGTCCTAAACTTAATTGATGTGCCGAGATCCCCTTTGAGGAGCGTTGTGACGTAGTCTACGAACTGAAGGTGTAGGGGTTTGTCAAGACCCAGTAACTCCCTAATCCTCTGCACGTCCTGCTCCAGGGCCTCAGGACCTGCTATCAACCTAGCCGGGTCCCCCGGCAACACACGAACCAATATAAACATGAATAACAAAGCACCGATAAGAGTTGGAATCGATTGGTATGCCCTTCTGCACAGGTACCTTGCCAGTGACATGTTAGCTCATAGTGGAATATAGGCAGGGGTTTAAATACCTTAATTTTAACATGAACGTGTTAACGCTTATGTGAAGCCCCCGTGCGAGTTAAGTACTTGGCTAAAGTTACGCTGCAACCGATTATGTATTTCGAACCCCCTAGCCAAACACGTCGCTTGGGGTAGAACATATCTTTCGAGCTCCCCATTTCCCTACCTTCGTTGCTTCCTTATAACGAGACATCATTACAAGTTAAAAACATCTACTATGGTTAATTCTATGGGTTTTACCTTGGTAAACCCCGTCATAATCAGGGCTAGGAAAGGTGACATAGCTGATAGGGTAGTTGTGGGGGGAGACCCCGCCAGGATAGAGCAGCTGGCATCCTTGCTTGAAGAACCTAGGCTGGTGAACAGCAACAGAGGCCTCCTAACATATACGGGCATCTATAAGGGCGTCCCGGTCACCTTGGCAACACATGGGATAGGGGGTCCATCATCAGCTATAGTTGTCGAAGAGCTCGCGATGTTAGGGGCTAAAGTGGTCGTTAGGTTGGGGACATGCGGTGCGATGGTTAAGGGGTTAGGCATAGGTGACATAATAATACCGACCGGAGCCGCATATAATCAGGGAGGGTTACTCTACCAGTACTTAAGGGATAACACATGTATGGCTACGTCACCGAGTTATGAAGTCCTCAACAGCCTAGTCAATGAAGCCTCTAAGTCAGGTGTTAAGTTCGTTGTGGGGCCTGTGGTAAGCAGCGATGCCTTCTACGCTGAGGATCCTGAGTTCGTTAAGAGGTGGACGAGTAGGGGCATAATAGCTGTTGAGATGGAGTGCGCTACCATCTTCGCGTTGAGCTCTATGAGGAACCTCAAGTCAGGTGCTTTACTGCTGGTAAGCGATTCACTAGTTGAGGAGCTGGGGTTCGCCACAGCTGAAGAACTACGTGGCTACGTGGAAAGGGCGGGTAAGTTAGCCCTAAACGCTCTGATCAATGTTAAGACCAGCTAAACAACTTAAATAATCTAAAACCGTCATTTTTCGTTGGGTGGACATCCATGCGTAGCTCATTATCCTGCGGGGTCCTCACACTCTTAATTCTCTGTTCCATCCAACCCCACATCCTCAACTCGTACGTAATAGACAACGGCAACAGCGTACGTATAGTAGCGGTAAACATTCTGCCCAACGGCAGCTACGTCGGGGTGGTTGCAGAACTGAACGCACGCGTGACGTGTCCCGGAGCCGGACACATATTTGTTGAGACCCTACCACTAAGTCAGTTAGACCTCCAAGCCTCAACCAGGGTGGCCGCCATAGTGGCCAGCAGGTTAGTCGGTGTTGACTTCATGAGCTGCGACTTCTTCGTATCGATAAAGGCTGAGTCACCCATTGTCGGCGGGCCGAGCGCCAGCGCTGTGACTTCGTTAGTGTTTGCGGCTTCCTTACTAGGGTTGAAAGTGAGTGATGAGGTAATCATGACCGGGATGATAATGCCTGATGGGAGCGTAGGGCCTGTTGGAGGTCTTAAAGTGAAGCTCGAGGCCGCCGCAAGGGTTGGGGCTAAGAAGTTCCTGATACCGTACGGCCAGACGTACGACGTCGATTACGTGACAGTTGAGGAGAGGAGGGGTAATGTGGTCATTTACAGGACCCAGCAAGTGGTTGTTGATCTGATCGACTACGGCAGGAGGTTAGGTGTTGAGGTAATACCCGTAGCTAACATCTACGAAGCCTTAGAAATACTCACCAACGGCAGGTTTAAGGCGCCGGGAATCCATGACTCACTCAACGTACTCAGTAAGTTGGAGTTGATGACCAATCCGATATTCGCCGAATGGGTTAGGGACATTAAGAACGAGGTAGTGAAGTACGTTAACGAGGGGAACTCCGCTAAAGGCGAGGTGCTTAAGACCTTGAGCGGATCCAACCTCATGTACGTGAGGAACCTACTCAACAGCATTGAATCCTCCCTCAACGACACCCTGAGGAGAGCTAACGAGTTGGAGGACCAGCAATTACTATACGCTGCTTCCTCAGCCTACTTCCAAGCATTCACATACGCTAAGTGGCGTTACCACCTACTCAAGACCTTACTCAACAGTAGCTACCTGACCTCCGAGGCTAGGAGGATAGAGTCATCTACGATGGCATTAATCGATGAGGTTCATGACCTGGTGGGTGACCGCGTAGACCTTGGCATGGTTAACGTGCTAGCTAACGTATTGGAAAGGGCTTATGACGCATTAATGTACCTGAACAACAGCCTGAACTCTCAGGAGATATCCAAATCCACATATTATTTAGGATTGGCTGATGCTAGGATGCACACCGCTAGACTATGGCTTAAGCTGTCCGAACGCTCGTTGACGGGCAAGCTCATATCTGCGGGGGACCTCGACAACATGGTCATCAACATCGAATCATTGGTCCAGAACATCTACGCCTACATACTCGCACTTTCGGATACCGCAGCCACGCAGAGTGATATCTTCAACGAGGCCTACACGAGGTACGTTTTGATGCAGTCCCTCAGCAATAACTTGGAGAAGTTTGCAGTGGGTCTGGGCTCGTTAGGTTACATGTACCTAACACTGTTCTCCATGTTCACCAACAACTACAGCGCTTCAGCTGAGGCTTTAAACAGGACCATCACCATGACCCTAAGCATATTGAACACTGCAGCGCCCATAGACGCAATAGCGTACCTGGAATTAGCTAAGGCGTACACCTCCGACCCCCAGTACCAGACCTACATGCTTGCAAGACTCTCAATGCTGCTCTCAACATATCTGAGCCTGAAGTACGTAGGTAGCAGCGCACCCAGCACAACACCCACGGCAGCGCCCCCGCAGTGCCAGGTAACAGTAACCAGGACTATCACCGTAACCAATACCGTAACACTTACCACAACATTAGAACGGGAGAGCCTCACCGGCGTGGTCAGTGGTGCCCAAGACTTCACGACTTCCCTCCTAGCATTACTGCTTGTGTTGTTAATGGCTATCTTGTTATTCGGAGTTAGAACTTCGAAGAAGTAAATGATTAGGGCTGACGAAAGATAAAAACGGGATTAGAACAGAATTATTCAGCTACCTCCACGATCTCCCATATAACCCTTCCTTCAGGGTCAGGGCACTCGACCTCGTTAACCCTAACCATCCAATCATGGGGTTCGTCAATCTTCCTCTGCTTGGCGGGCAGTAACGGTATCAGGCTCGACAAGGAGTAGAAGCATACGTGACCGCCAGGCGGTAACGTTATCCTACTCCCGTTCACTTCGAAGTAGTCCCCCACCTTATGAACGTCGCACCTCCCTCTTACCGCCTTCACCCTAACGATTAACCTCTTCACTTCGGACCACCTACGACGTAAACCATGAATACCATCCATATACCAGTATTAATATGATTATCAACGGGACGAAGTACTTCGTCCAGTAGTAGATGAGTTCGCCTGCCCGCCCAGCCACTATGCGGGTTCCGAACAATGATGACTTACTCAACTCCCTTAAGGCTCCTTCCTTACCTAGGGCGAAGGTAAATGCTGCGATAGCTATCAACGACCCTACCTGAAGGGCTGAGGACCATATCAAGTCATTGTAAAGTATGACATCCACGCTCAACATCGATGGCACCCCTAGTAGTAACTCCATAACTCCCAGAGTGATTACGGACCTCCTCCTAGACCACCCGAACTCCCGCAATGCGTCTGCGAATATTTCGAATGCCGGGATAGCTGATAGGGTGGCGGCGAAGAGTAGTCCTAGGAACAACAGTGATGCTAACAGTATACCGGCCGGCATTATCTTGAAGATCTCTGGGAGCGTTATGAACAGCAGTGGTGGACCGCTCCTAGGGTCTATTCCGAAGGCGTAGACCGTTGGCAGGATGGCTAATCCAGCTATGAAGGATGCTAAGGTGTCTCCGAATGCCGTCCAACCGCCAGCCTCGACAACGCTCTTATCATCACTTATGTAGGAGCCGTATATGAAGATCCAAGTAGCTCCCAGACCCAAACTGAAGAATACCTGCCCTGCAGCCGTCAACAATGTGACAGGGGTAAGTGAGGTCCAGTCAGGCCTTAAATAGAAGTAGAGGCCGTCAACAGCGCGGGGCAGGGTCAAAGCGTGTATCATGATCACTACAAGCACAGCATACACCGCAGGCATCAAGAACTTGCTCGCCCTCTCTATCCCCTTCCTCACACCTCCCAAGCAAACAGTAACGCAGAACGCTATGACTGCTGAATCCATCAACACCTGAACCCAGAAATTACCTAGGGTCTGCTCGAAGAATGTAGCTGAGCTAGTTCCTAAGTACATCCCAGTGATGGAGGCTATGAAGTACCACAACACCCATCCAATAACTACTAAGTAATACGAAACAGCTGCGACAGCAACCAGCAGTAGGAATGTGCCTATCAGCTTACCACCACTTATGCCCAACTTCACGTAAGCCTTGAACGGGCCTGACCTAACGTATCTGGCTAGGGAGAGCTCCGCCCACAGTGCCGGCACACCCACAGCCATGACCAGCAACACGTACACCAATAGGAAAGCTGCGCCGCCGAACTTCCCAAGCATGTACGGGAACCTCCAAACGTTCCCCAACCCTACGGCAACACCTATCAATGCTAATATCATGCCTACCTTAGTGCCCCAGAACTCCCTACCTACTGAGGTGTCCGCCATTACTCACCACCTCCTAACTTGATGCCCCTCCCCTCAAGATCCTTCAACACGTCGTCGAGGTCTAGCTCATACAGCTTCTCAGCGCTTGGCACACCGCTAACCGGGTCCCAACCACGTACCCTGTAGTACTCGTCCAACATTCTATCTAACTCCACCACATGCCCTTTCGAAGGTCCTTCGCCCATGGGCTCTGTTAAGAACCTACTAGGCAACCTATCATCCTTTCTCCTAACACCCTCCCTGACTACGTATGCTCTCTCCAGGTTCACCAAACGCTCACCCGCTTCGAAGATTTCGGATTCAGAGAACGTTAGGCCGGTGACTATGCTTAACGCCTCAGCTATCTTGCCGAATGGGAGTACCTCCATGTTCTCGGCGATGTTCTTACACACCTCCACCGAGTCAACCACGGCGCACCAATTCTCGTAGTAAGCTACAAGCTTCCCCTTACCCTTAACGCCTAACCTTAAGGTCGCCTCAGGCTCTCCGAAGACCTCAGCACCGACCTTAGGGTCATCCATCAACTCTATGAAGGGTTCCGAACGCAGGTGGTCCGCCCCCCTACTCGATACCGCGAACCCCAACCCAAAGCCCTTCAACCCCCTAGGATCTGCTTGAATCATCTCCAAGCCCTTCACGTGGAAGGCTAACTCACCGCCCTTACCGAGCTTCTCAGCTGCCCTAGCAACGCCGTCAGCTAGTAAGTCCCCGAAGCCCTCCCTACTGGCGATCATCTCCACTAACTGCGCTACCGAATTAATGTCCCCCCATTCTAGGTTGAGACCTATCTCCTCCTTCCTTAGGATCCCCTTCTCAAACAGCTCCATGCACCATGAAATTACCTCGCTAACCGAGATGACGTCCATACCTAAGTCGTTGATCAGGTTTATCAGATGCAGGGCAGAGTTCAAGTCATCGTTACCTATCCTCACAGTCATACCTGCCAGCGCCTCATACTCCGGCCCCTCACCGAAGCAACCCTCGTAATTACCGTACTTAACTACGAAGAACCTGCTACAGGGGACTACGCATGAGAAGCATCCCCTACTCTTCACATTATATTCCAGGGCTAACCTCTCACCGCTGACCTTATAAGAGTACTCAGCTACCCCCTCCTTGAAGTGCTTTGCGGGGAGGAACCCCAACCTATTAGCCGCGAGCAATATCCTTGAAGTCCCCATAACCCTTCTAGGCCAGTACTGTTGGTGGCTGTAAATAGCTTCCTCAAGACCACTTACGAACTCCTCGAACTCCTTGGGACGTGCTACCCCAACACATCCATCCCCCCTAACAACTACTGCCTTAACGTTCTTCGACGCTAAGACAGCTCCTAACCCAGTCCTCGCAGCAGGTCTGTATACGTTGAAGAATATCCCTGAAAACTTAACTAACTTTTCCGCGGACGGGCCTACTAAAGCTATTTGAGCCCTCCCATCCCTCAACTCCTTCCTTATCTCACGGTACGCCTGTGATATCCTCAAACCCTTTAAGCCGTCAGCGCTCTTGAACTCCACGCCACCGTCGTGGATGTACAAGTACGTGGGTTCCTCAGACCTACCCTCAAGGATTATCTGGTCGAACCCGGCGAACTTCATCTCCGCGGCGAAGTGGCCGCCGACGTTGGAATCCCCTAGGAGACCTGTCTGGGGTGACTTAGCGGTCACATTCAACCGAGCGCCTATGGGGAACGCCAACCCCGCTAGGGGCCCCGTAGATATCATCAGTTTATTCTTCGGGCTTAATGGGTCGACATCCGGACCTACTTCATCGTACAACCTACGGACATTAAACCCCCTACCTCCGAGGAACTTCCTAACCAATTCCTTGGGGGTTTCCTCAACCCTTACCTCGCGGTTGCTTAAGTTGATCCTTAAAACCTTCCCAGCGTAGCCGTACAGCTTACTCAACGCGGACACCCCACAACCTCATTAACTCCTTATGCGTTTCTGCGGCCTTCTCAAACGACTTTCCAAGTAATTCCGCCAGCTCGCTTAGGCCGTAGTGAACCTCAGCCACTGGGTAAGTCCTTAACGCACCTGTTGGACACTTAAGGACGCATACTGGGTTACCGCCGCAGAGATCGCATGCTATGGGCTTCAGCGTGATTGGGTTTAACTTCAACGCCCCGTACGGGCATGAGGCAACACACGCCGAACAACTAATGCATCTCTCCTCATCCACGCGTAGGACTCCGTTACCCGACTTGCTCAGCGCTCCTGTACTGCATGAATCGACGCACGGTGCTGGGTCGCAGAACATGCAGACAGAGGGATAATCCAAACCCAGCCTGTCGTCCTTAATTATGGAGATCCTGGATAAGGAGGTGCTGAAGACCCCGTAATGTTTGAAGGAACACCACATCTCGCAATATCTGCATCCAGAACATCTTGAGATATCCACGACTAATTTCTTTACCATTGGTACATATTGACACCTTCTTCATTAAACCTTCGCGGATATTTAAACTTTTCTTAACCTGCCTATGAATTAAATTTCGTTGTTCCGCTCACAGCCAGGCAAAAACTTCATGTAGTAGCACATAACAACTAATTAAGTTGGTTAATCGCTCATAAGTTAGGTCCGCAGTAATGTCAGGGATTAAGGTCTCGTACTACGGTGATGAGGGGAGCTACAGTGAGGAGGCGGCGCTGAAGTTCTTCAACAACGTGTCAACAATCCCTTGCAGGAGGTTTAGGGGCGTATTTGAAAACGTTTTGAGGGGGGTGAGCGAGTTCGGCGTCATCCCCGTCGAGAACTCGTTGGAGGGCAGTGTGGGTGAGGTCTACGACTTGTTCAGAGAGTACGATGTGATGATCTTCGGTGAGGTGCAGTTAAGGGTATCACACAACCTGATGGCCCTCCCAGGAGTCGACCTGAGGGACATTAGGTACGTTTACTCACATCCTCAAGCACTTGCTCAGTGCGGTAAGTACTTAAGCAGCTTAGGTGTGGAGCTGATCCACTACCACAGCACTTCCTCAGCCGTCAAGATGATTAAGGAAAAACAGCTCCGTGATTCAGCCGCTGTTGGGAGTTTAAGAGCTGCTGAAATATATGGGATGTCAGTACTGGCTAGGGGGATAGAGGATAACCCAAACAACTTCACAAGGTTCCTCGTACTGGCTTTGAGGGACCATGAGCCAACGGGGTACGATAAGACCTCAATAATCATAGGCCTTCCCCACATCCCGGGCTCCCTTTACAGGGCTCTGGAGGAATTCGCTGTGAGGGGGATTAATTTAACTAAGATTGAGTCCAGACCCAGTAAGGAGAAAGCTTGGGAGTACGTTTTCATCATAGACTTCGAAGGCCATAGGTTGGAGGCGAACTGCGCTGACGCTATTAAGTCGCTGTCTAGGAAGGTACCCTACATCAAGGTGTTGGGGTCCTATCCGAGGGCTGTTTGAAAAGGTTTGAAACAGATCTATAAGGCCTTAATCGGTAGCACTAAATTCCTCCCGTGGTGGTTCTCAAGTACCTCAACCCTAACCCCAAATACCTCCTCTATTAACTCCTTGGTAAGTGCTTCCGGCCCACCCACCGCAACCACGCACCCGCCCTTCAACACTACAACCTTATCTGCGTATAGGGATGTTAGATGTAAGTCGTTGTTGGCCACTAATGTGACTAACCTCATACTCCTCGTCTGATTTTTAATGATGTCGAGCACCTCTAACTTGTACTTTATGTCTAAGAACGCAGCGGGCTCATCGAGGAGTAGTACTGCGGGTTCCTGGATTAATGCCCTAGCAATTAGGACCCGCTGCAACTCACCGCTACTCAACTCGTTTAACTTCCTGGTGAGTAATCCATGTATGTTTAACTCGGTAGCTACCTTCTCCACCACCTCGATATCTTTCGATGATTCCGCATACTGTAAACGGCCTTGATGGGGGTACCTGCCGATTAGGAGGTATTCGAAGACCGTGGATGGTAGCACCCTGTATATCTGAGGACCAGCATATGCGAAAGTCCTACCTATCTCCCTAGGGCTCAGGCTCCTCAAATCCTTACCATCTATGTACACCGCCCCTCCAGCAACGTTAACCAGGCGTGAAATGGCTTTAAGCAATGTTGTCTTACCCGCACCGTTGGGTCCTAAGATGAAAGCTAGCTCACCCTCCGCGACCTCGAAACTCGCATCTTTGAGTGCTTCGCTGGACTCGTACTCTACGGTTAAACCCTTAACAACTAACTTCACTCGCTCACCCTCCTTAGAACTAAGTATGCGAGGAACGGTGACCCTATAATCCCGGTCACCACACCCAACGGCAGTTCACCTAAGCTGCTGACCGCTGAGATAACCCTAACCAAGATGTCTGAGAAGATCACTAAGTTCGCCCCAACTAAGGCTGATACCGGTAAGGAGAACCTGTGGTCACTGCCCACTAAGTACCTACAGATGTGGGGTGATGCGAGGCCTACAAACCCGACAATACCTATGAACGCTACCGTCACACCAGTCAATACGCTCGCAACCGCGGCAGCTGCGAGCAAAGTTAGCCTAGGATCGAACCCCAATTGCTTACTGTACTCTTCACCATATACGTAGGCGTTTAATGGTTTAGCGATCGATAAGGAGGCTACTATGCCGAGCACTGAAGCCACCGCCAACACCGGTATGTCGCTCCTGAGGACTGATGACGTCGAACCCATGAGTAAGTAGACGTACGGTATCCTAAGCACGGATTGGAGTAGGTATAGAAGTACGTGGGAAATACCTGAAGATATTGAAGTCACCGCAATTCCAGCCAACACTAGGGATAGCCCACTACTCCCCAACTTACTTAACAGTAGGGTGAATAAGAATCCTAGAAGGGCTCCGAAGAAGGAGTACAGCACGACCTCAAACCTTGAGGCGATAAGTGAGGGGTTCAATATTAGGGCTAATGCTAAGACCGAAAGCGATGTGGAGGAGATCCCTAGGATGTAGGGCTCAGCTAAGGGGTTCCGTGTGACCCCTTGAACCAAAACCCCGGCAACGCCTAGTGAGGCCCCCGCAAGTGCTGAGGCGATGGTCCTAACAACTCTGAGATCTATAACGTTTCTGAAGAACGTGCCTCCCCCCGACATGAGGAAGTAGTCTAAAACGTCTTTAAGCCCTAATCGGACTGCACCAACAGATATTGAGAGAACTGACAGCACCGTTAGGAGGGCCGCTAAAGAGGATACGGATATGAAGAATCTCCTCATCAAGTGTCTATGAACTTGTAGGGCTGTCAACTAAACACCTTATGAACATCTGACCTATTGACGGCCCCGAAAACCTCGGGGTGTAACATCTTTGACAGTACCTCAACCGCTACATGTACCCTGGGGCCGGGCCTTACGATGACGTCACCCGCCTCACCCTCCACCAGATATACCTCACCATTCCTTAAGGCGTTGGTTTCGTTTAGGGGGGTCTTAGACAGCTCCTCCCTCACCTTCTCAACACTACCGCCTACCATGGTGATTATGATGACGTCGGGATTCTCACCAACTATCTTCTCGTAACTCAGCAGGGGCCACCCGGATAGATCTCTAGCTATATTGATGCCCCCAGACGCTTCGATAAGGTAGCTGACGTACGTATCTCCCCCCGCGCTATATAAGCCCTCTGAAGGAAGCCCGGCTAGGAATAGTACCTTGGGCTTGCTGCCGGATGTTGTTAAGATACCCATGCTGACGTTCTTCACTTTATCCATGATGTGGGAAGCCAGCTTCTCAGCCCTCCCGCTCACGTTGAATGCGAAGCCAATGAGCTTTATATCATTTACGATGTCATATACATCCCTACAGCTCGAACCCCTCAGATACATCACATTAACGCCTAACTCCTTAAACTTGTCCCTGAGCGCGACCTGCCTGTAAACCCCGCCATCAGCTAGCACTAGTGTGGGTCTTAACGCCACCACCCTTTCAGGGTCGGGTAACCACCAACTACCCACGTACCTGACCCTACCACTGCTTATTAGGTCCGAAAGCCTCTCTGGATAATTACTGGAGTCGTCGACGCCTACTAAGTGATCCTCAAGTCCTAAAGCGAACATTATCTCCGTAATACTCGGAGCTAAGGAGACCGCCCTACTGACGTTACTCACGTCGACGTACCCACCTATGGAATCAACCAACACCACACTGCTTGAGACTTCCTTAAGTGGATGTGCTGATACAGCTGAACCGCTGTAGTACCCAATGCCCAAGCCCACCATGATGGCTAGTATTAAACCTAATGCATGGGTTAACCTCATATGTGGATACCCTATCCACATATTCGGGATGGGTTATTAAACGTTAATGAAACCCATCGAAATGTGCTTCAAGGATAACTTACAGCCGGTCTACATTGATCGACGTAACGTTTTCCATACACCCACCACCAAAATTCTTATATTGTGTATAAATGATAGTTCCAGAGGCACTTGAATGGGTAGTCCGGGAGTCCCTAAAGCAGGTGCTAAGGGGGCTAAAACACTTCTAATATTAATAGTGCTTGGGTTCGTGCTCGGTATAGTGGCGGGTTACGCGCTCAGTATGGCTCCCGCACCCACAAGGACGTTGTTCGCTGATTGGTTTAAAGCCTTCGGCGATATATTCGTGCGACTCATCAGGATCGTCATACCGCTGCTGATATTCTTCACTATCGCCGCAGCAACTTCGTCAATAGCTAGTGGCAGGAAGCTAGGCAAGATGCTAGTACTGATCTTAATTATATACTTGGGTACCTCAGCGCTCGCTGCGTTCTGGGGCGTCTTGGCTGGGCAAATATTCTCACCCGGCACCTTAGTAGCTCTTGAAGTACCTAAAGACTATAAGCCGCCCTCACCTCCGTCGGGCATAGATGTGTTGCTATCATTCTTCCAGACGGACTTCAATAACCTATTAGCAGTCGGCGGCTCTATGACGATGATAATATTCGCAATAATCTTAGGTGCCGCAACTACGTTACTTGGTGATGAGGGTAGGAAAATATCATATTACCTCTCACTAGGGTCTAAGGCAACGATATCCTTCGTAAGGGTAGTCATGTACTACGCACCCGTAGCCGTGTTCTCATATGCTGCATGGCTCATGATCAGGTATGGGCCGGCGATGTTAGGGGCTTACGGCAGGTTCGTCCTCGCACAGTACTGCTTCTCACTCTTCCACTTCGTAGTGTTATACGCCATTATCGTGATGCTCGGTGGGCTGAATCCCCTTAAGTTCTTCAGAGCGCAGGCAACCCCCTTCCTAATAGCCTTCACTACCAGATCCTCGGCTGTGACATTGCCTTACAACATAGAAGCCTCTAAGAAGATGGGCGTGTCTGAAGAGGTTTACGGCATAACGTTACCGTTGGGGGCTACAGTAAACATGGATGGGACCGCGTTGTACCAGGCGTTGAGCGCCATGTTCATAGCCCAACTCTTCGGTATCCCGTTAACGCCCTACCACATATCCCTGCTAATATTCGCCGCTATGATAGGCTCCGTTGCAACCGCCGCTATCCCAGGTGGCGGTACAATAATGCTGGCATACGTACTGTCCGTTGTTGGGTTACCTCTTGAAGGGATAGGGATAATGCTGGTCATAGACCCCATAACAGATGCTATGAGGACAGCGGTCAACGTCTCAGGAGATAACGCATCGTCGGTCCTAATAAGCAGGTTATCTGGCTATAAGCTAAGGCCCTCATAGCCCCGCACAGCAAACACCACCTCGAGTTTTTTTTAAGTAATCCCAAAACCTATGAGGTAGCAGACCCTTCTGATTAAACTTGGGTATCGACAGACAGCATTTAAAGGCTGGCAGGGTTGGACCTCAGCCAAAACTCCCTCACCACTTCTTTCCCAACTTCTCCTTCACAGCATCCATAAGCCTCGAATACCATTCAGGTAGTTTAAATTCGGTGAGGACCCTATCAGGTGTGTACGGCCTTAAATCTATGACTGGTGTATTGTCGAAGAGGTCTAAACCATCAACGTGTAGGAACCTCCCGTCCACCTTCATAAGCCTCACTATCGTCATACCTATTGGGTTTGGCCTATGAGGTGAGTTCGTGCAGAACACACCTACCTCAGGGACATCCTCAGGCCTTAACCCCAATCTAATCAGCCTTCTGGGCCTCACCTTAAGCGTCCTCCTCTGCACTTCGGATGTCTTATGGAGGTATGAAACCACTATTATATGGGAGAAACCTTCGATCCCCTCAAGACCTTCAACGTACTCCGGAAATATCTCTATGACCCCGCTAACCCCGTTGATGGATTCCCTCACCACTTCATCGTCGGAAGATACGTGGACCACCCCTATAGGTACTAGGCCGAACATTACGGGCAAACCACCAGGGAATGAATCGGTTAAGCAGTTATTAACGCCGCACCAGTAGGAATGATTTTAAGCGGTGTACCGATTTAAACGGGGGTAGCTTTGGTCGATGTGAGAACCATACTTAAGAAGTTGTTGAGCGGTGAGTTAAGCTTAGATGAGGCTGAGAAGCTCATTAAGCTACATGCGGTCGATGAGTTGGGCTCGGAGGTGGTTTTCGATACGGGTAGGGAGTTACGTAGGGGTATCCCCGAGGTCGTCTACGGTGAGGGTAAGGACTTAGACACCTTAAAACGTATAGCTAGAGAGCTAACACCTAAGGTTGGTAGGATCTTAATTTCCAGGGTGCCCCCCAACCTCCTAGGCCTGCTAGTTGATGAGTTAAGTCGCGATTTTAGGGTTAAGGCATTCCCTACCTGCGGGCTTTTGGTGGTTAAAACCGTGGATGCGCCTGAGTACAAGATGAGTTGTAGGGTATCAGTGGTTACTGCTGGGACCGCGGACATACCGGTAGCTGAGGAAGTTATAGCAGTGCTTAATGAGTTGGGATGTGACGTTAGGCCCATTTACGACGTAGGCGTTGCGGGACTTCAAAGAGTTGTAAGAGCTGCTAAAAGCGTTAAGGAGTTCGACGCCGACATCGCCGTAGTTATTGCCGGTAGGGAGGGGGCGTTACCCTCAGCGATCTCATCCTTACTTGACATACCCGTAATAGCCGTACCGACTTCGAAGGGATACGGCTTCGGTGGTTCGGGGATTTCAGCGCTCATGTCCATGCTTCAGTCATGCTCTTTAGGTATCGGTGTGGTGAACATAGATAACGGGGTCGGTGCGGCCATCCTCTCAGCACTTATATGCAGGCGTATCAGTATTGCGAGGGAGAGGTGTGGGTAAGCTATTAGTGCTGGACCCAACCGTCGCCGGAGTCTCAGGCGATATGCTGGTGGCGGCGTTAGTGGACTTAGGGGGTAGTGTCAGGGTTTTAGAAGCCCTTTCGAACGTCATCAGTAAGTTACCCCCCGTGAAGAGGTTTGAGGTAGAGGTTGAGGACCGCGTCACATGGGGTGTCAGAGCTAAGAGATTAAGGATACGCTTAGATGAGGGCAGAGACCACACCACCGGTGGGGAACTACTCAAATGGTTCGAAACCGCGGCCAATGGGTTGGGTCTTGAAGGGTCGTTGAAGGACAGGGCTAAGGAGGCCTTAATGAACTTATTAATTGCTGAGGCCAAAGTACATAACTCAACACCCTACGACGTCCACCTCCACGAAGTTGGTTCTGTCGACACGCTCTTCGATATCCTAGCCTTCGCTGCGTTGGTTAACGACCTAAAGTTGGATGACGCCCTAAGGTACTCGCTCCCAGTAGCCGTGGGCGGGGGGACCGTTAAGTCTGCACACGGCTTGATTCCGAGCCCGGCCTACATCACGTTAGAGGTACTGAAGAACAGGAATTACCACATCATCGGCGGGCCCATCGATGAAGAGCTGACAACACCTACAGGCGCGGCCCTACTGGCCACGTTCTTCGAACCTCTTAAGTACTTCCCACTAATGAAGGTCACTAGGATAGGGTACGGCTGCGGTAGTAAGGAGTTCAGCAACGTTCCGAACGTTGTTAGAGCGGTTTTAGGTGAGTTTGGTGAGGTTGCTCCCAGATCCCTTAAATACGAGAAGGTGTACGTGTTGGAGAGTAACGTCGATGACGTAACTGGTGAGGTGATAGGTTATTCGATAGAGAAGCTCATGTCATTAGGTGCTTTAGACGTGTCCGTCATACCCGTAACAACTAAGAAGTGTAGGCCGGGCCACATTTTCAGGGTCTTGAGCGATGAGCAACACGTTCGGGACTTATTAATGGCAATGGTGAGGGAGTTGGGCACCCTAGGCGTTAGGGTCTCCGAGGTTGGGAGGTATGTGTTACCTGTGAGGGACTTCAAGGATTTAAGAATAGACCTGGGTAGGGGATACGATGTGAGGGTGAAGGTCTGTAAGGATGGTGAGGGGAACGTGGTGAGGGTTAAGCCGGAGTTCGAAGACTTAAAGCGCATCGCAAACGAGTTAAACATACCACTACGCGAACTCCTGGAGAAATTGTCGAAGGAACTGTGGGTTAGGGCCCTCAACACCTAGGATATGAGGAAAATCGCCTTAAGGATTTCCAGACCTAAGTAAGTCGCAGCTAGGACTATCAGTGACGCTACTAAGACACCTAACTCTATGGCTGCAATAGCTTTGACTTTACTCATCCTAATGATGAAAGCCACCAATGACGCGGTCCACGCGCCAGTCCCCGGGAAGGGGACCGCTGTGAAAATGAGTAAGCCGACGAAGCTATACCTCCGAGCCCTAACACTCTTGACCTCGACGTAGTTCAACACCTTAATATATGAGGTACGTAGTATTTGGGGAATTCTTCGGGAACCCCTAATTACGTGGTCAACGGCATCGAGGAAGGTGAGTAGGAGTGGTGATATGAGTAAGTTCCCCGTAATGCCTATGAACGTGCCGTAGAACCTCTCACTCTCATTATTGAATAACATGAATGCCAGTGGTATTGACCCCCTAACCTCAATCCCGGGGGTCAGTGAAGTTATTAAAATCAGTAAGTAGTGCAGTAACTCGCTCATGGCCTGTCATCGGCTAACTTCTGCAGCAACTCACTATGTAATTGGCTAGTTCGGTGAGTGATAGACCATGTATTTTGTATTCCGGTTTCTCTCTAGCAACGTCTTCTAATACCTTAACGACGTCGTCTACTGGAACCCACTTAAGTCTCGCCTCAATGTCATTGATCAACGTGTTTGGATATGTGTAGAAGTCACCGGTTATCATAACGCTCTCTATAACTCCCTCAAACGTCTTGACGTGGACCCTCAGCAGTCCAGCAGTCGTTTTGAAGGTGCAAACCCCTCCATATCCAGACCCCTTCCTAAACTCGTAGATCCATTCATGACTTCTGTACTTATTGATGATCTCATCCAACTCCTTCAATTCCCACTCGTTCAACTCCCCATCAACTGGTTCAACGTTCAGGACCTCACTGACGGCCGTCTTAAATGCCCTCACCACATCATCTACTTGGAGCTTATAACCCAACTCACGCTTAACCGTCGTTATCCTTTCCTCGAAGCTCTTGATCTCCTTATCACTTATTTTCTCGATCGGTAGTTTCAGGACTTTAAGCATTAGTTTGACGTCGAAGTCCAACAGTACCGTGCCGCAGAAGAGGACACCATCACTATCTACGTATATCCCAGTGCCGGATATTTTGCGTCCGTCAACTTCTATATCGTTCTTAGGTCTGAAGCGTGCTTTATGAACTCCTAAAAGGTGGAAAGCCCTGAGCGGTACACGTATTAACTCACTGTACATGGAGCTTATATCCGAGCTTCCTAAGAGTTTCTTAGGCATCCATATTTCCCATCCGGGAGTGTCCTCATTCATTATTATCGTCCCACCGCCGGTGGGCCTCCTATTTATTCTGAGTCCTAATTCCTTTGCAACATCTACCCTCACCTCCTCATACACGTCTTGGTTGAAGCCTATCAGCACTGAGGGAGGGTGGAAGATGTTCACGCGTACTGTGGGAGGGGACTCACCAATACCTACCCCCCTAGTCAGCACCTCCTCGGTGGCGAGCAGGAAGTCATCCGACGCCTTGCTGAAGATGAACCTCCAACCACCCATAAAACTCCCCAAATCTTTTTTTAGTGGTAATTTAAATGATTATGAGAGCCTTAATAGGGTGCCACCACTTGCTAATCGTCTTTGCGACTTCGAACGTGCACTACGAAATCCCGGAGCTCGGGATCTACGGTAAGGACTTCCCATCAATAAGCTTGACGGGGAGAAAGTGTGAGCTGATGTGCAAGCACTGCTACGGGAGGTTGTTAGATAACATGTTGGGTGTGTTATCGCCGGCTGAACTTTCTAACCTGGGCATCAGGTTGAGGGGTGAGGGGGTTTCAGGTGTCCTACTGAGCGGTGGGTGTGATATGTATGGGAAGGTCCCGTTTGAGGGGTACTTCAACGCCATCAAGTGGTTGAAGAGTCAGGGACTGAAGGTGTTCATGCATGTGGGTATCGTTGATGAGGTGAGGGCGAGTCTAATTAAGGAATTAGGGATTGATGCAGTACTGGTTGATCTCGTAGTTCATGAAGGGGCGATTAAGGAGGTAATAGGTCTCCACGACGTGGAGGCCTACATCAAGACGCTTAAGATCCTTAACAAGTACGACTTACCGGTAGTCCCCCACGTGGTCATAGGGCTGTATAAAGGGTTGCCGAGTAAGGAGTTCACATCCGTGGACATCCTCCACGAGTTACGTCCTAAGGCGGCGGTCTTCGTCATATTTACGCCGTATCCGAACACCCCCTTAGAGTCTTCGAACCCGCCGTCCCCGAATTACGTAGTTGAAATACTTAAGTACGCGAGGAGGAAGCTCGATGACGTGCCTCTAAGCCTTGGATGTATGAGGCCTAGGAGCGAAGAATTTCTCAGGGTTGAGTTAGCTGCAGTTGATTTAGGATTTAACGGCATAGCTTTCCCCTCATACGCCGCAGTGAACTACTTGGTAGACAACGACATCAAGTTTAAAGTAATTCATGAATGCTGCGCTTCCATATACGAACACGTTGATTCGTGAACTGCTTAACCCATGCAAGTTCCTGGGACGATTGCCCAGTGAACAGAAAAACAATTATATGACGCCGTTTAAGTAGTAATAGGTATCTGCATGAGCGATCAGGGCCCTTATGAATCTCCGGACTATGTGAGGGTCAGCACAGCAGCTGATATTGTGCTGGGGTATAAGCCGGGGAGATTTCACAGGAACGCCTTCCCCTTCTGCATAAACCTCCTCCTACACTTCAACGATGGATGTAAGAGTAATTGCCTCTACTGCGGGCAGGCGAGGGAGATTAGATCGTCACCTGCATGTAAGTCGTTAATACGTGTTGAGTGGCCGCTGAGGAACTTAGACGACGTTATTGAGAGGTTAAGTAAGTTCAATTACAGTGGGTGTTCCTTAAGACCCTACAGGGTCTGCGTGGCATCTATAACGAATCCTAAAGCGCTGGAGGCTGAGGTAAAGGCCATCAAGAGGGTCCACAACGCTGTTGGACTGCCCGTATCAGCATTAATAACACCGTCACTCTTCACTAAGGAGTGGATGAAGAAGTTAAGGGATGCGGGGGCCGAACGTATAGGCATAGCCATCGACTGTGCTAATGAGAGAATATTCGACCTACTCAGGGGTAAGGGTGCTAGAGGACCCCATAGATGGGGTAGGTACTTAGAAGGTGTTGAGGAAGCTGTTGAGGTCATGGGTAAGGGGAGGGTGGGTATTCACTTAATAGTTGGTTTAGGTGAGAGTGAGGAGGAAGCTGTGAGGCTAATCCAACACGTACATGACTTAGGTGCTGAGACTCATTTATTCTCCTTCTACCCGGAGGAAGGCTCATTCCTAAGCAGTTGGAGTAGGCCGCCCGTCGGGCAATACAGGAGGGTTCAACTGGCTAGGTACTTAGTGAATGCGGGGCTAAGCAGGTATGAGGCGATGAGATTCAACAGCAGGGGTCAAATAATTGATTACGGCGTGTCGAAGGGCGTGTTGGAGGAGGTGGTGGATTCAGGCATACCCTTCATAACGTCAGGCTGTCCCGGATGCAACAGGCCGTACGCCAATGAAAGACCTATTGAGAGACCGAGGAACTACCCCTACATTCCTAGGGGGAAGGAGTTAGAGTTTATTAAGCGGGAGTTAGCCGACTACACCATCGGCAATAACACATATGAAGAACTAATAGCGTACGTGGGCAGGGCCGCGCGTCCCACACAGCACTGATCAGCCGGGAACATCTCCTAGACTGCTGAAGCTAGTAGTACTGCGGACCAGGAATTACCTCGAACTTAAAATAGTGCTCGGATCCACCCCCAGCGAGTTCAGGACGTTCTTGAATTCCTCAAGTACCTTTTTCCGCGCCTCCGATTCGTTCAGCCCCTCATCCACGTAGTTCATTACCTGTAGCTCCATGAGAGTGAGTACGCTTTCAACGAACTCCTCCTCACTTAACTTGCCCACGACCAAGCCCGCGTGAACTACGACGTAATCCCCAGCACGTACTTCATCAACACCTAAAACAGCGTCTATTATAGCGCCTCCGACGTTGACCTTAGCGTACATCCCGTGGACTTCGACCACCCTACCTGGGACACCTAAACACATCTTTAATACCCCTTAAGGAGTTCTAGACCACCGTATTGAGCCCAGATCCGGCAGGTACCTTCCGATGAAACCATGCAGGGGCCGTAAGGGACCTCAGGCCTGCACCTCTTCATAAACAATTGACACTCAGTAGGTTTAGTGATCCCTAAGACAACTTCACTACATCTGCAGCCAGGCAGTGAGTCGGCCTCACTAACTTCTGAGCCACTTAAAGGCCTTCCAATCCCGTATTCTCTGAGGGCGTCGTATTTCCCGTACCTGTCCTTGAGTTCTAAACCGCTTGAGGGGACTAACCCTATACCTCTCCAGACGGCGTCATATACATCGAAGACGTCTTTAATCGCCTCTACAGCTATCATGTTCCCCTCCCATCTAACCAGTCTCCTATACTCGATCACTACTGACGGTTTATTTTCCCTCAACATCTTAAGGATTTCGGCCACAGCCACCAAGACATCTATCGGTTCGAAGCCTGCTACGACTGCAGGTATTTCAAACTCCTCTGCGAGGAATTCCCACGCACCCCCTCCAATAACGGATGATACGTGTCCAGGGGCGATGACACCCCTCACAGGGTTCAAACCCCTTGCCCTATACAACTTGATGGTGTGCTTCATAACCGGTGGCGTTAACCTCAACGCGCTCAGCAACTTCAGGTTGGTGGGGACGTCCCCATTTCTTAGGAGTAACGCATATGAAGGGGCAGTCGTTTCAAAGCCTATGCCGAAGAAGACTGCGTCCTTACCAAACGCCTTAGCATCTTTAACAGCGTCTAAGAAGCTGTAAACGACTTTGACGTCCCCACCCCGCGTTCGTGCATGGAAGAGCGTGTTGGGTTCCTTAGCTGATGCGCCAGGTAGCTTCAAGGCGTCTCCGAAAGTGTACACCCTAACACCCTCCAATGATAGCTTAACTAGTTGCTCTACGTAGGAAGCAGGTGTTATGCATACGGGGCAGCCGGGGCCCGCAACCAATTCCAACGTATCAGGGATTAACGACCTCAGGCCGTAATACGTGGTGGTCCACTCATGCGTACCGCAGAAATTCATTATCTTTAAAGCCCCCCCTACGGCCTTACTCAAAAAGTTGCAGTATGAGTTAATGGTCTTCACTAACGCCTTGGCAAGCTCCGCATTCGCTCTGAACACCTTCCTCACCGCTTCCTCAAAATCCATCCGCATCACCGCACATCATCGCTAACTGGGATCGTTCCGTAACCAAAAATATTTAAGGTTAAGGCTGCCCAGCCCTGCACTTACCTTCACTCGCTCCACATTTCACGTTAGCTCCTGCTGCGAACTTCGGGGGCTGTAAACCCATCCGGCACTCACCCAACTACCCATCCCGTTCGGACTTAGTTCCCCCACATACTGGGTACGTGCCTTAGGTACCTTCAAATAGATCATCAGTTACGGTGGTGGATAGACTTCACGATGTAGGAGAACCGCTTCTAACCCCATGCTTTAAGTAGTTATATGCTAGTAGGGCGTGAAGTGCTGTCCCCTTCCAGAGCACGTCTTCGTCAACATCAAACTTGGGATGGTGGTGAGGATATATTATCCCCTTGCTCTCGTTTCTAATTCCTAGTATTATGAACGCACCGCCCACCTTCTGGAGGTAGTATGAGAAGTCTTCCGCCCCCATACTCATGGGAGCTTCAGCGACATCACCTAACTTCTTAGCCACATCCATGACGAATTCAGCATGCTCCGGACTATTAATCACTGGTGGGTAGGAAACCTCAGTTAATTCTAGGCTACCCTCACAGTCCCAAGCCTTCGAATAGTACTTTACTATGTTTTCCAACCTCTTCAGCACCTTATCCCTTAGCCCTATGTCGAAGGTCCTCAACGTCCCGTGAATCCTAACCTCATCAGGTATTACGTTGCTTGCATTACTGCCCTCAAATCTGGGGGTCGAGATGACTATCGGTGTGAAGGGGTCTACGTTCCTGGAAACTACCTTCTGAATGGCGTTGTAAATATCAACTGCTGGTGTGGTTGGGTCCTTAGTTAGCTCTGGATGGGCTGCGTGACCTCCTAAACCCTTAATCCTAATCATGAATGATGTGGCTGATGCGTTCATGGGTCCTTTCCTCGTGGCAATAACACCTGAGGGTAGTTCGGCCCACACATGCAATCCGTAAATGGCGTTAACGTCGTTTAGAACCCCTTCATTGACGATCTTCTCAGCACCGGCACCGCCCTCCTCAGCGGGTTGGAATATCAGCTTAACGGTTCCCATTAAGTTGTCTTTAAATTCTGCCAGGACCTTAGCCGCACCCAACAGCATTGCTACGTGGGCATCATGACCGCATGCATGCATCTTGCCGGGGACCCTGGACCTGTAGGGGACGTCACTCTCTTCCTGAATGGGTAGGGCATCCATATCAGCCCTCAAGGCAACCACACCCCTCCCCTCCTTGCCCTTAATCAGTCCGACAACACCGGTGCTAGCAACCCTGTAGGCTTGAACGTTCATGGACCTAAGTTCGTCGAGGATCAGTTGCGAGGTGTTGAATTCCTCATACCTCAGCTCTGGGTACATGTGGATCTTCCTCCTGATGCTGATGATGTAATCGCTCAAACCTTTCGAGTAATCGATCATCTTACCTTCGACGTAATCCACGGCGATAACACCTCCACTAATAATGTCTGATGAGGTTAATAAACACTCAAACAATGAGCGTAGCTACTGAAGGGGCCTACGTCCCAACACCTGCTCATAAGTCAAGTAGTTCATGGGCTTGCCCGAAACGCTTATGATTTACAGGTTATGACTAAAATGAGGTCAATGCTGTCGCCACCAGATGATAAGGACTGGGTATTGAAGACTCCTATCATGCAGGCCATGTTTAAATTAGGACTCCCTATAGCTGTAATGCAGGCACTGCAGATAATTTACAACTTAACCGATATGTTTTGGTTGGGGAGGTTAGGCAGGGATGCGTTGGCGGCGGTGAATGCTACGTGGCCTGTACTGTTTCTAATTGTTGCGGCTTTGGCAGGGCTTCTCCAGGCCGGCATCTCATTAGTGTCTCAGTACTGGGGTGCTAGGGACTACGAATCCTCTATGAGGGCGGCCGGTCAGGTAATCCTCATAGTTTTATCTGCTGGAGTACCCGTTACTGTAGTAGCGTACGTGTCGCTTCCGCTCCTCCTACAACTCCTGGGGGTTCCTGAGGAAATAGTGCCGGATGCGGTTGTTTACGGGAGGATATTCTCAGCTGGTTTCATGGTCTTCGGGTTGATGGATGCCTCAGTGTCGATCTTCAGCGCTGCAGGGGATACCGTGACCCCCATGAAGGTTAGGGCGTTAGGGGTCCTTATGAACGTGGTTTTAGACCCAATCTTCATATTCGGTGTGGGGCCCATACCATCACTCGGGGTTGCTGGTGCGGCAATAGCTACCTTACTCAGTGAGTTCGTCGCCGCATCATTAGCGATTAACTTATTGGTCAAGGGTGTTAAGGGGGAGAGGCTCAAGCTTAACCACCTCAAACCCTATCGAGAATTGCTGATGAAGTTAGTTAAGATAGGTCTCCCCATCTCCGTATCATCTGTTGGGGAGGCCGCCGGTTTCACGGTCTTAACAGGTATAATAAGCATTATGGGCAGTGCTGCGCTCGCGTCCTGGGGTATAGGTGATAGGCCTATAGGACTTCTAGATATTTTCGTCGGCAGCTTGCTCGGAGCCACCACCACAATAATAGGTCAGAGCTTAGGGGCTGGAATGTTTGAGAGAGCTAGGATGACGGCGTATAAGATTGTTGCATACGGCGCAGCAATCACTGGTGCGGGGGTAAGCACTTATATCTTCTTCAGGTATGAGCTAGTTACAATATTCGCCCCCTCAGATCTTGAGGTAATTCAAAACTCAGCCGACTTCATCCTGTATATGGGACCCTCCTTGGTGTTCTTCATGATGCTTAGAGCTGCCTTCTCAATCGCGACAGCGTCAGGGAACACGAAGCCGGTAATGTTCTTAAGCCTCTTCAGGTTGTGGGTGCTGAGAAACCTTCTAGCATACGTGTTCGGTCCAGGACCTATTGGTATGGGTGTGAGAGGCCTCTGGATCGGGATGCCCATAAGCAACATCGTAACGGGCATACTAGCCCTCGCATACATACTGAAGGGCAGTTGGTTGAAACCCGTAATAAGGTCAAATACCCGTACTTAAAGAATACCCACTAGCTCTTATACTTGTTTGGCGAGATGATGCACTGGGTCAATTAACCTACCCATACTTACTGCGGTAATGACTTAAAATGCTGGCGAAATGTGCGATTTTCCCTCACCGGTAAGCGGTTAGGAATGCGGGCTGGGTGGTTGACCTATGAGCGCTGTATGATGGGTGGAAAATTAATTTAGACCACGTGTTACTTCCTCACCAACGCGAGGAGAACCCCAACTATGAATCCTATAGTCACCGGCCCGATGGTCATTAACCCTAGGAGCTGGAGCAAGGCCATTATGTGCGGCTGTAGCTGTCTGAAGTATTCGTAAAGCCCTACCAGGAAGCCCTCAGGTGATGTCCCAAGACTCCATATGGAAAGCGCTGTGCCCAGAACTAAGATCACAATTAAAGCCAGTATGTACTTCACAACCTTGGATGAGAAGTAACCCAAGCCCAGACCCATTAAGAATTGAAGAGCTATCACCGCTAAAGTTCTGGGATTCTTTAAGGCCTCCCCAATCAGGTCAGTCAGTTGCGGCTCCGCCTGAGCCTGCGCCCCAACAACTTGAGAAAGCAGTAGCAAGGCGTATGCGATGGCTACGCATAAAGCAATTTTTTTGAACACATTTCAACACCTTTAAATCTTTGGGTTTAGCACTAATAAAGCTTGTACACGTATTTAGCGGATCATGTTCCTTAAAAATTAGTTATTTAATTCGATTTCATGTGTTAGGTTTAACTCGTATATGTCGTAAACTTTAACGAGGTTGGACGATATCGTGAATAGTTCATCATTTACGTACGTAGTCCTTACGGCGCCCTCATGTTCTAAGAGCTTCCTAACGCTCAGCACATCACCTTTGTAAGTGATTGCTAAAATCCCTGAAGTACCTCTAATACTTACCGGTATGAAGGCAAGTTCGTTGTCCTCATCTACGGTTACCGCGTGATGGTCGTAGTATGCAGTACTCCACGCCTTCGATATCAATATCTTAGTCATTTCCCGCATTTCAGTAGGATTCGACACGTCGAACAGTGATATCTTCAATCCATCCTCAATCCCTATTCCCAATAACCTGTTGCGGGGGAGTGGGTGTAGGTATTCGCTGAAGCCAGGTATTTTTAGATAGCCCAACACCTTAGGTTGCTCAGGGTTTGATATGTCTATCGCGAATAGGGGGTCGACCTGCCTGTACGTTACTAAGTAGAACACATTACCGATGAGCCTAGATGCGTATATCCTCTCCCCTTCAGCTAATCCTCTCAGAGACCCAGTAACTTTCAACTCCTTTAAATTCACTGTGAAGACGTTGTTTTCGGTATCACCTACGGGTACGACATCAACGTACACCCTAGGTTTATACCGCTGCGGTTCCG
>CAZXJO010000003.1:121174-206391 GCA_964641155.1 uncultured Desulfurococcaceae archaeon | reverse complement strand
CAAGGTCTACGAACTCACGGACCCGCGTTATGCCCCCCCCAGTAATTAACCATTACCATATTTTTTAAACACTTCTTTAAAGTTTAGTTGGGTATTAGCTTTGGTTAGGCCGGAGATCAGTAAGTTAAGGGAAATGAGGGAGAAGGCTCTAGTGGGTGGTGGTAAGGAGGGGATCGAAGCACAACACTCTAAGGGCAAGTTAACGGCTCGGGAACGTATGGAGTTACTAGTTGATAGTAATTCCTTTGTAGAGATAGACATGTTCGCTCAGCATAGAGCAACTGAGTTCGGGATGGACAAGAGGGTTGCTTTAGGTGATGGCGTAGTGACGGGGATCTCAAGGATCGAGGGTAGGCCAGCAGTCGTTATAGCCCAGGACTTCACGTTTTTAGGGGGTTCTTTAGGTGAGATCCACGCCGGTAAGATAGTTAAGGCAATCCAGTACGCTCTAAGCATCGGCGCACCGGTCATATTCTTAAACGATTCCGGTGGGGCCAGGATTCAAGAGGGTGTGGATGCCTTGAAAGGCTACGGTGACATATTCTACTGGAACGTTCAAGCCTCAGGTGTTATTCCCCAGATAGCTGTTATAGCTGGCCCCTGCGCTGGTGGGGCGGTTTACTCACCCGCACTGATGGATTTCGTGATCATGGTCAGGAAGACCAGCTTCATGTTCATAACTGGGCCTAGGGTGGTTAAGGCCGCCATAGGTGAGGACGTTGACGAGCTGCAGTTAGGTGGGGCTGAGGTCCACGCGTATAAGAGCGGTATGGCTCATTTAATAGCTGATGATGATAGGGAGGCGATCTCATTAGTTAAGAAGCTCCTATCATACATTCCGAGCAATAACATGGAAGACCCTCCAAGGGTCGAAAGCAATGACGACCCCGAGAGGAGGGATTACGAGTTAGATGATATAGTCCCTGAAGACCCCAACAAGCCGTACGACATGTACGAAGTGATCAACAGGGTGGTGGACGTGGATAGCTTTTTCGAGATACATCCGTTCTGGGCTAGGAACGCGATTGTCGGTTTCGCAAGGTTAAACGGCCACGTCGTTGGGGTCGTCGCTAATCAGCCGGCCTACCTAGCAGGGGTTTTAGACATAGACGCATCCGATAAGATAGCTAGGTTTGTGAGGTTCTGCGACTGCTTCAACATACCGATTGTGACATTCGTGGACGTCCCCGGATACCTCCCAGGGACCAGGCAGGAGCACGGGGGCATTATAAGACATGGAGCTAAGGTACTTTATGCGTACAGTGAGGCAGTAGTCCCCAAGCTGACCGTGATAACCAGGAAGGCGTATGGAGGTGCCTACATAGCGATGGGCAGTAAGCACCTAGGAGGTGACTTCTCGATAGCTTGGCCCACCGCCGAAATAGCTGTGATGGGTCCTGAGGGTGCTGCTGAAATAATCTGGAGGAAGGAACTGGATAAGGCTAAAACCCCTGAAGAAAGGGCCGAACTGCTTCAGAAGTTCGCTAAGGAGTACAGGGATAGGATCGCAAATCCCTACGTAGCAGCTGCTAGGGGATACGTAGATGCTGTTATAGAGCCTAACGAGACGAGGCCAACCTTGATAAAGGTCTTAGAGTACTTACTCACTAAGCGGGAAGTCAGGGTCAGAGTTCCGCCAAGGAAGCATGGTAATATGCCTATTTAGGTGGTTCTGCTTGGCTGAGTACTCTGTCGGGAGTCTGACGCTGGGGTTGGAGATATCGTTCATAGCTATAATATACGCATTAGTTGTATTGACGACGTTAGTCGTTATAATTAAAGCGGCAACGTACGTGGTACGCCCCAGGATGCCTCCGAAGGCGGTTCAGGCGGAAATTACCGCACCTGAGGAAGTTGGAGGCTTGAGTGAGGAGGAAGTGGCTTTAGCCATTACCGCGATCCATAAATACCTGGCAGAGAAAGGGGTCGGCAAATCCGCAAGGCATGGTACTGGTTTAAGCAGCAGTCCTTGGGTTACTTCGTGGAGGATGGAATGCGGTTCTCATGGAGACTATATAAGTTTCAGGAAGGGGAAGTAAGGTAGGTAGCAGGTGGTACATTTGAGCAAGACCTACAACTTCAGGGTTAACGATAAGGACTACGTGGTTGAGGTTTCTGAGTTAGGGGGCAACAAATTCAAGGTTAAGGTAGGTGGGAAAGAATTAACGGTTGAGCTCATTCAGAAGCAGGTAAGCCTCCCAACACCAGTTAAACGTGAGGTAGCTCCGGTCAAGGAGGAAAGGGCACCGGAGACGATCACGCCGACTCGGGAGGTTGAGGTAGTGACGGCACCGGTACCTGGGAAGGTGGTTAAGGTCCTAGTGAGTCCGGGGGACGTAGTCAAAGATAAGACAGTAGTACTTACGTTGGAATCCATGAAGATGGAGTTAGAGATAACATCCTCCGCGGCCGGGGTCGTTAAGGAGGTCAGGGTTAAGCCAGGCGACTCAGTCAACGTAGGTGAAGTGTTAGTAGTCATCAGTAAAACACAGTAAGGTAACTGCCTCCACCCAGTGAAGGGCATGCCCCCAATTAAATACACTGTGAAATTGATATCGTCGAGATCTGGCTCCGGTAAGACCTACGTGGGAACTAGGTTAGTGGGTTACCTTAAGAAGAAGGGGTACTCCGTAGGTGTTGTCAAGCACTGCGCCCACGGCTTAGTCATAGAGGGTAAGGACAGCTCAGAGTACTTAGACGCTGGTGCTGATGTTGTGGCAGCCAGTTCCGCAGACATCTTGATCACCTACGTTAAGCCGTGGGTTGACGACCTCAGGAAAGTCCTAGAGTTCGTTGAGACCCCTATAGTTGTGGTGGAGGGTTTCAAGGCTTCAGGTATTGGTGATAACGTGGGGGTTCTCAGAAATGTTGACGAGCTTAACGAACTAATGTCGAATGGAATCAAGTTAGATGCTGTGTTGTCGGACGGCCGTGAAGTTCTTAAGGAAGCATCGAATAAGGGCCTTCAGGCATTCAGTTTTAAGGGGCTTGAAGCCTTCTTCAGGTGGGTTGAAGAAAAAGCTTTGAACACCGTTAAGGGATCCCTTCCCGGGAAGGACTGCGGTGCCTGCGGGTACAGTAGCTGCGAGGCCTTCGCTGCAGCATATTTGAAAGGAGTCAATGCTCACTGCGTTAATACCACACTCAATGTTAGGGTATTTGTTGATCGGAACGAGCTACAGCTAAATCCCTTCGTAGAGAGGTTGATAGCATCCGTGATTGAGGGACTTATAAGTCCTTTAAAAAACGTGCCGGTTAGGAGGAGCAGGGTATCTGTGGAGATTACTTATGGGAGGAACCAGGCTTATTGAAAAGGGCGAGAACGGAACCGGTGAAAACGCCCAAAGCGTGGGCTAGCGTGTTCGGAGTCCCGATAATGGGGATCGAACTGATTGCGAATATAACCACTAGTAGGGTTATTGGAACGCGATCTCCGCGGTTCAGGTAATTAATTAAGGCTGTCCAGGCGAACGCTGCGAAGATACCTCCCGAACTTCCTACGGACGTGGTGTCTGGGGCTAGTAACGCCGCGCCTAAGTTACTGGCCAATCCCCCCACCACGAATACGTATACGATTTCCCGCCGACCATTTATCGTTGACGTCATGGAGTCGACCATCAGTAAAGCTAAACAATTGAAGAGGAGGTGATATATGTTAGCATGTATGAAAAGAGACGTAAATAACTCCCAGAAGTAACCGTTGATTAGTTCCTCCCCCCTAAGCATTATGTGCAGCCCCACAACGTAATGCAGGATGAAGAGTACGCTACGCCCCTCAACTAACGGGGCGTCCAGCCTCTGCAAGACACTTACAATCACCTGCGGTGTGAGAACCCCGCAACAGCCAGCGTAGAGAAACAATCCGTAAAGGGCTAAGATTAGGTAGGAGGAGATGAAAAGTAGCACTAGCAAGTACGCATCGCGCAACCTCATAGGCACCCATTTACTCAATACTGTAATCAGAGTAACTAAATTAAAACTTATTAACTTACCTGTAAGACATTTAGGGTGATATAATGCCTTTATGGATTTTTAGGGAATACGAGAGATGTAGCGGTTGCAGATATTGCGAAGTTGCATGTTCTCTAAAACACGAAGGAATCATATGGCCTGAGGCATCTAGGATCAGGGTCTTCGAATACGTACCAGGTATCACTATTCCGATCTTATGCTCTCAATGCACTGATTACCCATGCGTCAAAGCATGCCCCACCAACGCCCTCTCGGTTGATGAGGCAACGGGAGCGGTGAAAGTTGATGAGGGTAAGTGCATTAAGTGCGGTAACTGCGTTGAGGCATGCCCAGGGAGGATACCACGTATCCTCCCACACAAGAACGCAGTACTCATATGCGACTTATGTGGTGGCGAACCCGAATGCGCTAAGGTTTGCAAAGCATTAGGATTTAACGCCTTAATAGTTGTTGATAAGTGGCCTGGGTCCCACTACAAATTATATGCCAGGACCCCCGAGGAGATCAGTAAGGCATACGTGAAGAAGTTGTACAAGATCGATCCTGAGGAGGTGATGTGATATGCCATACGGCTTCACGGGTAAGTTCGTGGACATAGACCTAAGCAGCGGTAAGGTTAAAGTCGTTGATGTGAAGGAAGAACTCTACAGGAAGTTCCTAGGCGGAAGGGGTCTGGGTTCCTGGATACTTTGGGAGAGGTTGGGGACGCGTTGGGATGAGATAGACCCACTATCACCTGAGAACCTATTACTCGTACTTACGGGACCCATGAGCGGCTACATAGCAGGTGTTAGGTTAGCTGTTACCGGTAAATCCCCTCAGAGCGGAGGTACAGTAGGTTCAACAATTGCAAGTGAGGTAGCCTTAGAGCTAAAGACTTCCGGGTACGATGGATTGATAATTTCGGGGAAGGCTAAGGACCCTGTGTACATATTCATCAACGATGACGTCGTTGAAATAAGGGACGCATCCAAGATCTGGGGTAAGGGTGTTAGGGAGACTCATAAGTTACTCCTACGAGAAGTAATGCCTGACTTGAGGAAGCCGTCGATGTACGGTGAACCCAAAGAACCTGCAATGATTTACATAGGTCCCGCAGGTGAGGGCCTCATTAGGATGTCCGCTATTGAGGCTAAGTACGCGCATGCCGCCGCCTACGGGAGTTACGGGGCGGTGATGGGTTCTAAGAATTTAAAGGCTATCGTGGTTAAGGGCACCGGCCCCTTACCACCTGTGTACGACGTCAGTAAGTTGAAGGAACTGCTCTACAAGGCCATTGAGTTAGTGCCTAAGAAAGTGCCGAGGTTAAGGATATGGGGAACTGGTCAAGGGCCTTGGAGGTATGGGAGGGACTTAAGCTCTATACCGGTTAGGAACTGGCAGGAGGAGTACTGGGAGAAGGAAGCTTACAGCCAGTACGATTTAGAAGTCCACGGTTGGGTTAAGAGGTATTGGGCGGATTACGGGTGCCCGCTCTGCTGTATGAAGGTCACAGTACTTCATAGGAATGGTGAGACTGTCATCACTGACGCCCCAGACTACGAATTACTGGCATATGAGGGAAGTAACTTAGGTCTATACGATGTCAGAGACATAGCGTACTTGATATGGTGCGGTGAGGAACTCGGATTTGACATGATAAATGCTGGTAACGTGTTGGCGTTCGTGGCTGAGCTATTCGAGAGAGGCATCCTAACCAAGGAGGATGTAGGGTTTGAAGTTAAGTGGGGTGATGTAAACGCGTTCGCCCGCCTGCTCAAGCTCATAGCTGATAGGGAAGGCATAGGTAAGATATTGGCTGAGGGGACCTACAGGGCGGCTCTAAAGATCGCGGAGATGAAGGGTTTGAAGCATGAAGAGGTGCTCAAGTATGCTGTCCAAGCTAAGGGCATAGCGATAGGCGCTCACGGCATTAGAAGCGGTTTAGACTACCCCATACTCTCATACGTTACGTCAGTGCAGGGAGGCGATCACCAGTCAGTGGCCATGTTACCTCTGGACGCAGCGCCGATAGTTAATGAGGTGTGGGCATCGTTCGCGGACAGCGCGGTTGCATGTCAGTTCAACCTCCTCGGAGGATACGACTTCATCTTCGAGGCCTTAAGAGCTATTACTGGGTGGGACATAACCAAGGAGAGCTGGGTGAACGAAGGTGCGAAGAGGATCCTCACACTGCAGAGAATACTCCTACTCCTAGGAGGCCCCGACGTGTACTGGGATCCCAGAGTGCACGATGACAACCCGCCAAGGTTCTACGAACCTCTCCCAAGCGGGCCTAAGAAAGGTCAGGCACCTACGAAAGCTGATATCATTAAGTTAAGGAGCGAGTACTACAAGGCATTAGGATGGGATGAATATGGGATACCGACTGAGAATACAGTCAAGCAGTTAGGGTTAACCGGCACAGAGGAAGCTTTGAAGAAAATTAGGGGAAGGTTGAACATTTAAGGTAACTCAACTTAAAAGTGCTAATCAAACCGATTTTTTAACCACGAATTGACGAAACGGTTGGCTCCTCTGATTTATACCTAGCTACACATTCCTCAACACATTCAAGGAACAGGTCCCCTGAATACCCCTCATCAATGCAGAACTCCCTACAGGCTCTCACAATGTGATATCTATCCACATATTCTTCCCTCAACGCCCTTCAGGGAATAGTGAATTGATGAATATTAAACCTGATCGCATCAACGCATGCTGATAATTCATAGGTAACGTTTTTTATTTTTTAAAAGGCTAAAGTCTTAGGGGTACAGCTGTTGTGAGGTTTTATCTTTACGACGTAAGCTATGAAGTCGTAGGCAAGGAACCTCACATCCTTCTCTGGGGGATCAACGACGACGGTGAAAGAGTTGTTATTAGGGATAAGGAGTTCAGGCCTTATTTCTACGTACTACCCAGCAACGAGGCTGAGTTAAGTAGGTTAGCTACCGAAATTAAGAGGATGAGTTTAAGTAAATCACCTATAACAAACGTAGAAGTTGTCACCAAGAAGTTGTTTGGTCGTCCAGTAAACGTGCTTAAGGTCACTACGTTGATACCTGAGTCAGTTAGGGAGTACAGGGAGGCTATTAAAAAGGTTGGGGGTGTTGCGGATGTCTTAGAGGCTGATATCAGGTTCTCGATGAGGTATATGATTGATAAGGGGTTGACGCCCTGCTCATGGTTCGAAGCAGATGTTGTTGAAGTGCGTAAGCACCCATCATTAAGCGTCTCTAAGGAATACGAGGTGGTGGGCGACTTCAAGCACTTATCGATCCATAAACCGCCGGATATTAAGGTGTTGGCCTTCGATATAGAGGTCTACAACCCTAGGGGAGCGCCTAAACCTGAGAGAGACCCTGTAATAATAATAGCCATGATGAATAGTGACGGTGATGTGGGAGTCATCGAGGCGTCTGGGGATGGGGTGAGGAGTGATGCCAGGGTAATCAGCGAATTCGTGAATTACGTTCAGAACTACGACCCAGACATAATTGTTGGGTATAACTCCAACAGGTTTGACTGGCCTTACCTGCTTGAGAGATCTAAGGTGTTGGGTATTCATTTGGATGTCGGTAGAGTTAGGGATGGGGTGCCTAGGACATCGGTTTACGGTCACATCTCCATCCCGGGCAGGTTAAATGTGGATCTGTTTGACTTCGTTGAAGAGATAGGTGAGATCAAGGTTAAGTCCTTGGATATCGTCGCTGAGTACTTAGGTGTTATGAAGAGGAGTGAGAGGGTGTTAGTGCCGTGGTATGAGATCAGCAAGTACTGGGATGACCCGAGCAAGAGGGAATTACTTGTTAAGTACGCGGTTGATGACGTTAAGTCAACCATGGGAATTGCCGATAAGATCCTCCCATTCGGGATGCAGCTATCAAGTCTTACCGGCTTACCCCTAGATCAGGTCGGATCAGCTTCAGTGGGCTTTAGACTTGAGTGGTATTTAATGCGAGCTGCATTCAGATACGGTGAGTTAATACCCAATAGGGTTGAAAGGTTTTACGAACCTTATAAAGGTGCTGTGGTGTTGGAACCGGTTAAAGGCGTTCATGAGAACATAGCTGTTCTGGACTTCACCTCAATGTACCCTAACATAATGATCAAGTACAACATAGGCCCAGATACGTACGTTGAGTGGGGATGTGATGAAGAGTCATGCAACACGATTCCCGAGCTAGGTTATAAGTTTAGGAAGGAACCCCCAGGTTTTTACAAGGCTGTTCTAGAGACCTTAATAGAGATGAGGAAAGCTGTCCGGGACTTAATGAAGAAGTACCCTCAGAACTCCGTCGAGTATAGGGTGCTTGATGAAAGGCAGAAAGCCCTTAAGGTGTTGGCTAACGCCTCCTACGGATACATGGGTTGGGTGGGGGCCAGATGGTACTTCAGGCAAGGTGCCGAGGCAGTCACAGCACTGGGCAGGGACACCATAAGTAGGGCCATAGGGTTGGCTAAGGAGTTAGGTCTTAAGGTTATTTACGGTGACACCGACTCAGTTTTCGTTGAGTACGGACCTAAGGTTGAGAGATTCATTGAGTCCGTGATGGAGAGGTTGGGTTTAGAGATTAAGGTTGATAAGATTTACAGGAGGATCTTCTTCACCGAAGCTAAGAAGAGGTACATAGGGCTGACGACTGATGGTTTAGTGGACATAGTTGGGTTCGAGGCCGTAAGGGGTGATTGGGCTGAGATAGCGAAGGAGGTGCAGGAGCTGGTAGCGTATTCAATACTCGCCGAGGGCAGCGTGTCGAAGGCTGTTGAGTTAGTTAATAACGTGGTAAGGTACCTCAGGGAAGGTAAGGTACCTCTAGATAAGTTAGTCATTTGGAAGACCATCACTAAACCACTGAACGAGTACGAGGTAAGTGCCCCGCATGTGAGCGCTGCTAGGAGGTTGCTAGAGATGGGTGGTAGGGTTGAGGTCGGGGACAAGGTGGGTTACGTTATCGTTAAGGGTGGTGGGAGTGTCTCCTCGAGGGCCTACCCCTACATAGCTGTTAAAGTTGATGATGTGGACGTAGACTATTACGTGGACCACCAGATAGTCCCAGCCGCGTTGAGGATCTTAGAGTACTTTGGGGTAACTGAAAAGCAGTTGAAGACGTCCAGTAAGGGCGTTAAGACATTATTCGATTTCAGTAGGAAGGGTTAGTGGATTAGCTCCTCAGCGTTAAGGACTGCAATCCCGACTGGTTTCTTAGATATTATACCTATTCTAGACCCAACCACTATCTTAGCACCTTTCACTGATGCAGCATCAACAACTCTCTGAGTAACTATTCCATCCATGATGATCGCATGCAGGCTCACACCGTCGAGTTTCATTATATAGTCCACCAGATCCTTAACCGGTACCCTACCCACCTCATTCCAGTTCTGGTCATATACTACAGCCTCTAACGTTCCACTAAGTTTCTTCAACTCATCAATAACGTTTTGAGGTACTTGGTACGTAAAAGCCCCTTCAACCTCCGGGACGTTGGTCTCAGGAGGCCGCTCAACCGCTTGGGAGGTGGGCGGTGGAGGTGTTGTTGCTGGTGTCGTAGCTGGCTTAACTTTCTCGGGGGCTTCCTTCACCTCAGGCTGTTGCAGTTGTTGTAGGTATGTCTGAACAGGTACTGCGTTCTTTAAAGCCTTAGCTATTTCCTTACCTGTGAGTTCCTCCACCTCCTTACCCGTAGGTGCCTTAGCTATGTAATCGATCTCTGCAGCCCTGATCAGTTCCCTAAGTATTAAGTCTCCGGCGTGGTCACCGTCCACGAAAGCTATCACGGTCTTCTGCTTGGATAGATTTACGATGGTTTCAGGTATTTTACCTTTAGCGCCCTCAAGAGCTATTACGTTCTTGTAACCGTATCTTAGTAGGTTGGCAACGTCGGCCTTCCCCTCAACGACTATTATGGTGTCGGCTTTGTCTACGTCCGGGCCCGCTGGGAGTTTCTCAGGTCCGTAATACGTTACCTCAGCAGTCCTAACTGATGACTCGATCTCGTTGAGTATTTCCTTAACATCGACTGGTTTTTCCTTAAACCATTGATGAAGTATTTCCTTAGCTCTCTCAGATATTTTCTTAAGCTTCTCGTACCTGACATCAACTATGCCGATTACCTGGATTTTAGCGTTGTAGGGCCCGACCTTGTCAACGAATTCAACCATGGCAGCAACTAAGGCTGTCTCAACCCTGTCAAGGTTCGAAGGTATTATTATCTCACCAACGGTCTTACCGCCCTGCAGTTTGGAGTCAATGATTATCCTTCCAATCCTACCCTTATCCTGGAGTTCCCTCAAATCAAACTCGCTGCCGAACAGTCCTTCGGTCTGGCCGAATATTGCCCCAATAATATCTGCCTTATCCACATTACCGTCAACTTCCACCTTAGCCCTAATCAAGTACTTCATGTTACCACACCTGATGAGTGTTCTAATAGTAATTAATTAAAGGGTAAATAAGCTATTGAGAGCTAATAGCGAAAGTTATAAAACGATAACGATTCAAACATATCGATGCCATTCACCACCTAGAACAAATGAAGTTTTTTAAACCTATAAACCAATACCTAATAGAAAGGTAGGTGCCGGGGTCGCCTAGTCCGGTAGGGCGCCGGCCTGCTAAGCCGGTGGGGGAAACCCCGCGCGGGTTCAAATCCCGCCCCCGGCGCCATACCCCTACACGCTTCCACTCTCCTCCGCAGACCTTAGCATTGTGGACTGCCGTGACTTAATGAACGCTATCTCTAGCACCTCAATCGTCGGTGATCGTTGCGGCCGGAGGTCATAACTTACGTGGGCAGGACAATTAAATTTTAGAAAAAGGTGAGATGTGCGGTGGCTTCAGGCAACGGCTATGAAGCTGTTTTGTGTTGCGTGAGGTTTGTTTACTGACGTGGTGATGGTTGTTCTTGGGGGTGCCTTAGACCTACGTCTGTGATGTGGGCTTCACCTGTGAACGGGTGAAGCCCATGAAATGAGGAAGAGATGAAACTTAGTACTGGATCAGAAAGGTGGGGACAGGCTACTAAGGTGCTGCCCATAAGAGTGGAAGAGATCTCATCGGGATGAGAAGTTGGGCTTCGTACCTACCATCGTGGTAACGTAACACCCCTCTGACCCTGGTACTTACCCTTATATAGATTGACGGCCGGGGTACTCACCTTAGCGAAAACGACGTGTAGGAATCTAGTCCCTGTTTTTATCTTAGTCGGGTATGGCGGTGTGCGTACCTCCACTGTTAGCTGCCCTTCAAACCCAGCGTCAATTATTGTGGGGGGCATCAGGAAACCTAGCCTAGCGAAGGTCGACCTTAGTTCCACGAACCCCATGAGCTCAGGAGGCATCCTAACGTACTCAACCGTGTGTAGGAGGTAGTGAGATGATGGTTTGAGGTAGAGATAATCCTCCGACTTATCGCAACTATAGTAATTACTCACATCATCCTCCCCGACTATTAGAACCCTAGCGCTTTCATTGACTAAACAATACCCCTCACCCACCCTGAGGTCAAGGCCGTTTTCCCTAACTATCTCCTCAGCAAGAGGTGTAATAACCAGGCGGCCGCTCGACAGGTATGCCCTTATATCGAAATCGGAAAGTATCATTAGCGACCCCGTAGCTACCCTGCCAAAACAACATTTAAAAAACATTACTATTAATCCTACCTAGACAGTAACCTATAATACTGTCCCTAGACATTGTTAACCCTTCAGCTCCTTTAACAGATGTGATGTGTAGGAATAGAGGTACTTCACCCTCACAGGGCAGACGTGGCAGGTGAATGTAGCAGAGGTCTTTATAGAGTGGGAGCGAGTTGTTGGTAGGTTACGCACTTTCAGAAAGCGTATGTTGTAAACGTCTACAGGCACAGTGCTTAGGTCCAGATCGCTACGCAGTACAAATGGGCTTACTACCTCAGGACCTGCTCGCCTCACTCCCATCACCTATTCACCTAAGGACTCAGCCTTGATATTGAAGTGGCGGCACCGTAGAATCCCCAGGCCTCAACGTGTTGTTGGAGTCGGTAAGATCTAAACATCCTGATACTCCTGTGAAGCAATAGGTTTCAAAGGGTCTGGACGGAGCTACCAGGTTGGAGGGGGTTATGAAGCTGTTTTGTGTTGCGTGAGGTTTGTTTACTGACGTGGTGATGGTTGTTCTTGGGGGTGCCTTAGACCTACGTCTGTGATGTGGGCTTCACCTGTGAACGGGTGAAGCCCATGAAATGAGGAAGAGATGGAATAATGTTAGACCGGAAAGGTGCTTATGAGGCAACAAAGTCAGTTTACACTATTATCCACATACTAATTTGCATGGATGGAAGTTAATTCCATGAATAGTTTTAAATTCATACGTGGTTAACGTTTTGATGAATTATGCGGTTTATGTCATACATAATTAAAGGTTCTCCCACCCCCTCTTACGGCTTTGTTGTTATGGATAACTACATAGTAGATCTTAAGGCACTCCTGGTTAATGAGTTAGTTGATGAGGTAGGCATGACGCCTGAGAATGCTGAGGAGTTCGTAGCATCAACGCTGTCCGGCAGGACTGGCTATATTATTCAAAGACTGCAGTTATTTAAACCGTTAATAGAGAGGTTCTTGAGGGCGTTATCGCGGTCCAGTATTGAGGAGCTTAGAGCAGGGGGTCTTATTAAAAGTTTTGATGAAGTCAAGTTCCTACCACCAGTACGGGACCCCACAAAAATCATTGGCATTGGACTTAACTACGAGGACTACAGGGTGATGTTGGGGTATCCTAAGACCGAGGTGCCGTTATTCTTCTTCAAACCTTTAAACACCCTCATAGGGCATAGAGATTATATCGTAATACCTAAGGGCGGTAGATGGTCCGGTACGAAGCCGAAGATTCTGTTCCATGAATACGAATTTGCCGTGGTGATCGGTAGGAGGATGAAAGATGTCAGCAGGAATGAAGTATACGATTACGTGTTCGGATTTACCCTATTTGGTGACATAACAGCCCATGATATTGAGATGGTCCAACCAGGCCATGTCCTATATCAGCAAAGGTCTAAAGCGTTCGATACATTCTCACCATTAGGTCCATGGGTCGTCTCCATGGACGAAATTAGGGAGAGAGGCATAGATGTGAACAACTTAAGAATCCTTAGGAGGAGGAACGGAGTGGTTGAGGGGGAGTCGAACACTAGTAGGATGATATTTAAACCTGATGAAGTATTGGAATTCTTAAGTGAGATCATGACTTTGGAGCCAGGTGATGTGGTATCACTTGGTAGCCCACCAGCGGGGCCTCCTGAAGGGCTTCAACCAGGCGATGTCATAGAAGAGGAGGTGGAGGAAATAGGTGTTCTAGTGAACTACGTTAAGTAGTTATAGAACTTATAAACTCATGCGGAACATTCAAATGTGGTGGCCTGACCACGGAGTTCACACACTACCTACACACGAAAATCGTCTTCGGCCCAGGGAGTATTAAGAAGGTCGGTGAGGAGGCTAAGAAGTTAGGTGGTACTAAAGCCCTCCTCGTGACAACCGGCAACCTACTCGAAGCCACAGGTTGCTTGGAAGTGATTTCTAAGTCGTTAGAGTCCGCCGGCATTAAGTACTCAATATTTAACGAGGTTGAGGAGAACCCCAGCATAGAGACGTGTGAGAAAGGGGCTAAGATCTCTAAGAATGAAGGTGTTGACGTCATAATAGCGTTCGGTGGTGGGAGCGCCATGGATGCTGGGAAAGCGATAAGCGTTCTTAAGTCGTTGGGCGGCAAGGCAAATGATTACTTCTTCCCTAAAGTGGTTGAGGGCTCCGTAACCCCCGTGATAGCCATCCCCACGACATGTGGTACAGGTGCTGAAGTGACGAGGTACGCCATAATAACTGACCTAAGCACCAAGAGGAAGATGACTATGGCAGGTCCTGCAGTGCTTCCTAAGGTAGCCATAGTAGATCCTGATGTTCTTAAGAAGATGCCTAAGAAATTACTCGCTTGGACAGCCCTCGATGCGTTATCACATGCCATTGAAGCTTACACGTCGAGGGCTTCAACCCCCATATCCGACGGTGTAGCTCTGATAGCGACGGACTACATAATCAGGTATCTCCAAAGCGCTTATGAGGGGAATGAGGAGGCTAAGGGTAAGCTCCACATAGCAGCCACCTTAGGCGGTATGGCGATCAATGACGCAGGCACTACGATAATACACGGCGCAGGTTACTACTTAACAACGCACCACAACGTCCACCACGGGCTAGCTAACGCCTTGCTAATGCCTTTCATACTCGAGTACAACCTAAGTTATTTAGATGAAGAGAAGTTGAACATCTTTCTGAGAGTTGCTGGCGTGTCGACTATCAAAGAATTCATCAAGAAGCTATGCAAGCTCGAAGACTTAGTTGGGATACCGGACAGCATCGCCGAAGTAGGCTTTAAGGAAGATGAATTGGATGCCATATCAGTTGATGCTATGGGCTATAAGAGGAACATCAGCAATAACCCCTCCCCAGTCGATGAAGGCGTTATCAAGAACTTGATCAGCAAGGCACTTCAAGGAAGGTCTAAAGTATACGGTAGTTGAGGAAGTTAAAGCAAACGTTAATGCGAATTACTTTTTTAAAACTTCGGAGGGGGTCAGCTCTCTGCGTGCCTAATTAACTTCTCCACCTGCTTCATGATTCCAGGCTCAACGTTTAAGTCCACGGTCAATGGTGTTATGGTTACGCACTTCTCAGCTTCAAAGAAGTATACGTCAGTATCCGACTCGGAGATCCCAGGCTCCCCCTGCAACCAGTAACATAGGTGCCCCCTCATATCTCTATCTATCTTGTATCTAGCCCTCCACCTAAGTCTTGCAGCCCTAGAAATCCTGTAACAGTCGTTATAGTTCTCAATCCTAGGTATGTTGATCGTTAGTACGTCAACACTTTCGGGGAATCCTAACTTTTCGATATTAGTTAGCAACCTCCTTAAGAACCTTGAGATAAGTGCTTGAAGATTTACGTCGTCAAAGTCCGAGAATTCGTAAACATCTGCTGAGATAGCTATTGCAGGTATGCCCATTAAAGCGGCTTCTATTGCTAACCCGACCGTGCCGCTGTAGAATATGTGTTGTAGGGATAGGTTTTCCCCTACGTTAACACCTGAAATCACTAAGTCAGGCTTAAACCCCAATATCTCAACAGCGAGGTGTAGTGCGTCGATGGGGGTGCCGTCCGTGACAAACACCTCATACCCTAAGTACTTCGTCTTGTAAAGCCTCAGGGGTTTGTTGAAGGTTATCTCACGCCCCGTCGCAGACTTGGGGTATTGGGTGGATATCGTTAACACCTCATGGAGGTCCTTAATCGCTTCGTAAACTATGTAAAGCCCGGGACTCAGGTAGCTATCATCGTTTGAGATTAAAACCTTCAAATCGCATACCTAATCTAATTAAAGACCTCGAGATTTTTAAATTATTTAAAGATGTGGAGCGGGCCGGCCGCTGATGAAACACTTAACCCAAATGTTCACCATCCCTGCATTCCTGAATCGGGTTCACGATGAGGACCTCCACCTCCTCCCCTTCCTCATAACCCTCAACGTTTTCAGGGATCACCAGTATTCCATTCCCATTAGTTAGTGTGGACAGTATTCCTGAACCGGTAAGCCTCATCGGCTCTACATAGTACTTCCCGTCCTTGGAGTGGCACACCCTAACCCTGTAGAAGGATCTGAAGCCAACTTCATTAGCTAACCTCCTACTTAAAACACCCGAAACTTTGGGTCTGGGCGGTTCCACACTCCCAGTCAGGTGGTTCAGTAAGGGCTTGAAGATGACCTCCAGCGATATTAGGCATGCCACCGGCAGCCCAGAAAACAGGAATACCGGTTTACCCCTTACCACGTAAGCACCGGCAGTTCTCCCAGGTCTCATAGCGACGCCGTGGAAGACCCTTACAGCCCCTTCTAAGGACTCAATAGCCTCCGGCACTAGGTCCTTACCGCCTACTGAGGTGCCGCCAGTGATTACTACTGCGTCTGCGATCTTCAGCGCATCACTCAACGCCTTCTTAATGGATTCTACGTCGTCGGGTACTATACCGAACCTCACGGGCATTACGTTATTATATCTTAGATATGCTTCAACCAGCAGTCCGGTGGAGTTCACTATCTGCCCACCGCTTAGCTCCGATCCTAACTCCCTCAACTCATTACCCGTATTTATTACGGCCACCCTAACCTCCCTGTAGACCTTAACTTTGGTTACGTTGGCGGACGCCAGTGCTGCTACGTGCCACGGCATTATTCGCGTACCCTTTGCGACTATGACATCCCCCTTCCTAAAGTCCTCACCAGCCCTCGACACGTTTGCGTAAGGATATACGGGCTTCATCACCCTAACCTTATCGCCCTCACGTACAGTATCTTCGACTGGAATCACGGCGTCAGCTCCTTGAGGTAGCTGACCTCCGGTATATACCAAGTAGGTTTCATCGAGGTCAATGGGTTTCAGCTTAGAAACATCCTCACCTACTTCCACAACCCCCAATAACTTGAGGTATATGGGGTTATGGGGGGATGCGCCGGACGTAATCGACGAATTTACGGCGTAACCGTCCACAGCACTCCTGTTGAAGGGAGGTATATCGAAAGTCGCTTTGACGGATTCAGCGCATACGCTGTTAAGGGATTCCATTAACGGTACCTCAACAACATCTAAGTTGATGGTCACGTGGCTTAGCAACTTTCTCAAGGCGTCGTCAACATTTTCGAACGTTCTAAACCCAACTAATCTCTCCCTAACGCCTACCACCCAACACATTAGATCCTACCGGGCATTAAATCCATCTGAATAGATGACCGCTACACACTTATATAATTTAAGTTCCTTACTGGTTTGGGGACTTAACATTAAACCGGGCTTCAAAACGGTTTTGACGTCCATAGTTCCCACGATCTTAGCCATCTCCGTAGTGGTGTTTCACTTCTACTACGCCTACAGTTACTCCCTACGGGTAAATGACTATATATCGGATGAGTGCTGGTATGTGAGTAGTGCTCGGAACATAGTGGTTAAGGTATTTAGTGCTCAACCATCATATGTGAGTGATGACGGTTTCCTCGGAATTAACGTGTTGATCGGTGATTACGGGAAAACACATCTCGTCGTTAACGAGGTGTTAATTAGTGGGGGTAGGGTTGTTAAACAGGACTACCGCGATGTGCCGTTAATATACGCCGAAGTCAGGGGACTGGATGTAGTCCAGAGATTGGCGGGGTTGCCTGAGGTCTTGAGCGTGATTCCTGGTTATAGGTATCCTGACTCGAGTAGGATCACCTACTACCTGAACACCGAACACCCGCCCCTCGTGAAGTACCTTATAGGGGTGTCAATGGTTATGTGTGGCGACAAACCCATGTGTTGGAGATTACCTTCGATAATAGCTTCGAGCATTATATTGCTGGTGGTTTACCTGCTCGTTAGGACTGCTGTAGGTGGCGGTGTAGGTAATTACTTAGGCGTCGTAGCTGTTTTGCTGACCTCCCTAGACACCTTATTTAGGTCTTTAAGCGTTGTCGCAATGTTGGACATCTTCGTCTCACTATTCACTGTCCTGGCGGTGTATCTGGCGGTTAGGCAGAGGGTTTATGCTGCGTTAATAGCTTTAGGCTTGGCGTTCATTTCCAAGTATACCGGTCTATTTATAGCACCTGCCCTCGCGTGTTATATGCTTAAGAAGAGGGTGGCACCGATTAAGGTCATTCTCTACGTAGTTTACGTTCCTCTCCTTACACTTATACTTTCCTCAACACCCCTAATTTACGCACTGGGTTTCCAGCAATGGTGGTACGAGGCCATAGAAAATGCTGTGAGATGGCATTTAAGCGTTAAGACCTTGTCAGGACCCCCGGCAGCTGCTCCCTGGGAATGGTTGATAGGTTCGAACCCCTTCATACTTCACTACGAGTACGTCAACGGGGAGTGGGTAGCGGACTTGATTGCTAGAGGTAACAACGTCATTTACGTAGCGGCGGCGGTGTTGACGATACTAGTCCTACCTGTGATGAGGAAATTACCTGATGGAGGTGTAACCACTATGTGTACGTGGAGTGTTTTCTTTATGTACGTGCTTATATGGCTTGCTGGCAGTAGGACCCAGTACAGTTTCTACATGGTTCAGATAACACCGCTGATCTACTCATCGCTAATGACTCAGGTGTTCTGGGTTACGGCAGCCGATAATTTCAAGGAGTTAATGAGGTCTTGGCGTGACTTACTCAGGAAAATTCTGAGATGGTTGAGAGGTGAGCTCATCCTTAGAATCTACGTAAGGTTTGAAGGCTCTGAGGAGGACGCGTCACCGCGTCCGCTCCCAACCCCCTAGAGGCCCACCCATCAATGTGGAGGGATGAAGCTTTTTCACTTAAGGTGAAGCTCATTAAATACCATGAGTAGGATGCGCTAAAGTTAAAGGCATCTCAACACTATGTCCAGCATGCGGGGGCCTTACCCCTTCACCTCGAAAAACCCTCCCAGACTTGAGGGGTGGGAAGTAACGCTTGACCAGCACAGCGGCTTACGACCCAGGTAACACTTATTAGCTTCTACAAACAAAGGTTATGGGCTCTGAGATGGTTAAGAAATACGTCTTCAGTTTTGAGGAAGGTGATTGGAAGGATAAGAAGTTATTGGGCGGTAAAGGGGCTAGCTTAGCTCAGATGGTCCAGCTAGGTCTTCCAGTCCCGCCGGGGTTCACGATAACTACTGAGGCATGCAGAGATTACTACAGTCCCGGAGAGGGGACCATTGAGAAGTTAGTGAGGGAGTTGGAGAGGGGGCCTCAGCCAGAGGTCAGGGACAGGATAATAGGTGAGATATGGAGGATTGTAGATAAGTTACCGATGCCGGAAGGACTGATTGAGCAGGTGAGGGAATATGTTAACCAGTTGGAGGCGAAGACCGGTAAGAAGTTTGGAGATCCTAACAATCCTTTACTCGTTTCTGTTAGGTCCGGTGCCGCAGTATCAATGCCCGGCATGATGGATACGGTGCTGAATTTAGGACTCAATGATGAGGTTGTTGAAGGGCTCGCCAAGTTAACCAGTAATCAGTGGTTCGCTTACGACGCTTATAGGAGGTTCTTGCAGATGTTTGGTAGGATAGTGCTAGGGATTAAGGAGGAGTTATTTGATGAGGTTTTCAAGGAGATCAAAAGTAAGTACGGCGTAAAATACGATGTTGAGGTCCCTGTGGAAGGCCTTAAGGAAGCTGTAGAGAGGTTTAAGGAGATTATTAAGAGGGAGTGGGGGGAGTTCCCGCAGGATCCGTGGACACAGCTCGAACTGGCTATTAGGGCCGTCTTCAGGTCCTGGATGAATCCTAGGGCGATATTCTACAGGATGGTCAATAAGATAAGTAAGGAGGAGGCTGACTGCACGGCAGTTAACGTAGTGACGATGGTCTTCGGCAACATGGGTTGGGACTCAGGAACTGGTGTTTTATTCACCAGGGACGTAGCTACTGGGGAGAACAGGCCTTACGGGGAGTTCCTGCCTAACGCTCAAGGCGAGGATGTGGTAGCAGGTATTAGGACGCCGATGCCTTTAGAGAAGCTTAAGGAGGTCATGCCCCAAGTATACGACGAACTTATTAGGGCTGGCAAGGTTTTGGAGAGATTGAATAGGGATGTTCAGGACATCGAGTTCACGATTGAGAGGGGGAAGCTGTACTTCCTACAGAACAGAGATGCCAAAATGACCCCCTTAGCAAGGGTTAAAACAGCCGTTGACTTAGCCATGGAGGGCGTGATAACTAAGGGGGAAGCACTTCTGAAGGTCAAGCCCGAACACATAGTCTCACTCCTGTACCCCAGGGTGGACCCCAAGTTTAAAGGCAAGCCTATAGCCAAGGGTTTAGGTGCTTCCCCAGGTGCTGTCAGCGGTCAAGTGGTTTTCCACCCTGACACGGCTGTGGAATGGGCCAGGAATGGTAAGAAGGTCATCCTAGTTAGAGTTGAGACCAAACCTGATGACGTCCACGGCTTCTATGCAGCGGTAGGCATACTGACCAGTAGGGGCGGTATGACCAGTCATGCGGCGGTGGTCGCTAGGGCTATAGGTAAGGCGGCGGTTGTGGGTGCTGAGGCGATCTCAATCAATTACGATCTTAAGGAGTTCAGAGTTGGGGAACTAGTAGTTAAGGAGGGGGATTGGGTCACCATAGATGGGACGACGGGCGACGTATACGTCGGTAAGATACCTACAGTTGAGCCAGAACTAATTAATGAGGTTAACGTACTGCTCAGTTGGGCTGATGAGGTTAGGAAGTTAGGTGTTAGGGCAAACGCTGACGTTCCTGAGGATGCCTTGATAGCGAGGAAGTTCGGTGCTGAGGGTATTGGGCTTCTACGCATTGAGAGGATGTTTAGGAAGCCTGAGAGGTTAGAACTTCTTAGGAAGGTGATACTTGCAGAGGACATTAGTGCCAGGGTTAAGTACCTGGAGCCCCTGGCTGAGATGATTAAGAGGGACTTTAAGGAGATCCTCGAGATAATGGACAGCTTACCGGTGATAATCAGGCTCATAGACCCGCCGTTACATGAATTCCTTCCGGCACCTGAGGAAATCCTGAAGGAGTTATACGAATCCAAGATTAAGGAAGCCAGTGATGAGGTACTGAAGGAGTTAGAATGGCTGTATAGCAGGGTCTCAAAACTTAAGGAACACAACCCCATGATGGGGCACAGGGGTGTCAGAGTAGGCGTTACCTACCCAGAATTCTACTACTACCTAACCAAGTCCATGGTTGAGGCTGCTGCTGAGCTGATTAAGGAAGGGAAGAACCCAATACTTGAAATTATGATTCCTCAAGTAGCTCTAGCATCGGAGATTAAGTACGTTAAAGAGAAGGCGATCCTCCCAGCAATTAAGGACGTGGAATCGAGGTACGGGGTTGCGTTAGCCAGTAAAATTAAGATCGGGACAATGATCGAAACAGTTAGGGCGTGCTTAACAGCAGACGAAATAGCTAAGGAGGTCGACTTCTTCAGCTACGGTACTAATGACTTAACCCAAGCGACGTTCAGCTTTAGCAGGGACGATGTAGAAGGGAAGTTCCTGCCACAGTATGTGGAGGCTAATATACTCACCTACAACCCCTTCGAAACATTAGACGAGAAGGGAGTCGCTAAACTGATTGAGATCGGCACCAAACTCGGTAAGTCAGCGAACACACAATTGGAGGTTGGGATCTGCGGAGAACATGGAGGAGATCCTAAATCAATAGAAATACTCCATAGGATAGGGCTTGACTATGTAAGCGCCTCACCATACAGAGTGGTCGTGGCGAGGTTAGCAGCAGCCCACGCAGCAATTAAATACGGTAAATCCCCTCAAACACCTACTCCAACTTAATAATTCACACGTTACCTTTTTCCATTCCTGCGAGCGTAGTAACACAGAGTTTTTAGGATTAACAGATGAAGGATTGACGATACGGTGTTCTCGGAGGTTATTCGGTCCTTAATGAGTTAGATGCTGTAAGTAAATATACAATGTTTTTATTTTTTGTGGGTCAAACTTAAATGGTGTTCAATTACTAAGTAAGTAGGTGTTAAAGGTGGTTGACGATGTCAGTGGAGTTTGGAACAATGTTAGCCAGGCCAGTATTAGGGATATCTTAGAACGCGTTCAGAGGGAGGAGATTAATTGGGTAGATCTTCAGTTCACGGATCTTCTAGGCGGGTTCCACCACGTCACGATATCAGCTAGTGATTTGGATGAGAGGTCGTTGGAGGTCGGGTTCGGGAAGCTAGATGGTAGTAATGCTAAAGGTTTTTCGGATATTTCCGACAGTGATTTAGTTTTGGTACCGATAATCGATACTTTCGGTAAGATACCTTGGAGGAGGTCGGTAGCGAGATTCATATCTAAGGTGTTCACAGGATTTGGTAGGGGTAGACTTCCTAAGGATCCTAGGTACGTCTCCGAGAGGGTTGAGGAGGTATTAGCTAATGAGGGGCTTAAGGTGTATGTTGGCTGTGAGTTGGAGTTCTTCATATTTGATAAGGTTGAAGTGGATGTCCTAACACCCTACGCAGGTTCGGGTTACAGGATACATTCGAGTGAATCGCCTTGGAGCTATGGGTCAGGTTACTTCACCAAGTTGAAGGATGCTTACTACGTAGTGGAACCCGCGGATAAGACTTTGAGGGTGAGGGAGGAAGCCGCAGATGTATTGATTAAGTACTTCGGCATTCAGGTGGAAGCGCACCACCATGAGACATCATCGTCGGGTCAGGTCGAAATAGACTTCAAGTACAGCACGCCCTCAGACATGGGTGACAAAGTTCAGACGTTAAAGTACGTGATTAAGAACATAGCTGCGCAGCATGGAGTTCTAGCTACCTTCATGCCTAAGCCCCTTTACGGCGACAGCGGCTCCGGGATGCACATACATCAAAGCCTGTGGAATGGTAACATGAACCTGTTTTACGACCCGAACGATGACTACGCAGAGCTAAGTCAAATAGGTAGGTACTACATCGGTGGACTGCTGGAGCATTCCAGGGCTTTATCAGCTATAGTTGCGCCAACTACTAACAGCTATAAGAGGTTGGTACCAGGTCATGAAGCCCCAGTGTACTTGGTGTGGAGTAAGTCTAACAGGAGTGCCGCTGTCAGAGTCCCACTTTACCATAAGGGCGACCTGAAGGGTAAGAGAATTGAGTACAGGCCCCCGGACCCCTCATCAAATTCGTACTTAGTCATAGCTGCCATAATAGCTGCGGGTCTGGACGGTATTAAGAAGAAGATAGACCCAGGAGATCCCGTGGATGAGAACGTGTATCACCTAAGTGTTGAGAGGAGGAGGTCATTGGGTATCAAGAGTTTCCCCAGAACTCTATGGGAGGCGTTAGACGAACTTGAATCCGACATGGAATTCTTAAAGCCTATATTCCCGAGTGAACTCATAGAGACGTACATCGAGTTAAAGAGAGAGGAATGCATGAAGTCATACTCGTACCCGACACCCATAGAGTTCTACATGTACCTTGATGTGTGACGCTTCCGCGGTGCATGTAATGCCAAGGTACGAAGTTCCTAGGTACTTAAGTATAAACCCGGTGAAGACATCTGAAAACATAATCAACTACATATCCGGGCAGGTGAGTGAGTCAGGGGCCAATGGAGTGGTATTAGGTGTTAGTGGAGGTGTGGATTCAGCGGCAACAGCCGCTCTGGCCGTTAAGGCGTTGGGGCCGGAACGAGTTTACCCCCTAATACTGCCTGATGTGGAGAGCGACCCGGCAGACATCAGAGATGCGTTCCGCGTGTGTGAGTTGCTGGGGCTAAGGAGCGTTAAGTACATCGATATAACGAGTATTGTCGACGCGTTTTTGAAGGCCGTGGGGTCCTCCTACGAGGAGGCCAATAAAATAGCTAAAGGGAACATCAAGGTTAGGAGTAGGATGATCATCTTCTACTATTTCGCTAACAAAAACAACCTACTGGTCTTAGGCACCAGCAACCGCAGTGAATATTTACTGGGATTCTTCACTAAGTGGGGTGACGGAGCCGCGGACCTGTACCCCATAATAAACCTGTATAAGACTCAGGTCAGACTTCTGGCTGAATACTTAGGAATCCCTGAAAGCATATCTTGGAAGGAGAGCAGTCCCGGATTTTGGGTGGGGCATAAAGCAAGGGACGAGTTAGGGGTGGATTACGATGTTGCAGATAAGGTTCTTTACCATCTAGTGGATTTGAAGCTGTCTGCGGAGGAGACATCAGCGAGGGTAGGGGTCCCATTAAGCATCGTTAACGATATAATCAGGCGTATGAAGAGAACCGAACATAAGAGGAGGGGCTTACAGCTCCCGCCGCCTACGTATGATTGAGGGGTTGGGTTTCAATCAAAGTGATTAGTTGCTCAGCAATTAGCAGATCTTAGTTCCCGGGGCCACGGGCTTCATGGTTGTTAGTATTACTGGGACGTCGTCAGGACCGCAACCAGCGGCTAATATCATTCCTTTAGACTCAAGACCCATCATCTTCTTAGGCTTTAAATTGGCCACAACGACGACGTACTTACCGATTAGTTCTTGAGGGTCGTAGAACTCGGCCAGGCCTGCCAGGACCTGCCTTTCCTCGCTCCCGATATCTACGATGATTTTAATTAATTTCTTAGAACCTGGCACGCGTTCAGCATGCTTCACAAGCCCCACACGTAGGTCTAATCTTGCGAATTCGTTGATATCTATCAGCTCCATCTTCAACGACCTCTAAAAACGTTTCACACGACCTAATAACATTTTCGCAATTCAATTAGTTAAGCTTTTAAATTGTTCATCAAATTTAATTAAAGGCAGAGTGGGGCTTGAAAAAGGTAGCGGAACGCTTTAGGTTCGTAAATTTCGGGGATGTGTGTAAGGGCTGCCAAATGAACTGTTGTCAGAGGTTTTACGCAGTCCTCCTCCCGGAGGAGGAAGAGGAATACCTGGGTAAGTACTTTACCTTAGAAACTCCTTTAGGCACAGTGAAATGTTTGGGGGCGCATAATGGGGAGTCATGTCCTTTCTTAAGTCCTGAAGGCCTCTGCTTAAATTATGAGAAGAGGCCATTTGACTGCAGGGTGTGGCCCGTACTTCTCTACTACGATTTCAAAACCGGGGAAAAGGTTTTATACCTAGATATGGAGTGTCCCGCAGTGGCTGAAGGCAGGATCGAACAGGGCGTAATCAACAACATAGTTGAGATATTGAGGGGGGTTGAGTTTGAGGAGGAGTGGATTAAAAGGTACACGCTAGCTCCCTGGCCCAACAACCTTAAGGAAATATGTAGATGGAGGTGAGTCACGTCCTCCTGGAAGGCAGGCCCAATTTGAACGATGTTTAATCGCGTGAGCCGTAGTTGGAGGCTATTCATGCCACAACATCCGAAGCGAATAAGGTATTCCACCTTGCTCAATTTCTCTTGTTTGCCGCAGTTCTTAACAAATGTCTAACACGTACTCCGAGGTACGTCGTCGATAGTAACATCAAAGGTATCTCAGTAATTAAAGTCACCGCCCTATTAACTAGGGCTATTAATGTGGCTAACTTGAGTGAGGTGCCTAATAGTTTGAACACCATAACCTGTACTGCTTCGAAGATCCCTAGGTTTCCGGGGGTTACGACCGGAAGTAACCAAATGATCATGTAGATGGAGTCGAAAACCACTATAGATGTGAAGAAATCTACATCATATGATAGCGACCTACATAAGGATATTCCGTAAATGCCGTTGGAGAACTTCTCCAGCACTATCACAGCAGTCGCAAGCACTAGCGCTGACTTACCATCACTGAACAACTTCTTCAAAGAGGCTTTATACCTGGTCGTGAAGTCCTGGTTTGACATGTTGAACCTATTAGCCAACTTGTTCAGTACCTTCCTGAAAAGGTATGATGAAGGTACGAGGAGCATTAACACGTTAATGGTGAGTAACCCTACAATGGGTGCGAGGATGGTTAGGGAGACGTCAATAGGGGGTTTAATGACGTTTATAGCAATTATGGTCATCAAGCCAGTAATGATCGTGAGCAAAATTCTATGCATTAGAATTGCTGAGATGACCTCATCATGTGGAATTAGCAGGATCTGAGAAGCGAGTAAGACTTTAGCTACCTCAGTAACACCACCTACCGGTATAGCTACTTCTGTGAATATGGCTGCCAACGTAATTGCCAATAACTTGCCCGGAGGCACGTCCTTGCGGAATACTTTGAGGATGAAGTACCATGAAAAGGAATGGAGGAGGAGTCCCAAAACTCGAAAATATAGGGTCGGTACTAGGTAATTCAGATGTGATGCGTAGAGGGCTGGGAATACCTCATCGAGATTCAAGTTAAGTAATAAGTAGAGAAGGCCAATGTAAATTACCGCCGTCACAACAAAGGCCACCAGTACAGTTGTTTTTAACCGTAACTTCATTTTCAACACACCATGCCGAATTTAACGCCGCCTTTTCAAGTACTTGATGAAGACAACATTTAAAGTTATTAACATAAAAAGCGTTGTGGTTAAGACAATCTCCAAATAAAGAATTTCATGGGATAACTTATGTGTAACGTAGTCAAGTAGGTCTGTATGTGAAGCGTTTACGGTCTGCAACCCAGATTCCAGGCCCGCCAACCTAGCGGACATAACGTCTAGATCGGATGATATGCTGAGTACTTCCTTGGACGCGTTAATGATCAATGCCTTAACGTCCACCGCAGGTATTGTTATGTTTGTTACAGCAGCCGTTGCCGCGCTCACCAAGTCACCGTTAAATTCTAATTCACCCTTAAATAGGACTACGTACATACCGGGTGTATCAGCTACGTATGAGAGGCAGTATATGCCGTCTGCTATTTTGACCATGTCTGAGACTGTTGAGGGCTTCCCGCTCAAGAACTCATACCAAAGCCTACGCGGTTCTTTTACCGAACCATTAATCAGTGATATCACGTAGATATGTACCGTTGAGTTAACGTGTTGGGAGGGTGGTGCAAGTGATGTTAATGTAAAGCCTAATTCACTTACCACGTCCCCGTGAACGTGGACATCTTCCCTAATCACTATGTCGCTGCCTGGGCATATTATGAGTAAGTTATACGTTCCTGGATTTAGATAGGGTAGTAGCAACTTCATTGGTCTAAACCCTAACAGATTTAATGTTTGGTAAGTGAGTAGGTTATCGTTCAAGTATATGAGGACTTCCGAAGCTCCTGGAAATCCCAGCAGGGTTAGCTCTAGGTCTTCCCCTCTAACCAAGCTCCTACTTCTCAAATGTACTTTAGGGTCTACGAAGAATTTAGCGTAGCCGTACGTACCTTCACCAACCGAATGTATGAAGTGGTAGCCTGAATCGAGGATTGGGACGTTGACTGCTAACGTAGTTCCGGAGCCGAGCTCCGAGTCATCTATGAAGAAAGTGACGTCCTCCTTCGACTTAAGGGTTAAGGTATCTTGGACGTGAACTTTCTCATTATCAACCTTTACTTCGATCTCATCCAACTTCCTGCCCAACGCGTATGAGACGGCTTTGACGGCGTTGACCACACCCCATCCACACCTGCTTACATTGCATGACTTATCTGAAGTTCTGTTAAGTATGTCGTACACTTCATCAACAGTGTATTCCTTACCGGCACGTTTAAGCGCCTCCAACACTAACGCTACCACCCCGCTAACCATAGGGGCTGACGCGCTTGTGCCTGATGCTATTAAGTAGTAGCCGTTTATCACGTACGCCCCGGGTATCAGTACCCCAGGGGCTACGAAGTCGGGTTTGATGTAATTCTTCGGGTACTCTTCCTTAAACGGCCACTCGGTAGGGGGCGAGGGCCATTCAACAACCTCACTTGAGCTGAAGTCCGCGATTCCATCATTCCGGTTTAAGGCTCCGACGCCTACAACACCCCAAACGTTGCCTGGATTCGAGGTAGTTCCGGGGCCATCATTACCTATCGAAGCAACTACCACGACGTTTTCCTCTATTAACTTCGATATCGGTTTTAGGAAGACATCGCTGTAGTTCCCCGAAGTACCTAAGCTCAGCGAAACTACATTGGGTTTCACCCACGTCTTAATTCCAGTGCATGTGTAGGGCTGTAAAGCCCATTCAAGGCCGGCTAATACTTGCGCTGCGGTTCCCTCACCACCGTGGAGCACTAATGCGTGCATGAGCTTCACGTTTGGCGCTACGCCTATATGCTCACCAGCTATTATGGAGCTAACCCATGTACCGTGGAAGTGAGTGTCCCTGGGAACGGAGCATATAGGCATTCCTTTTCTGTCGAACTCTATCCAACCACCCGGGTATTTCTCATCCAACGGATTAATGGTGACCAACTTACCCTTCAGTTCATCGTGATTTAATGAGATACCGGTGTCTAATACAGCTACAACTATGCCTGAGCCGCTGATGTTGTAGACCTTCTCGACGACTTTCGAACCAATCCTAGACCTCCCCCAGCTGTAGAGAGTTTCCCGCAACTCACCGTCTTCCATGCTGAGGACCTTATAAGCGCTGTCCATATGGGCCCTGACCACGAAGTTGGGCACTATCTTAACCACTCCTGGCTCATTGGCCAGACGATTGATGAGGTTTAAATCGCCTAAGGCGAGTATCGTATCGAACTCCTTGAACACCCTCAGCGCACTCGTCCCTACTACATTGTAAGTCTTGGTTAGGTCATTACTGATCACTAAGAACTCGCTATAGCCATACACCAGCAGGTTCCGTAGTACTCCCTCATCGACTTTATCAGCGCCTATACCACCAACTATGAGGGGCTTTACCACTACGGCGATTAATGATACAGCGATGATTGCAAGTAGTGGTACATGCTTATATACCGCACCCACCATAAAACTTTAGGTATATCTGCCTTAAATAGTGCTACGTGCTATATGTTAGATTACTGCCTAAACATTTTACAGTCATTTGACGAAAATGATAAAAACCCCGTCTGTCAAGTATTAAGAGAGCGCTTATGAAGTTATACATATCGGCATGGTGTGCTTACATACCAAGGTACCGGAAACGCTATGGCAAGGTTTTAATTCCAGTGCTTGGCCCTGACGAGGACTTAGTGACGATGAGCTATGAATCATGTCGGACGTTAAAGGGTAGCATCCTCAACAACGTCAAAGCCCTGATCTATTTGTCGAGTGATAGGACTATCGGTGTTAAGTCCGCGTTATTGGCCGACCTACTCAAACTCAATGGCGTCAAGAAATACGACATAGGTGACCTCTACCATTTAATAGGTTTGGTTGAGGAGATGATTGATGATGGTGACGTCCTGGTAGTTTCCTCAGACTTTAGTGAGGCGGCGGCAGCGGTTTCAATGGTCCTAAGTAAGTCGAAGAGTTACGTAGAGATACTCACCGGCGATTCATTAATCAACTCACCGCCTCTACTGCCCCTCAAGGCGGCTAGAAACGATTTCCACGCGGACCTATACCTCAGTAAGTTATCTAAGTTTTTGAAGGAACTGCTCGATAAGGCGGGAGTTGGGCCTCAGGAAATAAAGTACGTGGCTACGAATTTGAAGGATTTAAGGTATTGTTCTAAGGTTTTAAGAGGTGTGGGCATAAGTGAGCAGTCCTTAGAGCCCTCCAAGTATGTTAACGCTTCAGGTCACTTCAACACTCCACATACACCGCTCGCACTTATCAGGGCTTTCGAGGTTTCATCGCCTGGCGACCATTTACTCCTACTGGACTTAGATGATAACTTCAGTCGGATCACTTCGTTGATTCTGAGGGTTAATGAGGACTTAGGACATATGCGTGGGTGTGTCAGTTATTTAGACAAACTCCTAAGCGATAGCTCCGTGATTGTCTCGTAGTGGACGGGGTGTCTGAGTTGTCTAGGAAAGTGTTCGTGGTCGGCTCAGGTATGAGTAACGTCGGTAGGTTATATGAACGCCCTCTAAGGGACTTAGCCAGTGAGGCCCTCTTCAAGGCTGTGGATGATGCCGGCAACGTCGTACCAGAATACCTGGTGGTGGGCAACATGTTAAGCAGTCAGGTTGAGCAGGAGAATTTAGCATCACTCATAGCTGATTACTGCGGTTTAAGGGGTATTTCAGGTTTTAAGATTGAGGCCGCGTGCGGCTCAGGCGGGGCGGCACTGATTGTAGGTTATTCTTTAATATCTGCTGGGTTAGCCGATGTGGTGGCGGTGGTCGGGATTGAAAAATTGAGCGAGAGGACCACCCCTGAAGTGACGCGGGGCCTCGCATACGCAGCAGATGCCGATTTCGAAATACCTTACGGGATCAGCTTCTCAGGGCTTAACGCGTTGGTGATGAGGTACTACATGAATAAGTACGATGTTAAGCGGGAGGAGATGTCCGCATGGCCTGTGTTGATGCATGAGAACGGTTACTACAACCCCTACGCGCATTTGAGGATGAAGATAACACATGAAGATGTGATAAAATCACCGGTAATAGCTGACCCTATAAGATTGCTTGACTCATGCCCTATGAGTGATGGGGCTGCTGCAGTTATACTAGCTTCTGAAGACGTTGCTAAGAAGTACAACGACACACCAATCCTTATTGCTGGTGTTGGTAATGCGTTAGACAGCACAGACATTTCATCTAGGTTTGAGTTGGATTCCTTCCTAGCATCGAGGTTGTCGGCTGAGAGGGCCTTCAGAGCGGCTAAGCTAACTCCCAAGGACATTGATGTAGCGGAGCTCCATGACGCGTATTCCATAAACGGTGTAATCACTCTTGAGGACGTAGGTTTCGCCCCTAAGGGCATGGGAGCTAAGTTAATTTCTGAAGGCAGGTTTAGGCCAGGGGATAAACCCACCATAAACCCTTCAGGTGGTCTGAAGTCCAGAGGCCACCCCGTGGGAGCCACTGGAGTTTACCAGGTGTGTGAGGTGGTCATGCAGTTGAGGGGGGAGTTTCCGGGCGTTAAGGTTGGCGGTGAGGTGGGTTTAACTCAGAACATCGGTGGTGTGGGCTCCAATATAACTACCATTATCTTAAGGAGGTGATAGTATGTCATTCCAGAGAATTTGGAGGCTTAAGGACGTCCTACTAGACTTGGTCGGTGTTAGGTGTTTGGATTGCGGGTATACCTGCTATCCGCCTAAAGCTGCCTGCCCTAAATGTTCATCCAGAAGGGTTGAGAAAGTGGCTTTAGGTAGTTCTGGCAGGATAATCTCATATACGGTTGTGAACGTACCGATAGAGGGGTTTGAAAACATGTCACCGTTGATTATAGCGTTAGTTGATACTGGCCACGGCAAAGTGCTGACGCAGCTAACCAATGTTAAGCCGGAGGAAGTCCACATAGGTATGGAGGTGGAGTCAACCATCAGGAGATCGGCAATGACGTTGGACGGCTACGTACCGTACATAGTTAAATTCAAACCTAAGGGAAGTTAACACTACGTAATTTGAATGCATTAAGTTTTACAGGCACTGCCAAGTACGCGATCAGGCCTATGATTAGCGATCCCGCAAACTCCGTGATAGCGCTGCATGGACCGCTGTCATCGAACAATAGGACCAGTCCGGAGTATCCTAAACCCAAAGTTGTTAGGGTTATTAAAGATGCTTTAAGGCGGACTTTAAGGCCCGCTTCAGAGTCCAGTGTTAAGCGGTGAACTAACACTGCAGCGGTTGTTAGGCCGGCGATCGTCGGTAGCTTAGGGTAGCCCGACATTAAAGAGAAGATAAGTAGTAGAAGGGGAATGAGTAGTTCTACGTAGCTCTTACGTCTACTCGCCCAGCCCCTAGTCGGGGAGTCCAGGAGTGACGTTACTAGCGGAACTGAATATCCTATCATTAAAGCAGTAACCACATCTAAGGGAGTGTGCATTCCGAGGACGACCCTCGAATACGCGATTGAAATCGGCAATATCGTTGCGGCCGTAAGGGTGAACTTATTAGGCATGTTCAAAGCTAATGATGTCCAGAAAGTGGAGGATATCTGTGCATGCCCACTGGGTAGTGAGGGTCCATCACCCCGAACCAATAATTCCACAATTGCTGGGAGGCCGTGGATGCTGTCAAGGTAGTTCGGAGGTCTTGGGACGCTTAACCAGTACTTAAGTGCTTGATTCAAGTACATGCTAATAAGCAAGGTGAGTAATACCTTAACACCTAAACCCCTGCGCAGTACTACCAACGCGGATGTGATGGGTAAATAGAATAACTCATCACCTAAGCATGAGAGCAGTACCATCATAACAAAGCTCAAATCCATAATTGATTACCTTAACAGTCCACGTCATCAATTTAAAGTTACTTCATATTTAAATATCTTTCTCAAGTACTACGATTTACGGAGGGTTGAATGTACAGGCTGAGTAGCAAGCAGTACTCCATAATCAAAGCTTTAAAGAAGTATTATGATGACGGGATCACGTTAGTTGATGTGGAGGAGCTGGCTAGGTGCGTAGGTGTTAACGCACATGATATGATGAGAGACCTGGCCGAACTTGAGATGAAAGAACTGATTAGATTGCGTAGATTTACAAGGTACTTCATTAAGTTAAGTGAATTGGGGGCTAATTACTTAAGGAACGGCTTGCCCGAGTTTAGGCTGTTTAAATTGCTGTTAGAACTTTGTTCGGGTGGGGTTAAGAAGTTCAAGGTGGATGAGCTAGCGAGGGCTTCCAATTTAAGTGGTGAGGAGTTCTCAGCCGCTTTAGGCATTCTGAGAAGGTTTGGCTTAGTAAATGTCAGTAAGAGCTATGTCGAGGTATCGTGGGATGATGCTAAGATTGCGGAGTTCAACAACTACTTAAGTAGTTTAGACAACCTCCTCAAGAAATTACTTGAGGGGTTGAGAGCTGATACCTTAGATGAGAGCATAGTCAGCATTAGGAGGAGAGGGTTTATAGACGTTGACGAAGTCAAGGAGTTGAAGGTAGAGCTCACCGACGTGGCATTAAATGCTGTTAAAGACGGGTCGCTTGTGGCCAAAGAGGTTGTTACGGTATTAACGCCTGAGCTCATATTGAGTGGTGGTTGGAAGGATGTTGAGTTTAAGGAGTTCGATTTGAATGTTGAGGTCCCGATGGTACACCCCGTCAGGAAACATCCGTATGTGGAGTTCTTAAACTACGTTAGGGAGGTTGTGGTCTCGATGGGTTTTGAGGAGATGAGGGGGCCTCACGTTGAGTTGGAGTTCTGGAATTTCGACGTCCTCTACCTACCTCAATACCACCCGGCTAGGTCCGCGACCGACGTATACTTTATTAAAAACGGTCACGAACCGGCCTCTCCTGTGATTGTAGGACTGTTGGATAAGGTTAAGAACGTACATGAATCCGGAGAGCTGGCTAACTCAACCGGTTGGGGTTGTAGGTGGGACCCTAGGAAAGCATTAAGGCTGATACTCCGCACCCACACGACCTCGGTCTCGATGCGTACTATTCACGAAAGGGGTGAAGGTGAGTACAGGTGCTTTTCCCTGGACAGGGTTTTCAGGCCGGACACTCCGGACCCAACACACCTCATGGAGTTCCACCAGCTCGAGGGTATAATAGTCGGCAGGAATGTGGCGTTCAAGCATTTGCTGGGTTTCTTCAAGGAGTTTGCTAGGCGGCTAGGTCTGGGGGAGGTTCTGTTCAGGCCTGCCTACTTTCCGTTCACAGAACCCAGCGTTGAGGGATATGTAAGACATCCCAAGTTGGGGTGGATTGAAGTGTTCCCCGGCGGTATGTTCAGACCTGAGGTCTTAAGACCTCTTAACGTGTTTAACTGTAACGTAGCTGCTTGGGGAATAGGTATTGATAGGATAGCTATGATGGTCTTAAACGTTGATGATATAAGGGACCTATACACGAACTCCTTGGATGTGATTAGGAGAGTGAAGGTACCTAAGACCATCTTGAGTGGTTAGCCATGCCCACGATTGAGGTTAAGTTATCTGATATAGAGCGCTTAACCAAATCATACCTTAGTTATGACGAGCTTGAAGAACTTCTCAGCAAGCTTAAGTGCGAGGTTGTTGAGGTCAGGGGTGACAGGTTGGTCTATGAGGCATCGTACGATAGGCCAGACCTCTTCTCGGCTGAGGGGTTGGGGAGGGCGCTAAGAGCCCTCAAAGGGCGTGGGGACGGGTTTAAGGAATTATTAGTTGAGGACTCGAGTGTTGAGGTAATTACATCCGGTAAGCCCCATTACAGGCCCTACGTACTAGGGGCTATCGTTAGCGGTTTAAACCTAGATGATGAGGCGATAGCGCAGATATTCCAACTTCAGGAGAAACTCCACTTCAGCTACTGTGGTGACCGTGCCTTAGTTGCTGTGGGGATCCACGACTACAGCGAGATAAGACCTCCCATATACTACAAGTCAGTAGCTGAGTACACTTTCAAACCGTTGGGTTATGACTCCCCGATGACCATTAAGGAGATATTGACCAACGTTGATAAGGGGGCTAAGTACAGGCACCTAGTTAAGGAAGGTGAGTACCCGCTCCTGGTTGATTCTGAGGGGATTGTCCTATCAATGCCCCCCATAATCAACGGTGACTACACTAGGGTAACACCAGACACCAAGGAAATTTTCATAGATATCACGGGGACTGAGCCGGAGTTAATGTTCAGGATTATGAACCTAGTTATAGGTGCCCTTGCTGAGAGAGGTGAGGACGTGAAGGTGTTCAGGGTTAGGGTGGTGGATGAGGGTAAAGTCGTTTGGAGTCCTAGATACTACCCGAGGTTGGTTGAGTTAAGATTAGGCAACATAAAGAGGTTAGTAGGTGTTGAGGTAACCCCTGATGAAGTGGTTAACTGCTTAACGAGCATGGGGTTCAAAATCATGTCGTCGGCTGAGGAAGCATTGCTTGTGAGTGTACCGCCTTACAGGGTTGATGCGATGCATGAGGTTGATTTGATAGAGGAGGTTGCTATCGCATACGGTTATGGGAAATTAGTTGCTGAAACGCTCCCACCTACACATGCAGGAAGCTTACATTCCATAGAGAGACTTTCAAGAAATGTTAGGGACTTAATGATTGGTCTGGGATATCACGAAGTGGTGAACTTCATGCTCACAGACCCTGAGCTACTAAGCGTGTTGGGGATTAATGATTGCGTATCCCTTGAAAACCCGAAGATGAAGGCTTACTCAGCTGTTAGGAATTCATTGCTGCCATCGCTGATTCAATCAGTCAAATTGAACTCCGCATTTTCCAAGACAATTAAGCTGTTCGAGGTGGGGGACGTAGTTGAAGCCAGCAACGGCTCTTTCAACAGTGTTAGGAAGTTCGGGGCAGTAACCTCCGCTGAGGGGGCAACCCTAACTGACATGCTGGTGGTGCTCAAATCTTTAATGCATGTGCTAGGGATTAATTACTCGTTGAGGAGGTGTGAAAACGCCATCATGATTAGTGGCAGGTGCGGTGAGGTAATCGTAAACGGTTCAGGTATTGGCATTGTTGGTGAGGTTCACCCCAAAATACTTAATTACTTAGGCATAGCGATGCCTGTGGCTGTAATGGAGTTAAACCTAACAGCGATGCTCTCATTAATCTCCAATTAAGGCATCAGCATACGTTTAAGGATTACGGGTTTTGATTAATTCGTTGGCCTGACTAACCACCTCATTCGCCAGCTTATCACCGAAGGTAGGTAACCTGGCCAGCCGTGCTGGATCGGCTCTAGCTAGGTCTCCCAACGTTTTGAAACCGCCTTCCACTAATATCCTAGCTCTAACCCTTCCAATACCTTTTATCGATGTTAGCTCTAAGGCATCCTCCTTGACACCCACGTCAATACGTCTAGCCAGGACTTCCAATCTCTTACCATGTGTCTTCAAGTCGACTGTGCGGCATATTACGCCGGCGGCGTGAGCTATCCAGCTACCGGTGTCTGTAATGGTTAGGAGGTCCCCTAAGCCTATATCATACTTTCTCACTATTGTGTCCTCATCAACTTCGTTAATCCAGTCGTTGAGGATTAACGCTATTTTGAAGCCCCTGAGCCAGTCCTCGTAGTTGACCTCCCTCACCTGACCCACATCAGGTATTAGGCCTAGATCGGATAGTGAGAGAGCGTCGTCCTCCAGCTTCCCGTAACCCGTAACTCTGACTCTGCTGAAATCGGGTGTTATCGATATTAGGTGTAGGTAGTAGAGGTCCTTAACTCCGTCTACTCCGTCCAAGCACTTAATTATTATTTTAGCTGTCAGCGGGTCTATGTAAAGTTTTGAAACCGCGATCCCTAGTACTGTTGGTCTGTACTCACTGCCGTTGGACTCCAACATCTTCATAGAGATAAGTTCATCTATAACTCTATGTATCCCCGTCCTACTGATTAGGAACGTCGGTGAGTTGAAGGCCAATGTCTTGCTGAAGAACTCGTCTAATTCTCTCTTACTTCCCACATATCCGGACGCTATTGAGGCCAGTAAGTGGATCCTTAAAGACCTTAAGTTGGTAAGGGCTGATGTAACGTTCTCGACCTTTCCATAAATGTACTTCCTACCTTCAGTTGGTGTGGGGACGTCAGCTATTACGACCTCGCCGTACGGGTCGTATTGGGGTCTGCCAGCCCTACCGCCCATCTGCTTGTACTCCATGACCGATATGGGCTTCATGAAACCATCCTCATACCTCCTAGTGTACACTAATACCCTACGTGCCGGCACGTTAATTCCTGCAGCCAGGGTTGGGGTTGCAACAACTATTTTCACCAAACCCCTCCTAAACCCCTCCTCAATGACCTTCCTAGCTATCGGCGATAAACCGGCGTGGTGGTATGAGACACCGTAACACAGGAGCCTGCCTAAAGATTCAGATTCACTGCGTGTGGGGGACTCGGACCTGACCACATCAAGTAATGGGTCAGATTCAACCTTCAAAGAACCTTTAACCAGTTCTGCTAGCTTATAAGCAGTTGCTTCCGCCTGCTTCCTGGATTGTTTAAAAATCAGTAACTGGTAATCCTCCTCCAACGCCCGTCTAACACAGTGAGTCAGTAAGTCATCACTGACCGTCTCTAACCTCCCATCGTTGAACTCTATCACGTTCCTCCTCCTGTCGTAGAATCCCTCAACGAGTTTCACAGGCCTCCAATCACTCAAAATTAATTCAGCGTTTAACCATCTAGCTATCGATTCCGGGTTCCCTATGGTGGCGCTTAAGCCGACTATTTGTGCGTCTAGCATGGAGACCCTAGCACATATCAATTCCACTATAGGACCCCTCTCGCTGTCCCCTACGTTGTGTAGTTCGTCAACTACCAATGTCCTAACCCTGCTAAGCCATGAAGGTCTATGCCTCAGTACGGAATCCAATTTCTCATAAGTGGTGACCAATATGTCATACCTCCCCAACGACTCTCCGGACTCATCGTAGTCACCGGTTGATATGCCGACGCTTAATCCGTAATTCCTCCAGAACTTGAATTCCTCAAATTTTTCGGATGCTAGAGCCTTGAGCGGTGTGGTGTAGACGCCGATACCTCCGTTCAATGCTGCGTTCACCAAAGCTAACTCACCTATTAACGTCTTCCCACTAGCCGTAGGTGCCACGACTAGTAAGTTCTTCCACTTAAGCAATCCGGCACGGAGGGAGTCCGCTTGAGGAGGGGTTAAGCGCGTGATGCCCTTAGCTTTAAGTCCTTCTAAAATCACTTCAGGTAAGTTGAAATCGTTCACCATTTCGAGGTCATCGTTCAAGTCGCCACCACCCCACTGTTACTTGCACTTACCAACAGGCTCCGTACTTGGTAATGGTGTCGCCGATCCTAATTTCTCGTTGAGCCGTACAATGTTATCCAGCTTATACCCGTTCACGTATTTCTTCAAACTCCAAACAACTCTGCTAATACTCCCCACTATGGAGTACTTCATGACTGGCACCACCTCACCTTTCCTAATGGAATCTAAGACTGTGTCTACGTCAAAGCTGTCGGCATATATGATGTTGTAGGAAGCGCCGATAAGTTCCCCTACATGCGCATCTGAATTAGATAGTTGTGGTACTTCGGCATTCCTGGTTAGGACGTAGGTGATGATGTTCGATATTAAATCGCTTGACGCATTGAAGACCTCAACAGCGTCCCATAACTTCAAAGTTACACCACTCCCAACACCTAACCTTAAAACATCATATGGGTGTGCGGGTACTAGTAGGCAGTTGTTATCCCTGCACAGGTCAAGAATCTGAGGTAGGTTGTTCACTATTGCTATCGGGTGAGGGCAGAGCAAGAGGACATCCCCTAAGTGGGTCCGCACCTCAGCGCCGTACAGCAGTATTTGATTCTTCTTATCTACGTACTTGCTGGCAATCAAACTACCGAGGAACGTGTTGTGGTCGGTCACCGAAATGATTTGAAGTGATTTTCTCCTGGATATCCTGACGATGTCAGAAGGATGCAGCGAACCGTCGCTGACCACCGAGTGTATGTGTAGGTCCCCGAACAACATCAACTGACGGCACCTGGACGAATTATGCGAACATCAAGAACCGTTAATTCGACCCTCACCCCACTAATTCAGTATCACCTTATTCCTTCTAAGTTCTTGAATTTTAAACGCTAGTTTTTCTTGCCTCAGCCAGTTGCCGAAGATAACCCCCCTCCCCAAATATTTCAGTAACCTAATCCTAACAACATCAGGCAACGGCCTCACGCCATACCTGGCCAGAGGAGTTCCGGGTAACGGTATGTAGTGGTGTAGGTGTATCCTAACACCTCCTAAGTCGATGAGCTTTTGGATAAGTCTTAAGGTTTCGAGAGCGTCCGAAAGTTCCTCGACCGGTAGCCCCACTATGAAGTCGGAATCAACTATGAAACCGTTACTCCTCAACAGCTCCACAGCATTTAAGGCGTCCTCAACGGTGTGGCCTCTATTTAACTCTTTGAGGACTCTCTCAGAACCTGACTGAATACCTATGGACACCTTCTTATTATCTGCCACCTCCTTAACCAAACTAACGGTGTCTGGATCTATGAAGTCAGGCCTCACCTCACTTGGGAAGGAGCCTAGGTATAACTTACCGCCTAGGTCTTTCAACTTCTTAAGACCGTTCATGAACTCAGACAACGACTTATAGTCTGCTTTAGTGCCGTTACCACCATATGCAAGCAGGTTAGGTGAGATAAATCTTAAATCGGTAATCCCTCTCCTAATTAGCTCCTTGCAATACGTTAAAATCGCATCTAACGACCTATGCCTCATTGATTTGCCGAAAATGTAGCTTACCTGGCAGTACTTACATGCGTAAGGGCATCCCCTACTCACCTCGATGGGATTGAATAAGCCGTGTTTAGGTGAGAAGGGAGGATACTCATCGAGTTTCACAACCTCATCACTATGTTTAATCACAACATCATCCCCTTCCATGTAGGCAATACCTTTCAAGCTTTTGACGTCGTCCCCCTCCAACAACTTGGTGAGGAAATTGGTAAAGGACTTCTCAGCCTCACCGACGAATACGTAATCGAAGCCTAAACGCCTCAGCGAACCTAATGGGTCTCCACTTACATGAGGGCCCCCACCAACAACTATTAATTTATTGTTTAGGGACTGTTTCAACTCACTTAGGCTTTCTAAGAATGGTAACATATCAGGTAGTTGCGTGGTCATCAACGAAACACCAACGATGACTACCTCGTAGTTCGTTAGGAGGCGATTTACTACTTTAAAGAAATCCCCAACTCTAACGAGATATGTATCTACGGCTACCCCTGTGGCGTCCGCAGCTGCTACCAAGACGTGTACGCTGTACTTATTGGACTCAGTATAGAGTAGGGTCAGGCAATGTTTTCTCGTATGTACCATGGCTGCTAACGTCGGTATGCTCTCTAATGTCCTTAGTTAAATCTACTTTCGAACGCGGCTGGACTCCTTTAGAGCTCTGCCTATGCTCAACAACTTATTAACCACGGCTTTGGGGTTCTCACCAAACAGAGTTATCATTGCTTCCTTACCGTAATCACCCCTATGGTAGATCACGTCTGGGACGTATCCAACCTTCTTAATTGCTTCTTCAACACCCCAAGGGATGGTCGCCCCCTCAACTGATTTGATCTCAGGGGGTTCCAACGACCTGTCGTAGAATGAGGTCTTGTATCCTAACCTCTTAACGGCTTCGAGTATTGATTCGTCGAACCTTATGTTAGCCGCTGATCTGATGTTAGGGTCATACTCCATAACCTTCATTAAAGCTCTTGCTAAGTGTTTGGAGGCGCCGAATTCGGGTGGGGACGTGGCCTTAACCCTGTCCCCTACCCTAACTATCCTCCCGGGTACGGCTGCGATGTCATGTAAGCTCCTAACAAACCTCTTGGGCAGTGAGTATGCTAGGTTCATTTGGAGTTCAGGTATCAGATCAACTACTATGTGTGAATTTTCCTCTATGATGTTAATGGCTTGATTTAACTCATCAATCACTTTAAACTTCTCGGACTCCAAGAATACCGTTCCATAAGCATCCGGTATGATGTTATCTCCACGTCTCACTCCATACTCCACGGACTTTTTAGCGAATTCCAACGCATCATTGAACGCCTGTCTCAACCCGATCTTAAGGGCAAGCCCTAAGGTGGTGTAGGTGGCTACTATGTCCTTGGGCACTCCCACCTCACTCTTAAATTCCAGGTGATTACCTTCATGGTAAATCAAGTTTAACATGTTGTTAGGTCCCACCTTATGATTGAGCAGTGCAACAACCTTGATGTTCAGAACCTCCGATAACGTCCTAGTGGTGTCGTGAGGAGATCCTGGGGGAATGTTTAAAACTTTGGACAGGTAGTCAGCTTCCTCCGATGTAATGAATAAGATGTCTGAGCTTCTGAATAATTCACCGTTACTTAAGTGCTTCAGGTATTCGTAAGTTAGCTTCCCCGGAGCTCCGCAGGTTAATGTCAGGGTCTTAACCCCAGCTTTACTTAAATAATGCTTTCCAATGTAATCTGTGACTGAGGCACCTACAGCGACATCGAGTTTAAGGACGTCTAAGGAGTTTAGATTTAATAGCTGGAGCTGTTTGATTACATCTTCGGCCCTAAAATCTAAGACTGTGTTGCCATCATTAACGATCTCGGTGATGACTGGGTAGCACTCGGCCCCCAATAATTTACATACCTCCAAGTCTAAGTTAAGGCCTTCCTTGAGGGATAGGTCGAGTTTGTTGAAGATAAGTGCCCTCATTCCCGTGCTTACCAAGTTATTGATGATATTAGAATTAAAAAATTAGATGTGTATTGGTTTCTTGAGTACGGCGAGTGCGGCTTCCTTAATTCCTTCTGAGACCGTTGGATGCACGTACAGGGTGCTCAGTAGTTCTTCAACGGACCCGCCCCTACTTAATACCAATGATGCTATGTGAATCAGCTCTGATGCTTCAGGACCTACCATATGCATCCCTAGGAGTTTGCCCTTCTTATTAGCTATGATTTTGATGAAGCCCTCGTAGGAGTCTAAAGTGAGGGCCCTACCATTAGCTATTAGGGGGAACTTACCCTCAACTACTTCCTCCACCTTCCTGGCCTCCTCCTCACTCATTCCAACGCTAGCAACCTCAGGGTCTGTGAATATGGCTACCGGAATTGATGAGTAGTGGATTCTTGAGTTGAGCCCTAAGGCATTCTCAGCGGCAACAACTCCTTCCTCAAACGCTGTGTAGGCTAGGAAATGCTTACCGACTACGTCACCGGCGGCGTATATGTTGGGTACCCCAGTTCTCATGCCCTCATCAGTTAGTATTTCCCCTCTCCTGCCTAGCTGAATCCCTAAGGACTCTATACCTAGGTTCGAGGAGTTGGGCCTCCTGCCGATTGCTACGACAACCCTGTCAGCAGCTACTTTGACATTGTTTGATAAATGTGCTTCCACACCATTTGAGCTCTTCTCGAACCTGTGGACTGATACACCCGTATGTATTCGAACACCTTCCCTGGTCAAGATCCTCTGCAGGGTTAGGGCAACCTCACGGTCAATGTTTGGAAGTATGTGCGGCATCACTTCCACGAGACTGACCTCACTCCCTAAGGTGTTGTAGATCTGCGCTAACTCCACGCCTATCGGACCACCTCCTACTATCAGAAGTCTTTGAGGGACATCGTTCATGGTGATGAAGATGTCGCCGCTTACAGGGTTAGCCAGCTCAATACCTGGAACGTTTAGCTGGAGGGGTAGGGATCCGGTTGCTATTATCAGCCTATCATATCTGAGTTCGCTACCTCCTACCTTAACCGATTCCCTACCAACGAGCTCCACCTTCCCGTGCACTAACTGCACGCCTGACTTCCTCAGCAAGTACTCAACCCCTTTCGCTAACCTACTCACGATGAGGTCTCTATTAGCAAAGGCTTTCTCGACGTTTATGGTTGGGTCATTCCCTATTATTCCCTTCTTCCTAAGCTGTCTTAATTTCTTCACTGTCGATGCTACGGAGGATAAAGCCTTGGTCGGTATGCAGCCCCTATTAACGCAAACACCTCCTACGGAGTCCTTCTCTACGACGGTAACTTCCCCTCCTAGTTGAGCAGCCCTCACTGCGGCCACGTAGCCGGCTGGACCTGAGCCTACTACAACTACCTTCATGAATGTCACCTAAGTCCACTAAGTTAATAAAAATCTTTGCTTAAATATCGTCTTTTATTACAGATTCAGGGTTCTCTATGTAGGACTTTAACGTAGCTAAAAATTCCGCACCGTGGTATCCATCAACAACTCTGTGGTCGAAGGTCAGGCTGAAGGTACACGTGGGCCTTATCTTTATTTCATTGTTGACTACTATCGGCTTCTCCACTATCCTACCGATGCCTAGGATAGCTACCTGCGGTGGATTTATTATTTGGGTGAAAGCATCAACAGGCCCCACGGCACCTAGGTTTGATATGGTGAAGGTTCCTTCCATCATGTCTCTAATACCGAGCTTTCCTTCACGTGCCTTACTCACTAGCTCATTAAGCTGTAACGCTATCTCCCCTAACTTTTTCAGGTTGGCATTCCTAATCACCGGCGTGACTAACCCTAGCTTATCGCTCTGAACCGCTACGCTGATGTTCACATCCTCGACCACTTTAACTTCATCACCATCTATGATTGAGTTGAACACCTGGTGGTTGTTTAGGGTGTGCGAAGTCAGCTTCACGAATAATGCGGTATAGGTTAAGCGTGTATTATACTTCCCCACAACTATCGGTTCTAGCTTTTTCTTAAACTCTTTGAGGCAGCCAATGTCGAACTCGCTGTGAAGTGTTACATGGACCCCCTCCCTATAACTCTTTGACAGTCTCTCAGATATCGTTGCTCTAGGCCACGACTTCAACGAAATGGTCTTAATTACTTTCATCGGTTACTCCTCAGTACTGGGGTCACTCAATTATGGCCACAGCCTTACCCACCGGTACGACATCGCCTACGTTCGCAAGCAACTTTTTAATGACCCCTGACTTAGGTGCTTCAAGGTCGAAGACCACTTTCTCAGCTTCGACCCTGGCAATCGCTTCCCCTTCTTTAACGTGATCCCCCTCATTCTTCAGCCATTCCACTATTCGGCCTTCCCTCATCTCGGGGTCTATTCTCGGCATTATGACTTCAACCATTTTTCCACCCATTATGATATGTGTTCAGGCCTTATTTTTAATCTGTTACCTACCGTACTTCATTAAGGTTTTCACAGCATTTATCAGTTTCTCTTCATTAGGTAGGAACGCGTTATATGCCTTTGGTGAGAATGGCGGTGGGATATCCTCAGCTGCCAACCTGATTGCAGGAGCTTTAAGGTAGTCAAACGCTTCCTCAACCGCTATGGCTACAACCTCCGCACCGACGCCGGCTGTCTTGTGGTCGGGCTCGATAACTATTAGGCGACCCGTTTTCTTGACTGAGTCCACCAACGTCTTCTTATCGAAGGGGTTGAGGGTTCTGGGGTCTATGACTTCAACGCTGATCCCCTCCTTCTCTAGCTTCTTAGCAGCTGAGAGAGCCGCATGTACCATGTATGAGATAGCGAATACCGTGACGTCCTCACCCTCCCTCTTCACGTCTGCTTGCCCCAAGGGTATGGTGTACTCCTCCTCCGGCACAGGGCCTTTAACTCTGTAGAGCGCGGCACATTCTATGAATATGTCGGGGTTCTCATCCCTTATAGCTGATTTAAGCAGTCCTTTAGCGTCGTAAGGCGTTGAAGGTACCTCAATGTAAATCCCTGGAATGTTCATTAGGAATGCTGGGTAGAACTGTGAGTGCTGAGCTGCTGCATACCTATACAGTCCGTACTGGGTTCTTATAACGGCGGGAACCTTAAGCTTCCCTCCACTCATATACCTGATTTTAGGTAAGTGGTTTATGACTTGGTCACCAGCGCACATAAGGAAGTCCATGTACATTATCTCGGCGACAGGCCTCATTCCAGCTATTGCAGCACCTATTGCAGCGCCTACGATAGCGGTTTCCGATATGGGTGTATCTCTAACCCTCTCCGGGCCGAATTCATCGTAAAGTCCTTGAGTGACTTTAAAAACACCTCCGATTAACCCTATGTCCTCACCCATTAGAAACACCCTCTCATCCCGCAGCATTTCCTCCCTCAACGCCTCCCTCAACGCCTCTGCGTAAGTTATCTCCCTTACAGCCATCTCCACCACCTCACAAATATACGAACTGCCTAACGAAGTCTAGGTCAGGTTCCTCGCTCTCCCTGGCATACCTGACGGCTTCTTCGATTTCATGCGCCACCCTATCCTCCAACTGCTTCAACTCTAACTCCGTAGCTATTCCCTCACCAATTAACCTCTCCTTCAAGATCTTTATGGGGCATCTCTGCTTCCACATCGCGACTTCTTCATCAGGCCTATACTTACCTAAGTAGTACATCCCATGGTCAAGCCAACGATAAGTCCTGGCCTCGATTAACGTGGGGCCCTCACCCCTCCGAGCCCTCTCAACAGCTTCTAATGTCTTGGTGTAAACCGCTACGACGTCATTGCCATCAACTACGATACCGGGCATGTTGTAGGAAACTGCCCTGTCGACTATTTCCTTAGCCGACACTGATTTGCTGATATGCATCGATATTGCGTAGAAGTTGTTCTCACATACGAAGACTATGGGCAGTCTCCAAACCGATGCTAGGTTGAGGGCCTCGTGGAATGCACCGGTGTTGGTGGCCCCATCCCCGAAAAAGGAGACAACCACCCTATCCTCTCTACGCATTTTAAAGGCCAGCGCAACGCCTACCGCTATAGGTATGTTACCGCCGACGATGGCGGATGAGAATATTACTCCGACATCCGGTTCGGTGCTATGCATTGAGCCTCCTATACCCTTACACACACCTGTTTTCTTACCGTAGAGCTCAGCCATCAAATACTTCGGCTCTACCCCCTTAGCTAAGCTGTGGCCGTGGCCCCTATGAGTACTCAGGATGCAGTCATCTTTCCTAAGCGCTGAACACACACCTACCGCAACCCCTTCCTCACCCACGTAACCATGTGCTATGCCGGGGATCTCCCCAGCCCTATAAAGTTCTACAACCTTCTCCTCAAACCTCCTCACCAGAACCATCTTATAATACATATCCAGGAGTAGCTCCTTACTCAACGGCTTTAAACTCAAACACACCACCAATAACGAAGTTAATGTAACATTTAAAACCCTATAAGCTAGCTCAGGTTCTACCACTACAATCTTTATTAGCCTCCACATAACGATTTCTCACGGTGTTCATACTGAAGTTACAGGGTCGCGTATCCATTATAACGGGCGCCGCTAGGGGTATTGGTAGGGCTATAGCGGAGGAGTTCATTAAAGAAGGTGCGAAGGTGGTCCTCGTCGACATAGCCGAGACTGAGTTGGCTAAGGCTGCTGAGGAGTTGGGTAGGTATGGGGAGGTAACCGCGATAAAAGCGGACGTATCTAACGTTGAGGAAATCCGGAGAGTGGTGGAGGAAGTGATACGGAAGTATGGGAGGGTGGATATACTGGTGAACAATGCCGGCGTCTTCTCAACAGGCCCCCTAGAGGAACTAACTGAGGAGCAGTGGAACAGGGTTATGAGGATTAACTTAACGTCTGCTGTGATGTTCTCTAAGGAAGTAGTTAAGTACATGAAGAAACAGAACTTTGGCAAAATCATTAACATGGCTTCGTTGGCCGGGCAGGTAGGCGGTATATTCGCCGGAATAGACTACGCAGTCTCCAAGGCAGGCATTATATGTCTGACTAAAGCCTTAGCTAGGAGGCTCGCTAGGCATAACATATTGGTTAACGCGGTGGCACCTGGGGTCATCGAGAGCCCTATGACTGCACCGTGGCCTGATGAAGTTAAGAAAGGATTCATAGAGAAAATCCCTCTAGGTAGGTTGGGTAGGCCCGAAGAAGTAGCTAAGGTAGTGTTGTTCCTAGCTTCGGATGACTCCAACTACATTACTGGTCAAGTGATAAACGTTGATGGAGGCATATCCATAGGACCTTAGAGGCCTGGGTTAGAACCGTTTCGGGAGCTAAAATATTGTTAGATTATTTTGGCACTCTAGCGGTTTTGGTTTTAGCATTACTCACCATAATTTGAAAGATCTTATCAGTATTTTTTCTATCAGCTTTTTATTCACATCGACAGGGCTTTGGTTAAGTAATCTGCGCATAAGTAGTGTCCTCTCAGCTATCGAGGGGATTTGGGATTCTCTAATTCCTAGATCGGAGAGTCCGTTGGGGAAATCCAGCCCTGAGAGGAGGTCTTTGACAGCCTCAACGGATCTAACAGCCCTTTTCCTCGTGCCGGGCTCGTCATCACAGCCTAACAGGCTGGCGATTTTAGCTAGTTTTTCAGGAACTACTTCAACTAACACCTCAAGTAATGCTGGTGCGGTGACAGCAACGCATATACCGTGTGGGGCGTCCGTGATACCGCCTAACACCAATGATATCGCGTGCGATATGTGGGTTCCTGCATTACCTAACGCTACGCCAGCCATGTAGGAAGCTAAGGACATACCGAATCTGGCCTCGAGATCTTGGCCGTTATGGTAGGCCCTCTTCAAGTACCTGCCTATGAGTTCTATGGACTTCTCAGCAATGGTGTCGGTCACTGGGTTAGATCCTGTATATACTGGTCTTAATTCGCTTCTGGGTGGTTTAGCCCTAGCGTTATACTGCCTTGAAGTGTAGGCCTCAATAGCATGCATTAGTGCGTCCAACCCGGTTGAAGCTGTGGTTGACTGAGACATGGTGAGGGTGTTGAGGGGGTCTACTATAGCTAATGTTGGTAGTAAGTGGTCATCGGTTAGCCCGAATTTTAACTCGCTGCCGGTGACCGTGAATACAGCAGTAGGTGTTGTTTCACTGCCACTGCCTGATGTTGTGGGTATTGCTATGAGGGGTTTTAAGCTTCCTGGGATTGGTTTACCAACACCTAAAGGTTGAGGTACGTAATCCAGGATGCTGGCGGTCGGGTATGTGGTATACAGGTTAATTAGTTTTGCAGTATCTATCGCGCTCCCACCCCCAACGGCTATCAAAGCGTCAAATCTGACTTCACTTGCATACTTAACCCCTTCCTCGATTGATTCTAAGGTCGGCTCCGGCTCAACACCGTTCCAGATGGTTATCTCAACACCTTCCGACTCCGCACTCCTCACCACATCCTTAACTATCCCTGTTCTCTCGTAGACGTTCTTACCGCATATAAGTAAAGCCCTCGATATTTTCCTTCGCTTAAGATCCTGCCCAAGTTCCTTCGTTGCCCCGATACCTATCTTAGCTTGGGACATTCTAACCGTAAATACGGTATCCGTTTGACCCGGTTCAGGTATCGGTAGTATTAATAACGACCACCTTAACATTGTACTAGGGGTTGCTTAAAAACTTAACTACCTACAAACTTACGACAGTTTTGTAGAGAACCGAATCTTAATGACGGCAGGTGTTAGACCCAAGCAAGCGGGTGATGAATTGCGGTGGGTAATCGCCTGCAGGTTTCCGAGCCATACGATCTCTTCTAGTAGGTGTGGGACCTCAACTTCTGAGATCATCGACGAGGTCGTTGTGAGCCCTCGGCCCATAGCCCTATTATCTCATCACTTACGTACACGTCGTTCACCGTGATTACCTCACCACCCTTTCTGAATATCTTAACCAGGTACTCACTTCTTGGGACAACTTCACCAATTACTGACGCGTTTATTCCAGCTGCCCCTAACTTCCTTATGGCATCATCTAATTTGTCGGCCGGTACGGTAGCTATTAAAGCACCGGAACTTAAAATTTTCAACGGGTCTAAACCCAACGCGTTGCAGAAAACCTCGGTTTCCCTAGCAATTGGTATGGAGTCCTCATATATCACGATGGAAGTGTTTGATGCGTAGGCTAGCTCCAACAACCCTCCGAGAACACCTCCCTCGGTAGGGTCATGCATTGAGGTCGGTAATCCATCCTCAGCAAGTAGTAGGGCCTCCTTAACCACGCTGATGTCTTTGACCATTTCACGCGCTTTACTGATTAGGTCCCTACTAATGCCGCGATCCATTAATACCTCAGCGAAATCAGATGCGAGGATTAGTGTCCCCTCAATCCCAGCCCTCTTAGTCATTAACACAACGTCTCCGGGTCTCGCACCACTACTTCTGACATACATGTTCAGCGTTGTAATACCCATAGAGGTCATGGATATTAGAGGTCTTTTAATACCAGGCGTGTACTCGCTATGCCCCCCAACAATCATTGCATTTATTTCCTTAGCTGCTGCGTTCATCTGCTCAGTTATCTTATCTACTAACTCAACACCTGAGTCCTCAGGTAGGTATATAACGGGTAAGAGCCATCGAGGCCTAGCCCCTGAAACAGCTACATCGTTTGACGGGATGTGCACTGCCAACCAACCCAAGTGCTCGACAGCACCTGATATCGGGTCGACGTGAACCACTAACACATTACCGTTACCTAAATCTATCACTGCTGCATCCTCACCTATTGAAGGGCCTACCAGAACACTCGGGTCTACAGCGCCCACCCTACCGAACACGTACTTCGTCAGTATCTCAGGGCGGAGCTTCCCACATACCATGATGTCTTAGCCTCTAGCATATCTTACTCGGCAATTAAGTATTTTATGATATAAGTTATTCTAACCAATTAGATGTAATTTTGGACTTATTATATGTAATATTTATAAACTCTGGAAGAAAATAACGTTTGGTGACCTCATGAGTGCGGAGGAAGTCAATAAGAAGTTGGATGAGTTAATAAAATACGCTGAAAGCGAGTTTAAGAGGATAAGCAGTGAGTTGGAGGAAGTAATCAACGAAGCGAGGAGGAAGGGGGATTGGGCGTCCCTCAACACAGCATTACTCAGGTCGAGAAAGGAGATTAAGGAATTCATCCGTAACTTGAGGGGTCAATTGAGAACTGTCAGGAGGTCTTCAAGGGAGTTGTCAAAAGATGCTAAGGAGTTAATCGTTGAGAGGATTGCGGACGTGGAAGACGAGATCGGTGATATGGTTGACGGGCTACTAGATAAACTAGATGAGGTTAGGGAGAATTTTAGAGGTGGTAGGAGCGAACCACCTTTAGTTATTCCACCAATATCTGACATATTTAAAGCTACTACAGTGACTTTAGGTAGCTTATCTAAGGCGCTGTCCGAGGCTTTTAGTGAGATCAGGGCTGAGGTTGAGAAGAGTATGTCGAAGGGGGTTTCAACAGTGGTTTCGGTAAGGGTTTCGGAAGATGATTTGAAGGTCATAGACCTACTGGTTAGTAGTGGAGTGTTCAAGAGTAGGTCTGAGGCCCTATCGTTCTTTATAAAGAAAGGGATTAAGGCAAGCGAGGACTTACTCAAGAAGATTAGGGAGAGAATAGAGGAATTATCTAGGCTTGTGAACGAATTGGAGGGTGGGGGCAGCAAGCCCTAAAAATCAAGGCCCTTAAGGTTTACGTAACCATCCCTAAAGTAGTGTTTTTCCTCGTAGCAATTAGTGATTAAGTCTGCCTCATCCCTCAAATATTTAGGTACGTACCTACCTGTCACCACAGCATGGTGTTCTGTGTTCCTAGCGAACTTCCTCAAGGTGTTTAAGACCGGTTCTTCAGGGATCAAACCCATGTGGAGTACGAGTCCTAGTTCGTCAAATATCGTGAGATTCGGTTTGAATTCCTCAACGATTTTAGGGTATTCGTAGAGTAGAAATCCTAAGCTCTTAGCCATGACTATCGAAGCGTTCTCACTTCCCAGGTCGTTTGGGTCCACGAATTCATCAGTTCCTAAGCAGAACCACTTAACGTTCAACCCACACTCAACTAACTTCCTGTAGAATCTGTACTCACCGCTGTCGGTAGATTTCATGAACTGAATGACTAAGGAGTTCCCACCGTAGCCCAGGAACCTAAGTAGGGTTCCTAAAGCGGCCGTTGTCTTCCCCTTACCCTTACCGTAAAATACTAAGAGCAATACTCTCACTGCTCTAAGCCGGCCCTCCTGCTGAAGTCAAAGATTGTGAGGCTGACGACTCTACGGGCCTTAATCCTAACAACTACGTTGCTTTCGGTGAGTAAGGATTCATCAGCGTCTTCGACGTCGAAGCCGAAGTTAATGTACAGTATGTCGTTCTGCCTGTCGTACTCGAACCAGATGTTATGTATGTCGCCGATTACTAACTCATTAGTAGTTTCCACTCACACCACCTTTAACAATTACTAACGAAAAGTTTAAAAGAAAGTAACTCGTCTACTACTCTGTGGTGGTCTGTATTGCCACGTCCCTACTAACGTATTGTGAAGACAAATGCGTAAACGTATGTTATGACAGGAGTGATGAGGAGTTCTACACCTGTTCTGATGAATGCTTTAAGTTCTGCGTTGAGAGGTTTTGAAAACAGAATTTAAAACTAAAATATCAATCCCTTTCTAACTTTAATTAAGTGCCTAGCTCCCAACTGCTTAGGTACTTCCTCTGCTCCTCAGTTAATGTGTCTATGGTTATGCCCATACTCATCAACTTCAATTTGGCGATCGACTCATCAATTTCGTCCGGTAGTTTGCGTACGGAATTAGGCAGCTTACCACGCCCCTCTAGTAGGTACTTTATCGCATATGCTTGGTTCGAGAAGCTTAGATCCATGACCTCACTTGGGTGTCCCTCAGCTGCCACCAAATTGACCAACCTCCCCTCCGCTAGTAAGTAAACTCTCCTACCGTTGCTTAGTACGTATTCAACTAGGTTGTCCCTTATAACTTTCTTCTGTTTGGCGTTACTCTCCAAGGCGTTGACGTTTATCTCAACGTTGAAGTGGCCGGCGTTGGCCAATATCGCGCCGTCCTTCATCTTATTGATGTGCTCCTCCCTAATCACGTTTATGTTCCCGGTTGCGGTTATGAAGATGTCCCCAACCTCGCATGCTCTATCAATGCTCATCACATCAAACCCATCCATCACGGCCTCCAAGGCCCTTACAGCACTCACCTCTGTAATAATCACCCTCGCACCCATACCCCTCAACCTACTAGCTATACCTCTCCCAACCCATCCGTAGCCGGCAACCACAGCTACCTTACCTGCGATCAATATGTTCGTTGCCCTGAGTATTCCATCAACCGTTGACTGCCCGGTCCCATATCTGTTATCGAATAAGTACTTGGTGTAGGAGTCGTTAACAGCTATTACGGGGTACTTCAGCTTCCCATCCCTCTCCAGGATCTTAAGTCTGTAGACACCTGTGGTGGTTTCCTCAGTCCCACCAATCACTTTATAGACTATATCCTTAGAATGAAGGTAGGCGTGTAGGTCGGCACCATCATCAACCACTATCTGTGGGCCTACTTCAGAAACCCTCTCAATACACCAGTAGTACTCCTCAGTGCTCTCACCTCTCCAAGCATAGACATGCACACCTTCCTCCACTAGGGCCGCGGCTACGTCATCCTGAGTCGATAACGGATTACTACCAGCGAGCCATACCTCAGCACCACCCTCCATAAGGGTCCTAACTAAAACAGCTGTTTCCTTAGTTACATGGAGGACTGCCGAAATCTTAACACCTTTAAGGGGTTTACTCTTAGAGAACTCCTCCCTAATAAGCCTAAGTACAGGCATTCGGGTCTCAGCCCACTCTATCTGGATCCTACCCTTCGAAGCTAGACTCAGATCCTTAACTTTAAAGTCTATCTCAACCACCTTGAATGAATTGCAAAGAACTTATATAAGTTAAATGTGCGGGAATAAAATAATTTCAAACCACTACTCTCAGAACGACTCCAACAGCGAACTATGAGGCCATAACGACCTAGTAATACTCCCACCATAACATCCACGAATTCGTGCGACGAATTTATAAGCGCTAGCTTTATTTACCTCTGCCTATTAATAGATACATGGGTGCGATATATGGCGGTCGGGTTCTGCGTAAAGTGCAGGAAGAAGGTAGAGATCAAAGAACCTCAAGAAGTAACCTTGAAGAACGGTAGGAAAGCCTTAAAGGGCGCATGTCCTGCATGCGGCACACCAGTCTACGTATTTGTGAAAGCCAAATAACCAGATGCTCAACTAACGGAAAACTCATAAATGTTTTTTAAACACCATAAGTACTAGTTCCTTACCCCTTCTCAATCCAGGTTATGTTGCTCTGAATCGTATCTGGGGTTCTCCGCAGTAAGTGCTTATAATCAGTTAGAAAGTCCTTAATGTAGTGGCCGTGTTTTTAACTCGTAGCTAAGAACTGCATGGGAACCCCTCACACCCTCAACACCCCTCGTAGGGCTTCCCAGCGAAATGCGAAATAACCTTCATCGAATACCCCACAAGCTCTTCACGAGGCTATGAAGCTGTTTTGTGTTGCGTGAGGTTTGTTTACTGACGTGGTGATGGTTGTTCTTGGGGGTGCCTTAGACCTACGTCTGTGATGTGGGCTTCACCTGTTCACGGCGGAAGCCCATGAAATGAGGAAGTGATGGAAGTAAATGCTATACTAGGAACGGTTGGGTGGCATTTATAAGATTTACTAGATCCCTCTATTAGGTATGAGGATGGTGAGTAGGGTCCTCCTAGCGGCTTTTATCGCAGTGTTAGTGTTGGCGGGGGCTCTGTATGCTGAGGCCGTAATGCCTGATGTAGAGTACCTATATAGGTTAGGTTCTGAGGGGTTCGCGCATGTTACCGTCTTAATTGACGGTGTTGAGGGAGAGTACGTGATTTACGTTAAGGTTGAGGAATCAATAATTGAGGAGAGTGTTGTGGCGGTTGATGAGTTCAACGATGTCCTCCTGACCAAGTTAGTTGACGGCGACATACTCATTGTTCATAACGTAAATGGGTCTAAGAGAGTAATCATCAATTATGTAGCGATGGCTGGTAGGATAAAGGGAGCATACGTAGATGTCCTGATCACGCCGAGCGGTCCCTCGAAGGTTTTACTCCCAAGGTCCTCCGCCCTACTCTACTTTAATGGTTCTGCAGATGTCTCATTCACTGATACCACCATAGTCATAACTTATAATAGCGGTGGTGCCTACCTAATATCCTACATACCCTCGTCATTTATGGTTAACTTGACATCGCCGACAACCCACACGCCTGTCGCTGAACAACAACCCCCGTCAGTGACCCAGCTTTTAACCACCTACTTGTACGTGTTGACCTTCTTACCAATTTCGGCGGTTTTGGCTTATTACCTAATTAGGCGTCGTAGAGCCAGGCCTGCAGGGGTTAGTGTGGAATCACCGGAATATGATGTAGAGACTTTGACGACCGAAGTAGATGAGCGGGATGTTGAAGTACTCAGTGCAGCGATGACTAAGGAGTTGACCATCTCCGGGCTAGCCCGTGAGTTAAGATTGAGTAAATCAGTAGCTTGGCGGCGTATCAGGAAGCTGAGCAATCTTAAATTAATAACTACGGTCGATGTTAATGGGAAGACCTACATTAAAGTGACCCCATTGGGTGTGAAGGTGCTTGAGGAAGTCAGTAAAAAGGGTAGGAAAACGTAGTTTTCAGACTACCGTGACCTTCTGAGACCCGCAGGTCGGTCTTGACTCATCGTTAACGTTGCGCTATCCTAGGGGCTTTAGCGTTAGTAATATGATAGCGACAACATAGACCACCATCCCCAGGAGCTCGCTGAGCGTTAGCTTTTCACTGAGAATTAACCAGGAAAGTGTGGCGACTAGAGCAGCGTTAGAGGCAGCTATAGCTGTTGAGGGGCCAGCCTTGCCTGTGGCCACAGCCACCTTGAGGAAGTACATGCCTACGGCCAGCGTGATACCGGCAACCACCGGTATTGAGAAGTACTTGAAGTCGAGTTTTGAGAGGTTAGGGTTTATTAATGGGTTAATCGAACCGCTCGTCAGGACAAACAATAACGCTATTAAGCCGATCAACCCTGTGGAAATCCACAGAACGACCGTACCCTCTACTGATGGGATTCCTTTAACACTAGCCAACTTAAGTAGGAAGTTCGTTATTCCGAACATTAGGAATGCGCCTAACGCGTACAATAACCACAAATAACCATTGTCATTCACTATCAAGCACCGTAGAGAGGTAGGGACTTAAGTTTTAAATACGTAACGCATGACCCGGGCCGGAAGTGTGTTCACGTTATTTAAGTCCCAGCGTTGCGTGGCAAACATAATCACGCACAGGTTTTACCTTTGCGCTAGCACATTTAATAAGGTTTAAACGTTAGAATGTCTGGTGGGGTAGGTATAAGGGCTCCGTGTTTGGGTAGATACTTGAGGGGTCTGCCTACAGGGGTTTTCCCAGGAGGCTTCGAGTTCGGATACCCCAAGAGCACAGTAGCGTTGATAATTGCTAACGTGGCTGTGTACGTAATCACGTCAATTAATAACATGTTCATGTCCATAGGGGATTACTGGGTTGAGGTAGGTAGCTACGTCCCTATATTATTGCTTGAGGATCCTACGAACTTATATAGGGTGGTTACTGCTATGTTCCTACATGGAGACATATTACACATATTCTTCAACATGTACTTCCTCTACGTATTCGGTAGGAGTGTGGAGAATTCCTTAGGGTCAGCAAGGTTTACGATGCTTTACTTCGTATCGGGCTTCCTGGCTACAGTATTCCACACAGCCTTTAGCTACATTCAAGGCGTGAGTGCGTTGATGATCCCCGCCTTAGGTGCTTCCGGAGCCATAAGCGGGGTCTTAGCAGCCTACTTAATGCTCTATCCCGGGACCTCCTTAAGCGCTTGCTGGTTCTTCTTCATATTTCCTGTATGTTTTACGGTGAGGGCTTCGTATTGGTTACTGTTCTGGTTTGCAACCCAAGTGATGTACGGGTACTCTAGGTTAGGGGCTGATTTTGCATTCTTCGCACATGCTGGGTGGTTCGTAGCTGGGATCGCACTACTCCCACTACTGGTTAGGAGGGAGAGACTTGAAATGCTTAGGGCTTGGCGGGGTTACGGACGTATATTTAACGTGATCTTCGGGGAGCTAGACCTAGAACGTGGTTTGGGCAGACTAGCCAAGCTAATCTTATCGTTGTTAATAGCTTCCCTCATAGCTGGTTCAGCGATCATTGTCAGCGATGTTAACTGGGTAGGTATATATGTCGCTGACGTAAGTGGTAGGGCGGTCGGAGCAGCTGAGTTAGAGGACACAGTAGTATTCGCGTTAGTCAACAACAACGTTGAGGTACAGACAATAACTAACACCTACACTAGAATACTAATTAACAGGTTGGTTGGTCTTGACCTAATTGTTAATAAGACAGCATCGTCCTCATATGTCGAGCTGACCAACTTAAACACTACCTCAAAGCTAGTTGTGGGGAGCTCGGTAATCGACGTACCAGTCTTTATAGAGCGCTTAAGGCTTAACTACGGTGGTGACGGTGTCTTGAAGGAAGCCCACGGAATTTTAAGAACGGTGGTAGTGTCTATTGGAACGAACACGTACAGGTTCGGTGAGAGCATCACATACGACTTCAGTATTAAGATCGCTGAGCACTACGATGCATCAGAAATGATTACGTCAACAGCCTTAGCATCCCTAACCACATCAGCTGCGGCGTTAATGGTGGTGATGTTCAGGGATAAGGAGTTAACGATCGTTGGTTAGTAACCCAATATTCTGTCGATTATATCACCGTACTTGCTGTACACCTTAACAGCAAGCCACTCCATGTGCAACGCCCGTATAATCTCCTTCAAATCATCCTTCTCAACTACCCTTAACTTCAGGTATGCGGCATAGGAAGACGCGACTATGATTAACGACATTATCCAATGAACGTTAAGTAGGTAGCATATCACCCCCAATGTTGCTGGTACCGCAGTAACCCTCGCTATTAAACCCCACTCCATCTTGAACTTTATACTTTTAATAACATATAAAGTGGTTAGAAAGCCGACATAACTACCGGCTGTGTATGCGATGGCACCTCCTAAGCCCCCAAGCTCAGGGATTAGCAAGTAGTAAAGGATCACTCTGACTATGCTGGCAGCCATATTGATCGTTAAGACTTGCAGGTACCTCCCGTAGGCGTACGTTAGGCTCCCCACGCCTGAAGTAATGGTCAGCGGGATCGAGGAGAGTAGCAGTATTGTGAGTAGTGGGGCTGAGTTAACGTACTCGCTGCCAAGCCATGAAAGCGGTACCCAAGAGTAAAGCATTACGTACACTGAAGGTGGGGTTATGAGTGCTAGGCTCACCTTCATGACCTGATGTAACGCTCTTTTCCTCCCATCCTTCATACCGCTGAGAACAGGGAATGTTAGTGAGAGGAGGGTAGTGCTTATCATCAATATTATGTTGGCTATGGCTGAAGATACGTAGTAATAGCCCGTCTCTAAAGCCCCCGATATCGTGTAAACGGATAGAATGCCTAGTAAGCTACCGACGGAGGCCACCAGACCTGGGAGCCATGAGGGCATCCCAGCAATCAACATCTCCTTAAGCGCTTTAGAAGAGAATGTGGGTTTGGTCAGTACTTCCCTCACCGTTTGGAAGTTGATTATTGCTAACCTAACGTAAAGTTGGGCTATGTTCCCGATAACGGCTCCTATCCATCCCAAACCGTAGTGTAGGATTAACGTAATTCCTACGGCAAATCTGACGAGTATGCTCAGAACTATTGATGCGAAGATTATTTCGGTCCTTAACATAGAGGTTATCAGGGATGTAGGAACTGAGTTCAGGCCAGCTATTATCATCAATGAGGCGAGGATAAGCATGTTACCTGAGATCCCACCGAGTTCACATCCTTTAATCCCCATCAGGATGAACGCTAATCCCACCAACACATGAATAAGCAAATTGAAGATGTAGGCAGTCCAAAAATACGTTTTAAGTTTGTCTCCTTCATCGCTCCCTAGGAACATACCGAAAAACCTAACCGCGCCGGTGCTTATGCCGAAACCCAGCAAACTCAGAACCAGGCCGGACAGGCTTGAAATAGTGCTTGCAATACCAATTGCGGTAGGTCCTACTAAAGCTGAGATAATCATCCAGTAAATGAAGCCTGAGAAGTTATCGGTAAGGCTACCAAAGTAGAGCCAGAAACCGCTTCTCATCACTTTACTCACGCTAAGTTTCCTTTGCTGTCCTTCCATCCATACCCCATGCGCATTACTGAAAGATACAACTAGTACGGGGTTAATAATGTTGTGAGGCCCTGCAAGGTCGTAAATTCATAGCATTAATAAGTTGCTTAAGCAGTTAATTATTAGGTCCGACACGTCGAATGCTACTTAAGTTATTGAACGAATTTATATGGAATATGACGAAGAGCTCTGATGCAGGGGGAAGTGGTGCAGTTCTCGAGCCTGTAGAATCACCTCTAGAGGTCGAAGCCTTAAGCATGCTTAAAACCATTACCAGAGGACTGAAGGCCTTAATAATTCGTGAGTGTCTGAGACCTCTCCACTCATGGGAAGGAGGTTTTGGGCTGGGAGGGTGGAGGTATGGGAAAGTGTGGGGTGTGTAGTAAGGAATCGATAACCGTTAGTGATGTTATAGGGTTATGCTCCGACTGCTTAAGGAGTCTTAGGAAATTACCGGCAGAGGTCGTGAATGTACATGAAAGAGCACGTGAGGAGCTTGGGCTACCTGAAACCAGACACAGGGCCGGTGAGTTTAAATGCAGCATATGTGTTAATGGCTGCCCTTTAGGTGGTGGGGCTTTGGGTTATTGTGGTAATTATTTGTACGAGCATGGCTTTAAGCATGTGTTGGGCTCCTACGACCTCTCTTACGGAGAGTGGTATTACGATCCCCACCCAACTAATTGTGTGGCCTTCCCGGTATGCCCCGCGGTTACAGGTAGGGGCTTCCCCAAATACTCCGTAACTCCTAATGGTGAGATAGGTTACTACAACTTAGCAGTTTTCTATGCAACCTGTTCTTTAAACTGTGTGTACTGTCAGAACTGGAGGGGTAGGAGGGACTCATTCCTACTAGGACGTAAAGTGAGTGTGGACGAGTTGGTTAAGGCAGCTTTACATCCTAGAGTCACGTGTGTTTGTTATTTTGGAGGGGATCCTACACCCAACGTTATCCACGCTTTGAAGGCCTCTAGGGAAATACTTAGTAAAGTAGGCGGTGATAGGGTTATGAGAATCTGCTGGGAGACCAACGGTACCTTAAACCCTAACATCATGCGTGAGGTTACTGAGATCTCTCTCGAGTCTGGAGGGATCGTGAAGATAGATCTTAAGGCCTGGACACCCAACGTATATCAAGCGTTAACCGGTGTGGACGCTGTTGAAAGAGTTAAGGAGAACATTAAGTTGGTTTCCTCATACATGAGTACGAGGAAGGATCCCCCACTCTTAGTGGTCAGCGTTCTATTAGTACCTGGGTACGTGGACCCCGTGGAGATTAGGGGTATCGCATCATTTTTAGCTTCCTTAAACGCCGACATACCGGTTGTGTTGCTGGCATTCCGCCCAGACTTCATTTTGAGGGACCTACCCCCCACTAGTAGGAGGCATATGTGCGAATCAGTACGTATTATGAAGGATCTCGGTATGAAGAACGTGTTCGTGGGCAATGAGTGGTTATTAAGCGACTACTACTGAAATCCTGTTCAAGTTAATTAACCAGACAGTGCTAGGGGATTAGGGGGATTGGTGCAGGTGCTTCCCAAGGTGGTGACTTTAAGCCACGGGGGCGGTGGTAAGGACATGTTGAATCTCATTAATGAGCTAATAGTCTCGAAAGTTCCCGAGGGCTTTAGGAAGGCTTTGGGGGGAGTTGGCCTCGACCTGCTAGACGATGGAGTCGCGGTTAAGGTAGGTGAGGAGTACGTCGTTATAAGCATAGACTCCTACACCGTTAAACCTCTGATCTTCCCAGGAGGTGATTTAGGCGTTTTAGCTGCTTCAGGAACGATCAACGACTTACTGATGATGGGGGCCAGACCAGTAGGTTTGGTGGACGCTGTAGTTGTTGAGGAGGGTATGCAGATGGAATTGCTGGAGCGTTTAATTAAGTCGTTGGTGACCACGGCAATATCTGAAGGCGTAGCCCTACTGGGAGGTGACTTTAAAGTAATGCCTAAGGGGGCTCTCGACGGGGTCGTAATAACTACGGCTGGCATAGGGATAGCGCGTAGGTTAATTGTCGACACAAACATCAGAGATGGTGATAAGATAATCGTCACTGGCCATATTGCCGACCACGGGGCTACTATAATAGCATCGCAGTTGGGGTTGCTTGATAACGCTAAAGAGCTCTTCAGCGACGTCAGACCTCTATCCAAGTATTTGTTGCCAATATTGGATTCTTACGCCGATTACATCCACGCTGCCAGGGACCCCACGAGGGGTGGTTTGGCATCGACGCTGAACGAATGGGTTCTAAATAAGGAACTTACAATAGTGATTGAAAGAAGTAAGATACCGGTGAAGGACCCCGTAGGGAGGTTCTTAGACATGCTGGGCATAGACCCACTCAACGTTGCCTCAGAGGGTGTGGCCGTACTGGCTGTTGATCCGGAAGTTGCTGAGGATTTAGTCAAAGAACTCCACGGCCTAGGGCTAAGTAACGCATCAATCATAGGGGATGTCGTCAAACCGTTCTCGGAGTTGGTTAAGGGTAAAGTACTTGCCAGGACTGAGGTGGGCGGGTTAACCTTCGTGGAGTCCTTATCCTCCCCAGTGCCCCGGATTTGCTAACAGTTTTATATTCCCAAGACCTTTAATGTAGTTCGTGGTATGATGGAGGACCCTATAGTCGGTATTGGAGCGGCTGTGATAGCTACTGTTTCATGGTCTTTAGCACCTATAGCGATCAAGCAAGGACTTAAGTCGGATACTAACTTAGTTGTGGTTACTGGTGTTAGGGCGTTAATCGCGTTCCTGATCTTACTCCCCTTAACCATCAACAGGGTAATAGACTACACGCTAAGTTGCTACGACCTAACACTGATACTGATTTCAGGGGTCTTGATAGGCGTTAGCGACCTCTTCTATATGGAGGCTATTAAGAGGTTAGGTAGTTGGAGAGCTATACTAATAGCGTACCAGTACATACTTATAGCTCAGGTCCTCGCGTTCCTACTGCTTGGCGAGGTAGGGGGTGTTTACGCATCTTTCTTCACACCATTAGCGCTCTTAGGTATATACATAGCCTTGAAGGATGGGGGAACATCCTCGAGGATCACGCCCTACAACTTCTTGATGGCGTATGTGCCTGCAATTCTTTGGGGTACCGCAACAGTTATAAGTCGTTACCTCACATTCGGGGTTGATGCTATGTTGATAGCGTTGCTGAGGTCGTTCTTCATAGCCACGATATTCACTTTGCTGGGTATCAAACATCTACCTGATTTTAAAAAGGTGGATAGGCGCGGCATCATATGCGTACTTACGTCAGGGTTCTTCACCCATGTAGGTGGTTTTTTGGTTTTCCTCTACGCGCTTAAGCTCGTAGGTACTTTCATATCCACCTTGGTAAACTCTATTGGCCCGCTAATAACTCAGCTCATATCTAGGAGGCTGAGCAATGAAAAATTGAGTATTAGGCACTTCATAGGTACCTTAATAACGACGGCTTCCGTAGCATTAACATTGACGTTCAGCGCTTTAAACTTGATTTAATGGTTAGCAGTTTAATAGTCTAGATAGTTATGTCTATTGAGGTGTTTCAATTGAACGTTGAGTTCACAGTGAGCCATGACGTCAAGCTGTTAGGTATCTTCTCCTACTACGGATTCGTGAGCGACGTGTATGTAGAGAAGGGAAGGGTTGATGTGAGGGAGTACTCACGTAGGTTAGTTGACGACTTATTGAAGTCCTACAGGGTTGAGACCATTAAAGACTTACCCACCATCAGGTCTTATAGGAACGTTATGTGGCGGCTAGGCATAGATCCAACTAAAGTAAGGGTGAGCAGTGAGGCATTGCTGAGGCGGGTGCTTAAGAGCGGTTCGTTCCCCCTCATTAATAACGTGGTTGATGCATGTAACATAGCCAGTTTGGAGACCTTAATACCTATAAGTGTTTTCGATTTTGATAAAGTTAAAGGCCCTTTAGAACTTCGTCACTCCAGAACAGGTGAGAGGATGGTAGATATTGATGACAACGTAAGGGATCTTAATGGGGGTGAAGTGGTTCTCTCAGACTCCAACTCGATCCTACACATATACCCGCATAGGGACTCGAAGGCAGCTTCTGTGGATTTAAGCACTAAGAACGTATTAGTAGTTGCTTATGGTGCTCCGGGGGTTCCACACCTACTAGTTAGAGAAGCTGTGGAGAGGTCGTGCAAGTACTTAGCGATGTTCTGCCATGGTAGGGATTTAAGCGAAATTTTTAAGGCGGAGTAGTTGTGAATAATTAGAGCCATTATGGGGTTAGGCGATCATGAACGTCAGGGTTAGATACTATGCCCTATTTAGGGAGCTGACGAAGTGCTCTCAGGAGGTCTTATTTTTGCAAGAGGGGTGTACTTTAAAGGACTTACTTACGAATCTGTCTGAGAAGTACCCAAGACTTAGAAGTTTCATAGAATCCGGGGCATCCATAATCCTACGTAATCACCAGCCGGTATCTGATAGTGAATTAAAAACCACATTAAATGATAACGACATCATAGACATAATGCCGCCTCCTTCAGGCGGTTCCGTAGAGGTAAGGCTTCTAGGCAAGGACGATAGGGTGTCATTAGATGACGTGGTCAAGGGCATTAAGGATGTGGAAGGTATCGAAAGTTGTGGTGCCATCGCCATATACATCGGCTTTGTTAAAGGCATTGTCGACGGAGTTAAGGTCCACGAGTTAACGTATGAAGTTAATGAGGAATTCACCTTAAGGGCTTTAAATAAAATCCTAAACGATGTAATCGAGAAAAATAACAGGATCTTAGCTGCTAAGGTTTTCCATAGGGTTGGCAGCTTTAAACAGGGGGATGAAGTTCTCTGGGTTGCCGTAGCTGGTGTGAGTAGACGTGATGTCATTCCTGCATTAACCGAAATCATTGAAAGAGTCAAACATGAGACCGGGATATGGAAGTTGGAGAAAAGGGATGATGGCAGTTATTGGGTATTAGGTGATGGTGTGAGGTTCAAGAGCGAAGGTTAGGTTCGTAATATTCGGTTTGGGGACCGAGCCCTAACGCGGTTTTACCTTAACAAACGCCCACTTCCATATACACCACTTTGCCCGGCTTTCTGCATCAATAACATAAATGTTTATATGGGTTATGAAGCTGTCTCTGTGTATGGTTTACTACCGCGTCTGGCGGTCTGCTTTGAGTGTGTTTCATCTATTAATCCAGATGGCCCTCCCATGAAACCGGGGTGAAAGTTAATAATAGGCTGGGATGGCTGGCGTCATACTACATCAATTTTGATTTGAGGTGTGTGATGAAGCGAAAATAATAACCCCTAAGTGGTTTGATATTTCAGGGGTTTGAGGTGTTCCAACGATGTCCGCTGAGGAACTAGAGGCGTTACTGACTAAGTTGGAGGAAGTTTTGGAGAGTGAGGATGTTAATTCGTTAATAGAGTTTTTATCCAAGCTCCCTCCCTATGAATACGTATGGGTTTTAGAGCGTCTGGACATCAGTAGGAGAAGTAAGGTTTTATCATACGTACCTCTAACTAACTTAAGGCCCGTCCTCAACAAGTTGCCTGAGGACGTAATATTCGAATTACTGAGGTTGCGGGGTCTCGATGACATGGTGAAAGTCGTTATCGAGATGCCCTCTGATGAGGTTGCAGACTTCTTGCTTAAGGTCCCCCCTAGGTTTAGAACGAAGTTAATCAACCTATTACCGCATTGGAAAATGGTTGAGGTTTTATCACTTCTTAAATTTCCTAGCGAGAGCGTAGGCAGCGTGATGACGCCTCAGATACCAGTGTTTTCTCATAAAATAACTGTGGGGGAGGCTATTAAGGAGTACTTAACTAAGAGTGAGTTAGGGCTGTATGATAAGCACTTTTACGTTTACGTTGTGGATGAGAGGGGGAGGCTGGTAGGCTGGATTGATGTTAAGTCCTTCATATCCCTTGGCAGGGATAAACCTCTCAAGGATGTTGTTTCGAAACCACCAGCAGTGGTAAACGTTACATCACACCGTGAGGAAGTTGCTAGGACAGCAATAAAGTACGACCTGCTTGAGATCCCGGTAGTTGGTGAGGAGGGTAAGTTATTAGGGGCGGTCACAATCGATGACGTCCTGGACGTGGTGGTGAACGAGTACGGTGAGGACTTGCTTAAGTTTGGAGGCTTCATACAGGACGTCAGGGGTAGGTACTTAACCGCTAACCCTCTCTCAATTGTTAAAAGTAGGTTCTTACCGTTGGTTTATTTGTATTTAATGAATACCGTGAGTGGCGGGATAGTAGCTTCCTTTGTTGGAGTTATTGAGCGGGTGGCTGTCCTAGCTGCATTCCTCCCCATGCTCTCAGATAATTCAGGCAACGTGGGTTCTCAGGCATCCACCTTCATAATAAGGAGTTTAGCTGTAGGTGAGATAGGGCCGCAGGATATTGTAAGGGTGTTGAAGAAGGAGTTAGTGGTATCGCTGTCGCTGATAACTTTGCTGGCGCCGGTTTCATTCTCGATAGGTGCTACCATAACGTTCATCACCTACATGTCGGTGATGCAGGCAGCCGTTGTTGGCACGGTGGTGTCAGTCGCGTTAATAGTTTCCACCATAGTGACAGACTTATTTGGGGCCTTGCTCCCGTTACTCCTCTCGCGTTTCAGAGTGGATCCGGCATCGATCTCAGCGCCACTAATAACTACAATAGGCGATATCATAACGACTACTACTTACTTCTTAGTCGCTACTTCGTTACTTTCTGTTCTACATATTTAAACGGCGTAGTTGTTAAACCATAATTGGGATAATGTTCACAATCAGTAAGGCATTACTACCCGTTTCGGTCTTACTGACCGCATTCGTAGCTACCTACGCGCTCCTCCAGATTTCTTCAGGCGGACCCCTTACCACCAAATTATTGGGTATGTATAGTAAAGAGGTTGTTGGATTTGAGGTGTGTGAGCGGCCTATTGATGAGTCACATGAATCCTGCACGTTTTTAATAAACGCCTCGAAGATGGTGAGGAATTGCAGAGGCTTAATATGCGTCTCAAAGATAATCTACGATGATTACTCAGAACCCCCTGACCTGATGGTGGGGAGCAAGTATTTTGAGGGCTCAATGCTGGATGAAGTGGACTTAATGAATAACAGTGTTGTTAGGACCATAACTGTTAACTTAACCGTCCGCGGTATGGGGACGTGGGTTTTGAGACTTGAAAGGAGTTTGGGAGCGTTTACGTACAGGAAGTTTTGCTTGGCAGATTTCTTTGAAGGAACCATCATGCCAACCGTTAAGTATGTAACGCATGGAACGGTAGAGTTAAGGGTTGTTGTCCTAACTTACGATGTCATGCATTGCAATCTTAGTGGATGTGTGTACGCCTACCGTGTAATGCCCGCTGATTCACTGCCGGGCATTTATGGGGAATCATTTAATGTTTGGCTCTACACCATTAGATCGGTGTTCAATTACGCAACAACGTTAGTGTTTATTAATGATACCCAACATAATTACGAGTTCTTCATGCCGTACGGTAACGAATTGGAGTTCGGTGAGCTCTTCAGGATGTTGGAGGTATTGAGGAAGGTTCTAAGTGACGACCTAATAGTAGTTGTTGAGGTACCCAAACCCATAAGGTTCGGTGAGGATGTCTTGCTAGCTCTCACCTATGGAAACTACGTATTTTTGAGTTCGAGGAGGGCCGATGTGCTTGTTCACGAGATCGGTCACATACTAGGTCTTCAGCACCCTAATCTCCACGAGTTTGACGGGTCGTGGATCCATAATCTCTTCTATGAGTCCGTGATGTTGAAGCACTCTTCCAGCATCAGTGGACGTAAAGCAATTACTTTAGGTGACCTAATAGGCTTAGCACGGAGCATTTACATGGTTGAGGATTTTGAGGGAAGGGCGGATTTGAGGACTAAGTTGGATGGGCTGGGTATAGATGTTGAAGCCCTTTGTGTAACTCTCCCAGCATTGAAGAGGGTGTACACGTCTAAGGACATACCTGGGGTTGTACTACGCATCGTAAGGGACGGCGTGGTTAGGTTTGAGGTCAGCTATGAGGGAAGGGTTAGTGCTTACGAGTTTAACAGCAACTTGTTGGCCGCCCTTAAAGTGTTTGCTGAGAACTACGGCTCTGTTGATTAATGACGTTTAATATGTGGGCGTTTCTGGTAAGTCCTGAGGCTATTACATCAGCCACTCTCAGGGCTTCGGGGTATTGATTGATGTTCTGGGTATCTAATATGATTTTAAGCGCGTTAGCGTGACTTATACCTACGCAAGATATGAGTAAATTACCTTTTGGGGTCACAATTTCGCCGGAATTGAGGTAGTTTTCCTCAATTGTTCTATACCTCTCCGTCCAATCGTCGAAGTTCCTGATAAGTGCTTTCTTAATCAATTCAAGGTCTAAGCGGTGCTTAAACACCGTTACTACTGGTGTTGAGGTCTCACTGTAAATTACCTTCGGGTCCACCACGTTAAAACCTGCATAGGTTATTCCGTCAAGGAATATGGCTGCGTATGTGGTGGTCTCTGGGGATTTAACGCATTCAAGCACTGATGACGTCCCGTCCAGTCCGTCAACTGTTATACTACCTATCCTAACTGATGTTAGGTTGACTCCTTCACAGGATACCGCGACTAGTAATGTCTTCTTATTACCAGATTTCTTATATGTAGGTGGGAAGTAACCGTCATCTACTCCTAAAGTTTTTAATGATGTTTTCAAATCTTCCTTCCTCCTTCAAAACTTTGATTAAGGTGTTCAAGTCGGCGTTAAGGCTTATTAACCTGGTCTTCCCATACCTCCCCCTACTCACTACTTTAGCGTTAATTATCCCCACCATATCTAATTCGCTGATTATATCGCTAACTCTCCTCTGAGTGACTGGGTCTACGTTCAAATTCCTACATAACTCCCTGTAGATATTGTAAACATCTCCTGTGGTCATGCTCTCACTGCCATCCACCGTGAGTGATAGGAGGACGAGTTTACTGTGCAATGGTAGCGTCTTGATAATCTCAGCCACTCTATCCTTCTCTATCTCCATCCTAGCACTCAGTACGTGTTCTTTAGCGACCTTACTCATGGATTCCCTCTCAGCTATTTCGCCGGCAACCCTAAGTAGGTCTAAAGCCCTCCTAGCATCTCCATGCTCCTTAGCCGCTATTGAGGCGCATAATGAGATCACTCCTTCGTCAAGTACCCCAGGTTTAAAGGCTTTAACAGCTCTACGTGAAAGTATGTCTTCGAGCTGTAATGCGTCGTATGGTGGGAATATGACTTCCTCCTCCCCTAAGCTGGATTTAACCCTAGGGTCTAATCTCTCAATAAAGTTAACGTCATTAGTTATACCTACGATCGTGACCTTCGCCTTTTTAAGTTCTTCATTGACCCTCGTAAGCCTGTAAAGGAGTTCGTCACCGCATTTCTTGACAAGGGAGTCAACTTCATCTAAAATAACAACTAGCGGTATCCCCAACCCATCCAACGCTGAAGTAATCCTTCTAAAAACCTCCGAAGTTGAGAGGCCTGTGAAAGGTATCTTAACTCCCACGGAGTCGGCTAACCTGGCCAGAACCCTGTAAGTGGTGTCATCATATCTGCAGTTAATGTAAGCGTATTTGAAAGGCCTCCCGAACTTATTAGCGTATTCTTCAAACTTTATTAAGACATATTTGACCACCGCGGTCTTCCCAGTACCTGTCAACCCGTATATAAACACATTACTAGGCCTCTCACCCCTGAATATTGGGGCTAATATAGAGCTGATCTTACTTATTTGGTTGTCTCTATGCGGTAGCTCATTAGGTATGTAGTCCGGTCTCAACACCTCCCTATCGTTGAATATGTTGGAGGTCAGGCTCCTCTCCACGATTTTCTTGAATAGGTCGTCAACACTCACACGCACCAACCTCGCTATTTAAAACTATAGCTAGTGAATAAGATAAGATTAACTTCCCATGGATGGTTATTGGCGTTGTTTAAGTAACAACACAATCGGTGTTTTCACCTTTTACAAGCGGTATCGGTTCATTTCAACAGTGTTTGAACGATTGATCCTCAACCCTTGAAAATTCCTTTCACTATGACTACTGGGGTGCCGGCATCTGCCGAGCCACTTATGAGGTCTGCAAGTGTTGCCACAACGTCGCTTAGTCTCCTAGGCGTTGTGCCTTCCATGAGGTAGTTGTCTATTTCATACGTTTTTCTTTTCTCCTCTTCTATTATCTTCTCTATTTCCTCTCTTGTTTTACCCATAGTGCTTAGAACTCCTACGAGGTATTTGTATTTGACTCCTTCCCGTCTTCTGAGGAGGCCTTCAGTATGTCCGAAGGAGCATGTTGGGTCGGCAAGCTCGTATATCATGGTGGTCGGGTCTAAATATGCCCCGTCACCATATATCATCACCTCTACCCTCTTACCCGTCCCTTCCAGAACTCTTTTCTGAATCTTCTTGGCTATTTCGGGGGCCTCCCTAGGTGCCAGCTTTATTGACTCATTTGAGTACACGTTTGAGCCTAGCAGGCCCCACTCAGACCAGGCACGCTTCCTTGGGTCGTTGCATATATCCTGTAACGTGATTACGTTTCCGTAAACCTTCCTTAATTTCTGCAACACCTTATTCCTTTCATGGATGCATGAGACCACCACACCGTCGGGGTTGTAGTCTAAGATCTTCCTAGGGTTGTTGGAAAGGAATATGCATGGTTTAGCACCTTCTTTCTCTATGATTGAGCTATAGAGTTTGATGTAGTTAATGCCCGTCGCTGGGTGTCGGAAATCAAGTCTCATAAGTTCTTCATATCTTATTTCGTCAGTGTGGACGTCCCTGTTCAATAACTCGTCGAGGTCTTCAGGAACTAACTGATTCCCCACGCAGTCCCTTGGATATGAGAATTGCACCACAACTTTCCCAGGACGGACCGCCCTAGCAAAACTCTCTAAGATTGGTGCAAACCTATTCCTGCTGGCTATTGGGTACAACACACCTAGGGTACTGCCCTCACTCAAGCCCAGCTTCTCCTTTAAATCCTCACTTATCTCCTCCTTTGAGACTATGTTGTTTTGGGCCCTAGCCACAATATTCTCTTTAATGCAAATTATATCACCGTCATCCAGTAAGCCATCCCTATGACATCGCTCAACAACTTTATACACCTCTTCAACGATATCGTCTCCCGGTAACACCACCCCCATCTTAACCCCGAACGCTTTAACACCTAGATAGTTAGGGAAGCACGTCAAGAGTCCATTCCCCCTACCGCACCAACTCTTAGAAGGAATTAAAATCTTTAAATCCTTTCACAGAAACTCCGTTACCCACTCTACACTTGGGACTCGCGTAGGGTTGGGTTATGAAGCTGTCTCTGTGTATGGTTTACTACCGCGTCTGGCGGTCTGCTTTGAGTGTGTTTCATCTATTAATCCAGATGGCCCTCCCATGAAGTGGGGAGTGGAACGGAACATCTGAAGGTGGGATGGTTTTCAGGGATGTGTGATAAGAGGGAGGTTGCTGAGGTGCGGGGGGTGGGATTCGAACCCACGCAGGCCTACGCCATCGGGGCCTAAGCCCGACCCCTTTGACCTGGCTCGGGCACCCCCGCTACTAAAATAGTACCGCAAGTTGGTGCTAAAAGGTTTAATGTCAATACATCTAGCCCTGCCTTTATATTGCTTTCTAAAAACTTAACTATTCAGGGTTATGTGGTGGGCGTCAGTAGATCTCTTGATGATGTAGTGGGGATGTTGAACACCTCCCTGAGCGATTACTTGGACTCTGTTTGCAGTGCCGACATTTCAGAACATATCGATGGGTTGGTAAGTTTCTTCAGGAGCGGAGGTGACATTCTGATAACTTACTCAGGCATGTATGTTTCACCTACCAATTACCTATTCCTCTTGCTGAGGTCTTTGACTAACATTAACGCATACGCTATCGAGCCTGAGGCTATTACCTATTACGTCGCCCCCTATTGTGAGGTCGGTGCCCGTAAGGTGTTGATTATTAATAGTGGTGGGGATGCTGCACTAGTCAGAATATTGGATCAGCTAACTCTTACGGGATATGAGGTAATGCTCGTTAGCTTCACACCGCTCGCAAATGCTGTTAAGGCTAAGGTCCGTGACGACATGCTCACCCTGTTTTTGACTGACGACCTCCTCCAGCAGCATCTGCTAATCGGTATGGCTGTCGCTGAATTCTTGAACAGGTCCGGAGTTAGGGGCTATAGGTTGTGGTATGAGTTAAACAACTTGAAACCCGTTCTGAAGGACTTGGTTTCCGTGTACGTGGGCAAGTTGTTAGAGGTCAGGGAATTCGCCAAGGAACCTTTTATGGTAACTTACACTCCGAGCATGTTAGGCCCGGCTGAGTACATAACGTATCGTTACAATCTATCGATGCCTCGGTACTTAATACAGCTCAACACAGTCAAACACTTCATTAGGTATGTGAGGAAGGTATTGCTGATTTCAACGGATGTTGAGGAGTTCTCCATTAAGGAAGTTAGGGGTCTTAAACTTAGTGGTGTTGCGGACGTATGTGAGTTAAGGATTAGGACAGACCCCCTAACAGCGCCTGTTTACGGTTTGATCTTAGCAACGGCGTTAAACATGCTTGGTGGCTTAAATGGCTGATAACTGCGTTAAAGGTAAGACAGTGGTTATTCTGGGTGCCAGCGGCCTGATAGGGAGGGAGGTCGCTGTTAAATTGGGGAATGAGGGAGCTCGGCTAATACTCCACTACAATAAATCCAGGACCGTTGTTGATGGGTTACTCACCAAGTTAAAATCCAAGACGTATGTGGATATTGTTAGATGTGACTTCAGCAAGGTTAGTGATGTGTTGGACTTCATAGACTACTTGAAAACGAGATACGGTAGTGTGGATGTGTTAATAAACAGTGCGGGAACTTACGATGAGACGCCTTTAGATGATGTTGACGACCACTTAATCAGCAAGGTATTAAACGTGAACTTGGTCTCGGCCATGCTTATTTGCAAGGAGGTAGGAACTTTAATGTTTCAAGGTAATGGAGGCCTCATAGTGAACCTAATATGCTTAACTCCTATCAGGGATCACAGAGTATATAAGTGCCTGCAGCCCTCGTTACCCTACGTAGTGTCCAAAGCGGGGGTCGTACAGCTAACAAAATACTTAGCTAGGGAACTAGCCCCTAAGGTTAGGGTGGTAGGCGTGGCGCCAGGTTGGGTGGGTAGTGAGAGACTGACACCTAAATTAGTTAAGTGTGTGGAGGAGTCGGTTCCCCTTGGAAGGGTGGCAGAGCCTGAGGAAATCGCTGATTTAATAAAGTACTTAATATGCGGCGGTAGCTACATAGACGGCACGATAATCGAGTTCGCGGGGGGGCTCTGATAGGTTCTTAAGTCAGACGCGGGTTCTTAGATCACTACCTCATACCTTGTAAGCTTCATCATCAAGTACTCAGAAAACTTATAAGTTATAAATTTAGCATACGGTAAAGTTCTCGGGTATTAAGTGGCTTTCGAGTTGATAAGCGGGGTCGACGTGATTAATGAGTTACCGGCTGTCTACTTAAGGAAATATAAGATGGCTTTGCTCGCCGACGCACATATAGGGTTCGAGGAAGAGATGGCTGAGAAAGGCATCTACATCCCACGTTTTCAGAAGAAGAGGTTGATGAACATCTTGGATGAGGTATTTAGCACTGTTGATGTTGAGGTGTTGGCCGTGGTAGGTGATTTCAAACATAAGTTTAATGAGTTGGGTAAGATAGAGAGAATAGAGCTAAGCGAGATAATTAGGTATGTTTCTAGTAGGGTTGAGAAGTTCGTAGTTGTTAGAGGAAATCACGATAACTACCTATCAGTACTTACCCGTAAGTTTAACTTCGAACTCGTAGATCAGTTAAATATCGGTGAGTTCCTAATCACGCACGGCCATACCGAACTACCAGAACAAGTCAATGCTAGGTACTTAATCATAGGTCATGAGCATCCGGTAATTACGTTGCGTGATTCCCTAGGAAGCATCGGTAGGTTCCAGTGCTTCTTAGTCGGGGAGACAAAGCATGGTTCGCAACTATTGACGCTACCGGCTGTGGGGGCGTATCAAACGGGGAGTAGGGTGACGCTAGATAAGCACACTTACTTATCACCCGTACTTAGGGATCAATCAATGTTGGAGACCTTAAGGCCTGTAATAGTGGATGAGGAGGTAGGGGTCTTAGAACTACCCACCCTTAAAGACTTACACGACGTTTTCAGCTGATAATAAGCATATTTAAAAACTCTATTTAAACCTTTAAAAAGGGTTTGATGTGGGGCTAAATCCCTTGATTAGGATCGAGAATATAGTTGCTACGGTAAGTCTCGAACAAGGACTGGATTTAAACCTAATAGGGAGAAACGTGCCCAACATAGAGTACGAGCCGAACGAGTTCCCAGGCCTCATCATGAGGTTGGAGGGGCCTAGGCTTACGGCGCTGATATTCAACTCCGGTAAGATGGTTGTCACAGGTGCTAAGAGTACTCAGGAGCTGATTAGAGGGTTTAAGAAAATAATAAAGACCCTAACTAAGTACGGCATCATAATCATCGGTAAGCCTAAAATTCAGATTCAGAACATAGTTGCTTCTGCTAATTTGAATGCTGAGGTGAACCTGGAGAAAGCAGCGTACCTCCTCAAGAACACCATGTATGAGCCAGAGCAGTTCCCGGGGCTAATCCATAGAATGGACGACCCAAGGGTGGTTCTGCTCATATTCAGCAGCGGTAAGATGGTCATAACCGGGGCTAAGAGTGAGGAAGAAGTCTATAGGGCTGTCAACAACATATACAACAACTTAAAGGAAATCTCATGCATTAGGGAAATTACGTAGTTAGTTTTCAGCACTGATATCAGAGTGAGTTGTGGTCTTCATCAATATTTTCTAAGGCTGCCCACCTCATCATCCACTACATTATTTTGTAGAGAGAGTATAAAGTTTTCCGGAGTGCGGTGTTCAACGATGTTCGCCGGTAGTGTAAGTAAATTTGTTGGGACACGTAAAGGTTTATTGATTTAAGAGCTCCCAGTCTTCGTGAAGGGAGGTTTGGACAGTATTACGTGACCTTCACTGATCCACACTAATTTGAGAACCGCACTCAACCCTGCAGACATGATCGAGGATGCGACCTAGACCGCGTTCCACAGCTTAATCTTACATGGAGCAATAGGGTTGTCGTAGCTGCTATTTACGTCCTACCAGCGTCGTCAGTCCCGCCGCCTCATCTTCCCCGTTACGACTCCCACATTTGGTGCTCAGTCCCTCACTTCAACACTATCTGCCGTTTCAATTACTTCTAGCGCTGAAAGTTACCTATAAAATGTCAAATTTATCGTTTCTAATGGTGTTATAGTGGCTGGTGTGGAATTGCGTGTAGGTATTGTTGGGTGGGGTGTTTACATCCCTAGATATAGGATCAAGTCGTCAGATATCGCTAGGTTATGGGGTTTCGACCAATCACTGGTTAAGTCTTTAAACATCGAGGAGAAGGCAGTGGCTAGTATCGATGAAGACGCTACTACCATGGGGTGGTATGCAGCCCGTTCAGCCATTCTAAGGGCAGGTATTAACGTGGATGAGTTAGGCGCTGTCTTCGTAGGGACTGAGTCCAAGCCCTACGCAGTGAAGCCTACCGCAACGATAATCGGTGACGCATTAGGGCTGCCTAATAAGAAGTTGGCATCTGACATGGAGTTCGCATGTAGGGCCGCTGGGGAGGGGATGAGGATTTCAATAGGTTTGGTGTCCAGCGGTATGTTGAAGTATTCGCTCGTAGTGGGTTCTGATACCGCCCAGGCAAATCCTGGGGATGTGTTAGAACTCACCGCAGCTTCGGGGGCTGCCGCCTACGTCATAGGTCCCAGAGATGAAGGCGTTGCTTACTTCGAGGGATCATATACTCACACAAGTGACACCCCGGACTTCTGGAGGAGGGACGGGTCACCTTACCCGTCACACGGTGAGATTTTCACTGACGAGCCCGCGTACTTTAACCACACAGTTAATTCTGTGAGGGGTTTAATGAAGGAGTTAGGTCTCAGGCCTGAGGACTTCGACTACGCAGTGTTCCACCAACCTAACGGTAGGTTCCCCTTAAGGGTCGGTGCAGAGCTAGGGTTTCCCAAGGACAAAGTACTTCCTGGATTAGTGAATCCTTGGATCGGCAACACGTATAACGCATCAGCGCTGCTGGGCCTAGCCAAAGTTCTTGAGGAGGCTAGGCCCGGGCAGAGGATTTTACTGACAACTTTTGGTAGTGGGGCTGGTAGTGACTCCTTCAGTATTGTAACTACTGAGAAGTTGCCGGCGAGGGTCGATAAGGCTTTAAAGGTATCGGATATGTTGAAGAGTAAGATATACGTAGGGTACGAAAACTACGCGAAGTATAGGAAGTTGTTGGAGAGGGTCTAGTTATGGTGTGTAAAGGGGTCTATATCGTCTCAGCATCCATGGTTAGGGTCGGTAGGTACTTCACCAAGTCGTATAGGGAAATGGCTTTCGATGCTGTAAGCGGGTTATTCAGAAATCTACCGCCCGAAAACTTAGGCAAGATAGACTACGTGGTGGTGTCGAACTTATTTAGCGATTCGGTCCTTGACCAACTTGACATCTCAACGATTTTAATGCAGGAGTTGGGGTTAGTGCCTAAACCTGCCTTAAGGGTTGAGACTGGGGAGTCAAGTGGTTTGGTGGCGGTATCACATGCGTACGCGTTAATTAAGTCTGGCCTAGCCTCCTCTGTACTGGTTATAGGTGTCGAGAAGGGTAGCGAATACCCTACGACCACCCTTAACAAGCACCTAACGAAATTACTTGATTACGAGGTTGAGTCCATATATGATTTCGCATTAGTTAATGAAGTAGCTCTCCTCATGAAACAATATATGAGGAAGTACGGGTATGGGAGGGAGGACATGAGCGGTTGGTCGGTGAAGATGCATGATAACGCTCTTAAAAACCCTTACGCGCAGTTAAGATTTGCAATTACTAAGGAGCAAGTAGCTAACAGTCAAGTACTCTCCGAGCCGATAAGGTTGCTTGACTCGTTCCCCGTGGGTGATGGTGCGGCTGCGTTACTGATGACTAATGACGAAAGTTTGGCTGGTAATAACCCGAGCGTCGAGGTTAGAGGGGTTTACCAGGCAACAGCCCACCAATTAAACTTAAGGGACGATTTACTCGAACTACCGGCAACTAAGCAGTTGTACGGTAAGTTGGTGAGGGAGTGTGGGATAGATTTGAATGACTCAGTTGTAGAACTTCACGATTCTTACAGCATCCTAGGCTACCTGGTAGCGGAGGAGTTGGGACTGGTTGAGAGGGGTAAGGCACCTGAAGCAATTGATGATTTAGACAACGTCAACTTGAGTGGTGGTTTGAAAGCGAGGGGACATCCCTTCGGCGCTACGGGCGTTTACCAGGTTGCAGAAGTGTTTAAAATCCTTACTGATGGATTAGGTGAGATAAGGCGGGATGTGGAGTGGGGTTTAATACATAGCATGTCGGCTTTAGATGTTAATGCTGCAATGGTCGTTGTCAGGAGGTGTGGGTGATGAGGCTTTCAATACCTAAGTTCTGGAGGAGGAGGTCGGATTACTACACAATTAGGATTACCGAGTGCTTAAAATGTGGTAGGAAGTCATACCCCAGAAGGTTGGTGTGTCCATATTGCGGGTCTCGTAAGGTTAACGTAGCGCCCTCATCCGGCCTTGGTGAAGTAGTGACTTACACGATAAGTTATTACAGAATGGAAGGGTGTGAGGAAACACTGCCGAAGGTCGTAGCACTGATAAGACTGGATGAAGGACCCTTGGTCATCGGGGAAGTGGTGGATGTGAGCCCATCTGAATTACATGAAGGTCTGAGAGTTGAGGCAGTTCTAAGGAGGTTAAAATCGGAGGACCCTGCTGGACTAATATACTATGGACTTAAGTTCAGACCATTGATAAGGGGGCTATGAAGCTGTTTTTGTGTTGCGTGAAGTTTGTTTACTGCCGTGGTAATGTTTGCTCCTGGAGGTGCCTCAGACTACGCCTAGTACGTGGGGTCTCAGCCGCTCACCCAGAAAGCCCTCCCATGAAATGAAGAAGGGGGTGAAAGCTAATGCTAGACCAGAAAGGTTTCCCATAGATCCTTATTTAATCTGGCTGCTGATCCGTGATTAGAGGTGGTAAATGGCATGTGGTTTTCACATCTCTCCACACCTCTTGGCCCGCGGGTGAGAACTCAGTACAACTTCATCCTAGACGTCATTGGAGAGGGTGAGTCAACGACTTTAAGTAGATATTCAAGTCTTTTCACGTTAAAGCTTCTAGATGTTGATGTCGTTAGTGACCTCATGAAGATGTCACAGGTAGATCCGGATATTGTGGATGTAGTGAGGACATCTACAGATACAAAGAGGAGGGCTGTCCTCGCGTCCTATTATGAAATGTATTGAACGCTTATAACTTAACACGCATAATATATACTGGTGGCAATGCAATGAGCGAGAGGAAGAGAAGGAGGAGCATTTTTGACATATTTGATGAATTTATGAGGGAGTTCGAACGAGAGTTCGAAGACATGTTCAAGGCCTTCGGTATAGAGGAGAGTGGTGTGGAAAAAACGTACAGACCTTACGTCTACGGTTTTAGAATTACAATAGGTCCAGATGGTAAGCCTAAGATCGAAGAATTCGGCAACGTGAAGAGGGTTTGGGGGAAGCCCAAGATAGCTGAGGAAATAGAACCGCTAGTAGATGTGATAGAAGAGGAAGATACCGTCAAAGTCATTGCTGAGATGCCAGGCGTTGAGAAAGAGAAAGTGAAGGTCAGAGCTATGGAGGACACCCTCATTATCCAAGGCAGTGACACTAACAGGAAGTACTACAAGGAGGTTAAGCTACCTGTTAGAGTTAAACCTGAGACTGCTAAAGCGGTGTATAGGAACGGTGTTCTCGAAGTCTCACTGGAGAAATCAGAGAGGAAGAGTAAGGGCGGTGTCGAAGTAAAGGTCGATTGATTAGTCCACACCTCAAGTCCTCGTCTTAAGGATTAATTGATTAGCACCGAGCAACTAACGGGCACAGCAAGCACATCATATCAAATCTACGTGCTTGACTGACATTTTTCCTCCTCATCTATGATTTCTACGTTATCACTCATTATGGCACTCCTACCTAAAGGGTCTTTAATGATTAAGGTGAACGGTATGGATCCATTCATTGCTTCTTTAATCAGATTTACTTTCTCAACGCACTCCTCCCTTTCATAGCAGTCTTGCGGGATGACCTCCAACACTTTCTCCAGGATTCCTTCGATGGTTGTCAAGTAGCCGTAGGCCGCGACCCCAGGGAGTATCTCAATGCCTAGCTCTGGGATGTCAACAGTTGCGGTAGAAGACTTCACCACCATGACTTTCAAGTCGTCGGGCGATTTAACAACCATCTTCATAGTCCTAGGCTCACCGAAGGTTAGCATTGATACGTCACTCTTTCTGTAATTGCAGTTGTAACACACACCACATTCTATGAGTACGGTGCCTGCTAGCGGTGCCTCATAAACGTACAGCGATACTTTGAAGTTAGGGCTTCCGCAGTTGATGCATCTCGTAAATTCCTCCCCTAAGTATTTCAAGTTCTCGTTCACGGCCACTATTATACCAGCTAATTTATTTAGGTGGAGGCTTAAGAGTGTTAAGGTAGTACGGGGATGCTCGAGTACTTAGAAGGTTTACTAGACGTTCTCAGCGGTCCGTTGGGGATGTTAGGCATATTCATAACGAGCTTGATAGCTAACTCAATCCCGTTCGTCGCATTACCTTATTTGGCGGTAGTGTTGGCCTACTCATTACTGATTCCTGACCCATTCACTAAGATAGTCACCGCAGTGGTATCGGCTCTAGGGGCCACGTTAGGTAAGCTCATTATCTACAGTATAGGAAGTCTGTTCAGGCTAGGGCTATCTGATAAGGTCATTAAGAATCTGGAACTGTTTAACAGAATAGCCGGTAAGAGTTTATTCCTAGCCATCTTCCTCTTCGCTTCACTACCATTGCCCGACGACATCTTATACATCCCGACGGGGATGGCTAAGTATAGCATATTCAAGTATGTAATGGCGGTGTTTTTAGGTAAAACAGCCCTTACCTCTGTAGTAGTGTTTTACTCGCATTTAATTAAGGAACACGTCACTGAATTCACATTTCTATTACCAGTCTACGTGATCGTAACCATTGCTGTCTCTTACGTGATTATTAAGGTTGATTGGGCCGCGGTACTTAACAGCCTGACCTGTGAGGGGCTTGAAGGCGGCGTTAGCGAATTCATCAAGCAGCTGTTAACGATCTTTAAATTAAAGCAGAACACGTAATCCGGGAAGCTGCTAGGTTTGTTACTGACAGTTCTGGCTTAGCATTTACTTCCATCTCTTCTTCATTTCATGGGAGGGCTTCCGCCGTGAACGGGTGAAGCCCACATCGCGGGCGTAGGTCTAAGGCACCTCCAAGAACGACCATCACCACGTTAATAAACAAACCTCACGCAACACAAAACAGCTTCATAGCTCCACCCTCGTGGATAGGTCAGGGTAAGTTGTACATGAAGTCCTCTTCCTCTACTGATTAGCGCAAACGCTTTTTATTAAAGCACCTCAATACCCTGATCTATGGGACGCTTATGTCGGTTGATGTCTATGTGGTTTTAAGGCGTAATAGTGAGTTAGGGGACGACATTTTGAAGAAGTTTTGGTCAGCGGCTGTAAAGGTATTCAAGGAATACGGTATTGAGACGTACGTTATTCCGTTAATTACTAATGAGAAAGGTAGGGATGTGACCGTTATTATTAACGGCTTTGAGGTACGGGTGAATGGGTTAATATCGGTAGAGGATGCCGTGGACCTTATTCTAACATACATCGCGGTTAAAAATGAGGCCAGCCCTACCTATGCTTTAGGAGTCTACATTGAGAGAGATGATTCGCTATCGGATGCCAGTGCTATCTAAAATATCATCTATGCTCATCTCCCTCCAAGTACCTAACCTTCCCAAGAGTTCCACGTCGTGGTCTTTTAGGGAGTTTATTACATTTTCAAGTTCCGGGCCTATGTTGCTTAGCAGGCCGTATTTCTCGCATATTAGCCTGCTACCCATGAACACCGCTTCTTGAAGCCCTAGCTTTCTGAGATCACTTAAAAGCCTACCAACGTACTCTCCTTTGTGGCTAGTGTACGGTCTCTTTATAGATGTTATTGAGTAAACCAGCACATCATCTGACGCGCTTTCTTTGAGATACGTCAGCGGTACTAGCACGACTGTGTGAGGCACGATGTCACCCTTACCGACGTATATTATCGTGTACTCTTCTAAGCGTAGTTTAGTCAGTGCTATCTCGATTAGCAGACTTACATAGTCAAATTGAGGGAGGGCTGCGCCGTTACCCACTCCTGTGCTGATCTTGCTCATCACGTAAGGTAGTGGGAGTGAGTTAACCAACTTATCATAGTGCATTATGCCGTGTCGAAGGAGGGTGAGCCTCTTGCTGCTTAATTCGATCTTGCTGATTGTGTCGTAAATTCTCTTGTTTGCGACCTTAGACCTAAGTTGTTTGAAGATGTTGCAGAAACAACCTCTAGGTATTTTCCCGCCCTTAGATAGCTCCAACAACCAATTCTTTTGTAATTCCATGCCCTTAGAGACCTTTAGGTGGTAGGAGCTTTCACTACCTATGAATACTGTGGCGGGCTTCACCGAAAGGAATTCTGCTTTAACAGAAGTTAGAGGGTTCTTAACTAACAAGGGAGCTCTATCTAAGACCATACCACATATCTCAATACCGCTTAATACGCTACCGCCCTCCCACAAATCAGCTATCACGTCCTGAGGTCGGGGATCCCTGATTAAAACTGATAGTGTTGATAGGCTTTCGCCCAGATACATCTTCTTACTCATTTTCTTCCTCTTCTTCCTCTTCCTCGCTTTCCTCTGCTTCGCCGTATTTCTCTATTTTAAACTTGAAGCCCTTACCGCTTTTATGACTCCTCATATGGTAAATCAAGTCTCTGGGGCTGAAAAACGTGATTATGTTTTCCCTAACCCTTGAGGTAGATCTGTTCTCGGGGCAATATTCCTCCACGTTTTCACATACCGGACACAGTATGAGTCCTGATACCTCGTCTTCACATGTTATTATCTCGATACCGTCCACCCAGTACTTCTTCCTCACCCAGCGTGGCTCCCAAAATAGTGACAAGTGCTGTCCACCGAATAATACTTGCTGTGTATCTGATTAATCTTGTAGATTATGGCCTTCCTGATGAAATCGCTCCTACTGGAGAACTTGTAGCACTTGGATATGTAGTCGATCTTAGCTAATGTGTTGTAATCTAGTTTAATCGATAGCGTCCTAGAACTGTTTTGGGGGGTTCCGCGACCTGCTGGGCTACCTGATAACACATCTTCATCCAACAAAAACAATACCCGCTTGTTATTACTAATGAGACGTATAAATAATATTTGGTGTTTACTAATGAGCCATTCATGGCACTTGAATTATTGATAACCCCATTTACACCGAACTAACCTCATATCACGTATTACTATGCATACAGTTTTAAATGATGCATCATTAATATACGATACCCCTTTTATATATTTCAATGTATGAGAGTTGTTTTGGGCGACGTTGGAGGAGGCTGTTAATGCGATAGCAAGGTATTTGGTCATGAAGAGGCTAATCAACGATGTAATAGCATTACTTGCGATCAAGGAGTACCTATTAGATGGCTATTCACCCAGTGCCATCGCCTTCAAATACAAGACAAGTAAGTTTAAGGTTAGGGGACACATTCAGAGGGTCATAGATAAGGCAGGGAATTACAGAATAGCTGCTAGGATCCTAGAACGCCTATATCCCCTAGTTATGTCAGTAGAGCCTGTTATGTTGAGAAGCGGTAATAGGGTGTTCTGCACACTATGCAACGTCCACCTCAGACCCTCCGATGCCGAGTCACATCTCAAGAAGAAGCATAAAGAATTCATTAACATGGTTATACGTACTGTGGTCGCAGGTGCTTCTGTTAAGGAATTTTAAACCTCCCAGCAAATTAACGATTTTTCCCGGATTCGTGTTGGAAAAGTTAATTACCACTCATGAATAATCAGGTATTGGGAGCTAGCGTAAGTGGGGTCGGTCTATTCAAAGAATTGAACGTGTATGTGAAGAGGGTAACTTCGCCGTTTAAAATAGCCCTAGTGTACCCAAGCACCTATCAAGCTTCGATAACCAACTTATTCACCCACATATCGTACTACTATTTGAATTCCTTCGATGATTTCCTGGTTGACAGATTTACGATAGATAACCCAACTACAAGTGCTATTCACTCGCTGAGTTTGAGGAAGTTTGACATCGCCCTATTTAGCTTAGGGTATGAGTTCGATTACATCAACGCACTCAAAATCATCTTAAACAATAACCTACCAGCGGTAAGTAACGGTGTTAGGAGGCCTATAATGATAGCTGGGGGACCTACCGTGACTTCTAACCCCTTACCTGTTTCCAAGTTCTTCGACGCCATAGCTATCGGTGATGGTGAGGAAGCGCTTAAGGTCTTAGCAACATCCATTACTTCACTGTCGTCCAGTAAGAAGGCGTTCCTGGAGGTACTCGCTTCCAAGGGTTTTTACGTTCCATCACTTCATGATGGCAGTGTAATCAGGAAGTTATGTGTTAATGACTTAAATAGTTCATATTATCCTGAGTACCAGATCCAATCGCTTACGACGGAGCCGGTGTTTGGTAGAGGATTCATCATGGAGGTCTCTAGGGGCTGCCCGCACCTATGCTCCTTCTGTATGGAGTCCATGGTCTCATATCCTTACAGGGTTAGGAGTCTTGACGGTGTAATCAGCCTCATATCCAGAGGTGTTGAGATTAACAAGTTGGATAGGATAGTTTTCTACTCTCTATCGTTTTTCAATCACCCATCATCTGATAAGATATTGGAAACGTTGGTGGAGAAGGGTCTGAAATTCAGCATTCCTTCGGTTAGGGCCGACACTCTAAGCGAGTATAGGTTGAGGCTCATGAGTAAGGGTGGGCAGAAGACCTTAACATTAGCACCTGAAACGAACAGCAGTAGGCTTAAGTGCCTCATTAGGAAATATATCGATGAAGAGCTCCTTACCGAGTTGATTGTTGGTGGAGTTAAGTTAGGGATGGAAATTAAGATGTACTACCTAATCGGCATACCCTTTGAAACTGATAACGATGTTAAGGAGATGATTAACTTCCTCAGCGGTTTAAGTGGTGTCTTGTCGAAATACTGTTTGAAGGGGAGGGTTAGGGTGGTTATTAACCCGCTAATCCCTAAGGCAGGAACGCCCATGCAGTTCTTAGGGTTAGTTAGTAAGGAACAGTACCAGCGTAGGGTGAAACTCATACGGAGGGAGTTACCTAGAAAGTATTTCGAGGTCGAGGCGTTAAGTCATAACATAGCTTATGTACAAGCACATTTGAGTTTGGGCGGTGTTGAATTAGGTGATGCCTTACTCAAGTACGTGGTCGATGGGTTGAACATCTCAGACTTTAAAACGCTCCTAACATCGTTCGGTATAAATCCTGACCACGTTTTCGAAAACAGAGGTACTTTAAACGTACTTCCATGGAATTTTATTGACCTGGGTGTTGATGTTGGACGAACGTTTAAAGCTATGATGGCATGTCTTAATTAGGGACATAAGCTTCGATGTAATTTCTTAAGCATCGTTTTTACAAAGTTTATATACCCAAGATATTAGTTGATGTGGGTGTGTGGCTCTGAACGATCTCAGGTTGGAGAAGTTTTTTGCCGATAGAGTTAACTTGATGGCGGCTTCTGAAATAAGGGAATTACTTAGGATCACCGAAGGGAGGAAGATCATTAGTCTGGCTGGGGGGCTCCCCGACCCTCAGACGTTCCCGAAGGACGAATTAATCGCCATCATTAGTAGGATCTTGCAGGAGAAGGGTGATAGGGCCCTCCAGTACAGTCCTACAAAAGGCATCGGCGAGTTAAGGGCTGAGTTAGCCAGTTTCATGAACAGTAGGGGGATTACGGTAGGCAGCGGTGACGATATTATGGTGACCACCGGCAGCCAACAAGCACTTCACATCATAGCCCTAACCCTGATAAACGCTAAGGACTACGTAGTTATAGAGTCGCCATCCTACTTAGGCGCTATAAATGCTTTCAGGTTAAGTGAACCTAACTTCGTTTCAATACCTTTAGACGATGACGGAATGAATGTTGACCTTCTTGAGGCTAGGCTACGTAGGTTATACAGTGAGGGGAAGAGGGTTAAGTTGGTCTACACCATACCAATAGCGCATAACCCGGCGGGAGTTACCATGAGTTTGGAGAGGAGGAAGCATCTGGTAGAGTTGGCGGATAGGTATGACTTCATCATAGTTGAGGACGACCCCTACAGTTCCTTCACCTACGAGCCAACAGACACCACGTCGCTGAAGAGTTTAGATAGGGGTAGGAGGGTTATCTACACAAGTACCCTAAGTAAGATACTGGCACCGGGTTTGAGGATCGGTTGGATTGCAGCCCCTGTGGGATTCACAGACCAATTCGAAAGATGCAAACAATCACTGGACCTCCACACATCAACCTTCGCCCAGTACGTCTCCTTAGAAGCAATTAAGTCAGGAGTGGTTAGGGCAGTGATCGAGAAGGCTAAGATGATATATAAGCGTAAAAAAGATGTGATGTTAGATGCCCTGAAGAGGTATATGGTCCCTGGTTGTTGGTGGTCTAAACCTGTTGGAGGGCTCTTCGTAATGCTTAGGTTGCCGAAGGAGGAGTTAGATACGTCGAAGATGTTATATGAAGCACTTGAAGCTGGGGTTGCGTATGTTCCAGGCGCTTCATTCTATGTAGATGGTAGCGGTGCTAATACGATGAGGCTTAACTTCAGCTTCCCCAAGGAGGAAGAAATATTTGAAGGTATTAGAATATTGAGCGATGTTGTAAAGCGTCACATCTGAGTAGCGGGCCTAGAAGTACGTGGGGGTCACTCCTCGGAACTCCTATCAATTATAGTCCTCCAGAAGTAAAACATGCTGCTCAGTGCTTCATCGAAGTCGCTCACAATCCCGGTCAGGTTGTTAAGATCTTTGAGCATGTTACTCAGCTTTTCGAGGACTTCGTCAACTATTACGTAGTTCGGCACTAAGAAATTGAGCGCACCTACGTCGTAGTTAAGCCCTAAGACATTGATTAAGGTTCTGGGGATGGTTGGTGGGATTATGATGAGCTTCGCATTCCTTACTATCTTTAAAATGTTTGAAGGTATGTAGGGAAGTGTAGCTAACACTATGACTACGTCATAAACACCTTCGCTGACGTTCTCGTAATTCGCTATGAAGACCCCCAACTCAGCTATTTTATGACGAATTTGATTGCTCTGTATACATGCAACATACGCGTTACACAGGTCTTTGATATATTTGACGGTTACGTATGATGTGGGACCGCATCCGAGGAGCAGTACGTCTTTGTTTTTGACGTGCTTTGCGATTTCATGAACGTATGAGAGCTCAGAATATATTAGCGTTTCAGGTACTGAAGCGTGGTAACTACTGATGGGGATTAATAACCTGTGCGGTATGGAGGCAACTTCCGCAAGTACTCCATCGAAGTTTACGCCCCCTACGTTGCCTGGCCTCGGTAGCAATAGGAAGTGTTTCCCGACGATTTTACTGTCTAGACCGCTCCCCACGTCGATGACCTTAATAACCCCCGCAGACCCTAAAATAGTTCCAACCTCTGTCGGTATGAACCCTAACGAGACCAGCTTTTCGATATGGCTCACTGATGCTGTTACTACTTTACCTAGTACATTCCCCTGCCTTAGCGGTGGTTTTCGAAGATCAGCTAATACGGCGCCGTTAGACCAGATAACACCTTTCACGTTCTTAACCATTATTTACAGACTATATAAGTGTTCAAAAACCTGTGTAGTGTGGATGTGGGGTGGTCTAATTACCTATTCGGTGAATATGAAATGGGTGGGAGGAAACCCATACTTGCTACTGGGGAGTTGGTAGAGGATTACACACCACTCTTCCAGTACATGGAGACCGCTGTGGAGTTAGGTAAGCATGAGGCGAAGGAAGCGATACTCATTAGGAATGCAGATCTCGAGAAAGTTAAGGAATTGGTAGGCTCTGCTAAACTCACATTAGCCCAGTTAGTGGAGAGTCTTACCGAGTACGTGAGACCTCGGGTGGATCCTGAGGTGGCTCTAACCGCATTGACGAAATACCTGAATCATGAAACAACGGTTGATTACGCAACAACCTTCTACTCAAGGTTGGTTTCATGTTGGATTATCGAAGCGTCCTCCACCTTAAACTTGATAAGGTTGAGGTAAAAACTTAGTTGATTCGATGTGCTGACTGTAACGCCGTCTCATCAAGTTTGTAAAGCGACGTTATCAGGTAGATGTTCGATGTTACTCTCGAAATGGCGATGTAGGAAGGCTTAAAGAGACTCATTTCAGACGCGTTTATCTGTGATGGCTCCCCCGTGTCGGTGAAGAGGTCGTAGACTTCGTAGCCTAAAGGTCCCCAAACCCTGCGGGCGCTATCAACTAATATTTTATACAGGAGGGCCTCACTTAATTTGTCGGAACCCCAATTCGGGAGTGTGTAGATGTAGATGTGACCCTTCGTGGTTTGGTATCTGTAGACCTTAACATGTTGCCCACCCCCCTTACTTGCTTCTTCATCGATATCCACTCCGGCGATTCTAAATATGGCAGAGATTCCTTTCGCACCGTCAGCACCTAGGAAAATAGGTGTGCCATCCGCCCTCGAAAGAACCAACGGTCCAGGATATATCCTCTTATTAGTTCCGTCAACGATGAAGAACTCGTAGGTGGCTACGTACAGCTTGTTTGGCGGTATTTTGAAATTAGATATCAATGTATCCGCTGCGGTGGCTTCATCGCTGGTTAATGCCTTAGCCAGTATGTGTATCTGCGAGAAGTTCAACGTCGAGCCGTCCGCTATTGACGCCCTCTCCCCAACCACCGAGATCCAGTAGCCGTAATCCCACCAGGCAACAATTACGGAGTCCTTATCGGTATTATTCCTAATCCAGTTAAGGGTATTTATCCATGAGGGAGCGTTAATGCTTAGCCCAACCCCTGACTCAATTATAGTTGGCACCACCGACTGGTAGGATGGGACCCAATGAGATACCCCTTGAAGTATTACCGAGGCTATGTATAATGAGATAATGATT
>CAZXJO010000003.1:32579-121164 GCA_964641155.1 uncultured Desulfurococcaceae archaeon | reverse complement strand
CAGATATGATCCTAACAAACCACCCGGGCTTGCTGCCGCTAAGTATTCGAGGTATTAACGTGTCCCCGACAACGAATCCGGAAGTTAGAGCAACTACCAGCAGGCTGTATGAGAAGAAATAAGCTACGTTTGTCGTGGCTATGAGTGCTACCGAAACAAGTAGGAATAGGAACAATGAGTTGGTATCTTTTCGAACTAAGCTCCTGTATAGCAAGTATAACGTCCCTATGAAGGTAACCACGATTGGGGCCCCTCCCAAGTATATGAATTCCGAAGACGTAGCTGCCCTATACTGAGCTATCGTACCTGTGAGGACCCCGGCAGCACTTCCTAAGCCCATAGCAGCCAATCCTTTACCCCCTATACCTATGAAACCCGTCACCAGGGACGCCACCCCTAAGATACCGAAAGCCGCGATTATGGCGAAGTAAATCACTCTAGGAGCGGTTATCGGTAGCTTACTCCTACTCATAACCCGGTTCAGCGGTATCACATGGAACACCACATATGCAAGCGCTAAAACAGCAGTACCTAACGGGATAATGACACCCGCATTCTTTATTAAGTACTCGAATCCGTTGTAATACGATGGTGCGGCTACTATCGAAAGCGTTAAAGGAGCCATTTCATAAAACCATAGTTTAATCAACTTCTTATCCATGGTACCCGTTATCAGCGGTGTCAGCACGTACTGCACGAAAATAGCAGCTAGCAATAAGTTAAACCCAGCCCAACTCAAGGCGGAGATCCCGAGGAAAACTCCACATATCAGCGCTGACCTTTCCGAACCCCTCCTAACAGCTCTTACATGAAAGTATGTTGCAATAAAAACGAAGGCCAGACCCAACACGTACTTCACGGTGAATCCAGCTACTTGCCTATCTATGAACATCAATGCCGCCGTCAATGAAGCTATGGATGCCGACAGAGGATTACTCAACTCACGTACTGTGAGGTATATGCCGATTAAGCTTAGGATGTAAAGAGGTATGGGTAGGTAAACCAACCAGTCATACAGCGTTAGGTCGGGACTCACGGATTTTGCTATATAGTAAGTGATTAAGGAGAAGTACGGCAGTAAGGGCAACTCGGTTGACGGAACGTCCCTACCCCACGGATACCAGAAGATTTTAGTTTCAGGGTTCTCTTGGGTAAGGGACGTGTAGTACGTGAAGCCCTTCTCATATAACTTGTTGGTAATCCAGTAGTTGAGGTAGGGGTCCATCTCATATAACGTAGGGCCGTAGCCATATCTCATCGCGTTGTTAACTGGCTGCAGTCTTAGGTAAGATCCGATAACCGCTGATATCACTAATACGGCTAACCCGAGTGCTTCGAATATAATTTTGGTGTTAGGGGTTCTCAACACTTTTCTAAGCATTCTCGCCGACCATGAAGTTCTACGTTTTAGCGTTTTAAACTTTGAGTTGTTTATGGATTTGAAAGCACTTGGAGGTAATACTTTTAGTAGTACCTTCGTGAGGGGTCGTTCAAGTAAATTCATTAACGAAGTACTTAAATAACTTGACCAAGTAGTATATTTGGTTGAGGATTTTCATGGGCACTCTTAGCGAGTCCATAGTACTTGACTCCCTCTACAAATACGGCGAGAAGGCGTTCGTAGTTCTGAAGGCGGCGTATGAGGTATATCAGAGCAACTCCGTCACAGGTAAGAAACTGCTCGGCGACTTCGACTTCAAAAGCTTAATTAACAAGTTGAGGGAGAAGGGATTCAATTATAACCCTAATCAGTTATTGAGGATTATGGAGAGGGATTTCGGGATCATTGAAACCACTTACAGATCCTCGACTCAGAGGTGGTGGCGGTTTAACGACCCTTCAGCAGTTTCTAAGGCATTAGACATATACGAGGGTAAGCATTGCGAGGCAGTTGAAAGCGACCCCGGAATCACGTTGCTCAGATTACAGGTTGAGGTAGTGGATATTGATACGTTGTTAAAGGTTTTAAGTGAGTTAATTTCCAAAGAATCTTTAACGGTTGCCGAGAAGAACAAGGTTAAGCAATTATTATTTGATGAGGTGCCGTTGATCGTTAAACTGTTTAAAGAGACGCAGGGCTTAGAGGAGGACTTCAAAGACTTTAACAGTAAGGTGAGGACCATGTTTAAATACCTCGCAATCCTGGTCAAGAAGTTTAAGGGGATTAACATTGATGGAGGTGACTTAAGCTTCGGGGATGTTAGGGCACTCAGCAGGCAGTCGATCAAGACTGATGATGAGAAGCTAATCAATCAGTTTTAACTCCTTAGACAGCGTGTGAAGTCTTTTCAATATATACGCGATGACCTCCTTAAGGACCTCCTCGTTATTATAGCCTGCAACTATGCTTCTCAATTCTTCCACGCTGAGGCTCTTCTGAAGGCTCACCTCAGTAATAAGCTTAGGCATTGCCCTCACTATGTTATCAACTATCGTTATGGTAGCGGCCCTCGAAGTTCTTGAAAGCGGGTTTAAATCAATAGCTATGACGGTCTTACCTAACTTCCTTAGGGCCTCCGCTCTATCCCCATCCTCTAACGGGACCAGGACCACGTCAGCAGCGTAGATACCTCTTAAACTAACCTTCCTCCTCTCGCTGAAAGTCTCAGGTATGGTCGTTAATTCGTCGTCCACCCCAAGCACTTCCTTCGCCCCATGCGACTTTAAAACATCTAAGATCTTCAATTCCCTGTCCCGAGTTCTATGAAATAGGTTCACTTCGATCTTAGCGTTAACTAGCTCAGCAAGTTTGACTATCTCCCCCGGCACTAAAGCTGCGGCATTGCCGTTGACAGATATCACCGGGTGTGTGGCAAGGATTAATGTTGCTGCGGCAGCTCTTATGGATTTAATGGCTGGAGGTATCGTTTCCTCACCTATCAAGTAGTCAAAGCATTCCCCCCTGCCATGGGCTATCAACCCCTGCTCAACTACGTACCCGTTCCTAAGTCCCTTGACAAGTTTCTCCCTGATCATTAGGGACTCGTATCTCGGGTGCTTAGGGGATATCTCAACCATCTTTACGTCACTATAAGACCATGTCTTGCGATGTTAAATACTTTAGGCGTTCCAACAGTTTTCGACAACTTGTAAGTTAGGTCCGTGAGGTGGGAGTCCTCAGCTATTATCGTCAGCAACTTCTTCTTAACGAAGTAACCTAACACACCGCCATTCCTCAGATAACTGGATAATGAAGTATTCAGCAGGCTATCCAATTCCTTAGGTAGCATACCCACCCTCACACTGAATTCGTGTGATAGCTCTGCGAATGATTCGATGTCCGGGTTTTCCACAAACTTCATATATACGTCGACGCCGACGGTGTTTATGATGCCTCCGAATTTGAGCATCATCTCCTTAGTGGTGAGGTCGCCTAGCAGGACAGTGACAACTTTTAATGACCTACTAACAGGTACTACATCAACGGAACCCACACCAGGAGGACCCGGCGAAGTCCTCAAAACTAAACCACCTCCGTAAAACTCAGCTATAACATCCCCGTATCCGGTCTCGTTGATCACTTCAGCTACGTGCGCGAGTCTGGATACATAATTTAACGTTACGGAGCCACTGCCCAACATGTTCAGGATTAGATATGCCAATGCCGTAGCACCGCTCATGCCGTAGCCGTTACCTAACATTACCTCGGACCTTATTCGGACCCCTCTAACACTTTCCATCCTCGCCAATTTTTCGGCAGTGTTTATGACTGGGCTTTCCACACATAAATCGTTGACGACCACCTTGCATGTGTTATCCGCTAATGCCTCAGCAATTATGGGAGGATCTAACGTTAACCCAGCTCCTAAAGACCCGGTGAATATGGGATCGTACGACTTTATTACGTACCAAAAGCCGGTTATATGGGGCGGTATTAGGACCTTCATCTTCCTTACCGGTTTAAGAGCTTTTTGACGATGTCGCATATCTCCCTAGCTATTAGGTCTTTACGGGTTTTACTTACGTGCTTCTCGAAACCATTAACGCCTAATATCAGCACCTCATCGTATTCGCTTGCAAACCCCACATCCTGCCTCGACACATCGTTAGCAACTATTAAGTTGAAGCCCCTTTCCAATAGCTTACGTTTAGCTCTTGACCTAAGCGCATCTATGTCCCCTCCAACGGTCTCAGCCGCAAACCCCACCACTAATCCGTTGAATACTTTACGGATTTCCTGGGAGATTTTAGGGGTAGGCTCTAATGATACGTTCAGTAAGGTAGTACTGGAATCTATTTTCTCCGCACTAACTTCCTTGAACCTGAAGTCCGACGGCGCCCCAGCTAAAACCACTGCATCGTATTCATCGTTTCTTAACTCGTTAATTACAGCATCAAGCATCTCGGCGGTAGTTGTGACCCTCATCGACTTCAGGTACTTCGGAATTAGTGACTCATCTATTGGGCCATGTACTAGAGTTACTGAAGCCTCTCTAAAGAAAGCCTCCTTAGCTATCGAGACCCCCATCTTCCCGGAGCTAGCATTCGATACGAACCTCACAGGGTCTAGGAACTCCCTCGTTGGACCTGCCGTGACCAACATCCTAACCCCCCTCAAGTCGGGGCCCCGTAACACCAGCGTTTCAGTACTGAGGACTATATCACCTATTTCAGGTAACTTAGCCTTACCACCCTCTATGATGGGCTCTAAGACCTTAACCCCGAATGATTTGAGCCTATTCACCGATTCGCGTATCTGGGGGGATTGATACATGGCTAAGTGCATTGATGGAACAACCAACAATGGTTTCCGTAAGCCCATAAAGTTTAGGGCTGTTAACGTGACTGAGGTGTCTGCCACCCCCGCAGCCAGCTTAGCTATGGTGTTTGCTGTGGCCGGCGCTATCACCATTGCGTCACAGCTACGACTTAAACCGACGTGACCGACCTCACCTTCGAATTCCACGTAGACTTCATTACCGGTCGCCCACTCGAACAGCTGCGGGTTGATTAGCTTGGTAGCTTCAGGGGTCATAACCACGTATACATCAGCAGCCCTCCTCAGAAGTTCCCTAGCAACATCTATCGCCCTATATACTGCTACACCCCCCGTCACACCTAAAACTATTTTCTTTCCGTCTAGAGAGGTCGAATACGTTCCGCGGATCTCCTCGCTTGGATGGTACGTGAACGCCACCCACTACTGCATACTCTGATTAAATTTTAAAACATAGTCCCTACATCTAACTATTAGTTAGTGGTAGTAATGGGCGAGGTAATTAAGGTCAGAGAGGCTACGGAGGAAGATCTTCAAAAAGTAATCGAGATCAACCTCATAGCATTACCTGAGCACTATATGCAGGAGTTCTGGTTGGACCACCTCAGGGCTTGGGGTAAGGCGTTCGTAGTTGCTGAAGTTAACGGTGAGGTGGTCGGGTACGTGATGTGTAGGGTTGAAAGCGGTATAGGTTACTTAAAGAGGAGTTTAACTAAGCTGGGACACATAGTCAGTGTTGCGGTACTCCCGGACTATAGGAGGAGAGGCATAGGCATGATGATGATGGAGGAGTCTATGAGAAGGCTTAAGGAATACTATGGTGTTGGGGAGGTTTACTTGGAAGTTAGGGTTAGTAACATACCTGCGATAAACCTATATGAGAAGTTAGGATTTAAGAAGGTGAAGGTTCTAAGGCATTACTACTTAGACGGTGAGGATGCCTTCGTAATGGCAAGGACATTGTGATTCCGAACCCCACTCACGAAATTTGAATGTAGGAAGCGTTCAGCCTCCAACAGATTTTACAGTAAGTGGTGAGTACTTTCCTCACTTCATAGAAGACGAGGTACCCAACCGTGAACGAGTTGACCTAAGGCCTGCTCCATGAGTCGACTACCTAAAACCTTAAATACTTTCATCCTTAGCGAGTTTTGTCTTGGATGATTATGAAGTATTTGTTTATTAGGATGCAGTCAGGTCTGGTGCAGGGCCTGCTCGGACGATACTACGTTATTAATGACTCAAACACGTTAAGCGTTCACAGCGAGCCAGTCATGACCAGAGTTGATAGTAGTATAAACTTCGTTTGGTTCGAACCACCCTTTAAGGGCATTAACTCTATGGACTTTCTGGTGGAGTGGGTTGGGTACCTCAACATTCTTAGGGAAGGTTACTACGTACTGTTCATGGAATGTGATGATGGTTGTGTTTTAAGTTTAGATAACGAACTATTAATCGACGGCTGGGTCGAACAGCCACCGACACTCTACCAATCACCACCTCTCTACCTTTCCAGAGGTTCTCATGAAATCTATGTGAGGTACTTTAACCTAGGACCTTTCGGATTAGTCAAGCTTGGTTGGGTGACGCCTGAAGGGACTATAGAAGGGGTCCCCTCCGAAAACCTATTTACGAGGAGAGGTAACTCAGTGGTTGTTAGGGGCCTCCCATCAGGTACCGTTGTTGAGGTGTGGACTAATAAGGTGTTGGATAGGGCGGTCGTGGATAAGGGAGGTCTGGCCTTCCTTAGGCTTAACTCGAACCGCCCGGTCGACGGGTACTTTAAAGTGATCAACGGTGATGATGAGTTCCAATCACCCGTGATTAGGGATATATGGGGAGGTGACGTGTTTGAGGTTAAGGAAGTTTCATGAACTTATATTCAGCGCCTCTCCTACTGCATCTCATTATTAAGTAGTTCCCCTGGTTCAAAGGTCCGGGGTTCAGAACCACAGCATCGGCTAGGGTGCAGGAACCGACGTTTCCGTGGTAGTGCCCAGTAAGCACGTACTTAACTTGATACTTAGTTATGAGGGCGTTCAGCTCTTTTAAGCCACCATGATGCTTGCCTAGAATTAAATCCAGGCACCCCTTCGGAGGGAAGTGAGTGACCAAAAAGTCCAAAGGTCCTTGATTCCCGTCATACAACCTCCTAATTGATTGATGCGCTGACAGGCCCCCTAAGAACCCGATCCTGCACTCGTTAACTGATGCAACAACACCATCGAATAATATCCCCAACTCCCTGGCACGCTTAGTCACGTAAATATCATCGCATTCCCCAGGCACTACCATTACCTTATCGCGTAGTTCGGCCAACAACTGTAAGTCAACATTTAAATCCCCACCTAAAATCATTAAGTCAGCGTTAACGTCTTTAAAGACGGTAATGAGTTTGCGGAAGCTCGATTGGTCTCCATGGACATCAACACCGTAGACTAGTTCTAGGTAATCCATCGCTCCATCATTTAATCGATATCTGCGGGGCAGATAATTTAAACCCTACCACGCTAATCTCCGGAAGTTATGTAGGTGGGGAGTCATCCATGGGTGAATATTAAGTGGGCTATCTCCTTCATCAATTCCTATGGTGCTGCGTTAGGTTTGTCTCGCTCCAGTAGTGTGAACGCCGTAGCTAATGCTAGAATATCCGATATCGTACCAGGATTTACGTTGCTGTGCCTTAGGTGGTTATCCAGCGTTTCAATTAATTCGTTCTTAGAGATTTCCCGGTCTTTGAGCAGGTTTACGACCTGTAGGTAGGACCTGATAAGTAACGATTTCTCAACACCAAAACCTTTAACCACTTCGCTGTCCATGTATTTGCTCAGCATGTAGTGCTGCGTCCTACTGATGCAATCTAGAATGTTAGGCTGTTCCCTAAGGAGTTCAACCATGTATTTGTATGTGTGAATAGTTAGCTCGTATTGGTGGGTCACTTCATAAGCTATCAGGTCGTAATAACTTGACTCTATAAGCACGTCTAGTAATGAAAAACTACTAGAAAGTTTTGAGTGAATATCAGGTACCTTGCCAACGTATTTGTTCGTGTACGATGGGTTGAGCGCCCGCAACGCTTCATAGAATTCCTCAGCACTTTCCTTGGACGCCGTTATGTGTAAGAGGTTGGTAGCTTGCCTAGCTATCCAGGTCGGATGTATGGGTTCATCATAGAATTTGACGGCATATATGATGGGAACTGTTAAGATTACGTACCCCAAACACGTATTAGTCCTCACAAACTCATCGTTGATTAGTTCAGCGGCTGTTACACGGATCCAATAACTCACGCGTGGGGTGGGTGCTTTTTCATTTAGTACAGATTCGTAGATTTTGTAGAGTATCGGTGCGGTGGCTATGAACTTATCGATTGTTAAGTCCTTAACAGGCTTCCAATAACTAACCGTGGAGACTTTATTGGGTGCCAAGGCTTCGAGTACGAATCCCAGCACTAGTGCGGATGCTACGTACTTCCTGTATATGACTTGTAGCACCTCATTCTATGACATAGCTTACGTATATCTTATTAACTTCTCTTTCCAATACCTCATACCACTTATTACCAAATGCTAATACGGCGTAGAGCCCTATCGGTGTGGCTTTAGACTTCCTTATAAGCCTTATTAGGGCCTGGCTCGTCCTACCGCTACGTAGTAAATCGTCGACGATCAACACCCTGTCCGCACGACCCAGAATTGTTGCCGGTATGTAGAGGTTGACGACGGAAGGGGGGTCTCTGGATATGTAGCTAACCTCATGGTATTCGGAGATCCCGACATCTAACTTCCTCTTAGCTACGACGAGCTTAGCATCGAACACCTCAGACACGGCCACTGCGAGGGGTATGCCATCTACTTCGACTGTGGCAACCGCTGTTGGTTCGAGCTCTGAGAAGACCTTATAGGCTACTAGGGCAAATATTTTCAAGAAATCTACGTTGTATATAAGGTTTGATGTGCTTACGATGGAATCATCTATGATCTTGATGTTATCCTTAATGATCCTCTTAATAACGTCCTCACCCAACATCTTATCAAGCAATTCCTTAGCCCTCTCCTTAGTTGGTAACACTCTCATGTTTACGTACCTCCAAAGAGCCGGCGTTGAAAGGCCTGTGATTTCCTCCAATTCCCTGTATTTCAGAACCTTTCTCAATACCTTCAAAGCATCAACGGCATACCTCCTAACATCATTCATTACTTTTCGTCCCCGCAGACAGTTTTTCCATAATAAGAAACGCACCTAAATATATATATGTAACTTTCCATTAAGATAGAAGTTCCATAGCGCGGCCTCCGTGGCTTGTCAGCAACACTTGACGCGTAGACCCTGATAATGCGACCCAGATACGTTTACCGTAAATTATATAAGGTAATATCCCTGGTAGATTTCCCCATAGGTAATTAGAATGGGAGAGTTTACACTACTCGTGAGTCTGTCCCCTTGCAGATCCAAATCCATGATTAGAAGATTAAATAAGGTTAAAGAATTCTTCGAGGATGACCTCAACATAAGGGTGAATCTAGTTATTACCGAAGGTACCGATGGAAGGAACCTCATATTCGTAAACGACGACGTCATTGAAATCAGTGATGATATGAGGGTTCCGGAATTGATTGACATGATAGTGGAGAAGTTAGGTGAACATCAAGCTATCATATCGTTTGACAGAATTGCTGTGGGAGGACGTTTTTCATAGTCCTCTCCGAGTGTGTGCGGATGGGGTGAGAGATTCATTAACATTTATATTTTTAAACATAAAAATAGATATTTATATTGGGTTTGGGAATGTTTAGTGAGTCCGAGGATGAGTTAAAAGTTATTTACGAAGATGACGATATCGTGGTAATGCAGGCACCGGATGACAAAGGGTTAGAAAGCTTAGTCCTGAACATAATTAAGAAGAAAGGCAAGCCGGTTACGTGGAGGGAATTGAGGAGGGAGTTGAGCGGTTTAGCGGGTGAGGACAGGCTTAGGAAGGTATTAATCAATTTAATTGAGAGGGATGTAGTTATTGAAATGATTGATGGCACGTATGGCATTAAAGGTATGGAAACCACCTACGTACCGCTGAGGATTAAGAAAAGGGTTAGGCCTCTAGTTCCGTCTAAGTTTAGGACTCGGTGGGGTTCTCTAATAAGTAGTAAGGGAAGTATAGCAGCTGCCATACAAGCACTTAAGGCATCTAGGGAAGGGAAGAAACAGGAAGTGGGGTTTGCGTAACTGCGCATCTGAGGGTTCCATCACCTGCGGTGGGGATGGAGGAACTTATAAGTCCATGTCTTCCAGGCAGTCCCCGGCGTGGTGTCTAAGATCAGTTTAACTCTCTGTGCGAATATGGTTGCTGAAGTCCTCAGTCGCGGCCTACCATTGAACCACGAAAATCTAAAGCAGGTGCTACGGACATATGCCTGTCAACGTTCCTAGTTCCCATATCCTTGGGCAGGCCACTATGGCATGGGGATGAATTGGTGGGTGATGAACTTCAACCCCTAAGTACGAGGGGTAGGAGGGACGAACCCATGTGTGAGAAATCCAAGGTAGTGATTAAGGGAAGGCTTGCCTACATAGTCGGGGAGTCAGGTGCGACAGCCTTCATACCCGTTGACAAGTTATGCGAGGTTGCTAGAAGATTCAATTTATGTATAGAAAACTTTAAATGTGATTAACAACATGACAGCGATGGTAGTATCCACGTGACTGATTCGCCGAACAGCATCTCTTAAACATGGGTTCCTCAGTTAATTATTGATCAACAGGGACCTGGAAATAAATCAAAGTTTGTTCCCACGGACTGACATGCAGTAAGAGATGATAAAATGCAAAATTTATAAATATTCAGAGATCATTATTGGACGGTGGTTATCGTGAGTGCCCAGAAATCCTTAGTCAGCATCTCGCCGTGCTTATAGTTGTTGCCGGCGTTGGTGGTTATTTCGCAGGTTCTTCCGCTACGCCTCCGCCTCTGACAGTTACTTCAACAGCTGTTCAGACCGTTACCGTCACTGCCGCAGCCGCTACCGTCGCCGTCACAACCACCGTCGCACCAACCACCTCGAACAGTAACAGTCACGGTAACACCTACTCCAACCCCACCACCTACATTTCCGCTACCTCACTGGCCTAAAGAGATGATAATTAGGGGTTGGTCCGTCGGTACTTCAGGGTACTTATTGATGGGGGTTATCGGGGACCTCATAGATAAAACGTTAGGGGTGAAAACAACCGTACAACCAGGGGCTGGGACCGGTAACTTAGTGGCCGTAGGTTTAGGTGAGATTGATATCGGTTTAACGCTGAGTTTGTGGCCACCTATCTATATCTCAGGTCTTGTAGAGAAATTCGGATTAGCACCCACGGACATATCCAAAGTTACTTACTTGATAGGCACTTACACCCCTGAATTTCCGATATTGATATATTCCCATGTTGGCGTACCTGCTGACACCGTCCCTGAACTGATAGAATTGATAAAGGTCGGAAAGGTGAAACTCGTGTTAGGAGGTCCTGCTAAAGGCGTTGAGGAGTATTTCACCAGAGCATTATTTGCCAAGTATGGATTGGATTTTGACGCCCTTAAATTACCTACAGCAGGATCCGCAGCAGCTGCTGAGGCCTTCATAGAAGGTAAGTATGATGTGGTCATAGATTCCGATTCCCTCATCTCAACTGCATGGCAAACAGTCGATGTACGTGCAGGTGGTAAGGTTAAGGTTATTCGCTTTACAGAAGATGACTTGTCGTACATCATCAAGTACTTCGGTGAGGGTTCTTGGGAAAGGTACGATATACCTGCAGGACTTTACGGATTTATCAAGGAGAATTACACGACGCTTTCATTGTATACCATAATAGTCATACGTTCTGACTTGCCAGCAGATCTGGTATACCATATCGCTAAGTTACTTTGCGAGCAGAGAGATGTAATTGTAAGCAGTGTAGCGGTGTTCGAAAACTTCGACCCGTCCAAGGGTATAGCAACCTCCGGTCTTAAACTACATCCAGGCGCAGAGAAGTACTATAGGGAGAAAGGTTACATAAAATAGAGTGAGAACATGAGAAGGGATATAAGCAAAATACACCCTTTTTTAGGCTATTAATTAAGGCATCTCTTTCCGTAATGATTACATATAACGCTTATGCTTTAACATTAGGCAATTATGATATATACGAACATATGTTCATTAACCTAATATTCGTGGTGCCATTAGGTTTTATCCTATACTCACCCACGGAAAGACAAGTAGAGAGAGTTGGGTGGTACGACCTAGTACTGATACTTACATCTTACGTAGTCACCATAGCGCTCTGGCGTAATTACTACAACTGGGTGTTCAATAGGATGTGGTTGGTGTCCCCGTTAAGTAATGAGCAACTAGTGTGCGGTATTTTGCTGGTGCTTCTACTTGTGGAATTGATAAGAAGGGCTTTCGGGAAACCATTGTTAATTCTTTCTTTAGTTTGTCTTATATACGGTTTTCTATGTCCATATCTACCTTACCCACTGGGCTTTAGAACTCAGCCTATCAAGATCTTAGACCTCCTACTCTTCACACCCTATGGGATCTTATCAACACCTCTAGAGGTTATGGTTACCTACGTAGTGGCTTTCACCTTACTGGGTAGTGCGTTACAATTAGCACGTGCTGACGTTTTCTTCATTGACTTGACGAAAGCCCTTGTCGGGAAGAGTGTTGGGGGTATTGGTAAGGTAGCGGTAATTGCTTCGGCCTTATTTGGCACCATAAGCGGTTCAGCAGTAGCTAACGTATACACTACCGGAACTATAACAATACCTACAATGATCGCCATGCGCTATCCCAGGGAGCTTGCCGCGGCCATAGAGGCCGTCGCGTCGACTGGGGGCAGATAACACCGCCTATTATGGGTGCGGCAGCGTTTGTAATGGCTGAACTTCTTGGAGTACCGTACCTGACTATAGTTACTGCGGCGATCATCCCAGCAATCCTCTACCACCTATTCCTGTACGTACAGCTTCATTACACCTCATATAAGTTGGGTTTAACAGGACTACCTAAAGAGGAAGTCCCTAAAATCAGTGATGTTTTAAAGAAGCAGGGACATTGTATAATACCTCTAATAGTATTCCTGTACTTCCTAGTAGTTGCGAGTTGGGGACCTATAACATCTGCGATGATAGCTTTCTATGTATCGCTTGTCATCGGACTCTCTAGGAAGGAGGTGATTAGAAAACCGACAACGATAATCACTACCCTTACGAAGGGTATGGAGGAGGCTGTCTCAATAATTCTTGTAGCGTGCGCTGCGGGCATAGTTGTTGGGGTTTTAACATATACTGGGGTGACCCTTAAGTTTGGCTCATTGGTCATGAGAGCATCATTCAATTCGTTACCAGTTGCCTTAATCTACATCGCAGCGCTCACAACTTTAATGGGAATGGGTGTGCCAACGACTGCAGCATACATCATGACCAGTGCTGTAGCCCTTCCAGCTTTAAGCCTCTTCGGTGTGAAAGGTATCGTAGCCCACATGTTCATATTCTACTACGCTATCCTTTCAGCGATAACACCTCCAGTGGCATTAGCAGCGTTTGCCGCGGCTAACCTAGCCAAAGCCCAGCCAATGAAGGTGGGTCTCCTTGCAATGAAGTTAGGACTTGCCCTGTTCTTAATACCTTTTGCCATGGTGTTTAAACCTGAGCTACTAATAGTTGCAGGTCCTCATTCGATTTATGAGATATTATGGGCGTTAACTAAGGCTATTATGTCCTGTTTATCATTGTCTGTAGGTATGGTGGGTTACGCTAAGAGCAGGCTACCACTCTTTCAAAGGATTGTATTGGTGATGTGCGGGTTGATTCTCTTGTATATCTAAGGAGTTAGTCATAACTATGGGTTAGGCATTCTTAGCAGTTATACTATTGCTATACCAATAAAGGCAGGCTCGAACACGGGTCGAGCAAATTCTTTAGACCCGTAAATTAGAAGCCCCTATACGTGTCGAGCATTAAGAGAGCATCGCCTTCCAAGTTGGGTGATTCACTAATTATAACTCCAGACACTTTAAAGTCTTTAATGACTTTGATTATGTCTTGGTAATTAATCCTCGACTCCCTTAAGTTAAGATGCCTAATCTCACCCCGGTCTCCGTACTCTATACCCGACATATGGATGTGGGAGTTCTTCAAGGCTTGGGAACCTAACCTGCTTTCAACATACTCTAAGACTTTGCTGAATGATTCGTAGGTGTTTATCGTACCTCTACTCCTAGCGTATATGTGTGCGAAGTCTATACATGGTAGGGAGTATTCGATGCCCTCAGTAACAGCGACTATTTCCTCAAGGGAACCGAATTCTGCAAGACCACCCATCGTCTCAGGCCTTATCCACAACCTTAAACCAGCATCCATTAATTGATTGACTATGCTTTTAAGGATCTCCCTAACCTTCTTAACGCAGTCCTGGCTTCTCAGTTTTCCGTAGTACCCTGGGTGGAATGTCACGGACCAAGCGCCGGCCTTATAGCCCATTATAGCTGAGTCCAAGATCCTCTTAATGGAGGCCTGGACCTTCCCCTCATCTGGAGAAAGTAAGTTGATGTAGTAGGGGGCATGAACCGATAGCAGGATGCCTAGATTTTTAGCTAGGTTCCGAACTTCCAACGCTGATTGCTCGCCCATTTTAACCCCTCTCACGAACTCGATCTCCATAGCGTTAAGTCCTAGTTCCTTAATTCTCTTCAAACCGTTCAACGTTGAATGTTTAGGTGTGCTGATAGGTATTCCAGCGGTGCCGAAGAACAACCCCTCGACAGCGTTCAAGAAGTACACCTACTTAAATAGTGTTCAGTCCGAATTATTAAAGCTTCTCAGGGAGTTGGTGGGCGAAGATTAGCGACAAGAGATGGTGGGAGGCTCTTGGTAGCGGGGGGTGGACTTTCACGGTGCGGCCGTCATCGATAGCTTCACGGCCACCCCGTTTTGAACCACCGACCTCGGGTTAGACCTGACGTGTGTCCCCGAGACACGACCCGCCGAGGGGTCGTAACATATGAGCTTCGCGGGTAGGGTGATTGACCCACCTCCCGCGGGCTCCCTGGCTACCCCACCCCGCTGCTTTGGCCTCCCAGAATTCTATTTGACTGTTTGGACTTATAAGCTTTGTTAGGAAGTACGGAAATAGAACCATCTATTACGTAATCATCTTCAATGATGGGGTGTTTGAACCGTTTTGTTTTTGGTTGGTGGTTCTTAGAGTTGCTTGTGAAAAATAATACGCTATCGTTCTTGAGAAACTTGGTAAACAATATGATTAAGATGTTCAGTGATAGCCACTTACGTCGTAGGATTTATCAGGCATCCTTCGAAGGTATTCAAGTAGCTATTGAGGGGTAGGCTAGAAAATATGGTGTACCGGTGACCTACGTAAATCTTAGGAATACTTCGAAGCGATGTCCAATACGCAAACACGTATTGTCTACGATAACGGTTCTCGTATGGGCAGGTGTGGTAAAGGTGGGGAAATGTGGCACCGTGACGTGGTTGCTTGTTGGAACTTTCTTTTCAAAGCACTGTGGGCGAGGTGGAAGCCCCTAGATGCGATGAGCGAATATAAGCTCACATCAACGAGCATCTAGGGACAAACGGACGTGTGAGTAGCATCTTACGCAGTTCGTAGTGGAATTCGGTCACAATCTTTAATTCCTCGGCCTTCTTGATGGCTTCGGCTAAGCTCCTAGTTGATGAGAGGCTCAACGCTAATTTAGATGAGTTGTATAAGACTTTGGTGTCGATTAGGAAGGCTATTGACGATACTATGTTGACTTTCACCTTTCTCAATCCACCTCTAATGGTCTGCACCCCGTCGAAGCCTTTGAGGGCGATCAACGGTATCCTGCCAGCTTCCGTCTCCACCTTAGAAGTCACTTCCTCCATGCATTTTATGTAATCCGACCACAATCCTATTGAGCCTATATAGCCGTTGCGTCTAGCTAACTCGCTGATTTTACTTAACACGTATTCCTGGGGTAGTTCACCGTCTGCACCGGGAGCTAAGACCGCTATGATGGAATTGAAATTAAATAATGCGGCTAAGCCCATCGCATCGGTTAAAGGACTTCCTAGACTATCTTCCCAGCCCTCGGCCAGTATATCACCTCCTACGTCCAAACCTACGAAGAGGTCTATTGAGTATTCATCAATTAATTCCTCTAAACATCTGACGCATCCTTGAACACCGTACTCGAGGGTTATGGCCGGGATCGTTTCATTGATTATTGATGCAAGGACCGATGCTTGAGGTCTGAAAGTGTATGTCCCCCTGCTCACGTACGACCTGTCCGTGAGGTAGACGCATTCCTTAACGACAGCCTCTCTAACCAAAGCCCTTGATGGTGGCCCTGCAGTCGGGTCAACGACCCACCTCTCCCACAAAACAGCTATGGGCAGGCAGTACTTAACTTTGAAGAAGTCCTTAAACAATTTGCATAAAATATACGCCGACGCTACATCACCTCCCCCACCGATTCCAACGATACCAATTCTAAGGTTTTCGAACATTTCGACGGGATTTCTGCCCCCACTCATCACATTAAGTCCTTATGTTGTCTTCCATAATGTAATTTAAAGCTTAATAAGATAGATGTATGTTAATACCTGTGGTAGGTGTAAGTTTTGGCGTTCGGGCCGCCTGCGATGGGATATGATAGGGCAATAACTGTGTTCTCACCTGACGGTAAGTTATATCAGGTCGAATATGCTGCTGAGAACGTTAGGAAGGGATGGACCACTATAGGGATTAGGTCGAGGGATTGCGGCATAATCCTGGCTGAGAAGAAGAAGGTTACTCAGTTAGTAGATCTAAGCTCTATAGAGAAGATTTTCTTGATAGATTCTCATGTTGGGGCGAGTTTTGCCGGACTAGCCGCTGATGGCAGGGTATTAATAGATTATGCTAGGAGGCAGGCATTCAGCCACAGGTTCATATATGATGAACCAGCGGATGTTGAGATGCTGGTTAGGTCTGTTTGCGATATCAAGCAGCTCTATACTCAGCATGCGGGCGTTAGGCCATTCGGCGTTTCCCTAATTTTCTTAGGAGTGGATAGGAAAGGGGTTAATTTATTTAAGACTGAGACCAATGGGTACTACTTTAGTTACCTAGCCATTGCTATGGGTGCCGGTGAGCAGCCGGTAATGGAGTTCCTTGAGAAGAATTACAGCAGCAGTTTGAGCCTTAAGGACACTATCGTTTTGGGGTTGAAGGCGTTGAGGGCTGCTTCTGAGGGGCCCCTAACACCGGAAGGTGTTGAGTTGGGGTATATAACCCAGCAGGAGAAGGAGTTTAAGAAGTTATCAATAGATGAAATATCTTGGTACATTAGTGAAGCAGGGGTAAATAAATGAGTGGTAGGGAATATGTCATTGCTAGATACGAGTCCAAAGGCCTCAGATTTGAAGTATTGGTGAAACCCGATCAGGCACTGAGGTTTAGGGAAGGGGATAAGAAGGTCAGCGTGGACGATTTCTTAGTTAGCGATTTTATATATAAGGATGTTAGAAAGGGCTTGAAGTCATCGCCCGATGAGTTGAGGAAGGTCTTCGGGACCGAGGATGTGAGGTCAATAGCTTCTGAAATCGTGAAGAACGGAGAACTGCAGCTCACAGCGGAGCAGAGAAGGGCAATGTTAGACTCTAAGAGGAAGCAGATCGTGAACTATATAGCTAAGTCAGTCGTAGACCCTAAAACTAAGTTACCTATACCGCCTCAACGGATTGAGAAGGCTATGGAGGAGGCCAAAGTCGGTGTTGATTTGTATAAGAGTGTTGAGGAGCAAGCGACGCACATCATCAAGGAAATCTCTAGGTTCATCCCGATTAAGGTAGCTAGGGCGTTAATAACCGTTAAGATCCCGGCCGAACACTCTAAGAAAGTTCAGAACGACGTTAGGAGGTTAGGCGATGTTAAAAACCAGCAGTGGCTCTCGGACGGGTCTTTGTTAGTTGAATTGGAGATACCTGCCGGCCTCCAAACAGAGGTTATAGATAAGATCAACTCGTTATGTAGGGGTAGTGCTGAAATCAATATCAAGGTGGTTTGATGGAGTCCTCCATATACGTCCAGAACAGGGAGTTGGTAACCCCCGGACACCTACTGGGTGCTGGCAAGTTAACGGTGACGACCCCCACCACCGTATATGTGTTAGATGGTAAGTACTTCTCAGCTGTGGTTGGGTTAGCTGGCGTTGAGGGGGATAAAATCGGTGTAATTCCGTTGGAAGGTTTTTACTACCCTAAAGTCGGGGATGTGGTGGTCGGTATTGTGACGTCTGTCGGCGTTAGTAGTTGGGAAGTTGATATAAGGGCACCGCATTCGGCAATCCTCTACGCCTCAGACTTTCTAAATAGGCCCTTTAACCCAGGACGTGAGATGTTATCAGATTATTTAGACATCGGCGACGTTGTGCTTGCTAAGGTCGAGAACGTCGGCAGGGGTAGGGCAGCCTCCCTAACTGTTAAGGGCAAAGGTTTCGGTAAGATTAGCAGGGGCTCCTTAGTTGAGATAAGCTCGGCTAAAATCCCTAGGGTTATAGGTAAGAAGGGGTCTATGCTGCAGTTACTTCTAAACGAGTGCAAATGTGAGATCGTGGTGGCTCAGAACGGTAGGATACTGATCAGCAACTGCCCTAGTAGGGATTACGAAGAAATCGCTATTATGGCCATTAAGAAAATAGAGAAGGAGGCGCATATTCCAGGACTTACGGACAGGATTAAGGAATTTATTATTAAGGAGAAAGTTAGGAGGGGATTGTTTAATGGGTAAGAGTGGAATTAAGTTGATAGAAGGGGGTTTAAGACATGATGGTAGGAGGTTAGACGAGTTAAGGCCCATAACAATGTCGGTCGGGGTGCTAAAAAACGCCAACGGCTCTTCCTTAGTTGAGTACGGCAGGACTAAGGTATTGGCTGCTGTCTATGGTCCGAGGGAACCTCAGGCAAAACACATGTTACTACCTAATAGGGCGGTGATTAGGTGCAGGTATCATATGGCGCCTTTCTCAACTCATGATCGTAAGAATCCCACACTAAGCAGGAGGGAGATAGAGCTATCTAAAGTTGTTAGGGAGGCCTTAGAACCTGTAGTCATATCCGAATTATACCCTAGGACTTCGATAGATATCTTCATCGAGGTCGTGAACGCTGACGGCGGGACTAGAACGGCTAGCGTTACAGCCGCAGCCCTTGCACTAGCTGACGCGGGCATCCCTATGAAGGATTTGGTGGCTGGAGTTGCCGTCGGTAAGGTCAACGGCTTCTTAGTCCTAGATATCGATGAGTTGGAGGACATGAACGGTGAGGCCGACATGCCTGTAGCGATCGCACCATCACTCCGTCAGATAACGCTTTTGCAGTTAAACGGTGTCCTAACCCCTGATGAGTTCATGCAGGCATTTAAGTTGGCTAAGAAAGGTGTGGAGGTGATTTACACTATGCAGAAAGAGACGCTTAAAAAGAAATACTTGGATGTTAAGGTCGAGGAATGAGGGGCAATGTCAACTACACCGTCAGCGGATTTCTTCATACCGAAGTTGAAGACTGACGTAATAGTGTCTATGCTGAGCAAGGGGTTAAGACCTAATGGTAGGAAGCTGGATGAGATGAGGCCGCTCACAATAATAAAGAATTACGTACCAAACGCTGATGGGTCGGCCCTCGTTAAATTAGGTAACACGCAAGTACTGGTCGGGGTTAAATTAGAGGTCGGCTCACCCTTCCCAGACACACCAGATGAAGGTAATTTAATGGTTAACGCGGAATTCGTGCCCACAGCATCGCCCGTTTTCGAGCCGGGGCCACCCGATGAAAACGCTATAGAATTATCGAGAGTGGTGGACAGGGGTATTAGGGAGTCCAGGGCTGTGGATCTATCTAAGTTAGTCATCATTCCGGGGAAGAGGGTGTGGAACGTGTGGGTGGATATATACGTATTAGACCATGATGGGAACCTGATCGATGCATCGTCTATCGGCGCTTTAGCGGCTTTAATTCTAACTAAACTCCCTGAAGTCAAGGTAGGGGAGAGCGGTGAGATAGTTGTGGATAGGGATAACAGGAAGGAGCGACTGCCTTTGAATAGGGCGGTGACTACCGTGACCATAGGTAAGATAGGTAATTACATGGTTGTGGACCCTGATATCGAAGAGGAGTCGATATTAGATTCCAAGCTCTCAGTGGTAGTTACTGAGGATGGGTTGATAGCCGGTCTACAGAAATCGGGTGCGGGCTACTTTGTTGAGGAGGAGTTGCCGTCACTGGTAAGTATCGCGTTGAATAAGGGGAAGGAAATCATATCAACGGTTAAGGAATTGCTTAGGGAATCTTGAGGGGTCGCTGCAGGTTTCATGATAAGGTAACATAGCCAAGCATCTTCAAATGCTTCGTACTGCGTAACTTAACGTCTTTAATTTAATGTTTTTCGTTGTAAAACTTATATAAGTGAAAAGGTACTGTAGAACTAGTGTGGTAGAGATGGGGAGGACCAAAGTCGTAGGTGTTGCTGGAAGGTTTGGAGCGCGGTATGGGTCATCGGTAAGGAAGAAGTGGAGAGACATAACGATTAGGAGGTATCAGACGTATTATTGCCCATTCTGCGGGTTGAAGACTGGGATGAAGAGGATTTCAGTAGGTATTTGGAGTTGCGGTAAATGTGGTAGGGTGTTCGCGGGCGGCGCGTACCAACCAGTCTCGAGCTCCAAATGAGTTTTTAAGTCCAAGACCTTTATGACGTTGTTGATAACTACTTCTAGGAACCCTTCGAGGAGGACGAGGAGTTTTGTCAAGGATCTAGCATCAGTTATTAAGGGCTCGATTAAGGTTAATAGGGGGAAGAAAACATTAGATGATTTACTTCATCTTGTACGGAGTTACGGCTCTCAAGGACTTATAATGGTCCTTGAACGTAGGGGAAACCCCTCAGCACTTAGCTATTACGTGGATGACAATGTTAAGCTGAAGAGGGTTATGATAATCAAGCTTGCTTCCGTTAAGCTACTCAGAGAAATCAGAGGTGCTCAAAGACCGGTTAGGATGTTGGATGCTGTGATAGATGAGAAAAGTTTGGATGGTGAAGTACCTAAGGATGTCGTAGATGCTATAAGGGATGTCCTCAACGTGAGGACGGGCGCAAACATTGTTAATAAGCCGGATTGTGTCAAGATTAAGTTCCGGTATGAGGGACGGTACACCAGTCTAACCTTCGTGTCCATCAGTGATGGCAAGGTCTGCGGTCCTGAGCTAAGAATTTTAAAGGTTGTGAGGGATGGTTTGTAAGGCTCTCATAATACTTGATGGCGTAGAGAAAGAACTATTGGAAAGCATCTACTTGGCGTTGAAACCTGAGGAATATTGTAAGGTCAGAGGTGTTAGGACAACCCTCCTCAGGACTGATGAACCCCCTAAGCTCTTAATTTCGGTGGAGGCCCCAACTCTAAACTCTCTCAGAGCCACCTCCAACTCAATCATAAGACTGGTGAGACTAGCGATTGATGTGATAAGAGATTTAAAATAGTTATACCGTTAGGTATGTTTAATTAACTCAATCCTATTCCTTAGAAATAATGAATCTGGCATCAGCTATCTTCGCCCCCTTACCTTCTTCATACACCATCACAGGGTTTAGGTCTACCTCCTTGATCTCCGGGTTCTCGGTCACAAGCTTTGATAAACTAACTATTATCTCTGCAAGAGCTTTCTTATCCCTCGGCAGGCTCCCTCTGAACCCAGCCAGTATTTTACTGCTCCTAATCTCGTTAATCATTTCTAAGGCTTCATCGAATTCTACTGGGGCGATTCTGAAGCTCACATCCCTTAGAACTTCTACAAATATCCCTCCTAGCCCGAACACCATAATTGGTCCGAAGACGGGGTCCTTGGTAGAACCTATTATTGTCTCTAAACCCTGCGGTAGCATTTCCTGAACTAGTATTCCATATATCTCAGCGTTGGGTATATGTTTCTTGACGTTGTTGATTATCTTATTGAATCCGTGGGCAACATCCTTAGGTGAGTTAATGTTAAGTAATACGCCGCCGACGTCTGATTTATGAAGTACTTGAGGGCTAACTATCTTCATAACTACGGGATATCCTATTGACTCAGCGATCTTAACGGCTTCACCTACATCTTTGGCTAAGGCTGTCTTGGGGACTGGGAAACCGGATAGCTCTAAAAGTTTAAACGATTCGTGATCGTAGAGCCTATTTCTCCCTTCGTTTAACGCACTCTTAATCAAATCTCTCGGAGTTAACTGCATCGGACAACCCACATACTAATTTAGGGTAGTAAAATAAATCTTACTCTTCGGGGTTGATTTGCAGGAAGCCCCTTCTACAATGGGTGGGTTCAGGGCTGAAAATAGGTTTTAATAGCCATTTGTGGCTGATCTCTGTCTTGACGCTTTAAGCTTAAGCTTATATAAGTCTTAAGTAAGATAGACTGTGAAATTAGGTGGTACGGAATGTCCGTTACTGAGCAGCTACCTCCTGAAGTCCAGCAAATGCTGGTGAGGTATCAGCAAACACAAAATCAGTTAGGTCAGGTCATAACTGAGAAGAACTTAATCATGACTGAATTGACTGAAATTAACAGGGCTTTAGAGGTTCTGAATTCCATACAGCCGGATGGCTTGGTGTTTAAGAGCGTAGGTCACGTCATGGTCAGGGTTCAAAGAGATGACGTCATTAAGGAGCTGAGCGATAGGAAAGAGATACTTGAGTTGAGGTTAAAGAGTGTGGAGAAGCAGGAGCAACTTCTCAGGAATCAGTTGAATGACCTTCAAAATAAGGTGAACGAATACTTAGCTAAGATCTACGGGAGGCAGGCAAGGGCTGGATGAGTAAGAAGAAGTACGTAGTTAACCTAGGTCTAAACCGTGATGGAGTAACGGAAGCGGTTATTGAGGACATACTAGTTAAAGCAAATGAGTTTATTATTGAAAGGCTTAACTCCCTCATCACCTTGGGGAGGAATTCCGATGTTAATGTAGCGATCCAGGTAGTCAAGGATGAAGCAATAAGCTTTGAGGTGTTGCTCGAAGTAACATCCCCGATGCCTATCCCATTAGAGTACGAAGTGGCTATGGATAGAGTCATAGATGAGGCGTTTAAACTCATAGGGTGCATGCTCTCCGAAGCTGGTTCCAATGCGGTTGCCTGACCTGGACGTCGCCACGTTCTTGAGGGCTCTGACCCCCGGAAACTATTGCCTAATTACGCATCGAAACGCTGATTTAGATGCCATAGCTTCGGCGTTGACCCTTCGTCAAGTAATAGCTGAGTTAACTTCCTCAGATGGGGTTTATGTGGTAGTCCCGGAGGGGTTGGATGCGACGTCTAAGTTCTTTCTAAGTAACTTGAGCATCAAGCTCGACCACTTGTATGATGATGAGAAATTTGACAAATGTTGCGAGCATTACGTAGTGGTTGATGCAGCATCTAGGGACCAATTAGGATCGTTCACCAACATAAAGGATTTTATTTTAGTCGATCATCATGAAGTAAACACGCTAATTGATTCGGCGGGTGTGACGTTATATGACTACAGGAGGAAGTCAGCTTCAGAGATCGTTGCACATGTAGTCATATCAGCAGGTGTTGGCTTGAACAGTGATTATCTGACATTACTAATCGGTGGGATACTCCATGACAGCAGATTTCTGTACTTGGCTGATGAAATAACATTCGAAATATTAGCTGGGTTGATGAGGTTGGGGGGAAACTACGGTAGGGCAAGGGAACTACTGTCCAGGCGGGCCCCCATGAGCTACTCTGAAAAGGTGGCTAGGCTTAAAGCTATGTCGCGCTTAGGTATCTACAAAGCGGGTAAGTACTTGGTTACTGTAACATGCATAGGTGCGTATGAGGGAAACGTGCTTAAAGACCTACTAGAGGGTGGCGCTGACATATCCATAGCGTTAGCGCGTAGGGGGGAGGGGTTTAGAGTGACCGTGAGGGTTAGGGAGGAGGTGGTTAATGAGTTAGGTAAACCGCTGGCTGGATTACTAACTTCCCACCTAGCTGATAGCCTGGGTGGTTCTGGGGGAGGTCATTCACTGGCAGGCGGCTCCTACATACAGTGTAAAGACCCTGACAAAGTGCTCAAAACTATAGAATCATTTTTTAAGGTAGTCTCAGGCAATTTTAAGACCATTGACGAGGGTAGATGGTTGGAGGAGTGTTCCTAACATGGTTAAGGTCTATGTTGATGAGAGGGAGAAGAGCTCTGGAATACCTGAAATCCTCAGCAGCTTGGGTCTCACAGTGATTTATAAGATGCTTGAAGTGGGCGATTACGTGATCAACGATTCTATTATAATAGAACGTAAGAGAGTCGATGATTTAGTACGTTCAGTTTTTGACGGCAGGTTTTTCGAACAGGTAGGTCGGTTAACGGAGGTCTGCGAGGTTCCCATGCTCATAGTTGAAGGTGAGTTGGAAGATGTTAAACAGATAACCAGTAAGTGGAAGGCTATAGAAGCTGCACTGTTAACAGCCATCATTAAATTTGGGGTGATACCCTACTACACTAAGGACGTCAGGCACACGGCGGAAGTAATTAAGTATATCGCTGAAAAGTCTGGGGGCGAGAGATCCTTTAAGTCGTATTTTAGCAAGGTCGTCAAACCGAAGTCTGATGATATACGTGAGTGGCAGCTTTACGTGGTCCAATCCCTCCCAGGCGTTGGTGTTAAGACGGCGAGGAAGCTTCTTGAGAAATTCGGTACTTTAAGGGCTATTTTCAACGCCTCGCAAAGTGAGTTATCGATGATTGAAGGGATCAGTGAAGAAAAAGCCAGTAGGATAATCAAGGTGATTACGGAGCCCTACGTAAGGAGAGGTGCGAGTGGTAGAGGGCTCTCAGAATACGTGGGTGGTTCAACTAAAAGTAGTGCCAGCTAAGTGATTAGGGGTTTCAGTGGGGGAAGGGTCTGTAGGTAGTTGTTAAATGGTTAAATAGGAATTTATCGAACTTTAATTTATGAGTGATGTCCTCTATGGTTGTAATAGTTTACGATGATAGGTTCTTAAACCACTTTAGTGAGGGCTATTCCCATCCTGAAGCACCTTCAAGATTAGTGAACGCCTTGAGCGCGTTGAAGGCGCATAACATATTGCAGAAATTCAAGGTAGTAGCGGTAGATAGGTTGGATTATGGGTTGCCTTACGAGGTTCATGAGAGGGATTACGTAGACTACGTGAAGGAGTTATCGTCCAAGGGCTTTAATTACATAGACGGTGATACCTACGTTAATAAGCATACTTTTGAGGTAGCTGTCCTGGCCCTAACGGCTTCTGTAATGAGTCACGAGCTCAGGGAGGTTAATGGTAAACCGGTGTTCGTGTTGGTTAGACCTCCCGGACATCATGCAGGGATCCGCGGTAGTGCCTTAGGAGCTCCAACGCTCGGGTTCTGCATATTCAACAACGTTGCGGCCCTTGCAAAACACTTAATTAAGGTTGGCTTCAAAAACATAGTTATCGTCGACATAGATGCCCACCACGGCAATGGGACCCAAGAAATATTTATGGAGGAGCCCAGGGTCATCCACATAGATATACATCAAAGGGGTATTTACCCGGGAACCGGCAGCATCTATGAGGTAGGTTCTGGTGAGGCTGAGGGTACTAAGATAAACGTCCCGATGCCATCGGGTAGCAGTGATAGCACGTATAAAGAAGTATTTGATACGTTGTTAGATCCATTAATTAACACGGTTAAACCTGATTATATACTAGTCTCAGCCGGCTACGATGCACATTACTCAGACCCCCTCACCGATTTGAGGGTGACTGCCAACACATTTTACTACTACTTTAAGAAGCTCTACGATTTAGCCAGTAAGTTGTGTGGTGGGAGGTTTGTCGCTATCTTAGAAGGCGGCTACGCCGAAGGCTTGTCTAAGGGATTGCCGAACTCGATAGCTGCAATGGCTGGGTTAGAGCCATACGTGGTTGAACCAGGGACTTCCGGGGTTCCTGGAGGGGGCTTGATCAGTGAAGTTCGAAAAGTGGTCAGCAAGTACTGGAACATTAGCTAGGTCATTAAATCGTAATTCCTGAAAAGTGTTTTAAAAAAGTTCTGGTGAAGACCCTACCTAAGCATCATTTAGTAGTTAACGTAGATGAGTCCCGCATGACGTCATTGTCAGCTACTAATCAGTGTGGTGGTGGTTACTACCCCATTCAACTTCCTTATTTGAGTGACTATCCTATCCAGTTCGAACATCGTGCTGACCTTAACTTTAATTACCATGTCGAACTCCCCGTACACCACTCTAACCTCATCTATGTTGGGGAGTCTGCGGATCTGCTCTAACAACTCGTACTCCTTACCTAAGTTTATTCTAGCCAGTATGTAAGCTATTATACCGCCTGCCCCTTCCGAGGTCAAAGCACTCACACCCAGGATGAAGTTTTTCAACACACTTATTAACTTAATTCAGCGTCTTCTATATAGGGGTTATCTTTGTTAACCATTAAATGGCACGGGCACGCATGCTTTGAGATATTAGACTCTAGAGGTAGGTCCTTAGTGATAGACCCGCACGACGGCAGGAGCATCGGTATTAAACCCCCCGACGCTAGGGCAGACGCCGTTTTGATAACCCACGACCACTTTGACCATAACGCGTACCAAAGGATCCTTAAGGAGCGTGGGGAGGTACATAGTATGAAGACAGGTAGATTTAACGTCCTAGGTTATGAGGTCATCGGTCACCGCTCGTACCATGACAAATCAAAGGGTAAGAGAAGAGGTGAGGTGGTCATATATAAGATCAACATTGAGGGTTTGAGCATAGTTCACGTAGGCGACCTAGGGTGCGTACCTCCCGATGAGGAGTTAAGGAGCTTAGTACCGGTTGACATATTGATGACGCCTGTCGGAGGAACCTTCACGATAGATGCCAGGGAAGCACTTCAATTGTCTAATATGTTAGCGCCTAAGGTGGTTATCCCGATGCACTATTGGGTTGAAGGTATTAACCTCCCCCTCGCACCGCTCTCCGACTTCCTCAAGTTGGTTACGGCGCGTAGAATTATTACCTTAGAATCCAACAGGTTGGACATAAGCAAGGATACCATACCCGATAACGCGGTTGTAGTATTCAAGCTAGTGTGACCTTCTTAATGTTAATGTTGTTTTTACGAACAGTTCTTAATGACCTCAAATAACTGGATAACGCGTACCTTATGATTTCAGATCTGCTGATTCCGAACATTTGGGCGACCCTATCCACTTCCTCTAATAATGGCTCATCAATCTTAAAGGTAACTACGCGCAACACCTACACCATAGAAGTGGTAGGAGGACCGACTAATATAATCGACTATATTTAACGTCATGGATTACTCTTGTAATACTAGTACATATAATAGGCAGATTTATATATTCCGATTTCAAGAGTTTTCTTGAGAGTGGTATCCATACCGACTGTGCATCTATCAGTGCCCGACCAACTCTACAGGGAGTTGAGAAGTAGGGCTGAAGAGCTAGGTATCCAAGTAACTGACTTAATTAAGGTATACGTTATGATGGGGCTGAAAAAGGAGGTGGGTGGTATTGGTGAGGGCAACAGTTCTTCTAATGAGGAGTTAAGTTCTAGAATCATTTACATCGAGGGAAGGCTATCTCAACTGTCTAAATTGATTGAGAATCTAATAAATAAGGTATCGGATTTGGAAAGCAGGATCGAGGAGCTTGAAACACCGGATATAGTGTCTGAGGTCATCACATCTAGGAGAAAAGACTAGAACGTCATTTGGTTCACTCAATTAGCTGTGCGTTGATACGTGTCGACGTCAGTTTTAACTAGTCTTGATTAAATTCAATGAGGGTGCGTATATGGTAGTGGTTGACAAGGGCAGGGCAGAGCAACTTTCTAAGGCCTTTTCCACGCTGGGTTTGGAAAAAGTCCTCATTTTCGAGGAGTTGGACCCGCAATTAACGGCGGCGAAACTGATCTCCGAGAAATGCGGTTCACTAACCCCTCATATAGTGTTCACCAATGCCCTGGTAAGTTATCAGTTAGGTATGCTGGGCGAGGATTATTGGCTTAGCTTTGCTCGACTTATGGTGCGTGAATGCCCGAAGAGTTATGAGGAAATTCCAGATAAGGTAGCTCGGTCACTCAATTATCTGCATAGATTTGCTGTTAGGGCTAAGGAGAAACGATTAAGCAGGCTGAAGGCGTGTATAGAAACGTATGAGCCCTTCTTCGTTCAGGACCTAAACGCCTTAAGATATAGGGTGGCGAGGTGCCTAAACGCGAACGTTGATGATAAGACTATAGTGTTTGCTGTTAAGATGATGTATTACGGAATGAAAGCTCTTGGAGTCGACGTTACCTTACCGCACGATATTCCGATACCAGTTGATAGGAGGGTTATTAAGATATCCCTTATGTCAGATTTGATCATCCCTGACGAGCCACGAGTGATGGAGAGGTCCATTAATGACTTAGTATCTGACCTCTTTAAGAAACCGCAGATTGTGAGGGATGCTTGGCGCACTGTTAGTCTAGGATGTGGTATACCCCCTCTACATCTAGATGCTGTGTTATGGTTTTTCGGAAAATACGTTAATTGCAGGTCTAAGACTGAGGTGTTTGAGAGAGTGGTCAACGAACTTGGAACCATGAATGTTAGGAGGATCGGTATGGACTGTATTAAATTACTGATTAATGAACTTCTCCATGAACTACCGCATTAGAACAGGGTTCAAGGTAAGGAGTTGGTTTAAAGATGTTAAATCGACATGAAGTCCTCCGGGCTTGGCGGTTCCGGTTTGAGTCCTTTCCTCTCCCTGACCTTCCTTACCGTTTCGAGGAGCAATGAATCGGGAACAGGGTACCATTTGCTGAACTCAGTCCCCCAGAAGGCTTTGCCTGCCGTGACACCTCTTAATTCGTTAGCTAAGTCAACTGACTCACTAACAGGTACTTCCCCAATTATTCTAGCGACGTTGTTGCTCAGCTGTATCACATTGATTATCTTGCCCCTCCTCTTACTCAGAACTGATATGACGTTGCTCATGAAGTCTACAGGGGTCTTAATGTCGATCTTCTGAATAGGTTCTAATAACGTGGGTCTGGCTAGCAACATTCCCGCATATATGGGGTTCCTAATAGCTGGGTATAATTGAGCTGGTCCTCTATGCGCGGGGTCTTCATGAATTAGAGCATCATGTAGGATTACCTTAACACCTCTGACAGGTTCCATGGCTAGGGGTCCCTCCCTCATGGCTAGCCGATACCCCTGTATAATGGTGTCTCTTACCTCTCTCAGGTACTGAATTCCGGCGGTCCTGTCCACGAAGACGTTTAGGTTTTCATCAATTGCCCATATCTTCCTGGCCTCATCGTAGTCCCAGCCGGCCTGATCCCTCAGTATCTTAGCCCTCTCCCTAGCATCCATGTCCTCCACAATGACTCCCTGTTGAATTAACTTTATGGTCTCCTCGTTGAGGGGCTCTACACTGACGTAGAGCCTATTATGTTTGTTCGGTGATTTACCTTCTATTATCTGAGATGATGACCTTATGGTTTCCCTGAAAACGACGACTGGAGGTGTGGTCTCAACTTCTAAGCCGTAGTTCTCCTTCAATAGGGTTAACACTATCTCCAAGTGTAGGTGGCCCATTCCTGAGATCAGGTATTCCCCGGTCTCCTCGTTGATTTTAACTACTAAATTCGGGTCCTCTATACTCATCTTCCTCAAAGCGTCTATGAGTTTCATGAGGTCCGTCGTCTTCTTAGGTTCTATCGCCATAGTGACCACAGGTTCTGAGATGTAATGCAGTTTCTCGAAGGGGGCTACAGCGTCCTTAACCTCCATTGACACCGCAGTTTCACCTGACCTGGCCCTATCAATGCCTAAGACAGCGGCTATGTTACCTGCGGTTACTGCATCCACGACCTCCCTGTAAGGCCCCATGTAAAGGCTTACCTGAAGCACGCGTTGGGCTGTTCTAGCACCTATTAACCATAACTCGACCCCAGGTCTTAACGTCCCTGAGAAGACCCTACCGGTGGCTACTAAACCTGCGTGGGGGTCAACCCTCATATCGTTTATCAAATATACGACAGGCCCGTTGGGGTCTGCCCTCAGCATCGCCTTACCTACTTCGGAATCTATGTCGCCTCTCCAAACTTTAGGGATTCTGTACGATTGAGCCTCCGCCGGGTTAGGGATGAACCTAACGACCATGTCAAGGAGGGATTCATGTAGCGGTATGTGCTTTTGGAGTTCCTCAACTGCTTCCCTCCCCTTCCTGTAGGCTTCCATCATGTCAAGCACTTTAATACCTTTCTTATGTGAAGTGGGTACTGTCAGGCCTATCTTATCCTTAGCAGATCCGAAGGCGACCATACCCTTCGCTGGGTCTAATAACCACTTATCTCTGAATTCCGGCTCAGCATATTCTTGTATTAACGAATTAACCTCTTTAATTATCTCAACAAACCTCTGCTGTATTTCTTGGGGTTGAAGTCTTAACTCCTTGATAAGCCTGTCCACCTTATTTATGAAGAGTAAAGGCCTGACCCTCTCCTCCAGTGCCTGCCTTAACACGGTCTCTGTCTGAGTCATAACGCCTTCTACAGCGTCGACCACAACTATGGCCCCGTCTAAAACTCTTAAAGAACGGGTGACCTTACCTGTGAAGTCCACGTGGCCAGGAGTGTCTATGAGGTTGATTACGTATGGCTTACCGCCATATTCGTGGTATAAGCTTATGTTTGCAGCCTTAACGGTCATTTGCCTTTTCTGTTCAATGTCTAAGTAGTCCATGGCCAGTGCCTCGCCGGCAACCTTACTTGATATTATGCCGGCAGCAGCTAGCAGGGAATCCGAGGTGGTCGTCTTTCCATGGTCTACATGAGCTATTATACCTATGTTCCTAACCTTATCTAGATCTGACATCAGCTTCTGGACGTATTCAACGGACTTATACCTGACCATTATCCTAACCTTACTGTTTAGTTATCTAAGGGGTTATAAGCTTAATATGCTGGAGGGTTTTAATAGAGGTCAAAGTGTCTAAGCTAATTAATCTTGATGAGACATATATTGATAGGGTGATAGGGTGTCCTCAGAGTTTAAAGAACTCTTGAGCGAAGTTGTTAAGCATTTGAAGGAATTCTCGCGTGGTCAAATAATTAACATAGACGTAGACGTGCTTTTAGGGCAAGTTGATATAATGAACTTGGGCGGGTTAAAGGTAGTTAGGAAGAAGTTCTCAAGTGAGATAGGAATTCTCAAATGGTTGCCTCCCTCGATTTTCTATAAGGCCTCCTACCCTTTCACCGTTGTTCCCAATGAGAGATTTAAGAGGGAGTTGAAGTTCTTCAGTAGCGGCGGCGGTAGATGGTACAGGGTGCCGAAGGTTTATGAGATCGATGAAGTGAATCTCATACTTGTAAGGGAATTCGTAGAAGGAAGCAAATTAGCGTACGACTTAGAAGCTAGTAACCTTTTGGGGAAGGTTCTAGCTGAAGTACACTCTAAGGGGTATGCGTTGGGCGATGTGAAGCCATCTAATTTCATAGTCAATGATGGGGTCTACATCATAGATGCGGAGCAAGCCGTAGCAGGAGGCAACGACGATTTATTCAGCTGGGACCTAATACTAACTTTACTCTTCATTAGTTACAGATACGTCGTTGATCCGGGGGGCTTCAAAAAATTTGCATCACAATTCATTAACAGTTACTTAGAGGTTGGGGGGAGTATTACAGCGGTTAAATCTATTTTCTCAATAAAGAACTTAGGCATAGCACTGTTAATACCTCCCCACACGCTGAGAACGTTGGTTGAAGTGGTGTCGGAGATTGAAAACAGGTTTAAGCCCTGAATGTGATTACGACTCCCTATTGAGGCGAACAGATCAAGAACTTAGTTTCCCTTTACCTTTGCGGATAACTCTTACATGAGTTATCTCAGCTGTGGGGTACTGGCCTTCGGCATCTTTTTCGTACTTCTTAACCATATCCCATATGTTCAGCAAAGCCACTGCTACCGCAGTTAAGGCCTCCATTTCGACACCTGTCTGGGCGTTAGCCTTAACCAACGCGCGGACCTTGATCCCTTCATCCAATATTTCCGTCTCCAGACTCACCTGCGTTATAGGTATCGGGTGGCAGAGGGGCAGTAGTTCAGGTACTTTCTTAGCGGCTAGTATCCCCGCGATTTTTGCTACATCAATCACATCTCCCTTTTCTACGGAGCCTTTCTTAATAATGTCTATTGTCTCCTTCCTAAGCTTTATAAACCCTTCAGCAATCGCTTCTCTGTACGTGCTTTCCTTACCAGACACATCGACCATTGAAACCAATCAACACACCAAGAGATCATGTTTAGGGCTTTTAAAAGCGCTGCAATCTCAAAGTATGATGCTGTAGAAGCATAAGTCTGTTTACTACTGCAGAACTTCTGAATGGAGGTGTTTTAGGTATTCTTTAACATATGTCATTACATTCTTTTACGTCTTCTACCCTTGGTGGTTTTACCCTTAAGTATCTGTACGTAGAGTATTGAGAGGAACGAACCAGCTCCAAAACCTATAACCATTAACTGAAGTATGTATAGTGGGTAACCCCCTCTAACAACTTCTACGTACTCCCCGGTTACAAACCACTTAACAAGATCACCTAAGATCCTCGACGTCGGGAGGAATATGAGCCAGAGAACTCCAGTCCTTATGAAGAACTTAAACGCTTCTGAAGGCGACCTGCTAATTAATGGTATAGGGATTCTAAATATTATGCCTGACATAACTAGTTGATGATACACGTAGATAAATAAGACTATACATATAAAGTATGTTGTGATAGGTGCTACATACTCCATGCTCGTTAAAGATGTTAGGTATAGGACTGCTAATGGGGTTAGGAATATTAATGAAAAGCCTAGGAGTATTTTAGATTTGTGATCCAAATCACCACCTAAGTGTATCAAGTTAAACGTAATTTTAACGTTTTAAGTGTATGGAAAGTGTATGAAAAATCTTTGATTTGGGTAGGTATGTGTTACGGACGTGCTACCCCCATCAACACCAATATAGCGAAGTATAGGTAGAATACTATACCACCTGCTAATATTACGAACTTTATCGGGTGAGGTCTTAACTGTTTGGGAACCCAGAGTAAATTCGCTATGAAGGGCACTAAGAATGCTAGAGCCATAAGTAGTACCGAAAGGTATATATCTATGAGCAGTAGTAGCTCAGGCTGTTTAACACCTACCATGGCAGGTATCATTAGGAAGAAGTATGCGACCACCAAGGCAGCCCATAACTTATACTCGGAGACCTTCCTAAGGAATGGGAACTGAACTCTTAAAGCACTAGCTACTATCCTGTTATAGGAGTCCATATTACCTACAGCAGTGCTCCATAAGACCACCATAGCTAGGAAGAGGTAGACCATAGCACCAATCTCACCGGTGAACCTCCTGAAGAACTCGGCCTGAACTACAGCTAATTTATAACCTGAGGGTACCAAACCAGCTGGCTTTAACATCCATGTAGCGCAGTACATGAATATTAACGAACCTATAAGACCCATCGGTAAGTAAATACCCCATAAATCCGTCTGAGCTATTCTCAACCATATCTTCCAGTTACGTAAGCTCTCGGGATCTGTAGAAGGCTTCCAACCAATTACTACAGGTTCTTCCTTCCCACCCCTCACTAACTTAGGTACCTCACTAGCCATTCCATATCCCTTCTCCCTAACGTATATTCCGTACTTTAGAGATTCTTCAGGACCTCCGCCGAAGGCCCACGCCAATAACCTAATGGCTAAGTCCGCCGCCCCTGCAGGTATCACCCCGAAGCTGAAAAGCCCTACAAATAACTCAGCAATTCTTTCAGGTGTGGTTATTAAGGCACCAACCACTAACATACTTATGAACATTGAAACGACCATGATGGTACAGGCCTTCTCTACAATTTCATAAGCTCTCTTAGCAACTAGAAGTAATGGGAGTATTATGGCATAAAGCAGAAGCCCTATAATTACCGGATCAACACCTTTAACGCCGTAACCCTCAATAACTATGCCAGCCATAGTTAATGCAGCACCTGCAGGCCAGAACATGTAGTGTCTAACTATTAACTGTATTACCCAGTAGAAGGTGCAGAATGCTGGATGAATACGTTGGTACATCATCATAGGTGATTCACCAGTAGCCATGACATACCTTATCGCAAACTCGTTATTTGTGGTCTTGAATATAGCACTTAGGAGTAAGGTCCAAGCAAGTATTAAGCCTACCCTAGCACCTGCTTGAGCGCTAAATACTAACTCACCACTACCTACCTCCATGGCAGCCATAATATATGCCGGGCCTAACATAGCGAGAACTCCACGAACGGTCTCAGCACCAGCAGGTGGCTTAGGTATAGGTCTTTCCCCAGCAAAACCATGAGGTCTTTGGAGGTAGGAGGAAGGACCTTCCGACATGGGGACTACCTTCAATTTATACCATGAACACTCCATTAATAAATATTAAAATAAATACCATTTAATTTAATCATACAAAATTATAAATAAATTTTTATGGATACATGTGTTATTTACATAATTATTTTAACATATTTGTAGGTACACTTAGGCATCACCAATATAGAGAAGTGTTCCAGAGGAAGAGGTCAGGGATTCGGGTGATTGTGAAGTCCTGGAATAGTCTTATATAAGTCATCACTTCTGGCTACTTGATTGATTTACCAGGTATTAGAAGTATGGTGTTGGTTTAGGACCGAATAACTTTGATATCCTTGAAGTAGTATGGCATGTAGACTTCCTTCTTCCTCTCCTCAATAGCTTTAGCTACCTTACCCGCTTCTACACCACCCCTTACCTTACCCATTCCAACCCTCCCATGGAATTCAGTCCTAATCATGCCTGGATGTACTGATATTACATTTATTGACTTCTTAGGTAATTCCCTCCTTAAGACTTCCGTAGCGTAGTACAGTGCTAATTTACTAGCTCCGTATATAGGTAATTTACTCAAATACGTAAATACCTGCTGTAATCAATTTAACCACTACAGACCCTTCCCTCATAAACTTAATTAACTCCTTAGTAAGTGGTGGCCGAAGTCAGCATTATTAACTAATACACCAACGTAGTGAGTTCTTAACAACCCCAACAATTCCGTAAATACTCTTTATCCTAGAAACTTACTGGGATTGGTTTAGAATAGCCGTGCTGCTGGAGAGTAATGCCTTAGTGATTTTTAATGCGTTATCCAGCGTGGCTAATTCAGCGTTTTTAAACGTTATGTGTGCATGGGTTTTAGTTGTTCTGTAAGCGATCATGTCTGAGACATCGCTGGGCAGTCCGCTTAAGATCTTGCTGACATCGATGCCCAACTCCCTATTTACGCATAACCTAATATCATGCCCTGAACCCCCCTCACCCACCATTACCGAGACTTTGTGTTCCTTGCATAAGTTACCGAGCAATTCGTTGGCAACGGCCCTTAAGTAGTTGAGGTTGCTCTTTATGAATTCGTTGCCCCCGTACTTGCTGGAAATCACAACAATGGCTGCATCTCCCACAACTTCATACATTTTCTCAGTGATCATTACGTTGATTAGCGAGAGCGCGTGTTCGTAGTTCTTTGCATCCCTCTCTATCTCAGGGGTGACCTTCATGTTTTTCGAAGTGAACACGGTGTATGCGTAGTTATACAGGGTGAGTAGTGTTTCGTCCCTACCTAACCCCCACTTATAGGCGTAGTATATTGACCTCCCGGTGCGGGTCAGTCGAGATATTTCCCTGAATTTCATGCGCGCGAGATCTTTCAGAAGTTCCTGAGGGATGTATATGCTGTCGTTGAGGGTTTTCACATACTCCAAGACCACCTCCACAGTGGAACTGATGTTACTCAACTTCATAGTGATGATGTGTCTCCCATCGTTATCGTACTTGTAAACTAGGCCCAACCTCTTCGGCAGTATGTGAGTTACTGCTACGGAGTTCCTGATTTGAACGTTATTCAGGTGTGTTATGTCTACGGAGTAGGAGTTCACTATGCTGATTTTGCTCATATCCGAGGACTTGGGGAACTCTACAAAGACCTTAAAACCCTTTCTAGACAGCGTAGTAGCTAGCGCAGCAGTCGCGAAAATAGCATCTAAGTCCCTGCTAGCGTATATTGTCGTGGATGATGGCAATCAGTTCACCTAGTCGCCATTAACCTAGGACGGAAGTGTAATTTAAGCTTTACGACGATAGCAACGTTCTCGAAGTTGGTTCACGTACCTTGGATCCTCAACCCTAGGTTATACGCTGTTATATTCAAGTCCCTCCACTCACCCTTTACTAATTCGTCAATAGCTTTCTCGACGGAGCCTTCGGAAACCAGCTTTGAGGTGCCCACTAAGTGGCCAAGGGCTATCATGTTGGCCACCCTAGGCGTTCTGAAAGTACTTTCAGCTAGTTCCGTATATGGTGCTTTGAAGATCTTCCACTCACATTGTCCTGGTAGTTCCTTAACTAAGGAACTATCAACAAATACCGTGGCGCTGTTTCCTACCAAATTGCTGAATCTCGTCAACTGGTCTTGATGAAGAAATAAGGCTATATCGGCCTTCCTAACCTTTATGTAGTCTAATTCCTCCTCACTCGTAGCTATTATTATATCCACCCTCGAATCACCGCCCCTGGTTTCAGCAACATAAGCCTCACTACACGTGACGTAGAGATTCTGATATTTAGAAGCGGCGACCCCTAGAACCCTACCTATTAGTAGCACTCCTTGACCTCCACGGCCCGCAATAAGTACTTCACATCTAATAATTCTTCACCTCCTGATAGTCTTCATAAAGCTAATCTTATTATCGTTTATGAACTCACCGACGACTATTTCCTTACCCCACACTATGTCGGAATCCTCAACCGACGGCTTCCCCTTATACCTGATCAGAGACTTAATTCTTTCGAACAACTCCTTCGGGTCTTTACAACCTATGTGTCTGCCGAAGACTTCGGGACATGGGGATATGATTTCCACAAATGCTAAGCCATCCTTACCTAATGCCGTGTACAGGTATCTGTCGAGGAGGTGGGGATGTGTGACGGAGGCTCTGGCAAGATAATTGACGTTTAACGCTGAAAGCAACTTAATCACGTTAATCGAATATTCGTAGTTACCTTGGGGAGTCGTCGTCGTATACACCCCGGAGGGAGTCGTTGGGGCCACCTGACCTCCGGTCATACCATAAATCATGTTATTAACCATGATCACGGTTAAGTCCATGTTCCTCCTCGCAGCGTGTATCAGGTGGTTACCCCCTATGGCAACTATATCGCCATCACCACCTATCACGATGACCCTTAAGTCAGGTCTGACTAATTTCAAACCCGTTGCAAACGGTATTGCCCTACCATGTATGACGTGTGCTGAGTCGAAGTTCAGGTAAAGGGTTGCTCGGGCAGTGCATCCTATCCCTGACACAGCTGCGACGTTGTCCTGTGTGAAATGTCCCTCCCTTATATGTCTGTCGATGGACCTCAGAAGTGATGAGACCGCTATACCTATGCCGCAGCCTGGACACCACATATGCGGTAATCTATCCGTTCTCAAGTAACGGTCTAGGGGATGGATCACATCCATTCCTTCATCGCCTCGAAAATTTCATCAGGTGTCGGGATCTCGATGTCGATTATAGGGATTGACACCACTTCCTTATGCTTTAAAACCCTGGACACCTCATTGACGTACACTCCAGCGTTATTCTCAACCACGAAAACTTTTTTCGCGGTGTGCGTTGCCTTTATAAGTCCTTCCTCATCAGTAGGCCATAATAGCTTTGGCCTGTAGAGACCTGCTTTAACACCGTTCCTCCTCAGCTCCTTAACTAACGCGTAAACAGACCTGGCAGTACTTCCGTACGCCACTACCACGTACTCAGCGTCCTCAACGTAGTACGAAGCTGAGTCAACTAGCATGTGCATGTTCTTCCTAACCTTATTGATTAATCTCCACACAAGTTTCCTCTGAACATCGTTTGTTGCTTTATAATACCCTCTCTCGTCATGAGTTAGTGACTCAACTAAGACCCTATACCCTTCACCGAACGTTGCCATCGGGGGCACCAAGTCCTCCTCAGGTTCAAACGGTTTGTAGAGCTCCTTACTCACCTTAGGTTTCTTCCGGTTTATTATCATCACCTCACCGGGTTCTGCAATAACTACCCTCTCCCATATATGTGCTAAGGTAGCGTCCGAAAGTAGGATAACGGGAACTCTTAAAGCTTCCGAGACGTTGAAAGACTTTATCGTTAGGTCGTAGAGCTCCTGCACAGACCACGGGGCGTAGGCAATTATTTCATAGTTGCCGTGCGCCGCCCACCTAACTTGCATCACGTCGTATTGTCCCGATTTGGTGGCAATGCCCGTGGATGGGCCTGCACGCATAACGTAAGCAATCACTAGGGGCGTTTCAGTCATTATTGCTAGACTAAGTCCTTCTACCATTAGGCTAAACCCGGGACCGCTGGTGGCCGTCATAGCCTTAGCACCGCCCCACGAAGCACCTATTACGGCGTTTATTGATGCGATTTCATCCTCGCATTGCATGACAATACCCCCCTTCTCGGGTAACTTCATAGCTAGATGCTCGAATATCTCACTTGATGGCGTTATTGGGTAGCCCGCGTAGAATTTAAGGCCCGCCGTGAGTGCAGCCTCAGCAACTGCGTGGTTACCGGTCAGAAAGTCCAGCCTCACGGACCCCCACCCCTCACCACAAATATCGCAAAATCCGGGCAGACGTACTCGCAGAGCCTACATCCTATGCAATCATCGATGCGCTCAGGTACCGGATACCTATAACCCCTTGCATTGAGTTCTTTACCCCGCATCAGAACCCCCTTCGGGCAATTACTTATGCATAATCCGCACTCCTTACATCTATCAACTACCACATATACAACGTATTTGGTCTGTGGCTTGATGTCTGCCGATGAAAATATTCGTTGTGGAATTCTCTTCCCCGGGTTATCTCTCGGGTGAGTTATAATAAGTGTTACTAGGTTATTGAATGTTTAAGTTGTTTCAAAGATAATTAAATCCTTGGCGGCCATTATATGGCTTAACCAAGATAAAAAAATGTGAATTTACCCTATTTCCTCAGTATGATTTCTACGTAATGTCCATGCTTCCTAACAGTTAGCTCTTCAATAACGTTGACCTCATTACAGCTCCTACATTTGCTTAAGTACCTCACATGTTTTAAGCCGTCACTGTTGCTTTCAGACTCCATGAGGGTCAGCATCTTGCCACCACACTTAGGGCATATGCCATCACTACCCTTTCTAGACATGGTGCCATCACTCTCAACTTTAATCAGCCTTCGCTACTCGCTCCGTAGATTAACTAAGTTATCAAGGATAATAAGTTTAATCTGAGTATGCCTTACTTGATAAAACGTAGTATAAGGGATATTATAGAGATATTTACCCTATTTAAGGCATTAAATGTGAGGGACTACTTTACGGCACTAATTGACAGATATGGGAGGCAGTTAATTAACGCTAGATTAGTGATTACGTTAAGATGTAATTTCAGATGCGTTTTCTGCCATCGCGAAAACTCGCAGGGAGATGAGAACGAGTTAAGTCCAGAGGAATTAGTTCTTGTTTCTGAAGCTCTCGCTAAAGTGGGCGTGAGGAAGTATAAAATTACCGGGGGTGAACCTCTTTTAAGAGAAGATGTTGTCGAGATTGTTAGGGGTTTGAGAAAATACGGTAAAGCTGAAGAGGTTTCGATGACTACCAACGGTTTCTTACTTAAGGAACGTGTCGGCGACCTGGTTGAGGCAGGCCTTGATAGGGTGAATGTGAGTCTTCACTCGCTTAAGCCGGGTAGGTTCGGATTCATAACAGGTGTTAATGCGTTAGAGAAAGTTACTTCTGGTATTAGAGAGGCCGCTAACCACAACATGAGTAAGGTTAAGATAAACTTCGTGGCGTTGAAAGGAGTTAACGAGGATGAGATATGGGATATCGTAAGATTTTCTGAAAGTCTGGGAATACATGTTCAGTTAATTGAGCTACACCCTGTTGGAAGAGGTAGGAGTTTATTTAATGGCTACTACATGTCTTTAAGTAAGTTCCTAAAGGAATTGCATGAAAAAGCTTCCAAAGTAGTAATTAGGGGTGAACTACATAACAGACCAATTTACGTACTGCCAAGCGGAACCACCGTAGAGGTTGTCAGACCCGTACTAAACCCGATTTTTTGCGCTGGCTGCAGCAGGATTAGGGTATCCCCCGACGGTGCTATAGTACCGTGCCTGAACAGCGATTTAAGGTTCCCGATCGCGAACATAATTAGGTCGGACATACCCAGAGATGAGAAGGTGGACAAAATCGTTGGAGTCATTTTGAAAGTTAATAGTGTTAGGAAACCCCACACGTTATGGCCGATTAAAGGTGAGGTGGATGCCGAATACTTGAACATCATGAAGTTAGGTGGCTTCACTAAAAAGTTTAGGTTAACGCACTAATGCTTACCGGTGATTGTGTGAAGGTAACTATGACGGACGGCAAAGGGTTCGTATGATCTGACCAAAGTGTTTGAGAGTGGGGACCTACGCTAAGCTTTAAGAAGGCTATAAGACGCACAGCCACAGACTCGATTAAGTCCTAATTTATCTTAATTTGTAACCTAACCACTGTTATTGATCCTCATTATCTATCACATATTATAAAAATAAATGGTTAGTCTATAAAATTTGTAATGTTAGACTTTTTAAGGTCGCTTTAACGGGTAAGTTGGTGAGCGGGTAATGATTGAGGTGGCAGTGGTCGCAGGTTTGATAGCCATAATGTACAGGATCTTTAAAACACCGCCCGGAGAGGGTAGGATGGTCGAGATATCTGAGTACATCAAGGAGGGAGCTGTAGCATATCTTAAAAGGCAGTACGGTGTCATAATGGTCATAGCGGTCTTGATAGCTGTGGCGATTGCTTTAATATCTTACAGGATGGCCGTCTCCTACATCTTGGGGGCACTTTCATCCACCATAGCCGGCTTCGTGGGTATGTACGTGGCGGTTAATGCCAACGTGAGGACGACGTATGTGGCTAAGTCATACGGACTGGGTCGAGCGCTCAGTGTGGCGTTCCAGGGCGGTTCCGTAATGGGGACAACCGTAGTCGGTGTTGGTACCTTGATGATAGCGCTTCAATACATTACCTATGGTGGGGGACTTGATGTAGTGAACGATATAATAGGTTACAGCTTTGGAGCAAGCACTGTTGCTCTATTCGCTAGGGTTGGTGGAGGCATTTACACCAAGGCGGCTGATATAGGCGCTGACCTAGTCGGTAAGGTTGAGAAGGGTATACCGGAGGACGACCCTAGGAACCCCGGAGTCATAGCGGATAACGTGGGTGATAACGTTGGAGACGTTGCCGGTATGGGTGCGGACTTATTTGAGTCTTACGTGGGAGCTATAATTTCAACCATGGTTATAGCGGCCACCACTTTGGCGGTAAGCAACACGTTATCATGGACTCTATGCCCCCTGATAATATCATCGGCCGGTATAATAGCGTCGATTTTAGTTACCTTCATCGTTAGAGTTAAGGAAGGGGGAGACCCTTCAAGACCTCTAACCCTGGCCACCATAATAGGGGCTGTGATCATAGCCATCGTCTCATACCCGATTACATCATACATGCTGGGCTTAGACGCAGGTATTAGGGTTTGGACAGTGATAATTATAGGCTTAGTAGCTGGGGTTATAATAGGTTTAACTTCAGACTACTTTACCAACAAGGATAAGCCACCTGTTGCTAAAGTCGCGATGATGTCGCAGATGGGTCCTGCGCTAACGATACTTAGCGGATTTTCATACGGATTTCTAAGCGTTGCTATACCGTCGGTAGGGGTAGCCATCGCAGAACTTGCTTCTTTCTACCTTCTCTACACATACGGTGGGTTCTGGTACGGTGTATACGGAGTTGCGTTAGCGGCTGTGGGTATGCTATCGCTGACAGGGATTGTGGTCTCAGCAGATGCTTACGGACCCATCACAGATAATGCCGCAGGAATTGCGGAACAAGCAGGCCTTGGTAAGGAGGTCAGAGCAATTACTGACAAGCTGGACTCTGCCGGGAACACCATGAAGTCGATCTCTAAGGGGTTTGCGATAGGGTCGGCAGCACTCACAGCGCTTGCCTTCCTAGCAGCTTACTCAAGTAGATTGGGGTTATCTATAGGTGAGATTAAAATTAACCTCTCGTTGATAGACCCTGCGGTGCTCTCAGGTGCCTTCATAGGGGTATCTCTTCCTGCATTATTCGTAGCTTTAGTGGTTATGGCGGTAAGCGATACGGCGTTCGTACTCATAGATGAGATCAGGAGGCAGTTTAAGGAAAAACCTGGCATTATGGAGTATAAAGAAAAGCCAGACTATGGCAGGGTAGTGGCTATAGTTACCTCAGCGGCTATTAAGAAGCTCTTACTTCCCGGGGCGGTTGCTATAATATCGCCCATAGTAGTAGGCTTCGTCTTAGGACCTTACGCCTTAGGTGGGATGCTCTTCTCATCAATAGTTACTGGATTGTTGCTGGGACTGTTCCAAGGCAACGTAGGTAACACGTGGGATAACGCCAAAAAACACATCGAGGAAGGGAAGTACGGAGGTAAAGGAAGTGAAGCTCATAAGGCCGCAGTCATCGGCGACACTGTCGGTGACCCACTTAAGGACGCCTCAGGTCCTTCAATAAACATATTGATAAAGCTGATGAGCGTTGTCTCATTAGTGCTCATAGTGTACATAGTCAATTACAACGTACTTGGACTCTTACTTCACTGAGGCTTTAATCCCTGCTCAACCCCTTTAAATAACACCTAAATAATTGTTTTAGTGCAAATAACATGATCCTGCGATGCTGTATGTGGTAAAGGTGAGCGGGGAAATACCGCTGAAGTCCCACAGGACCAGGCCGAGGTTCGAGAGCAGATTAGTTAACAACATCAGAGACGCACTAACTAGGAACGGGTTCAAGTGCCACGAAATCACCGTTTCCGGAGGCATCATCTACGCAGAATGCGATGAAGGTGCTGAGGAAGTTATCAAGGAGGTTTTCGGGGTTCATAAAGTTTGTAGGACCTCCAAGTACATGTTCAGGGATCTGAAGGACATTAGGGATTACTGTGAAAGCTCGTTCAAGGAAATAGTTTCGGGTAAAAAGTTTGCTGTCAGGGCGAGGAGGGTAGGTAGACACGATTTCACATCCATCGACATCGCGAGGGAGGTAGGTGATGCGTTAAGGAAGTACTCAGCCGGTGTTGACCTGGAGAACCCCGACGTCGAGGTAGTCATCGAGGTCAGGGATAACGAGTTATACCTATTCCACGAATGTGTTCCCGGGGTTAACGGACTTCCAATAGGTGTTGAAGGTAGGGTATTGATGTTGGTCTCAGGCGGTCACGACTCAATTGTTGCTTCCTGGCTACTGGCCAAGAGAGGTATTGAGGTTGATTTCCTCCACTACGTTATGGGAAGTTTCGATAATTTGGTTAAGGCCCTCCGCGCGATTAAGAAAATAGGTGCACGGTTCTACGGTCATCAACCTAAGATATACCTTGTGGACTTAAGCACTCTCCTTACTTACATATTGAAGAGTGTTAGGAGGGATTATAGCCAAGTCGTTTTGAGGAGGTATATGTATTTAATCGCTCTAAGGTTGGCGGCGAAATACGGCTACGACGCCATAGGAACTGGCGAGTCGGTAGGGCAAGCATCGTCACAGACCCTTAAGAACTTAAAAACTTTGGAGGAAAGCATAGCATCGGCCAATAGGTTACCTATTTTAAGGCCGCTAATTGCTATGGATAAAGATGAGATAATTGAGCTGTCTAGGAGGTTAAACACTTATGATGAGTCGTCTAAGGTCCTCGAATTATGCGCCATAGCTTCCGGGCCGGTTACAACGCGTTCGGATTTAAGTGTGCTGATTAATGAGTCGTTAAAAGTAGGTGAAGACGTCGTAGATAAGTTGGTGGATTCAGCTAAGGTTTACAACCTGATTGATATGGATGTTTACGAGGCTTTGGGGGACCTCACGCTAGAGTTGGATGTTATACCTGAAGATGCCTTGGTGATTGATGTGAGGGATAAGAAAGATTTCGAGACATGGCACTATCCGAATGCTATCAGCATCTACGACCTGGATGTTTCATCACTTCCCAAAGACAGGCCTGTGGTTACGTACTGTAACAACGGTCAGGTAAGTAGTGTTTGGGCCCTAACCCTAAGGTCTAAGGGTATTAAAGCCTTTAGTTTGAGAGGGGGGTTAGGTACGGCAAGGTCGTGTGGTAGGGCTTGATAAGGTTGATTGATTTAGGGAGTGGTATTGGGCTGGGATGACGTCCTTAAGCCTTAGCGGTGTTATGATGGTGGGGTCTCTATAATTATTTATAAGTACTCATCCTGTATTCTTTAATCATGGGGGTATAAGGTGTTTGGGGAGGAGTTAGAGAGCCTCGGCATGTTCATCCAAACGTCGAATGAGCGCGGTTCACTAGCCCCGTGGGTCCCCACTAGGGACGAACTCCTCCCATATATAATGAACCTAGCTAAGGTGGGTTCTGGCGATGTTCTCTATGACTTGGGTTGCGGTGACGGTAGGGTAGTGATCGAAGCTGCCTTACGCGGTGCTAAAGGCGTTTGCGTTGAGTTAAACAAGGAATTGATATCGAGGGCTGAGGAGAGGGCTAGGAAGTTAGGAGTCATTGATAAGGTGTCCTTCATAAATGAAGATTTCTTCAATGTCTCACTGACTGATGCCACAGTAATCTACATGTACTTGCTAACATCCGTTAATAAGATGCTGAGACCTAAGTTAAGTAGGGAGGCCAGGATTGGCACACGGATAATCACTCTGGATTTCGAGATTCCTGGCTGGAGGCCGGTACACGTAGTTAGGGTATCCCTCGGTTATAGGGAGGCTACTTTATATCTCTACATCAAGGGCGTTTCAGATATCTACGACTTAAATATTTAACCGATTAACGGCTGATGTACGGGGCAATCTTATTCACGACGTCTTCAGATTCTTTAAGGACGTTATGGCGGATGGGTTTGATGAGATCGATTAAGTACTTAGCTACAGCCGACTTCAGGTCGAGGGGGTGTAGGGAACCCGACATGTAGAGTTTTTCAAGCTCCCCGAACGTGGTAACACTGATAGGACCGCCGTACCTGGCAGGTCTTTCTATTACGAATTCCCTAGGCTCTTCGTAAAATATTAAGTACTTAGCGATCTCCAACACCGGGTTGAATTCTACCTGGCGCGGGGGGCAGTAGGCATTCATGACCTTACTTTTAACAACCTCATCAGGGTCTGTGATGAAGATAGCGGACTCCGGGCGTGACTTACTCATTTTAGCGTCCGATAACGCATCATCTAATTCACCCTTTACATCCATTCTGCTAACACCTTGGAGGGATGTGAGTAGGGGGGTGTGGACCGCTATAGGTTTTTTGAAGCCCAATTTCTCAGCAACATCTCTGGCCAACATATGTGCTTTCCGCTGGTCTAAACCCCCTAGCGCGATATCTAAATCTAAGTAGAAGATATCGGATACCTGCATTAGCGGGTAAATTAGTTTGGAGAAGTCCGTCTCACCTTCTTCGCTCTTCCTACCCATAATGGTTAGTGCTCTCCTCACCCTCGCTAGGGAGGCTGACTTAGCAACCCTTATTAGGATGTTCCAGTAATCTTTATCACTAACTAGGTCCTCAGCATCTACCACCCTAACCCTGGAGACGTCAATGCCAACGTACTTCAGAACCGATAACACGTGGTTGGCGGCAGCCCTGATTAACTCCATATCCCCACCTAACTTATCGTTAATCCATGCATGCCATGTGGCTTCAAGTAAGTACATCTCAACACCAACGTTCATCAAATCCCTATACTTCAAGGCCCATATCAGCCAACCAATGTGGAATAAACCACTGGGTTCAAAACCTAAGTACCCTTTAAGCTTGCAGCCTGCTTCAAACTTACTCTTAAGCTCCTCTAACGTGATCACTTCAACGGCATTCCTAAGGACGATCTCAATCTTTGTGTCAACATCCACGGAAGCCACACCACATATAACTGACTGTGAGGTTTATTATGTATAGCGTCCCTAACCATTAGCGTATATTAACCATGGAATAAGTCACTTATTGAGTGATGAGGAAGAGCCGATTATGACTCAATGATGAAGTCATCCTCAACTGATCCCAGCGCGTACTAAATCAGTTGTTTCTTCAACGCTACGCTGGTAAAGTTTTTATTCTTGAGATTAAATTGAGGCCTGAGGTATTCTTGAATGAAGTATGTGGGTGTGGCGGCGTACAGTGGTGAGCCACCTACCGCCCTTGCCGAGGACGCTAAGGAGTTCGTCAACGGGTTGGTCAGGTGTGGCGGGACTCATAAGATAGCGTTAGTTACTGGTGGCTATTGGGGGCTGATGAAGGTCTTAGTTGATCAGGCCCTGAAGTCAGGTCTACACGTTATAATCGTCCCACCGATAGAGTTGGAAAGCATTGAATACCCGGAAAACGCGTTTGTTATTAAGAGTGGTACTTCATTCAGGTTGAGGAGCGTGATACTGGTTCGTACAAGTGATGTCTTGGTCGCTCTGGGCGGTGCTGGAGGTACTTTCCAGGAGATAGTGACTGCTTACGATGAAGGTAAGTCGGTTTACGTTTTGGGTGGGAGGGGCCTTCCGACGGATAAGGTTAAGTTACTGGCTCCATACATAGATAATAGGAGGACCTCAAGGATTGTGTATGTTGAAAGCGTTGCTGAGTTAGTTAATGAGGTGTGCAAGGAATTAAGCGGATGTGCCCCCTAGCTAGGTTTTTAAGCTCTATATTAGATTGAGGTCTGTGGTGGTCCCAATTTGTGTTGAGGTTGTATAACACGTTGAGTAAGGGGGTTGAGGAATTCAAGCCTGCGGACCCTCCCCAGGTAAAAATGTACTTCTGTGGTCCGACGGTTTATGACTACATGCATGTCGGACATGCTAGGGCTTACGTTGCGGCAGACCTACTCAAGAGGTATCTAACGGTTAAAGGCTACGACGTGTTATTCGTGCAAAACATAACTGACATAGACGACAAGATAATCAAGAAAGCAAACGAGGAGGGTACTAGCTGGGATGCGGTGACGAAGAGGTACGTCGAAGACTACTTCGACATGCTTAGAAAGTTAAACATTAACGTACACATACATCCTCGCGTAACAGCCCACATTAACGAAATCATAGACTTCATAGGCGACCTCATAGATAAGGGATATGCCTACGTAGCTCCTTCAGGGAGCGTGTACTTTAGTGTTGATAGCTACCCCTACTACGGCGAACTATCCGGCAAACTGGATAAGAAGGAATGGAATCAGGAAGAAGAGTTCCTTAGTGAGAAGAAGAAGCCGTACGACTTCGCTTTGTGGAAGGCTGCGAAACCTAACGAACCTTACTGGGACTCCCCGTGGGGTAAAGGCAGGCCCGGGTGGCACATAGAGTGCTCGGTCATGAGCTCTAAATACTTAGGGAGGCAGATAGATGTGCATGGGGGAGGTCAAGACCTGATATTCCCCCACCATGAGAATGAGAGGGCTCAGAGTGAGGCCAGGTTTGGCAACAGTCCCTGGGTACGTTACTGGTTCCATGTCGGCTACCTAACAATAAGGAAGGAGAAGATGAGCAAATCCCTAGGCAACGTAGTACTCTTCAAAGACGTAGTGAAGAGCCTCAAGCCGGAGGTACTGAGGATGTGGATATTATCAGCGCATTATAGGACGCCGTTGGAGTATTCGGATGAAGGTTTAGATGCAGCTAATAAGATGTATAGCAGGTTAGTTAACTCTGTTAACACTCTTAAAAAGCTGTTACTGGAAGTGGAGCCGACACCGTACTTAAGTGATGAGGAGATGAAGGTTTTAAGGAACTTAAGTGTTATTAGGGAGGAGTTCTACAACGCAATGGACGATGACTTAAACACTCCCAAGGCCCTTTCTAAGGTCTACGAGCTAACCTCTATAATTTTCAGAGACCTGGAGCCTAAGCCTAATTACGCATCGGTGCTTAAGGCCTATTTGCTACTTAAGGAATTTAATGAAGTTTTAGGTGTGTTAGACCCATACATCTATCAAGGAGTCCGCGACGACCTAGTGAATAAGCTGGTGGAACTCCTAGTTAATGTGAGGCAGAAGCATAGGGAGTTGAGGGATTATGAGATGTCGGACTGGATTAGGAATGAGTTGATGAAGTTGGGCATTAAACTCATGGACTACAAGGACAAGAGTAAGTGGGTTATAGAGATATAACGGTCCGGCTGTAAGTCACAGGGGGTGGCATATTGGGCAGTGTGACGAAGGTTAGCGATAACGTATACATATTAAGTACTGAGTTGCTTGATACGAGTAATTGGCTTTCAACGTACTTAATAATTGGTAGCGAAGGGGCAGCCTTAGTAGACCCAGGCCCGGACGTCAACATAAAGAATTTGATGGAGATCATCAATACCGAGTTCAGCGACGTTAACATCAAGTATGTCGCGGCAACACACATCCATCTAGATCACGGCGGAGGCCTTGGGAGGTTAGCCGAGTTATTAGGTGATGCTAAGGTGTACGTACATCCTAGAGGGGTTAAGCACTTAGTGGACCCCAGCAGGTTATGGGAAGCTTCGAAAGAAGTTCTGGGAGATATGGCTACATTCTTCGGGCCCCCGAAGCCTTTGGACCCTAACAAAATTGTGGGCTTGGAGGATTACTCCCTCCTAGATCTGGGGGACGTAAGGCTGAAGGCTGTGCACACCCCCGGTCACGCACCCCATCACATCTCATATATAGTCGAGCCCGGTAACATGTTAATAGCTGGTGACTCCTTAGGCAATCTATTCAATGGTAGGGTTTACCCCGTCACCGTCCCGCCATTTGACTTTGTGGAATACGTTAAAAGTATCGATAAGCTCTCACAGTTCAAGTATGACGTGGTCTCGGTAGCTCATTTCGGTTACGTAAGGGAAGATCCTGAAATATTCATCCAGAGGGTCAAGGATAAGGCGATTGCTTGGGCATCGATCGTCGCTAACTTAGTAAGGGAAGGCCGTAATGACCCTGAGGACATATATAGGGAGTTACTGAAGAGGGATTTAGAATTGCGCTACATATTTACCCATAGAGAGAGGTATGGGATGTTTAAAGGGGCTAGTTATAGAGCCGTACTGGGTATGTATTTAAGTGTCAAGGATTTAGTTGAGTCCGGGAAGATAGTGACGATTTAAATGCGGGCTATTTAAGTGGAAAATTTTGGATTACTTATTAAGAGATCATTTCAGTGTGTCATAAGCAATGTCATCGACTTTCAGGGCCTCTTCCTCCCACCCTAACCTGTCATAGAACTTCCTCAAGGTCTTCAACGTTTCGATTACTGCCTTAATATTTCTCATACTATTGCCGATTTTATCTATCCGTTACACCAATATTTAAGTCTATATGTTGTGATGAGCTTATAACACGTCTACGCGAACTATGTCTCTTAGGGGAAGTGGAGTGCACGAATATTCAGTCGCTGAAGGGATCGTGTTAGCTATTAAGAAGTTGAAAGAGGCTAATGATTTAGGTGAAATTTCCGAAGCGGTAATCTCGGTAGGTAATCTGGCGCAAATCGATAGGGAAGTACTCCACGAACTCCTTAAAATTTTAAGTGATGAGTACGGTTTAGGTACTGTGAAGTTCCTGATCAACGAGGAAGAGAGTAAGTTTGAGTGCAATCACTGCGGTTTTTCCTGGGGCTGGTCGCAGGTTAAGAATGAGATCATGAGGGAACTGTGTGGAGATGTAAGTGACTGCGACAACCCAGTGCACTTCATACCCGACCTAGTAAACGTTTTCATGAGTTGCCCTAACTGTAAATCCCAAGACTTTAAGATCGTTTCAGGCTACGACGTCAAGTTACTGAACATCAGGGTGTTAAAAAGTGATTGAATTTAAGGACTACATGATATTAGAAAGGTTGAACGATGTTGGCAAGGTCTTAATTATAGGGTCCGGTAAGGGTGGTGTAGGGAAGAGTACGCTAACAGCCCTCTTAGGGTTGAGGCTTAAAAATTTGGGCATGAGGGTAGGTATTCTTGACACGGACCTTCACGGAGCTTCAATACCTTTCCTCCTTGGAGGTTCTACGAATGCCAACGTGGAGACCGTTAAAGGAGGTTTTAAACCAGCTGAACTATGGGGAATTAAGGTTATGTCTTTAAGGATGTTCGTTGGTGATAGGCCAGTACCGCTAAGAGGTGAGAGGAAGAGCGAGGTTTTAAAGTACATGTTGTCGTTAACTGTGTGGGGCCCCCTTGATTACTTGCTTATAGATCTCCCCCCAGGGATGAGCGATGAGTTGCTCACCTTGATGAAGTATGTAAAGGGACAGCACACGGTGGTTACCTTACCAACCAAGACGTCAATGGACGTTACTTTGAGGTATATTAAGTTCCTCAGCAACCTCAACTGCAGCATCTCAGCAGTCGTGGTGAACAATTTAGTAAATGCTACTACAGATAATGATTTGATAGTAAGGGGACTTCGTGAACTCAATCCTAGCGGTAGGTATTTAGTCATGCCCTATCTACAAGGTGTTGAGGAACACTTATCTAGGGGGATGTTACCTGAGGAAGCGGTCAACATCATCGACGAAATCATTAAGTATTAAAGATATACCAATGAGTGAGGAAATCAATATTTAAATTTCGGTGAGTTAACCATAATATCTGCTAGGAGTAATGTGCGATCAGTTACATACGTCTTAATATTCATTAACTCAGCGGTGTCGTCAGCGATCAACTTAGCCATATCACTTAAAATGTTCGAGATCACGAACTCAGTACTCTTTGTCTCCCTCGCAGTGCTGCTCTACAACTTATCGTACGTGTTGATGAGTTGGTCCTGGACTAAGATAATACCTGAGAAGGATGCGCCCAGAGCCCTACTACTTACGACTTTTGTTGGATATCTCTTCAGTTCTTTAGGGATAGGTCTAAGTAACTCGGTATACATTACCCTCCTAGGTAGCGTTGTGATAGGGTGTTCTTCTGCTATTGCATCACCGTTGCTAATGAGCATTCTAGGCAGTCAACTAGGTAAGGACCACTTGACAGTGACTAAGTATAACTTCATCTCAAGTATTGCCTCGGTGACCGGCTACTTGCTGGGGTGGTTATCGGGTAACACAACACTGGTTTTCCTAATGTTAACGCTAGTCTCCGCTCCAGCCATCCTGATAATCAGATCATTGACGCTACCACCACTACTGGAATTCAAGAAAGAACTACACATATCCCACACACCTCACGTTACTGGGAGGGTGAAGAATGCGTCAGCAGTTACACACTCACACACATTGATCTACGAGTTTCAAACACTCCTCACGGAATTCATTAAAATGTTTAGGGTAGGTATAGTGAGGGAGCTACAGTTACTGCTAGCTGGAACCGCGCTGTTGTTCACAGCGATCTCAACATATTTCACACCATTCCCCGCATTTCTGAAGAGTAATAGATTAAGTGATGGTGATATCTTCATGCTGAACCTGACATCATCTGTTACGTCGATAGTGGGTTTCAGGTTAGCCTCCAATATCGTAAACTCCATACGTAGGGCATGGTATGCGCTAAAGCTATGCGTCGGACTGAGATTCGTGGTGTTTTCAATACCCATTTTTTCATTCATGCTTTTTGCTGAATCGAACATTGTTAAAGTATATGTGGGGCTTTTTTACGTTTTAATAGGGATTACGTGGGCATTCATAAGTTCTTCACTAACAACCCTAATCCTCTCACTCTCCGAACCTCATAGGAAGGGGGAGAGGCTTGGGCATATGAATGCGGCGATAGGATTTGGGACGATACTGGGGTCATTGATTTCAGCGTCTGTAGGGGGTCTCGGCATCTTGGTGAATTACCTCTTCGTCGTGGTAATTCTATGGATGTCGTTTACAGTGATTAATAGGGCCTCTAAGGCGTTGGTAACTTAAAGGGATTAATCAATTATATTTTAGGTGGAAGAGTTTTGAAGAAGAAGTTAAGCATATCCGATGCCGTTAGGAAGGTTATTACTGCCCACCCATCGATGTTGGATTGCATCAAGTTAGGCGTCGTTAATTACACCTCTCTAGCTAGGCTAATACTCACTGAGGTTAAGGAGGTGGGGGGTTTCACGGACATAGGGGTTAATGCGGTCAAGATGGGCATAATAAGGTTTTCTGAGTCGTTAAAGGTTAAACGACCCTTCGACGACGCAATTAGGGAGATCATTGCGGGGACTACGGTTGAGTTGCAAACAGATCTAAAGCTAATAACGTTGAGGAAGGAGGCAGTTCTAACTAAGTTGAGGGACTTCGTATCTACCATAACGCATGCAAGGTTCTTCCAACTGACTCAGGGCGCCACGGCATTCACTTTAGTGGTTTCAGAGGACGTGGGCAGGGAGGTCATCGAGTTCTTCGGTAAGGATGCCGTTGAGGAGGTTATAGACAATCAGTCAGCGATAGTGTTGATCAGCCCTAAAAACATAATTTCAGTTCCAGGGGTAATTTCATATATAACATCACTCCTTTCCTGGCACGGGATCAACATCACTCAGATCATTTCTTGTTACGTTGACACGATATTGGTCGTTAACCGTAACGACGTTTTGAAGGCTTATAGCTTGATTGAGGGGTTAATAGTCCAGTTAAGAAAGTTTAAGAAATGAGTGTTCTAAATGTAACATACCCTTTAATACTTTGTAACAAAAATTACGTTAAGTATTTAGGAGGTTCAACTTCGTAGTTAGGTAGAGGTCATATGATGTGAGGGTGGTTTTGGCGTATTCCGGTGGGTTGGACACCTCAGTGATACTTCTTCTCCTTAAGGAAAAACTTGACGCTGAGGTAATAACACTCACCGTAGATGTCGGTCAGGAAGATGATTTAGATGAGGTGGCTTCTAAGGCGGAGAGGTTAGGGGCGGTTAAACATTACAACATTGACTGTAAGGAGGAGTTCGTGGACAAGTACGTGTTCCCGGCTTTGAAAGCTAACGCGTTATACCAAGGAAAGTATCCATTATCAAGCGCTTTGTCGAGACCGTTAATAAGTAGTAAGTTGGTTGAGGTGGCTAGGAAGGAGGGCGCTGATGCTGTCGCCCATGGATGCAGCGGTAAAGGAAACGACCAGGTAAGGTTCGACTTAACGATCAAAGCCTTGGACCCAACAATTAAGGTTTTAGCTCCTGTGAGAGATTGGGGTTTGACAAGGGATTGGGAGTACGAGTATGCTAAGTCTAAGGGTATTAAGTTCAAGGTAAAGTTCTTTAGTGTTGACGATAATCTGTGGGGTAGGAGCATCGAGTGCGGAATACTTGATGATCCCATGGTCGAACCACCGGAAGAGGTTTTTAAGTGGACTCTCCCACCAGATAAGGCTGCGGACAAACCTGAATATGTAACAATAACTTTTGACAAGGGAGTCCCCGTAGCCATCAATGACGATAAGTTGGATAAAGTCCAACTTATAAGGACGTTAAACCACATCGCCGGAAGGAACGGTGTTGGGAGAATCGATCACGTAGAGGACAGGATAGTAGGCTTGAAGAGCAGGGAAGTGTATGAATGCCCGGCAGCCCTTACCTTAATCGAGGCTCATAGGGACTTGGAAAAGCTGGTCCTGACGAAATGGGAGCTAATGTTTAAGGATTTAGTGGACGAGATGTGGACTAACCTGGTGTATAGTGGTTTATGGGTTGAGCCGCTGAGGAATGAGCTGGAGGCCTTCATAGAGAAAGTTCAGAGTAGAGTTAACGGCATTGTAAGGCTCAAGCTGTATAAGGGAAGCGTAAGCGTGGTGGGTAGGTCGTCAAATAATTCGATCTACGATCCTAAGCTTACAACATATGAAAGCTACGCAAAGCTCACTCAGGAACACGCTAAGGGTTTCATAGAGTTGTGGGGTTTGCAGAGCGTGGTAGCGTTCAGGAAGTTATTAGATAGTTGTGGTGTTAGCGGTTTATGACGTTTTACAGGAACGCACTCCTTGGCGGAACGGACGAAAAGATAGTTAACTACATATCATCGATGGATGAGGATAAGTTAATAGTTGATGAGGTCATCGAGGTTTTAATCGCCCACGTCACTCATTTGACTGATAAGGGACTAATACCGTGCGAGGTAGGCAGCAAGGCGCTTAAAGCTCTTCATGAACTATTAAAAGAGAAAGACAGAGATTTATTGTTTAAGTTGAGGGCTGAGGACATCCATGAGGCATTGGAGGCTTACCTAACTGATGTGTTAGGCGTTGACGCTGGTTGGGTATCTCTTGGTAGGAGCCGCAACGACCATGTAGCGACGGCACTAAGGTTGAAGATGAAGAAGTTAGTTATAAAGCTCATTGGTGAGTTACTTGCGTTTAGGGAGGTGTTGCTTAAGAAGGCGAGGAAGAATTTAGACATCTTACTCCCATTATCGACTCATTTGCAACCTGCTCAGGTTTCTACAGCTGCTCATTACTTAATGTATGTTGAGGAGATGCTCGCCAGTTACACTAACATTATCCGCCATGTTCTAAACGAATTCATCGATAAATCACCTCTAGGTTCGGGAGCAGTAGCGGGAACTACAGTACCTTTGGATAGGTTTGAATTAGCCAGGCTACTAAGGTTCAACGGCTTGGTCAAAAATACCTTACTGGCGACGGGGTCAAGGGACTTCATATATGTGACCGCATCCGTTATCACTTCCTTAGCAGTATCCATGTCACGTATAGCTGAGGACTTCATTGTGTGGGCTACACCGCAATTTAATTACATTGAACCACCGACCTCGCACCTAGCCACGAGCAGTATGATGCCGCATAAGAAGAACTTAGTAACTATGGAAGTATTACGAGCCTGGGGTGGGGAGGCTGTGGGGCACCTGACAGCCATACTTACAGTGATGAAGGCGACTCCGTCGGGCTACAACCTAGACTTGCAGGAGGTTACGAAACACTTATTAAGGCTCATCCTTAACACTATAGAGGCTGTTACGATACTCAAGGACTTCATAGAGAACATGGAGTTTAAGAAGGAAGTCCTACACAGTGATGCGTGTAAGTACCCTCTAACCGTTACTGATATAGCTGAGCTACTCTCAATAAGATATAATAAACCTTACAGGGAGGTTCACAAGGAATTAGCCTCACTAATGAAGGAGTTTAGAGCTTCAGATATTAGCAAGATCTACAAAGAAATAAGTAGTAGATTAGGTATTAGTTTGGAAGAGCTAATTAATGCCGCAACCCCTGAAAACGCCCTAGGTGCCAGGAAAGTGGTAGGGTCCCCGAATCCTGAATTAGTTTTGAAGAGTATAGAGGAATGCGAGGAAGTTCTCAACACGGATTTAAGTTGGTACGCGGTATTTACCGCTGGCTTCGGGGGTCGACAATGACCTTAAGCAAAGTAATTAGAAATAAAAGGAAATGCGGTAAGTATAAATCCGTTTTAATACTTGAGGATGGAACTTTAGTAGAAGGCTGTGGGTTTGGCCATCCAACTGTGAGCTGTGGAGAGTTAGTGTTCACCACCGGCATGGTCGGGTATCCCGAGGCTCTAACGGATCCCTCTTTTAGAGGTCAGATACTGATTTTCACACATCCTATGATGGGGAATTACGGGGTCCCAAGCAAGGAGATATTGGAGTTTGGGACACCTAAATACTTCGAATCCGAGAGGATTCAGGTTGAGGCGGTTGTCGTAGCCTACGAGAATCTGCCAAGTCATTGGACAGCCATCATGAGTCTGAACGAGTGGCTAAAGATGGAGGGAATTCCAGGAGTCTCTGCCGTGGATACTAGGGCCTTAGTCAAGAAGATCCGTGAGAGAGGTGTTATGGAGGCTGTGGTAGCTGTCTATGAGGATAAGGTTGACATTGATGAGTTGATGAGTAGGTTGAAGGGTAGTTTAAGGTACGACCAGAAGGTCTTGGTGAGGGATGTGATGCCTAAGAACATCGTATTCCATGAACCGCCGGATTACCATGGTCATATGAGTACTTTGGTAGTTGTTGACTGCGGCATCAAGTACGGCATACTCCGGGAGTTGCTTAGAAATGGCTTCAGGCTCATAAGGATCCCCTGTAATGAAGATCCGATCAAATATTTAGAGGCATACGGAGGGTCTGGAATAGTGTATGGGAGCGGGCCCGGTAATCCTAAACTCCTCACAGAAGTTATAGAGAGAGCCAAAGAAGTACTAGAATACGGTGTCCCAATACTGGGCATTTGTTTGGGACATCAGATATTAGCCCTTGCAGCCGGTGCTGAGATATATAAACTCAAGTACGGGCATAGGGGTCAGAACAAACCATGCATAGATTTAGAGAGGGGGAAATGCTTCGTAACCAGTCAGAGCCATGGTTATGTAGTCGACGAGAAGAGTTTGACGGGGACGGGATTTAAGTTGTGGATGGTTAATGCTGACGACAAGACGGTTGAAGGTTTAAAACATGTTAATAAGCCTGTGATTACTGTTCAGTTCCATCCTGAAGGGTCTCCAGGACCTTTAGACAGTGTGTGGGTATTTAGCCTGTTCAAGAGGTTGGTGGAGAGGTATGGAACTCCCCACTAAGGTACTCGTCATAGGTTCCGGAGCCATTAAGATTGCGGAGGCAGCGGAGTTCGACTACAGCGGTAGCCAAGCACTTAAGGCACTTAGGGAGGAAGGCATTAAAACCGTCCTAATTAATCCGAACGTAGCTACGATACAGACCAGTCACGACCTCTCCGATAGGGTATACTTAGTGCCTATAAAGCGGGAATTTGTTGAGGCTGTCATAGAGCGTGAGAGGCCTGACGGGATACTGTTAGGGTTTGGTGGTCAGTCAGCACTATCTATAGGCGTCACCCTAGAGAAGGAGGGGGTTTTGAAGAAGTACGATGTCAAAGTTTACGGGACACCGGTTGACGGCATTGAGAAAGCCCTAAACAGGGAGCTGTTTAGGGAAACCATGAGGATTTGGTCTTTACCGATCCCTATGAGTGGTGCTGCTAAGAGCCTGAAAGAGTCTTTAGAGATAGCTAATCAGATAGGGTACCCAGTAATAGGTAGGGTTAGCTTCAACTTAGGTGGTAGGGGGTCATTCGTAGCGTGGAATGATGAAGACCTCAAAAACAACATATTGAGGGCGCTAGCACACAGCGAGATTAGGTTAGTCCTTATTGAGAAATACCTCCATAACTGGAAGGAAATAGAGTTCGAAGTGATTAGGGATAGAAGGGGTAATTCAGTTGCCGTTGCTTGCTTAGAGAACGCCGACCCGATGGGTGTGCATACCGGTGAGTCCGTGGTAATAGCTCCTTGTCAAACTCTAAACGATAGGGAATATCAACTGTTAAGGAACACAAGCATTAGGGTCGCTGAGGCTATAGGCCTCATAGGTGAATGCAACGTTCAGTTAGCTCTGAACCCCTTCTCTGAGGAATTCTACGTAATTGAGACAAACCCCAGAATGTCCAGGAGTAGCGCCTTAGCTAGTAAAGCAACCGGTTACCCGCTCGCTTACATAGCTGCAAAGCTAGCATTGGGCTACACGTTAGATGAAGTCGTTAATAAAGTCACCGGCGTTACATGTTCATGTTTCGAACCAAGCCTTGACTACGTAGTTGTTAAGGTGCCGAGGTGGGACCTAGAAAAATTCGTAGGTGTTGAGAAAAGCTTAAGCACTGAAATGAAGAGCATTGGGGAAGTCATGGCTATTGGAAGAAATCTATACGAAGCATTCCAAAAAGCTATTAGGATGCTGGACATTGGGGAGGAAGGAGTTGTGGGAGGACCTTACTACGAGGAACACGAGGAACTCACCTCAGTTATCGAGAGGTTGAGGCGGAGGGAGCCCTACTGGCCACTCCACGTAGCTAAAGCTTTAAGGTTAGGAGCATCGGTGGCCGAGCTAAGTAAGATCACAGGAATTGATAAGTACTTCATTCAAATAATCAAGGACGTCGTGGAAGTCGCTGAGGAAGTACGTGGTTACCGCAATAGGTTAAATGATGAAGGTCTTTCAGAAGTAATTGCTAGGGCTAAGGAGTATGGATTTAGCGATAAACAACTAGCTAGGTTGCTGAACACCGACCCGGAGCGTATTAGGGGTCTTAGGTCGTCGAATGGTATTAGACCTTATGTTAAGCAAATCGATACTCTCGCAGCTGAATGGCCCGCTAGGACTAACTACCTCTACCTAACCTACAACGGGTTCGAAGACGATCTGGATTTCGGTAAAGCTGATAAGGAGAAAGTTCTGATTCTGGGGGCGGGGGTTTTCAGGATAGGTGTTTCAGTAGAGTTTGACTGGGCAACCGTTAACTTAGCTAATTCCATACGTAAAATGGGTTACGAAGCAATAGTGCTTAATTATAACCCTGAGACCGTATCAACGGATTGGGACGTTAACGATAAGTTATACTTCGAGGAGATAACCCTGGAGACCATTAGGGATGTCGTGGGCCTGGAAAGGGCTTTAGGTGCGGTGGCGTTCGTCGGCGGGCAGATCTCCAATAACCTCGCTAGAAAGCTTGAGGAGGTGGGTATTAGGCTGCTAGGAAGTAGCGGGTACAGCATCGATAGAGCCGAAAACAGGGCTAAGTTCTCTAAGCTCGTGGAAAGCTTAGGTATAAAGCAACCTCCCTGGGTTGAAGCCGCAAGCATTGATGAGATCATGGATGCAGTTCAAGGGTTGGGGTTCCCAGTAATTGTCAGACCCAGCTATGTCTTAAGCGGTACAGCTATGAAAATCGCTTACAGCTTAGACGACCTTATAGACTACCTCAAAATTGCGGCTAAGGTTTCCAGGGAGTATCCAGTGGTTATTTCTAAGTTTATAGATAACGCGTTAGAGGTTGAGGTGGACGCTGTATCAGATGGTGAACGCGTTGTAGGGATCTCAATAGAGCACATAGAGCCTGCAGGGGTGCACAGCGGTGATGCCACCATGGTCACCCCTACTAGGAAGTTGGAGAGATCTCTATTGAGACAAATACATGAATATACTTTAAGGTTAGCTCTTGAGCTGAACATTAAGGGGCCGTTCAACGTCCAATACATAGTGAAGGACAACAACGCCTACGTGTTGGAACTCAACTTAAGGGCCAGTAGGTCAATGCCGTTTTCGAGCAAGTCCAGGGGAATTAACCTGATGAGTTTAGCAGCTCAGGCAATACTGAATGGGAGATTAAACATAGGCGTGCCTGGAGAATATGTCGAACTGCCCGCAAAGTCGTGGGCTGTGAAGACTCCTCAGTTTTCGTGGGCCCAGCTAAGGGGTGCCTACCCATTTCTGGGCCCGGAGATGAGGAGTACCGGCGAAGTAGCTAGCATCGGAAAAGTTTTTGAAGACGCCTTACTTAAGAGTTGGCTATCCGCGGCACCAAACAGGCTTCCTAGGAGGGGTGAGGTAGTCATAGCTTATACGGCAGTCCTGGACCATAAGCCTTTACTGAGTGAGGCGCTTTACACTATCAAGAAGGCGGGTTATGAAGCATTAACAGTTGACGGATTATGTGTTAACGGGTTCCCAAGCATCCGTTACGGTGAGGCCCTAGACTACTTAAAGCGTGGTGATGTGGGTATGGTGTTAACGTCGGGGATATCGTTTGATAAAGACTACGAGCTCAGAAGACTTGCGGTTGACCTCAACATCCCGTTAATACTTGATGCTAACCTAGCTTACGAGGTCTCGAAAGCTATTTGGTGGTACATCGATAAGGGGGTTTTAGATGTGAGGGAGATGTCGGAGTATTGGTATTGATGTAGTTTCATGTAGTGGAAGACCTCCCTGATATACAGATGGCAACACCGTGTGAATTAGTTAATAATCTTTTTTAATCCCAACCCCCCTATTGTTTTGGTGTTATTAGTGAGCCTTCCATGGCATTCCCTAACGGTTGAGGAGGTAATTCGAAACCTTAACACTAGGTTGGAAGGTCTCACCGGTAAAGAGGCTGAGGAGAGGCTTCGCACGTGCGGACGTAACGAATTAGTGGCTAAGAAGAAGCACCCGATAATGATTCTGCTGAAGCAATTCGCCAACTTTTTGATAGGTATATTGTTAGTTGCGACGGTAATATCGTTGCTCCTAGGTGAGGTCATAGACGCCACAGCTATCTTAATAATAGTTATGATAATGGCGATAATGGGCTTCACTCAAGAATTTAGGGCTGAGAGGACGTTGGAGGCTTTGAAGAAATTGGCGGCGCCTACTTGTAGGGTTCTAAGAGATGGTGAGGAAAAGGTCATTGAAGCAAGCTGTGTGGTTCCCGGGGATATCCTCATACTTAGTGAGGGTGATAAAGTAGCTGCTGATGCTAGGATTATCGAGTCCGTTAACTTGGAAGTGGATGAAGCTTCTCTAACAGGGGAGTCGACACCGGTCGCTAAGCTCGCCGACATAACGCTCCCACCCGATACCATAGTAGGTGACAGGAAGAACATGGTGTTTATGGGAACATACGTTGTCAGAGGTAAGGGTAAGGCAGTAGTGACATCGACTGGGATGAACACGGAGTTCGGTAAAATCACTAAGATGGTTGTCGAAGCTGAGGAGGAGAAAACCCCCCTCGAGGTGGAGCTCGATGAGTTCGGTAAGAGGATAGGCATGATAATCCTAGGCATATGCGCCGTGGTGTTCGTTCTGACGTTCTTCCTAGAACACACAGACATATTGGATGCTTTGATGTTGGCAGTCGCTTTGGGGGTTGCGGCCGTTCCTGAAGGGCTTCCCGCTATAGCCACTGCGATACTCGCCGTTGGTGCTAGGAGGATGGCGGCTAAGAACGCTTTGGTCAGGAGATTGGCAGCTGTTGAAGGACTAGGCGCCTGCAACGTCATATGCAGCGATAAAACTGGTACGATGACTAAGGCTGAAATGACCGTTAAAGTGGTTAAGATGCCTAATACAACCTACGAGGTCTCAGGCACCGGTTTCGAGCCGAAGGGTCAATTGAAGCTTGTCGAAGGAAACGAATGCAGAGATGATGTCATGTTCTTGCTCGAATCCCTGGCCATCCACACATCACCTGACGTCAAGTTAGTTAATGACGGCGGGCAGTGGAAGGTTTTAGGATCACCAACTGAGGGAGCTGCCTTAGTCCTCGCTTATAAAGGTCTGGGTGAGGAGGGCGTTAAGTCAGCCCTGGAGAAGTATAGGGTTGTCAAGATGTTTTCATTTGACAGATTCAGGAAGAGGAAGACAACTATCCACGAATTCGGCAGTAAGTACTTAGCGATCTCCTCGGGTGCGCCTGAGATGTTATTGGAGATATCGAGCAAGGTGAGGAATCACGGTTCAGAGGAGGATTTAAGTGATAGGGTCAGGAAGAACATCATCAACTATATAACCGAGTTAGCTTCGGGTGGCTATAGAACGTTCGGTGTCGCATACAGGTTATTGGATTACGTACCTGAGGCGGTGGAGGATGTAGAAAGAGAACTAACGTTTATGGCAGTTCTTGGGATTATTGACCCACCACGGGAAGGTGTGAAAGAGGCGATAGAAACATGTAAGAGAGCTGGCATTAAGGTAGTGATGGTTACAGGCGACCACAAATTAACTGCCATGGCTATCGGCAAGATGATAGGACTGGAGGCGGGCGAGGAAAATGTTTTAGAGGGCAGGCAGTTGGAGGCAATGAGTGATGAGGAGTTCGCTAAGATAGTAGATAAAGTAGATATATATGCCAGGGTGACCCCGGAGCATAAGGCCAGAATAGTCAAGACGTTGAAGAGCAAGGGTTACAGGGTGGCTATGACTGGTGACGGTGTCAACGACGCGCCAGCACTTAGGATGGCTGACATAGGTGTAGCTATGGGGATTAAAGGGACTGAGGTCGCTAAAGAAGCTTCCCAGCTAATCCTACTCGACGACAACTTCGTCACCATAGTCGAGGCTGTAAAGGAGGGTAGGGTCATCTTCGAAAATCTCAAGAAGCCCATCAACTACCTCCTTACGTGTAATTTAGGTGAAGTGGCTACAGTCTTCGGGGCCGAGTTATTGGGACTACCCCCGATATTGAGGCCCATACACCTCCTATGGATTAACGTCACAACTGACGCTCTTCCAGCGATAGCTTTAGGGTTCGAACCAGCCGAGCCTGGAATTCTTGAAAGACCTCCGAGATCAGCTAAGGAGAGGTTCATAACTAGGAGGAAACTCATCTACTACATTGTGATGGGTACTGTTTTAGGTTTGATGGTCATAGTGCTGTTCTCCAATACGTTAAGCTATGGACTAAGATTTGCTCAGACAGTGGCTTTCACCGCTTTAGTGCTATCGGAGTTCGGCAGGGCCTTAGCATCTAGAAGTGAAGGGATCAACGTATGGAAATTGCCCGGGAACAAATGGTTACTACCAGCCCTACTGTTATCCCTAGCACTCCAGCTCTTAGTGATTTACACACCTATTAGTGTAGCGTTCTCAGCGGTACCGCTGCCTTTAGAGATGTTTGCTTACATGGCAGTTGTCCCAGTGGTCTTAGTACTTCTTGACGAGGTAAGAAAGCTCCTCAAAATAAAGATAAGTTAGGAGTTAAGAAAACATGAAGGCCCCCATAAACGTCTGGTGAATGATTTGAGTGAGGAAATCTCTGAGAACATCGAAAAGAGCAGACTGCGTGCTCAAATATTGGAATTCACCGACACCGTTGAAACTGTTTATAAGGCATCTCGGCTAGTTAACGAACCGCCCGAAAGGATAGTTAAGACCATACTGGTGAAGACTAGGAAGGGTGAGTATCTGTCCCTCATTGTTAGAGGTGATAGAAGGATCGATAATGATAAGTTAAGCGCATACTTAGGCAGTGAGGTTAGGATGGCCACAGCAGATGAGGTTTTAAACGTTCTTAAGGTCCCTCCAGGTGCTGTAAGCCCTTTGCTGAGCAGTGTCTCAGTACTTCGCAGGGTAGTTGACCCTAAAATTCTTGAGAAGGAATATATAGTATGCGGCGGGGGCAGTTTGAGGACATTAGTTAAGATAGTTACCGAGGATCTAATTAAATTTTTAAATAATCCTGAGATAGTGGATGTTTTTAAGTAGGTGTGTTAAACGCAGGCACACACCTCACCCTATGTTTTCTACATAAATCGCTGACAAGTTTGCTGACTTTCTTGAAGTAGTTGGGGTCCATGCTTAATCTTATTACCTCATTGATGTCTTCCTTTAAGTTCCACTTCCTCCTCATGTTGAAGCTCATTACTGGTTTAACGTTAAGCTTATCGTATATTATGTAGGAATTTATTGATGAAGTGAATTCGACGACTTCCTCGATAACGTCCTCGAACTCGTTTACTAAGGGTATTATTGGTCCGAGGAATATCCACGTCTCGACACCATGTTCGGAAACTTCCTGAGCAGCTTTAGCTCTCTGAGTAGGTGGCGGTGAGTTGGGTTCTATTTCCTTGGCTAGCTGATCCCTCAACGTCGTTATGGTGAACCCTACATCGAAGTTTTCAGGGTTTATGATGTCTAAGTCCCTCAGCAGTAAGGGTGATTTAGACTGGATTGATATCTTAAACCCGCCCTTCGCAAGTACTTTAACAGCATTTCTTGTAAGTTCTTTCTCCCTCTCAATTGGTTGGTAGGGGTCAGTTATTGTTGAGACCCCGACAACGCCGGGCTTCAACCGCTTGACCTCCCTCCTCAAAACTTCAACGACGTTCTCCTTCACTAATACTGTAGAACCCCAACTGTACGACACTTCAGGGTATCTCCTGCAGTTGTCTGGGGCGTAACAGTAGATGCATCCGTGAGCACATCCTATATAGGGATTGAAGGCATATTCGATATCTGGTAGCCTAGATAGTGATAAAGCTGTCTTCACCTTGGTAGGTAAATATCTAACCATGGGGATCATCGGATGTATTTGTCCAAAGTCTCCTGTACGAGTATTGACTTCATCAAGTGGGATTTCTCAACCCACCTACTAAGCGGAACCCTAGTGAGTTTTGCCTCCTTCAAGTAAGTGATCAGTTCTTCAGCCGATCTGAAGGTCAAAGGCCTCTCTTTAAACATTGCCCTCACGTTCTCCCTAACGAACCAAACACCTACAGGTAAATCGAAGCCCTCGTAAATCTCCCTCCAAAGTATTACAGTAGCTTGCCTTCTGGCATTGAGCAGGCTTTCAGCAGCAGCTAGCCTTGACGCGTAGTAGCAGCCCCCGATTCCTGGGTACTCATCCCTACCTCCGAAGCCCTCATAATCCCCTTCAACCTCAGCGATCGTTCCGAATCTGTTCCAAGTGCTTCCAGGAAACCAAGCCTCCATCCACTCAAAACTCCAGGCTCTAGGTGCTAATATCCCTATGAACAAGTTATCCATGAAGTTCCTGTAGTACAGCATGTAAGAGCTTATTATAGGGAACTTTTTAACCTGACTTACGAGGTAGTTAGATATCATGTAGTCAACCGCCGTGATGGACCACCTTGTAGGTACGAGCTTCCTATGCCTTGCGGTCCCCATTCCCCCGACGCTGAACAACTTCTGTATAGCTGAGACCGGGACGCTATCCATGTAAAGCCGTATGACTCCCTCAGAAGCCCTCAAATCGGTATCATAGAACACTTTCTCAAGTCTTCTATCGCTTAAGGGGTTGCCCACAATTTTAAAGTCTTTTAGCGGTGCTGAGGGCCCTTGAGGAGGCATGTATTCGTCCAGGAGGATTTTCGGTTTAGGCACTTTCGCAAACGTCAATTCAGTATCCACTGGATGTAGGGTAAGGGCCAGCTCCTGGAGGTCCACCACACGCTTGCTGCCCACGTCCCCCACAGATGCTGAGTAAGTCCCCCTAATTAACGAATACCGAAACCCTAAGATATCATTCAACGGTAAATTGAGCCACATCTCAGGTAAGTCATATATCGACGTATCCCCGACCTCGGGGGGTGTTGCCGGACCTACCCTTACTCGAGGGTAGCCATACCTACCTACGAACAGTGAAGGGGGTGATGACCCGTAAACATTGTTACCACTTACCTTCAAATCACTGACTAAGGCCTTAACAACTACTGGGCAGTAGGGCATCCCGCATAAGTTCTTCCCGCCCCTACACCTCACACACAGTTCTCCACTAACTCGCATGACGCTTAATCCCTTACTTAGACGCCTAATTTCATTATGTCCCTGCAATGTATAAAGTTAACTTCTTCAAGAGTCACACCTTTCCAGGGCTTGATGGTGAGTTTGGTAAAACGCCACCATACGCTTCCACATTGACCATGCAAATCTCCATTGATTAAATCCTTAATAAGATTTTATAAAATGATAAGGTTTTTAATCCGGAGCTCGATATTACTTTCTCGTGGTGAAACTTTGTACATAAATCCTAGTAAGTGTGTGGCTTGTACACATTGCGTACCATACTGCCCTACAGGCGCCATACAGATAGTTAGTGAGGGAGGGAAGAACTTTGCCAGGGTCGATAAGGATAGATGCGTTGAGTGCTGGATATGTTATAGGGTTGCGAGATGCCCCAAAGATGCTATAGAACCTACACCACCGGAAAAGATGTCCTTCGTGAGGAGGTTGAAGTTCTTCTTCGCATCAGCAACCGCTGTCTGGCCTGAGACCGGGATGGCTGGTAGAGGCACCGAGGAGATGAAGACTAATGACGTTACAGGTAGATTTAAGTTCGGTGAGATAGGGTTTGCCTTAGACATGGGTAGGCCCACTGGCATAGGTGTTAGGGTGTCGGATGTTGAGAAGGTGTGTAAAGCTATAGCACCTTACGTGACTTTCGAACCTGAAAACCCGGTCACTAAATTACTAATAAATCCGAAGACCGGTGAAGTTAAAGATCCTGAACTGCGTAACGTCTACCTACTTTCAGCGGTTGTCGAGGCTAAAACATCCAAGGAACAAGCACCTAAGGTACTGGAAATAATCAAAGAGGTTAGTAAGAAGTTAAATACTGTAATATCTGTTGGTCTGGTGTCCCGCGTGAAACCTGATGGGGAGCCGGAGGCCTGCGAGGTTTTAAGGAAGGTAGGTTTGGAGTGGAGGCCTAACATGAAAATCAACATAGGGTTAGGAAAACCGTTTGTTGGGTGGGAGTGATGACCCACACGCTTCATAGGCAGGGCACGTACGAAGAACTAAAGGAAGATTACGTAGTATTAGTGATGTCCGCTAAGGGTTTCAACGACGTCGGAGCGGCTCCCAAGTTAGCTGAAGCCCTTAAAATATTGAACAAGTACGAACCGGTCAATACGGGGGACATGACTCAGGGAAGCATGTACAGGGCGGGATTCAAGATCAGGACCGTTGAAAGGTTGCTTCAAGGAGGACATGATAGGTCGATATATCATGGAGTTTACACCGACTTAGAGACCGTTAAAAAGGTGATAGATGAGTTAAGAACTGCTGACTTGGGTATGTCGGTAGTCATCAGCGGCCTTTACGATGAAGTTAAGAAGGTAGCAAGACCACACACAGTTAACCTAGCCATCGGGATTTGGGGCAAGACAGAACTACTACCTAAGCACGAGGAAGTAATTAAGATATGCACAATGTGCGGACACCAATTCGTCTCAAGGAACCTAGTCCTGAAGTTAGCTCAAGACGTTAAGAGGAGTAGGATAACGCCTGAGGAGGCGGCTGAGGTAATGGCAGCATGCTGTAGTTGCGGTATCTTTAACCCTGTAAGGGCTGTGAAACTAATAAAGCAGTTAGTTCAGAAACTATAACCGATCAAGGTATCAAGCTAAGCTAGATTATTTTTCGATAACTTGCCCTAATCCATACTAAGATTTATAAGTGTTCAAGACCACTAAGTTGGATGGTGGATATTGTGAGTGCTCAAAAATCCCTGATAGGCATACTAGTAGTACTAATCATCGTTGCAGGTGTTGGTGGATACTTCGCAGGCTCCTCAGCTGTGCCACCGCCTAAGACAGTTACTTCAGTTGTTACTCAGACTGTCACCGCCACCACCGCAGCTGCTACGGTAACCGTCACCTCAACCATCACGTTACCACCTCAGACGGTGACGGTCACAGTAACACCTACGCCAACACCCACAGTAACTCCGATACCGCCCACACCACCAGCTCATTGGCCTAAAGAAGTCATTATAAAGGTAGGAGGTATAGGAGGTGCTTGGTACCCGATAGGTGCTGGGCTAGGTGATTTAATCTTCAAACATTTGAAGGTTCAAGCTACCGTCCAGCCTGGTGGCTCAGGTCCTAACATACTTGCCACGTCTAAGAATGAAGCAGACATCGTCATTGCCTACGCATGGCAGTCGGCAGTGGCTAAGGATGAGAAATCAGCAATGGAGTATTGGGGGGAGCCTATAAACTTCAGCAATGTTAAACTATTAGCCGGGGGGCTCTACAGCCAATACTTCCACGGCGTGAAGGTTAAGGGGTTCCCTGCAAGTAACTTCAAAGAGTTGGCAGATATGGTTAAAGCTGGTCAGAGGGTAGCCGTGGGTACCAACATTAGGGGGACGGCTGAGGAGTTTGCGCTGAGGACTTTACTGGCTAGGTATGGGGTTACATACGATGATATTAGGAGGGCTGGAGGCACTGTATTCCTAGGTTCGCATACCGACATAGTTCAAATGATGAGGGAGGGCAAGATACAGGTCTACGTGGCTTTCGGAGGCATAGGTTATAGTGCTATGGTCGAAGCTGATACGACCATGGAGTTAGAGCCATTTACACTGACGGATGATGAGTTCAAGTACATGATGAATACTTTCGGTTTTAAGAAAACGGTGATCCCTAAGGCTTCTTATAGGTGGGTTAAGGAGGATTACCCAACACTCGTTGATTACCCCGTATTCCTATGCAGGGCTGGGCTACCGGCGGACTTCATATACTTCGTTGCCAGACTGCTAGATGAACACAAGGACTATATAGCAGCTTCCGCGAAGTACTTCGAGGAATTCGACCCCAGCAAAGCATGGCAATTAGGAGGTTTATGGGAGCTCCATCCTGGAGCAGCTAAGTACTATAAGGATAAGGGCTATATGCCTTAAGGGCTGTATCAAAAAATAGCAGTCATTTTTTTAACCGGTAACCTCTTCATATAGCTTTAAAGTAATATTTCACGTCCTTACTTAAGAGGTGTTGACGTGAAGAGGTGGGTAATATTACTGAGCTCTATGTCCGTGATGATGATAATAAGTATCTATCAGTACTCATGGTCTTTATATGCGTATGCTATGAGCAATGACCTGGGATGGAGTCTAACTACGGTCTCGCTGGCTTTTACAGTATACGTTTATGCGTCAACGTTCGTGCAACCTTTTTCGGGGTTCCTGGCAGACATTTACGGTCCAAGGAAATTAGCCCTTATCTCATCACTCCTCGCCGGTTTAGGGTACGTCGCTTCATCTTACGTCTCAAGCCCGCCCCACCTGTACCTTACATACGGTCTGGGCTCCTTAGGAGTGGGGACGCTATACGGTATAGCAACCGGCACCGCCGTTAAGTGGTTTCCCGAGCGCAGGGGACTCGCCACCGGGGTAGTCACTTTCGGCTTCGGTGCTGGTGCTTCATTGTTCAATCTACCGATTCAGGCATTCATAACATCCGAGGGGTTCAGAAAAGCCTTTACTTACGTGGGGGTGTTTATGCTGGCGGCATTGACGCTGCTTTCATTCATGATGGTTTACCCCAAGGGCAATGTCCCGGTGAAGTCCAGAGGCAGTGTCAAAGAAGAGGGTGTTAATTACACACCAGCCAAGATGTTGAGGACGTGGCAATGGTACCTCATCTATTTGACGTTCATAGTAACTCCCACAGCCGCCCTAATGTTCGGAGCTCAGATAAAGCACATGTCAGCCGAGTTCAACGTACCGGCTAACTACTTGAACATCGTTTTAGTCACGTTCCCCCTCGCTAATGGTTTAAGTAGGGTGATCGCTGGCATTATCTCGGACCGCATCGGCAGGGAGCGGACTATGGCCATATTCTACGTTTTGCTGGGCATATCACTTCTAGGACTACCATTCCTAGGGCACTCCTCACTAATGTTCCTCATATTCATACTTGCTGCCTCACTGTTGGGCGGCTCCCCCTACGCGTTCTACCCCTCAATTATAGGTGATTATTACGGAAGCAAATATGCCACAGTAAATTACGGCATAACTTATACTGCAAAGGCCTGGGCCGGGTTACTGTCTGGGTGGCTCACAGCATACTTGGTTGAGACGTATGGCACTTACAGAATTCCGTTAATTTCCGTGGCTTTATTATGCATTGTAGCAGCCGTTTTAAGCTCACCACTAGTTTTAAGACCGCCTAAAGTCATATCAGAGCGTAAGGAGCTTACGTAGGTGGTTATATGGGTCTGGAGCCCCCATCCACAACAGCTGGGGAAGGAACCGATGTGAACGAGTTACTGGCTAAGTTCTTCAACAAATTACGTGATGTTCAGCGAAGCAGCGGTGAACGTGATGGTGTACTTAAGGAAGCATTGGAAGTCTTGGAGGAGGCCATGAAGCTGGATGCAGGTGGTCACTACTCACCGATTTATTTAGTTCTAATCAATTTATCCGGTCACTTACTTGATTTGGGGAATAAGGACTTAATAAATTACTTCTTAAAGGCGCATGCAGGTCTAATAATGAGCATTAAGAAAACGCTTAAGGTATGGTTAGATAATCTGAAGGAGGTTATAAGTTACTTGGACTCCTTGGGGGTTTCGGAGAATCCTTTAGCTAACGTGTTCGTGCTCAGCGAGGTTTTAGGTCTGATAGACCCTCTAGATCCGGAAGCATACGTCATTAGGGGCGGTATCTACCTGAACTACTTTAAAGTGCTCAAGGATTATGAAGAGAAGAGCGGTCTCCCCCTGAAAACGCAGTTGGATAGGGCGTTCAAGAACGCATTAGAGCTATTCGTTAAGGCAGTGAGCATGGATGTAAACTGTTACGACGGCTACTTAGGGCTAGCACGTCTGTATAGGTTGGCTAACGATTTAGATCAGGCGATCCTCAACTACGAGAGCGCTCTAAGGATTAGGAAAGATCATGAAGTACTTAAAGAGTTGGCTGAGGTGTACAGGCTTAAAGGAGATTTAGAACTAGCTGATAAGTACTTGAGGGAATATGAAGAAGCTCGTAAGGATTTAAACCTAGAATGATCATGCTATATTTGGTGGTTCTAATGGCTAGACCTGCAGTTAGAGTTCTTGTAAACGGATACGGCGTCATTGGTAAGAGAGTGGCTGACGCTGTAGTCAAGCAGGAAGATATCAAAATTGTGGGTATTTCGGACGTTACGGCTGATTGGAGGGTCAAACTCGCAGCATCTAAGGGTTTCAGCGTGTATGCCTCACTACCTGAGAAATTAGATGAGATGCGTAAAGGCGGCATATCGGTCTCCGGGACTTTAGAAGAGCTTTTGAGGGGTGGAGGTGTTGATGTGGTAGTTGATTGTACTCCGGCTAAAGTGGGTGCTAAGAACAAAGCATTGTACGAAAGGTACGGGGTTAAGGCAATATTCCAAGGTGGTGAGAAACATGAGGTGGCCGGTATTTCATTCGTTGCCCAGAGAAATTACGAGGAAGCGTTAGGTAAGCAGTTCGTCAGGGTTGTCAGCTGCAATACCACAGCTATATGTAGGGTCGTCGGAGGGCTTCATGAAAAGTTAGGGGTGAAGAAGGCTAGAGTCGTAATTATTAGGAGAGCTGTTGATGTTTGGGAGTCTAGCCACACAGGCATTATGAACACCGTAGTGCCCGAACTTCAAGTGCCATCCCATCACGGACCAGACGCGCAGACAGTGGTGCGTAGTTTGGACATAGTCACCATGGCAGCTAAAGGAAGTCATAACCTATACCACTTGCATATGGCTATGGTCGAGTTAAACAGTGCTGTGAAAATTGACGATGTCGTCGAAGTCCTCAACGAGGAACCCAGGGTTACGTTCGTTAATGGATCTGAGGGTGTTGTGGGGCTGAACTCCATATTCGAACTTGCAAGGGATCTGGGTAGGAGTAGAGGGGATCTCTATGAGATACCGATATGGTTTGACAGCATTTCAGTATCACGTGATGGTAGGGAGGTATACTTGATGTGGGCAACACCCAACGAATCCAACGTCATCCCAGAAAATGTAGATGCTATTAGGGCCATTACCGAGTTAGAAAGCAAGCGGGAGCACTCAATCGCTAAGACAGATAAGTCCTTAAACATAATCAAGAAATTATATTAGGTCTCTCGGTATGGTGGATGATGCATATGGGAGGACCAGAACATCATCACTGTTGGTCAACTCGTAAGCGTATTTCAATGCATCTTCAAAATTATCAAACCTCTTGTAAAGTTTAGACTCTCTAATATTTTTCGAAACTATGAGTATGTTAGACTTAGTAGCTATCCTAGCTATTGCGTAAGCCTTATGATGGCCCAAGTCGAAATTCGCCCTCACATGATCCACTACTTCCTCCGGCGTTAAGTCTGAATACAATAATTCCTCAGTCTTCTTCTCGCCGACCCCTTCCCTACACTCAGCAAGCAGTATGATGGCCCCGCCCGGCTTAACACACTTAAAAGCCACTTCTAAGGCTTTATGGGCTTGGTAAAGATTAATGTCCTTAGGAAAACCTCCCGGGGATGCTATCACTACGTCATACCTCCTACCGACATCAATACCGTAAACTCTGTTGAAGTACTTCACCGCCTCCCTATGCGCCTTGATGAAATTTCCTGAGAAACATCCGAGGACGTTCTTGGACTCATCTACGACAACGTTGACTACGTATTCAAGACCCACCATGGATGCTGCCTCCTCAATATCTTCCCTCACAGGGTTTCCCTCAAGTCGAGCCAGCTCAGCACCAGGAAGTAACATCATCTTATGATTTTCTCTAATGCTCTCATATGATGAAACACCTGGTAACACGCTCTTACCGCCACCGCTGTACCCTGCGAAGTAGTGGGGGTCTACGTTGGCGATACCTATCCTCACATCTGAATCCCACACCAACGAGTTAACCTCCACCGGAGTATTCCTGGAAGTGCGGCCAACGTACGTCAGGTTTTTAGCGTCTAAGCAATTATGGTCTACTACTTTAAAGTTCCTCACAACGTCAATCCCCAATAACTTGACCTGTTCATCCAACGTGTGAGGTCTGTGAATACCTGTTGCAAATACCACAGTTATGTGTTCCTTCTTAACGCCGCAGGATATCAGCTTCTTAAGAACTATGGGTACTATCTTATTCGAAGGGCAGGGCCTGGTAATATCACTGACTACCAGAGCTACTCTTGATGAAGCATCCACGAACTCGCTTAAACGTGGGGAACCTATAGGGTTTTCTATAGAGTGATTGATGATTCCTAACTCATCTGCCGTAGCACCTGCTGGGTCAGGCTTCTTCAAAACAGCCCTCGAGACCTCTATAGCGACAGATCCTTCGCCGTAGGGTACTGTAAACAACACGTTCTCCGTCCTCACCACAAATCATTGTGGAGTTTAGAGATAATAAATTGATCATAAGCTGATCATTGCCGATGAAGATTTAAAACGGCTAAAAACTAAAAATTAATGTGGTCTTTAATGGTATTTACCTCAGGCGTTTCTAAAACAGCATCGTTAATTGTGGTCATATTGATAATCGCCGTAGTTGTTGGGGGTCTATACTACTATTCTTCAATCACGGCGCCCCCTAAGTTTCCAACAAAACCTATTACATTCATAGTTTCATGGACTGCAGGCGGCGGTACTGATAGGACTGCTAGGATGATCGCAGCATTATTAGAGAACATGACTGGTTGGAAAACCGTTGTCGAGAATAAGGTCGGAGGTGGTGGTACAATAGGTCATTTAGCTATGGCAACAGCAGCCCCGGACGGACACACCATCGGTGTGATAACCTTCGAGCTATCCACGTTTGTGTGGATGGGATTAGCCAACGTAAGCTATAAGGACTTCAAACCAGTACTACTCTACAATAAGGATGCCGCAGCCATTATAGTTAGGGCTGACGCTCCATGGAAAGACGCTCTAGAGCTAACCAACTACATCAAAGCTAATCCAGGTAAGTTGAAGGCTTCAGGAACGGCCAAGGGTGGTGTCTGGGATATCGGGAGGATAGGATGGCTTAAGACCGCCGGCGTAGATCCTAACGCACTGCCGTGGGTGCCTAGCACCGGTGCAGCGCCATGCCTCCAGGATCTAATAGCTGGCGGTATAGATGTCTGCACATGCAGCCTACCGGAGGCTGGACCCTTAATAGAGGCCGGTAAGGTTAAGGCATTGGCAGTCATGGATGATAAGAGGAATCCTGCGTTCCCTGACGTACCAACACTTAAAGAATTAGATATTAACTGGTCATTCGGTACATGGAGAGGTCTTGCGGTCCCGAAGGGCACCCCAGACGACATAGTTAAAATCTTGCATGACGCCTTAAAGAAGGTTATAGACTCACCTCAGTGGAAGGAGTTCATGGATAAGAACGGTTTCGGGATGGCTTACTTACCTCCCGATGAATTCGCTAAGTTCCTGGAGAACGACTTTAAGGTAGTTGGCGAGCTGTTGAAAGCTGCCGGTTATGTGCAATAATCCCGTCACGATTAATTAAAAATTAAAAATTTAACATTTTTAACGCTACGTAATTTTACTACACTAGGAGGTCTGGGGATTAGAGTATGAGGGACTTCATTGTGGGTGTTACGGCATTAATTATCAGTGCGTTTTTCATATTCCTGAGTAAGGATATGCCCTTATTAGTAGCTAAGGGGTATCCAGGACCCTCAGCCTTTCCATTGATTTTGTCGATCATCTCCGTTGTCTGCGGTGTGGTGCTCATAGTAAAATCAATCATGAGTCTAAAGAGGGAGGGTAAGGGATTAACCTCTGCGTTGAGGTTTGGCTCAGTAGCTGGCGGATTTAACAGTGCCGAGATCTTAAACGCTGTTAAGTTCGTAGTTTTAACTGCCGTGTACATAGCGTTAATACCTTACGTAGGATTTTTACTAACTTCTTTGATTTACATGCTGGTGGTTCAAGTGGTTTACGGAGTCACTACACTCAGAGCCTTAGGTATAAGCTTCACAGCCACATTCTCAATATATATTCTGTTCATAAGCTTGCTAAAGGTTGTAGTTCCAGAGCCTATTCTAGGGCCCATACTGCTAAGGTGATCATATGAACATCTACGAATCACTACAATTAGTTCTACAGCCTCACGTGATCTCTGCAGTCATCCTTGCCGAGTTGTTCGGGGTGTTTATAGGTGCTATGCCTGGTTTAACAGCTACCATGGCTACAGCACTTTTAGTACCTTTCACCTACTTCATGGATCCGTTAGCCGGTATATCTATGATCATAAGTATGGCTACGGTGGCTATATTTTCAGGTGATATACCTGCAGTCCTCCTTAAGATACCCGGAACACCTGCATCAGCGGCTCAGACAATTGACGCTTACCAACTAGGTAGGAGAAAGCCTTTATCCACCTTAGGGACTGACTTATTCTGCAGTGCTCTAGGGGGTTTGGTAGGTTCGCTCATCCTCATATTCACAGCGCCGGCACTGGCGGAATTCACAGCTAACTTCTCAACGGTGGAGTACTTCTGGCTAACTCTGTGGGGACTTTCAATGGCTATAGTAATATCAGCCGAAGAACCTGTTAAAGGGGTCTTAGGCGTGGTCATAGGATTCTTAATAGCGTCAATAGGAATTGAGCCAGTGTACGGTTATGTTAGATTTACCTTCGGTACCACGGAGCTACTCAACGGTATTAGCTTCATACCGGCAATGATAGGTTTATTCGCTGTCCCGGAACTGCTTAGGCAGATCTTAAGACCTCATGAGAGGTATTCAGTACAGTTATTAAAGGGTGAGAAAGTCTTTAGCCAGGTAATTAACGTTTTAAAGAGGTATAAAGTAGTAGTTGCTAGGTCATCGCTCATAGGTACGTTCATAGGTGCCTTACCCGGGGCCGGAGCCGACATAGCGGCCTGGGTCTCATACGGGGTCACCAAGAGGACTAGTAAGAAACCCGAGGAGTTCGGTAAGGGTTCGTTAGAGGGGGTGGTGGGTGCCACCACAGCTAATAATGCGGCCATTAGCGGTGCTTGGATACCTACGTTAGTCTTCGGCATACCAGGTGATTCGATCACGGCTATAGCTTTGGGGGCGTTAATGGCTCATGGTTTAAGGCCTGGACCTATGCTCTTCGAGAGGCATGGGACTTTAGTAACAGCCATGTTCATAATATTCATACTGGCTAACCTACTCATGTTATTGATAGGGTATTTAGCTGTTAGATTGTCTAGCAACATATTAAGAGTACCTAGGAACGTATTAGTACCTGTGGTAGCTGTGTTCTGTGTCATAGGCTCTTACGCAGTAAATAATAGCATGTTCGATGTTTGGGTCATGTTATCGTTGGGGATTTTAGGGTACTTTATGGACAGACTTAAGATCCCAATACCGTCAGTGGTGTTAGCAATAATACTAGGTCCTATGGTCGAGTTCAACTTTATAACAAGTCTGATTAAATCGGACTTAAATCCGATAGTGTTCGTGTCAAGACCCATAGCAGTGGGGCTGGCGTTGTTAACGATGATTACTTGGATCTTACCGTTCTTAAAGATAGGGAGGTTTAGGAGGGGTTCCACATAGTGTACTGAAGTCTGTATTAAGGTAATGTTCGTCTGACGCGGCATTAAATTATTTAACCCGATGACGAGGGTATAGGGGGTCTAAAATGTTGAGGATACTGAATTACGTTGTAGGACCCCTACATACAAACGCTTACGTTGTGTATGATGAAGAATCTCTAGAAGCCCTAGTAATAGATCCTGGGGATGATGCGATAGTGGCTAAAATCGCGAACCTAATTAAGTCAGGTATTAGGATTAACGGTGTTGTGGCAACTCATGGTCACGCAGACCATGTCTGCGGTGTTAAGAAGTTGAACGAGTTAGTCAAATCAGTGTTTATGTTACACGAACTTGATGTTGAGGTCTTAGAGGGGAGCATTGAGTGGGCTTCGGATTGGGGGATCAGCGCGGCGATCGAGGACTTAAGGCCTGACATACTGCTTAGGGGTGGTGAGGTCTTAAGGTTAGGTGGGAGTGAGGTTGAGATAATACACACACCCGGGCACACACCGGGCTCTATAACTCTCTACATACCGTCATTTAAGGCACTCTTTACAGGTGACACGCTCTTCAAAGAGAGTGTTGGTAGGACGGACTTGCCTGGAGGTTCTTGGGATAAGCTGGTTAGTAGTTTGAAAATGCTGGTGACAAGATTCGAACACGATGTCATAATATACCCTGGCCACGGTCCTAGCTCAACCATAGGATATGAAGTAAGTAATAACACGTACGTGAGGAGGATTTTGAGGGGAAGGCACTAGGTGTTAATGAGTATGCTGTCACCGTTGGCTGGGTAATGCACTTCCCAACCGCTGTTAAGGGTACTAATCTTACTTAAGAACTCCCTACCCACACTCTCTTCAGAATGCACTACTATCACGTGTTTAACGTTCTTCACGCCCCTCAACATCTTGAGAAGCCCTTCAGAGTCAACGTGACTTGAGAAATCGAACCAGCGGACCTTAGCCTTCACTAAGGGACCATTATCCTCCAGGAGCCCGGACTCGAGGAGCTTCCTGCCCGGCGTTCCCTTAGCCTGATAGCTCACCAGAAATATGGCGTTCTTAGGGTTACTGGCAAACTGCTTAGCGTAGTATTGGGCAGGCCCTCCTTTAAGCATCCCAGCAGATGCCACAATCACCACACCCCTCTCCTTAGTCAACTTCCTCCTCTCACTAGAAGACCTAACCATGGTGAACTCTCTTAAGGCCTTAATCAGCAGCCCGTACATGTTGATGTACTCCGGATAACTTGAAATTATTTCGCTGACATACCTAACCATGCCGTCGTAATATACGTTAAGTCCTGGGGAGTTATCATATAGAACACAGAGGAGTTCCTGAGCCCTACCTAAACTGAAGACCGGGATTAATACGTTACCACCTTCTTCAACCACTTCTAAGATTGAGCTCACCAGTTCTCTTTCAACCAAAGTCCTCGGCGGGTGGTGGGAATTGCCGTAAGTTGCCTCCGTAATCACGATATCAGCTTCTAAACCTTCGTACGTAGCCGGTTTAACAAGCCTGGTCTCAATAACGTTCACATCACCGGTGTACAGTACCCGTAGGCCGTTCAACGTAATTAGGGCCATAGCACTGCCTGGTATGTGGCCGGCATTAAATAACGATATTTGAAAGTCGTTAAGCTCGACGCTTTCGTTAAGATCTAACTCCATAGTGTTATCAATTAATAAGTTAAGCTCTTGATACTCGTAAGGCACGTAATATCCTGAAATTTTGAGGAAGTCCTCAATCATAACCCTCATTAAGGGCTTGCTCAACCTGGTCGTTACCGTGGGGACCTTGGTTGATGAGTATATTAAGGGTGCCGCACCCACATGGTCTAAATGAGCGTGGGATAACACGATACCTTCGACTAGGGAAGGTCTTATGTGTTGAGGGAACTGAGGTATATCGTTCTCGGTAAAGTTAACACCGTAATCAAGAAGAAGATACTTACCCTTATACCCTAGGGCTACAGCACTCCTACCAACCTCACGGCCTCCGCCTAATACGTTAATTGTTACTCTCTCCATGGTTTTACATCCATTCAGTTAACTATAGTTTATATTTTTCCTACTAATAAGCATTGTGGGAGATTTAAATGATTCCATTAAGTCCGAGGGAGCTTAAAAGAACTCTTAAGAAGTTGGGTATTAGCGTTGAGGAATTAAATGATGTTTCGGCCGTGATATTAGAGACCAGGGATTTTGAAATAATTATTGAGGACCCGCAGGTCATAGTCTTCACGTCACAAGGTCAGAAGATTTACCAGATAATGGGGAAGGGTGAGAAAGTCGTGGATAAGAAGGAGTCCTTGGGCATCTCGCAGGTGAGTTTCAGTGAAGAAGATGTTAACTTCGTAGTCATTCAGGGGAATGTGGACCGTGAAGTAGCTATTCAGGCCTTGAAGGAGGCGGGTGGCGATATCGCCAAGGCGTTAATGATTATTGAAGAGAGAAAGCTAGGGAAGGGTTGAGGTCGCACTCCTTAAGTTATCTATTAAGGTATCCACACCCTCAATTGTCGATAGAATTAAGGGAATACCCTCTCTATCAGCTAATTTAATTGCTAAGGGGTCCACCCTTTTAGGTCCGTGTAAAATTATCGTAGCTGGCTTGGCCGGCGCAACTCTAACAGCTATTAGAGGTGACCTACCGGTACTCACCTTAGTGAAGACCAACGCCCTCCTAGTGTTCATACCCATAATCTGCCAGAACTCGTTACCGCTCAAACCTTCAATAGCTTCTAGGCTGTCTATCACTGTGTAGCCGAAGATTTCATCAATTGATGAAACATGTGAGTTCACTATAAATCCTTCAACAGCGTTTAGCAGAACATCCAGCTTTACAGGTGAGTTAAATTCTTTAACATCAAGTATAGCATTACTGTATAAGAGATTCAAATTTTTAGCCAATTCCTTCGTAACTGTCCAACCCCTCTCCCCGTCAATCGTCAGTAAAGCGTCCACGTACTTCTTTATGAACTTCGCCCCGGGGACCCTCCGATTTTTCTCGTAATCACTTATAACGCTTGCAGATATACCCATAACTCTAGCTACTTCCAGTTGCGATGTTTTAAAAATCTCCCTCCACTTCCTTAAAGTTCCTCCGTAGTTGTTACTTAAAACGATATCCCCAGCAACCCGCTTGGCGATAATGTCCTTAAGATACTCGTTAACCATATACTACTACCGATATATTTGTCCGACATGCGATTAATAAACGTGTTAAAGCTTCATCAGATAACCCGATGCGATATGATGGTTTAAGAATTTAAAGCCTTAATTAAAGATCCCCACTCAGCAATCCGCGTTGATTCTATGTTAATACCGGGTGCGATATCGAAAGATAATGAAGGTGTTAACTTCCCCAATACATTTATGGACTTGAGCCCTTCATCACCCATCGTAATGATTTTCTGATGTAATAACGTCTTAATGCTTGATAGATCATCGAATAATACCGCACGACCCTGAGCAATCAATATCACCCGATCTATATTGCCCAGCAGTGATGGGTAAGGGGTGAAGGCGTCGTTGAAGGATTCGACGATGACTATATCCCTATCCTCGCATACCCTCTTGAGGCAGACGTTCAAATTCTCCTCAATCCACTGGCTTCTCAGCACAGCGATTAAATCCTCTAGGCTAATGTCCTTAGCTCCCAAAGTATTTGATAGTTCTTTTAGATAATCTCTTAACGTTTTCGTCAAACGGTTCAGGTTGTTGTTGATGACGAAGTGAGTGGATGAGCCTTGGCTGCAGTCGGTGATTCTAGCCATTACTAACTGTTTGAACTGGTCGAAAGCATCAATTACGTACCTATGGAAAGCTTCACTGTTCAAGTACTTCAAAACGTCAAGTGGGGCCATAAGCAGGTCCACTGGGTTAGTTATCGTCAGTTCTTCACTCCTCACCAATCCCGAATCAAAATACGTCAGCACATCTGAACCTACAAGCAGTTTAAGTTCCTTACTTCTATCTACTGTATGGAACTGAGTCCACGCACTATGTCCGGCCACGGGTTTATACATACCGACTTTAAACCCCTCGCTAGTCAAGTATCTTGCGAGCGTTATCGAGAACCATGTCTTGCCGGAATCATGTACGAAGAGGCCGTTAACCAGGAATACCTTAGCCAACTACCACCCCTATCTACTACTGTTGCGTACGTAAGTTTTTATTAATTCTACAGCTACCCCCCATTCTTCCTTAGCAGTTCTAAGGAAGCTTTGACGATCGACTCACTGTTAAGTCCGTAGAAATTCAGTAATTCGGCAACACTTCTAGCCGACCTGCCGTAGCCGTTGACACCTATCATCTTCATAGGGACTGGGTATTTTTGGGCTAGTACTTCGGCTACCGCAGCCCCAACACCACCTATTGTGGAATGCTCTTCCACAGTCACGACGCGTCCGCATTTTCTCGCAATCCTTTCCAGCGCTGACTCATCTATAGGTTTAACGTTCATTAAATTGACTACGGTTGCTTCGATTCCTAACTTCCTAAGGTTTTGAGCAGCTTCCAACGCACTCAGTAGGACCGAGCCAGCAGCTATTATAGCTATATCATCACCCTCCTCAATGACGAACACTTTACCTAACCCGTATTCATAATCGTAGTCATCAGTTATTGATGGTGAATAGTCCCGTCCGACCCTGAAGTAGAGCGGGCCCTTAACCTCTCTGATAAGCACTGGTAGGCTTCTAAGGATGTCCTTCACGTCAGCCGGAACAACAACTGACATGTTATGTATCACCCTCATCACGGCTATGTCCTCTAAAGACTGGTGGCTGGAGCCATCTGCATGATCACTAAATCCGGCATGGGTGCCAACGATCTTCACATTTAAGTTCATCCTACCTATAGTGTTCCTAATCTGCTCCCACGCTCTACAGATAAACATCGAAAACGCGCATACGACGGGACGGGCACCCGCAGATGCTAGACCAGCTGCGAAGCTAATCATGTGTTGCTCAGCTATACCGACGTTGTAATACCTCCCTGGGTACCTCTTACCGAAGAAGTACGCCCTAGTAGCTTTACCAACATCAGCTGTGATTACCACTAAATCCTCCAACTCACTGCCTAATTCAACCAGCACCGAACCGACAGCATCCCGCGGAGTGATTACGTTCATATCTACTCAACTCTTTGAAGCGCTGTGTCCTCCAACTGCTTGAGTCCCTTACCCCTGATGGTCTTAGCGAAGATAACTGCCGGCGATTTAGCCCTAATAGCCTCATCCAACACCCTCACAAGACTCGCGATGTTATGTCCATCACATAGGAAGACCTCCCATCCAACAGCCTTCCATACCAGAGGCATGTAGTGCTTAGGTTTGACTTCGGATAATCTCCCATCTAACTGGTACTCATTCCAATCTATAATTACGGTCAAGTTATCTAGGCCTCTACGGATGGCGTCAGTTATTGCCTCCCATACTTCTCCTTCATCCTGCTCCCCATCGCCCATGACTACGTAGACCCTACCTGAACCACCTCTAGATTTAATCCACGTAGCAACCCCAACACCGAAGCTCAAACCTTGCCCTAGGCTACCTGTGGACATGTCAACACCGGGTATAAATATCTCCGGATGGCCCTGAAGCCTTGATTCTAGGGATTGCAGTCTGAGCAGCTCATCGTAACGTATGAACCCTTTTTCAGCAAGTAACGCGTATAGCGCCGGTGCGGAATGACCCTTACTAAGTATGAGCCAATCCTTAGTTAAAGGGTCTGGAGAAGTTTTAACATATCTTTTAAGTAAGACGGTTAAAATCTCAATACAACTCAACGTAGAGCCCATATGAAGGTTTTTTTCGTATTGGTGTATGTCAATTATTAATTTCCTAATTCCCTCTGACGTGGACTCGAGCTCGATTAATTCATTTATTTCTGATTTTGGAATGACATCGCCTACACCAAAGTCTTATTTTAGCTTGGTTGGGGTATATAACTGTTTCGATTAGGGTTCGGTCTCAACGGTACTCATGCTCATACCCTAAAAGGTGTGTTTCAGTCACTCATGTTAGTAAAACATAATAGCTGAAACCCGGAAGAAGTAAAGGTACCGATAATGCATGGTCAGTCTTTGACGGAGAAGATTTTGAGCAGGGCCTCCGGTAAGAGGGTGGTTCCAAACGACATAGTTGAAGTAGCCGTTGATTTAATAGGGTTCCACGACTTAACAGGTTTTCACGTAATCGAGGTTATCGAAGGAGTTGGTTACAAGTCCTTACCAAATCCGGGTAAGTTGGTTGTAGCGTTCGATCATCTGGTCCCACCTCCTGATGTGAGGAGCGCCGAAATCCAAAGGCTTGTTAGGAAGTTCGTCAGCAAGAGCAACGTGTCGAACTTCCATGATGTAGGTGAGGGTATCCTCCACCAAATCCTACTGGAGAGCTACGTCGTCCCAGGCCAAGTGGTAATTGGTGCCGACAGTCACACCTCGACTGCTGGGGCGTTGGGAGCTTTCGCGCAGGGTATGGGTGCCACAGACGTAGCTGCAGCTATAATTACTGGTAAGACTTGGGTTTCGGTTCCTCAGCCGTTCAAGGTAGTTCTAAGCGGTTCTCTAAGGGAGTGGGTTACGGGTAAGGACGTGGCTTTGGAGATCCTCAGGGAGTTCGGGGCGGACTACTTTAACGGTATGTCCGTAGAGTTCTATGTTGAGAACCCACCTTCGTTCCCCGTAGATTATAGGGCATCTGTTGCTAACATGGGCATCGAGTTTAACGCGGACTCAGTACTATTCGTACCGGATAGTGAGACCGCCAACTTCTTGAACAATGAAAGAGGATATAGCTCTGATGGGATCTTACCCGACAACGACGCAGAGTACTTAGACGAACACACGGTTGAGTTGAACAAGGTTGACTTACTCGTCGCAGCTCCCTACACCGTAGATAATGTTAAAAGTGTTCGGGAGGTTGAAGGTGTGGAGGTTGACGAGGTTTTCATAGGGTCCTGCACTAATGGAAGGTTAATCGATTTGGAGATAGCAGCTAAGTTGATGAAGGGTAGGAAAGTTAAGACCAGGTGTGTGGTTATACCTGCATCTAGGAAGATCTTCAATAAGGCCTTGGAGTTAGGGTATATCCAAACACTAGTTAATGCCGGGTGCGTAGTAACGTTCAGCACTTGCGGTCCCTGCATAGGTGGGCATTTCGGGGTCGCAGGCCCAGGGGAGGTAATTATGTCCACGTCTAACAGGAATTTCAAAGGTAGGATGGGCAGTCCGGACTCTAAGACCTACTTGTCGGGTCCTTCAGTAGCGGCTGCATCAGCGGTTCTGGGTAGGATAGCTGAACCGGGGGATCTGCCATGATCGTTGAGGGAACGGTGATAAAGTTAGGGGATAAAATCGATACCGACCTCATAATACCCGCTAAATACCTGAAGTACACAGACCCCCAATACCTAGCTCAGCACGTTCTAGAACCGGTGGATCCGGAGTTCAGTAGTAAAGCATCTAAGGGAGTCGTAATTGTGGCAGGTAAGTTATTTGGCATGGGTTCTTCACGTGAGCAGGCAGCAATAGCCCTAAAAGCTGCAGGAGTTAAGATGGTGCTGGCAGAGTCGTTTGCGAGGATATTCTTCAGGAATGCCATTAATAATGGGCTGCCAGTAATGGTATGTCCTGACATCACTAACTTAGTTGCGGATGGGGACTACATAACCGCTGATGTAGCTTCAGGTGAGGTATCGATACATGGGAGGGGGGTTACGGTTAAATGTAATAAGTTGCCTGACATGGTTATCAAGGTCTTAAGAGCTGGAGGTCTGATAGAGTACCTGAAGAGCGTTAAGTGATTTTTAAAATATAGCATATCTAGGTAGGATAAGGTTTTTATACCCCGGTTTTAGCTAAAAATGGGATCCGTATTGCTACACGTGAGATAAAACCCAAACTCGAATTAAATTCTAGCAAGTACGTAAGAATATTGGATACGACGCTAAGAGATGGAGAGCAAACTCCCGGAGTTGCTCTAAACCCTGAAGATAAGTTAAGGATAGCCCGCGCCCTTGAGGAATTAGGCGTTGATTCGATCGAAGCAGGTTTTCCGGTGGTGAGCAGGGGTGAGTTCTTAGCCGTTAAAATGATTGCTAGTGAGGTAAGTGACGCCGAGGTAATAGCCCTTGCCAGGTCTTCTAAAGAGGACATAGATAAGGTCTTAGATAGCGGTGCCGATGCGGTGCACTTATTTATAGCAACCTCTGAGGTCCACATGAAGTATAAGTTAAATATGCCTCCTGATGAAGTTGTGGAGAGGGCCGTAGCAGCCGTAGAATACGCCAAATCACATGGTTTGGTAGTGGAATTCAGTGCCGAAGATTCGACTAGGAGTAGGTGGGAATTTCTAGCTAGGGTATTTCAGGAGGTGGTGAACGCGGGTGCCGATAGGATTGACATTGCTGATACCGTAGGTGTTATGAGACCTTCAACCATGGCGGAGCTTGTTAACTACGTTAGAAATGAGGTTAAGGGGAATTACGTATTAAGTGTTCATTGTCATAACGACTTCGGCATGGCAGTTGCTAACAGCGTCACCGCAGTGGAGTGTGGTGCTGAGCAGGTCCACGTGACAGTTTTAGGTGTTGGCGAGAGGGCCGGTAATGCGGCATTGGAGGAGGTGGTTGCCGCATTAACATTCCTTGCAGGGTATAAAACCGGGATTAGGTTGGAGTTAATAGCCGATACCGCTAGGTTGGTGTCCAAGTCATTCGGTATTAACATCCAACCCAATAAACCCATCGTAGGTGTTAACGCATTCTCTCATGAGTCGGGGATACACGTGCATGGGGTGCTGAGTAACCCCCTCACATATGAGCCTATAGATCCATCAATGATAGGTATGGAGAGAAGGATCGTCCTAGGCAAGCACAGCGGTAGGCACTCGATTGTGTACATGTTGAAACAGCTAGGGGTGGAGCCTAATGAAGAGATAGTAAGTGAGGTCCTGGCGAGGATTAAGGAGTTAGGTGATGTCGGCCGTAAAGTCGACTACAGGGAATTCTTAAACATAGTGAAGGAGGTCGTGAGGGATTTAAATGGATGGGTCAGTGACTCATCAGCATAAAGGTTTAAAAACCTCTAAGCAACCTGAATTAGGTCGGTGATGGAGTTGGAAGTACGCCAAATTCATTAAACCTAACCCGGACATACACGAATAAACCCTATGGAGTTGGGTTAACTTCGTCAAGTAATTCAGGTATTCTATGGTCAGGTGGTTCTTATGTTCACTGGAGCTAAACTAGTAGTGGAAGCTTTAAGGAGAGAAGGAGTTAAGGTAATCTTCGGCATACCGGGATTGTCGAACATGCCCATATATGACGAATTGATAGAGTACTTAAGGAATGAGGAAATAAAGCACATACTTATGAGGCATGAGCAAGGGGCAGCGCATGCAGCAGATGGTTATGCTAGGGTAAGCGGGGTTCCCGGGGTTTGCACGGCTACGTCCGGACCTGGTTCTATGAACTTGGTGACCGGACTGATTACAGCGTATTGGGACAACAGCCCGGTGGTGGCCATCACCGGTCAGGTCCCGAAGAGTTACGTTGGTAGGAAATCATTTCAGGAGGCAGACGTAGTAGGTGTGATGCAACACATAGCCAAATACGTGGTTCAGATTAGAGAAACCAGTGAGATTCCACTGATGATACGAAACGCGTTCTACATAGCTACCACGGGCAAGCCTGGCCCAGTGGTTGTGGACATACCTAGAGACCTACTTAATGCTAAGGTTGAGGCGGGGACGTGGCCTGAGGAACCAAACATCTTGGGGTACAAGCCTTTCAAAGCGGTTGTTGATCCTGACGGCATCGGTAAGGCTGTTAAGATATTGTTGGAGGCCGAAAGACCGCTAATATTGGTTGGTGCTGGGGTCTTCTGGTCAGGCGCTACTGAAGAGACTATGAGGTTATCTGAGCTACTGATATGTCCAATAGTATCAACGTTGTTGGGTAAGGGCGCGGTCCCACACGATTATCCACTATACCTAGGTGTTGTAGGGTATTACGGAAGGGCTGAGGCTAACAGCGCGTTGTTGGAATCGGATGTAGTGTTAGTCTTAGGTGCTAGGTTAAGTGATAGGACGCTGCCATCACATGCTGATGTAGTCGGTAAGAAGATCATCGTAGTAAATATAGACCCTACAGATGTTATGAAATTGCCTTTTGCGGTCGATGTCGAGATCTACGGGGATGTGAAGAAGGTGTTAAACTTACTGATAGAGGGCGTTAGCGCTGTTGGTAGAAAGTTAAGCAGGGTTGGTTGGGTTTCTAGGGTTAAGGAACTTAAGGAGTACTACTCGAAGTACTACTACGTGGATGACGGGTCGTTAAGACCTTGGAAGGTTCTTAAAATCATCAGGGACGTCTTACCGAAGGACTCCATAATAACCACCGGTGTTGGGAAGCATCAGATGTGGATCATGTCCTTCTGGGACGTCCTCGAGCCTAGGACGTTAATCACTTCCGGTGGGATGGGTACTATGGGCTTCGGATTGCCAGCAGCTATTGGTGCTAAAGTGGCTAGACCTGACAGGGTGGTGGTCAACCTTGACGGTGATGGCTCCTTCTTAATGACTATGAGCAACTTAGCTACTGCCGTGGACTTCAACATACCGGTAATTACGGTGGTGTTTGACAACAGGTCCCTGGGTCTGGTAAGGCAGGTTCAGGAACTATTTAACAGGGGCAGGGTTGTAGGCGTCGACTTCGGTCCTTCAACAGACTATGTAAAACTTGCTGAGGGCTTCGGCGCTGCAGGATATGACGTAACAGATTACGAAGACTTGAGGGAGTCACTTAAGAAGGCATTAAGCGATAGTGTTGCGTCAGTTATCAGAGTCCCTGTGGATAGGGATGAGTACGCGTTACCCCAGCTACCGCCTGGGGGCAGCCTTAAGGAGGTGATACTTTATGGGTCAAAGAAAGGTTGTTAAGGTAGTCTGTCATTATAGAGATGCTAGCTTGTTGGAGGGGTTAATAAGTACTTTCAGGAAACTTCTAGTAGACATCGACTGGATTTACGGTAGGGCAGTCGACGAAAGCGGCTTATACGAGCTTTACCTCGGTCTTAGGGAATCCCGTAACTTCCTTGCAGCCGTCTTAGATCTGAGCACCACAGTTAACGTGTTATCTGTGCAGGTCTTCGATGAAGCGGATTTCAGCAGTTATTCGTCTGCCGAAGAAAACGGAATTACAGAGCTAGTTAAAATTTATATTCCTAAGGAATCCAGAAGTGATTGTTATAGTTGGGGTGAAAGGTGTGGCTAAAGTATATAGAGATGAGGAAATAAGCTTAAGTCCCCTTGAAGGTAAGTCAGTGGCCGTACTAGGGTACGGGAATCAAGGGAGGGCATGGGCCTTAAACCTTAGGGATTCAGGCATTAAAGTTTATGTGGGGTTAGAGCGCAGAGGGAGTAGTTGGGCTAAAGCCCTGGAGGACGGGTTTAGCCCCCTACCAACTGAGGAAGCGGTTTCTAAGGCCGACGTTATCGTGTTCTTAATACCTGATATGGCTCATAGGGATGTGTGGTTGAAAAAGGTTAAACCTTACATGAAGGAAGGTGCCGACCTTGTTTTCGCACACGCATTCACGGTGCACTATAAGTTGATAGAGGTACCTCATAACTCAGACGTATACATGATAGCACCTAAGAGCCCGGGAGAGCTAGTTAGACGTTCCTATGTATTAGGCGGTGGCGTGCCGGCGTTGGTGGCCGTGTATCAAGACGTTTCAGGTAAGGCGTTCGACAAGGCCTTAGCAATTGCTAAAGGTATAGGATGTGCTAGGGCCGGAGTTATTGAGACAACCTTCAAAGAAGAGGTTGAGACGGACCTATTCGGCGAGCAAGTAATTCTAGTGGGTGGTATCGTGGAGTTGATTAGGGCCTCCTTTGAGACGCTAGTTGAAGCAGGTTACCAACCTGAGATAGCATACTTCGAAACCATAAACGAACTTAAGTTGATTGTAGACATGATCTATGAGAGAGGTCTTGGAGGCATGTTGAGGTCAGTTTCAGACACGGCTAAATATGGTGGGCTCACCGTAGGTAAATTCGTAATAGATGAGGGTGTAAGGGAGAGGATGAAGAAAGTCTTAGAAGATGTGAGAAGCGGTAATTTCGCGGCTAGATGGTTAGATGAGTACAGCAAGGGCATGCCGACGGTAATTGAAGGGCTTAAAGAGATAGACAACAGCATTGAAGATGTGGTCGGCAGGCAGTTAAGGGAATTAATGGCTAGAGGGCTTAAGTGGGGGACTCATAGAGATTAAAAACAGTAACCTCATTTAAATCCGTAAGAGGGTCGGCAAAACCGTTTTATTGGATTAATTCTTTGAACACTGCTCCAGTGTTCGCTGAGGTGACGACATCCGAGTACCTGCTTAGGACTCCTCTCCTAAACTTCTTTGGTGGTGGGGTGAACTTCCTGAGTCTTTCTTCCAGGACCGCTGGGTGAACTTCCAGGTCAATTCTCTTGTTTGTTAGGTCTATGGTTATCGGGTCACCGTTTTCTACAACTGCTATAGGTCCTCCTTCAGCGGCTTCGGGGGATACGTGACCCACTACTAACCCTCTTGAAGCTCCTGAAAACCTGCCATCGGTTACGAGTGCCACGTCCTTATCTAGTCCCAGCCCAGCTAGTGCTGAGGTAGTTGCCAGCATTTCCCTCATACCAGGTCCTCCCTTAGGTCCTTCGTACCTAATAACTACGACGTCCCCCTTAGCTATCTTTCCGTTGAGAACCGATCTAACTGCGTCCTCCTCGCAGTCGAACACCTTAGCAACTCCTCTAAACCGGCTGATCTCAGACGCCACCGCGGATAGCTTGATCACCGCGCCATCAGGTGCTAGGCTCCCTTTAAGTATCATGAGTCCACCTCTGTTAAGCCACGGATCTTCAATAGGTCTTATGACGTCCCTCCTGAGCACGTTGGTTTCAGCTATGAGTTCTCCCACGGTCTTCAAGCTAACGGTCAGCCTTTCCTTATGTACTAAGCCCTTCCTACTCAGCTCCTTCATTAGCGCGAGGACTCCACCGGCTTCGTGGAGGTCTTGGACGTGGAGATTACCTGCGGGGCTCAACTTACATAAGGTTGGGGTCTTATCACTTAACTCGTCGAAATCCTCCAATGATATGTTCACGCCTGCCTCCTTAGCTACGGCGGTCAA
>CAZXJO010000003.1:0-32569 GCA_964641155.1 uncultured Desulfurococcaceae archaeon | reverse complement strand
GGACAGTGTTCGTGGATCCTCCCAATGCCATATCAACGGCGATGGCATCTAAAAACGCCTCCCTATTAAGTATTTGGGAGGGTCTCAAGCCCTTCATCACTAACTCCACTACCTTCATGCCTGAGTATTTTGCGATCCTAAGCCTTTCGGAGGAGACCGCCGGCGCTGTGCCATTGCCTGGAAGCGAAACACCTAATGCCTCACTTAAGGCCTCCATAGTGTTCGCCGTGAACATACCTGCGCACGAACCAAATCCGGGGCACGCAACTTCTTCAATAATCTTCAAATCACTGAGGGATAACCTACCAGCATTCACAGCACCAACAGCCTCGAAGACGTCGTGTAGGTCTATCTCACGCCCGCGGTACTTACCTGCCAACATAGGTCCTCCAGAAACGAAAATAGATGGTATGTCAAGCCTGGCCATGGCCATGAGCATGCCTGGCACTATCTTATCGCACGAACCGATGAGTACTAGTCCGTCGAAGTGGTACGACTTAGCAACGAGCTCTATGGTGTCGGCTATTAATTCCCTGGAAGGTAGTGAGTACTTCATACCTTCGTGGCCCATGATTATCCCATCGCAGAGGCCTATCGTGTTGAATTCCAGAGGTGTCCCACCCCCCATCCTCACTCCGGCCTTAACGGCCTCAGCAACGTCTTTCAGATGGGCGTGTCCGGGGATGAGTTCATTCCAAGAGTTAGCGATACCTATAATTGGTCTTGACAGTTCTTCGTCAGTCAAGCCCAGGGCCTTAAACAAAGATCTGTGGGGTGCCCTCTCAACACCCACCTTAACAACGTTACTTCTCAAACAACTCACCGAAATCGTTAGAACGCGTAATTTAAAAGTGTTTCCTAAGCGATTTAGGGGCGAACGTGCGGATTATGTGACGGGCTCTCAATAAAGTTGGTTAACTGGTTAGAATTGCCCGTCCCTCCTGAGGTTATGATGTTCCCGGCTCAAATCTGTATGTAACTCAGTCCGAATTTATTTATCCTCTCTATGAGGTTCTTCACTGTTTTTGAAACATCTTCCTTATTCATAGCCAGATCTGTCGGTACCCATGAGACGTCAACGGCATCACCGCCCGCCCTCAAATCACCGTTCACTGTAGTTGGGTCGAATAATATGTCCAAGATCACGTAATGGAACCGGACCCTACCAACATCGTCAAGCACCACGTTGTTGCAAACCCACACTACTCCTAGCGGGTTGGCTTCAATTCCTGTCTCTTCCTTAAGCTCTCTAACCGCGGCGGAGTATATATCTTCACCAGCTTCAACAACCCCGCCTGGGATGGACCACTTATCCTTTCCAGGAGGATATCCCCTCTTAACTAAGAGTATCTTTCCATCCTTAATCAACACAGCACCTACAGCGACGAGCGCGTACTTAGGGTACTCCCTGGATGTGGGTTCCGACATCCTGGTCCTCACGATTAATGAATTACGTTAATTTAAATTTTGCATCTACGTTAAAGCTACGTAAAAGATTATGGGTCAGCTTAGGGTATCATTCCTTAATTATATCTAATAATATAGACGGGCAAACCCTTTTAACTCCGGACAAACTAGAGATTTCTTTATGTATCTTAGCCATCTCATCGCTGTCCTTAGCCCATATAACCGTTATTAACGCGTGGTCCCCGCTGGTCAAGAAAAGATACTTAACATACTCCCTACCTTTGAGCTCCGATATTACATCGTATAAGTATTGGGGATCTATGTCAATTCCTGTAAATGAAATGCTTCCAAAACCTAACTTTTTAGGGTCTACTATGACGGTGTACCTCCTGATGACTCCTAAGCTTTCCAACTTCTTTATCCTCTTAATAATGGCTACATCACTAATACCTACTTCTTTGGCTATATCGACGTAGGAGGTTCTAGAATTAGCTATGAGTATTGAAAGAATTTTTAAATCCTTCTCATCCAGCATTTCTGAAATATAACATCACCTCAAACATTAAGGGTTTAACACATTTAAATATAAAAATTTTTACTGTTAAGGTTGACATCTACGAAACCATAACCTTTTTGGTGGACTCCCACAGGCCGTGTAATGTGCAATATTCAACGGCATGTAAAACCCCGCTCTTACTTAATCTTATAGCAAACTCGACCTCAGGCTGCGAATATACGGGTGTTAGGTCAGCGGACGCTATCAGGATGGGGTTGAACGCCCTACCATCCTCAGTGAAGTAGAGTTCTATCCGCTTAATATAATGTTCTGGGGTGTTGGGGTGAGGACCTACTATAACTTTAACTTTAAACTGCTCTCCCCCTTTAATTTCGTCGGGGATTACGATCTTAGGTAGGTGATACTCAGCTTTCGATATAGCTCCTACGTCAGTTGACTCAGGGGTGTATATGAGCTCACCTAGTTTTTTCATATTGATCGGTATATATTACTTGCTTCGAGATTAATAAATTTAAACAATCTTTTAACCAAAGAGGTTAAATCCGAGAAGAGTTAAGTGATTAGTTTATTAATTAGTTAACCAATTGATTGTATAAATAATTATTTTAATTTAAATTATTTAATCATTGCTTAATTATGAAAAACGCTTCGCTATGAAATCATCAAAGGCTTATGATGGAGGTCTGAGTCACCTATGATTGAAAGATTCCCTTCAGGGCAGGAGCGAGTCATAGTTTTAATATTGGGGTTACATGAAATAATTTGGAGGTAAGGTGAGGCTAGCGAGCTGGAGTTTAATCAATGAGTTGATATCTTTGTCCGATGTTGTTTTAGAGGTAGTCGATATTAGAGACCCCATAAACACGAGAAGTCCTAAGGTTGAGTCATTGGTTTCGAATTCAGGTAAATTCTTGGTAGTTGTTCTTAACAAATCTGATTTGGTGCCCAGAGAAGTTGCGGAGGAGTGGAAGAAGTACTTCGAATCGCTAAGGCTTAGATGCGTTTACATTTCTGCAAGGGATAGGTTGGGCACCAGGATTTTACGTAAGGAGATTAGTAGAATTGCTAAAAAGCCCCTAGTGATCGCTGTTGTTGGGTTACCTAAGGTAGGTAAATCAACTTTGATAAATACGCTTAAGGGGAGGCATTCCGCAAGTACCTCACCCCTTCCTGGCAGTCCAGGTTACACCGTTAAATCGCAACTATACAGAATCGGGAAGGACGTTTACTTGATTGACACCCCCGGTTTAATCCCCCCTTCCACGGGTGATGTCGAATCGTTGATAAGGTCCCAGAGTATTGATAAGATCAGTAACGTAACCTCCGTTGCGGTTGAGCTTATTAAGAAGGTGTTGAGGTTTAACAAAACCGCGTTTGTGGACGCCTACAATATTGAGGAAACAGACCCTTACAAGATCTTGGAGGCTTTAGCCATTAAGAGGGGTTGGATCTCAAGGAGTGATAGAGAACCGTTACTGCATGAAGCGGCTAAAGCTATAATAAGAGATTACTTTGACGGGAAAATATCGTATTATTTCGCACCAAGCGAACTCCTAAATATACAGTTAAGCACCTAAGGTGGGTTCACCCCATAGAATTTGACAACATTATCTACGTTAAGCTTGAATATATATTCTTCATCTAGAATACCCTCCTTAAGAATTGTTACTTGGTTCTCAATAATTTCCCAAGGCCACGACGCTACACCAGGGCGTTTAGGGTCATCAATAAAGTCGCTCTCCACCATATACGTAGGGGTTAATTTCTTAGCCGCTTCCTTAATCAGCTGCAGCTTTCCACAGATGGTGAAGTTAAATCCCGAACGATTTGCTTCCAAGCCAGTCTTCAAGTCCATATGATGTAAAAGCACTGAATTTTTCGCTATTTGGACGTAATTCACGACCTCATTTAAATCCCTAACAGTGAGTAAACCCCCTTGTTCTGTGTGGAGGTGGACGAAAGTACCTAAATCTCTTGCAAGCCTTAAGCTATGTCTGAGCACGATCTCATTGATCAAGAAGCCCTCAGGTGATGTCTTATAGTGAGGTCTTCCCACTTCCCCTATACCGTCTAGGACCCCATTCTTAATTAAATTGCCTACGTGGTCGAGTACTTTAAACGCCAGGTTAAGTACTTCGTCATACTTTAAGTTCTGTGTAGTGATTAACTTCTCTAAATCGGCAGGATGCACGCCGGCCAAACACTTGACACTGACTCCCTCTTCCTTAGCGGCCTTGCATTCCCTGATGAGTATATCCACGCTCCTCACATAGCCTTCGAAATCCGAATTCAACCCATAGTGAGTCGGTGGTAGAGATACCAACGCCAAGAACCACCCACCCATACTCTTAAATTTCTTGGAAATTGTCCTGATTCCTAATCCCCGTAACGGGTTGGAGTGAAGGTGAGCGTCTGCGAACATTTTCACCGCACCCTACTTGAAGATATTCGCAAACCTAAATATGAGTTGAAGTAACATCGTAAGAAACAATCATGGAGGTCGGATCCCCTAGTCTCAAACGTTTGAGGAACCCGTGAAGGACGTGAACTCACTGCAGTTCTTGATGCCTATTTTCGTTGGGGTGCTTAACGTTACGCTCAGCTAATGGTGTGGGCGACGCATAGGTCCAACCCCTGGGTCTCCGAACGGGTCATGGTGGGGAGTCCACCATCCCAACCAGCACATGATGCCCTCATACAACCCTCATCGAAGAGATAAAACCCAACACAGGCAATTACAGAGCAACATAATGAGGACGGGGCCTCTTAGGGTTAGGCCTCAACAACCTGTACTATTTCCTTCTGGGATAACTTGGTCGCCCTTAAGTATTTGCTGCTTACGTTCCTTAAGTCTCTGTTCTCCCCCATAATCATGACAGTAATCAGTTTGATTCCAAGTGCTTTTAACTTCTTCCTAATTAGGTGTTCAGATATTCTGTCTTCGCCGTCTGTTATGAGGATTATATCCGAGACACCTTTACTGTTTCCATGTCGTATATCGTCACATGCCACGGTTAATGCCTTAGTGATGTCGGTGCCGCCCCCACTTCTAATCCTGGCCAAATAATCTACGAACGAAAGTACTTCGTTACTTTTCAGCCTTCTAGATATTTTCACTAGCTGGTGCGGTGAGCCGTCAAAGGGTCGTATGAAGTATTCCCTACATTCCCTCCTTGATTTCATAAACAGAGCTATTGCAGTGGCTTTAGCCCACTTGATCTTATCGCCTTCCATGCTGCCCGATTTATCGAGTAAGACGTAGAGGGGCCCCTTACATTCGGGTAGCGCTTTATCGTACAACAGCAATTTCCCTTCTGATATCTTCATGTTGAAGTAGAGTCTGGGGTAAACAAGCTCCGTCGGTACTAGCCTCTCAACATCTGAACCTAATTCATACCCATGCAATTCGCCTTTAGATGATTTGGTGGCCCTCCTCTTAACTTTATGGGAGATTTTAGGGATCCATGACACAACCTCCAATAATTTTCTCACATCGGTTGATCTAGCGAGCCTGAGTACGTCCTCAGCGCTTTCTTCTAAGTCTAAAGTGGTGCCGGTACCTGCTTCCCTGCCCTCGCTTAATAACTTCTCCATGTTTTTCATCACATCTCCTTCCTCCTTAACGTATCTTAACGCATTACCTACAGCCCTTCTTAGAGTGGTGCTATCCACGTCTCTGATGTCTTCAATTACCTCCTCACTCCCTCCCCTTCCAAGGGTGAGCTCCTCGCTTAGGTGATGCAGGAAACTAGCTGAAAGTAGGACGCTCATCAAAGAGTTGATGATGGTGAAGTTTTTAATCTCCTTCAGTGTCTCACTCGAAACCAACTCTTTTATGATTCTATAGTTCTTCTCCTTGCCGTAGGGGATGCTCGTCTGAGGTAGTAGTGAAGGGAAGGGGAGGTACATGACGTAGTACGTGTCGACCGCTAAATCAATGTCTGTTTTGATCCGTCCCTTACTTAACCCCCAGACAATGCTCTGAACCTTCTCACCGCGGTAAACCACTAGCGGGTCCTCGTATTTAATACCTCTCAGAACCCCTGGCATTAGGAAATCCTACCTCTAATCACTTCCATCGCGGCTTCTATCAACCCAACCACTTCATTAGCCGCTTTCTCAACCTCCTTATTACCGCTTTCGATCATTAGGCTAATGACTCTCTCCTTAGTTATCTCCAAATCCCTGTATATTTCCCTAAACCTCATTTCAACAAACCTAGACTCAACGTTACGTAATGAAGTCACGTAGTTAAGTATCTCCTTAACGTTTACCTTAACCTCGTTAAGCTCCCTCAAGTACTTATAGGGTGTTTTAAGCTCTTCGGAAAGTACGGTGTTAACCTTATCAAGTTCTTCCAGGTCTCTCGGCACCACGTACTTTATGACGATTAAGTCATCCTCTGTGGCGGTAGCTCTACCATTCAACATCGCATGCGATGCTATGATCTTCAAAGCCTTCCCCTTCCTTCTATCCGTCACATGTATACCTCTCCCCTCCAGAACTGCAAGAAGTTTAACGAACTTACTCTTCACACTGCCTATATCCACGTTTAAAACGGTTTGATGGAGGTCCCGCAAGTGATTTATTGACATGACCTTATATTCACTCCCTGAATTGTTCATGAAGCTCGACTTAACCTCTAAGTCCCATGACTTGTCTAGGAGGTCGTACCACATGTCCTCACTAACGGGCTTCACGAAATGCCTTAGGGTGAATCTATCGTAGAATGCCTCGGTTTCAGGTTCCTCAGGCACCTCATTACTCGCCCCGAATAAGCTCCACAGAGGCACTTTGATCTCGTTGTAGCCGTCGTATAAGACCCTTTCCTGAAGTAGTGTGTTAAGTGAGTTGAGAATGGCTGAATTAGCCTTAAAGATTTCATCTAAGAACGCTATATCAGCCTCGGGTAACTTGCCGTGGGTTATCCTAACGTATTTGCCCTCGTTAAGCGCCCTTATATCTAAAGGTCCGAAAATCTCTGCGGGTTCTGTGAAGCGGGTCAGCAAATACTTGAAGAACTTGGCATCAAGGAGTTCTGCAGCCCTACGTACCAGAGCTGATTTAGCGGTGTTATGGGAGAGCAGGCCGTTGGTGAAGAAGGCATGAGTTGTCGGTACGTGGAAATCGTAAACTCTGAACGCTCCGTGGACAACTTCCACACCATCGATTGGGTCGAACATGAAGTTATTTTCACCCACAATCCTTTCCCTATTTGAAGCTCCATCGTACAGCAACTTAATCAGGGATTTAACAGCTTCGTTCTTAACCTCCGATATGAAGCCCACCTCATTGTGGAAGCTCACAACGTTATCCAGGCCATGTATTTCCAGAACACCTTCGCTACCTAACCCGCCGTCCAAGTTATTGGAGGTTTCTCTAACCCTAGACACTACTCCATGCCGTAGTAGTAATACCTGAACTTCCCTCAATAAATCAGCGTTAAAACCTCTAAGAACGACGTATGCGTCACCCGCACCCCATTCCATTTTACGTAATTCCCCGCAAGTCTCAAATAAACCCCTCAGGAACGCTGCCGAAATGTCTTTAGGTGACTTCAATATGGGCTTAGGCACCCTATTCCTTAGCCTGTCCTCATGAACAAGTAGCTTAAACAGATTGTATAGTGACTTATTGCCTAGTCTTATGAACTCCTTAACACCTCCCTGACATTCGTAAGCTACCTCACTTGATGGACTTAAGGCTTCCCTGCCGAGCGTTTTCCTAATTAAGTCTTTGACGTGGCTGATTAGGTAGTCATCACCTCTTCCAACCTCCAATTCCACGTAACCGTTTCCGCAACGGCCTTTGGTGAACAGAATCCCTAGCAGTTCGCTAAGGCTCTCATCCAAGGGTACGGATTCGAGGTCGCGTAGGTCGCTTAACGACTCATCATCCCTCACAATCTCCTTAACCGGGATCATCACTACTACGCTGGGGGAAGGCAGCTTAAGGTATATTAAGGCCCTGTCACCGGGCATTAGATCCTCAGCCCTCACCCAACCCCTATCAGTCATTATGGGATGGTTAGGGGTCACGTTTAAAGAAAAGCCCAGGCGGGTGGAGACCCTTACAACGTTCCCCACCTCATATATATGGAGTTGCGTAGCGTTCGCTGGAGGGAACACGGGGAGGTTGGTCGGGTAAACACCAGCAGGAAGTTCCATAGCGATATCATCTATGTGATACAGCCTGCCTTCCGCATCACTTACGACCGTGTTACCTAGGACGCACCCAGGTTCACCTATAAAGACGCAGTGCTCCCTAGCCAGGAGCGTTAAAACCACCACTTTAGCCTCTTCATCACGACCTACGAAAGGGGCTTTAAGCACCTCCAAGAACGTCCTTAGCCGCTCAATCGGCTCACTCATTACTTTAAACCTCTTAACTCCAGTTATTCTGGTACTGCGGACCTTAAAAATCTAGGTAATTAAGATTAAAAACCCATTAATAATTAGAAGCTTATTGGGGCCGTAGTTTAGCTTGGTAGAATGCAGGGCTTGGGCCCCTGTGGTCCGGGGTTCAAATCCCCGCGGCCCCACCAAACCACGTAGTTGATGAATACCTCGTGGTTGCAATTGCTGAGGGATTAGACCTAGAAGTTTTGATCTTCAACCAGTGGGAGGGCTCAGGAAGTCGACTGCGAAGCGTTTAAGTACGTTAATACCATTCAAGTAAGAGCCAGGGGGTAACTTAGAGGCATCTTCATAGTTAGCGGGGCAGGTGGTGAGTATTATGTTACCATTGAAGAATTCTGCTGGCAGACCGTGTTTAATTGCGTGTTGAAATAGCTTTACCAGGAACTCTTCGCTCACCAACCAACTTTCAGAAAGTACTGAAAAGACCTTAATCACGCAAGCAGCACATCTATCGTTGAAATAGGTGTAAACCTCCGAACAAAGTTCCCCTAACACATCATCGATGCCGTAGAGCCTTACAGGTTCGTCAGAGGGGCAGAAGTTAACCGACGGTACATCAACGTCTTTATGTGTAAGTACGTCGTTGATAAGTTCTTCGATGCTGGCCGACTCAGTCTTCACATGCAGGTATGGACCTCTTAAGAGTCCCCCTCTCCTGAGAAGCAAATACAGTAACGTTAGACTTACCTTCAATTCCCCTCCCTCTAAGACCTCAATTCTAAACTCCATATTGACGTTCTTGATCTGCTAACTATTAAGACTTAATATTACTTTCGCTGAACTCCGTGAATACTCCCATTACTTAATCCCATATATAAACCCCAAATTAGATGGTAGTGGTGTCGTTGATGAGGGTTATTACATTTAAGTTGTCGGATGAGGTTGTTGAAGCCATAGACAGATTTGCTTTGGAACATCGGATGAGTAGGTCGGAGGTCATTAGATTGGCCATAAGTTATTTAATAAGCTCTTACGAGGGCAGCGGCAAAGCGGTTAGGATCAAGAGATTTGCGCTTAGGTGAACGGGTGCGAGGTCGGGTTGGTTTAAACTCATCAATTTTTGGTGGGGGTTTTAAGTCAGTTGGGGATTCTGAACTCATCAATCGTTAGCGGTAGATTTCCTCATCTGTGGTATGTCCCCCAGCTAACCTACTATGTCTTTTCCAGTTATTAAGTTGTTTATACACTCACGCATCCTTTCAATACCTTCATCGATGGTTGCTAAATCAACCGCGAAACTCAGCCTTATGAAGTCTTTGCCGAATTTATCTGGGAACGCAGTGCCCGGGAGCACAACCACTCCGTACTTCGTCAGTAGGTGGTTTACAAATTTTTCAACGGTTATCCCGCACTCATTAAGTATTTTACCCACGTTAGGGAACATGTAGAAGGCCCCCTTACTCCTCCACACCTCTAAACCTTCAATGCTACTTAACTTGCTGTACATCAAGTCCCTTCTCTCCTTAAAGATATGAATCATTCTCTTAATGTCTGCTTCAGACCTCTGAAGTGCGGCGATAGCAGCTTTCTGTACGAAGCTTGTGGCACAGCTGTAGACGTTAACGGCTAAGACGCTTAGCCTAGGCATTACCTCCCTCCTAGCAACGACGTAGCCCAACCTCCAACCGGTCATCGAGTAAGTCTTCGAGAAGCCATTTACGTAGATCACGTAGTCACGCCAATCCGGGAATGAGAGGAACGACTTAAACTCAGCATTATCATATATGAAGTGGTCGTATATCTCATCAGAGAGTATTATGATCTTCCTCTTCCTAGCTATCTCCATCAACCCCTCCACCTCACTGGCGCTGAACAGGGCTCCAGTGGGGTTATGCGGGTTGTTAACTACGATCATCTTCGTTTTAGGTGTTATGGATTCCTCTACAGCTTCTAGGTCCAATTCAAATCCGTGTTCCTTCCCCAACCACTTAAGAGGCACGTAGACCGGCTTAGCGCCTAAAAACTTGGCTATCTCCGGGTACGCAGGAAATGATGGTTCGAAGACTATTATCTCATCACCTTCTCCTAAATATGCGGCTATTGATAGGAATAAAGCGCATTTAGCTCCTGGAGTTACTATGACTTCGGAAGGCTCTACATCACATCCATACCTGCTATTTAGATGGGTGCTTATCGCCTCCCTTAAATCGTAAATGCCCGCAGTTTCTGTGTACCCCGTGAATTTGGAATCTAGGGACTCCTTAGCAGCATTGATTATATGGTCGAAGGTGGGGATGTCTGGCTGGCCTATTCCGAAGTTGTAAATCTTTACGCCCCTGCTTGCTATTTCCTTAGCCCTTGCCAAGTACGCAAAAGCTGCTTCACCCCCCAAGTCATTCAATATTCCTTTAGTGCTTAGAGTTGGGGCTAGCAACCAGTCACACCTAACTTATTACCAACGCCGGGTTTAAATAGATGTGTTTACCAATCTACTCAAGTGCGCAGTTGGGATGTGAGCTCTGCAGACCATTAAATTATAAAGCTTTGTGGTTAAGTCATTTGCGGTTGCAGTATGGAACCTAACAACTTCCTTGAGGTAATATTAAGCAGGAGTAGTGTGAGGTGGTTTAAGACTGAAGAGATATCCGATGAAGTTGTGGGTAAAGTTTTGGAATGCGGTCTGAGGGCACCGAACGCCGGAGGCTCCGAACCATGGTTCTTCATAGTAGTTAAAAGCCCGGAAACAAGGGCGCAGATACATAGACTGCTGCTTGAGGCGCACAGAATATATGCTACGTCAGCGCTTAAGAAGCCCATGCCCAAAGACAAGGTCGATAGGTGGATGGAGAAGATAAGTGAAGGGATGTATTACGCACCAATTTACATAGCCGCCTATGCAGACCTCAGACGTATGACTCATAATGAAGGATGGACTGACATAGAGAAAACCTTTATAACGCAGAGTGTGGCAGCAGCTATCGAGAACATACTCCTCGCAGCACATGCTTTAGGGATGGGGGCCGTGTGGTTGGGGGTCCCCCTCCTCATGCGGGAAGCATTCGACAGAATCCTCAGCCCTCCGGAGGGCTGCGAACTTCAAGCAATCATTGCCTTAGGCATCCCTTCAGAACGCCCTAAGACCAGGCCTAGGAGAGCCGTTGACGAGGTTGTGAAGTTCGTTTAGTATTTGCTACTAACTTACACGTTGTCCGAAGACCACGCACCTTCCGTGGTGGACTTCATAATTATTTTAATCCTAGCTGAATGAGGTTTTTATAGTAAGGTGGTTTAGCATTAAATACACCTACATTCCCTGGGCTGAAGTTGTAAACCTATCGTTCAGACTTGCGGAAAATGTTGTGGGGAGTAACTACGTACCCGATGCAATCGTGGCCGTATCTAGAGGCGGTTTAATCCCAGCCCGGATAGTGAGCGACGTCATAAACGTTGATGAAGTTCACAGCGTTAAGGCAAGCTTGTGGGGAGTCGGGGGCAAAATATCTGAGGAGGTAATGCTCTACGACGTCAAATTACCTGTTAGGGGTAAAAGGGTGTTGTTGGTGGATGACGTAGTTGATAGCGGCTCAACACTGAATAGAGTCTTAGACTTCGTTAAGGGATTAGAACCTGAGGACGTTAGAACCGCAGTACTTCACGTAAAACCCTCCTCTAAACATATCCCCGATTACTACGCGAGCAGACTGGATGAGTGGTCGTGGATCATTTACCCTTGGACTCTCCATGAAGTAATATTCACCTTGCTATATAAGAAGCACGGGTGCGGTTTCAAATTTTTTGACTCAGATTACATAATTAAAGAATTTAATTCGATTACCGGGCTCGTGGTTGATGAGGTAACACCCAACTCATTAGAGACCGCGAAACACAGGTATCTGAAAACCTTATGTAATGAATGATTGCCTAGTAAGCTATTTAGGTTGAGTTCTGGAGAAGTTTCAGGGTTCGGTGATGGACGACGAACTTATGATCAAGGCAGTGCTAGGGCACGAAGTAGATACAAGTAAGTTAAGCAGGTTTAAAGAAGTTAAGAGCGAATCCCCGCACGGCGTCTACATATATGACAGAAACCGGGACGAGTGGGTGCTTACCCTGACAGATGGTGAGGCCTTCAAACCGGTCGTGGACGGGTATTACATCATTTATTTTGATAACTCTAGATGCCATGCCTGTAGGTCGTTTGATGATAGTTGGTTTCCCTACGTACGCGACAACGCCAAGAAGTTGGACAGACACTACTTCCTGATAGTGCTCTGCGAATGGTTCTCAAGGAAGTGCTCCTCGGAGGCTGCCAGCAAGTCGTTCAAGGAATATGACGTGCACGCGTCCCCCACTACTTACTTAATGTACTGGAGGGACGGTAAGGTAATATATAAGGAAAAGTATGAAGGTGGGTTGAAACCGGCTGAACTAGCCAAAGTAGTTGGGGAATTCAGCGTTAGGGTCGAGCGGTTTATGAAGGGGGAGGAGGTAGTGTTACCTAAAACCGGGGAGGAGGTAGACGTTTTTGAACTAGTGAAGAAGTTGATCGAAGCCTTGGAAGAAGCTAATAAGTCAGAGAAAACTAGGTGATTCACCTCTCACCGAGGTATGAGCCCCTATACGGCTTAGCGCTTTTCTCGGACATTTTAATGTACACTAGTTGAGCTATTTGGGCGTTCTTCCTCAAACTAATTCCGAAATCGTTATACACAACTAACAATCCGTACCCCCTGCCCTCATATCCGGGATCCCAGACAGCTGTAAATAATGAGGCGCCGGACCTAATTATTGACGACCTAGGTATGGCTAGTGCTAAAGCATCCTCAGGCACCCTAACGTACTCGTTGTAACGGACAACGTAACAACCCTTCGTCAACTTGTAGAGGTTATCCTTATCGCACTCCAACCTATGGTAGTTGGGTATGGATTTATCGTTAATGTCTATTAAACCCGCCGTCGTCATTATAAAGACTTCGCCTAAAGTGAGTTTAATGCCGCTGCAATCCAACGACTCGGCCGGATACCCAAGAGCCACCAGGTGCTGGGGCGGAATTATCAGACACATCACCATGAACATTATGGTCCTCCGTAGTTTTATAAGTGGTTCCTTTAATTGAGGGGTGTGTTCCTTAGCGGGTTCCACTTAGTACCTCTTATAGAACTCCTCCGAATGATATGTTGAGGGTGTGAAAGCGAATATGGTCAGGTCCAAAGCACTCGTAGTTGCGGCAATTTCATTGGCCATCATAGTGCTGGGTATGGCCACTGTTGTAGTTAACGCGAAGCCCGATAATGACAGATTAAACACTAAGACCGTGGCTGGCGGCAACGGTGCAGCTACTGGTGTAGGGTTTCAGAGGATGCTTAGACACCTACACATGTTCCCACCTGGTAAGGGTTTAGGGCTAGGTGTTGGGGCAGCTTTAGAGCTCAGTGACGAGCTTAAGGAAGGGGTTTTAGCTATATTGAAGGAGGACAGCAACGTCAGCGAGTTATTGAACGAGGGGTATAACGTTACAGCAATTATTCCGCTGATTAAATTAGTGGTTCAGGGGGACGGTAGTATAGCATTGGAAGTGGTTAAGGTTTGGGTAAACCTTCACAAGGAAGGTGAGGGTGTAGTACACGTACTTCTAGATTATGAGAAAGGTGAAGTAGTGAAGATATGGAGTTGGAAAACGTGTGAGTGCATGACAGGGTACGGCCGTTGAGTGGGTAACTCGGTGGTAGTTTAAATCTACTACTTTTTTTAACCATATTTCAAATGACGGGACGGGGAACCGGTAAGGAGCTGTTCCTTCGCCTGGTTCCTTAAGATATCTTTAATAATAAGAAAGTATAACGAATTCAGAGGTGTTAAGGTGAATGAGGATTATGTGGTGCTAAAGGATGTGTGGAAGGTGTATAGGGCTGGTAAGGTTGAGTGGCCTGCTTTAAGAGGGGTTAACTTAAGCGTTAAGCGTGGGGTCTTCACAGCAGTTATTGGTCCTTCAGGTAGTGGGAAGTCAACCCTCCTCAACATCATTGGAGGTCTCGATAAACCTACTAGTGGGTCAGTAATCGTAGGTAAGGTGGACATAAGCAAGCTCAATGGTAAGAAACTCGCTGACTATAGGAACAACCAGGTGGGTTTTGTGTTTCAGAGCTACAACCTGCTTAACTACCTAACAGTGTTTGAGAACGTGGAGTTGCCTTTAGTTATTAAGGGTGTACCTCCTAAGGTGAGGAAGGATTCGGTATTCAAGATGCTAGATATGTTAGGGCTCAGAGGCATGGAGTTCAAGAGGCCTACGGAGCTTAGCGGCGGTGAACAGCAAAGGGTAGCGATTGCAAGGGCATTGGTTAATTCCCCGGAACTGATATTGGCTGACGAACCCACAGGTAATTTAGACTCTAAAAACGCCCAAACAGTTGTTGAAGCATTTAAAAAATTGGTTTGCGAGCACGGTAAGACAGTCCTCATGGTCACCCACAACATAGAATTAACTAACTACGCAGATACAGTCGTTAAAATGAGGGATGGGAACGTGGTAGAGGTGAGTAGCAGATGAGGAGGTATGAGCTGGCCACGATCGCCTTAATCGCCCTACTTGCTGTGCAAGCGATTCAGTCGACGGACTTAAGCGCTCAAACCGAGAAGTTCGAAGTACTTTCGGTCATGTGGGGTACATATGCAGCCCCAACTGAGGTGGGTCCCGGTGATATCGGCACCCTCACGGTAGTTTTAAGAACTAAGAACACTATTCAGTCATCATCGCTAACAGCTCACTTAGAACTTACTAAAGGGTTGACATCTGTTAACGGTGAATCAAGGGTTATGACCTACATCAAATACGGAGGAACTTCAATACCCGCAGGCAACATCTTAGAGCTCCAGTTTAAGGTTAGGGTTAGGGATGACGCCGCCTTAGGTCATTACACAGCTAAGTTGGTTTTAGAATACGTGGTTGAGGTCCTCTACTACAGCAGGACTTACAGCGAAGAGTTACATATAACGATACCTGTTGCAGGTAGGCCTAACCTAAGTTTACGTAACTATAACACGTCAGTATTTCCCGGTCAGCGAGTACAAGTGCTCTCCTTAGTCAATAACGGTACAGCCACAGCTAACAATGTAAGTTTAGAAGTATCTGCTCAACCCTCAATATATTTAAATACCTCCAAGATTGAGGTGGGGAAACTACCTCCGGGAACGGAGTTAAATATACCGGTGGAGGTCTTCATACCCCCATCACTGGCGAACTCCACCATAACGATCACCTCTTCCGTAGTATACTACGGTCCTTTCGGCGTGTCCTACACGTCAACGTTCAGGAACATGGTTTACGTAAATCAGTATGAGAGGCCGGTGTTAAACGCGTTCATAGGTTTAAACGAGGTTCAGAGCGGCTCATCACTAATAACTAACCTGACGCTGACCAACTACGGTGGGGTAGCTAAGGATTTAATAGTCAGGCTAGCTGCACAGCAACCTCTCCAGCTATGTGGTGTATCGTTATACACGTTTAACTCCATAGAACCCGGGGCAAGCATATCGATCCCGGTGGAGTTATGTTCAATTCAAACTTCCGTAGATTCCATTTCCGCGTTGACTGTGCAGGTGGACTACGGCGACGAGTACGGCATGAGTGGCTCTAAGTCATTCAATTTACCGATAATTATGAGGGCGTTACGTGACTCACCGATCAGCGCTGAGCTGATCAATAACGAATTACCCGGCGGGGTTGAGACCGAGTTAATGCTAAGCATAAGTAACGCTGGTGACGTGCAGGTGAAGAACGTGATTGTTCGGCCGATACTCCCTCAAAGCATCATATTACTCACACCACTGCAGGCAAGGATAGAGTCAATCAGCCCAGGGAGCTCGCTACCAGTTAAGTTCTTAATAAAGACCCCCTCAGTGGAGTCGTTGACATACGTGAAAGTAAGTTTTCAACTAAGCTACAACGATGCATCAGGCAACTATTTCAGTAACACATTAGATTACGCCGTGGCCATCAAGCCGCAGGAGTCGTATAGGGCATTAGTAATAGAAATGGAGCCTAGAAGATTTGAGGCTTTGTCAACAGGTTCGCTAATGCTTACACTGTTAAGCATGGAGGATGTGAGCAACGTCGCGGTCTCGATATCATGGGAGGGGACACCGTTAATGTTAAGCGGTAGTAAGGACATCATAGTGGGTAAGTTGAGGGCCGGTGAAAAACAGGTTGTTGAGGTTCCCTACACAGTAGCTAATAAACCAGGGACTTACATGTTAGTTCTTAACGTTAAGTACTTAGATTCAGTAAGCGTCTTAAGGACTGCGACCTACGTGTACGCCATCGAAGTTGCCCCAGTAAAGACAGCGTTAGAAGTCAGCGTAACACCAACAACAGTTCAATCAAGCAGTACCGCTACCCTGCTTGTAAGAATTAAGAACTCCGGGCATAACTTGGTCAAGGACTTAACACTGACTGTAAACCCTCAAGGAACGGTGCTTACGTTATTGAACGCGTCCAAGTACTTTGTAGGAGATATAGGTCCGGGGGAGGTCAAAAACTTGAACATCAGTCTTAGGGTTGGTTACATCTCATCGTACACTGGGGCAATACTTTCCTTCACCATGACGTATTACGACGTGCTTAACCAGCTCTATAGCGAATCCTACACCACGGCAGTGTCTGTTGAGCCTAGAACCCAGGTAAGTGTGTTGGAGGCTGCTCTAAATACAAATGAATTACTTATAGCCACGATTAATAACGTTACGATGAGTTTAAGAAACGTAGGTAATGAAGTCATAGATGGTATAACCTATAGGATAACGACGGGTTCCGGCCTGAACATCATTGGGGCTAACGACGGCTATATCGCTGAGCTGAGGCCTGGTGACTCAGTTACGTTACGCATACCCATCTACGTGCCGCTAACGAATGTTTATACTTCGAACCTGGTAGTGAGTTTTACTTATGTGGACAGGGGCTCAGGGACTTTGAGAAGTGAGGATAAGATCTTCACGCTACTGCTGAGGGGCAGGGCTGACTTAAGGGTGATCGATTACGTGGTCATGCCTACAACAGTTAGCGTTGGTCAGACGCTCTCGGTGTCGTTAACATTAATTAATGTGGGGGTCACTCCTGCATACTCAACCTTCGTCACTCCAATGCTGTCAGGACTACCTATCAGGAGCGTTACTGAGGAGAGAACGATATATTTAGGCAACATAGATGTGGGTTCGACTACGGCTGCCACAATAACCCTGCAGTTAATGAATACGTCTGAACGTATGATCAGGTTGCCGGTGGTTATCTCATACCTAGATAATTTGAGGACCCCGCAGAACGTTACTTTCGAGCTAGTTATAAGGGTTGGGGTACTTACGAATGCGACCCAAAACACATCACCTGTAAGCACAGGCAGAGGTGGTGGAATACCGTTCACTACGGTATTAGTAGCTGCGGTTGCCGTTATTGTTGTAGGGGTAGTTGCATGGAAGTTCATGAGGAGAGGTAGGTAATGAGACCGTACGACGTGGTTAGGCTTGCTTGGAAGCAGTTGGTTCAGAGAAGATTGAGGACAGTACTCACAGTGCTAGCCGTAGCTGTGGGCGTCATGGTCATAGTAGCGCTATCCTCCCACACTCAAGGGCTGTACGTTAGCTTTATAGCTAATTTTGAAAGGCTTGGGCCTTCCACGATTATCGTTACTTCGGCCGGGGCGAGACTCCTAAGCGACGTCGATGTATACAGGATCGCTGAAATACCCAACGTCGCAGCTGTCATACCTATGAGGAGTTTGAGCGGTAATGTAGAAGGTCTGAACAGTAGGGTCTCAGTTGTCGGTGTCAAGTCATACGAGCTAAAAGAACTGTTGGGAGGGGGCGTTGACTTAATTGAAGGCACTTTATTTCCAGACGCACCAGTCCCTGTAGCAGTCGTCGGTTATAACGTAGCTTACGACCGGACAACTAATAGGAAGTTAGTGGATGCGGGTCAAGCCATAGTTGTGAGGGTGGGGACGAGGACAATAGTTCTAAACGTCTTAGGAGTACTCAATTACTACGGTACCTCCTTGGTTACAACATCGCCGGATGACACCGTTTACGTCCCCCTAGACTTCTTCACGAGGTTCACTGGGAGTCAAGGGTATACGGCTGTTATGGTTAAGGCATCGGAGGTCGGCGCAGTTAGTGAGGTGGCGGATAACATCAGGATATTGTTAGGTACACGTGCTAGGGTGATGACGGTTCAGTCAGTCATAAACACATTTACAACAATTTTAAATCAGATAAACTTACTGCTAGTCAGCATCGCTAGCACTTCTTTCATAGCGGCCGGTTTAGGAACATTCAACATCATGATGATCTCAGTTCTTGAGAGGATTAGGGAGATCGGGTTGGTAAAGGCTTTGGGTATGAAGGATTCGGAGGTCCTATCCCTTTATTTGACTCAAGGAATGCTGGTTGGGGTAGTAGGTGGGTTGTTAGGGCTTGGATTAGGTGTGGTGTTATCTTATGCCCTAACCTACGTGTTCCCAGTCAGCATGGGGGTCGGAGGCCCTGGTAATCCTTCCGCATCTGTATTCGCAAGCTATGAACCAGTGCTCAGCCACCACTACACATTCATAGCACTTCTGCTTTCGCTGTCCACAACGGCGGTTGCCTCGGTATATCCCTCATGGAAGGCGGCTAGGCTTAACCCTGTTGAAGCACTAAGATACGAGTGATTATCTATTCCTTACAAAATTATTTTAGTTAATTCCATCAGGTCGTCAACCACGTAGTCCGGTCTAACCCTAAGTGTCACGGTATTTCCAGGGCGTCTGACATACACCGAGACCGCTCCTAAGGTTTTAGCCGGTATGATGTCGAATTCGGTATCACCTACGATTAAGGTTTCCTTAGGTGTCACCTCAACACGCTTCATTGCTTCTAGGTAGAGGTCTGGTTCCGGTTTACTCCTCTGCACTTCCTCACCCGCGACTAAAGCATCGAAGTGATGAATTATTTTGAAGAACTCCAGCATCATTATGAGTAAGGGCAGTGAGGTTGAGGTCGCGACGGCCAGCTTAATCCCACGTTGCTTTAAGATCGGGAGCAAATCATAAACCTCGGGGAAGATGGATATCCTACCATCTCTCAGCATCTTTAGGAAGACTCTATCCTTAAACGACCTTATCCTCCGGTAATCCTTAACCGCTTCTTTCCCAAGAACCCTCTCAGTTATTAAATCCCCCCTAGCGCCAATGTTCTTACGCACTTCCTCCACCGGTACCTCGCCATAACCGGCTAACCTATATGCTTCGACCCATGCAATAGCGTGGGCCTCATTACTGTCTATTAAGGTGCCATCTAAGTCGAATATGACCGCTTTGATTACCAATTCTAAAACCCTACATTACGTCTTTCGTGACCTTCTTATCTTCGAACTGCTTTAACGATCTCGTGATCATCTCCATAACTTTGCCCTCAACATAATCCGCCATTGAGTCAAATGTCCTAACATCAATTTCATGGTTTAAATATCTGCCTATGATGATTAGTAAGTGCTTGGCTGCCCTGTAGTCAAATTCATCAACCTGCACTATAGGTTCCCATGTCTCAGAAAGTAACACGACCGCAGGTAGGTCGTAGTAGGATGCCCAACCAGCTATAGCTCCGTTGATCCCTGAAACAACACCGCTCTTTAGGGGTCGTGCGTCCAGCTTTATGAACTCATTAATTAGTCTTTCATCATTTCCAGTCACGTATACGTTTCTTTTACTATCTACGTAACTCACAACGTATGCTGCGGTGGCTATTATCTTACTCAAGCCTTTGCTGTAGAGGAATTCTAGAACGCGGTCGCAGAACTCGTTCTGAGCCTCAGGTGTTGCTGGTTGCGCATTAGCCGTCATCACCAGGCCTAAAGGGGTATCGTATAGGAAGGCCTTGAACAAAGATGTCTTCCCGTTATTAACGCTGACCTGTGGGGGGTAGCTGTACGTGTAGAGTTCAGCAACTATCTTGGATGGAGTGGATGCTATGATGTGGTTGGCTACCGTGTATGCGACACCGCCCATGCCCGGTAGGCCTACGATTAGAGATTTCCCACTAGCATCAAACGAACTTACCCGCTTAATCTTGAGCAGTCTGCCCACCTAGAACATCACACATTATACAACTTAAAAACCTGAGTGATATACTGCGCTCCGTGGAATTGCGGGAAGTACGGTTAGCTACATCGACACGTTACACTCTCAAAAATTTAACCTACTTCCACATCTACTCACGGGGTTGCGAAATGATGAGTAGGCAGGAGACTCTCGAACTGTTGAGTAAGTACCTCCTCAATGATAGAAATTTAAAGCACTGCATAGCCGTTGAGGCGGTTATGAGGTCCCTAGCTCGCAGGTTGGGTGAGAATGAGGACTTATGGGGTGCCGTGGGTTTACTTCATGATGTGGATTACGAGTTGGTTGGTAAGGACTTAAACAGGCATGGTTTGCTCAGCATTGAAATATTGAAGGATGTGCTTCCGAAGGAGGCTTTAGAGGCTATAGCCTCGCATAACGAACTTACAGGCTTCAGCTCGGAGTCAGCACTATCCTACGCCCTCAAAGCAGCTGACCAGGTAGCCGGATTAATAATCGCTACCGCGTTGGTTATGCCGAATAAGAGGTTGGAGGAAGTGCGGGTTGAGTCGTTGCTTAAGAAGTTCAAACAAAAAGACTTCGCTAGGGGCGTTGATAGGAATAGGATATTGTTATGTGAGAAATTAGGGCTAAGTTTAGAGGAGTTCCTCACTCTATCATTGGACGCCTTGAAGTGTATTCATGGAGAATTAGGTCTCTGATGACGTTCCCTCCCAGTAGACCCTGTACGAGTCCCCCTCATGGAGGTACAGGCGTATATTCGGATATACGTTCTTAATACTTCTTAATACCTCCTCATCATCGTCATGGTACTCAACTATCTGGAACCCATCACTTAACGCCTCTTCAATGAGCTCTAATTTGAGGATGTTGGGAGGTTTGCGGCTGAAATTTCCCCTCATGTAAGTCCTGACGGGCCTGACATCGTAGTAAGTCATTAACTGGTTCAACGTAATATGGTATAATCTTCTCGGCCTCCCGGTTATTACAATTAGTCCGTACCTTGCTGCCCGAGACCTGATTAAATCCCTCACCGCCTCCCGGGGCTTATCTAAGTGGAGCAATTCCTCATCAAAAAAGATGTCCCAGAAGTTACCGCGGTGTTTGGATAGCTCCTCAGCTACCCTAAGCCTTTCGCTTACGTCCAGTAAGACCCCGTCTACGTCGAAAGCAACGTAATACATTTCCCGGTTACCTAGACATGAATTAAGCTTAAATATTTGGCGCCTGTATAATGTTTTGGGGACGTCGTTGAGCAGAGATCAGGTTCTTGGAGTTGGAATGGTGGCTGTATCTATCGCGGTCATCATCATTTATGCCTGGTTGGTATTCCTAAGTGATTTAGCCATCCTCATCCTCAAGTTAACAGGCTTTGTAGCTGTGGCTGGGGTATTCGGTATACTAGCGTGGATCGGATATACGTTAGCTACGACTCCTCCGCCGAAACCTATAGAAGAGATCGAGAAGGAAATAGAGGAGGAGCTCAAGAAATCGGAATCCGAAGCTCAAAAATCGATGGTCGAGGAGAGCAAATCAATTTGACACCTATCCTATTAATAAACTATGGGTAGGCATCGGGAACAAATTTATTTAAATTTATTTCAAGGCCCCTAAAACCTACTACATAGACTTACGACTAACTAATGGGCAGTTAATCATCCTTACATCTTCGATATCAGTACCTCTGTGTAGCCTAGTTCTTCTCTTTTTGCGGAAATCCTATATCCGTACCTCTCTATAAGAAGTTCAAGTGCCTTAATAGGTATGTCTTCGGTGTTAAATCTTATTAGAGCTTTGGGCTCCTTTAAGTTTTTCATAAAATCATTTAACAAGATCACAGGGTGGCTAGTGCATCCGGGTTCTCTATATCTGACATCAATTACCTTGACCCCCGACATGTTCACATCCACTAATCAGTAAAATCCCAAAATATTAAATACTTTGAATGTATGCTCAGGGTACCCGCTCTTCGGCAAGCATCCCCTCGCTTTCTGGGTATCCGCGGGTGTCCCTAACCCGTTGAGGGCTGTGTTGGTGAGTGACCTGGTTACGATGGTTCGAGAACGGCTGAGACAACCCCCTTTTGAATTAATTTCCTGACTTCCTCGTCCGCGTAGCCTAACCCCTTAAGTACTTCGACAGTATGTTCTCCCAACCGCGGTGGTGGCTCATATTTTCCGACGCTGATATCACCGCTTAAGAACTTGATGGGAGAAGATATCATTTTTATAGACCCCAACACTTTATGTTGCACGTCTTTAACCATTTCCCTGGATATGACGTGGGGGTCGTTTAAGGCCTGGCTAACCCTATTTACTGGGGCCACCGGTATTCCAGCCTTCCTTAGTCTATCTACCCAGTAATTGACGTCTTCTTTGATAAATACGTCCTCAAGCATCTTGATGAGCTCTTCCCTATGCTTAACTCTTTCATGGTTTGTTGAGAACTTCGGGTCATTTATTAGTTCAGGCATACCTACAGATATGCAGAAGTCTTTCCAGAGGCTATCATTTCCTACAGCAACTATGAAGTAACCGTCCTTAGCCTTGAATGCCTGATATGGAGCTATATTCGGGTGGGCACTACCCATACGCTGCGGATCCTTACCCAATGAGAAGTAGTACCCGGCTTGGTGCGTCAGTAGGGATATCGAACTATCCAGCAATGATAGATCTATATGGGTTCCTACTCCCTGGTATAGGGCTGACAGTATGGCTATTACTGAGTACATGCCTGTGATGATATCAGCTATAGGTACTGCGAACTTAACTGGGGGCCTATCCGGCTCGCCCGTTAAATCCATTAAGCCACTCATGGCTAAAGCAATTAAATCATACCCGGGTAGGTCCCTGTATGGGCCGTACTGGCCGTAGCCGGAGATCGAGCAATATATGATTTTGGGGTTGATTTTAGATAACGTACCGTAATCTATCTTAAGCCTAGCCGTTACTCCGGGCCTGAAAGACTCCATGAAGATGTGTGATTTGCCGGCCAATTTGTAGATTATTTCTTTCCCTTCATCACTTCTAAGATCGACAACGATGCTCTTCTTCCCCCTATTAACTGATGCGAAATAGGCGCTGTACTTTTCCGCATAGAACGGAGGTCCCCAATCCCTGGCGTGGTCTCCTGACGGGGGTTCGACCTTAATCACCTCCGCACCCAGATCTGCTAAAATCATTGTAGCGAACGGGCCAGCCATTGCCGATGTTAAGTCCGTAACAATGATACCTTTCAAGGGGTAATTATCTGGTTTCATGGCGATCTGCAACCAAATACAGCTTTAAGAAAAAGATTTATATGTCCAAGAGATTCTACTCCTTCAATGGGCTGAAGATGGGGGAAGGGAAGAAGGGTAGGTCTTCAAAGCTCGTAACCCTGATCAGAGCAGTGATGAAGTCGGATAAGTTGATGTACTTAGAAAATGGCAGCAGGTGGTTGTTAGTTGCGAGCGGTGATATAAGAGGTAATGTTAAACTTACCTCAAGAATCGTTACGGCGCTGTCTTGTGTGATGCTCATGGCAGTATCTGCCAGGACATCTTTTGTAGTTCCCTTTACCGAAATACCTTTCACGCTTCAAACGCTTGCACTGGCCATGATAGTGTTACTCCTTAGGAAGGATGCGTGGAAATCCATCCTAACCTACTTAACTTTAGGCTTCGCCGGGCTTCCAGTCTTCGCTTACGGTGGAGGACTCCAATATGTGGTGAGCCCCACTACGGGATATCTGATAGGTTTCCTGATGGGGAGTTTGTTAGGGTACTTAGTAGGTAGTGGTGGGGGCATTCTTAGATTCATACTCACGTCTCTAGGAGTAGTAGCTACTGTGTACTTCTTTGGTTGGTTATGGCTATCTACGTTCTACATCATCATGACAGGACTTGGAGATGTGCTGAACTCTATGTATATGGCGTTCCTCCACGGTGTGGTTCCTTTCATAGTTTGGGACTTCATGAAGGCCTTAATAGCTTCCCTCATCTCCTACGAGATCTACAAATTAAGAGGTAAGTTAAAGGTACTGACCTCAATAACTGGCAGCCTTCTAAGGTAGTTCGGTTTAGTGGTTAAATTACCGAGCACCTCGCTACCTGTAGGCATAAATGAGGCGGTATGGTGGTGCAGACATCATGGCTGAAGTCGGGCGGTGTTGGTGACTACTCATAGTTGCGTTCATAATCTTTGACATCTCAGCGCTTGCGTCAGCTCTTGCCAGCAGCCCGAACTCGATGTACTACTACCCGTAGTGTAGCTCATCAGCACAGTAATCCGCTGAATAATTGTGGCCCTCTATTACTGGCTCAGCAAAGGGAGAATCGCGAAGAAATCGCCTTGGTAATGTATTATCTGATGACCGAAATGCATCTTACCGCTAGGCATTAGCCCAGTTACTATGGTTGGTTTCCCCCCTTTAACATATCAACGATTATGTTGAAGTCTATATGGCCGAATATAACTCCTCTCCTCATCAATTTGTGAGATTCTACTTCTTAAGTTAGTCGATTACCTTGTTAAACGGTTTTATACCGAAGTCTTGGAATAACTTCTCATACTCTCTTATCATTATGTGAGACCAAGGACCTATCCTAAACTCCACAATAGTTATCGACTTGAAAATATCTGGGTACATCTTTATAGGGTTTGATTAAAATTACTATACAGTGCTCGTATTGAAGGATATCATCAGAGTTAGTACGGGTGTTAAATTACTGGATGAGGGTTTAGATGGAGGTATTCCTAAGGGTACTTGGGTAGTAATTACTGGGGAACCAGGTACTGGTAAGTCAGTACTTTGCATGCACTACGCTTATGCAGGCTTAGTAATCGGTGATCCGGTAATGTACATCACTACTGAAGCTGAATTCAGGGATGTTGTTAGGCAGGCCAGGCAGTTCAACATGAATTTAGAAGATTTTAACGCTTACTACTTAGGCGATGAGAAACCTGAGAAACCACCTCAATTAGTTGTAATAGATATATTCAGCCTCCTCAAGACAGCTAAGCAGTTAAGTGCTGAAACTGAGGAATTAGAGAGGAAGAGGAGGTACGCAGCATTAGATATTGAGACATTAATCGCAGCTATAAACGAGGGTTATAGAGTATTAGGCATCACTGATGAGAAGCATAGGTCTCCTTTAAGACATGTTAGGTTAGTAATAGATAGTGTCTCAGCTTTTTGGTCTGATAAGCCTGCGATGGCTAGGAAGTATTCATACCAACTTAAGATAGCTACTCATAGGGAGAACGTAACAGCATTACTAGTAAGTCAGTACGCAATGACAACCAGGTCTACTTTTGGATTTGGACTAGAACATATAGCAGACGGTATATTCCACTTGTGGATGGATGATGTAGAAGCAACAAAAGAGGTAAAGAGGTATTTAATAATAAAGAAGATGAGGATGACTAATCACTATAGAGGTGCATATAAGGTAGAAATAATTCCAGGTAAGGGACTTACACTAACTAAGATACAGCAATAGACATGTTAAAGTAGTGGACCCGCAGGGGCTTAAATCAGTTGAGATAAACTTACTAAATCTCATACTAAACGCTGGAGATGTTTGACCGCGCTTCCCAACCGTCCCGTTAAATCACTAGTTCCGGGCACTTGATTAAGTACTCACTACATTCCCTTAGTACCGCTTCCTTAAAATCTCTGAACGTGTCTACAGCTTCAATGTTTCCAAAACTCTTAGTGAGGTGTGTTGACTTAGCAGTATATCGTGAGTAGTAAATCTAGTGGTGATTTTATATAAGTTGAAAGTCAGTCTTCAAGTAGGTGAATCCAGGTAGTTAAAGTTAAGGCGGACTACATTACTTACGTAACGGTCTTAGGGCGGCATAAATAGCTAAATTTGGGGTTAATGGCTTTAATCAAAGTTTATATACCTTATCAGTTGATAGTAGTACGGTGCATCTTATGGTTTCCCAAAATGCTTTGGTTGGTGTGTTAGTTCTCCTGATTGTTGTTGCCGGTGTTGGTGGTTATTTCGCAGGTTCTTCAGCAGTACCACCTCCTAAGACAGTGACGATAACCTCAACCGTAGGTACGCCGGCGTCAGTAACTCAAACAGTAACTGTAACTGAGAGAGTTACAGTTACTGTAACACCTACCCCAACACCGACCCCCACTACCCCATTGCCGTACAAATACACCTTACATGTAGCTTGTGTGACTGCTCCAAACCCGTGCAATTTAAATCCTTATGGTGAGTGTGATCCGCATAATCTACTTTTGAAGGTATTCAAGGACGAGGTCGAGAAAAGGACTGGCGGTGCTGTTCAGGTAGTCATTCATACAGCTGGTGAGTTAGGTGATGAATTAGATTATCTTGAGATGATGCGTGCAGGTGATCTGTTCCTTTCAACACTTGCTACGTCGAGGTTATCAGGTTATACTGATGCGTTATTATTTGCTGATTATCCTGGACTTTTCAGGAGTTTAGAGGAAGTGAAGGCATTCTCAAAATCAGACGTTGCTAAGGCAAGGCTTGAGAAACTTAAGGACTTAGGATTCATAGGCGTAGGCTTCAGTGTAGGGGGTACCAGGTACTTCATAACGGTACCGGGTAAGCCTATAAATTCCGTAGACGACCTTAAGGGGATGAAGATTAGAGTTATGCCAACACCCGTCCACGTCGAAGCTCTGAAATACTTAGGAGCTTCACCAATAGCCATGCCGTACACGGAGGTTTACACCGCACTGCAGACTCGTGCAATAGACGGCTTAGAAAATGAGCCACCCTCATATCTGGCTATGAGGTTCTATGAGGTTGCGCCGAATTATGCCTTACTGCCATGGTTTATAATACAACACGTTACCTTAGTAAGCAAAAAACTCTACGAACAACTACCCGCTGAGGTGCAGAAAATCGTGATGGAGGCTGCCGCTAAGGCAACGGACGCTAAAACAGAGTTTGTCATGAATTATGAGCAGAAAGCTATTGAAATTCTTAAGGAAAAGGGTGCTAATATCACGAAACCTGACCCAACCTCAATGTTTGAAAAACTTGCTCAGTTTATAGAAGCGAATAAAGATAAGATAGGTGTCGACGTCTTACAGTGGTTAAGCTCTTACAGGGCCTCTAAGTAAGGAGGTGTGTGGTTTTGCGTAAGGAAAAAACTTTTTCTTTTTCCTCCCTAGTGGATAGGTTCCTGCTAATAATCGAGGCACCAGTCATAATAACGTGTGGGGTCTTACTGATAGGTGTGCTTTTGTATGCATCAATTGTTAGATACTTTCTCAGCTCACTCGGCATAAGTGTGCCCTACGAAGATGAGCTTTCCAGGCTTTTCTTTACGTGGCTCTCTCTCCTAGGTGCGAGTTACTTACTTAGGTCCGGAGATCATCCGGATGTGTCCTTTCTTAAGGACAGAATTGTTAGGAAGAGGTTTATAGGTAAGGTGTACATGACAACGATATATTTGCTAGTAATAGTTTTTCTCTGTGTCGTTCTTTATGCTACGCTTGATGCGCTTCCACTTTACTATAATTATTACTCGACAGTCCTGAGGATACCGATGGTGTATTACTATTACGCAGCTGTTATAGCCTTCATATGTATGATAATACGGTATTCCATGAAACTCGCCCAGTTCGTTAGAGGTGATTAGTATGTTCATAGATCCGGGAGCACTCATTACTTTGTTCTTCGTTCAGTTCTTCATATTCGTGTTCTTAGGAGTCCCAATAACATTTTCCTTAGGTTTAAGCGGCTTGATAACCCTTTTGCTAGGCGGCGCGAAGTTGTCGTTAGCGTTTAAAGCGGTGTTCATGCCATATGCATCATTCACGATGTTAGCCATATACCTATTCATGTGTATGGGTATAGTTTTCCAGAAGACTGGGCTGGCATCATTACTTATCGATGCTTTAGAACCTCTCGTCGGTAGGGTTAAGGGAGGGTTAGCTATAGTTAATGTCTTAGCTAGTGCCTTCTTCGGTACATTAACGGGTTCTGCTAATGCGACTGCTGCAACTTTTTCCAGACTTATGGGTCCTGAAATGATAAGGAGGGGATATCCGAAACCTTTTGTAGTTTCCGTAATTGCTGCGTCAGCTCCTTTAGGTTCCTTCATACCGCCATCAATAACCGGTATAGTGTTATCAGTCGCTACGAACACCTCGGTACTAACAAACTTCATGGCTGGAGCCGCCGTGGGATTTCTAGTTATAACGGCCCTAATACTAATGATATTAGCGATTGTTTATAGGGGTAGGGGAAACGCCTTCAGTAGTGGTTTAGAAGTCAGGTACTCAAGGAAGGAGATCGCAATGAGGGTTGTTAAGGCATCACCACTCTTTACTGTACCATTGATGGTATTAGGTGGTATTTACTTCGGGGTTTTCTCAGTGACTGAAGGCGGTGCTGCTGGGTGTTTGGCAGCTTTCTTGCTTGCACTTGCGTATAGAAGGTTAAACATTAAATTATTGTATGAGATTTTATTGGAATCTGCCGCAGGTACTGGAATGGTCATGTTGTTAGTAGGTGTTTCATATCTAATGAGCTATACTATGAGCCTCACTGGCTTAAATAAGTCCTTCATAGATATGTTAAGGTTTGTGGGATCTACGATGTCTCCGTATGTTGCTTTGTTAGTGCTGGCATGTATACTCTTAGCCTTAGGGTGCTTCATAGATGTCATAGTCTTATGTATTGCTATGGCGCCTTTCGCTGTTCTCGCATTAGTACCTTTAGGCGTAAACATATACCATATAAATGCTTTATTCTTAACAGGTAATTTGATCGGTAACGTCACACCGCCCGTAGGTACCGTACTCTTCATAGCTCTGCAGTCACTTAAGGAGAAAATGGAAAGCGTTATTAAAGCGCTGATCCCCTTCATAATAGCGTATATCATAATTTATTTAATGATAACGTTCATCCCCGAGTTAGTACTGTGGTTCCCTAGGTTATTAGGGTTACCAACCTGAATTTCTCAAATATTTTTAAATTATGACTCACTCACAGTAAGGGGTTTATACTGAATACTGATAATCTCTCAAGGCTTGTTAAGGAATTCTACGATAAAGTGCAAAGTTATAAACCTTCATTATGTCCCGAGAGATGTCTCATAATCACGCAATCTTACAAGAAGACTGAGGGATCCCCACAAGTAATTAGGAGGGCTATAGCACTTAAGGAGATCCTCGAGAATATGAGCATATATATCCTTAGGGGGGAGTTAATCGTTGGAAACCAAGCTTCTAAACCTAAAGCTGCACCACTATTCCCGGAGTTCTCTGTATCTTTCCTAGTTAAGGAGTTGGATGAGCTACCAAATAGGCTCCACGATCCATTTGAAGTAGATGAGAGGGTTAGGGATGCTGTTTTAAAGATAGTGCCTTACTGGAACGGGAAGACACACGAGGATAGGGTTATTTATTTAACAAAACTCATGTTACCTGATGAAGTTGCAAGAGCGTTCGACTACGATGGTTTCATACTTAATGATGTTGTATATGCTGGTGTGAGGAAGGCCTCGGGTGATGGTCACATAATACCTAATTATCGTAAAATACTCAGTGTGGGGCTGACTGGAATTTTAGAGGAGGTTGACAACGAATTAAAGAGACTTGATTTAAGCGATCCTAACGCCTTTAAGAAGAGGACGTTCTTAGAGGCTATTAGGATTGTTTACGAGGGAGTGTTAAACTTTGTGAAACGTTATTCAGGATTAGCCAAGGAACTGGCAAGAGAGGAGGAAGATAGTGTGTGGAGGGATGAGTTAGTTAAGATTGCTGAAGTATGTGAGAACTTGGTTAAGGGACCCCCGAGAACTTTCCGCGAAGCGTTGCAGTTAATATGGTTCATACATCTAATCCTACATGTAGAATCTAACGGTCATTCAGTCTCCTTAGGTAGGTTAGACCAGTATTTATATCCATTTTACGAGAAAGATCTTAAAGAAGGTAGGATTACAAGAAATGAGGCATTGGAACTCGTCAAATGTTTCTTAGTAAAGATGAATACGTTGAACAAGGTAAGACCTTGGTCCGAAACTAGGTATAAGTCAGGGTATCCTTTATTCATGACGATAACGTTAGGTGGTCAGACGACGGAAGGTGATGATGCAGTTAACGACCTTACATACCTGTTTCTAGACGCACTTGCGGAGACGAAACTACCTCAACCGACTATTGTGGTCAGAGTGCACTCTAAGACACGTGATGATTTGCATATTCACGCAGTTAAAACTCTAATCAAGCATGGTGGTGGTCTGCCTGCTTTCTTCTCTGATGAGGTGATAATACCGGCCTTAATCAATATAGGTGTACCAATTGAGGATGCTAGGGATTACGCAATAGCTGGATGTTCTGAAGCTGTAGTCCCGGGTAAGAGTTTACCTTTTACTGGAGGGGACTGCTACTTCAACCTCCTCAAACTACTCGAGATAACGTTGAACGGTGGCTGTAATCCTAGGACTAACGTATGTTTATATAGGACTAAGGAACCCAATGAAATTAAGTCTATGGAGGAGTTCATGGAAGAATTTAGGAAACAGCTGGCATACTACGCGCAGTTCATAGTTCCACTTACTTCTGTAACATCGGCAACTGATGCTGATTTGAATCCAACACCTTTCGCATCATCCCTAATTGATTACCGCATTGAGTTAGGTGCTGATATAAGTGAGGGTGGAGGTCCTAACGTCAGGTACTCACATACCATCATACAAGGTCATGGAATAGCTAATGTAGTCAACTCACTGTATTCTATTGAGGACTTAGTGTTTAAGAGGAAGTTAGTTACCTTAAATGAGTTAAGAAATGTCTTACTAAGTAATTGGGCAGGTGCTTTAGGTGATAGGTTAAGGAGAATAGTCCTCAGCCTCCCTAAGTACGGCAATGATGTAGATGACGTGGATAGATACGCTAAATTGGTCGCTAAGATGTTCTATGATGAAATAGCGAGGAAGTATAAACCATGGCGTGGCGGTGTTTTTGGTTTATCACTTCAAGGACTGACGGCTAACGTGCCTGAAGGCGAGGTTACCGGGGCAACACCTGATGGAAGATTAGCTGGTGAACCATTAGCGGATAATGCATCACCACATCCAGGCACTGATAAGAAAGGGGTTACAGCCACACTCAAGAGCTTTGCTAAGATTGACCATACACTCTTCATCAATGGCAACATACTTAACGTTAAATTCCATCCAAGCGCTTTGGTCGATCAATTCGGTAGCATCGATTATGAGAGGGCGCGTCGATTCTCTCAGTTGTTGAAGACTTTCCTAGTAGATCTGAAGGGATTTCAAGTACAGTTCAACATAGTCTCGGCTGATGTTCTTAGAATGGCGCAGAAAGAGCCTGGAAAGTACCCTAACTTAGTCGTTAAGGTTGCTGGTTATAGTGCGTATTTCGTAATGTTGGATAAGAAGTTGCAGGACCAGATCATAGCGAGGACCGAACACATACTCCAAACTTAAATTATCAAGAGAAAACAGTATAAAGGGGAGGTAGTTGTTATTAGAAAGCAGTGAAGACTCAAGAATTTCACGTATTAGAAAATTGAGGAGTCAGGTGCTTATAGATCGTGAGGTTGACGTAAGTAGGGCTATCCTGATTACTGAGGCGTATAGAGAGACTGAGGGAGAGCATCCATATATAAGGAGAGCCAAAGCTATCTCCAAACTCTTAGCTAACATGCCGATACACATATTAGACGGTGAGTTAATTGTTGGAAATCAAGCTTTTAAGCCTAGAGCAGGACCTCTATTTCCCGAATGGCAAGTAGAGAGGACGTTAAAGGAGATACACACTTGGCCTACTAGACCTGGAGATAAGTTCCACATTTCTGAGGATCAGATAGAGGAGTTGAGGAAGGTGCTTGAGTATTGGAGGGGTAAGACAGTGATGGATAGAGTTTTATCAGCATTGCCCGAGGAATGTAGGAGGGCCATGAAGTACGGCGTTTTCAGCGTATATAACTACATGACTTCAGGTCACGGTCACTTCATACCTAATTTTGAGAAAGTGCTTAAGGTAGGTCTTAAAGGTATTAAGGATGAAATCGTTAAGAAGCTAGAGAATTTGGATTCTTCGGACCCTGAATATTATGATAAGGTCGTTTTCTACAAATCTTTATTAATAGTTGCTGATGCGGTGGTGAATTTTGCCGAGAGGTATGCCAAGTTGGCTAGAGAGTTAGCTCTTAAGGAGTCCGAACCTA
>CAZXJO010000002.1:203237-283448 GCA_964641155.1 uncultured Desulfurococcaceae archaeon | reverse complement strand
CGTTATTGATGATTTCCTACTTACTCATTGCTTACCTAGCTGGTAAGGTCTTGATTAGGAGGTTGGTGATGGCCTTATCAGCGCTAATGATTAACTCAACTTTACTTCTCCTATACATCTACTCGCACTCCATTAACGCCTTACCAGTCCTGAGGACGTTAACCGCCTCTGACGTAATCTCGTTAACTGCTTACGAGTACGTGGCCACCCTACCCATAGTGCTCTCAGTAATTACCCGCAATGAGCTGAGGAAGTTAATCAGGTCGTGGTTCATAGCTATCTACGCCTTAGTGTGCTTACTATCCGTAGCTGCGACCAGGGTTGAGGTAGTCTTCAACGCACCCAAGGTAGGTGCTTACGAGTTAACACTCTTCACGCAGTACTTAATCGTGGCCTTACTGGGTTTGGTAAGCGTTGGTAGGGTCAGGGAACGCTACTTAAGCATGTTCACTTACTTAACAGTCCTCGGCTTAGTAGGTATTGAGCTGTACTTAATATTCGGTACGCCGGGCCTCATATCTGAGGCATATAGGGCATCCACGTTCTTATACCTAGGTGTTTCAGTACTCACAGCATATACGTTGAGCGTTGTTAGGTCTAAACGCGTTAGAGCCCTCCTGCTGGTGGCACTGTCCGTAACCCTAACGTTGAGTGCTTACGCAGTCCACTACACAGCCTTTAACTCGGGCCACGTAGGCGGTTCTCAGAGAGTTTACCTACACTCAGACATAGCCGTAACCGACTTCATAAGGCATTACAGAGGTAACGCCAGCATATGCGGTGATTTAAGGCTCAGCTACCTACTCTACTCAGACGTAGATGTCGATGTCGAGGGAGGTCTTAAATACCTACTCAATTACTCAAGACTCAACTGCTACTTAGTAATCAACGAGTTGTTCCGCGAAGTCGGCTACATAGCCCTACCCTACGGCGTGCCTGTGAGCATCGGCGATCACGTATTAATGGATAACTCACTAATTTACGTAGGGGGTAGGAACTCATTAGTAACTCATTGAACGCGTTGATTAAGTTGGTTAGGTTTCATGAGTACGGCCCCCTAGTAATTGTTGTATGTTTAGCAACTGCCTTACTAGCTACTAAGGAATTAGACGTTAGGTTAGTTAGGTTACTGATATACGCAACCTCAGGATCTATGTCAACGTTCATACTTAACGATATCGCGGATGTTGATGTGGACAGGGCCCTACGTAGGTTTAGGAACCCATTAACAACTGGTGAGTTGGGAGTTAACGCAGCCCTCACACTTTACTTACTAACTGCTGCTGTATCAATCACTGCGGCGAGCTTTGACATCTACGTATTTACGTTAGCACTGATCACGCTCACGCTCTCATACCTATACTCGGTGGGCATTAGGTTTAAGGAGCTAGTACCGATGGACTTGCTAATTCACGGCTTAATACCGGCACTACTAGTACTGACCGCGTACGTGACGTACAGGCCATTAGGCCCGGACGCCCTAATACTTTCCTCAATAGCCTTCACATCATCAATGACCTCGGAACTGCTTCAAGAGATACGTGACTTAGACGCCGACCCCAGAAGCACTGTTAAGCACTTAGGCGCTAAGGCCAGTAAGGACTTAACACTCGCGTTAGTCATAATTACCTCAGCACTCTACGTACTGCTAACGCTCAGCAGGTACGACCTCAAATACCTAATAATCTACTCACCACTAACCTACTTCATAGTGGAACCAGCCGTTAGGTTTAAGAATAACCACTTAGGCGTTGAGGAAACCATAAGTAAGTTAAGGTTTAGAACCACGTTACTAGTCGGTCTTGCCTTAACCACTTACGTGACGCTAAGTATCGGTCAATACACCGTTAAACAGTAAGTACTTCCTACAGTTAATCAATATGTCACCGGCGTTGGTGGCCGTAACTATTATGGAGGTCTTAAACTCCTTCACGAACTCCTCAAACATGCTGTAGACTAACTTAGCGTTCTCGACGTCTAAGTAGGCTGTTGGTTCGTCCGCAAGGACCAGCCTAGGCCCATTTATGAATGCCCTAACAATTAACGCCCTCTGCAACTCACCACCACTCAATTCGTGGGGGTACTTACTGGCCAGGTGCTGGAGTTCGAACCTCTTAAGCAGTTCCAAACCCGCGGCCTCCCTAACGGACTTCCCAACACCCAGCAAGTACAGTGGTAACGTCACGTTCTCGAGGATTGTTAGGTGGGGTATTAAGTTAAATGTCTGGGGTATGATGCCGAACTCCTTAAGCCTTAACGAGGATGCCTCAGAATCGGATAAGCTCCTCGAATCCCTACCCAGAACTATTAGATCACCGCGGTCAGCGCGTTCCAGAAGGCCTACCAGCTTTATTAGGGTGGTCTTCCCGCTCCCGGACCTACCCACAATACCTACGACCTCACCCCCGCCGACAACTAGGTTAACACCCCTCAATACGTAGTTACCGCCGTACGACTTCCAAACATCCCTAAGTACCGCTGAGGCCATACTAATAGTATGTCTAACCCCACCTTAAAATCCCTAGCAATGAAAAGCTTGTAATGATGGGACGGTCCCCGGACCCAGACCTGCGGAGGTGTTGAGGGGTTAGGCGGTGGTGGGTGGTAATGGCTGCTGACCGCGTTCAGGTGCTAATTATTTAATCTTCCTACGTACATTGTTGTTGGAGAGGGTGTTGCCTAGACGTATGCCCTGTAGGTGGAGGTGGCGTTGCGGTATCCCATCAATGCCTAAGGAGTCAAGTGGTGGTGAGATCGTTTACCTACCCGTCAGCTGGGTCGGGGGGCTGGATACTTCGGACTACGTAGTGATTTACGATTATGAGGTTGAGGCCCTTAAACTAGTCCACGTTGACGGGTTGACCACTGAGGAAGCTGCTACTAGGTTAGGTGTTTCTAAGGCCACCTTCTGGCGTGTTTTGGAGTCATGCAGGTCTAAACTCGCTGAGGCTTTATCCAGCGGTAAGCCCTTTAAACTTGTTTCAGAATCTTTGAGGAAAGAAGAAGGGGGAAAGGAGTAAGGTTTATTAAGATTGAAACATATTTCAAGACGGTGATGTGTGGATGTCCTGGTGGAGTAGATGGGGTCCTTACCCAGGCCGAGGTCCTTGGAGACACGTACCACCTCCGGCAAGACCTGGTTGGATGTACCGGGGTTGGTGTTGGTGGCTTAGGGGGTATCCATACGCTCCGTGGCCGAGTAAGGAGGAAGAGGTGAAGTACCTGGAAGACCTTAAGAAATACCTGAGTGAGGTAATCATTAAGGAAATAGATGAGAGGCTTGCGGAGTTAAAGAGTAAGAAGGAGTGATGGTGAGTTCTTTGATCGTGGGAATACCGGTAATTAGAGCAGGTCATACATACCTCGTCAGCCCCCACTTCGGTAGAGCACCCAATTTCGCATTTGTTGAGGTAAGCGGCAGCGACTATAGGGTGGTAGAGGTGGTTGAGAACCCCCACGTTAGCCACGAACACGGGAGAGGGGCTAACATCATAGACCTGCTAACATCACGCAACGTAAGCGCCGTCATAGTCTCAGGTGTAGGTTACGGCGCCTTCATGAGGCTGAAGGATAGGGGAGTTAAGATTTATTACCTCCCAGCAGGCAGGGAGAGGGAGATAACGCTTGAGGAAGCTGTAAGGATGTTCATCAACAACGAGTTGGTGGAGGCTGCAGAACCGGAGGAGCACTGCTCTAGGGGTCGCTGAGTTGCGGTGGCCTCCCCGTTTTTAATGGTCCGCTGGCTTAACCCGTCCCTAAGTTGATGGCTGGTTTGTATGTCAGGACCGTTGGCTCTGAGTGGTGGTTCGGGGGCCTCCGTTCGGCGTTAAGTAACAATCGTAGGTTATGGTGACGTAGCCCTCGTGAAGTAGGCATGTCTGGTAAGGGGATCTGTTTTAATACTCTGCAACTGTTTACTTCTCGGGTGGTTGGTTGAAGGTTACTTGCCCTAAGTGCGGGAACCACTTCGACACCCTGTATGCTAGGGCTTATGCATGTAAGTCATGTAACGTGTTACTGTACAGCGGTTCGTGTAATTATGTGAAATGTCCTTTCTGCGGCCATGAGTTCAGCATATGAGGTTGTTGGCGATGGATGTCCTAGCTCTCTCCGACATCCACGGCAATTGGAGAGCCCTTAAAGAGGTCTTAGGTAAGGAGCCGTGCGACTTAGTCCTCATAGCTGGTGACCTCTCAGATTATAGCGGTTCCGCCGATAAAGTGATTGAGGTTATTTCAAACTTCGTTGAGGACTCCAATGCTGAAGCGTTTGCAGTGCTCGGCAACATGGACAGCCCCCAACTACTCAAAAACCTACCCGACGTTAAGGGGTTTAAAGCCCTCCACGGAGATGTGATTACCTACTCAAACTACTTGGTGGTAGGGTTCAGCGGGGGTCTGCGCTCACCCTTCCACACGAGCTTCGAATTAGGTGAGAACGACTTCAGAGCACTAGTGAATTCTGTGCTTAAGAATTTGGGCCGGGTCAACCCCCCACAACCCCTAATACTCCTCACCCACACACCGCCTTACAATACGAAGGTAGATCTAACCTACAGCGGCCTACACGTAGGCTCGGAGGTGTTGAGGGACTTCATAGAGTCTAATAAGCCGAGGCTAACTGTATGCGGCCACATCCACGAGGGGAGGGGTACTGACGTAGTAGGCGATTCATTAGTCTTAAACCCAGGACCCCTCTTCAAGGGCTACTATGCAACCGTCAAGCTTGGGGAAGCAATCAACTACGAACTCAAGTCCCTGAAGTAGTAATGGCTTCTAAGTCAACCACCGCTACATCCACGATGTTGTGAACAGTATTTAATTCGGGCACTGACTTCTAATTAGGTGATGCGAGATTAAAGTCCTAGCCTTCGTTAAGGTAATACCCATAGGCACCGCTGGGGGCAGTTTAAGTAGCTACGTGGCTGAAGCGATAAAGGTGATCAACCACCTAGGCATTAAGCACCAACTAACACCCTTCGGAACAGCGGTCGAGGTTGATTCCATAGACGACGTTGCGAAACTCGTAAAAGAACTGGATAAGAGGTTTAAGGAGTTAGGTGTGCCGAGATTAGTCATAGATGTTTCGCTGGATTTAAGGTATGATAAGGAAATAACCTTAGAGCATAAAATCAGTTCAGTGTACGGGAAGCTTTAGAACTAATAAGGCATGTCCGGCTAACGGGATCGTCACGTCTTTTTTAACTTACCGCAGGTGTTGGTGGAGCCCTCATCGGCGGGGTCATGATGGGTGGTGTTTTAATGCTCTGAAACATGAAGTCTGTTGGTAGTCGTTGTGAGGGTAGCCATCATCTACTACAGTAATACAGGTAGGACCGCCTCCGTAGCCCAGTACATTAAGGATTCGCTCACCCAACTAGGCCATCAGGTAGACATGTACAGGTTGAGGTGTGTGAGGGAGTACGGCAGAAACTTCCTACGAATGGTCCTTGACGTATTCCTCGACAGGGCTGTAAGCTTCTCTGGGACTGAAGGCTTCAACCCGGACAACTATGAGTTGGTCGTGGTTGGAACCCCTATATGGGCTAACAGGATAACCCCACCCATCAAGTCGTTCCTAATAAGGTATAGCGGCTTAATTAAGGCGGACACCGCATGCTATACATCCTCTAAATATAGGAAGGAGTACTCAAAGAAGCTTAGGGAGTTCATGGAGGAGCTGGGCTATAAGGTTAAAGCGGATGTGGGCATCACGGACTTACAGGCGGAGGAAGACCTCCTGAAGAAATTCATAGCTGAGGTCACCTCCAAATAACGCAGTGCGGGCGTGCAGTCACCGAATCACTAACTTTTTTTACCAACCCCAACTGCTCACTGTGCTGATGTTTGATGGTTATTGGCTCTCTAACTCGAAGAACATCCCACACCCCTTAAGCTCCTTCAGCACCTCATCAACTACCGCCCTGGAAGGGATCTCAAACGTTATCGTCACCCTCGCATGCCATGCAGGCGCCCTCAAATCACTCCTATCATGATTTATGTCGATGACGTTACCCTTATACGCTGATATTACTTGAAGTACTTTAGCGAGCTGTCCCGGATAGTCGGGCACGTACCCCGTAATCCTCACGATCCTGCCAGCCTTGGATAGAGCCCTGAGCAACACCCTATGAAGTAGTGTTAGGTCTATGTTACCCCCACTCAATATCGCTACGACCTCCTTACCGTCAACCCTTAACTTCCCAGACATAAGGGCTGCCACGGCGGCTGCGCCAGCACCCTCAACCAAGGTCTTAGTCCTCTCAAGGACCAAGTAGATTGCCTGGCAGATCTCGTCCTCACTAACATTCACGACGTCGTCCACCAGGTTCGAGACCACCTCAAACGTTATGTCGCCAGGCCTCTTCGCCACCAAGCCATCAGCGATGCTCGGCTTAGGTTCGACGAAGACAGGTCTACCAGCCCTTAAAGACTCGGACATCTTAGGAGCTGCCTCAGGCTCAACACCCACAACCTTCACATTAGGCAGTCTAGCCTTCACAACGCTCGCAATACCGGAGATGAGTCCCCCACCACCTATAGGTACCACGACGACGTCAAAGCTACGTAGCTGCTCCACTAGCTCCAACCCGATGGTTCCCTGACCACCTATCACGTCCACGTCGTTGAATGCGTGTATGAATTCGTAACCCCTAGCCTCCGAAATCTGTAGGGCCTTCTGGTAGGCGTCATCGTAAACCCTGCCGTAAAGTATTACCTCAGCGCCGTAGTTCTTAGTTGCCTCCACCTTCGAAATACTTGCGGTCTCAGGCATCACAACAACTGACCTAACCCCCAACATACTCGATGCGTACGCAACCCCCTGCGCGTGATTCCCCGCCGAGGCGGTAACAACGCCGTTGACACTGCCCCTAACCTTGAAGACCTTATACACCGCGCCCCTCACCTTAAAGCTACCAGTCTTCTGAAGATTCTCATACTTCAAATAGACGTCAGCACCGCAAATCCTGGACAGAGCAGTGCTGAGATTTACGGGGGTGACGTGAACGTACGGGGCGATGACCTCCTTAGCCTCAAGACCCCGGAGAAGGATGCCATCCCATAACTCCTTAAAACCCGTATCTGATCACCAAACACATTATCGTAGAATCAACTTAAAGACCTATGTCATGCTCCTTGGTTTAGAGATACCCAAATACCGATAGCTAAATCCGCGCCTGCGACAACGTGTCCAGCTAAAACCCTCCCCCGAGTTATGGAAGGTGGGGGATAGTTTGCAATGACGTCATGTGAATTTAAAGTCATAATTAAAACTATAACTTTTTAACGAAGTCCGCGACTATATGTGGGTGTTCTAGGAGTTGGTTAGGGCCCTCAAAGGGAGGTTAAGGGCTGTCACCACATTCATTGCCTTCTTAATGGGGGCCTACAACGTATACACGCTGACGTTCGTTGTCTACGATCTCATAGCCCACATGGCCTTAAACCTCACCTTCGTGCTCCCCCTCGTCTACCTCCTCTACCCGGCTAGGAAGAAAGACGCTGATAGGGTTCCGTGGTACGATTACTTACTAGCCATCATATCAGCAATACCGCCGCTCCTACTCTACCTTAACTGCCAGAGCTGGGTCTACGGCAGGTGGTACTTCATAACACCCCTCCCAACGGAGCAGTTCGTACTGGGCCTCATATTCTTAGTGACCCTCGTTGAAGCTGTTAGGCGGTGTGCCGGCCTACCCATGATGTTGGTGGTTCTGACCTTCCTGATCTACCTATACATAGGGCCCTACATACCCCCACCCCTAAAGCACAGGGGTTTAAACATAGTGAGGATTGTTGAGGCCAACTACGTGACCGGGGCATACGGAGTGTTCACAACACCCCTACAGGTGATATCCACCTACGTCATCGCGTTCACGATCTTAGGGGCCGTATTCAATGAAGCAGGCGTCGGCAAGTTCTTCATAGACCTTGCTAAGGCATTGGTTGGTAGGATGGTTGGGGGCCCAGCTAAGATTGCCGTAATTGCTTCATCCCTGTTCGGGACGATCTCAGGGTCGGCAGTAGCCAACGTTTACGGTACCGGTATTATTACTATTCCTACTATGAAGTCCTTGGGTTATCCTTCTAGGTTTGCTGGTGCTGTTGAGGCTGTGGCATCAACGGGTGGTCAGATAATGCCTCCAGTCATGGGTGCTGCAGCCTTCGTCATGGCTGAGCTGCTGAACGTCCCCTACGCAAGGATCATGGTCGCCGCAATAATACCGGCACTCCTCTACTACCTAGGCGTATACGTCCAAGTACATTACTACTCCGTGAGACATGGGTTGAAGGGGCTGCCTAAGGAGGAGGTACCGGGCCTTAAGAAAGTGATGGTTGAGAGGGGTTACATGCTAATACCGATGGCTGTCCTGGTCTACATAGTGGCTGTGATGATGTGGTCCCCGGTGACAGCGGCCTTCATAGCTATGTTCATAACAATAGCGCTGAGCTACTTGAAGAGGGAGACGTGGATGACGCCGAAGAAGATATACAGAGCACTGGCGAAGGGAGCTGAAGACAGCTTAACGATCATAATATGTGCGGCAGCTGCTGGAATCGTTGTGGGGGCTGTGGCCCTCACAGGTTTAAGTGATAAGTTGACGGTGCTGATATATGATCTTTCCTTAGGGAGTATGGCGTTAGCCCTCGTAGTGGCTGCTATCGTGACCTTAATCATGGGTATGGCTCTACCGACCACAGCTGCCTACTTAGTCGTCGTGGCTTTAGCGGCACCTGCACTCTTCAGGTTGGGTATAGCCCCCTTCCTAGCACATTTCTTCGTGTTCTACTACGCGACTATATCGGCCATAACCCCGCCAGTTGCTTTGGCGGCGTACGCAGCGGCATCGATAGCTAAGGAGGACCCCATAAGGATAGGGTTCCTCGCCTCCAGGCTGGGGGTAGCCGCCATCATAACACCATTCGTGCTCGTCTTCAAGCCGGGGTTGCTGCTGGTTTTCGAGCAACACCCACTGATAATTGCCGAGAACGTGATCACCGCATTCATAGCCATTTACGCAATAGCATTAGGTGCGGAAGGCTATATGAGGGGTGCGATGAACGTCCTCGAGAGGGTGAGTTTGACGGCGGGCGGACTAATGATGTTCGCACCAACCTCACTCGAGCTAGACTTAGTAGGAATGGTACTTGTAGTACTGCCTATAATATCTCATTACATGAGGTTCAAGAAAGCTCAGGCAACCACAGAGTTTAAGCCTGAGGGGTTGGCCCCCGCGCAAAGGTGATCGTTTAAGTCCATATCAGATTTCTAAGTCTATGAGGGGGCCGTGTTGCTGAGCCCCGTACACGTCAGTGGCCTTCACATCATCTGACGGTATTTCCTTAATCAACGTTATCTTGATCCCTAAGACGGAGTCCACGCAGTAGATGCCCTCTACGAGCTCCTCACTTATGCCGTATAACCTGGCTACTAACTCCTTACTCAACTTGTTCTTAACCTTCATGTATGACTCAGCGTCCTTGAAGAACATGTCTATGGTTAGTTTGAAGGGTCCGGCGTTCTTAGTCCTAATCACTTTAGTTAGTTCATAGAGTCTGACCAAGCCAATCACCTCGGGAACTCAACTATCTTCGTCCTGAAAGGCTCTAGGGGGTCCTCCAACTCCAGCGCGTGCCATATGTTGAACTCGAAGACAGGTCCTGCTTGGAAGTCTGATGGTGAGAAGGGGAAAGCGATGTTACCCGCCGTGGTCTTCCTCCCCTCAAACCCGTGGTGGAGGAGTGTTGCCCTCGCGAAGGCGCAGATCGAATTAGCTATTTCCTGGGTCCTACCCACCACATCTATGATTATTCCGACCTCATGCGGCCGCGGGTCCCTAGTAGGTTCGTAGGGACCCATAACACCGTTAATGCCGTAGAGCCTGAAGTTAATTATGTAATCGTTTTCAGGTATGTGCCTCATCCTATCCCTGACAACCTCAGTTACCTCCTCTATGATGGTGTTGATCTTACTAATGAATACTGGGTCCCTGCAGCCGGCAATGCTTATCGCTCTGAACCCAATCAGCTTAACGCCCTCCAACTTAATCGTGTATGGCTGAGGTACGAACCGACTGCCACTCACCATCACGGTCCTCTCATCGTATTGGACGTAAGTGGCGGTGGTGACGTCCAGATAGCCCTCAGGCAGTTTCTCCATGAACGGATTTTCTCTTTCGTAGAACGAGTGAGCCGCCACGCTTGTGACCGTACACCTCCTCTTAGGGTTGGGGGGCCTCACCAGGAAGTAATCCTCGTTCACTACCCCGAAGATGCCGTCACTGCTACTGCCCGGTTCTGCTGCTATCGCACCGCACTCAAGTATCTTGGACATGTGATACACTAAGTTCTTAGGGAGTCCGAACTTGAGGGGGTATGCAGCAACAATTCCAACGTCCAGAGACCTACCGGTGATGATCCCATCCACAGCACCTTCGAAGTACAGATCCAAGGCCTTCATAATTGGTTCAGGACCCATCTGAGCTACTATCCTAACGCTCTCATCGACATCGTTAACAGTTAAGTACTCTGAGAGCCTCCTAATGTCCACCAACCTCCTAGCCTTAGAGCCCCCCAGCAACTTCTTCTTAAGCCACTCCTTACTGATTTCGCCGCTTATGAAGGCCAACCTCAGCTTAATCCCTAACTCCCTAACAATCGCATCAATTATGTCGAACACGTGCTCGACGTGGACGTCAGCACCGGCACCGCCCACGGAGCAAATGAATGGTATTCCAAACTCCTTAGCTGCCTTAATAATCAACTTCAAATCCCTCTTAACGCCCTCAGTCTCAGTGTACGATGCTCCAGCACCTAAGTAGTAAGGTCCGGCATCTGTGGAGGTGCCTTGTGCGACCAACACGTGTGGCTCCCACTTAAGCGCCGTATTCAAAGAATCCGCAGGGAATCCATAACCTACCTGAGCTGAGACATCATAAACCCTTACCTCATCCAAAACTAAGCACCAAAGTATCTATGCCGAGCTATAATAAAAGCTTATTAACAGATGATGCCCGATCCATGGCCCCAAAACAATAGTTCGGAACGTTAATGTGGGATCATACTTAACTGGCCCGGTTAAAAAGGTTGTGTGTTAGGTTTAACTACTTCATATAGCCGTGGTCTTTAAACCACTTAATAGCTCCAGGATGGAGTTCCCATAAACCGACTTTCTGCCATGCAGTAGCGGGATCGTATGCGGAGAACGCCTTGTATGCCGCGGCTATTACGTCCTTATTCTTAGCTATTACTTCGAGTATGTAGTATATCAGGCTGTCCGGTAATTCCCTACTCGCAATCAGTATAGTCGACCCAAGTGCTGCAGGCACATCAGTTGCAGCGTTCTTATAACTACCCTTAGGTATGTATCCCTTAATAACTCCTAAGTTCTTATTAAGCCATTCCAGTAGGGGATCCGAAAGAGCTATGAACTTAAGCTCCATGGTGGCGTCTACATCGGTTATAGTCCTCAGCGGTATCCCTCCTGCCTGATAGAAGACGTCTATCTTCCTCTCCCTGAAGGCCTGCGCGGCGGGGTCATCGCCTACAGCGTATATTGTGCCGCCGGCCTTACGTACGTCATCGTACGTCAGTCCGTAATATTTGAGAACGTACCTAAGCATCAACTCCTCGGAAGAACCTGCGGCATCCCCACCGAACCTCACGGGCTTACCCTCCTTAATCATCTTAGCTATGTCGTCAAAGTTATTTGCTGGGAAGTCCTTCTGCGCCACGAAGTAGTAGTAGTTGATGTATAGGCCGCCGGCAACGGCTGTAACCTTACTGAAGCTCAGAGGCTCGTTAAATATTGTTATGTCGTTTTCTTTGGCGGGAGCTCCCAAGTAGTCATAAGTCATCGCGATCTCCCCCTCATCCTTAGATATGTAGAGCGGTGTGGCTACAGCACCGGGACCCGGAATCACTTCAACCTCTATCTTAAGCTCCCTCCTAATCACGTCAGCCATAGGTACGGCTAAGGAATAAAACGCGCCTCCGAATGTACCAGTAATAAAACGTATTTTACTGGGCCATCCCGGCAGCGGGAAGGTCGGAGGTGTTGGTGTGGGTGTTGGCGTAGGTGTTACAGTAACCGTCACTGTCTGAGGTGGCGGTGTTACCGTGGTTGTGACAGTCACGGTGGCTGCTGCAGCGGTAGCGGTGACTGTCTGAACTACTGTTGAGGTAACTGTCTTAGGAGGTGGCACGGCTGAGGAACCTGCGAAATAACCACCGACACCGGCAACGATTACAAGCACAACCAAAATACCAACCAAAGACTTCTGAGCACTCACAATGATTACCATCAGTCTATTACGACTCGATGTTTATAAATCTTTTAATTTACTATTATCGAGATGTTGATTACGTAATGCAATTAATTGAGGTCTTATCCTAAAAATCTATGCGAGGTGGGACCTACTTGGTCCTAGGCCTTACCCTTATCACGAACTCCGACCTCTTCCCCCTCGATGAGGTGCCGACGTAGTAGTTGAATACACCCCCGCACTTAGGGCATTGAAGCCTTGTCACACGGTAGAATCTAAACCTCCACCCCTTAAGCTCTTTGAACCCCCCTTCAAAACCGCAGTAGGGGCATTTGACCATTAAACCACCGTTTAAATCCCTCGTAGTAGAGTAAATAAGGTTAACTACGGGCTTAAGCCGCTGACCAAGAGTAAAGGTTAAATAATTCCCCGGCTAATATATTAAAGGTTTCTATGAAGGTCTCAATTGAAGTATTTGCAACCTTGCGGGAGAGGTTGGGATGGTCATCAAAGACCGTTGAGTTTGACGGTGATGAAATCACCTTAGATGACTTACTGAGATCCGTACATGATCTGCATGAGTTGCTGAGCGCCGAATTAGGCGGCGGCCTAAACGACTTGCTAGATAATTACCTAGTATTCATCAACGGCATACACGCGCAGTTTAGAGGTGGGTTGAAGGCCGTGTTAAGAGATGATGATAAGGTATCAATATTTCCTCCAGCTGCTGGCGGCTACCCGGACACCTACCTCACTGAGAAGCAGTTAACGGTGCTTAGACTTAGGGCTCAAGGGTTATCAGTTGATGAAATAGCACGCACCTTAGGGGTGTCCAGATCTAACGTCTACTCAATACTGAGGTCGGCTAAGGAAGTTTTTGAGAAATCCCTACGTACTGTGAAGACTTACAACGACTTCGCTAATAACGCAAAACTACTGGCGCCTAAGGGAATCTCGCTTAACGAACTCATTAGGATGCTGATCTCCGAAGCTGATAATCGCAACATTAAGATCCCCTCACCCACCTACGAGGTTTTAATCAAACTTGTCAGGGATGCTTACGAATGCATAGATTTAAGGGATAGCAAGATCCTCTGCGACCTAATCCTAAACTTAGATGGCGTTGAAGGAGTTAATGTAACTAAGTCTTAATCCGTAATTATTGTTGCAAACTTATTTACAATAAAATCATTGCAATTCATAATTCGTAGTGTAGGATCGTAATTAATCATCAATCCTTATTATCTCCAAAGAACGTATCTAATTGACGGTGTTCTTATGCCAGGAGGTTACATGGGTAAGATAGCTAGGGTTAACTTATGGAGTTGTAAAGTATCCCACGAATCCCTATGCGAGTCAGTGCTCAGGAAGTGGATCGGTGGTAGGGGTCTAGGCACCTACCTAGCTCTGAGGGAAATACCCCCCAAGGCAGATCCTCTAGGCCCTTCAAATAAGGCGTACGTGATGACCGGGCCTTTAACAGGTGTTGCAGGCGTCCCAGCATCCGGTAGGTGGTGTTCGGTAACCAAATCACCGCTAACCAACACAATCCATGACGCACATTCGGGCGGTAAGTTCGGGCCTTACTTAAAGTTCGCCGGATTCGACGGCGTAGTCCTGGAGGACGTCTCTGAAAGACCCGTATATCTGTGGGTGCATGAGGGTAAGGTAGAGGTTAGAGATGCTCACCACCTATGGGGTGCGGACACTCATGCTACTACTGACGCCATAGTTGAGGAGTTAAGTGCTGAGGTAGGTAAGTCCGAGGCTAAGGAGATTAAAGTAGCGTGTATAGGGCCTGCTGGGGAGAACTTAGCTAGGATCGCGTGCTTAATCAACGATAAGGCCAGGGCTGCTGGTAGGGGTGGGCACGGAGCTGTTTGGGGTTCTAAGAGGGTTAAGGCCATAGCTGTGTACGGTAAGGAGAGGCCTAAAATCGCTAACCAGGGGAAGTTCGCTGAGGTCGCTAAAGAGGCTATGAGGAAGGTTAAGGAAAGCCCAGTAACTAGTGAGACATTACCTAAGTACGGGACGGCAGCACTTGTCAACGTCATCAACAGCGCCGGCATATTCCCGACCAGGAACTTCAGAACCGGTGTATTCCCTGAAGCTCCTGCAATAAGCGGGGAGACAATAGCCTCCACCATACTTGATTGGGAGAAGCAGAAAGAGGAGATATGTTGGGGTTGCCCCATCGGTTGCGCCAGGTACTCAAAGATAAGTAAGCCGCCGTTCACTGGTGAGGGCGGTGGGCCTGAGTACGAGACTGTTTGGTCCTTCGGTGCTCAGACAGGTACTTCGGACCTAGCTGCAGTCACCAAAGCGCACCTCCTAACCAACGAGTTAGGGCTGGATGCCATATCGATGGGTCACGTAATAGGTACTCTGATGGAGTTGGTGGAGCTTGGTAAAGTACCTAAGGACATGCTGAGGGGTTTGAAGGTTGAGTGGGGTAATGGTGAGGCACTGGTAGAGCTTGTTTGGAGGACTGCCTACAGGTCTGGAATCGGTTGCGACCTAGCCGAGGGTTCGAAGAGGCTTGCGGAGAAGTACGGAGCCCCCGAGGTCTCCATGGATGTTAGGGGTCAGGAACTACCTGCCTACGACCCCAGAGGTGTTCAAGGACATGGACTGGCGTACGCTACCAGCAACAGGGGTGGTTGCCACTTACGAGCCTACATAATATCCCCCGAAGTGCTGGGGGTTCCCACGCTGGTTGATAGGTTTGAGACCAAGGGTAAGGGACCGCTAGTCAAGCACTTCCAGGACGTGTTCGCAGTGGTCGATAGCTTAGTTGTATGTAAGTTTGACACCTTCGCCATATGGACTGAGGACTTCGCAGGGTTCTTGAGCGCGGTAGTTGGTTGGGACGTAACACCTAAGGAGCTGGAGGTCACTGGTGAGAGGATCTACAACGCTGAGAGGGTCTTCAACGTGTTAAGCTTCTGCGATGGTGAGGAATTCGACACACTACCTAAGAGGTTGTTGGAGGAACCCATGCCTGAGGGCCCGGTGAAAGGCCATGTGGTGAGGTTAGGTGAGATGCTCAAGGAATACTACGAGGCGAGGGGATGGGTGAAGGGTAGGCCTACGAGGGCCAAGCTCGAAGAACTAGACCTCAAGTGGCTTGCAGACGTACTTGAAGTTGAGGGATTACTAACCGGTTAACTGATTGGGCACAAACATAAGGTTTTTCTCCTCCACAACTCCCATACAACTTAAGACCTTTGGGATTAATGCAGGGGGTGTTCATGTAGTGGTGAAAATACGCTATGGTGAGTGGGAGCTAGCCCTTAATGAGGACTCCAAACCCAGGGAAGTCATGATAGAGGTAACTACTTCATGCAATTACTCATGCATACATTGCTTCCGGAACGAGATGTTCAACGAAGAATTTGGTGCTATGAGTAGGGAGACCTTCAGCAGGCTCGTTAAAGGGTTAGATGAGGTCAACGTTGAGAAAGTGGTGTTCAGTGGGTGGGGGGAGCCCCTAACGCATCCTGAAATCATCGACTTCTTGAAAGAAGTGAAGGGGTTGGGGGCTTACACCATCTTAAACACTAACGGGTATTTGCTGGGTAAGTATGCCGAACACATCTGCAGACTCGGTGTTGATGAAGTCGTAGTGAGCGTGGACTCCGTGGAAACCGACGTGTATAGGAGCATACGTGTTGGCGGCGTGCTAAGCAACGTCATTAAAGGTTTATTGAGGATTAAAGAGTTAAGAGGGTTTAACGATAAGCCGATGCTCACGCTGTGGTTCACCATAAATGCCGCGAACCTACGCGATGTGATTAAGGTTCCATCATTTGCTAAGTCCCTCGGCTTCAGTAAGGTGGTGTTCTCACACATCATACCTCTTTCTAAGGGGCATGAAACCTCTACGGCCGTGTACGCTGACAGTAGCTCAGCCTCCAAGCTCTCTGAGGTGTTCACCAACCTCTCTAAGGAAGTTCTAGGTATTGGGATCCACGTCACAGTACCTAAAGAGAAGCCAGTCGTCGAGAGGTCGTGTCCGTTCATAAGTAATAGGGCGTTCTTCGTTAGATGGGATGGTTACGTAACCCCATGCATTAACTACGCACACAATTGGAGGAACACGTTCTTAGGCGTTGATAGGTACACCTACGCTGCGAAGTTCGGAGACGTGAATAAGGAAAAAATACTGGACATATGGAGGAAGCCTGAATACTTACGTTTCAGATTCAGGACAGCGTTCTTCACGCAGCCCTCATGCCTCGACTGCACGTTAGTGAAGTACTGCACCTACACCACAAGCAACATGCAGGACTGCTGGGGCAATACACCGACATGTGCCCACTGCCCATACTCACACGACATTACCCGATGCCCGCTATGATGAGGCAGCTAAGTGAAGAGTTCTACGAACGTCAGTACAGCATCCAGAACATCCCTCACTGAAACCATGCCTAAGGGCTTCCCATCCTTATCAATGACTGGTAAGTGCCTGATGTTATACTCACGCATCTTCTTCAAAGCCTCGTAAGCCGGCGCGTTCGGGTCTACAGTTACGGGGTTCCTAGTCATTATTGTGTATGCCTCTGCTTGGTCAGATATCCCACCTGTAGCTACGGCCCTAACTAAGTCCCTCTCAGTGACTATGCCGACTAAAACCCCCTTATCGTCGACGATCATAACGCTACCTATGCCGTTATTGTACATCAGGGTAGCAACATCACGTATCTTCGCTGTGTAGTGGGCTGTGATCGGGGGTTTGCTCATTATATCTGAAACTCTGAACTGAAAGTCCCTACGACGCTTAATTAAGGGAATGCGGCCCACCGAAATAATTATGGCTTAAGGGTTAAAATGCGTTAAGTGTGGCTGAGCGGGTCAGTGGAAACCCCTGAAGTGTTCCCAGCCGTAGGTAACCTTACCACCACCTATCGATATACCGCCCCCCTCCACAGTCCTCCCTAAACGTAGGTAGTCACCAGTTGAGCTGCCATCACTTACGGCGAAGACCACCCTAAACTCCTCACCTAAGTACCTGATAAAGTCCTCTAAATCCACCCTGGCCTCCTTAGCGAACTCCAAACATATATCGCATAAGGGCACCTCATCGATTACTAAGCCCACCTTATTCAACTCCAGCAACCTACTCACCGAGGCCAGACCGTCACTGATGTCCGTAGACACTTTAACGCGGTCAGCTATTTTCAGGAACTCCACAGGCGGCTTAATACTCCATATATCCTTTAACACGTCAACCCATGACGTGGGTTCTAACTTGTTGCGGAATATTATGTACGGTATTGCTGAGAGCCCCAAGCAGCCGTCAACGAATAACTCATCACCCGGTTTAAGACCTACCGCAGATATGAACCTAGTGGTGGTCCCCACAACTGCCACATCCACCCATACATCACCAGCCGACTCATTAACATCACCGCCTAACACATATGAGTTAAGGGATGCGGCGAGGTCCGTCACACCGCTCACCACCTCATAAACTATGTCTTCATCAGCATCCCTCGGCAGTCCTATGGATGAGACCACACCTACAGGACGTCCCCCCTTAGCTATCACGTCAGTGGTTGCCGCTGCCGCAATCCTCCAACCGAAGTCGTACCAACTCATGAATTCGTACTTAGAGGTGTTGGCTGACGAGCCGTCGATCTTCAAAACCACCCACATATCACCCAACTTAAACGCTGCAGCGTCATCACCTAGGAATGATTGGTCGGACGGGAACGCCTTACTTATTATCTTGAGTACCTTACTTATTACGGCTCTCTCACCCACCGAGGACAACTTCATGTCCATACCTAAGTTGAGATCTCCGAAATGATTATAAAAACGTAGCACCTAGCTCAAAACTTATTACAACCAATAACTACGTGTTAGAGGGGCCCTAATTGAGCCTTAGGAAGGTCACAGCATCCGCACCGGGTAAGGTCACCTTATTCGGTGAGCACGCCGTTGTTTACGGAGAACCGGCGTTGGTTACCTCGATAGGGAGGAGGGTCTACGTAACTGCTGAGTTAAGGGATGACAATCGAGTTAAGATAGTTGCCTCAGACCTCCAAGTACCCGGTGTCACGGTCACTTTCGCGGATGATGAGTTAGTTGTTGAGACAGACTACGGGAGGACGTTATCAGCTATAGCATACCTTAAAACAGCCATAGAGGTCGCCTCCAAATACTTAGGCAGGTCTAGAGGTGTTAACGTGTTCGTTAGGTCTGAAATGCCCGTAGGAGCAGGTTTGGGAACATCTGCAGCGGTCACGGTGGCCACGGTGCTGGCATATACTACAGCCCTCGGCTATGAGTTGGATAAGAGGGAGATTGCTAAGCTGAGTTGGGAGGTTGAGAAGACGGTCCAAGGCGTAGCATCACCCATGGATACCTCAATAACGACCTTCGGAGGTGTTATAAAGGTTAGGTTGCTTGGCAGTAATAACTACGAGGTTAGGGAGATCTTAAGGTGTTGCGACCTACCCATAGTCATAGGCTATGTTGAGAGGGAGGCGAAGACTAAGGACCTAATACTTAAGGTGAGGGGCCTGAAGGAGAGGTATGCGGGGATCGTTGAGGACATCATAAAGACTATTGGGATGGTGGTTGAGGAGGCTGAGAAAGCACTGCTAAATAACGACCTAAACTCTTTAGGGGAGTTAATGAACATCAATCAAGGGCTTCTGGACGCTTTAGGGGTGTCTAATAAGAGGTTGAACGACCTGATATATGCGGCTAGGGCTGCGGGGGCCTTGGGTTCTAAGGTAACTGGGGCTGGTGGTGGTGGGTGCGTGATCGCGCTGGCTCCTGGGACTCAGGAACGTGTTGAAGTTGCTATGAAGCTATCAGGGGGGCTGACCATGAAGACCTCTCTAGGTGGTTTAGGGGCTGTGGTACATACTGCGGAGTCTTCGACTCCTTAAGCTCTCCACCCTATCCTCATACCCGACGATTACGACGTCCGCCAGCCCTATGAAGAGGCCGACCTCGATAACTCCGGGTAACCCCTTAAGCCTCCTTTCAAAATCTTCCAGCCCCTCATTAGGGGGGAGTTTGACGTCTACTATAACGCCGCCCACATCCGAGAGCACGGGCCCGAACCTCCCCTTACCGCTGTACCTAATGCTGAATTCGTAACCCAACCTCCCCAGGTAGTTGGTTAGCAGAGTAAGTGATTGGGGTAGGACGTCCACTGGTACGTACTCGTTGTGGAGGTTGTTAACCAGCTTACCGTGGTCCACTACGAACACGTTCAGCTTGGAGTAGTAGGAGAGTAACTTCTCAAGGGTTAGTGCGGCACCGCCGCCCTTGATCATGTTCAAGTTGATGTCAACCTTATCGGCGCTATCCACGTAGACGTCCACGTAGTCCACGGCCGTGAAATCAACTACTCTGAGGCCCGCCTCCTTTAACCTCAGCGATGTTTCCATGGATGATGCCAGGAAGTACTTGCCGCGCAGTGATTCCCTAAGATCGCTTAACAACTTCACGAACTTCTCCATAGTTGAGCCAGTACCAACGCCCACGACCTCGGCCTCATATATGTATTTAAGTGCTTCACGTACGGCCAGCTGACGTGCTTGTTCGAGGCTCATGAAAACCCCTCACAGGACTTTAGGCATGTACTTAGCGATTATCTCTTCAGGCTCTTCCCTAAGCATCCTCACAGCCCTGGGCAGGAAGTTCATGATGTCCTCAGGGGTCACACCGTCCTCACCTAGGTGTTCTGCGGCGAGGTCGCCTGCCAACCCATGAACCAACACACCAATCCTCACAGCATCACCTACGTCTCTGTACCCGATGCCGTACATGGCCGCTATGACGCCCGTAAGCACATCACCTGAGCCTGCCTTAGCCATTCCGGGGTTCCCGGTCATGTTTACGTACACGTAGCCGTTGGGGAACCCTATGAGTGTGTGGGCGCCTTTAAGCACTACGTAGGAGTTTAAGTCCCTGCAGAGGGTCTTTAGAACCCCTATGGGGTCCTCCAGCACGTCCTTCATGCTCAGACGGCTTAACCTGGTGAACTCCATGAGGTGGGGTGTTATTACCGTTGGTGCCTTCCTACCCTTAACAACGTTCAAGTCCTTAGAGAGGGCCGTAATCCCATCACCGTCAATTATTAAGGGCCTATCTGTGGAGGCCGTTAAGCCCCTAATGACTTCCTGGGTCTCATCATTCAGCGACATACCGGACCCCAAGGCGATGACATCTATGTCGTAGAGGTCTATGATATTCATTAAGTGTTCGTAATTGGCCTTAGAGATGCTACCCTCCGAGGTCTCCTCCAGGGGTATGTAAACCACCTCACTACATCTGGAGGCTATGTAAGGGATTATTGATTTGGGTGCTGCCAGCCGGGAGTAACCACCGCCGGCCTTGAGGAATGAGTAAGCCACGTAGTAGGGCGCACCGTAGTAGTAGCGAGCCCCTGAGATAGCTAGGAACTTACCGAACATCCCCTTATGACCCCACCTAACCCTCTCAGGCGGTGGTACGGGAGTGTTTAACTCCACTGATATGTCCTCGGATTCGTAGAGCTTGGGCGGGTACGAGAGTCTTGAAACAAACAACTTACCGCAGTACTGATAACCCGGATACAGCACGTTACCGTACTTGGGCATCCCGAAGGTGACGGTGTATGTGGACTTAACAGCGACGCCGCACACCCTACCGTTATCGCCGTTAATGCCTGAGGGTATGTCAATGCTCACCACCACCTTCCCAGACCTGTTAACCATCTCTATCACGTCCCTATGCAGCCCCACTATCTCACCCCTCAAACCAACACCCACTAAACCGGCTACGACGACATCACAGTTCCTCATAGACTCCTCCAAGTACTTCAAATCGTCCGCAGCCCTAACCGTTCTGAGCGGGACGCCCAACCTAATCACTAATTCGTAATTCTTCCTGGCAGGTTCGGTGTATTTGGAAGGGTCGCCGACCACGAAGACCTCGGTATGGGCGCCGCAACTAAACAACCTCCTAGCAACTACTAAAGCATCACCGCCGTTATTACCCGTACCTGCAATGACCACGTACCTCTTATCAATGCCTAACTCCCCAACTATTAATGAGTACGTAGCAGTACCCGCATCCTCCATAAGCAGTGATGAATCAATGCCTAAGTCCTTACTAGCTGATTCATCAATACTCCTCATCTCAGCAACACTACACACCTTCATCCTATACCTACTCATAAACACACCTACGAATCAATCTATAATAAACTTCGAATCCTAATAATGATTACGTCATAGATAAGGTGTTAAAATATGGCCTTGATTACGGTTAACCGGTTCTGCTCCAATAAATTAACAGGTATCGCTGAAGAGTAAGCTATCAGGACGTACAACTGTAGCACCTTTGGAGAATGCTGCATCGCGTACTGAACAATAACTATCCCTTACCCCTAAATTCCTTTTCCCCAGGTACGCTGAGCGACCTACGTTTAGTGCGTATCTCGTAAAGCTGACCTTACCTTATGAAACTAGCTACGGTATCTGAGACTATGGACGCCCCTAGCAATAATAACAGCTATGTAGACTATGAAGGTTGGAAAACTGTGAAAACGGTACGGTCCGAGGGCACCGGACGTCCCAGATAACGTTAGAGGATTTCATACAATGTGGAGAACGTTCAAAACATGCTTAAAGGGACGGAGGTAACTACCGTAAACTGGGACCCCGCACTTCAATGGGTTAAGTGGATAATAGGTTGAGTATTGCCGTAAGTATTTTCTCGGAGCTATCAGTCAGCCTGTATAATTTGTACTTACCTGCTCGCTTGTAGTCTACGAGACCTATTTTCATCAGCGTTCTGAGGTGATGGGAAACCAGTGTTTGGTCGAGATTTAACAGGTGGGATATCACACAAACCGGTAGCGCGTCATTGAAGTAGAGCAGCAACATCGTTCTAAGCTTGCTTGGCTCTGAGAATTGCTTGAGAAGGTTAGCGATGCGTTCTGCTTCCACATGCGGTATCTTAATTTCCTTATCCATCTCGAGTGGAGGTGACTCACTTATCTTACATAGTCCTTGCTTTCCGAGTTTTGAAAGGATATCAGAGAGTTTGAGTGTGCCTACATCCAAATCCTGCAACCCAAATATAGTTGATCTGCTCTCTTTTAAGTTAGTGCAAACCACTTAAAAATAACGGAAATTATTACGTTACATCACCGTAGTACGATATCGCCCCACTTGGGCAGATCCTCTGACACCCTCGGCACAGTTCGACACAGTTATCGGGATTGACCACGATCGGTTTACCATCACGGCCCACTTGGTATACGTTATGTGGACAGAAGTTAAAACATGTGAGGCAACCGGAGCACTTTCCGTAGTCTACGATCGGGTACCAATTCTTAGCCACACTAAATCACCTAGGCATCAAGCACCTTACCAATCGCTTCAATAACATCCTCTGTCGTCATGTTCCTAATTTCAACACCGATAAACTTCGATTCATCGAATCCTAATTCCTTGAATACCCAACCGAACATCTTTCTCTGCATAACTGGGTCGCAGCCTGCTACTACCACTTTATCAAGGCCCTCATGTTTACTGAGTATAACCCTCCAGAAGTTATCGCCGTCGGTGGCACACAGCTGCGGGTGAATGACGACGAAGTCAACCTTCTTATTCCTCCTAAAGTGGTTGACCACTTCGAACAGGTTCATTTTCTGGAATGAGGGACAGGTCCCCTGACATACACACATTACTAAACCTTTCAATTCAATCACCAATCACTTGAATATATATTCAAATTTTTAAATCTTTCGTCTTGATAAGGGTAAGTGTTTATTAATATTATGAAGATTGATCAGCACATAAGACTTATCAAGAACGTCGTGAATTGGTGAGAGCAAACTTATCCAGCAAATTAAATTGGCTTGGGGCCCTTATCAAACACTGCTTATTAATCGTTTGAACTGCTTAAACCTAGCTTATATCAAGGAGTTGGGACGGGTATTACTTGTCCTTTAGCTCTGCAGGTTCTGTGTGGACGGTGACCTCCCACGAGTATTTGCTTTTAAGCTTTTCCTCTATTTGAGTTGCTAATTTATGGGCATCACCTAACGATGTGTTTGCTGGCAACCTAATGTGTAGAGTGACCTCGACATGTTCCCCGTACTTATGGATGTGTATGTGGTGGATGTCTGAAACCTCTTTAGAGATTGATGAGATGACCTTACGTATCTCCTCCTCTAAAGCTGGGGGTATGGAGTACCCTAAGAACTCCTTAGAGGTGGTTATTATCAACTTTAGAGCTACGTAAATTATTAGGATGGAAACACCCATACCTAAGACCCCGTCAACCCACCACGTACCTTCACCTACGACAACGCCGAAGCCGACTAGTGCTGAAGCCATCGCATCAGTTCTGTGATGCCACGCATCGCCGACTAGGAGGTCTGCCCCATGCTTAACACCGAGCCTTAAAGACCACCTAGCGAGCAACTCCTTAATCACTGCTGATGAGAACATGGCTAACGCTAGTACTGAGTTAAATGCTAACGGCTCGCGCGCCAACAACTTATTGAAACTACCCACCAGCAGTTCGTAACCCGCAACACATAAGAGAGTGCCGACTACGATGGTGCCTACGTGCTCCGCCCTCCCATGCCCGAAGGGATGCTCCTTGTCCGCAGGTTTGTAGGCCACCCAATAACTGACGATGACGACGCCCGAGGTAATAGCGTCCGATAACGTGTGGACTGCATCAGCTATGACTGCGATGGAATTACTCATAACCCCTAAGGAGTATTTCAAGTAGAAGAGGATTGTGTTGACGATTATTGATACTGCCCCTTCCTTATAGCCAGCCCTCCTCCTACCATTAGACATGAACCTCACCCAGCTTACCGGGGGTCTAAGAATGTTAGTCCTTCACTCTTTTTAAACTCTTCGAACTTCTCAGATATTAACTGGACGTCACTCTCTATTACTGGGTTACCTAACTCATCAGTGATTATCTCACCTGCCTTACCTTTCCTATAGGTGGGGTTTCCGAACGCGTCGTACCCTACCTTCTCTAAATTAGCTACGAACATCCTATACTCCTTAGCCTTCAACCCCTCTAACTCTTCCTTAGGTACCTTCTGTATTATTAGTAGGAACGTCCCTGCCTTAACTCCGTAGGGAACCAGCGCCTGTGGAGGTATTGAGACTGCGGCAACTACCCTTGCGTTATCTATTAACCACTGCCTCACATAGCCCAAGGCCCCGGAGGCAAGTATTTCCTCTGGCAAGATTATGCCCATCCTCCCATACATCTTCAGCATCTGGTAACATCTCTCAATGAATAAGACCTCAACCAGTTGTTCCCTAACAAGGTCCGATCTCTTAGCCCACCTAGACACCTTCCTATCGTAGTTCCACTTATAACCCAACTCGTACTGGCTCAGTATTTCGGGGCGACTCACCCTCTGCTTGATGTTGAAGGGTGGGTGGGTTAGGATGATATCGTACTTATTAGGTCCTGGTATGAGGTGCTGCGGGAGTGATGCCTTAAGCCCAACCTCCTCCAACACTGTGAAGGGAGACAGACTATTAGCTACTATAGCGTTACCCACATCACCTGAATACAGCGTCATGTAAGCCTTAGCTATCTTAATTGCCGTTGGATTTATGTCAATGCAGAGCATGTTGTTCCTCACGAATTTCAGGACGTCCTCAGGACTTAACCCGTACCTGTTTCTAACGTATTTTACGACCCAAGCAATTAACCTCCCAGACCCGCATGCGGGATCCACTATTAAATCATCCTTACCTGGATTAAGCATCCTGACCATCAAGTCCGCTATGGGATACGGTGTCAGCACCTCACCCCTCTCAACGTTTAAATACTCCCTAGCCACAGTACGGAGTGATTCGTACTTCGACAAATCGTTGCATTTGAGGAGCGATATACCGTGCAACCTCCTGAAGGCCTCCGCAACAGTCCTGTCTTTAAGGTTTAACACGTCCTCAGGGTCCAATAACTTACCCTTAATGCCCGCAATCAATGCACTCATCTTGGACTTAAAACTACTGCTCTCACCGTTTCTGCTGAGCTCTACGAACTCGTTATTGGATACCCAAGCAAGGGATTCGTCACCGGCTACCACCTCATCACCTAACTTAAGCATGAGCAGTTTGAGGAACTCGTCAAGGAGCCTACCACCCTTTATCCCCTCAGCCTTGGCCACATACCTATACAGGTCATCTATCTGAGTCCCAAGATCGACTGTGGGCCTCAACGACTCCTTCCTCACAGCGCATTCAAAACTTTCGAACCCCTCACCGTAGGCAGGGAACCTGCAGACCTCCCCTAACCTACTATCAGGGAACTTCCTGAGCACCGTGAAGCTATCCTGAGTATGTAGCAGGCAATACTCAGCACTGCTCAGGTCCATGAGTTTCTTCAACTCCGTCGAATCCACTGACCTAACGAACACGAAGGCGAAGGCGTTGCTTACCGGGTCTCTAACATCCGGGGATCTGAAAATGACCACATCAACCTTACCTAACGATTTACCATCAACTTCAAGGTCTACATCCACCCCTAAAACCTCTTTCGGGTATCCGAGGTCGATGACTAACTTCCTTTCAACGAACTGCCTCCTAACCTCATCCTTAGTGGCTTTAACGAGGTTCCCCGTAACATAGTCCCTAACGTATCCGACCTCTTTCGGGCCTTCCTTTTTAAATATTTTCAAAAAATTCGGCATGTAACGTGCACCTTCCCTAACTTAACGTTTTAGATATTTATATACACATGTTAGTGGAGATTCTGATGGAGCCTGTTCATCCAACATGTGGGGGCGCTATTAGAATTATATTTGATGTAGTTGAACATTCTGAGGTGACTTAATTGCGGTTGGGTTATTTGGCATCAGTGTTACTGAGTGTAGGGATAGTTCTCTACGTCGCTCTGTCTTTATATTCCCCGCTAACTGAGGTAAGTACGGGTGTCAGTGTTTTGGAGGGGGAGATTCTCCTACCATTACCAGCTAAGACCACGTCACTGACTGTTGAGGAGGCAATCCTGATGAGGAAGAGTATTAGGGAGTGGTCCAACAAACCGCTCACCATAGGGCAGGTATCGATGATTTTGTGGGCTACGCAAGGAGTTGTTGAGGACTACGGGGGGTGGCTTAGAAGGGCTGCACCAAGTGCTGGCGCTACCTACCCCCTCGAAATATACGTAGTTGTTGGAGATGAAGCAGTCTTGGTAGGGGGTGATAAATACGTCGATGCAGGTGTGTACAAGTACGATTACAGGAGGCATTCCATGAAGTTGGTGGTGGGTGGTGATAGGAGGTCAGCTCTCTGGAGTGCCTCACTGTATCAGGACTGGATCAGGGACGCACCTATCAGCGTGGTAATATGCGCCGTTTACGAGAGGACTACGGGTAGGTACGGGGAACGCGGGATCCGCTACGTGATCCTTGAGGCAGGCCACGTAGGTCAGAACATATACCTAATGGCCACATCCCTGGGCTTAGGAACTGTAGCGATCGGTGCCTTTTACGATGAAGAGGTTGCTAAGGCAATCTCAGTAGCTAGGAACGAGAAACCACTATACATCTACCCCATCGGCGTACCGCTGACCCCACACGAAGCCACGTTCGAGGAGCTTCAGGAAACTTACCGCAGGCTGAGAAGGTGAAACGCGTGACCGTCTACAAACACCTGAAATTAGTTGAGTACACCTCACTACCGCTCAGCGTGGCAATACTCCTCTACATAATAAGCGGCTACGGCACAATATCCCAAGTACCGTCCGTAATAGGCTTTAACTACGTGACGTCGGTCAAAGCCCACACCTTACCCCTCCTCAGATACCTAACGACGCTGCTAGTGGCTGCTCACGTATATGCCGGAAACGTCCTAATCATTAACAGGAGCTTACGTAACAACCCCAGGCTTAAGGGACTCCTCACGTACCTGAACGTACTCTACGCAACGCTTCTAATTGCTGTAGCGACCCTATCTGAGATCGACCTACTACTACCACCATAGCCTCATGAGAACCTCTGTCAGCGGCGGACGGCCTCACCGAACCATGAGGCCCGGTAATGAACACTTAAATAAAGCTTTCACGTTAATACCACCAGATGATGAAGCACGAGCATGAGGAAGTAGTGACTTATAGCAAACCGTCTGAACATACGTAGGTGTTCGCAATGTTAAGGCCTCCCAGGGATCACGACATCGTCGTGGATCACCTCATGAGGATCTATGTGGTGGTAGGTAACCTCCACCCTCCCAACGGCCTGATCGCGTATCTTAAGTACGTTAGATCCGATACAAAGACGCTGTGGGGTCGCGGAGGCACCTACTACGAGAGGGTTCTAAAGACATACGGCGTCAAGAGCCTCCATAAGTACTTAACCACGCACCAGGAGCTGGTCTTAGACCCGATTCTAAACGCCTACGTCCCAGTGGTCAACTTAATGCACGTACGTAGTTATTACTACCCCGAACTAAGGTTTAAGGAAATACTCTCCAGGGCGGAGGATGAGTTAGAGCTGACGGTTCTGGAGTTCGCTGACCTACTTAGAACTAACTGCGGGCACGTAAGCGACTCCTTAGGGGTTACTGGATCGCTACTCACTAAAACCCACAACGTAAACACATCAGACGTGGATGTGGTGATGTACGGGTGCAATAGTTCCGCAGGGTTCTTGGAGAGCATTGATAGGTTCGAGTCTTTAAGGCCTACGCAGGAGGTGTTGATGAGGTACTCAAAGACTTACGGCATTCCAGCAGAGGTGCTGGGTAAGATATACCCACCCTTCAGGGGGTTGATGGTTAGGGGTAAGGTAGTTAACGTAATATTCGTTGATGATTCGACTCAGCCTAGGTATGGTTCGGAAATATACGTCAACCTCCTCCCGGTGGAGTTAGTGGTTGAGGTCCCCGGCCGTGAGTGTACCTCACTCTACTACCCAAGCGAAGCACGTGTGGACAAGGTGGTTGAGGTCCTATACCCTAAGAAAGATGCATTACTGAGCGACGGTGTTGAGAGTGTGGTGAGTTATGAGGGCCTTTTCTCCTACGCACTCTACGTCGGAGGTAGGTTGAGGGTTAGGGGGTTACTGCAGAGAATCATACCCACTAACAAATACAGGGTTTTGGTCGGGGGTGTGGAGGAGCCCGGCTACGTAATCCCCGCCTAATAGTTAATTAACCTGTTACCTCTGGCAGCTACGTAAGCTATTGAGACCGCTATGGAGGTACACCACAGCGCCGTCAACGCATTACCCATCAGTAAGTTAATTATTGACACTACGATGAGGTAGGACATGTAGAGAAGCTCGGTGAGGGTCACGGAACCCAACCTCTCGTAGCTACCTTTAGGGGTCACCCGGTACTGGACCCTCTTAGCGAGTAACGCCTTAAGCGTCCCTCCAAATATTGTGGGCAGTAGGGCTACCGTAATAGCTGCTGAAGACCCCATGGTCCTCACCACTAAGGACTTTTTTGGGTACTTACCCAGGAGTGACCTATACAACGCTACCGCGTAGACGAAGATTACTAAGCCGGACAGCGCTGTAGGGATTAGGCCGCAATTCACTAAGTCATCCCTGAGTACTATCGCCATTAGTGGGACAGTTACACTGCCGAGGAAGAGTAGGGACGTGGGGACGTACTGGCTTAGGAATACCACCACCTCAAGCTTCTTTAAAATTCCGACCTTAGACCTGATCAACCCTCTATACGTCTTCCGGAGAACTTCTAACGAGCCGTAAGCCCACCTATCTTGCTGCACCTTCAGCGACTCAAAGGATGAGGGAACTAAGACCTTCACCACTGCGTCATCTACGTAGCTAGTCTTAAGCCCATTAGCCAGTAACTTCATACCCATGTACATGTCGTCCTGGATGACCTCATCCCACAAACCGACCGCAAGCAGTGACTGCTTCCTGAACAGTGTCCCGGAGCCTAACGGGAATATGAAGAAGTCCAACGCTGACCTACCCTTATAGAGGGCGTCGACCGTGAACTTCATAACCCTACCGATAGATGTTGCCAGTCTGGTGTTAGTGCTTTGATAGCTGTCCCACCTACCTACGCATGCATCATAGCCGTGCTCGATGCAGGCGATTAACTTATCCACGAAGTCCTTACTAGGCCTCGAATCGACGTCAAGTACTAGTACGTAATCGTACTTAGCTTCGCTAACCCCTTTATTCAAGGCCTTCACCCTACCTCCCCTGACGGGGTCGCCCTGAACGAATCTTACCTCGATGTTGCGGAGCTCCCCCCTCTTAAGCTCGCATAACTCCTTTATCCTCGATGCCTTCTCTTCGGGGTCATCCGATATTATTATTAGTTCGCATTCCCTGCACGCACTCTCCACAGCATCAATTAAATCGCTGATGAGTTCCACCGGCTCGTTCTTCACCGGCACTATTACCGTGACTCCCTGCCTGCTAGCTACGTTCGATTTAAATGGTGACCTATACTTACTACTCCCTAAGAAGTACATCGTGTGGACTAACATCATCCCTAGGATTGGGGCGAAAAAAGCTAGGAATACCCCCAACTTAACTACGAGCAATTAAAAATACCCCTACCTGATTAGCGCTACGAGTAGGTCGTTTACGTTAGTGCCCGTAGGGCCTGTCAGTATCGCTGACTTCAGCCTGCTTAAGTAATTGAATGAGTCGTTATTGCTTAAGTAGTCGTAGGGGTTTAAACCCAGCTCCCTGCCCTGAGGGACTGTGTTACCGTCCACAACGCCTCCAGCAGCTACGCTCACACCGTCAATGCCGTCAGAACCTGCAGAAGCGAAAACCATACCGTCCATGTTAGCAATCGATATGGCCACTGAGAGGGCGAGTTCCTGGTTCCTACCACCAACGCCCCTCCCCCTGACCGTGACCGTGGTCTCACCGCCCGCAAGGATTGCCGCAGGTTTAGCAACGGGCTCATCGTAGTTCTTAACATTCTTCATTATCCCTCCCAAGAGCTTTCCAACCTCCCTAGCCTCACCCTCCAACATAGAGGTAAGTATTAACGTGTTGTATCCTAGCTTACGTGCTTCCTCCTCCATAACCTTCAGGCTTATGTAGTTGCTCGCAACTATGCAGTTGAAGACCTTGTCGAAGACCTTGTCACCGGGTTTCGGCGTCTCCCTCAACTCCCCCTTCAAACCTTTGGCCAGAACCTCCTTAACAGATGAGGGGACGCTGTCCCAGATCCCGTACCTCTTAAGCAGTGAGACTGCACCCTCATACGTTGTCGTGTCGGGTGCTGTCGGGCCTGAGGCGATGAACTCTATGGGATCGCCTACAACGTCTGAGAGTATTAGGGATATCACGTTTGAGGGGTATAGGAGTTCTGCGAGGCGTCCTCCCTTAACCATTGATATGTGTTTCCTCACGGTGTTTATCTCCTTGATGTCCGCACCACACTTAAGTAGCAGGGTAGTTGTTAGCTTCAGGTCTTCCAGCGTTATAGGCTCAACAGGTAGTTCGAAGAGTGCGGAGCCCCCGCCCGAGATTAACACTATGAAAGTATCACCTTCATCGCGGGAGCAGAGCTTAAGGAGTTCCTTAGTGGAGTTAATGCTGTCCTCATCAGGTACTGGGTGACTGCCGTATAAGACCCTAATCCTCCTCAGCTTAGCCGGCTGCAGACCTTTGGGGACTATGACCGCACCATCAACTATTAAATCACCGAGCAGTTCCTCAACTGCGAGGGCCATACTCGCAGACGCCTTCCCAAGCCCTAAAACCTTAACCCCCCGACTGACGTCGTACTCCCTACCCCTAACCAATAACTTCCTGCCCTCCAACCTAACCGCGTTCTTAATAGACTTAACCGGGTCAGCCGCCTGGAGTCCGGCCTCAAGGATCTTCAACGCATGTGCACGTAATTCGGTGCTTGCTAATTCATGAAAATTTTTTATCATCGTCATCATCACTTACGTATTAACTATTAGCTTATAAATTCTACTCCGACACTTCCCCCAACTTCGGAGGATGGGACTCGCGTTTGCCTCAACATCTTTTAACGCGGTCCGGCGGTTATGGACTTAAAGGCCGCTGTTGAACGGGTCGTATCCGAAGGCGGGGAACCACCAACACTGAGACTATAGAGTTATTTCTGTGTTGCGTGAAGTTTATGTTTACTGCCGCAGTGATGGTTGCTCTTAGAGGTCCTCAGACCTATGCCCGGTATGTTGGGTGATGAATGGGAGCCGAGGGTAATCATGAACTGTTCCTTTCCCCCATTACAAAGTAGTGCAGACCCTATTTTCGGGTGGGTTGGTACTTCCTCACGACGTTACCGACCAGTTTTGGAACCACATCCACAGTGTTAACGTTACTTGCGAATTCCACGTCCTTCTCCCTTCCAGTACTGCAGAGGAAGCTGCCCCCTCTACCTGATTTAATGACGTTCAGCAGAACACCTTTGGAGGTTACTGATTCGTAGGCATGCATGGCCGCCGTAGCCTCATCACCTAAGGATGTATTACTCAGCTTACTTAACTCATGAATGATGGCCCCAGCCCCAAGGAAGTCCTCTATAGAGAATTGCCTCCTCCTATACCCAGCGCATACTATGTTAACCGATGGGAACTCTAGCTCATTAAGCACTTTAGCAATAGATGATGCGTTAACCAACGAACCTATGAACACCTCCTTCAGGCCCAACTTAATTGCCTCACTAACTAGTAACGCGCCTGACGTAGTCCTAACAACTAATTTATTGATGCCAGCCCTCCCGAGATTAAGGTACTCTATGATGCCCGTAGGTGAGTTATCTAGGTCAGCAAAGTGGGGCTTGATACCCTCCACTTCAGCCGCTAACGGCGCCTTAATTGCTTTACACAACTTCACCGCCTCCCTTAAGTTGGCAAAGACGTAGATCTCCTCTATTCCCCTAGACAGTGCGGTAGCTACTAATGTAGAGAACCTGAGCACATCCACAATAACATAAGCATCTGCCTGCCTACCCTTCAAACCGCTCTTAAACCAGCTGACGTCAACATATACCATCGCATTTCATAAGTGTGAGCTACTTAGGAGTTATAAACTTTACTCATACATCTTAATTACGTCACATGTCCCATAAACCATGAAACCCCAAATCGAGGTGCCCTGAGCACAACATCATTCCTAGGAGCTTCCCAGTCGCATGCGTTGTGATGTTAATTTCCTGACGGATTTCAGTTCCGGCCTAGCATCGGCTTTCATCATTCCCCATTTCATGGGAGGCCCTCCGCAGTGAACGGATGAAGCTCACATCAATCCGGTACCCACCCACACCCATTCGGGCTTAACCCCCACATATCAGGCGTAGGTCTGAGGACCTCTAAATCAATCATCAGCCACGGCGTCAAACTCCACGTTAATACGTAAACGGCTCCATAACCTCCTTCACAACACCAAGTCCTGACTAGGTTTTGTACGTAACGATTAAGTTTCCTAATCGATTGAATTGACATGCGCTTTTAGATAACGCCCTCTCAGCCTAGACAAAAACGTAGTTCAAGGAGTGAGTCAGGGGATGATAACTTCTGTTAAAGCCAGCCTCTAGCCTTCATAGCTTCGTAAATGCGTTCTAAGGATAGAACCAAAGCCGCGTCCCTCATGGTCAGCGCCTTACCGGAGGAACGTAATTCCTCAAATTTCTTGTAGGTTCTGTTCAAGTTAGCCTTCATTATCCTCTCCAGCCTAGCCCTCGTTTCCTCTTCGTCCCACACGTACCACTGCAAGTTCTCAACCCACTCCAAGTAGCTCATAACGACCCCTCCGGCGTTGGCTAGGAAGTCCGGCACAACTATTACACCCCTTTTAGCTAGCTCCATTTCCGCCTCAGGTGTTGTCGGCCCGTTAGCACCCTCAACTATTATCTTAGCCTTCACCTTCCCCACGTTCTCAACTGTTATTTGGTTCTCCATAGCGTCAGGGCCTAATATATCAGCATCAACATACAGAGATGCTTGAGGGTCTGGCATCTTCTCACCTTTCGGGTAGTTAATGATCTTACCTGTCGTTTTCTTAACCCTCATAGCTAGTTCTACATCCAATCCTTCTGGGTCGTATACCGTGCCACTCGTGTCGCTGATAGCTACGACCTTAGCCCCCATCTTATATAGGAAGTAAGCATGCCACTGCCCCGTATTGCCAAATCCTTGAATACCGACCTTCCTGCCCTCAATACCTCCAAGCACCTTCTCAGCTACTTCCTTAGATATTACAGCGCATCCGAACCCGGTCGCGTACTCCCTCACAGGATTACCGTGAAGTATGGGTGGCTTAGCGGTAAATACTGCCGGGACGTTCCGACCCTCAATCTTGCTGTACTCGTCCACCATCCAAGCCATGATTTGGGACGTAGTCCCTACGTCAGGGGCTGGGATATCTAAGTACTCCCCCAAAACGGGCTTTAGAGCCCTCACGTAGCCTCGGGCAAGTGACTCTAAATCACTTTGGCTTAGCTCTTTCGGATTGACTTTGACACCGCCCTTAGCACCGCCGTAGGGTATGCCGGCTAAGGAGTTCTTAAGAGTCATGAGCGTAGCTAGTGCGATATCGTCCTCTAAGGTTAGCTCTGGGTGGAATCTGATGCCCCCCTTATAAGGTCCTAACGCACTGTTATGTTGCACCCTGTAACCCTGGAAGACCTCTAACTTCCCGCTGCTAAGTCTAACAGGGATTTTCACTATCATGATCCGCTCAGGCTTGCTAATTAAGTCGTAGAACTCGGTCGGGAACCCCGCTATCTCGCAACCCCTTTTAACGCTTTCCAACACGTTTTGGAGGAAGCTCACATCTACACCCTAACCTTGTTAGGGGTAGTGTTTAAAAACTTTATTGTCCCCCATGAGTTCCCAAAACGATAACTAGAGTGTTAAGGAGTCAATTTAAAAAATTTAAAAGAAATCACGATTAAACATAAAATATTTTTCACTACATACATTGTAATTCTTATAAACATTCAAACACGTCTAATCATTATCTATAGCATAAGTAGCCCCCTTAAGGTGTTGCGACGGGTTGAACCCCCACGGCGACCGACAACACATGACCTCACCCCGTAGTTATGGCCCAATTGTTGAAGGTTAATATACTTGGTAAACAAGTTTAACCAGGTGTTATTATGAAAGTTAGTGAGGCAATTATAGAGTCGTTATGTAAGGAGGATGTGGAGCATTACTTCACAGTCTTCGCGGAACACACCTTAGCACTATCCGTAAGCATTGAGAAGGCCGGCAAACCGAAGTCGATCAACGCCGCATACGAACCCGGGGCAGGCTTTATGAGTGTTTCGTATTCTAGGGTTAGCGGTAAGGTCGGCTTCAGCGTCCTAACCGGGGGTCCCGGGGTGTTGGGAGCTGCCAACCCTATAGCCATGGCATACGTTGAGGGAGACCCCTTAGTAGTTCTGGCCACAACCCCGCCAAGGAATATAGCGTATAAGAACTGCCTACATGCATTCCCGAACGACTACGACCAGTTAAGCGTGTTTAAGACGATAACCAAGAGGGTCTTCAGGATAACTTCCGCTTCTCAGGCCCCGCAGGTCATTTCTAAGGCATTTAACACGGCGCTTTCAGGGCGTCCTGGACCTGTGTACGTGGAGGTGCCGGCGGACATATTTAATGAGGACGTCGATGACTTCACTTACTTGAAGCTACCTATCTCCAAGCCGACACCGAATGAGGGCGTGGTTAGGGAGGTTTTGAGAATGATTATGGGTGCTGAAAGGCCTGTGATACTAGCTGGTAGGGGAGTCACATTATCGGGTGCTGAGAGCGAACTCGTAACCGTCGCGGAATTCTTCGACATACCAGTGTGCACCACGGTGATGGGGAAGGGGGCCATACCACCCACTCACCCGCTCTACGGCGGCGTGGCCGCTGGGAACTTAGGCGATTCCGTCGCTGAGGAGTTGCTGAGCAATGCGGATTTAGTCCTAGCTTTAGGTGTTAGGTTCAGCCAGATGGGTACTGGCAGGTACTCGATGAAGTTAGGTGGTAGTTTAGTACATGTGAACATCTCGTGCGATGAGTTCGGTAGGGTGTTCAAACCTGCCTTAGCTATTGAGGCCGATGTTAGGGAATTCCTAGGTAAGCTTCTGTTTACTGCCAAAGCTGAATGCGTTAAGAGGGTTTCGAGGGGTAGTAGTGAGAGGCTGAGTAAGATGTGGGAATCTGCTAGGCTTGCGCAAGCCGCTGAGCAGGTTCCTAAGGGTGAGTTAATAGAGTCGTGGGAGGTGGTCAAGATGTTGAGGGAGTCATTGGATGAGGACACAATATTCGCGTGTGATGTGGGGGCCCACAGAATCGAGACGTTCACGATGCCCATATATAAGCCTAGGACGTACATAATCACGACCAGCTACGTCTCCATGGGTATGGGCGTTCCCAGCGCTATCGGGGCGCAACTGGCCAGAAGGGATGCGAGGGTAGTTGGCTTGGTCGGGGACGGCGGCTTTTTGATGACCGGCTTAGAGGTGGTGACAGGTGTTAGGTACAACTTGCCGGTGATAATCTTCGTATTCAACGATGCCTCATATAGGGTACTGAGGATTTATGAGAGAGCCAGCTACGGTACCGAACTAACCCATAAGTTACCCTCAGTAAACTACTCCGAGCTAGGTAAGTCGTTAGGGGCCCACGGTGTGAGGATTGAGAGGAGGGACGAACTTAAAGATGGTATTGATAAGGCGTTGAGCCTCGCCAAGGATAGGCCTGTGGTGGTTGACGTAGTTATAGACCCTGACTCAGTCCCACTCCCTATGAGGAGGCTGTATAAGGCCAACATCATAAGCGAGATCGGTAAACGTTAAAACCACTAAGAGCAGATCTCAACGGGTTGGTGTTAAGCGATGGCCGTACTCATAAGTCATGAAAAACTCCGTAAATTCTCCAACGAAGTATTAACCAAGGTAGGTGTGCCTAAAGAATACGCTGAAGTGGTCACGGACCACCTCCTACTCGCCAGTTTGAGGGGTGTGGACTCCCACGGAATCATACGACTCCCACTTTACGTAAACGGCATAATCCGCGGGGAGATAAACCCTAACCCGGTCATAAGGGTGGTGAGGGACGGCGGCCCCTACGTCCTAATCGACGGTGACAACGGGATAGGGCATCCGGTCGCCCTGAAGGCAACCGAAATAGCTGTTAAGAAGGCTAAGGACTTCGGCGTGGCGGCAGTAGGTATTAAGAACTTAAAGCACATAGGCATGCTCGGCTACTACGCGATGAAGATAGTTGAGAACGGTATGGTGGGTCTGGTCACAGCTAACGCCTCACCGAACATAGCCCCACTCGGTTGTAAGAGACCTATAACCGGTACTAACCCCGTAGCCATAGGTTTCCCAACGAAGGGTAGGCCACCCATAATATTGGACATGGCGATGAGCGTTGTTGCTAGGGGGAAGATCTTGGTGGCGGCGCATAAAGGTGAGAAAATCCCTGAGGGATGGGCGATGAATAAGGAAGGAGTTATGACTACTGACCCCAAGGAAGCCATTGAAGGCATATTACTACCCTTCGGAGGTTATAAGGGATTCGGCCTAGCAGTGGCTGTGGACATACTCTGCGGCATAGTTCTAGGCGGTGGATACAGCTTGAAAATGAAGAGGGGGTCGTTCTACAGTCAGGGAGGGGTCTTCATAGGAGCTATAGACATCAACTCCTTCAGACCTTATGAAGAGTACTTAGAGGAGATCGAGGAGTACGTGAAGCTGGTTAAGTCAACCCCCACAGCTGAGGGCTTCGAGGTATTGATGCCGGGCGAACCTGAGTACAGGACGTACTTGAGTAGGGTCGAGAAGGGAATCCCCATTGACGAGGAAACCCTTAAAGAACTGAAGGAACTGTCCGTCAAGTACGGCGTTGAGTTCCCGGCCTAGCCTTCCCTCTCAACAATTATTTTCTCCTTATACCTAACATTCGCAAATACCTCAGGATCCCCTATAACCCTACCAACGACGTTTACCGGGCTCGCCGGCCTTATCTCATCCTTACGCCTGCTCGCGGGGGTTGGCCCCCAGAAGATGCATAAGCTACTCCCCGGAGGCCAGTACGCTATGACCCCCTTCTCAACCACTTCGAACGCGTTCTCCTCAGGGACGTGTACGGGTATGGGGAAGTAGATCTCAGAACCCCAAAGACTTACCACCCCCTCAAATGGTAGCGCCTTAACTATCTCGCCGAACGTCCTAGGGCTGAACTCGTCGGTGAGCTCGGCTGGGACAACGCCGACGGACCTCGACCTAATTCTTACTCTAACCTTCAACCAACCACCTCTGCTAAATTGCTTAGCACCAAATTAAGGTTTTTATCTCGAAGCTACTACTATTGAGGTGAGCCGTAAAATGCTGGTGGAGGTAGTAAGCGATAATAATTCCTTGGTCATGTCCGTACCTGACGACGTAGCTAAGTCAGTACCATTTGAAAGCGAGTTAGTTAGGTGGAAGGAGGAAATATACTTCAGCACACCTTACGAAACTAGGTTAGATGACCTCAAAGCATGCACTCACTCAACTCCTGGCAAGGTCTACTACTGGCCGCCTGAGAAGGCTTTCTGCGTGTTTTACGGTTTCAGCGAACCGTACACGGAGGTCTACTTACTGGGTGATTACATAGGTCCACTTACATTAGCCCGCAGAATTAACGTGGGGAGGGTTCGGGTCGTAGAACACTCTTTGGGTGAGGAATTAGCCGATGTCATCAACACTACGGGTAAGTTGGGGTACTTGACCGCGACCCCCATGGATGGTGGTTGTAGGGTCGTAGTAGCCTCAAAGTTCGTTGGTCAAGCACGCGTAGCTTTCACCATAGTTAAGGAGAGCTTCGGGTTCTATGTTGAGAGCGATTCTTTCTACAGCTTCAGCAACTCATACGAGGGGGTGAGGATAACTTCCAGACTGAAGAATAGGGTTAAGTCGATCAGCAACACCGTCAGGTTTGACCTGAACGAGGATGGCTATACGTGCCTAACAGCGGTAGCTAAGGACTTGAAAAGCCTTGAATCAGCTGTTAAGGAACTTGAGAGCGTCTACCAGTACATATTCAAGGAATTAACTCACACAGTATAGAGTTAACGGGTCATGAACCCATCGAAGCCTTCCAGAGGTATTACTGCTTTTAGCTCAGGTATGACCTTCACCCTCACACCGTAGGCTTCGAATATGGTCTCAGGTGTGAGGGCCTTCACCGTGTCCATCATAGCATGTATTCTACCTCCTCTCAACAGTACCGCTTTATCAGAATATCTATAGGCCTGGGTCAGGTCGTGGAGGGACATTATAACTGTTATCTTCTTCATCTTCGAGAGTCGACGTACGAGGTCTAATATGGATAACTGGTATTTTATGTCGAGGTTCGATGTGGGTTCATCTAGTAGCAGTATTCTTGGCTCGGCAACCAAGGCCCTGGCTATGAGGGCTCGCTGCAGCTCACCCCCACTTAACTCTGTTATATCTCTATCGGCTAAGTAGTCGATCTCAAGTTCCTTCATGTAAGTGAGCGTGATTTCCACATCCTTCCTCGTCGGTAGTAACTCTATGTAGGGTCTTCGCCCAGTCAACACGAAATCTAAGAGCTTCATGCCTTGCTGTACGTTGACTCCTTGGGGGACGAGCCCTACTATCCGCGCTATCTCCCTCCTCTTCATCTCCGATACGCTCTTCGAGTCCACATACACCGCCCCTCTAACCGGTTTTAAGATGCCGTCTATTGTTCTGAGCAGTGTTGTTTTACCACTCCCATTAGGCCCCAAGACAGCTACTACCTCCCCTTCATAGACATCCATTGAAACCCCTTCGAGGGCCCTCACACTCCTATATCGTACTTCCACTCCCTGAACCTTCAAAATGGCCGTTACCGACCACCTCTAACTAGTAGGAACACTAGTAGTGGAGCTCCTATCAAGGAAAGTATTATTCCGGCTGGTAGCACCATGGGTCTAATGACAACCCTTCCTAAGGTATCGGCTAGCAGAGCTAGTAATGCGCCCGTAAGCATCGAGCTTGGTACTAGGTATCTGTGCGAGCCACCGAGCAGTAGTCTAGCTATGTGTGGAGCTACTAAACATAGAAAAGCTAAGACCCCGGCAAAGGCTGTTGAGACTGAGGCTCCCAGCGCCGCAACCAGTGTCACTTCTAATCTGAGCTTCTTAGGGTTGACACCGCTAGATGATGCTATGTCATCCCCCAAGGACATCAGGTCTAAATCCATAGCCCTGAAGAAGCAGTAGAGGGCCACAAACACGAACACCCCGATCAGAATCCATAGTCCAGTCCATTCAACCCTCCCTACATCGCCAAACATCCAGTAGACAACCATTGCTAGCTGGAGTTCGTTGAGTAGTAGGTATTGTACCAAGCTCAGTATTGCCTGGTAAAAGAAACTGACGGCTATTGCCGCGAGTATCAGCGACCTCTCCGTCAACCCCGCCCTATAAGCCAGTGTTAATATGACAGTGACCTGTAGCAGTGCGAATCCAAAGGCAAATAACGAAATTATGAAGGGGTTGTAGACCTGGACCACTCTATACCCCACGAAGCCGGTCACGCCGAGTATTAGACTTAGTGCCACTCCAAGCGCGGCTGCATGAGATATGCCCAACGTGAAGGGTGAGGCCATAGGGTTTCTCAGCACTGCCTGCATACAGACACCCCCCACGCCGAGGATACCCCCTAACACGACAGAAGCGAACACCCTCCTAGCCCTCAACAGTAGCACTGCCCTGGCCTCTACGGGCAGGTCATCACCTGACAACGCTCTAGGAACGTCTAGTAGTGTGATGTCGTAGATCCCCACGGATATCGCTAGGGGTATAAGTAGGGCGAGGAGGACTGAGAGCACGATGATGAGGATCAGTCTCCTCTTCGCGTACCTCCCTACGCTCACGTTCAATCACACATAAGGAACTCGGCTAAGTTCACATACCCCTGATATCCGCCCTTAGTAAACGAGTTGTACAGTGGTTTACCGGTGAAAGCCTTGAAGACCTCGTCCGCCTTCTCAACCGGGTCGATATCAGTGAACGCCTCTGGATACAGGACTTTACCGATGTAGTATGCGTTGGCGATGGCCGTGGCTATGTTGGTGTGGTAGTGGTTGAAAGGTACTACACCGTAAACCCTCCCCTCCCTGAACACCCTCAGTTGACAGTACCTCTCCTTATTCTTTGAGAAATCATCTATGACTACGTTTAAATTGCCCTCATCTATGAATACGAAGTCCGGCTGCCTCTTAATCAACCATTCGAAATCCACATCCACCCTCCCACCCTCAGGCCTCAGCTCATCAACTATTGAGGACGTGTTGAGTAGTACTAAGGGTGCGAACATCGACTGTGAGACGGTGAACGGTTGAGCGCCCTGGTATGATACCGCGCCTATGTAGACGCTGGGTTTCCACGTAGTGGTTTCCACCCTACTCTTCAAGTCGGCGGCCACTGAGTCAACGTAGTTGATTAGATGATTAGCACTCTCCTCCTTATTCAATGCCTTTCCCAGGATCTGAAGTACTCCCTTCAAGCCCTCAAGCTGTAGATACCCAGGCGACCCGTAATCCACGACCATTACGGGGACTCCCGTCTCCAACTCAAGTCTCTCCGGCGGATACATGTTTACGTATGTCCTACTCATAATTATCAATTGGGGCTTCACCTGCATTATCCTTTCCGGGTCCGGCGGGTTCCTAGGTCCTCCAGGACCTATCACTGGTAGGTTCTTAATGTAGTCGCAGTACGCCATTGCGTAGTCTCTCCCAATACAGCTACTTACTTCCAGCTCCTCAACACCCACCACTAAATCCATTGCGTTAAGGTACGCAACTAGTCTGAGGGCGCCGGGCCCTATAGCTATAATCCTAGAGATGTTCCTCGGTATGCTGAGAGTCCTCCCAGCCACGTCCACTACCGTCACATGTCCTACTACTTCTTCATTAACACTTACCGACCCGGTAGTGAGTACTTGCTCAGTGCGTGTAGTGCCTGACGGTGTGAGGCCGTGCTTTGTGAATATCAGCATAGTTGTTAATGCTAGGAGTATTAGGGACAGTATGAGGAGCTTCCCAACCCCCACCGCTACCACCCCTACAACTACTTACCCAAAACACGGAGTACTTTGAACGGTGTGGGAAGGGTTGGGACTATCCCCCTACCAATGACGGCCGGGACCTCCCTACCGGCACAGGTCGCGCAGTATGGTTTCCCATCAATGTACACTGCCTTAGGAGCCATTACCAGCTCCCCACACTCAGCACACCTCACGCTCTCGAATATTGGCGCCCTCTCCAAGTCATCTGTTAGCTCTACTTCCTGTATCGTGAACTCCTCCTCTGGGATATCAGCAAGTCTCAACGCTATTTCCTCCCATAGCTCGCGCAGCCTCCTCACATCCTCCTCACTACCCTCTCCCCTGACTCTGACTTTTCTAAACAGTTCCACCGCTTCTCGAGGGAAGTGCTTCTCACCTATTTTCTCGGAGTCTACGTATATCCTTACACCCCTCCTACTACCCCTCCTCAGAATAGTTACTGCGTTCTTACCCGTGTCAAGGTATATCAATGAGTTATTACCAAACGTACAACCAGTCGCTATCTGTATTCCATCACTCATACAGTTGTTCACCTCTACAATCGCTATGATGTCCTCCCTAAGACTCTCCGTAAAACCCGGTCTACCCACCCCGAGTTTACTAAGCGCTACCTCACCGACCCTTAAACCTACCACCAAGAAGGGGCATACGTGTCCGTGTACTTCACGCGCTTTTCCAATTAACTCCCCGCTAACCACAGTGCACCCTGTATTTTAGAAAAGTGCACCTACTTAAAAAACTTTTCCTCTGAAGGCAATCACGTCATCAAACATAAACATGTAAGTAGTGATCCGTTCACCGGATTAAACTCAGTGAATGAAAACTGTTGAGGTCTATTCACGAGTGTTGATCGATGAAGACTACAGGTAGGGGAAGTAGTTGGGTGTGGTAGGGTTTCATCACATACTTAAAAGAATGGTCTAGAGGTTAGTAACACGTCCCGCTGCCGACGTCATGTTTTTAATAACCTGCTTTATGAATTAGGTGGTGCTGCAATGACTCATCATTTCTTAGGTTACGAGAACGTGGACGGGTCTGTAGGGGTTAGGAATAAGGTGTTGATACTCCCCTCAGTGATATGCGTTAATGACGTTGCAAGTAAGTTGGGATCCACGGTGGGTAATACCTCAGTAGCCCTTCATACATGCGGGTGTACTCAGCTCGGGTATGACTTCAACCTGACGTATAGGACGTTGCTCGGTACTGCCACCAACCCGAACGTTTTCTCCGTTCTGGTCATCGGCCTAGGATGCGAGAAGGTAGACCCCCATAAGTTAGGTGATGAGATCGCTAGGAGTGGGAGGCCTGTTGAGGTGCTCGTAGTTCAGGAGCTGGGTTATGAGGGAACTATAGAGAGGGGTGTTAGAGTGCTTCGTAAATTTGTTGAGGATGTGAGTAAACTACGTAGGAAGACCTTCGACCTTTCCAACCTAGTGGTTGGTTTGGAGTGCGGGGGCTCAGATTCCACGTCATCCATCGCGGCGAATCCTGCGGTAGGCTATGTAAGCGATAAACTAGTCGATTTGGGTGGGACAGTGATATTCGCTGAAACACCGGAGGTTATAGGTGCTGAACACCTACTTCTTAAGAGGATTAAGGATGAAGGCCTTAAGGAGAGGTTCATTAATTATGTGAAATGGTTCGAAAATGAGATACTTGAGTCAGGCCTCGACATAAGGGGGACAAACCCAACCCCAGGTAACATAGCTGGAGGCCTCACAACGATCGAGGAGAAGTCATTAGGTGCGATAATTAAGAGCGGTTCCAGACCCATCGAAGACGTCGTGGACTACGCTGAGAAGCCTAAGAGGAAAGGGGTTGTGTTCATGAATACTCCGGGGTACGACGTTGAATCAGTCACTGGGTTAGTGGCGGGCGGCGCTCAGCTAATAATATTCACGACGGGGCGGGGCACCCCTGCGGGGTCCCCGATCTCACCAGTGATTAAGGTCACTGGGAACCCTGAGACGTGTGGGAAGTTACGTAACGTGATAGACGTATGCGTGGGGGGCGTGGTTGAGGGTAGTGAGACATTAGAAGAGGCTGGTGAGAGACTGTTCTTGAAGGTCATCGAGGTCTCCTCGGGAGCCCTAACAACTTCGGAAATTTTAAAACACGGCGAGTACTCCATATGGAGGGTTAAGACGTCCTTCTAGTTACGCCCTCAGGAAACCTCCAAATCCACCGCACTGCAGTAATTAACTATTAGCTTTCTAACCTTCGAAGGAACCTTACCGTCTAAGACAGCCCTAGCGGTGGGGACTGATGAGCTACTCACTGCGTACTCCACCAACCTCCCCACAACATCCACGTCATCTTTAAAGTACTTCAAAACGTAGTTAGGTATTATGTGTCCGTAGCATTCATCACCTCCAAACGCCCTAGAAGTGAACATGCTTGCATAGTGGTTACCGCCGAAACCTACGGTCGGGACACATTTAATGTCGGCGTTCAACGAGTTAATGATCGAGTAGGCCATCACGTCCTGAGCCTTCCTAAGGCCCCACTCGGCAGGTGAGCTACCCAACTCAACGAACGTTAACGGCTTACTCACAGTGAAGGGGCCGTGGTGGGTCACCTCATAGGAAGTTACGAAGTCTTCCAACCCGAACTCCTCGGAAAACCTCCTCAAGTTTTTGAGGAGGGACTTAGCGAGTGCGGGGTTTGACTGGGGGAAGCCCTTAACCCCCCTAACAGCCTCTAAGTCATGTATCGGTATACCCACATGGTGGGTTGTAAACGATTTAACCCCCACGTTAGAGAAATGCTTAGATATCATTACCAAGTACTTAACGTCCAGTAATTCGTTTACGAACTCGCACTCGGTGATGTCACAGCTGACCGCGGCTAATACGGAATCCAAGTCCTCAAGGATGAAAGCCTCTGCAAACCCCTTCAAGGAAGTAGGCCTTGAAGGCATCAGGGACCTCAGGACCTCAGCTACTCCGACCCCTGCACGGTCGTTCAAGCTGTATATCAGCCCGTACTTCATACTCCTTCACAACGCACCTCTCAGCTAACTACCCAAGTTTTTAAGTGGTAGTGCTCAGCTTTAAAACCATTAAACAATATAGCTACTGAGGTTAACGTAATAATGAACCTTAAACTATGTGAGCCGCTTGAGCTGAACTTAGTGTTAGATAGTTCTGTGAGCAAGTCGATTAACGAATTCTTGCGGAGGGTTGAAGACTTATCAGATGGTGTTAGAATTACCTACCTCAGGGCCAGTCTCAGGGTACGTGACGTGGTGTTAGACGTTCTGAGGTTCATGGGTAAAGCCTCTAAGGCCTACTACGTGATGAAACTGAGGATGGGGGGTGAAATCTTCAGAAAGCTTACTGAAGCGTTAATTAACTCGAAGAGCCTCGAATCCAGCATAGAGGTAATGGCTGTTGTAACACCCCTGAACTCTTTAGCCGGCACATCCCTGGGGAGCTTATACGTTGCGGAGGGAATCACACCTAAAGGCTATGCCTTAACTTTATTGAAGGTTGAGAACGACTCCGAGTACGTCCTCTTCGACGAGGCACGCTTCAGCATTTGCGCACTGTCTAAGGACTTTAAAGTGGTTGGCTGCATCGTACCACACACTACCGAACCGCCCGACCTAACCCGCTTAAAGCTACTGCTTGATAGTTTAAGGAATGCCACCAATTTAAGCCCTAAACGAGGGTACATTACATGGCTACTAAGAGATGATGACCTTTACGTGTTAGGTAGTTGATGCCTATTGATGACCCCACTCCCGTACAAACCTTTCGAGGTATTTCCTGTACTTCGAGTAGGCCCCACCACTTAGGATCCTGCTATAACATTCCCTGCAAACCCTGATAGATGGCTGTAGTTCGACCGAGCACTCCTTGCAAATTATGCGGCCGCACACCAAGCAACTGCTCACTGAAAGCCTTTGATGGCACACACTACATAGAGTCTCCTTGCATATACTGCATAACCCATCAGCACCAATGTGCTTACTGCATACATATCTACCGCACAACCTACACCTGCTGGTGGCTTCTGAGGCCTCACACACCTCGCATAACACCGCCGCCGACACCTCAAAACATTTCTCATCAAAGTTAATTAATCCATTAAAGAACTAATACTCGGGATGACCTGACGACTATCTCTGAATTAATGATGTCGGTGGAGCGACTGGGACCATAAACATGTGTTAAAAACCCAGACTCAGTTAACGATGAATTAAATATAAATTTTTAAATATAAAGGAAGGAATGCGTCTCTAATAAAAATTTGTTCGTTTTACGCGATTGTTTTTATATCTTAAACGTTGGGACGAACACCTGTATTAATTGTATTAATCCGTACGGTAAGTACACACATATGCCTATTATTGCTAGTATCACTATGATTATGTGCGGTCTGTACGCCTTGGGCAAGTACTTCACGTTTAGGTACAGCAGCGCTATACCCCATAGAGCGAGCGCGAATAAGTGCGTCGCAGCTGACGCGAACGCCGTTAAGATCGGCAGTGAGAAGTTCGTCAGGAAGAATATGGCACCTACGATTATGATGTATGGCCATAGGTAAATCCTCACCTTGTTGGGTGTCATGTCGGCGAACTTCTTGAAAGTACCCCTAACCATATCGTATATAGTCCACATGTACACTTCGTGAAGGCCGTAGAAAGTACCCCAGAATGCGAAGAAGGAGCCTAACCACCACAGTAAGCCTGCCCAGGGACCTAAAGTCTCAGTAAGCCAGGCAACTTGAACCTCAGCTAATTTAAGTCCTGAAGGTGCTAAGTGCCTAGGTCTTAAGACCTCAATAGTCAATATTACGGCAGGTATCGTTGTGATGAAGACCATGAAGAACGATAGGCCGCAGTCGAACTTTGTTGGAAGCAACCAGCCGTTTATTTTCTTCTTAGACGCCTCGTCCTCAGGTAAGGAGATTTTCTGCAACCCAATCTCATGAACCTTCTTCAACATGTCGTCTGAGAACCTTAGGAAGCCCCAACCCTTCTCCCTCAACATTGCTTGGTAGCCGACGTAGTCTTGAATGCCGCCGCCTAGAGAACCTAATGCGGTCCCTAATAACATTAGCGGAGTTAATGACCATATGTCGGGTGCTGCCGTCCTAATCCAGTCCTCATAAGGTGGTATAGGCCTTGGTATGAAGAGGTTTGAAAAGAACGCACCCCAATCAGGTCTTGTCCCCAATAAGACTCCAGCCCAGAAACCTACGAACATGCTCCAAAGCACTGCCAAGCTTACCTTCTCAATCACTTTATATGCCTTACCCAACCTAGCTGCGAAGATGCATAGTAACTCAGTAGCTACAACTACTATTACCCAGAAGTATAGTAGGTCCATAGGCTTACCTGTTGAGACCCACAGGACTTGAGCCGATAACGAACTCAGAGTAACGAACCACATAGGCATGACTGACAGTGTTGTAGCAGCTAGGAAGAGGTTGAACCACTTGGTTAAGACCTTACCAGTCGCTATTGACGAAGGAATACCTGTTAACGTATGCCACCTATTAGCTAGGTACTGAATCACTCCCTTAATCCAGATGCCGTAGAGGAATGCCCAAACCATAGCATAGCCGAATGCTGCTGCAGCCCTAGGCGTCCACACAAGCTCGCCACTTCCTACTGTCAGGGAAGCTATTATCGCACCGGGTCCTGCAACAGTCCAAATCCACTTCAAGTTGGGTTGAGGAGGTTCTTCAAGCTGATCCAAGTACTTCTTATAATCTAACTCAACCATACCTTGCATCCTCACAAGAATAAGCAGTGAGGATCTATTTAAATTTACCTCTAAAGTATCTAATCAGTTCCTTAGGAGTTCCTTACGATTAAGAACGAAGTACTTAATTTAGAACACTTACGAGAAATATATCAGCGGATGGGAAGAATGAAAAACGTCAAAAGAACTACTATGTGCTTAATACTGCTTGCATCGCTAGTGATTAGCCTTTCCCAAGTAGCTGTGGCAAGCGCCCAGCAGACCCCACCACTTTCGGGAGGTGGGAGGGATTACTCGGAAATCATCAACCACAGCATTCAGGTTGTGGATAAATTACTCACTAAGTGGGGCACACCCCCGGATAGTGAGGCTCGGAGAGCGTTGAAGAACGCAAGCAATTCACTCATCGCCGTGTCCAGAGCTGAAGACGTTGAGATTGCCAGAGAGTACTTCCTAGAAGGTATGAGCCACATTCATTCCGCAGTCTCCCTGGCTGCGAGGGATTACGTGGGTAGCGAGGAGTTCAGGATGATGGTCGAGATTATGAAGAGTTTCCAAGAGGTTGAAGCACTCAATGAGACGCTGAGGAACCTAGAGCTTAGGCTGTTAAGGATGGGGGAAGCTTCCATGCTACAGCAACCTACAGTAGATTCCTACCTATCAATCATTAACAACTTATCGGTAGCTCTCACCGGGCTTAGGGAACACCTAAATGCTGCAGTCGCCAACCCAAACAACTACGACAGGGACTACATCTCAAACGAGCTGAATAGGGTTAGGGAACAGGTGAGAAAGCTAAGTAGGGAATTAAGTGACGTCCACATCATTGAGGTGAGAGAGAAGTTTAAAGCCCGAATCAACGAACGGTTAAACAACCTGAGCCGCGACATTGATGGGCTAAGGAGGAAAGCTGAGGAGTTAAGGAAGTGGGGTGTACCGAGCATTGCGCGAGTCGCTGATGAGCGTGTGAAGGGACTGGCAGAGGCCGTTAGCAGGTTAAGACAGCTGCTGAACGTTTCCGACGGATTTGACTGGTTAGACGTGATTGAACTCTCAAACGTTAAAGAGGTGTTGGACGCTTTAAGCCTGAGCATGGATAACTTAAATAACCTGTTTGAGGAACTCCACAAGTTTAAGGAGAGCTTCATAGATGAGGTAATCCGCATCAAGGAGGTCTCAGATGTTTTGGAGAGGAGGTTGGAGAGCGACGGCAAGTTATCCCAGCAGTTGAGGGAGAGGATTGCAGAGGTGATTAAAGTAAGCAATCAGATTGTGAACGGGGGTGACGAACTGATGAAGCAACTGATGAGCGAAGCACTTTCCGCTAGAGATTTTATGAAGAAATTTGAGATTGCTGTGAAAGATGGTCAGAGAAGGAGTCAGGAGTTAAGGAATTACTTAGGACTGCACGATAAGCACCCCGACTTAATTCCCTTAATAGATAATGTTGAAAACTCCCTAAACAATGTGTTGAGGAACGTAGGTAAATTCAATGAGTCCATAGGCCGGATCGAGGGCTGGGGATACGGCCTCGCAGAAAAGATCCTGCTCTCGGGTATGAGGGATTTAGAGGAGTTAAACATGTGTAGGGCTGATCCCTCTACTAAGAAATTACTTAACAACGCGTTAACGTTGGTGGGTGGGGCTTTAAAGGGTATTAAGGCCGGTGACTTAGAAAATGCGAGGAATTACCTGATGCTTGCGTTGAGCACTGTTGAGGATCTCAACGACAGGTTCCCGCACCCGCATAACCTGCGTGTGAGGAGTTTGGCGGAGCGAATCCGCTTAGTGCTGAACACGCTCCAAGATCCGAGTTGACCTCATTTAAGTTCGTCCCGAGACAATCCACAACTCAGCAAGGTATAAAAGATTAAGCCCCCGTTATTTCACAGGACCTCATATGAGCTATGACGTGCTCGTAGTGGGCGCCGGATTTGCAGGAGCTTCAATGGCTTACTTCCTAGGTAAGCTAGGCATCAAATCATTAGTCATCGATGTTAAGGGGTGGGACGGGGTTGGGGATAAGCCGTGCGGTGATGCTATGGGTAAGCACCACTTCGATGAGTTAGGGATACCTTACCCCGAGAAAGATGAGTTGGAAGGGTTGGTGAAGGGTATCTCCGTATACTCACCTAGTGAGGAACACGAACTCTTCGTGGAGGGTGAGGGGTTCGAGGTTCATAGGATCAAGTACTCCCAAAGGTTGCTCTCAGAAGCTTTGAGCAGGGGCGTTGATTTCTTAGGAGGGGCTCACTTCAGGGAACCCATAATCAAGGATGGGTGTGTGGTGGGTGCTAAGGTATGGTCGGGAGGTCTCAAGGAGATACTGACGAAAGTTGTGGTTGATGCCTCAGGCAATGCTAGGGCGGTTGTCAGGTCACTACCCAACACATGGCCCGTGAGCGAGGAATTAGAACTGCAGGACGCGAACATAGCTTACAGGGAGGTCAGGATCCTGAGTAAGGAGGTTGAGAGACCCGAAGTGCTTAGGATATACGTTAACAACGATGTAGCTCCCGGAGGCTATTGGTGGTTCTTCCCCTACAGCCTAATCGAGGGCCACGTCAACGTAGGACTAGGTATAAGAGGGGACTTAAAGGGGCTCCACCCAAAACAACTCCTTTACAAACACATCCTCTCACGGACGGAGTTTAAGGATAGTAAAGTCGTCGAAGCTGGAGGTGCTCTCGTACCCACTAGGAGGCCTGTAGCGTCGTTGGTATGGAACGGGGTTGCGGTGATTGGCGATGCTGCATACGTCGTGAACCCAGTTCATGGGGGAGGTAAGGGATCATCTATGATATCAGCTAAGTGCGTCTCCGAAGCCGTCCTAGACGCGTTGGAAGCGGGTAGCACACTAGCTAAGGACCTGTGGAAAGCTAACATATGCTTCATGGAACGGTATGGATGCAAGCAAGGCTCCTTAGACGTGTTCAGATACTTCCTTCAAAAACTAAGCAACGACGACTTAGAGTTCTGCATAAGTAAAAGACTCGTAAGCGGTAGCGAATTGAATGAGGTGTCCCTTAGGGGGAAGTTCGAGATAAGCGTAATTGATAAGATCTTGAAATTAGCTTCGCTCTTAACGAGGCCTACACTCCTGATCAAACTGAAAACCGTCGTCAAATACATGGACATGATCAAGGAACACTACCTTAACTACCCATCAACCCCTGACGAACTTGGAAGATGGATTGCAGAGTTAAATAAAATGCTAGAGGCTTACAGAGCCGCCCTGAGGTGAACACTCCTTAGGGTAAGCAATAACATGCTGATGCACACCACATCATTACGGGGACACGCAATCGTCCCAACCTGAACCGAAAACTCTTCACATGTTAGGAAATAAGTCCAGAGTCTAAAAACCCGCTAGTGGTAGGCTTCAGACTAAAGGCCCCATCTGCTCGGCCTCACGGCTAGGCTGAGTGTGTTACTACGGTCCTCGGTTAATTCCTTGATACGTTGGTGAAGCTACCGTACGTCTTAGTGTAGAGTTCGCTGCTTTCCATCTTCTTAATAAGCTCTAAGTTCCTCCTATATTTCTCGAGGCTTAACTCCTTACCGCTCTTCCTCACCCACTCATCAACACTCAACATGTACTTCTTCTGAACGTAGTCCCTGTAGACATCGTTTAAGACGTTGAAGGTGCAGAATGGTATTAGCCTGCCGTCCGGCATTAAGTAATGTATGTTGCACCTCATAACCCTTTGAACGTCGTAGTTGTAGAGGTCCATGAAGTGCATCATACCTATGAATAAGAACTTGTAGTGCCAAACACCTAACGCGTAGTAGTCCCTCTTAGTAAATATGTCGTATAGCATCTTAGGCAACGCCGTCTTGATGTCTGAGGGTACATCACCCCACCTGATGAACTTGGTTATGAGGTTTAGGAGCACCTTAGAACTAACCAGTAATTTCCCGCCTTCCCTCAGTTCATGAGCCTTCTCCCGCAGGTATTCTAGGAATCCTGGAACGTCTATCATTCTAGTGATGGGTATGAAGGTCACCTGCTCACCCTCCCTCTTAACGTATACGTACGTGCCGACACCGCATTGTGGGTGATTACTCATCTCGAACTTAAACCTACCCTCCAAGGACTCAGCGAATTCGGATATCGGCACGGTCGAGGGCACTGTGAACCAGTCATCCCTACCTATGGACCCGTTGGACAGCTCCTCAATCTTCTTAACAGCGTCAGCTATCGTTATCCTCATCCTCTCCCTCTCAGCCCTCTTAATCATCCCAGTCAGACTTACTGGCTGGAAGTTAACAGCCCTCACAACATCCATGTTCAGGGCTGCGAACCTTATTATGTCCATTAACTCGTTGTCGTTTACGCCCTTAATCAATACTGGGACTAGGACGACGCTCGTGACCCCGGACTTCCTGAAGACCTCCAGTATGTACGGTATCTCCCAGTGGTTTTTGGGGTTTGTTTTAGGTGTTACACCGTCGAAGCTTAGGTAAATAGTGTTGACTCCGGCGGCTTTAATGCTCCTAGCGAACTCTACGGCCTTTTCGGGGTTTTCAAGGTAGAGTCGTGCGAACTTGATGCCGTTGGTGTTTAGTTGCACATGCCTCACTCCTAAGATCTTAAGTAGCTTGATGATTTCCACGATGTCCTCCCTTATCAAGGGTTCCCCACCTGTTAGCTGTATAGCTGCTGTGACACCTTGTTTGAGTAGGTTCCTGACCATGAACTCTATCTGCTCTAAGGTTGGCTCATATACGAACCCGACCTTCTCAGCATAGAAAAAGCAGTAGTAGCAGTCCAAATCACATCTGTTCGTTAAGACCATATTGGCCAGTGCTGTGTGGCTCTTATGTATTGGGCATAGACCACAGCTGTAGGGACACGGTGCGGAGAGGTCGGTATACACGTACCTAGGACCCCTGCCCTCAACGTACCATCTCTCCAACTTCTTGAAGAATTCCACATCCCCCGAATACAGCTCCTCAATTTCGCCGTGCTCCGGACATACCTTCCTGATAAACACCTTATTATTCCTCTCAACCAGGATTGCTGGGAGCAACGCGTAACAATAAGGACATATGCTCTGAGTATACCTAATTAACTTCTCACCTTCCATTAATCCGGGTAGGTTGGACCCAACCCGAATCTCCCTATCGCCTATGAATATGACCTTCCTCTCAGCGTCGTACTTAGACGGCGTTATAAGACTCCTCCCACTTCCCTCAGCCGTCCTCTCCACCCCAACTAATTCTAAGATGCGAGTATTAAAAATTAGCTCTGATTCGTCCGCTTGGTTCAACGCTACACGTACCTTGCCAACTCGTTAATCAGTTGTGGGTACTTAAATATGCTGTCAGGAGCTATTGTCACGATGTTCGCGTTCACTCCCCGACTACTTAGCTCCTCCCCAACCTTAATTGATGCGTAGATGTTCGCACCTGTTGAAGGACCCCCTAGTATTCCTTCATGCCTAGCGGCCTCGAATACTGTCTTGGCAGCGTCTTCATAACTTACCTCAATGATTGAGTCTATGAGGTTGTGGTACCTCGAGAATATTTCAGGGATGTACTCACTGACGAGGCCCTCTATGTAGTCACTGTCTCCACAGCTCTTGCCATACTTGACTTTAGAGCCTTTAGGAACTACCCCAACTACCTTAACCCTCCCACCCAACCTCTCCTTCAAATACTTTCCAACGCCTGCTAACGTGCCGCAGGTACCGATCCCCATCACGAAGTAGTCCACCTCCCCCTTAAGGTCTTCGAAGATCTCAGGACCTGTGGTCTCGTAATGCGCCCTAACGTTGGCTTCATTACCCATCTGATTCATGTAAGGTATCTTTAACTCCTCCGAAATCTTCTTAGCTACGCTATACTTGCTTTGGGGGTGTTCCGCGGGGACGTAAGGTGTTAAAACTACGTCACCGCCTAATACCTTAATAACGTTCAACTTATTCGGCGAAACGTTCTCGTTAACCACTAACGTAGCTTTAAAGCCGAGCAGGCTGGAGAGCCAGGCGATGGAGATCGCTGTATTACCGCTTGAGGCCTCAACCAACCCACCGCCCGGTTTCAGCAGCCCCTTATCGATCGCGTCCTTAATCATGTAGAGGGCTATCCTATCTTTATGACTCCCTGTGGGGTTAAGATACTCCAACTTCACGTATATGTTGACCCCTCTAGGGGAGAGCTTCCTCAATCCCACCATAGGTGTCTTACCAATTAACGACAATATGTTATCGACCAACATATCCGACAGCCTTGAATTATTAGACGTTAAACTAATAAATTCTGATGGAGTTATGAAGCTGTTTTCTGTGCGGCGTAAAGCTTATTTACTGTCGTGATGGTGTTTGCTCTTGGAGGTGCCTTAGACCTACGCCTGATATGTGGGGGTTAAGCCCGAATGGGTGTGGGTGGGTACCGGATTGATGTGAGCTTCACCCGTTCAAGGCGAAGATCCCCCGTGAGATGGGGAGGGAAGGGATGAAAGTCAAGCAAGATCAGAACGGTAACCACCAGGGTCGTGGGTTGATTTACATAGGTTGCTGCGGGTTCGCAATGTCTAGAAGCAAGTACTTCAAGACCTTCAACGTTGTCGAGCTCCAGGAAACGTTTTACGACCCTCCCAACACTGAGAGGTTGAGGAAGTTGAGGACTGAAGCACCGCCGGACTTCGCATTCACCATGAAGTGTTGGCAGGCAATAACCCACCCACTAGACTCCCCCTCATGGAGGAGGAGTAAGGTAAGGCTAGACCCATCCCTGAAGGACCTCTACGGCTTCCTGAGACCTACTAAGGAGGTCTTAAAGGCATGGGAATTGGTAGTGGAGGGAGCTAAAGCGTTGGACGCTAAGGTCATCATCGTACAGACACCTCCTTCGTTCAACTACAATGAAGAGAACTTCAAGAACGTCGTAGACTTCTTCACCGCAGCTAGTGCCTCACAATTCGCAATTGGTTGGGAACCTAGGGGGAACTGGTCACTACATAGGGAGAGGATAGCTGAAGTTCTAGGAAGATTTAAGAACGTGATCCATGTCGTCGACCCACTCAAACAGGAACCGGTAACTCATAAACACGTAGCGTACTTCAGGCTACATGGACTCAACGGCGAGTTGAACTACAGATATAGGTACAGTGACGAAGACCTTCAAGCACTTAACACGATTGTCAAGAAATACGAAACGATGAGCGAGGCGGTTTATGTAATGTTCAACAACGTCCACATGACCCAAGACGCAATAAGATTTAAAAATATCCGAACCGCAAATCCTTAAAATTTGTGGCACACAAACTTAGTGTAGAGCCGCCGTAGCTCAGCGGGTAGAGCGCCGGCCTCGTAAGCCGGAAGTCGCGGGTTCAAATCCCGCCGGCGGCTCCAAATCCCGCTAAGTTCTACACCCGTGTCGCATGACGCACCAGGCAAATACCCACACCTTCATCTGAGTGACGTTTAATACGTTGCAGACGTTAGTCGGTATGAAATGCATTACGTTCTCCTAAGCTAGTTGGCGTTAGCTAGTTGAGAGTACTTCAAGCTTTGGTACTGTGTCCTTTAAGTCTTGGGCAGGGGAAAAAATCTGTAGTAAGAACTTATTGATTCACTTTATGCGCTTCCGGTGAGTATCCTAACTATCGATAAAGGTATCTCAGGGAATATAACACTAATTACTGCAGTTGCTAGGACTGCGAGCACTCCAGGTATCGATGACTTCATTATGTCTTCCCATGGTATGTCCGGATACATTCCTTTGATGTAGTATAGCGCTAATCCTACAGGGGGTGTGAGGAACCCTGTTAAGAGCACTGTGTTGAAGAGTATTCCATACCACGTTGGGTTATATCCTAGGAGCCTTATGACCGGATCCATTAATGGGGCGATGATCGTGATTATAGCTGCCGTATCTAAGAAGCAACCTAAGAACGCTACCAGACTCATTGAGAGTACGAGGACGGTTACGTCAGCGTTGGGCAAAGATAACATAACGTTGGTTAGATACGCTCTGCCACCACCTCCGGTGAATATCGCTGTGAACGCGTAAGCACTGGCGACTATCCATTCAACCATAACTACTACCTTCACGGTGAAGGCTAATGACTTCTTAAGCCTACTTAGGTTTAGCCGTTTGAGCACTATCGTATATAACAGCGTTACAAATGCTGCCATACCAGCAGCCTCTGTAGGCGTTGCCACACCCGCGAATATCGTACCTAAGGCACTGAAGATTATTAGTATGGGTCCTACGAAGTACCTTAGGACAAGTATCTTCTCCTTCAACGGGATGCTCTCCACAGGGATCACCTGTATCCTGCTCCTATTTAGGAAAGTCCATACAAGCGCGTATATCATGTAGATTAAGGTCATCAACGCACCTACAGCTATACCCCCAGCAAATAACTTACCTATGGATACACCAGTCGTAACGCCGTATATAATCATGTTGAGACTTGGTGGCACGATTTGTGGTAGTGAACCTGCGAAAATTATTGTCGACAGTGAGATCAGTGATGGGTAGCCGTACTTCCTCATCATTGGGTAAATTAAAAGACCCAGGGTCACGACCCCAGCTGCGACAACCCCTGACATAGCCCCAATGGCGTATCCCAGCAGAAGGGAAATTACCAACAGTGAACCTCTGTACTTGCCAATCCATATGTTTAAAGCCTTATACATGTCTTCAACTATCCCGCATTCCTGTAGGAGGGCAGCCATGAACACGAAGGGAATCAGTGACGTTAACGCGAAGTTATTCATGACGTTCCAAAAAGCATTGAAGATGATGTCTAAGCCGAACCATCCCCACAAAATTAATGCGAAGGTGACGCTAGTCGCAAGTAACGCAAACGCTACTGGCAGATTCATTATCAACAACACTGCGAGCATCGGGAACATGAACATCGATATTGGTACGTCCATCTAATCACCTACGCACTAAGCACTCGCACTAAGCACTTCTAAATTCCTCTTCCTTAATAAGTGTATCATTTCCTCGATATGGTAGAGGATCGCTAAGAGTATTGAGATAAGGAAGATCCACTTATACCACCATATATATGGTGAGAACAGAGGTAGCGTAGAGTCACGCTCCCCAATAATGTAAGACCTCATAGCGAGAGAATACGCGGTAGGTACTATAATCGCCAACGATACTATGATTATTACACCGTTCACAACGTTGATCACGTACCTTATCTTATTCCTTAAACGCCTGTACAGCAAGTCAACGCTTATGTGCCCCTTCATCTCGGCCGTATAACCATAGCCAAGTAGGAATAAAATACCGAAGAGCCATGTCGACAGGGCGAACGCAGGCATTAAGGGCTCCTTGAAGAAGTACCTTGAAAAAACGTAGATAACTACGGCGAACACATCCAAGATTGTGAGAATGGATAAAAAATCAATTAATTTCACACATGCTTTCTTAATCATTACATCAATCCCTCACTTTTCAGCGCTTTCGCCAAAGCAGATGACCAATCACTATACCCTAAGTCGCCATACACCTTCACGAGCCTTCTAGCGTACTCAGCTGCATCAGAACTCTTCTTAGCCTGCTCAACTATCAATTTAACCCCTATCTCCATAACCTTCGCGCAGTCCTCTTTAGGTATCTGGTTGATGACTATTCCCCGCTTGACGAATTCCTGCCTAGCCAACATGTTTGCGTAATAGTCAATCATTATCGAGTCTGAGAAAGCCGCTTTTAATGAGGTTAGCACTACCTGCCTGAGGTCCTCTGGTAGAGACTTCCATGCGCTGGGGTTGACGATTAGTATACCATCTGTATGCGCATCAGCATGTATTGAGCAACCAGGTATTGGTTCAAGTATGTATTTGACAACTTCGTGAAGACCTAAGAAGTAGTTGTCAAGCCAACCACCCCACTCAGCACCGTCGATAGTGCCCAACTGCAACGCTTGATATAGCTCTGAGCCGGACATAGTCATGGGCTTCGCACCGATCTCGGCGTAGAACTGACCTGAGAGACCTATGGACCTCAACACGAAGCCCTGGAAGCTTGAAAGTGATGTGATAGGCTTCTTAGCTGATAGGACGGTTTCAGGCGGGTTGATATTCAACATGCCTAAGAGCTGCACGCCGCGGGCTTCGAGACGCTTACTCAATATATCCCTCACGTTATTGAAGTAGTACACAACTTCATCCGGCTTGGACAGAGGCCCGGGTCTACTGCTAAATAACGCGAAGACAGGGTCTTCAGCCACCCAGTAAGCTATGTAAGTTACTGCGATCTCAACAGCCCCTCTTGCTACCATATCAAGGGTTTGCCCGACCGGGAATAGCTCGCCGGAAGAGTATACCTCAATTATGAGCCTGCCGTTGGAGGCGTTCTTAACTAGTTCGGCGAAGTGTTGAGCTGTCTTGGTTAGTGGGTCAGCGGGCGGCGCGTGAGTGGGCATACGCCACTTTATGACCTGCTGTGCGGGGGGTGCCTGGGTGGCCGTCTGGGTAACTGTCTGAGTAACTGTCACGGTAGTTGCCGTGGTACCCCCAGCCTGCGTGATGGTTTGGGTAACTGTCCTCACCGGAGCTGACGAAGATCCGGCGAAGTATCCACCAACACCTGCGACGATTATTAGGATTATTAATGCGATCACTGTAGTTTGCGTTTGACCATACATGTTAACAACCTCACAGTTAATTTTTAGCTCCCCCTTATAAGTTTGCGGTTATAAATCAGTCATTGAACTGCGTTGTTAATCAAATGTTACCCGTTCTCCACCCCTCACCTCACCAATCGCTGAGCTGTGAATAACCCCCATCTCACACATTACGGCATGAATTGAGACAACTTCCTCCCCAATCAGCTAATGAAGCCCTTAAGACCGAGCCTAACCCTAGGCCACCTGTCTTCAGTAGGAGGTCGCCTCGAAAGAATGAATGTCTAATTCGTAAACCTATCATGAGAACTACCTAGTTGTCAAACACTTATCTTCCTACGAGGACCCGCGGTACGAGGCAAGGGAACGTGTTTATCCACAACCCTTCCGTCCTTGGACGAGTAACACTTAAGATCGTTACCGAAGGGCGAACCAGGCATTAGAGTACTTCTCTACATTAACATCTACCCCCTTACCTTCACTTCGTTAACAGAGATATTAATGTCTTAGCTATTTCATAACTGCCGTTGGGGTAGGATTTATTCGTAGGCTCAGCGCTGTCAATCGCTTCTTTAAGCGTACCATAACTGACGTCCTCAACTAAGGGTACCTGAAGCTTTTCAGCGTAGATTTTAACGTCTCGCCTATCTGCCCCTAAGGTTACTCGCGGGTTCCACACAATGATTGTCGGTTTCCCGTAAGCTAGCCTTGCTATGGATGCCGTAACACCTTGATGAGTTATCACGAGGTCAGCACCTGCGATCCATTTGTGGATGTCGCTGGTGTACTTGAAACCCACCCACTGAGGGTTCCTACTTAAATATTGCTGCGGGTCGACGTCCCCGGACTGTAAAACGACTTTCTCCAACCCCAGTCTCTCAATGACGTCGAACAGCTCCTTATACCCTAAAGTGCCTGCAGTCACCAGTACGTAGCCCTCATTTCTGACATCATAGATAGGGGGTTCATAGACCGGCCCCACAACAACACCTTTAGGGTACATATCCAGCTGCTCTTCCCAATGGAGGAACACGGTCCCACCAATCATTTCAAGCAGCCTAACAGCCCTCGATCGGGTTGTGAAGTGCTCAATCGCTTCTATCGTGTACACCTTCGACCTATTCAACATTTTTGACGTCACGGAAGCCGGTATAGAGAAGTTGGAACCCCCAGCAAACACCGCGGCTATCTTATGCTTCGAGGCTATGTGAACTGCCTGCCAAAACGCCTTAACCCACCTACCCAACCCTCTGTAAAGCGGTTCGGCCGGTTTCCTGGGCAATACTTGCAGGACAACCTCACCATACGGTTCGAACTTCTCAACCAGGAACTCATACCCCTCAGCAACAAGTGTTAAATTCCTCCTAAAACCAAGCCTAAACAACTCGTGTATGACGGCGAACGCATAACCGGAGTGACCACCGTAACCAGCGATTAGAAGGATCTCCCTCTCATCGTATCCGCTCATAACCCCCTACCTAAAAATGAAGTGTAAGCAGACATAATAAACAAAGAACCCCCTTAACCTAACCACCTCCGCATATTTATGAGATCTCATCCCATAGAGCTTACCGGCGAAGTGTGAGGTTATCGTGAACAGATCCTCTACAAGCTCTTCGCGGGGTTCTTTTCTTGTGTGGTTTATTACTGTTATCTTAACTCCGTAGCTCTTAAAGAACCTCTCCAACGTCTTAAAACCGAACCTCGTTAATCTACCGGGCGAAGCGCGTTGGGTATTGGGAACGTAATCACATACCGAACGCAGGAAGTACCGCGGCATTGCTAGGATTAAATAACAGGGGTTTAAACCTGTTGATGCGGTGAATCAGGGGGCGATAACGCGGTAGTCCTAACCTGGTTGGGGAATGTAGAACAGATCTCCAAACGTGTTAGGTGGCAGCTGTTTAGCCTTCCTTAGACCTCAATATAACACCTTTAGACCTCAAGTATTCGTCATAGTGCCGTTTAAACTGGCTCAAGTCCTCCAAAGGATGTATCCCTTTAGGTAGTATGCCATCGTAGGCAAGTTTAGCAGTGTAGGCGTGCGTTAACGCGGTAAACGTTGGTGTGGCAGGGCTTTCAGGGCTCCCTCTAAGAACCGCTAATTCCGAGCGCTTCGAACCTCCTCCGTAGGTCGCAACCACGTTTATTATAGCGATGTCGTCAACCCTCTTAGATAGTTTGAGCGCTAGAAGCTCGGCGAGCACGTCGGAAGGCCTCACGTAGACGTCTCCAACCCTGATAGGTTCCTTACTCATGAGTCCTAAATCCCTTAGCAATTTCATGCCGCCTATGTGGCCAGGCCACCTTAGAGTAACTTCCCTCATATTCCTAACTTTGACGTTGTTAATCAAAGTACGCAGGCCATCACTTATAAAACCTTCCAGTACGCCGACCCCCTCTACATCTAACTTGATTACAGATTCGAGGGGGTCTACGTACTTCAAGAGTCCCCTTTCAACAATTCTAGCTGGTCTAACATACTCCTCGATGAGGTCTGAAGGGTTCCACGTCACCACGTAACCCAGTGGCGGGATCGGTTCCGCCGGTATCCCTCCAACCATTATGTCGATGCTTTCGACGTCGTTCAACCTACTTACCAAGTCACCGACTATTAAATTACTGTATCCGGGAGCAAACCCTGCGTCAGGCACGAAGACGGAGCCGCAGTCATCGACTAACCCCCTTAATTCGTAAGGGTCTTCAGGGAAGAACGATACGTCAACGACGTCAACGCATTTCCTTACGAGATTACCCACAATTCTGAACGCATTCGATGCCGGTAAGGCAGTCACCGCTAAGTCGACTTTACGTGCTACGTCCTCAAACACTTCATCGCTGTAAACGTGGAATTCAACACCATCCAAAAGACTGACGACTTCCTTAAGAGATGGGTCCTTATCCAGTGCGTAAATGTATGAGTCACTGATGAGCTCTTTAAATAGCTGTAATGTTTTGAGGCCAACCCTGCCAATCCCTAAAAACATCACACTCCTCATCCTATCGCCCAACGTTAATAGGCCCTCAGGATAATAAGCATTATACGACTACGACCTCACCGGGTCAGGTCTGCCTAGGTGCGGCCTCGATGAACTTCCTGAAGGGCCCTCCCCTCACACTTACCAAAACCAAGAAAGCCGTGAACAACATGCCTTGGGTCAGGCTCAACCCGTATAAGAAGTACTCATTACCTGTCATTAAAACCTCGAAGATGCCTTGAAGTACTAACGCACTAACCATTAAGGGTAGCACACATAGCGCCAGCGTGTAGGTAACACCTGAAGCAATCGCAGACACAACCTCACTTAAACCAAGCTTAGTCCTGTAGTAGCACTGAAGGGCCCCGAAAATCGACCCGATGAACGCGTATTGAATTATCTGAGCTAGCGGCGCTATCGCGAAGACGGTGCCCAGGACCCCCTTAACGTTATTTAACACCTCATCAACTTTATCAGGCGGTAACTGCTTTGAGAGCTGATGCCTCAGCAGTGAGTCAACAAGCCCTTCAACTGTGGGGAACGTTATAACGAAAATAACGGATACAACAACACCTGTCATAATGCCCGCAACAACTCCGCGTAACGCGTACCTACTATACTCACCCACGGCAATCTTCCAACTCACACTCCGTTCAATTATTTTAAAAGTATGTTAGTAGTGATTCTCAGGTGCTTGGATGGATGTGATAATCCCGGTCTTAGCCTCAATAACCCCTACATTAACTGCTCTAGCATTAACTTCTAGGAAGGACCTTAAACTATGGCTTGCAGCTCTCTTAGGTGGTGGTGGGTGGATTGTAGCGTTATTGCTCAGGCAGCCCCTCCTGCTCATGCTGATGCAGGCAGGTCCCCTCTATGTCTACGTGGCGTCCTTCCTGGCAGGCGTTTTCGAAGAGTCCTTCAGACTCCTACTGCTCAGGATAGGTTTTATAAAGGACTCACGGGTTAGGGGGGCCCTATCGTTGGGGCTTGGATGGGGGTTAACGGAAGCTTTAATCCTGTACGTAATACCTGTCTCCCTCACATCCTCCCTAACCGGCTACAGTTGGCTGTACCTCATGCCAGGCGCCGTTGAGAGGAACAGCGCCACGTTAATTCACGTATCCCTATCCCTACTGATCAGTAGGGATGTGAGGGACTTACGGCTCCTCGCAGCTGCGATAACCCTGCATACCTTAGTAAACGTTGCTGCTGTGACCTCGTTAAAGGCGTTGAAGGATGTTTGGGCTGTTGAAGCGCTAATTGCTTCGATGTCGTTGGCTGTCTTCCTACCCATCGCTTTCTCGATCATGAAGTCAAAGGGATTTAAGGAATCAAAATAATAACTCAGCGGTAGAAACAACCTATGGCTGAGGAAATACTTGTCACGACGCTTGAATATGTCCCAGGTTATAGGGTTAAGAATGTATTGGGGATTGTGAGCGGTAGCATAGTTAAGGCCAGGAACATCGGCAGGGACTTCACAGCATTTCTAAGAAACATAGCAGGTGGTGAGATAGTGGAGTACACTGAACTCCTAGCCCAGTCAAGGGATGAGGCAATTAGGAGGATGGTTGAGAAGGCTAAGCGATTAGGTGCTAACGCAGTAATAGGTGTGAGGCTGACCTCATCAAACATCATGAGCGGCGCAGCTGAAACTGTGGCTTACGGGACGGCTGTCATATTGGAGAAGGAGGAATGAGTCACTCAAGTTGAGGACATCAGAAAAACTCCTCCAAAGACCCAACTACCTCATCAACACTTACTCTGTAGCCCAACTCGTTCAGCGCTTTCCCTAGGGCTGTGTATGCTATGAGTAAGTGGGTTCTAGATGCTTGAACACCCATATGACCTATCCTGAGAACCTTACCCTGGAGCAGCCCCCAACTACCAGCAATCATTACCCCGTACTTCATCCACAACCTATCCCTCAAAGCCCTCTCGTCTATGCCCTTAGGCACGCAGAACGCTGTGACCGTAGGTGATGAGTATTTTAAGTCCGCCGGATATGGTTCCAAACCCATAACCCCTAGAGCCCTCCACGACGCCCTCCTCACCAATTCATGCCTCCTGAAAACGTTCTCCAAACCCTCCTCGAAAATCGCCTTCAAAGACTCGTTGAGGGCGTATATTAAAACATCACTCATCGTGTGCGGGAAAACGCCGTTACTGTCTAACATATCCCTCCACAGCCTAAGGTTTAAGTAGTACCCAGAGTATTTGACCTCGTCAATGCGTTCCCAGGCCCTCCTACTTATAGCCATTATGGTGAGTCCAGGCGGGGCGTTCAAGGCTTTCTGGGACCCCCCTATAATTATGTCCACCCCCACACGTTCGAAGTCTATTGGTACCCCACCTATGCTTGACACTGCGTCAACGATCAATAACATATCATAGCTCTTAACGACCCTAGCGATCTCCGGGAGGTCGTTAAGTAATGCAGAAGGGGTGTCACAGTGAACTAAGGTTACGGCAACCGCATCCTTATTCCTTTGAAGGGCTCCTTCGAGCTCTGCCAAGTCAACACTCCTCCTCCAATCACCTTCGCCAACAGATACGGGGGAGCCGCCGTACGATTTAACGAAGTCCGCAAACCCTTCGCCGAACACACCATTTGAAACAACCACTACCTTATCACCCCTCCTCACGGTATTGGCGATAGCTGCTTCCAGGCCGAGGATTGCCTCGCCAGACATAACGTAGAGGGATGAGTTGGTTGCCCCTATTAACTCCTTCAAGTAATTCCTTGTCTCGTTATAGATGTTGAGGAATTCCGTGTCTAGGTCCGGGTTCGTTGTCTCCCTGAGGAGTGCTGCCCTAACCCTATGAGGGATTTCCGTGGGTCCAGGCGTTAGAATAAACCTATCAGTGAAAACTCTCATACCCCTAACCAGTTGTTAATACATTGGTTACTGACTTATATAGTTTTTAATCAATCCCTGAGATCAGTGGTTCATAGTAAGTCAATACGCTTAAAATCTGTTGAGTAGTTAGTCTAAGTAGTGATGATGGTTAGATTGTCTGACCCGTGATGTGCGGTTTCGGGACTGAACCACGTTTATCGAGCAGTGTTGGATGAGTGGCCAATAATTGCTCTTTGAGTTAAGGTACGCAAAGACCTGCAGCGATTTGGTTAGGTTGGTTAATCATGGGGGTAAGGTGAAAGACCACCTATATGAGTCATCGAGGCTAATGAAAGAATATTAATTTTAAAATAAAATGATTACCGGTGGTTATTATAGATTGAAATAAGGTGGCACGGAAGAGGAGGTCAGGGCGTTTGGAGCGTTAGCAACATATTGGCCGAGGCGGCTATTAGGGAAGGCAAATACGCGCAGTCCTTCCCCGCCTTCGGCCCTGAGAGGATGGGGGCACCCGTAACCGCGTTCACCAGAATTTCAGATGAAGAGATAGACGTCCACTCCGGTATCTACGAACCGGACGTTGTGGTCGTCTTGGACAGTTCGCTGGTAGGGGCTGAGGACTTCATACATGGCTTAAAGCAAGACGGTGTACTCCTCTTAAATTACGGCTCTGATATCGGGGTTAGAAAGTTATCCGACTTGGTGGGGAGAGATTTAACCAAGTATAAAGTCTACGTTATCCCGGCAACAGAGTTAGCTCTGAGGATATTGGGGAGGCCTATAACCAATACCTCATTACTCGGTGCTTTACTTAGGGTGTTGCCGATAGTCAGGCTTGAGGTCGTGGAGGAAGTAATTAGGGAGAGATTCAAGGGATCAGCCTCCGAGAAAAACATAGAGATCATAAAGATCTCCTACGAGCGTGTGTGCCATGTCGAGCATTAGTTACATCAAGAAACTACCGATCGTACCGGCCGCCGTAAAACTGTCCACCGAGGTTAAGACCGGTTCGTGGAGGGTTATCAGGCCCGTGATAAATCAGAGCAAATGCGTTAAATGCCTCATATGTTGGGTTTACTGCCCCGAACCTAGCATTAGGTGGGATGGGAGCTCCGTAAGCATCGACTACGACTACTGCAAAGGATGCGGGATATGCTACCGTGAGTGCCCGGCCAAAGCCATAGAGATGGTTCCTGAGGGGATGGCTTGATGTCGGCCTCTTTAACCGTTGTTAGGGCTTTGAACGGGGATGAGGCGGCCGCCCTAGCCGTGAAACAAAGCAACGTGGACGTCATATCAGCTTACCCCATAACCCCGCAGACAATTATTGTTGAGAGACTATCGGAGTACGTAGCTAACGGTGAAATACATGCGGAATACGTGAACGCTGAATCTGAACACTCAGCTCTCAGCGTATGTATGGGTGCCGCCGCAGGAGGTGCCAGGACCTTCACCGCCACATCATCTCAGGGGCTGGCCCTGATGTGGGAACTACTTTACGTGACTTCAGGTCTTAGACTCCCTGTGGTGATGGCCGTTGTTAATAGGGCCCTCTCGGCCCCTGTGAACATCCACTGCGACCACAGCGATTCAATCGGTACCAGGGACTCAGGTTGGATCCAGTTCTACGTAGAGAGCTCTCAGGAAGTCTACGACACAATAATACAGGCATATAGGATAGCTGAGCATAACAACGTACAGCTCCCAGTCATGGTGAACCTTGACGGCTTCCATATAAGTCACACAATAGAGAAGGTTGAAACCTTACCTGATACAGTAGTCAGTGACTTCGTAGGGTTTAGGAAGCCGGCCACCGTTAAACTGGAGTACTTAGACATGGATGTCCCTGCAGTATTGGACGGAGTGACACCCATTTCATTAGGGATAATAGCTCTCTCCGACTACTACTACGAATTCAAGATGATGTTAATAGAGGCTATGGAGAAGGCTAAGTCGGTCATAAAGGAAGTACACGATGAATACTACAAGATAAGTGGTAGGAGGTACGGCGATGGGTTAATAACTACTTACGGTGTAGAGGAAGCTGACGCAGTTCTGGTCGTCATGGGTTCGGCCGCAGGCACTGTTAAGCATGTGGTGAGGGATCTGAGGAAGAAAGGGATTAAAGTCGGCGTTCTTAGGTTGAGGACGTTCAGGCCTTTCCCCTACGAGGAAATAGTTAAGGCTTTGAGCAATGTTAAGGTTATAGGCGTTATGGACAGAGCCACGTCCCCAGGCGCTTACGGAGCTCCCCTCTTCAACGAGATTAGAAACGCCTTCTACGACCTGGACATGAGGCCAACAATTATTAATTACATCTACAGCATAGGAGGGAGGGATTTGGAACCGCATACGGTTAGGCGCATATGTGATGACATACTTGAGGTAGTGAAAGGCGGTAAGAAGCCCTCAACTATAGAGTACGTGGGGGTGAGGCGGTGATGTCTTCAAGCATCAACATTAAGGAATTAGTGAAGACGAGGCCTAAACTACTGCAGGGGCATAGGCACTGCCCCGGGTGCGCCGCACCAATAATAGTCAAGCTAGTGTTATCAGCTATTAACGAACCAGTTGTCATCGTTAACGCTACGGGATGCCTCCAAGTCGCAACCACTATATTCCCGTACACATCCTGGGAAGTTCCATGGATCCACAACGCATTCGAAAACGCCGCCGCCACAGCATCCGGGATAGAGGCCGCCTTTAAAGCCCTTAAGAGGAGGGGGGCCATAAATGACGATAAGGTCAACTTGGTGGTCTTCGGCGGTGACGGAGGGACATACGACATAGGTTTCCAGTCACTGAGCGGGATGATAGAAAGAGGCCATAACGTACTGTACGTCCTATACGACAACGAGGCCTACATGAACACAGGTATACAGAGGAGTGGGGGCACACCCTACGGAGCATCAACAACCACATCACCCCACGGAGCTGTAATCCCGGGTAAACTCCAGCATAAGAAGCCGATAGCCGAGATAATCGTCTCTCACAGAGCCCCTTACGTAGCCACAGCAACACCTGCGCATTGGGTGGACCTCATCAATAAGGTGAAGAAGTCACTAAGCATTAGCGGCCCCAAGTTCATACATGTGCTATCACCATGTCCGCGTGGGTGGAGGCATGACGCAAGCATGACCATAGAGATCTGTAGGCTTGCAGTAGACACATGTTACTTCCCGTTATGGGAGTACGAGAAGGGGGTGTGGCGGTTAACTGATAGGAGCTTAGCAATCGCTAAAAACCCAGCGTTGAAGAAACCCATACTGGAATTCCTTAAGGTTCAGGAGAGATATAGGCATGCGGTAAGTGAGGATGAAATAGTTAAAGAGCTTCAGGCCTACGTTGATGCCATATGGGAAGACCTCCTGATGAGGAGTGGGGCCAAACGGTAAGCATCACCCCAAACATTTTTAAATGAACATCTTCCCTGATTAACTCGGTGAATGCTGTGGCTGCAGGCATCTTCTTCGATTTCGACGGTACTTTGAGCCCCTTAAATGTCCCTAGGGATAAGGCAGGAATACGTAGTGAGTTGGCGGATGTCCTTAAGAACCTGTCAAGTAAGTACGTACTGGCCGTGGCGAGTAGTAAGGATTGTCACTTCCTCTTAAGTAAGGCCCCTATGTTCCATTGCTACGTATGCGTTAACGGCCTGGAAATACTGACTAAGGACTACCTCCTATGCGACGTATCACTTACTAAGAAACACCTAATAGAAGCTATGATTGGTGTTAAGAAGTTAGCCGAGAGGTTACCGGGTTCATACGTTGAAGAGAAAAGATCTCTGACCCGCTTACTCCTAGGTATAAGCATCGATTGGAGCGATTACGGGAGAATCCCTGAAGGTCTGGAAGAGGTGTTGCAGGCGGCGAGGAATGTGGGGCTTGAGGTAATGGAATACAGGCTCAACCCCTTCGTAGATATCTACATATCTAAGAAGGATAAGGGGGAGGCCGTCAGCACGTTAAGGAAACTGCTCTGCCTTGATAAGGTGGTGTACGTAGGTGATGGTGAAAACGACATACCGGCGTTTGAAGTCTCAGACACATCAGTCCTCATACGGCATAGCTACAACCGCAACCTGAAAGTTGAGGTGGACTACGAAGTCCCGTACGAGGAACTGCCCAAGTGGTTGATCGGTCATGAGCTATGAAATACCGGGATATCTAGACCTCTTAGTAACTTTAGCGACCTCCGCCTTAATAGTGGTGGCAGGCTATGTCGGAGGGGTCCTAACCAAGCGATTCATGATCTACGTGTTAAGTAAGGTAGGTTTTGATGAGTGGTTCAAGAAGTTCGCCATCGGTAAGGCAGTGTTGAGGAGCGGTTACTCCGCTAGCGAGTTTTTCGGGCTGGTTTCTTCATGGACGATATACCTGACATCGGTACTCTTAGCGTTGGGTTTGGGAGCCTCCAACCTAGGCATCTATTGGCTCTCGGAAACTCTCTACACGATTGTCCACGTCTACATTGTGGGCTTCATAAAGACATTCCTTATAATAATAATAGGGTTCCTCCTCACAGACACCTTCATCAGCTACATCTACAAAAGCAGTGAGCTGAGAAGTGAGATCAGGCTACTCACACCGGTTGCTGAGTATCTGAGAATAATGATATACCTAGCCGTCCTCATATTCGCCTTAGAACAGGGGGGTTTAAGCATATACACCTTGAACATACTCTTAATGCCGGTCATCTGGGGCCTAACCATAGCAATGATCTTCATAATACTCGCCCAAATACTCCAGCAGGTTATTAGGAGGTAAACGATGAGGTTTTTCTCCGTAATGTATCAGACATCCAACAGTAAGGGACAGGAGTTAGTGGCTCAGAGAATGGTCAAATGGGCGAGGAGGTTAGGCCTCGACGCTTGGTTAGTGAGTAGCATATACCACGACGGAGAACCCGTAATACCGTTAAATGAGGTCTTAAAAAACGTTGAGGGCTACATAAAATTCGAGAAGGACCCGAAAGTAGGTTTACCGACGATTAGGGTTGATAGTAATAAGACCTTCTGGCCCCCTAGGAGGATAATGTTCAGAGACTTCATCACGATTTTGAAGAACTTAGATGAATCAATCGGTATTGACTTACTAATAACTCATTCAACCTTATGGAACGGCCCGGAAGAGGCCTCTAAGTGGATCATGTGGAAGAGGCTTATGAGGAGTTTAGGAGAGAACGTCTCAACAACCATTTTCGGCCACATGTCGCACTACCAACCACCAGACCCCAGCAGGTACGACCCCATAGAGAGGGCTTTCCGCATGGCGTGGAATTCAACAGCCTTTCAGTCGATTTTCAGGGCTGCTGATCTAATCCTATGCGTGACCAACATAGAGGCTGAGGAGATGATCGTTCACGGGGCTAGGCCTGAGCAGATCTACATATTCCCCGGAGGCTTAGACGACGACGTAGCATCACTTATAGATAACTCGAAGCCGGAGGACTTTAAAAGCAAGTTTGATATAGACGATGATAAAATCATAATATCTTACTTAGGGACCGTAGAGGAGAGGAAGAACCCCTTAGCAGTGGTTAGGGTTGCCAAGAAGTTGAGGAGGTTGAAGGACGTCGTCTTCGTAATCGCCGGTAGGCCGGGAGACCAGTGGGACGACGTCGTCAAGGAATCGAAAAACCTGGACAACGTGGTCATCACGGGGGAGCTGGATGAGGGAACTAAGGCCTCCCTCATCAAGGCATCATACCTTAACATCATTATGTCCAAGATGGAGGCGTTGGGGTTAACGCAGATAGAATTCATGTACGGCGGGGTTCCCGTGATAACCAGTGCGTCCTACGGACAGAAATGGTTAATCACTAACGGTGTTGAGGGAGTCCATGTGGGAGGACCTGAAGATATTGAGGGCGCTGCTGCGGCGATCGAAGACTTGATTAGAAACCCGGACAAGAGGGAGTTCATGGCTAGGAAAGCACGTGAAAAAGCTGAGAAGTGCTTGATGTCCAAGTTGTTAAGCGAGCTCGTTGATAGGGTTAGGGGTAGGATGAGGTAGCCAGGGGAAGTGCTTTTATTGAGTATAACGTAGTTTAAATAGGGTTCAAAGTGCCTAAAATCACGATCGAACTGCCTTACGACGTTTTAGAGAAGATAGTTAAGGCCTACCCGGGGACGGTGGTAGAAGCTGTGAGGAAGTTCATACTAGACCACATGGGAGGTGAGGTTTACGCTACACAACCCGTTACGGACTCAAGTAAAATTCAGAGAGTCCTCCAAGACATGGTAAACCCATTCACAGCTAAGATAGATGAGGTGGCTAGGAAGTTAGGTGACGTGGTTGAGGTATTGGACGACCTTTCGGAGAGGGTGAGGAGTCTTGAGGAGGAAGTTAAATCCATTAAGGGAAAGACGGAGACCCACCTACCCCAGCAACCCCCTAAGGAGGTTAAGAAATCAGCTACTGACGTACTTAAAGAGCAGAAAGTAATGTATGAGAAGGATATCGCGTCCAAGATAAGGAATAGGGATGCGTTCTTCGAGAAGTTGAGGAGGGAGGGGGCGGTGATACTTGAGGTTAAAGGTCAGAGGGTAGCTCTAGAACCCAGTTTCTGGCAGAACTTCAAATCATCGCTGGAATCTTTGAACACAACCGACGAGTCGGAAATGAAGGAAAAGCTGGGTAAGGTGGGCCATAACCTACTAAAGACGCTGTGGGAAGGGGGACTCATATACTACGACTCAATTAACAAGAAGTGGAGGTTTACGGAGGAGTTAGGTTAACCCAGTTCAGAGGAGTACCTCCCCTTCCTTCTCAACGCTTGAGTCAACCTCTTTGTAGGGCAGGATTATAGTTCTCTTTGGGATGAGGACCTCATCCCTGATAATGACTTCATCCCCTATGACCGAGAAGGGTTCGACCCTCACCCACTTACCTATTATGCTGCGCTCACCTATTAACGAGTTACTTATTGATGAACCCTCATCCACTATCACGTTGTTGAAGAGTAGGCTGTTCTTGATCCTCACAGCCGGGCCTATCACTGAGTTACTTCCTATTATCGTGTAGGGGCCGATCTTACACATGTCCCCTATCTTCACGTTTGACGATATGTAGGACGGCTGAACAATCTCAACGTTGTCAAGTTTTGAGGAACTCCCCACGTATCCGTTCGGATAGTAGTGTTTGAGGGCCTCAAAATTTGCTTTAAGGTAATCGGACGGCAGTCCTATGTCCAACCATATCCCCTCATGTTTATAGGCGTAAAGCACTCCTTCATTGACCAGCTTAGGTAGGACATCCCTCGCCAACTTCGAGGGATGCTCCGGAACATACCTCAAAACTTCAGGTTCGAACACGTACACACCCGCGTTAACTGTGTTGGAGATGGCCTTCTCCTTCGGAGGTTTCTCAACGAACTTAAGCACCCTCCCAGAATCGTCGAAGACCGCAACACCGTACCTGGAGGGATCTTCAACCTCGGTAACGACCATCGTTGCTAAGCCTCCGTGTTGTTTATGGAACCTGAGCACATCGCAGAAATTCACGTTCGAGAAAATATCGCCGTACACAACTAAGAACGTCGAGTCAAGACCGTGCAAATCGTTAATCAGCCTTAACGGCCCTGCATCCCCCAGGGGACGCACCTCCTCCGCGAAAGCCACGCTAACCCCGTAATTGTTGTTACGGTTGAGGTACCTCTTAATCGCATCCGCTAAGTACCTCACCGATATTATGACATCGCCGCAATCACTCCTAACCAACTCCTCCATTATCCAATCAAGTAGCGGCCTATCCAGTACGGGAAGTAACGGTTTTGGTCTGGTCAGTGTTAGTGGTCTTAACCTGGTGGCAAACCCCCCAGCCAACACAACTGCCTTCATGCTTCAGGCATTGCCTCCTAATCAATAAATGCCCGCGAGCATAAAAGCTTAGCGTCAGGCAATGGCGAAGGTGAGGAAGTAAAGCGCCATTACAAGGGACGTAGTCATGATGGTACTTGGCAATAAGTACCTGTAGACGTTACCTAAATGCGTTTTAAAGAACCTTATGGTGAGCACCAAACACAGATGTGATGGAGATACCATGTATCCTAAGTAAGTTATGACTAACGTTAGGCTCACCAACCTCACATCAGGGACTACGCTAACGACCAAGGGTACCGTAACTGCTAACGCACCTGTGGGGATTCCCAACATGAACCCAAGTACAGCTGATACGAGAATTATCGACGCAGTTAGCGTTATTGATGATGAGTCACTGAACAACGACACAAACATTTCCGGGAACTCGCTCAGCACCAAAACCTCACGGACCGAGAGTGCTGCGTATGAGGTAATGATAACCATTCCGACGTCCTTATTAAAGACCGATCTCGAGAGCACCGATGCTTTAGGCCTCACTAAGAGTATCAATACTAGGACCCCTATCAAAGTTGATGCAACCACGTTGACACCAGCAATCACTACGAAGACCGATATGATGAGGGGTATCATGAATTTTAACGTGCTGCGGGGCTCATCGACTATAGCAACCGACTTATTCCTCAGATCCCTGTATATGGGTATGAACCCCACCGCATACATCGCTAAGGCCAGCGGTATGTCGTATATCGCTATTTGAACCACGTCGAACCCGGATAAGGCCGAGGTTAGGATGACTATTTGGGTTAAGGGATATATCGGGGCTATCATGTGTCTGAACCAGACGTTAATGTAAGCCGCCTTATCCCTATCTAATAAGGTCTTATTAGAGATCTCTGATACGAAGGGTGCGGACATTAAAGCACCACCAGGCACCGGCAGGAAGCCGAAGATGGCTGGTATCAACGTGATCGCCACCCACGCCTTCTTAAGAACTACCATTAGGGCGTTACTTAACTTGGTTATCACGCCCGACTCCCTGTAGATGTTAGCCATCACACCTATGACAGCACTTGCGAGAATAACGTCTACGTTTATAGGTCTCACAGCCGTTTGGTAGTACGCTAAAGGTATCCTGGACGGGTCTAATGTAAGTACTGCAAGCACGAAGGAGGCTGTAAGCAAGGAAGCAGCTAAGTTCACCCTACGGTACAGTAACGTAAAGAGCACCACGATCGCTACTATTGTCGCGTACATAGGGTTGAGGAACACCGTCATCGCCTCCTAGGGTACTCCCCCATAATTTCACAACTTATACGGAATGTTCTTAATTTAAAAACCTATGGTAGGGGGATTAGTGGGGAGGTAAATGTTTAGGACACCGTTTATCTCACCAACCGATTTAGTCGTGTCCGAGCACCCTCTAGCCTCCGTGGTCGGTGCGAAGACCTTGCACTCCGGGGGGAACGCTGTTGATGCAGCCGTAGCCACTTCCTTCGCTCTAAGCGCTCTTCAGCCCCAGTTAAGCGGTTTAGGTGGGGATTACTTCGCCCTCATCTACAGGGCTGATGACGGTAGAATTTACTTTATAAACGGTAGCGGTTACTCATCGAGGACCGCCGACGCCGAACTACTCAGGTCCCTGGGAATTAATGAGATACACCCCAACTCACCGTACAGCGTCACGGTCCCAGGCATGGTTGACGCCCTTCACAACATGTGGAGTAGGTTCGGAACCCTGGAATGGGAGGATTTGGTTGAACCCGCTATGAACTTAGCCGTTAACGGATTTCCCATGTACCCCTCACTAGTTAAAGCTATAAAGGACAACTACGAATTACTGCTACGTGATGAAGGGTCTAAGGCGACGTACCTCACCTCTGACATAGGTGTTGGTAACCTAATCAAGTTCCCGGGAATTGGTAAGGCCTTGGAACTCATATCGGAGGACTACAGGAACTTCTACGAAGGGGATATAGCTGATTCTATAGTGAGCTACTTAAGCAGTAAAGGGGGATTTATAGACGCTTCTGATATGAAGGATTTCAAATCGTTCTGGGATGAGCCCATTAAGGCGGTGTATAGGGGTTACCTGGTCTACGAGACCCCGCCGAACACGCAGGGTGTCACAACCCTTCACCTGTTACACCTGCTATCAGCTCTTGACGTAGGGAGGATTGGGATACTTAGCGGTGAGAGAATTAAGGCGTTCTTCAAGTACTTCAAGGCCGCATACCGTGTGAGGGACAAGTACGTGGGGGACCCAAGATATGTTAGCAAGGACCTCTTAAGTAACGAGGTACTCATGGAGCTGTTAAGGGCGTTGGATGAGGAGTCAATTCCTTTGAAGTCAGCGCCCGCGTCAGGGGATACTACTTACTACGTCATCTCCGACAAATACGGTAACGTTGTTTCAGGGATCCAAAGCATTTTCTACGCATTCGGCTCAGGTATCACTGAGCCCAAATACGGCATCACGTTGAATTGTCGGGGATGTTCTTTCAACCTAGTTAAAGGCGATATCAACGAACTAGCCCCTAGAAAGTACCCCTTCCACACGTTATCATCTACCATCATCTTAAACCCCGACGGCTCCCTAAAGTGGGCTTTAGGCACCTCAGGAGGTCATTACAGACCCCAAATACATGTAGAGTTAATTACAGACCTAATAGACTACAGGCTACATCCCCAGGAAGCAGTAGAACTACCTAGATTCATATGGGACCCCAGCACCAACGACTTAATCGTTGAGGAGGGCTTCAACATCCCCGAGGGGGGGATTAATAAGGTGAAAATGGTTGAGTACCCTAGCAGGTTAGGCGTCGCATCCATCCTAGAATTCAAAGAAGGCGCTGAAGGAAATATTAAGGTTGGGGCAACGGATATTAGGGGTGATGGATACGCTCTCAGTATTGGGTTCCCTTAAGGACATGTATACCAGTGATGTCGGCAGGCCTCAGGAATACGTAATAGCGTTGTTGCCGGGCGACGGCATAGGTCCTGAGGTAACTGAGGCTACTTTGGAGGTTCTTAGGAAGGTCTCCACCACTTACGGGATCCCACTCGCTTTGAAATACGTTGAGGCCGGGGATAACGCGTTAAGCAAGTACGGTCAACCATTACCTGAGGGAAGCATTAAAATCATAAGGAACTCGCATGCATGCCTTAAAGCCCCTGTAGGGGAGACATCCGCGGACGTCATAGTCAAGCTCAGGATTCTCTTCAACTTATTCGCAAATATTAGGCCCGTGAAGTCCTACCCAAACACGCCTGCTCTGAGGGACGATATAGACATGGTTGTCGTCAGGGAAAACACTGAAGACCTTTATAAGGGAATAGAGTTCACCTTAAACAACGACACCGCGCTGGCTGTAAGAGTCATAACGTATGAGGCTTCTAAGAGAATCGCTGAGGTGGCGTTCAAACTAGCCAGTGGGAGGAGGAAGAAAGTGACGGCAGTTCACAAGTCAAACGTGCTCAAAGCCACATGCGGTCTGTTCGCCAGGTCCTGTAGGGAGGTGGCTCGGAAGTACCCAGACGTGCTATACGAGGAATCCTACGTGGATGCGTGCGCAGCTAACCTAGTCAGGAAGCCACAGTCATTTGATGTGATAGTAACTACGAACATGTTCGGGGACATACTCTCAGATGAGGCTGCCCAAGTGGCTGGTAGCCTAGGCCTAGCACCTTCATGCAACCTAGGATACGACTACGCAATATTTGAACCTATACATGGCGCTGCCTTCGACATAGCCGGCAAGAACATCGCTAACCCCGTATCACTGATATTATCAGCAGCTCTAATGTTCGAATGGTTGGGCGCTAAGTACAAGGACGCCTCATGTATTAAGGCATCCGAGTCAATTAATAACGCCGTCTACAAAGTACTTCAGGAGGGTGAGGTCCTAACCCCTGATCTGGGGGGTTCCGCGAGAACTGATGAGATGGCTAAGGCAATAGCTACTAAAATTCTGTAACCCCCTCCGCCCTGGAGAGTCGGCTCCGACTTAAAGGTGATTTTTCCTTAACTTTTTCGTATTGACCGAACATCCTCACCTGTTTGGAGCCACACAACCCTTTGCGGGAAAGGTATTTCAATGCCTGCAGCCTCCAAAGCCTCCTTAATCTCCCTCACGATCTCCCTCCTCACAGTCCAGAATTCCTGGGAAGGCACCCAGAACAGGACTTTAATGTTTACGGAACTCTCACCCAGTGAGTCAACTATGAGCGTCGGTGAGGGCTCCGCTAGGACAAGCTCCTTATCATCTAACAACGCCCTAATGACATTTAACGCCTTACCTATGTCTGACCTGTAGGAAATACCTATGGAGACCTCCACCCTCCTCGCAATCGGTCTTGAGAAGTTGTATATCTTAGAAGCCATCAAATCGCCGTTCGGTATGGTTACCACCTCACCGCTCCACAACCTGATTTGAGTTGAGAGTATCCCCACCGCCTCAACCACTCCCCAATCATCCCCAACTCTGACCGCATCGCCGACTTTAACCCTACCTTCCATTATGATTGAGATGCCGGCGAACAGCTGGCTTAACGTCTGCTGCGTTGCTAGACCGACAACGATGCCGGCGAACCCAGCCGCTACCAGTAAGCCTGAAAGCTCAACGCCCACTATTGACAGTGCTACCAAGAACCCTATGGACAAGACCGCTAGTCTGACCGCCCTTACGATGTTATATATGAACTCGGGAGGTGCTCTTATCTTGGACCTCTTTACGTAGTTACTTAACACCCTGCCTAGGTAGTATGAAACTGCTACGCATATCAACGCCAGAAGGATTCTGAGCATCAATTCGAAACTATCAGCGATGATGCCGTACGCCAAGTTAAACACCGTGCCTCATAACATATGATGACTCCTTAGCCTTACCCATGTACTTGATTTCATTAAGGGGTATGGGAGCCTTCGCGGAGGTGGAGACCTCAGCGTGTTGCTGAGATAAACACCTAACACTGACTTCGTTGAACCTCAACCTATCGTCTGATAGGACAAACACCACCAAGCCATCCAACGGAACGACCACCTTAGTAACGCTTAAATTGCCATCATGAGCTGACGTGATGTTAATAGTTACATCACCTAAAAACTCTTTAGGAGTTGAGTTAACGATGTTCTTATCCACGTACCTGCATAAGTCCCCGAGGTCGGATGGGCCGTACAGAGCGTACTTAACCTTACTCACAGGTGCTGAGTCAACTAAGGTGGATCCTATATAAACCCCCAGGTCTACGGGAAGCTGCAGACTGAAGGATATCGAAGACCTAGGCAGTAAGGTTAGCGGCTCGGGAAACTTTACCATCAAGTAGTTCGCCTCGATCACATTTCCCGAAGGCTGCTTAGGCCGTAGGCTGACCAACTCGTTAAAGCCCAGACTAACGAGCTTAGAACTCACTGATGCGTTAACAGTTTTGATTATCCTTAAGTAACTCTCATCAATTCTTTTGAACATTATCTTACCGTAGGGCAGAGCGACTTCCACTTCATCAACAACCTTGAAATCCCCAAACACCCTAATACGCACACCACCCCATCCTAGGTCTCCACCCCTTATAAAGTTCGTGCAACACGATCTAATTACTCAGAAACTTCATAACTGAAAAACCAACGTCCTTCAGGGTAGAGGGAGTGTCAGGCAATGAGTCAAACCGCCAAGGCGTGGAACAACCATTCGGGGATTGAGCAACCGATCTGGCCTAGCATTATTTTTCATTCTCCTCCCCATTTCATGGGAGGGCTTCACCGTGGAGGGGTAAAGCCACCATCACAGGTAGACGCTTCCAAAATCCCTGAAGTTGAGATGTAGGGGATTCATCGTTCAGTAAGGTCGCTGTAGGCCTCAACTATCTCCCTTCCGTCAATTAAGACAGTGCCTAACCTCGCGGCCAGTTCCCTAGCCTTACCTAAGGACATTGAGGACCCTTCATCAAGCACTTCCGCGATTACCGCCGCAGGAGTTAACCCTGCCAACCTAGCTAGGGCCTCGCTCAGTTCAGTATGGCCCCTCCTACTCAGGAGTCCACGACTCATAAGTATTGGTACGTGACCTGGACTCATGAACCCATCGTAGAAGAGCTTCCTGCCCTCATTGACGTAACCCCTAACGATGAAGTCCGTAACCTCGTACAATTTACTGATGGTCAGGGCTCTATCCACGTCTGAAATGCCCGTTCTAACACCTATGTAGTTCACCCACAGGCTAAAAGCAGGTCTATCCCCATAGCTTAACCTCTTCGCGGTTAGTTCATTTAAACCAGCAGCCCTAAGTATCTCATCCATGAACCTAAGCCCTAACCCGGCCCCCACCTCGTATGGGATGACGTAACATATCAAACCACCCGCCACAGTCCTCAACATATACACCTCCTTATACGTGACGAATGAGGGGTGGTAGACCATGTCGACCTCGTCTTCACGTTTGGAGGAATCATGTATAAGTACGGGCTTGCCGGAAGCGAACAACTCCAACGCTTTCCCTAACGAACCCACCCACCACTCCTCAACTCTTAACTTTCATTAAATATTTAAGCGTTATCGATGATAGGAGTAGAATTACACCCACCACGAGTATTGCTATCCTCTCCAATGGCTGCTCCTCCCTTCTTAAAGTGTAGAGGGGTTTCACGGTAGGTGCTGCGGTGGTGTTCGGCATGCCTTCTAATAACTCAACAACCTCCGCACTCACTAAAGTGAAGGGGGTGAAGTCTGAGGACCTCTCATAGCCGAGTTGTAGCTGAGTAATGTTCAGCTCTACTGGTAGTACGGAAATCCTAGTCGGGCTAAGCGAAACGCGCTTGCGATTAAACCTGTTGAGGTAGTCAATTAATTCGCTGAACTCATATAAAAACAAACCGCTCCTAGTCGAATTCCTATCACGCTGCAGGAAAACTACCTCGTCATCAATAACTGAGACATCCGCTAATATGTTCCCCAAATGGAAAGCCGTAGGAGTCATCGAAGATAAGTTTAAAAGGATGACGGAGCTACCTCCTAATTTAGGTTCCTCAGCAACGATTAGTAAGTAATCCCCATATCTGATAGCGTTAACCCCCCTGACAGCGTTCCCGTCCACCAACACCCTGTACATGGAGGTGTTGAGATTCCCGTAATCAATCACAGCGATATGTAGCCCTAACATATCCGAATTCACTACCACGTAAACATTACCGCCGAGTAATAGCGCATTAACCACATAGTCGTTGCCGTCGAGGCCTATGTAGCCACCAGTTATGGAGGCCTTACCCAGCTTCCCAAGGAATAACTCATAGCTCCACTGATAGCTCTGACCTCTTAGAAACAGCGAGCCTACTAAAATGACTTCCCCGTCCTTACCTAGTAATAGCTTCCTAGCGAAGCATGATGAGGGACAACCCACGGTGTAGGAACCTACCCCCGACTCGCTGAGTCTAGTAATCAGTATTCTATACGTGGAATTAATCAGGACGTACCCCACACTCAATATATCACCGCCAACCACTACCGAGTCGTAGAGGGCTGAATACACTGCGTATTTGACGGCTTCGAACGCCATGCTTTCGTTGATAAATGTTATATAAGCCCTACCGAACACTTCACCAACCCCTAAACTCAGGCCTCCGGACACGGTCTCCAGGTCGTAAACGTTTCTAATCGGAAGTTCGTAGATCAGACCACTACTTATGTTCAACGAAAGCATTGCCGAATCCGTAGATATTAACGCGAGACCTCCATCCAACATAGTCGTAGAGGAGTAAATCCTCGAGATGTTCCGAGCTATGACGAAGCCTTGAGGGGATGCAGCGCTTGCAGAAAAAGTTGAAGTACTACATAGCACGAGAGCTATTATGAGCGCATGTACTACTACGCGCTCACTGCTTCGACTCCGTCTTAGGCTTCCCATACCTACCAACGATGTCCGCTATCCTATCGTAATTCTTGCTGTAGAGCCTATACTTGATCACGAAGCTTTTATCCACCTTAGCGATTTCCACGAACTTCCTGCTAGGCTCAACCTTAACCACGTATTCGCTTGACAACGGAAATTTAACGCATATTCCAGAGCCTACAATTCCCCTATCATAAACTGTGAAATCCCTGACCACTTGAATCATGGTCTTAACTGATTTCCTGGTCAGTAGGTTGAGGACCGTTACCGATACGTAGGGGATTTCATAACCAAGTAAGAACCCCACGAACTTCACCGTCAGGTCAGCCCCTTCAAAGCTATGTATAATTATGTTGAAGTACACGTAGTACCACGCGAATATTACGAACATGTTGAGGAGGCTCAGCAATGTGCTCTTCATCATAGGTTTTAACTCTTCATTCAATTTAGTGTCGTATCTGACCACACTCATAACATCATCCTGTTTAACCTCAAGTATTTTCCTACCTTCACGTATTTCCTTCGCCTCTGAGCCTACGACGTGCTTCAGAGATGTCCTGAAAGTGGTGTACATCATTATCAGCATCGATACTACGAATATGAGAAACGTGTAGCTAAGGTATTGCGGGTAGTAAGTGTTGGTTACTGCCAGAACCAAGATGATTGCCTGCCCATATAGTTGGCTGAAGACCATGAACTTCTTGCTGTACATATATGCCATCTAAACACCTGAGACTACATAACTGAAGCTGCCTTTATAAACGTACCATAGTACTTCAGGAGCACAATTAAGGTCATTACACCAGGTATCATGAGGCCGAAAACCAGGCCTAAGAAGCTCCAGATCAGCAGTGATTCCCTCAACCCCTCAACCCTCCCAGCATCCAAAGCCTTAATCATATCACCCACCTCAATGTATCCGTAAAGTGATATCACCCCGGACAACATGAAGTACACCATCCTAGGCAGGTCCATGAGTTCCAGGCCGAATAAGTTAGTGAGGCTTAATGCTGAAGTCGTTACTATAATAGCCACTGAGAACG
>CAZXJO010000002.1:142880-203227 GCA_964641155.1 uncultured Desulfurococcaceae archaeon | reverse complement strand
AACGACAGCAGTGTCACACCAACGGCTAGGAAGGAATAGCACGCCACGTAGAGGAGAAGTTTTGCCCTGCCTATCAAAAGCGATGGGTAGTTAATGTCCATTTACTCCCGTTACCAAGGATTATCTGAGTAAAAGAGTTTATAAGCTATTAAACGGAGCGAAACGATGTTTAATGATCAAGAGATGAGTGAGCCCGGTATTTCACCATGGATGAATGATTCGTGAACCCCACTCCTGACTCAGCAAATTAGTCCCACTCACTAACTTAACGCGGGGATATGAATTTAATGAAAACTCCTTCAAACGGCTCTGTAGTTTGAAGTTGAGGTTGACTTAAAAATTTAAAACAAACGCATTTTAATACGTTAAGTGCTGTAATCGAGTCACATTAAGTAAGCCTTCATGAATTTATCATAATAACTTTCGCGGCATTCAACGCACACTTCGAAAGGCAGCTTAGAGTAGGGTTGTCCACCACCCATTAAACATCCGTTGGGGCATATGTAGGTGACTATTATCCCCGACTTTATCACCCCTCTCCTCACAACCTCTAAAACTCCCTTGACCTCGTACGGACCCACTGCCTTTAAATAGCCGTAGATAGCTGGTTTAAACACGTTGTCAGGCTCGGTTGGTTCTAAATCGCTGATGTTTAACTTCTTCATCATTATTTGCAATTCCCGCGAAGTTAGCACGTAGTCACTGTATACTTTTCTGGCGACGCATTGAGTTACAAGAACCCCTCTATAGGGTATCCTCATCGACGGTGGCTGTGTGAGGTACTTTTTAAGGTCTGGGTAGAATTGGGATATGTATTTATGTTCTGCATGACTCATGGGCACTATGCTTAGATCCATGGTAGGTCTCACATTAGCTAGTGGGGTCCACAGCACTACTTTATCGAAGCCTAGCTTCTTAATAGCTGTTACCAATCTGAGGGGATGCGTTTCCTCAGCTTCAGCCAGCGCTGCAAGTGCTTCGTACTCGACATACGCTACGAGTTTCTCGCCATTTGAGAGCATGTCCTGAACTAGTTGAACGCTGCCCACGTAGTTAATGGCTCCTACAGGGCAGTACGCCGCGCAAAGGCCGCATGAAATGCATTGGGTGTCATCCAACGGCTCTTGAAATGGTGTGGATACCGCGATATTGATTCCTCTATTGATATTGCCCAAAGCATTGACGCCCAACCTACTGCAAATCCCCACACATCTACCGCATATTAGGCATTTCTCTCCATCCAAACTTATTAACTTACCCCTAACGTTGACCACTAAATCACGGCAGAAGTTAAACCTCTTCCCACCTTGTTTAAAGGGTCTGCCATCAACCAGGTTTCTGAGAAGGAAGGCAAACTCATTTTTATTTATCGGGCACCCGCGGAGCCAGTAATCAACTTTAACGTAATTAGAGATCGGTGACGCTCTAATTGACTTAACGCCTTGTGATTTGGTAAGCGCCTTCGTAACATCTTCCTTCAAGTCCTTCATCAGTGAAGGAATGCCTCCCAGGTGACTGCATGAACCTAAGGCCACTAACGTCTTAGCCTTAGCTCTAAGCTCAATCAATTTCTTAATTTCCCTGGTTGACGTCACAGCACCTTCAACGAACACAACATCGTATTCCTCCTTCTCATCTGTGTAGCCGAGTAAGGGTTCGTACGCTATCGTAACTCCGTGCTTACTTAGCAGTTCCAGCAGTTCTTCGCCCAGGTTCAATATCTCATGCCTACACCCCTCACATCCTCCGAAGCTGTAGATACCTACAACCAACTTACCACCGCTCATGCGGAACCCCTCCTCTTACTGATTAGGTGAACTGAACAAGGAAGACATGGATCGTAAGCCCTAACCAGCATACCTGCTTTAGACTCTACCTCATCTAATGTTGCGCCACTACTCACTAACTCATTGCAAAGTGCCTTAGCAGCCGCCTCCACATGCCTTGAAAACATAGCGGTGGGGGTTATTACGTTGGAGTGCGTTACGATTCCTTGGTCGTTGATCATGTAGTGATGTATTAAGAGGCCCCTCGGAGCCTCCACAACCCCCACGCCTTCCCCATGCCTAATTCCTAAGTTACTTGGTGTGCTGAGGTTCTTGCCTCTTAAATTGCTTAAGATGTTCTTAGAACTGCTTATGCAGTAGAGGAGTTCTACGGCCTTAGCTTTTAAATTACTGAAGGGATTATGTAGTTCCCTCTTAATGTCTGCCAGGAGGTTACTGTACTCCGGTAACCTCTCACCGAATGCGAGTAACCTCGCCCTAGGACCTACGAAGAACGGCTTCCCCCTATACAAGCAGTACTTAGTCGTTGAGTAATCGCTTACTTCTTCTGTGATGTAGTTCACGTATTCAAGACCTCTGAACCTATTACCGTCGCTACCTATTACGTAATCACTCATCGTGAGGTACTCCACAGGCGGGTCTGACGTGAGGTAGTTTGGCTCAGGATCTGAAAGCCTGGGTAACTCCAAACCTATGATCAGTTCTGAAAGTTTCTCAGCTAGTCTCTCAGCTTTATCTAAGATCTTCACAGTCTTGTCTAACGTCTCGTTGGACAGCCACCTAGTAAAGCCACCGACCCTATAGGTGTTCGGGTTAACTATCCTACCGGCTACAGCATTTACAGCCTGCAAGCACAGGGAGTTTAAAGTCATAGCCGATCTAACTATATCGGGTTTCGCGTTCAAGAGCTCGCCCAAATTCCTCATCTTCATGTAATCCGGGAGCGCTAGGAAGTACAGGTGGACCACGGTGTTCTGAGCAATTTCCAACTTATTCATCACTTCCTTAACCGTTACGGTAGTCTCATCAAGCTCTACATTTAAGGCGTTCTCAATAGCGTTCGCCGACGCTAGGAAGTGCGATACGCTACAGGCACCGCATATCCTTGACATTATGTACGGTACTTCATGGTACTTCCTCCCAACCACCATGTATTCGAAGTACCTCAGATCTTCAGTTGAGGCGAACCTCACCTTAACCTCATTATCCTTTAAGTCTATCTGAAGTTCTAGGTGCCCGAAGACCTTATCAACTTTAAAGTCCACCTTTATGCTCATACCTCACCACCTGATTTGAACGACAAGGCCAACTCACGTATAACTTTAATTAAGGGAGTCGAACTCCAAAATAGTTCTGATAGACTGAGCGCTTCATCGAGGCTGATCCCGTGCTCTCTAAGCGTTTTAATGCCCTCAAGTAGGACGTCTTCCGACGATATAGGTCCCCTACACCCTATGCATGGTGACCCCTCCTTAGTGCATGCAGCGTCACATCCAGCAACCGTTAACGGACCTAAACATATCAAACCCTTCTTCAGCAAACACTCGTTGCCGTGGAGGGGGCATTCAGCACATACGGGTATTCCCTCAACTCCGTACTCCTTCGCCAACTTCAATAACTGGCAGTACCCTCCCTTCATATTGCATGACTGACACTTAATTTTGTGGGAGGCCAATATCATCTCAATTATCGCCCTCCTGTACTTAATGACGCGTTCGCTTTCTGTGAAGACTCTAAGACCCTCTGAGACCGGGTAAGAACATGATGGCACCAGCCTACCACCGCTTAACTCGACAATGCATACCCTGCATGAAGCTTCATTATACATATCCTTTAAGTAGCAGAGGGTCGGTACTTTAAACCCAGCCATGATTATAGCGTCAAGCAACGTTGACGCTGCCTCCACATGGACTTCCTTGTTATTTACGTACACCCTAACCATGTGCTCACCTCTTAACCACAGCTCCTTGAGGGCATGTTATGAAGCATTGAGAACACCTAACGCATTTAGATGTATCTATCACGTGCGGCTTCCCCCTCTCACCGGAAATGGAATTCGTGGGACATACCTTAACACATAAGCCACACCCAACACACTTGGCCGGGTCAATCCAGTACTCGACAAGGCTCCCACACGTCCTAGCAGGACATTTCCTATCCCTTATATGCGCCATGTACTCCTCCCTGAAGTACCTTAGAGTCGATTTCACAGGGTTCGGCGCCGTACCTCCCAGGGCGCAGAGACTACTCCCCATTATAACGTCGCTTAACTCATCCAGCAACTCGAGGTGTTCCTCACGCCCCCTACCCTCAGTTATATCATTAAGTATGTCGTAGAGTATTTTCATACCTATCCTGCAGGTGAAGCACTTACCACAAGACTCTGCCAAGGTGAAGCTTGTGAAGAACTTAGCCACGTCAACCATGCAGCTATTCTCATCTATCACCACCACTCCTCCCGAACCCATTATAGCTCCAGCGCTTTGCAGTGATTCGTAATCCACCACAGTATCTAGCATGTCAGCAGGTATGCACCCCCCGCTAGGTCCCCCGATCTGAACAGCCTTCACCTTCCTCCCCTCCGGTGCGCCTCCAGCTAAGTCGTAAACTAATTTGCTGAGGCTTATGCCGATGGGGACCTCATAAGCACCTGTCCGCTTAACAGAACCTGTCACACAGAACATCTTAGTACCTTTACTCCTCTCCGTCCCGTACTTGACGAACTCCTCAACCCCTACCTGAAATATTGTTGCTACATGCGCGACTGTCTCAACGTTATTTATGACTGTCGGCTTATCCCACAAGCCCCTCGTAGCCGGGTACGGGGGCCTCTGCCTGGGCCTAGTCCTCCCCTCAATTGCTGCGATGAGGCCTGTTACCACACCACATACGAATGCCCCAGCGCTAAGTATGACCTCTATATCGAAGTTGAAGCCGCTGCCCAGTATGTTCTTGCCCAGCAAGCCGTACTTCCTCATCTCCTCAACCGCCTTGGAGAGCCTTTCAGCCATCAAGGGCTTCTCAGCCCTAACGAATATGTAACCCTTAGACGCCCCTACAGCATAAGCACCTATTGTCATCCCCTCAACCACTCTGTAAGGGTCTGACTCAGCTAGCAGCCTATTCATGAACGCACCGGGGTCACCCTCATCAGCGTTCACTATGAAGTACTTCACATCACTGACCTGTGATGAGGCTATCTCCCACTTCATCCATGTAGGGAAGCCCGCGCCGCCACGACCTCTCAAACCGGACCTCTTGACGACCTCTATCACGCTTTTAGGATGCATGTTCAGGACATTATCCAAACCTCTAAATCCGCCCAGTGCTATGTAATCCTCTATGGATTCGGGGTTGACGACCCCGCAATTCCTCGATACGAACTTGACCTGAGAACTCCATGGAGTTATGTCGGATAGTAAGGGTACTTTACGCTCCTTACCCGCCGGTCCCTCATCAGACCTCAGCGCAAACGCGTTCGAGAGGTCGCCTTCCAAATACTCCTTCAGTATCTTCGGTACATCTTCGGCTCTAACATTGACGTAAATGGCTGATGGAGAACCCTTCTTAGACAATTCTATCCATGGATCTAAGTAGCAGAGACCCATGCATCCACTGATGCTTATATCAGCTTTTAAGTTGTTCGCGGCCACCTCCTTGCTCACAGCATCGTACACTTCCTTAGCCCCCGCCGCTAGGGTGCAGCTGGATAAGGGAACCTTAATCTTAAAGCCATGTTTCCCGTACTTCAATTCCTCAAGCCTAGTCTTCCTCTTAGCCCTACACTCAGGGTTGTCGTGACATAACGGGCCCTCAGTTTTGCATCTGATGAAATGCTTGCACGGGTACTCAGCCGTGTGCCAGCACTTATCACAACACCGATCCATTAGTGTCCAGTCCACCATCACTGCCCACCCTCCTTCACTTTCTTAGCAGCCAACGCCCTATACGAGTACGCCAATTTCTTAGCCTCCTTAGTGTCAACATTACCGTGGAGGTATTTCTCACTGCCGTCTCTGCTGACAACCATTATGACCGGGGCCAAGGAACAACAACCAAAACACCTGGCCTTCTCAACACTGATTAAGCCGTCCGGGGAGGTACTCCCCTTCTTGATACCTAAAACACTCCTCAACACGTTGTAGTTGTCTTGATTCCCCTTCAAGTGACACGCTGTGCCGGCACATACTAGGAAAATATAGTACCCCGGTGCTTCAAGCCTGTATTGGTGATAGAAGGTGGCCACGTTAATTATATCGCTTAAGGGTATTTTAGTAGCCTGCGATATCTTTTCCAACGCCTCACGGGGCAGGTAGCCGTAGACGGACTGCACTTCCTGAAGGATCCTCATCAGGTGCTGGCGCTCCCTATACCTCCCTAAAATGTCGGCCACGACCTCATCAACATTTCTAACCCTTGTTACGGACATCTAACCACCTCCTCCATCACTCCTTTGGATGAGTTCATGCTCAAGTTAAAGGGGGTTGAGGGCGTTTTAAGCGTTAGCGTGTTAATTATAGTATAAATCTTTAAAGCTTGGGTTCGGTGGTTACGGAAACATAAAATTTCTGTGTTTAAGTAACTGCGGGTTCGGATGCTCGGGCCCCCTCACTCCCTGGATTCAATGATCGCCTTCGCAGCCAACCTAGCAGCCAGTGAAACAACGTCCGCGCACTTATTTATAGCACCACTGCTTACGAACTCACCCAACTCTGCAGGATCCCTTAAGTTGTAGTACCTATTGAATAGCTTCACATGTATGTCCCTACACCTGACACTGCCGAAGTGCGCCTTAAATTCGTCGAATACCTTATACCCCACCTCCATGGCCTTCGAGTAACTTTTAGATGTTGAGGTGGGTTCCAACCTATCGCGACCGTACACCAAGCTCACAGCCATCAAAGCACCTAGTAACGCACCGCAGACCTCACCGCTCCTGGCAACCCCTCCCGCGAGGGCTGATGCTGCCTTAAACGACGTGCCGTCCTCGAGTCCGAGTACTTCCTGTACCGCTCTTAGAGTCATCTGGGAGCACCCGTGGTACTTAAGGTCTAATTCCCTGGCCAGAGCCTCAACCTTACTGAGAATTCTCCCCAGTTCCCCAGCATCCATACTATGACCTCCACTAAATCACTGAGCCTAAGCTATTAAGTATTACCTCCAAGGCATCTTAGTGGGCTAAGTTACATACCTCAGAAGCTCCTCCACACTGTTGAAGACTGCCACAGCCCCCACACTACACAGCTCGTAGGAAGTATAACCATCTGTTTCCAGTCCCACGAAGCATGAGTTGACGTTCCTAGCTAGGTAGCCATCAGTTAACGAGTCCCCTATCACCACCGAGTCCTGACCAACTAAATCCTTTAACTGGTCCGGGTACGGCTTGGGCCTCCCACCAGCATCCCTTCCACACACTTGGACGTTGTTTAAAGGTATTTTCAACTTCCTCAAGATGAAGTAAATGACGGACACCGATTGAAGCGACGATATATAAGTCTTCTTACCTTTCTCAATTAACGCTTCAAGCAAGTTCTTGGCGTTTAAGTCCACAACGACTTTAGGGACTGCAAGTAGTTCGTAACGCTTGAGTATATCAGAAAATAACTCAAACTTATCGTGAATTCCCCAGCCTCCATATGATAGCTTAATCAAATCGTAGGGGTCGATGTAATTCTTAACCACTTCAACATCGAAGCCGTTTTCAATCATGGCTTTAGCCAACTCCCTCCTAGCGCTTAGGAGGTCCATTGCCTGGGAAAACCTATGCACTAGCACACCGTCGAAGTCCAAAATGTATGAAGTCCTCCTCAAAGCGCTGTAGACGTCGGAGCTATCATGATTATGGCAAATGATCAGCAGTACCACCACATTATGGACTTCAACGACCTAAATAAGTTGTAGGGCAACCACATCAACACACGCCTTTAAAATACCTCCCCATCACCCCATCCCAGACCTAAAAAGGGAGCAGTTCCCACTTCCACGCCGACTGGTTAGGGAACTCTCCTCCGCGCTTGCATCCATATAGGTGGTATGAATAACGCCAACGCAGGTAGTAGTTCGAGCCTACCTAACCACATGTAGAATACGAGGAGTATCTTCGGAGGTACGTCTAGGTTTAGGGTTGATATGTAGGCAGGGCCGACGTTGCTCTGCGCTGACGCTATGGCGGACAGTGCTGCGAAGGGTTCGTACCCAAATGACGTGAGCATTAATGTGCCCAAACCTAGTAGGGCGAAGTAAATCGATAGGAACGTGAATATTTTAGTGATGTCCTCGTTTTCCAACACGTGAGAGTTTATCTTGACAGGCTTCACCGTAGCCGGCGGTAAGTATAGGTGCTGTAACTGATTCACGGCAACTTTGAAAGCCGCAACTATCCTACCTATCTTAATCCCCCCACCGGTAGAGCATAAGTTACCGCCCACGAACATGAGTAAGACCAACACGTACTTAGAGAGCGGGGGCCAGTAGTTGATGTCCGATGTTAAGTAACCTGTGGTCGTCACTATTGAAACTACTTGGAAGACGGCGTTCCTCACAGCGTTGAGTATGTCAAGACCGTTATTCAGCATTAAGTCCACCGCCACCACTATTGATGACATGGATATTAGGGCAATGTAGTAACGTACTTCGTAGTACTTGAAGAACGATTTAAAACCATATCTTAAGAGGAAGTGGTGGGCTATGAAGCTCGTAGCACCTAAAAACTCGAAGAACGAGAGGATTAACTCCAGGGTCGGGTTGTTGAAGGCAGCTATGCTGCTGTCCTTAGTCGAGAAACCTCCTGTCGCTATCGCTGTGAAGGAATGTGTTACCGCGTCGAACAAGTTCATCCCGTAAAGCCATAGCATTGCAGTGCATAGCGAGGTGTAAGTTAAGTATATCAACCACAGATCCCGAACCGTGGTCCAGGTCGAGGCCCTTATCTTAAGTTCCCTGGCCTCCGCGATGTACAGCCTGAAAAGATCTATACCGCTTAAGGGACTAGCCACTACAATGAACAGCAGTATAATGCCTATCCCACCGACCCACTGTGTTAGAGACCTCCAGAACAGAATTGTCTTAGGCAGTGACTCGATATTATTGAAGATAGTCATACCGGTCGTAGTGAAGCCTGACATGCTTTCAAAATATGCGTCAACAAATGATACATTACATGCTAGTGAGTAAGGAATTGCTCCGAACAACGGGACTACTAACCAGCTGATCCCCGCAACCAGTAACGCACTGCTGAAGTTTATCTGTGTTGGGGGGCCTAAGTAACGCGATACCAGATAAGTAGGTATGAGTAATGATATGCTTAGGAATACCATTAACCTAGCTTCTGAGACCTCACCGTAAACGACGCCAACCGCTGCCGGAAGTAGGAATAGAAGGCTTAGAACTAATAAAATTCTGCTTAAGGAACTAATTATGTGTTGGAAATCTCTTAAGACATGGAGCTTCATCCAACAATCACTAAATCTGTTTTAATGGAGGTTTTCCGTGGGCGGGTCGTTATTGACGTGTCCCCGCAACTACTTTATTCCTGATGCACCCTATCTTATCTATGCATACCTCAACAACGTCCCCTGGACTTAAGAACTCCCCCTTAACATAACCGACCCCACCCGGCGTGCCCGTAGATATGACATCGCATGGCTCTAGAGTCATAACCTCAGTTATGTCCTGAATTAGCTCAGGGACTTTAAATATCATGTTCCAGGTGCCTGAGTCCTGCTTAACAACGCCGTTCACCTTAGTAGTAATTCTCAGCGTGTGAGGGTCCGGTATCTCATCAGCTGTAACAATCCAGGGACCGCATGGTGCGAAGGTGTCGAAGCCCTTACCCTTATCCCACTGACTCACGGCCTTCTGAACGTCCCTTGCGGTCACATCATTCATGACCATGTACCCCAAAACGTAGTTAAGGGCCTCATCCCTGCCAACGTTTTTCGCCCTCTTACCGATCACTACAGCTAACTCACCCTCATAGTCCACCTTCTTAGAGCGCTTCGGGAGGACTATGTCGTCGTAAGGACCCACCAGCGCTGAAGGTGGTTTTAAGAATATTACGGGTTCTTTAGGGATTTCAGCCCCCACCTCCTTCGCATGGTCAGAGTAATTTAAACCTATGAACACCATCTTAGATGGTTTTGGTATTGGTGAGAGCAGCTTAACGCTACTTAAACTGATGCAATTATCTGGCTCGATTTTGCTTAAGGCCCCCATCACTTTAACGAGTAGTTCATCACTTGTTAGGAACTGAACTACGTCTTTGGGGAGTTCCAAACCGCACAGACTGCTCAAATATAGTCTATCGCAGATGTTGTCCCCACCAACCACTACGCCCCAATCAACGTAGCTCCCAACCCTGAATCGTGCTACTTTCAATCGCATCACCGTGAGTTAATGGTAGGCGTTCTTAAAAAATTAATTATTTTAATCCCGCTCATTACGGGAGTTAAGTCCCTTACGCTTTATAGCTGAATTCCTTCACTTTAACAAAGTTCTTGAATATGGGCTCCTCACCGCCAGGCGGTGAGTAGACGAATAGGAACTCCAATGTCTGACAAGTTGAAGTGTTCTCGAACCCGTGCTCCTCCCCTGCTTCAGCATATATTACGGTGTAGGGGCCGACAACGAATTCTTCATTCCTCGAGAACCACTTCCCTTCACCGTGGAGTACAAACATCATCTCGTCGCAGTCATGTTTGTGGAGCGGTACCCTGACGCCGGGTCCCATTATACCCATCCCTATGCTCATATTCTTAATCCCGAGTAATGCCGGATTTCCGAAGATCTTAACCCTGCGCAGCGGGTTTTCTGGGTGGTGGAATTCAGCCGCATCTGAGAACTTAACTACCTTCAATTTACGGACCCCCTACTCTATTTTGTTAACTGCGAATTAAAAACTTCCGGACATCGTTAACCGGGTATTAACTCAGCTTTGCCGTAGTTACTTATGATTTCAGTAAGTTTTGGTAGGTTCTTCGCGTACAGTAAGAACCTTACGTTGTACCCCTTAAACTTCTTGGAGAGTTCCACACACTTCCTCCTACTAAACTCCTTTACAACGTACTCCTTGCTTAAAGGGAATTTAATGACTATGTATTGACTGCTTGAGACTATTCCCTTCTCGTAGATTTGATACCCCCTTAAAACGTAGGTGATAGTCCTCCCAACCTTCCTCGGGATTATGTCCATGGACACGTATGCAACGTAAGGTACTAGGTAACCCACTAAGTACACAGCGAGTTTCACGAAAGGTTCCGCACGTGCGAAAATAGGTAGTATGAAGTAGAAGAACGCGAAATACCACACGAACACCAGAATTATGCTGAACGACTCGATCAATGCCTTAAAGCTCTGCTTCCTTATATCATCCATCAAAATGAAGTCCTTCTCAAGAAGTTTCGTCACCTCTTCGTTATCGACCTCCAGCAGGACATCACCCTGCTTAACCTCCTCAGCAACTACGTCGAAGAGCTTTGGCGGCTTCCTAGAAGCCCTAACGCTGAAGTACACTACCACAGTTATGAATCCTATGAAGGTCATCAACGTGAAGAACGTGTACTGCGGATAGTAGACGTTGCTCAAAGCCAGTAACACAAGAAGCGTTACAACCACTGCATGCGTAGCTACTTCAGCCGCCCTCAAAACATCACCCAAACCATATAAAGCTAAAGATATTTTAAGTTATGCTGCAGTATTAACGTGGTCCACGTTATGGTGCTAACCAATGAATCTTTAAGGGGCGTGATTGTTGCTATCATAACCCCCTTTAAGGATAACTACGAATTAGATGTTAATGGGTTGAAGACTCTCACCAGTTACCTAATTGACAGCGGAGTGCACGGCATTATGACCACAGGCGGGAACGGTGAGTTCCCCCACCTACTACCTGAGGAGAGGTTTAAAGTCCTTGAAGCGGTTAGGGAGGTAACACCTTCCAACGTCCCAGTAATAGCTTGCGTATCTTCCTGCAATCTCAAAGAGGTGTTAACGTATGTGAAGCATGCTACCGACGTAGGCGCTGACGGAGTCATATCCACACCGCCGTACTACTACAAGTTACCCCCGGAGTCCTTGTTCGAGTTCTATAAGGAACTATCGGAAGGATCCGAACTACCTTTAATTGTTTATAATAACCCAGCATATACGGGCCACAACATAACCCCCAGGCTGATGTCTGAGATAGCCTCACTGGATAACGTTATAGGTATGAAGCAAAGCAACAGTGACATAGGCCAGACGTCCGAGATCATAAGGTTGGTGGGGCATAAGATATCAGTGCTCACAGGTATTGACAGTCAGTTCTATTCGACGCTATGCATCGGTGGTCGCGGGGTATTTTCAACAGCTGCATGCGTAGTACCCAGGCAGATGGTAAGGCTCTACGATGAATACGTCAGGGGGAACTACAAGGAGGCTTTCGAAATCCACCTAATGCTGCAGGAGCTCTTCAAATTCTTCGAATACGAACCCGGATACGTTGCACCATGTAAGGAGGCTCTTAAAATCATCGGACTCCCCTCAGGCCCTGTACGCAAACCCCTCCCATCCCTAACACCGAAAGAGGTTGAAGAACTCAAAAGCGTGTTAAACAAGCTCGGCGTCTCGAAGGTTAATTAGCCCCGATGATCAATGATGAAATTAAGGCGTAACCCATCCCTAATACTCAGTCTTTGCGTACTAATTAACTTCCTACTAGGTTTCAAACACGCTTGGTCCGTGTTAGTACCATCTATTGAAGCGGAATTCATGATCCCGAGATCGTTGGCTGTACTCCCATTCAGCATAATGTCCTTCACAAACATAGTTGGTTTCCTAGGGATCGACTACATTAAATCTAAAATAGGTCTCCGCCCAACCCTATTAGTAATCGCTGTTGCCTCAAGCTTAGGCCTAATTTTAATGGCGTTTTCCTACGACATGCTCACACTAACTATATCGTACGCAGGCATTTACGGTATAGGTCATGCCTTAGGGTACGTCTTAGCAGTCACTTTAAGCGTTAAGTGGTACTACAACAGCCGCAGAGGGCTGGCAGCGGGCCTCACATCCGCCGGCTACAGCTTAGGGACGTTAGTTCTAGCTCCCATGACATCATACCTAATCTCCCATATTGGATGGAGAACCTCTTCATTGGTATTGGGTCTGGTGTCGTTAGCGGTGATGGTTGTTGCCACCTTAGTCATCGACGAACCTGAATGCTATGAGAGCCCCTCATCCAGCACTGCAAGTCCGTTAGATCTCCTCAGGAGTAAGGTCTTCTACACGGCTTGGTTGATGATATTCTTCACGAGCCTGATAGACGGGTTCGCTATCTCCCACCTGACGCCTTTCATGGTTCAGTACGTAGGGGTTGCCCCGTTAATGGCCGCGTTGGCGGTCAGCATCTACTCGGTAACGAACTTCTTAAGCAGGATAGCGATAGGAGGACTCTCAGAACGTTTGGGGATACCCAAGATATTAATGGTTGTTTACTTGGTCTCCACGTTAAACGTAGTACTATTCCCTTCTTACAGGACCTTGGCGTTAGCGTATCTAGGATCGTCTGTGGTGGGGCTGGTCCACGGCACCAACGTAGCTTTAACACCTTTGATAGCAGCATCAATGTGGGGTTCTAAATACCTGGGAAGTAACTACGGCCTACTCCTAACGGCTTCCACAGTCTCAATGTTTGTGGGACCATTAATCGGTGGCATTTCCTACGACCTAACAGGTAATTACGACATGAGCTTATGGATCCTCTCACTATCTTCCGCCTTAGGTCTGCCACTACTCTACATGTTAAGGAAAAAGTTGTGAGCGCTTACCAGCCACTCAATCTCTGAAGTTCTAACAGCAGAACTCATCAAGCTGCCTTATGTTGGGTACCTCCGACGGGTCTGGACTCTCAACAGAGAGCCACGCATCTATTATCTCCTTAGCCACTTCCTCCGAGAGAAGTCTAGCGCTTAGAGCTAGCACGTTAGCATCGTTCCAAAGCCTAGCGCCTTGAGCTGTTTTAGCATCGACGCATAAAGCAGCCCTCACACCTCTAACCTTGTTAGCGGCTATTGACACCCCAGTACCCGTATAACATATGACTACACCGTACTTGACCTCGCCAGACGCGACCAGCTTACCGACCTCGTAACCTACTCTAGGCCAAGGCTCTTGCTTACCGCTTTTAAGGCTACCAACCAGGATGAGGTCGAATCCTTTGGACCTCAAGTAATTCACCACGTAATTAGCTATATAGTAGTTATCATCCGACCCTACAGCAACCTTCACGCTCATAACCCCCCACTCAGATATTTGATTACCGACTCATAAGTCATGAAGTCTAAGCCAAGCATGTACGCCACATCCTTTAGCACCGGATTTAAGTCCCCAGGCATTAACACGTGGTGATTGCTTACGGCTACGTTTGGGAATTGCCTTAGGTCGACCTCAGACTCAACTACGGCCTGAGTCCTACACATCCCATCGAATAGGGATCCGCTATCAATCAACTTCACTTTAAGGGTGGCTAAAGTCGTGAACTCCCTGTCAATGCCTGCCAGAGTGAACGTGCCTGGAGGCAGCCTACATGAGAGTGAGTAAGGTAGGTTGGACTCAAAATGCGTTATGAGTCCACATCGATATGCTAACTTAGTTGCCACCGTACAATGGGCTAGCACCAGGCGGCTACCAATAACTGATGACGTGTTCGCGATCCATGCAGGCCAACCACCTAAGGCTTTAGCGAGGATCATGAGCAGCAGTGACCTCAAATCACCTTCACATGCGGTGGGGATCCCCTTATCGTTGAGTAGGGAGACGGCCAGGCAGGGAGTGATCCTATACTTTATTAGGTATGGGAAGCAGTCTATGGCCACTGCGTCAAAGCCGTTTTCACTCACCAACTTCTTCAAAGCTAGGTAAATCTTCGTGGAGTCTTTGAAGGTGGCCTCATCAACTTGGGATACGTCCTCTAACTTAGTTCTCAACTCACCCAACTCATCTACCCCAACCCCACTCCCGACCTCGTTAAGGAGCTTTTCCAACTCCCCATAGCTTATTAATGACGTTCTCATACCGGTAACACCTTCGAAGAGTTCTCGGTATTCTTCCTCAGAATCACTTATCACTGCTACGCGCAAACCGTACAATTGGTTAACAGTACGGCACAACTTCACCACATCCTCTAGCACACCGCCGCAGTTACTGGTCAGGTTCTCGCAGAAGTATATCCTCGTTGGGATGCCTTCCGCATCAGCCCTGTTCTTGATGGAGATAGCTGATGGGAGGCTATTATGCTCACCGTGCGTAACTATTAAAGCACTTCTAACACTGCCCCCGCTCAACAACTTCCACGCTAACCTACTGGTCCCACCAGTAAGTACGAGAAGTATTGGTGTAGAACTCCTCACAGCGTTCAATACGTCATCGGCTATAAGCTCCTCAGAGTCCAACACGTCGAAGACCTTAAAGTCACGGCTTCTGAAGAAGTCTTCGAGAGGTTTAAGCAGTTGCCTATAGTAGTGACTCCCATGAATCCTAGATGCTAGAGGGATAACTACTCCCACATCAACCCACCGCTGAACTCCTCGCACAATACGTTAATAAATCCGAGGCTGGTAGTAGTGATTGGGGGTTTATTTTGGGTGGGATTACTTGGTACGGCCATGCATGTGTGCTGGCAGAGTTAGATGGTGTCAAGGTATTGATCGATCCCTGGGTCACTAATCCATCATCACCTTATAGGTCAGTTGAGGAATTCGTCGAACACGTAGGCAGCGTTGATTACATTGTCGTAACTCATGACCACGGTGACCATGTGGGGGAGTCCGTTGAGTTGCTGAAACGGTTCAAGAACGCTAAACTGCTCAGCATATACGAGCTCGCGAACGACCTTGGGGCACAGGCAGGTGCCCTAGAAAGGGTTATAGGTGCCAACATCGGGGGACCCATAACGTTAGGTAAGATAGTGTCCGTACTCACGCCCGCGCACCACTCATCGAGTAGGGGCGACCCTACAGGGGTAGTACTAGCTGGGGCCGGAGGCAGTATCTACCACTCCGGGGACACGGGCCTGTTCGCCGAGATGTCCTACATCGGGGAACTGTATAACATCACAGTCGCTTTACTCCCCATAGGTGGGCACTACACCATGGGCGTGAGGGAAGCTGCCAAAGCTGTGGAACTCATCAGGCCGAAGTACGTAATCCCAATACATTACAGCACCTTCGACCTGATCAGGGCGGAGCCCGAAAAGTTGAGGGGCCTCATCAACAAGTTAAACCTAGGGACCCAAGTAATTATACTGAGACCTGGTGAGTCATTCAGCTTCTAAGCGTCGGTAGGGAGGGCAGGATTAAGTGGGGAATACCTTAACACCACCGACGTAGGTCTCCAAAACCTTTACTTTTCTTAAACCTTTAACGTCTAGCATCAGGGGATCCTCTCTAACTACTATGAAGTCCGCATACTTACCCACTTCTAAGGTCCCCGCCACATCCTCTAAGAATAACGCGTAGGCAGAGCCGTAGGTGTGGAGGTGTAAGGCACTTAGTAGGTCTAAGGACTCCCCCTTAGTATACTTGCTTAGAGGTACGCCTTCGTACTCACCCCTAGTAACAGCCGCGTATATCGTCTCCCACGGATTAGGTGGTTCCACCGGCGCATCGCTTGAGAGCCCCGTCATCAAGTAGCTGCATATCTTGCCGAACGGGTACACGTACCCAACCCTGTTAGACCCTACCCTATCAACCACCCACCAATCACTTATCACGAACCTGGGCTGTACCACCGCCACAACCCCTAACTCCTTCGCCTTAATTAAGTGTTCCTCCTTAACCAAGGACATGTGTTCGATCCTATGCCTGCTTTCCCTTACATTACCAGCTGATGAGTAGGCGTTAAGAGCTATGTCAACGGCTTTATCACCGATGGCGTGTATAGCGATTTGAAGCCCGTACTTAGCCGCTACCTGCAGGGTTTTACGTATGTCTTCATCCGAGGTTACCTGAACTCCGTAATTGCCTGGGTCGTCGTGGTAAGGTTCACTTAACAGTGCTGTTCGGGCGCCTAAGGAACCATCTACGAACACCTTAATGCCTAACACCTTCAGATAATCATCGCCTAACCCCCTAACGACCCTCAAACTGTCTACTAGGTTAACGCATCCACTGCTTAGGTACACCCTAACCCTCAGAGGTAAGCCGTCAGTAAGCTTAACTAACTGCAACGCATGGAACTCACTTAAGTTGCAGTTCACGAAGCCCGCGGACGTCACACCGTTGCTGAGTAAGTGCTTGATACCTCTATTCAAGTCCTCCCTAAGTAGGTGTGGATCTTCCCTTAACTCTCTGAGGATCTCACCCAATACCTCCTCCCTAACAACACCTGTTGGGTTGCCGTCAGCGTCACGTATGACGTTAGGCGAGTTAGCGAACCTCTCATTAACCCTTAACACTTCCAAGGCCTTACTGTTGAGAACTGCTAGGTGGAGGCACACCCTAGTAAGTATTGCGGGTTTCCCAAAACTCACCTCATCCAAGTCGAACCTATTCAACATCCTTTTCTCCCTAAATAGTTCGTGGTCCCAACCATGGCCGACTACCCAGTGTGAAGTGCTCTTCAAGGCGAATTCCTTAAGTAGCTTCTTAACATCCTCAATGGAGTTAACGCCTCTCAAGTCAAGCGACCTCAAACTCTCCCCTAAACTGCTTAGGTGTAGGTGGCTGTCGACAAATCCAGGCATCACGACGCATCCTTTGAGGTCTACTAACTCCCCTCCCAACCTATCAATTAACGACTTAACCTCATCTTCCTTACCTAAGTAGAAGACCTTATCGTGGAATACTGCGAACCCTTCGTAAACCTTAAGAGGTTTGAATTTAGAGTAGACTTCACAGTTTATGAATCCCTTAATCACCGCACTCACCGCCACTTCCTAGGATTTCTTAAAACCTTTAAACCCTTGATTAAAACATTAGTTGGTGTTAGTCATTGCCTGTGAGGTTTAAATACGCCGTAGGTACTCAAGGCAGGGTGGTCGTGGCAAGGCTCCAGCCAGGAACTGACATCATAGAAGGCATCGAGAAAATATGCGATGAGTTAAACATTGAATACGCATACGTAGACGTGGGTACTGGGACTCTCTCTAAGGCAACTATAATGTACTTCATACCGAACCCCAACGTTAAGCTTGGGGCTAGTTACAGCCCACCTAAAGAGATAGTAGGACCGCTTTCATTCCTTGGAGCTTCAGGCGTGGTCGGGAAGGATGAGAAAGGCGGTAGGTTAACTCACATCCACGGAGCGGTATGCGATCAGTGGGGGCATGTTCACGGCGGCCACATAGTGAAGGGCGGTAACCCGATACTGGTAACGTCGGACGTGGTTATAGTTGAGTTGAAGGGTGTCAAAATAGTTAAGAAATATGATGCTGAAATAGACTTCTCACCGTTGGAGCCTGAACAAGCCTAGTTAAAGTTAAAGGTAAGATAAAAAACAAATTTTGCTTAAACCTATTTTTGCTTCAGCAAATCCTCGCGAGGCGGTGAAAACACTTCAATAACTACTAACTTATCGGGGCCTGGGTTACGGGTTTCGTGGGGCTCGTTAGGGCTGAAACCGTATGCTGACCCCTCATTAAATACGTAAACTCCTTCCGAAGTCCTGACCTCGGCCCTCCCCTTCAGGATGAAGCTTACCTGCTCCTGCTGATGGGTGTGCCATGGAACTCGGGCGCCTGGTTCCAACTCAACCATCATGAGCATGAGTCTTTCACCAACTATGAACACCCACCTCCTCCTATCCTTTGATTCCTCTTCATGGTATAAGGCAGTCTCTTTCGTACCGGATCGCATGAATCACACCATATAATATACCTGCTAAACAGTTTTAAGTTGTCGTTTACCGCTCAAAATAACGGTAGGGACGGATAAAGCAGGGGTTGATGGTCTGCTGTGTGCTCTGAAAAGCGTTCGTCGGAGCGTGGGTGTGGGTTAATCGTAAGGGAGGCTAACATCAACGACCTAAAGCACATTGTAGATATTGAGAGGAAGTCATTTAAATACCCTTACCCTGCGGTGGCTTTCACCACGCTCATGATGTTGTACCCGAACTACTTCCTCGTTTGTGAGTACTGCGGTAAGGTCGTTGGCTACGTGGCCGCCGCCATCGGTAAGGACAGATCGGGACATGTGATATCCATAGCCGTAGACCCTGAAGTCAGGGGTAGGGGCATCGGTAAACTGTTAATGAAGTCCGTGGAGTCCAGGTTAATTAAGGACGGGATAACTAGGTTCAAGTTGGAAGTGGCTGTGAGCAACTACGTGGCCACCAAGATGTATGAGTCGTTGGGTTTTAGGATTTCCGGCATAATTAAGGGGTATTACCCGGACGGTGAGGATGCTTACATGATGTTCAAGGAGGTAGGTAATAGGCCTTAAAAATCTACTGACAGCGTTAATTGTCTTATCTCTTGAGGAGGTCCCTGACCTTATCGAGTATGTATGGGTGGACGTAGAGCCTGGTTATCGCTATGTACTTGGGCATGGAGTTAATGATTGATGATTCGAACTCCGTGATCCTCGTTGAGGTATCACCGGTCAAAACCTTGACGCATAAGTCCTCATCAACCAGGTTTAACTCCTCAACGTATGGGATAGCCATGAAATCCTTAAAACCTAAACCACCCGTTATTAATTCCCTTAAACTACTTAACGACTTAGCATCTTCATCATTCATTAGGGACAGGGGTTCTTGAGACAGCTTAATTTTATCGGAGACTGCCTTATAGCCTATTCTGTTGAATAGGAGTCTTATAAGGTCTCTCAGATCATCACTGCCTAAGTTCTTCACTAATGCCAGATTCATGAGCCCTGCAATGAAGTTATCATCCCATAAGTAGAAGGTCCCCTTCCTAATAGTTGAGAGCAGGTTCGACATAGTTGTGAAGGGTTCGAGATACTCCCTCAACTCAGTGAGCATCATCTCGTAGACGGACTTCATCATCACCTGAAACGCCGCGATTGTCTTATGATGGTAGACGGCCCTATACATATGCATCCTGGCGATGTAGAAGTTCTCAATTGCCTGAACAGATTTCGCCGGCACCGCTATTTCCCCCTCCTTATCCACGGTTATCGTGTGCAAGACCCTGTCAAAGTCTATCATACCGTAAGCAACTCCGGTGTGTAGGGAGTCCCTTAACAGGTAATCGATCCTGTCAGCATCTAAGTCGCTTGAAAGCAACATGTTGTACAGGGGTTCCCTATGCGTTCCTTTAATTATTGATGAGACTTCCTTAGGGCTTACACCGTAGTCGGAGAACACCTCGTTTAGGTACGGGTCGTTTTCAATGATGTAGGTGGCCAGTTCCTCATGCCTTACCCTAAATGCTTGAGTCATGTGGAGCTCTATAGCATGGCTATATGGCGTGTGACCGATGTCATGGAGCACCCCAGCAATTCTGAGGAGTTCGTAGTCATCCTTCCTCACGAACCCTTCATCGATGAACTTGCTGGCGATGATCCCTATCACATGCATCACACCTAACGAGTGGGAAAACCTGGTGTGTACGGCTCCCGGGTAAACGTACCATGCAAGGGCTAACTGCTTAATCCTCCTCAACCTCTGGACCGTGGGTGTCTCGATGACCTTAAGCTCAAGCTCTGAAACAGGTATGTAGCCGTATATCTCGTCGTAGATGCTTTTAACGCCTTTCCCCAAGCTTGAGGTGCTCCTCAACCTAACCATAAATTCCGCCTGCTAATACACTCCTTGCTATATAACTTAAATTTTTAACCAACTCCCCAGTAGTTAAGTATTTAAGCCCTAAGTAAGAAAGTACAGAACCGGTGGTTAATACGCCCCAAACCAATTGATTTGTGAGAAATGCGGGAAAACCTACCATATCCTAAGCCATAAAGTTATCTGCGACTGCGGCGGATTACTTAAAGTCGAGTTAAATGAGATCCCCCAGAACTTGAGTTGGGAGTTGTTCAGGAGTAGGAAGTTCTCATTATGGAGATATAGGGAGTTAATACCAATACCCAACGGCGTGGAAGTGATCACCCTGCAGGAGGGTGGGACACCGCTGATCCGCGCTGAGAGCTTAGGTGCTTCATTAGGTGTTAGGAACCTCTACGTAAAGTATGAGGGGAGTAACCCGACCGGTAGCTTCAAAGATAGGGGGATGGCCGTAGCCATCTCCATAGCGAAGCACTTAGGTGTTAAGGCCGTGGTATGCGCGTCCACAGGCAATACTTCGTCGAGCATGGCAGCTTATGCGAGGAGGGCTGGACTCAAACCCATCCTGGTGGTTCCAAAGAACGGCGTTGCTAGGGGTAAGATGAGTCAGGCGGTGCTGTACGGCGCAGCAGTTATCGAGGTGAGGGGGAACTTCGACCTGGCTATGAGGGTGGTTATGAACTTAGCGAAGGATTTGAAGGTGTACCCCCTAAACTCCATCAACCCATGGAGGATTGAGGGCCAGAAAACCGTTGGCTATGAAATAGTTGATGAGTTAGGGGTTCCCGACTGGATTTCAATACCTGTAGGGAATGCGGGCAACATCACCTCACTGTGGAAGGGTCTTAAGGAGATGGTAAGGGTAGGACTCATCAACAGGTTACCTAGGATTTTAGCAGTTCAGGCGGAAGGGGCTTCACCCATAGTTAAGGCATTCTACAGCGGTAAGTATGAGCCTCAGACCAACGTGGACACCATAGCCTCAGCTATCAGGATCGGTAGCCCAGTACATTGGGAGAGGGCATTAAACGTACTTAAGGAAAGCAACGGCGTTGCTTTGGCTGCCAGCGATGCGGAGATACGTGAGGCTCAGAAAATGCTTGCTAGGTTTGAGGGTGTGGGAGTTGAGCCGGCTAGTGCGGCATCATTAGCGGGGGTAAGAAAAGCTGCCGAACTAGGTATTATTGGTAGGGACGAGGTGGTTGTGGCGATAGCCACGGGCAACTCGTTGAAAGATCCTGAAAGCGCTTTAAGTTATGAAATCGAGCACATGGAGTCTGCGGATGAGGAAATGACTGCCAAGATCATCGATAGGTTAGTGAACGGTGGATGAAAATCAGCCAGTAAGGTATTTTCTCGAAACACTTAATACCGAGTCAACGTCGTCTTGACTTACGTAGGGCTTCCTCGAAAGCAACTCTTTAACGGGGTCCTCAGGTCGGGGGTAGACGTCCTTGGAGAGCATTAAGTAGCTAGCCAATATCTCGAGGGATAAACTTAAGTCCATGTCCAAGCCCCTTAACTCGTTTAATAACGACTTCATCCTCGCAACAGCCCTGCCATCAATCTCGGGACACCTACACGTACTGTAATCCTCAGGGGCCCTCAGGTCCCTGCTTAAGGCCTTGGAGTAAGGACCCCTGATATGCCATATGAACTCGTATCCGAAATTCATGTTAAAGAGCCTCTGAGCCAAATATACTACCTTCTGAGCCAGTAACCTGTCCTTAAATGACTTAAAGTCGGGGTGTATCCCCAAATCCATGAGCAGGCCGATGATGCAACAACCCCTCAACACTTCACACCTAGATCATATTGCCTTACGAGGGTTATAATAGGTGTCGCACTACCGTCTAATTAAGCAAGTACATCAGTTAAGTAATATTTCAGTAATACTTCCAAAAAATACTCCTGAAGACATGCTTAAGTCAGCTACCCGCCTGTAAGGGTTTATAAATTTGGTGTGCGTTTTGGTAGTCATTTCAACCATTGTAGGAGGGTGCGCCGATAAACAACGGTGTAGTAGGGTTCAAGAGTTTGACCTTAAGCAATGAATGCAGAGGTGAGGCTTGTAGAAGAATTTATCTATAGAGTAGTAGTGGCAGGGTAATGGCCGCTATACTCACCTTGATTTCCACCACTTCTCATGTAAGGTACGTTAGATATGTTAGACGAAAAAGTGGGATTAGAGTGTTTAAACTAGACGAATTAGGTGATTTAAGAGAAGTTTCTTTCGACTCGTTTCCAGAGGATTTGAGGGAGAAACTTAAAAGAGCTGTGGAGGAAGTGCAGAGCGAGCTTAGTAAGCCGAGAGCAATATCCCATATACCACTGGTGTTTTACGCGCCGCAAACTAGGAGGACGATTATTATTCAAGCCATAGTGACTTTCATCATGCTTTCAACAATGTTCTTCCTCCTATACTTACACAGATAGCGTTTTCTCCCATAGCTTGAAACCTCGCAAGATGAACCCACTTACGTCCATTACTACTTGATTTAGTTCGAACTTCGCCACCGAGAGATACAACCATGCAACCCCTTACTCAGGATATCTCCCCAAAACTCTAAGCAGCTTGACCTTAGACAAAGTCCTTCACCGATAAGTCCCCATCCAATAGTGACTGGATCCGTGCTCGGTAACTCACACTCATTGGGTTCTTGGGTTCTTGGGTTCCGGGAGCACTACCGTATGTTGTCGGACAAAGTATTTAAATACGCACCTTACTTAAAATTATAATGAAGCCGGGTCGTCTAGCGGTCAAGGATGCGGGGCAGGTAGCTCAGGCTACCCCCGAGTTTGGTCCTTGCGGGAGATCCCCCGTGACCGGGGTTCGAATCCCCGCCCGGCTACCATAACATTGATCACGGCACCGCTACCCCTTTCATGATGGACTAAATGTGTGGTGAACGTGTTGCGGCCGTGCTTTCAATTACGGACGACCCTTTCATGAGGCTACAATGAAACTTCTTGAAGGGAGGATGAGGCCGGTGAGGAGGATGTCCCAGTGACTCACGCACCCTGGGTTAATACCGATGTGTAATGAACTAACGATGGGTTTAACGGCCGCGGTCTTGGGAAACCCCTTAATCATAGGTAAGGTCGCTAGAATCGTCAGGGCTTTAGAGGAGGGGGTGAACTGCGGAAGCCGCATTAGAACTCGTGGACTCAGAACTGTCGCCCGAGGAACGCCACTTCACAAGCCCCTCAGCTCGATCATAACACCGCGTGCAGGTAGTTCGACTTATTAGTGTTGGAGTGGCCTCGACAATAGACGCTGAGGAAATAGTACGCAGTTTTGATGGGTTACCGCCCTTAAGCCCTACAAGCCCCCAGACGCTTAAACAACCTACAAGTAGTCCCTGATGTATATGGCGAGGAACTTGGTCAGGGGGTTAGATCTAACAAAGTTGTATAACCTATTTAAGAATTCCTTACCTGTGTCGTAACCCACATCGCTCTTCCCAAGGAATTCCTCAATCATTCGTAGAACGTTGTCTAAAGCATCATAGAAGTCTTCATCAACAGCGTTGTCCCTGAAGAAGAGAACGATACCGTATAGGTCTTTAAGCTGTTCCAAAACATCGCTTCCGGAGCTCATCATCAACGCCTGTGTATTATTACCTCTGTTTAGTAATAAATTTTATTTGGTAGAGCGCCAAAGTAACTGATTCGAGGAATTGATGAATGTTAATATCAGTGGGGAGTAAGAACAGGTCTAAGTTAAACGGTGTTGAGAGAGCGTACAGCCTATTCCTGAAGGACTTCCAAGTAGTTGGGGTTGAGGTACCTTCTGAAATCACACCGCAGCCCATGAACTTAGAAACCACTTTCAGGGGAGCTCTAATCAGGGCGGAGAAGTCCTTAGAACTTGTCAGGGGTGCCGAGCACGGGGTAGGCGTTGAGGCAGGCCTCTTCAGATTACTCGACGCCTGGTTCGACATCCACGTAGCCGTGGTGGTTGATAATCAAGGCATAGCCACTTACGGGTTGAGTTCGGCATTTGAAATACCCCCAACATTTGCTGAGAAGTTAGTGGGAGGGAGTGTTAAGGAGTTGGAGTTGTTGGTGGACGACTACTTCAAAACCAAAGATGTGGGCGAGCACGGCGGATTCATCAAACTCCTAACCAGAGGGAAGGTCCTGAGGGATGACCTAGTTTTTCAATCAGTTTTAATGGCGTTAGTTCCGAGGATGAATAAGGACTTATACTTTCCACAACGCAGTTCGAATGCTTAAAAACTAGTTAAGAGTGTTAACCTAGGTGAGTGGTATGCCCTTCGAGATAAAGGATGAGGAGCAGGCGTTAAAATTAGGGGAGATCGCAACTGAGTGCAGGGTTAAGAAACTAGAGAAAGAGAAGATAGCGAAGCTCAAGTTCAGAACCAAAAAATACTTAATCACCTATAAAATACCCCTAGAGAAGCTGGACGAATTCCTAAGCAAGCTCAAATGTAAGGTCGTAGAGTTCTGAGCAGCAGAACCCACCACACATGAGATTTTAAACTACTTCTTAATCCTCAGAATGCAATTCACCCAGTTTGAGAGGTTTTTCTTGAAGCCTTCGTAATTAAACTTCTTTGAGTACTCAACGCTTTTATCTCTTAACGCCGAGTAGAGGTCTCCCCCACAATCTATGCGTTTAATTATGTTGGGGACTTCAGCCACGTCGTTATAGCCCAACACATCCGATACCTTACTAACTACGTCATACCATGCACCGCCATCCCTATATACTATGGGTACGCATCCAGCGGCCATCGCCTCAATAACTGATATCCCGAAATGCTCTGCAAACTGTGGATGTAGGTAGTACTTAGCCCTGCTGAGTAATTTCCTGAGTTCGTCCCTGGGTAAGTTAACCATTATGTTCACGTTCCCCAATCCCTCCCCATCTATGCGGTTCTTCAAAGACTTAATCACTGGTTCTGAGTACTTGGCGGTCGAACCTACTAACACGAATTCATACTCCTTCAACTCTTTAGCGACATCGAGAACTTTATCTAAGTTCTTCTCAGGCGTGAACCTGGAGATCGTGACCACAAGCCTCTCCCTGCCGTAAGCGAGTCCCTCGTTAAAGTACTCAACATCCACAGGTGGGTGGAGGACGTAGACCCTGCCTGAGAGCCTTGGGTAGAGGGCAACCACCTTCTCAGCAGTCCAGGAACTATTCGTCAACACCAACCTAGGATCACCTTCTAAGAACTTACTTAGGAACTTAACGAGCACGTGGTAAAACGCATAGATAACACCCCCACCGGTTCCTGCCGGGTAGTGGATATATGAGATGTCCACATCTAATGGGATGTTACTGCTCGTATCGATGAGAATGTCGTAATCGGAGTTCTGCAGACCTTTTAGGAGATGGCTCGCCAGTATTAAACGTTTAAGTCTGAGGAACCTCCCAGCGAGTACGGAATCTAAGACGTTGTAGGTAGGGGGTGTTGGCTTAGCGGTAAGCTTGGGCTTATACTCAGGCGCGAGCAAACTTAGAGAGCGTTGTAGAGCGTCCCAGTCGCTACAAAACGTTATTAGCTCGGCATCATGGCCTAACTCATTAAGAGCTCTGCAGAGTTCCAAAGCAAACTTCTCACTACCACCGGCAAGTTCTAACAATGCGTTGAAGACCCCTACCTTCATAAGAAACCTCTTAATAGTAACTCTGCATCAGGATTTAAATCTTTGGTAATGTGATGAGAGACTTGAATGATGACCCCCTCCGTAAGACCCTTACAAGCATCAAGCTCCATTCACACAACCTTCGATATATTGGGGGTCACAAGCGCTTGCCCAAGCAATTATTCACGATATTGTAAAAATCTAAGTTATTTAAAAGAAGTAAACCTTATAAAGTTTAGCATAATTGTGCATACGGTGGTACGTATCCCTAAAGTCGCGGTTGTTATGGGCAGCAAATCTGATTGGGATGTCATGAAGGAAGCCGTTGACATTTTAAAACAATTTGGTGTCGACGTTGATGTTAGGGTTGTCTCAGCTCATAGGACCCCGGAAGTCATGTTTGAGTACGTTAAGAAGGCTGTTGAAGGAGGTGTTGAGGTCATCGTTGCTGGTGCCGGCGGCGCCGCAGCCCTACCAGGTATGATCGCCGCATTAGCCCGCATACCAGTGGTAGGTGTTCCAATACCTTCTAAGTACCTAAACGGTATTGACTCACTACTTTCAATTGTTCAAATGCCTTACGGAGTGCCGGTGGCCACCGTAGGGGTGGGGAACTCCAAGAACGCGGCGCTACTGGCCTTAAGGATCCTAGCCATCAAGTACCCCCAAATCGCCGAGAAGTTAGAGGAGTTTATGAAGGCCATGAGGGGTGAGGTACTCTCCGCGAAACTCGAGTGAAATAAGGATTGACAGCATCCACCGTTAAAGGTTAAATGATGTTGGTAGCGCAACCTACGGATACGTTGGTGGAATCCATTCAAGTTCATAGGCATGTATTGCTTAAGTGAGTTATCCGTAGCAACATTAGCCATCAGCTCAGCACTGAGGACATCCCATAGACCAAATAAAGAGGCCAAGATAACTACAGTAATTGCTAGGGTGGGATTACGCCCCTACAACAAACACTTTAGACTCCCTGTACTGACTACGCCGCAGCCTTAGATGGTTGTAGGACAATCTTGAAAACTTACGGATCATTGAACATCCTTGGGCCCTTAACAGCGGTTATGTTAAGCACGTAGGACCGAATAAGTTGAAGGCGCAGATGTACCTATGTTTATATAGGGAAGCTAGACCTCCCATGGTCAATGCTAGGCCCGGAGGGGTTCCGTTTGATGGAGCTTACTCCTCCAACCCACCATAAAGGTAAATAATTAGATTGTAGCTAGGCCTTGAGACCAAATACCTTGTTGAAGGATTAGACCTCCGTGGTATTGATTTGGTTAAGTAATTTTCCCTGAAGTATTGGTAAGTCCCATCTACTTGGGATGAGTAACGTGACCTAAAACTCAAGCGACTGAGTGGAACGTTCGGAAGGTTGATCAGGGTCAAGTGTTGGTAACATCAACACTTATAGTCTAGGATTGAATAAACTTTCGGTGCTTAAGATACCGGACCTAGGTGGTATCGATAAGGCTGTGAGCGACGTAGGCACTAAGACGGTAGTTATTGTAGAGGTACTAACATTAATGCTGATAGTCTTCCTTGTTGTAGTAGCTAGCTACGCATCAATCCGAGACTTAAGGGAGGTTCTATCACCACACGTAACATATTCTGAAATAGCTGACCTAATACTGAACGACATCTTCATGCTGATAATTCTTGCTGAGCTGATAAGGTTCATAGTCGCTTTGAGGGCAAGCCCGGGCAGCAGGATCATAGGCCTCGCAGAGGTTGGATTAATAGTTAGCATTAGGGAGGTCGTAATAGCATCCCTCACTAAGGAATACATGGGACTACTACTAGCGTCTACCGCATCCTTAATGCTGGCACTAACTATATGGGTTGTTAAGGCTAAAATCATGCGGCAATAGAAGTGCCAATGCGGAAATGAAGTCCCTCCTTAATTGGTCTCAGGTGTTAGGAGTGCCTTGAAGTCAGCGTGCTCAGGGACTCATTAGATGTGGTAGCAGTACTGGCTCAGCACCTGAGAGTTTGGTGATGGGTTGCCGACTTACAGCTCCTTGCTTCATCGTGTGACTACTTAATATGCGGAGATGTTCTGACTTGCGAGCTTTTGAGGCTTGAGTATCAGTTAAACCCTGCCGTCATCACGTTAATCAGCGATCGAAGGCCTCATCAAATCCGTCAATAATGTGGTTTAAAAACGTAATAAGCGTTAGATATCTCGGTAGTAGGCTTGCCTGAGTTCGATGTCGAGGAGTTCCGGAAGCTCTTCCCTAAGCTGTCGAAGGAGTTACTAGAGGGTAAGGCGTCCTCATCCAGCATCAGCGAACTCTCTAGGGACCCGCTAAGGAACTACGTCCCGAACGTGTACGACTTCCTGGGCAGGGCTAGGAGCGTTGAGGAGGGTTTGGAGGTCATAAATTATCTAGAGGGTAGGGGTGAACTGAGTAAGGAATTAGCGGATCGTTTGAGGAAGGAGTTAAGGAGTAAGGGGTTAGAGGGGTTCGGCGAGAGGAGGGAGTTCGGATACTACTACAAGTTATCATCGGATAAACGGAGAAATGGTTGCTGAAAACCTACAGGAGTTTTTCCCGCATACCATCACTTACCTCCGGTTTCTAACGTACATTCCCTTGGTCATTTCTCGGCGGACACTAACAGCAACGCAATCGTCATTAACACGTAGGCCGCTAACAGAAGTTCTGTGGGTACCCTACCGAATATGGCGTAGTCCCAAATGGACGCGAATACGGGTTCTATTGATGCGACCACCGATGTCGTGGATGCTTTCAAACTTCTAGCGCCTTTGGCGAATAGCCTGTAGGGTATTAGAGTGCAGAAGACGGCTAAGTATGACCCGGCAATAATTGAACTACTTAAATTCCTGAAGTCAAAGCCCGTTAAGCAGTTGTAGATAGCCAGTGGGGCAACCACCAGCAATACGTAAGGCATAGCACCCCACGAAACTTCCTTGTCAAGACCTCTCGACGAGAAGTACCTAACCAGGGATATGTAGGAGCCGTAGATGAAACCCGTTAAAAGACCTAAGAGGAAACCGTAGAAGTTTAGCGTACGGCTTACCAAGCTCTCAACACCCATTAAGAACACAGACGTCAGCACTAAAACCATCCCCAAGAACGCTACCTTACTCACCCTCTCCCCGTATTTAAACGCGATCAAGGAACTCCACAAGGGGGCGGTGTAGAGGAGGTACGCAGCCGGACCCACACCGGTTAACGTAACTGAAATCACATACGACACGAATAATAGCCCCAACACCAAGCCAGCGTATATCGATGCCCTAGACAGTGATCTGAAGACAGCTAGACTAACTGCGGCGATTATCAAGGAGCGCGTAATGAGCATGAGGACCACATCCCCGCTTAACAGCGTAGCTACGCCGATTGTGGACCACAGCATTGAGGCAATTATGACGTAGATGCCTGCCCACATACCTGACACGCTGAATTTCTGAAATGTTTATTAATGACGTAAATTTAAGGATTGAGGACTTAGAATGAAGTTCATCTTATCATGCATGCCCGGAAAAAGGTTGGCCGGTAAGAAGGTTGCGGTGATTGGTGCGGGTCCCGCCGGACTGGTTGCAGCTGGTTACCTAGGATGTAGCGGTGCTGAGGTGGACGTTTACGATAAACTTCCTGAGCCCGGAGGACTCATGCTCTTCGCCATACCTGGGAGTAGGATAGGGGTTAAAGCGGTTAGGGATGGGGTTAAAGAATTGATGGGACTCTCAAACGTCAACTTTGTAGGCAGTACTAAGGTAGTGGGCTCCGATGAAGCTCATGATGAAGGTGATGAACTCTTCAAGTCCAAGATAACGTTCAGCGAGTTAGTTGATACCTACCACGCGACACTTATATCGACTGGTGCGTGGAGGTCTAGGCCGCTCGGCATCCCGGGGGAGGATCTCAAAAACGTGTTCAAAGCCCTAGACTTCCTCTTCAGGGTTAAGGCGTACGAGTTGGGCTACCTGGACAGGTCATCAGTCCCTGACGTAAGTGGTAAGGTAGTTGCCGTGGTCGGTGCGGGGTTATCTGCAGTGGACGCAGCAACTGAGGCTTTGAGAATGGGTGCTTCCAAAGTTTACATACTTTACAGGAGGACCGTGAATGAGGCCCCTGCAGGGGTGGGGGAGATAACGAAGTTAGTCACCATGGGTGCGGTGTGGATGGATTTAGTCCTACCCACTAAGATACTAGGTAGGGGGGACTTGGTCAAGTCTATAATGCTCGTTAAGTGTCGGTTGGGCGGGCCGGACGAGTCCGGCAGGCCTAAGCCAGTACCCATAGAGGGGAGTGACTTCGAATTAGGGGTCGACGTTGTCATCAACTGCGTCGGCGAGCTCCCCACACCGCCAGTACTCGACAGCACTCTGGGAATTAAGCTGAGTAAGGATGGTAGGATACTAGTTAACGAGTTCAGGGAGACCACTAGGAAGGGTGTCTACGCGGCGGGGGACGTGGTGTTAGGCCCCTCCAGAATCGGCTTAGCCATGAAAGATGGTTTAACGGCTGGGAAGGCCATAGGTGATTACTTAGCCAGCATTTGAGGCTCTGAAGGTTTTAGGGACATACTTAAACGTGTTTAACTTCATAGAAAAGTTTAAACTGCAGTAAACTTTAATTGCTTGACGCTGATTAAGCCATGGAGCGGTGATGATTGAGGTATTAACGGCTGCCGAGCTAGCGCTACCCATAATTTCGGCGTTGATTGTACTTGTTATTAGGAACAACCTAGCATGTGGTATTACATCAGTGGTTGCCTCCCTTACATCATTTATTGCCTCCTTAATGGTGTTGTCCGAGGCAATTGAGGTAGGCCCCGTTAACATCGTCTTGGTTGAGGAGTGGTTAAGGCTACCATACATCAAACCTGTGGGCGTTTCCCTCAGATTGGATCCGCTGAGCGCTTTAATAAGTTCGTTGGTATGCGGGTTAACTACCCTAATCCTCACCTACTCCATTAGCTACATGAGGGACGATGTAAGGTACAGGGATACTAGGAGGTATTGGTTCCTGATGCTTATCTTTATGAGTAGCATGTTAGTCGTGGTCAATTCAGACAACTTCCTCACAATGTTTATCGGTTGGGAGGGAGTCAGCCTATGCAGTTATCTCCTAATAGGATACTACTACGGCGATGAGAGGGAGTACTGGATTGGTGGTCCCCCCAATAAAGCACCCCTGCACCCACCTACCCACTGCTCCTACATCACGTTCCTAATAGTTGGGTGCTCAGACGCCTTAATGCTGGTAGGCATTTTAATGCTTATAATGCTTACCGGCTCCCCGTACTATGAAGACTTAGCGGTCATCAACGAATTAGCAAACAACGGCTTACCTGAGTGGATGGTGACTCTACCGCTGGTCTTATTCCTAGCCGGCCCTACAGCTAAGTCAGCTCAGTTCCCCCTCCACGTTTGGCTACCTTACGCTATGGCCGGGCCCACGCCTGTTTCAGCACTCCTACACTCAGCAACGATGGTTAAGGCCGGCGTCTACATAGTGCTACGACTCCTCCCATACTTAATCCAAATATCTCAAGCCTTCAACACTACGTCACTGATATTCGACGCGCTCATATTTTCGGGGATTGTCTCCATGATTGGCGGTGCGTTAAGTGCTGTTAGGTCTGTTGAGTTGAAGAGGCTTCTGGCGTACTCAACAATCAGTCAGATAGGTTACATGTACCTAGTTTTAGGGGTTGCCGGCCTCGCTGAAATGCCATTAATAGCTAGTTCAGCAACATTCTACCACCTAATGAATCACGCGTTATTCAAATCTGCCCTCTTCCTAGCCGCTGGAATATCCATACATGCGACCGGTACGTTGTACATGAACGAAATGAAACTACACCTCAAGGATTTTAAAGAGTTGTTCCTGATCACCTTAATATCCTCCATGAGCCTAATAGGTGTCCCACCATTGCTAGGTTTCTGGAGTAAGGAGTTCATAATCGAGACCGTAGTGGGTGAGGGACACTACATACTCTTCCTGGCAACCGTGGTAGGCACCTTCCTAACAGCGACGTACGCAACGAAAATGCTCATAACAACCTTCACTACATCTGACGGCACCCCGAGCAAACACCACAACGTAGATAAGTTGATGTACTTCCCACCCCTCCTCCTCGCCCTAACCTCACTGCTCGCCGGTTTTGCCGGATATGATATCAAGGGAAATATCGTGAGTTTGATCACCCTGGTTGAGGAAATACACATGACCTACATGGACCCCGCTTTCCTTGGCACGGTCATTACAGCAACTCTCTCAGGTGTATTGCTGGCTGTACTCATATATGAACACCAACTAATCCAGGTCTCATTCTACGTCAAATTTGAGGTAAGACCTGGGCGGGTGCAGGATTTAAGGAAGATCTATGCTGTTGTTAAGGACTTCATCGCGGGCCCGCACTCAGGGGTTGTGAAGTTGACGGCAGTCTCAAACTCACTTTTCTACACAACTGAGCACCTCCTCAACCTAGTTAGTGGGTATGCATGGTCGCATTTCCTAGGTTGGTTGGGGAGGTTCCTACGCGCGGTGGGTTCCGCCGACATGGATTCCTTCCTTACCACTTACGTCATTACGCTCTCCATCCTCTTAATATACTTGGTATCAATTACTAGGTGATGGCTGATGGTGCTCGAATTAGTACTAATACCCATGGCAACTGCGGTGGTGGTCTTTAACGTTCGTAATGATAGGCTTGCACATGCCTTAAGTACTGCTTCAGTGAGCGTCACTGCGATCTACTTAATCCTCATTTCGTTGTTTAAGACCCTGCCCATGGTTGAGAACTACATTGAGGTGAGCGTTCGCGATCACTTGGAGTACTCCTTCTCCTTGGGTATTGACGGGTTCAACATATTGATTTTGATAACGGCTCTCACCTTATTCCCATCAATATACATCTACTCATACGAGTACATGAAACACAGGGCTAGTGAGTTAGGGGACGCATCTCTCAACCTCTTCTACGGGTTATTACTGCTCAACTCCTCAGGCATTGTGGGGGTAATAATCTCCTACAACATCATCGCATTCGTGATATTCTACGAGTTAATAGTGCTCACCTCCTGGGCTTTAATATACCTCTACGGTTACGGGAACAGGGCAAGCGTCTCCTTCACGTACTTGATGTGGTCCTTAGCTGGTTCATTACTCATCATCATCGGGCTCTCATCCATTTACATCTACGTAGGATCCTTCCAATTCACTGAGCTCAGCGGCAAAACGCTCCCGTCTTGGGTTTACTACATATTGATGGTGGGTTTTGCGGTGAAGATGGGTCTCTTCGGCCTACACCTCTGGCTACCACCAGCACATGCCGAGGCGCCAACACCTTTCAGCGCAATACTAAGTCCCCTAATCGTGGGCATAGGTGGTTACGGAATGTTAAGGATCCTCGGACCTATGGCCAGTAGTAGCGAGCTCTCACTACCGCTCCTGATTTGGGGCCTTGCATCGATAATCTACGGAGGGTTAGGGGCCTTGCTGGAGGCAGACATTAAGAGAATCCTAGCATACTCAAGTATTAGCCATATGGGTTATTTAGCCCTAGCTCTATCAGTTCAGGACCCGTTACTAAGCACGATGGCTTACTCATACCACTACCTGTCACACGCGTATGCGAAGGCCCTACTCTTCCTATCTTCTGGGATAATTATTTACTCACTAAACATCAGGAACATTAACCTAGTGAGCGGAATCTTGCGTAAATACAAACTCTGCGGGGTGGGCTTCATAGTGGGGTTCCTCAGCCTAGCTGGGCTACCACCCTTTGCAGGATTCATATCAAAGCTACTCATAATTTCCGCTGTCCTTAAATCAGCTGCGGAAGCTTCCGCGGAGTTCTACGCGTTGTCCTTGACCGCGTTAATATCGATGCTACTCACCGTCGCCTATGGGCTAAGGGTTGTTAAGAAGGTTGTGTTCGGCCCTCTAAAGCCTACCAACGTGTGCTTCGTCGACGTACCGCTACATATGCGTCTCGGTCTAATCATCATAATCGTGTTGCTGATAATTACGTGGTTAGCACCTCACGTACTGTTAGAGCTATTGATGAGCACACTCCCCATTTAGAATTCCTGTAAATTATTCGAGATATACCAAGAAACCGTTGAGAATATAGCTTAATTAGCTAGTAATTCTTAATTATTAATGGTGTGATACCAACCCAATGTTAGCGCATCCGATGATAAAGGCCTTGAGTGTATTGGTTTACCTACTCACAGTCATTAACTTAGCTAACGTGATGGTGGTTCAGAAGGATGTAGTGCTTACATCGTTGAATGATAGGGTTATAATAAGTTACTCAGGAAGTGACCCCATATACGTCCTAACTTCCGAATTGTCTGACGCGTTCATAGTTGATGTCATTAGCGGGTCAGGCGGTGGGCAGCAGTCCGGCAGCGTCCACATGAGGTTAGCCAAGCAAGTAGCTAATTTAACCGATACGTCCTTCCTAGTAGTTCTTTACTCGGCTAGCCCATACGTGGTAAACATCTCCAGATATAGTTCCGACGATGTCTTCGTCGATCTGCTTAGGTGCCCAGGTAACGTAAGCCTACAACTGGTATTTAAGCTGATAAATAATTTAACAGGCGCCTACGCCCCTCAACCACTTCAGATCCCGATGTATTTGAGACCCCCAATCTGGAATGTAGCAGTGATGGCGGTCCTGCTCGCCATGTTTGTGAGCGCTGCGGCACTTGATGTGAGGAGCTACTCACTTATCAAGAAGGATAGGTGGGGTGTTGCGGAATCGGTGGCTTTAGTTGTTAGGTACTTGTTATACGGCTCCCTGGTAGCGTTCGTAGCATCCGCTTTAATCACGATGGGCTTAACAGCGTACAACAACCTAACGTACGGGACCGTCACCTTCGAGGTTTCATGGCTGACAACACCCTTTATAGTACTGGTAGTTAACGCGGTGGCTTACTACATCTGCAAGTGGAGGGGTTGGTACGATGTCATCGATGAAGAGTGAAGATAAAGGTTACTGGTGGTTGAGGAGTACCTTACTTAGGACGATCTTCTACTTGCCGTTGTCATTAGTCAACAAGGACTTCAGGAAATGGAGGAATGCTAAGTTAACCCCCACCAAAATTAGGAAGAAGTTGAGGGAGATTGAGAAGGAATTCCCCAAGAAGAGAGAGGACTTAGTCGGTAGGGATAGAGAGTTCGAAATGATTATGGCGGCAATCGCTTACCACGTAATTAAAGATGATGCAATCATTAACTTACTTAAAGGTATGGAACCACCGAAGTTCTTCATACTTAAAGGTAATACAGGCACCGGCAAGTCACTTCTCGCAGAGGTGTGTCTGAGGGAGGCATCCCTCTACGGTTTGAAGAAAGGCGTTAACGTCCAGCCCATGGTAGTTCGCTGTGATGAGATCTTCCACCCCTTGTACGGTCAGTCTTTGAGGAACTTAACAGCGATATTCAAGAAGGCTGAGGAATCACCTACCGTGATCTTCCTAGACGAGTTCCACTCCATAGGGATGAAGGTTGAGAGGCCTATGTACGGTGCTGAGAGGGAGGATGTTAAAGTGCAGGACCTATTCATAGAGCACATCAACAAGATCGTGGACGGGAATAAGAGGGTTGTGATAATAGCGGCCACGAATAAGTTCGAAAGCCTTAGGGAGGACATAAGGAGGAGGGCCCACGTAATAGACCTAGACCAAAATATAACTCGGGAGATGTTGCCCGCCGTATTGGACTCACAGCTCAAGAGGTTTGGGTGGACGCACTTAAAGACGGAGGAAGTCATGAAGGTTCTTGAGAAGTCCGTGAGTGCTTACAGGCAGACACAGCTGACGCCGTTCGACATAATAGATGCGTGCACTAAAGTCTACTTGAAGAAGGTTGAACCGCTTAGGGGTAAGTTGCTGGGCAAGCTCTTCAGCATGACCAGGGCTGATGACCTCATCAAAAGCAACGTAACATTAGATGACTTCAAGATGGTTTCAAGGGAGCTGAGGGGTTATGTGGAACAGGAAAAAAGTATCGAGGTCTTGGGCACCATACTTCAGATAAAGCCAGCAGTGAACTACTCAGACATAGGTGGTTTGTTCGGCATTAAGGACAAGCTGTTTAAGCTAGTCATGCTTAGTCTGAGGCCGGAACTCTCCGGCAAGCTCGGCTGGGTCCCGCCTAAGGGTATCCTGCTCTACGGTGAGCCCGGATGCGGTAAAACCTACCTAACCAAGGCAATAGCTAAGGAGGCGAACGCTACGTTCTTCTACGTGCCCGCGTCCCAGCTACTGATCAACGCCAAGTGGGTTGGGGAACCTGAGAAAAACATTAAGGACCTATTCTCACTGGCTAGGAGGCACTCACCCAGCATAGTGTTCTTCGACGAGTTCGACGTAATAGCCACTAAGAGGAGGGGGGACCCAGTCGGTGATAGGTTAACCGCTCAAATACTTACCGAGTTGGACGGTCTCCAACCCCTGGAGGGAGTCCTCATCATCGCAGCGACGAACAGGATTGAAGCAATCGATGAGGCAGTGATTAACAGGTTCGAACCCTACGTGATTGAGATACCATTACCCAGGAACGACCCTGAACGACTGGACATCATTAAAGTGCATCTTAGGCAGTACGTACAACACCTGCATCCTGAGGTAACTCCTGAAAGAGTTCTAAGCATCTTGAAGAGATTTAGGATAGTATCACCTAGGATCATCGCAGAAGTCATCAGGGAGGCCAACAGGCTGAGGGTTCAGGAGGTAGCAGCTCTGAACGACTTAAAGAACTCCTCAAACACCACGAGGTATGAAGAACTGGTTAAGTTCTACGAGGACGAATTGAACAGAGTTAAGGAAATCCTAAACTTACCAACCATTAATGAGGTCATCAACGTAGATGTGGAGGACTACAAGCTGAGGCTGTATCACTTCGAAAAGGCTGCGGAATCACTTGAACAGGACGTAGATAAGGAGTTAATAGATGTTCAGGAAAGCCTAATAACGAACGAACCCCACCCAGGCATCGCAATAGGCCTAGGAACCGATGTGCAGGGTAGGAGGGGAATACCCCTAATAGTTGAGTGTAACGTTAACCCCTTCGGCACCGGGAAGGTGACAATTACGGGGGTGGCCAGGTCAGTTACGTTAGGTCCCGGGACCTCTGTCGAGGACGTAAGCGTTGTGGAGAGCGCTTCGAACGTGGTCGACTACATAAAACACTACGCCATGTCGCGCGGGGGATTAGACCTAAGCAACTTCGACTTCAGGTACCAAGTCATTAGCCCCATGGAAGGGATTCCGGGCTCAGGCGTGAGCGGGCCGAGCCTAGGCCTAGCTTTAAGCGTTGCAACGATCTCAGAACTAGCTAGAACCCCGGTAAGCTCCGAGGTAGTGATGACAGGTAAGTGCGACATTAAAGGTGGTGTGGGCCCTGTAGGCGGTCTAGATTGGCGTGGTTCAGGTAAAATATTAGCAGCTATAAGGACTAAGAAGATAAGGGTTAAGAAGTTCTTAATGCCTAAGTGGAACTACTTGAGGTCCTCTGACGAGATTAAGGTTCTGGAAGAGAATGACATAATGGTTATTCCGGTTGAGAGACAGTTAGATGCCTGGCTCGTCGCCTTAAACCTGAGCAGTGAGGCCGAACTACTGGACGTGTTAAGAGAGGGGTTAGCGGACCTTACGAAGCTCACCGGCCCTAGACAAAACAACCTTAATAGTTGAAACCACCCTCCTAACACCCCCGGATTCTATGCCCACGCTCCCTAAATCTATTGAGGAGTACTCAACATCTTTAATGAGTTCCTTAGAGGTCTCAGCCACCAGGACGGCCCTAGAGATGTTACTCCCCCTAGCCTTAATGACAACGCTGCCACATCTGAAGACGTTAAACTTCATCAAGACAGCTACTACGTATCTCATGAAGAACTTCCTGCCCACGTATACGATGTTATCATTACATACATCCATAAAAGCTACCGTGAATAACTCAGGCAGTGACTTAAAACGCTTATCGTTAAATATATAATAATCCCTTACTATTTAATAGGAAGTGACCGATTATGAAGTCGTTTAAGCTGTTAGGTATGTTTGTAATATTCTCCCTAATGGTAATAGCCTTAACACCTACACCATTACTGAGCAGCAAGGGTAAGGTCGTGGTGGAGGTCCTACTAGGTCGTGATATGAGTGATGATGACTTAAAATTAATCTCCAGGCTAGGTGGCAAGTTAATATACAGATTTGATGAGATTAGGGGGTTAGCAATACTCATAGATGAGGAATTGATTGACAGCCTGGTTAGGGCTCTAGGTAGTGTTAGGTCTGTAAGTAAGGCAGGCATAGTGAGACCTCTAGCTGAGGAGTTACCGTCCAACTGTAGCGTCCATAACACCGTACTCACTTGGAACTTAGACATGATTAACGTACCAACAGCCCACGAGAAATACAGATTGAACGGCTCGGGGGTCTACATCGCCGTACTTGACACCGGGCTAGAGCCCCATTGGAGGAAATACTTCAGCGAAGACAGCATAGTTGAGGAGTATGCAACAGCATTCTTAGGACCTAGAGCGTCTGTGAATAGGAATGCTTGGGAATCTGATAGCGACGGCCACGGTATGGCCGTTGCCGCGGTAATATTAGGGTTTAAGGTCTACGACCTCTACGTAGTTGACGGAGTAGCTCCGGAGGCTAAGATAATACCGGTTAAGGTCATAGGTAATCAGGGTTGGGGCTGGACATCAGACCTAGCCGCGGGTATCTACTACGTAGCTAAGTTGTTTGAGGCGGAGAATGTTAGTGGGGGCAGAGTCCTCAACCCACCAGACGTCGTGAACCACATCATCATCAGCTTAAGCGTTGGTGGACCTCACTCAGAACTGGTTAAGGAAGTGGTGGACTACGCCCTAAGCGTTGGCGTCTTCATAGTGGCTGCCGCAGGTAATGAAGGCGTTAGAGGTATGACGTACCCTGCAGCATATCCTGAAGTCATATCCGTAGGTGCCGCTGGTTGGACACACCAGTTCAATATCAGTGGTTGGTGGCGCCAAGCGGACGTACCTGAGAACCTTTCTGAAGAGGTTTACGTACCAGGATTCAGTAGTCGGGCCGTCAACGATCAAGACCTCGACATCCTAGCCCCAGGTGCTCACGTGTTACTGCCGTACACACCGTATGGGACTGCACACCCACCACTACAAGCTACTCCGGGACACTACTATTACTTAAGCGGTACCTCATTCTCAGCACCACACGTAAGCGGTGCCGTAGCATTAATGCTTCAGGCAGACCTATCTGACGGTAAATTAGACCTCGACCAAGCTACCGTAGAGTCCATACTGAAGAGCACTGCCTTGAATATTACGTGGTACAACGCCACCGTTTACCAACTAACCACCCACAACTACGTAACCCTCACGTGGGATAAGAGTGCCGTGGGCAGCGGCTTACTACTCGTTGACGGAGCCCTCAGAGAGTTGTTGGGATGGTAAAACACATCGTTTTTCACACTATTTCGTACTTAAATTCCCTGTCACGGTATCTTACCCTGATGTTCTTAACCCAACTCCCGCTTTCTTCCGGGTGATCTAGTCTGAAGTGTGCGCCCCTGCTCTCATCCCTTATTAGCGCTGAGTACGCTGTGGCTATCGATGTCAGTAAGGTGTTCAGCATCTCTGAGTATCTAATGACTTCTTCATGACTGCCTATCCTGACCTTGTCCAGGTTATCATGGATGTTGAGTAGTTCTCCCACACATTCTCTTAGGGCTTCCCCACTCCTCACCACCCCTGCTTTAGACCACATCAGGTTTCGAATGTGGTGCCTGACCCCTGATGGTGCGTACTTGCCGTCCCTTAACCCATATTCCTTGATTACTTGATTGACAACCCCCTCAACACCGCCTTCAATACTCCCCCTAAACTCGTTGGTTATGTAATGGAGTACGTTCCCAGCCACGACCTCGGCTGTGACCACGCATGACGTTAACGCGTTGCCCCCTAACCTGTTAGCCCCATGAATACCGCCCACTAATTCCCCAACCACGTAAAACCCCTTAATCGGTGTTTCTAAGCTATCACTTACCTCAACACCGCCCATGGAGAAGTGGGCTGTCGGTAATACCTTCACGGGCGGCCTTAAGTTCAACCTCCTCATCAATTCGTTGGCAAACGATGATAGATCCCCCTCACCTTCCTCGGGGTACAATGCTAGCGCACCATCAATGCCGGCCCCACTCATGACCTCCAACATCATGTACCTGGAAAGCTTATCCCTATTAATTATTATTGCCTTACCTAAAGCCCCTAATCCGTGCTTAGCCAACACGTCCTCACCCAACCTATTCACTAACCTACCCCTGGTGAACGGTATCATGAAGCTAGGTCTTCCCGGCTCAGCAATGCCTAACGGGAAGAATTGCACGAACTCCATATCAATTAGAGGCACCCCCAACCTAATGCACACCCCATGGCCATCACATGATAACTGATGCGGATTATCACTCCTCACATATACGTTAGCAGCACCCCCAGTAGCTAATACCACCACTTTACTTGTTACTACGACGTACCCACCACTACCGGTAATGCATACAGTGTTAAAACGCCCGTCACCACCTCTAATGACTTCTAACATGTGGGTATTGTCTAGGACCACGGTGTTGGGCCTGCTGAGCACGTAATTCCTCAAAGCCCTCACCAACTCCTTACCTGGGAATAATGGGTCGTCGCTGACAACCCTTAAAGTGCCTCTGGACTGTTTGAAGCAGAGGCCCAAACCCTCCAAAGACCTTAAAGCGTTAACTGACCTTAAAGCAACTAACTCAACTAAAGACCTCCTATTAACGTACCTACCACCTTCAATCACATCTCTCACATACTCATCCACTGGGTAGCCGTTGATGGGACACCTGAAAGCACCAGCGGAATAGTACGTAGAGGTCCCAAAACCTAATGATGACTTAGATATGACGACTACTTTAACACTACCTCTGTCCTTCAGTAGTTGGTCTGAAAAGTAGATGGTGGATAGACCTGCTAAACCACCACCCACCACGACTAGGTCGGCTGTTAACTCCTTCCTAATGCCCATTAATACCTAACCTATCTCCACTCTCACATTGTTTAATAAGTTTTCAACCTCGGAACCATAACTTTAGATACCGCATCAGCTTTCAATGACTTTTCTAATTGTCTGTATGTCCACCCTACACCCGGTTATGACTAGCACTGCATTCAATCCTTCAAACATGTTGGGATTTCTTAAGTAGGCGGCAACCGGTAACGCTGCAGAACCCTCAACAAGAATATGATGTTTTTCTAACATCAGCTTCATACCCCTAGCTATTTCATCCTCCGTAACCAAGACGAACTCGTCAACATACCTCCTGCACAACTCGAACGTTATTGCGTTCTCTTCAACACCCCCGGCTACTCCGTCAGCTAACGTAGGTTTTGACTCCACATACACTACCCTACCAGCCCTAATTGAGTGGTACATAACTGCTGAGTTCTCAGGTTGAACCCCCACCACTCTGATGTGGGGTAACACGCCCTTCAAATACGAGGCTACGCCTGAGATCAGGCCGCCACCCCCGACAGGCACTATAACCACGTCAAAACTCTTTAACTGCTTAACTAACTCAACACCTACAGTTCCTTGACCAGCGATCACGTCTAAATCGTTGTACGGTGAGACATACACGGCACCGCATTCCTCAGCGAACTTCCTAGCGTACGATTCAGTCTCAATAGGGTCTTTACCGTAGTACCTAACTTCAACGTCGTAAAGCTTTATATCGTCGACCTTAGCAGGTGATACGTTCTCCGGCAAAAACACGATCCCCCTAACACCTAGTAACTTAGTACCGTATGCGAACGCGACTCCGTGATTGCCGGTTGAAGCAGTAACGAAGAAGTCGGAGTCCCTCGAAGAAAAAAGCTTGTTAAGAACCCCCCGTATCTTGAAGGAGCCACTTATTTGGAGGTTCTCCAGCTTTAAGTAGATATGAGAGCCCGTCAACTTACTCAAGTACATCGAGTAGTCTATGGGTGTTTCCCTGATATAACTCCTAATCCTTTTCTCAGCCTTTAAGACCTCCTCAAACAACTTAATATCGACCACCTAAAGAAGTTATGACCAGGAGGTGATATAGGTTAATTACAGCCCCTCACACTGCTGGCGTATTAATGCTTAATAGCTTGACGTTGTGGATTGGTTTAGTGATGTGGTGGGATGGCCTCCGAAGATGGAAGGGTTAAGGGAGTAACTTCCTTATTACTCACTGCTGTTTTGTGGGGAACTTCCTTCCCAGCAATTAAGACCGTCATGATGTCAGTTAATGAGTACACGTATACGTGGGTTAGGAGCTTGATAGCCATCGCAGGTCTGACCCCGTACCTAATACACGTATATTTGAGCGGTAGGTTCTCACTAACCACCGTTAAGGGAGGTATTATGGCCGGTATCGCATATGCTCTAGGCCTATGGCTTCAGGGCTGGGGAACCAGATACACCACAGCCTCCAACTCAGCATTCATTACTGGGCTGAGTGTGGTGTTCGTCCACTTCTACGTAGGGGTTGTGGGTAGGAAGTACAGCTACAGGCTGGGGTTAACGCTTACGCTATCGTTAGTGGGACTCTACATGCTCACCACTCCCGCATCAGGTTTTAACGTTGGAGACCTACTCGTCCTACTGGGCTCGTTCATGTGGGCCGCTCAGATAATCCTAGTCGGTAAGTACAGCGGTGGGGACCCCTTACTCTTCACCATGTTAGAGATGGTTCCGGCCCTGATGTTCGTCATTCCCGACACGTTCCTCCACGGATATACGGCCCTGGACATTAGCTCCATCATCATAATCGCGTACCTAGCCCTAGTATGTGGTGATGCAGCATTCGCGCTCCAGGTCTTCGGGCAGAGGTACGTGAACCCAGCTGTTGCGGCGGTCATCTTCCTACTGGAACCGGTTGCAGCATCCATCCTCTCCTACTTACTGCTTGAGGAAATTATGACACCACCCCAACTAATTGGTGCGTTACTAATACTTACCGCTATGTTTGTAGCGTCCACCGAGAAGTCCATGATGATTGAGGTTAGGGAAAAATGACCGTTTGTTTAAGGGTTAGATGAATTTTACGGATACTGAGCCAATTCTGTCGAACGTAACTCTTACGTAGTCACCCGCCTTGACGGGGATGGCACTTACGAGAGATCCCGTAATGACTACTTGACCAGCTCTCAGGTACTCCCCCACCTCAGCTAATGCGTTTGCTAGGAACATCATAGAATTTACGGGGTTGCCTAGGGCAGCGGCACCGGCTGCGGTGGCTACTACCTCACCGATCTCAACAACACACCCAACCAGTTTTAGGTCTAGGCCGTCAACGCTCTTCACGCTCCCTCCTAGGACAACCCTAGCAGCTCCCGAACTGTCAGCTATGAAGTCCTCAACTTTACGCTTACCAGTGAGTCTGCTGTCAACCACCTCAATAGCCGGTAGGACCCCCTCGGTTGCTCTAAGTATGTCTCCGGGCGATACGCCGGGTCCTTTAACATCTTCCTTAAGTATGAAGGCTATTTCAGGCTCTATTCTCGGCTGGATTAACTTCTTACTATCAATCTCCCCGCCGTCAGGGACTAACATACCGCTTGTTAGGTAGCCCCATTCAGGCTTGCTAACACCCCATGCCTGTTGCATGGCTTTCGACGTGAAGGCCACCTTAAACCCTATGATTTTCTCGCCCCTCTTAACCCTCTCACCAACTATGCCCAGATTGATTTTACGTGCGTCCTCTGAAGTGATCTCCGGGTAGGTAATGGTGAGGGCTTCGATGGGCTTGGCGCTGGCCTCAGCATCCAGTAACTTTCTAATAAGCTCTTTAATTAACTCTTCGCTTAGAGCCACGTGTTAAAACCTCCATATACAGATGGATGCCCTTCTTAAATACTTTTAAGTCCATTCCCGAGTAATTTGAACGAGGTTTGTAGTTTATGTCTGAGAGGAAGGACTGGTACTCGATTTCAGAAGAGCTCCACCGCAAATACAGAGGTAAGTTAGAGGTAGTTCCTAAAGTACCTATTAAGAGCTTCGAAGACTTCTCAATTTGGTACACCCCCGGCGTGGCAGAACCTTGTAGGAGGATTAAATCTGAGGGCAAGGACCTCTCATTGGAGTACACCTTCAGGTGGAACCTGGTCAGTGTGGTAACCGACGGTACGAGGGTCTTAGGTCTGGGTAAGATAGGCCCCGAGGCAAGTCTGCCAGTGATGGAGGGTAAGTCACTACTGTTCAAGTACCTCGGAGGTGTTGACGCAGTCCCCATAGCCTTAGCTACCACAGATGCTGATAAGTTCATAGAGGCAGTTAAGTTGTTGGAACCCAGCTTCGGGGGCATCAACTTAGAAGATATAGAGCAACCTAAGTGTTTCTACATCTTAGAGAGGTTGAGGGAGCTGCTGGAGATACCGGTATGGCATGACGACCAGCAAGGCACTGCAGTAGTTAACGTCGCGGCAGTAATAAATGCCTTGAAGATCGTTGGTAAGAAGTTGAGTGATGTGAAGGTAGCCATAATAGGTTCGGGGGCTGCCGGCATAGCAACCGCTAAGTACTTGATAGCTGCCGGGGTTAAAGGAGGGAACATCTACATGGTTGACACTAAGGGCATCCTCCACAGGGACAGGCCTGACCTCAAGACAGGTGAGTTCGCTGTTAGGTGGAAGAAGGAGATGGCCGATATGACGAACGCTGAGGGCAGAACTGGGGGGATGGCTGAAGCCATTAAAGGGACCGACGTAGTCATAGGCTTATCCACACCGGGTCCGGGTGTCATCAAGCAGGAATGGATTAAAGCGATGAACGATAACCCGATAGTGTTGGCGGAGGCTAATCCGGTTCCAGAGATATGGCCTTGGGAGGCTAAGGAAGCCGGTGCTAGGATAGTTGGTACGGCCAGATCTGACTTCCCCAACCAAGTGAATAATAGCCTAGCTTTCCCGGCAGTCTTCAGGGGCGCTTTAACAGTTAGGGCCAGAAAGATAACGGACGGTATGTGTTTAGCGGCTGCTCACGCGATAGCTGAATTCGCAGAGAAAGGAGGAATCTCGGAAGACAGGATACTGCCGACAATGGATGAAACCGACCTCTACGTATATGAAGCCGTTAGGGTTGCTGAAAAAGCGATTGAGGAAGGAGTTGCTAGGAGGTCTATGAGCAGAGCAGAGTTAGAGGAAGAGATCAGGGAGCTAGTCCTCAGGCCTAAGAAGTACCTCAAGCTAGCAGTTGAAAACCAACTGATAGAGTAATGCTGAGTCATAATTAAGTCACCACATTTTTATTACCTCCCTCAGTCATTTAGCTGGTGATGGAAGTGAGCATCAGGAATCAGAACGTCCACGATTATCTGGTAAACTCGATCAACAAGAGGATGGAGCACATCAAATATAAGGTGGCCGTAGCAAGCGGTAAGGGCGGTGTTGGGAAGAGCTTCATAACCGCGTCCCTGGCAGTGCTTGCGGCATCCACGGGGAGGGCTGTAGGCGTGCTTGATGCAGACATACATGGACCGTCAATACCTAAGGCACTGGGCATCACCAACCCTCAGATATCCGTAGGTAGTGACGGCTTGGAACCTGCCACAGGACCCCTAGGCATTAAAGTCATATCCACCCAATTCTTCCTGCCTGAGGAAGACCTTCCCCTTATCTGGAGGGGCCCGCTGAAGGGGAGGCTCATAGGCGAGTTTTTATCGAACGTTCACTGGGGGAGCCTCGACTTTCTATTTATTGACTTACCGCCTGGAACAGGTGATGAGGCTTTAAGCGTCGCTCAGTACATAAAGAATTTAACGGGGGCCCTAATAGTTACCATACCTACATCACTGTCTAAGTTAGTTGTTATGAAGGCTGTAAGGTTCTGCAAGGAGTTGCACGTACCTGTCTTAGGCATAGTTGAGAACATGAAGGAATTCGCATGCCCTACGTGTAAGGGGGTGTACCCCATCTTCCCCGGTGATGCTGGCAAGGAAATAGCTAAGGAACTAGGCATCAAATACCTTGGAACGATCCCACTAGATCCGCAGGTGAGCGAGTGCATTGACAGCGGTATCCCGTACGTACTTAAATATCCGGATACGGTGGTGACTAGTTCCCTTAAGTCCGTACTTTCCGAAATAATTAAATCCGCTGAGGGTAATGGTTGAGGGTATTAATCACCGGTGGCGCCGGCTTCATAGGGCATCACCTAGCACTCCACCTTAAACGTCTGGGCTACGAAGTGTTGTGCGTAGATAATTTAAGTAGGTCATCAGAGGAGGCTTTAAGAGCCCTTAGCAGTGAGGACGTAGGGTTGGCGGTCTTAGACGTAACCGACTACAACTCATTGAAGGAGGTGATGTCTTCAGCCAAACCCGACGTGGTAGTGCATGCCGCAGCTTTGACGAGCGTGGAGGAGTCCGTTAAGATTCCTGCGGAATACTTCAACAGCAACGTCATAGGCACGTTGTGCGTGGGGAGGTCTGTTGGTGAGTGCGGTGTTCCTCGGCTAATATATTTGAGTTCTGCCGCAGTTTACGGGGACCCCTTAAGGTTACCTATAGATGAGAATCACCCGACCTCGCCTAAATCACCTTACGGGTTAAGTAAGCTGTTCGGGGAGGAGGTCGTCAAACTGTACTCGAAGCTTTACAGCTTCAACTTCGTAATCTTAAGACTATTCAACGTGTACGGTCCAAGGCAGAGGCCAAGTCAGTACTCTGGGGTAATCCTTAGGTTCACATGCAACGCACGTGAAGGCCGGCCACTGGTAATATACGGTAGTGGGGAGCAGACCAGGGACTTCATACACGTTGCGGATGTTTGTAAGGCTGTTGAGTTATCGATGTTAACTACCTACGTGAACGAAGTGTATAATGTGGGAAGCGGTAAACAGGTAAGTGTTAGGGAGTTAGCTAACCTCGTCTCGACCGCTTTGGGACGTGGAGTGAGCGTCGTATACGAACCCCCTAGACCTGGCGACATAATGCATAGCTACGCAGATATTTCAAAAGCCAGCAGTTACTTAGGATTTAAACCATCAATATCTATTGAGGAGGGCATTAGGGAACTGCTAGAAATCGGGCAATGTAAGGTATAGGAGTGACTGAAATATCAATGCGGGGAACATCGCTAATGAGAGAACGTAATACATCCTTAAATGATGCTCACACGCGTTAAACCCCTCCAAACCAACAAATGCTGGGACGAGTTCAGGCATTAAATATGTGGCGATCGCTGAAGCCGTAATGATCATTAAGGAAGTTACCCACTGCAGATGCTTCCTGAAAGTTGTGAAGAACTTCCTAAATAGGAGCCATGAGTAGGTGTACAGGAGTAAGAACGTGGCTAAGGTGATTGTTATAAGGCCCCGAATCAAGGGGGGCATTAAGTAATGCTGACTTAACCTCAGGTTGATTAACACGAGTGAGAAAGTAGCTACCATGGCTTCCAACGCCAATAATTCAGAGTATCTCATCAGGGAGTCATGATTCAACACCCACCCACTCAGAGTTAGACCAAGGCTGAACGCCACGATCCCTAGAAACATGCAGACAACTCTGAACACGTTAGCCTGCTCGGCATGCGTAGGTGCGAAGCTCAGGGATAGCAACAACATGCCAACAGCTAAGGAGTTCCTACTAATACCCCTCAAATCCAAAGCCCATCAAGACCATCAATTACGTAAGATATATGTGTTTAGTAAGGGTTGGGACACGTTATGATGGCCGGGTTGTATGGATGAGGGGTCAAGAGTTTTGGGCTAACCTTTGTAATGGTTCGTTCTTATGGAAAGGCTAGATATTCAGTTCTCTCTTTATGTATAGGTCTATGTCGTTACCTATTTCGTACGACCTCCTATACGCGGCTTCTATGGTTTCCATCAAAGCTGATTTAATGCCCCTCGACTCCATGACTGCTAAACCTCTGATCGTCGTCCCTCCCGGGGTGGTTACTTCATCTCTCACCTCAGCTGGGTGCGTGTCCCTGCTTTTCAGGAGCGTTACCGTCCCCTCAAGCACGTCGAGTATTGCTCTGTAAGCGATGTCTCTTGGCATTCCTGACGCCACCGCACCTAACACCAAGGCATCTATGATTTCAGATATGAATGCCGGCCCGCTACCAGCTAAGGCAGTCCATATATCTATGTATTCTTCCGGAACCCAATAAACAGTTCCTAAACATTTGAAAAGCTCCTCCACCAACGCCTTATCACGGTCATCACCGTTTAAGGTTGATATAGCAGTTGACGCCTTCCTAACGAATGCGTTGACGTTCGTCATAGCTCTGAACACCTTAGCGCCGACTAGTACGGAGCTTAAAGTCCTAAGCTTTATACCAGCCATCACCGACACGACTACCTTCCCATCCCATACATCCCTCCCAACTTCCTTAACCACCACTGGGAAGTGATGCGGTTTAACGCTAAGTATGATTAGATCCGCCCTACTAACAGCTTCCTTATTACTCCTAATCGCTTCAGCGCCTAAGGACCTAGCATTCTCCAGCGTGGTGTCCCTTCGGCCTGTAGCTATTAAGTTAACGCCACTATAGCATTCCCTAACAGCTTTGATTATGGCTGAACCGATTTTACCAGCACCTATTACAGATATCACCCTAACATGTTCATGTAGGCTCACTATCAGTACCCACGATAATTGGCTACTAGGCTTTAAAAAACTGTCTTAAGTAATCATATCCACCCACATGTTTCACTAATACGTTTATATCTGAAGTTATATCTTAAGATATGGTGTTAGATATACTGTCTAAGAAAGCAGTATTTAAGGCGTATATGAAGTTAGTTGTACTCAAAACGCTTGGGGACAGGCCCAGACACGCCTACGGCATAATTAAAGAGCTTGAAGATCTCACAGGTATCAGACCCAGCACCGGCGCTGTCTACCCGATCCTTAAGAAATTGGAACGTGAGGGATTGATCTCAGTTGAGGCGCATCCCTCCCAACTAGGTAGGAGCGTTAAGATCTATAAGATTACTGAGAAAGGGCTTAATTACCTCAACACCCACAGCGAGGAGCTTAAAGAAGCATTAAACGTGGTCGCATCCATTAAAAAACTTAAAGCCGCTGGGTGCGATAAGCTGTTACGGATTATAAGGGAATTAGCTACTAGCGCATCTTCACTATCAGATGAGGACTTAATGGAGTTGAGGAAAGCGGTGGCGGAGTTTGAAGTTAAAATCCTTAACATAATGAGTAGCCGTAAGAGGTGATGGGTTTTGGTCACCTACGCTGTCAGAGTTGACAAGCTTAGTAAAAGGTATAGGGAAGTGGTAGCAGTTGACGATATTTCATTCGCGGTCAGGGAAGGTGAGGTATATGGTTTGTTAGGCCCAAACGGGGCTGGGAAAACAACAACGCTCCACATACTTGCAACCATACTCAAGCCTTCCTCAGGCAGTGCCTACGTGGCCGGCTACGATGTCGTCGAAGAACCTGATAAGGTTAGGAAGAAGATCGGGATGGTGTTCCAAGACCCTACGCTGGATGACCAGCTCACCGCATACGACAACATGTACATTCATGGCAGGCTCTACGGCCTAAAAGGAGGTGCTTTAAAGAGCAAAATATCTGAGTTACTTGACTTCGTTGGATTGAAGGACTTTGCCCACAGGCAGGTGAAGTACTTTTCAGGAGGTATGAAGAGAAGGTTGGAGATAGCTAGGTCATTACTACACGAACCCCGAGTGCTGTTCTTAGATGAGCCTACCATAGGCTTAGACCCCCAGACCAGGATTAGGATATGGGACTACATCATGAGGGTAAGGAAAGAGAAGAACGTTACCGTCCTCCTAACCACGCATTACATGGATGAAGCTGAGGAATTATGCGATAGGATCGCGATTATGGATAAAGGGAAGGTAGTTGCTGAGGGTACTGCCGAGAGCCTTAAATCCCTTATTGGTAGTGAGGTAATATACTTGAGGTTCGGAAGGGGCTCACACATTCCTAGGCGGTGCCTGGAGGCGGAGTTCGTAATTAAATGCAACATGGTCGGGGACAACTTAATGGAGGTGATTGTGAAGGATGCCCCAACCGCCATACCCAAACTATTGGAGCTGATATCTGAGGAAGGAGTTGAGGTCTCCGAGATCAGTTACAGGCGCCCCACACTAAACGAGGTCTTCATCCACCTAACCGGGAGGGAGTTAAGGGATTCGTTAAACGACACTTCTTTCCCACGTAGATTCATGGGGAGATGGCGGTGAACGGATTCATAACGATGGCGTATAGGCAGGTTAAGAGGTTCGTAAGCACTAAGTCGAGGCTAGCAATGTCGGTAATCAACCCTATCATGTGGATCATCTTCTTCGGCCTAGGTTGGAGTAACGTCTTCAACTACCCACAAGCTAAGGCAATTTTCGGAGGACTCAACTACCTCACCTACCTCGCATCAGGCATGATCGCGATGACAACAATAATGAGCTCATTCATGGGCGGTATGTCAGTGATATGGGATAAGAGGTTCGGGTTCCTGAAGGAGACTTTAGTAGCACCCGCCTCCAGAGCGGAGGTCATACTGGGTAGGGCTTTCGGGGACTCACTGGTGAGCGTCTTCCAAGGACTCATAGTACTGATAATCGTATACCTCATAGCACCTCAGATAAGGCTGTTAGGCTTTGCGCCAGCCCTAGCATACGGTTTAATGCTCTCCATGTGCTTCACCTCACTAGGCCTCACAATCGCTTTAAAACTCTCCAGCATGGAAGGTTTCCAGATGGTCGTGAATTTAATAACTATGCCTCTCTTATTCCTGGGGGGTATATTCTACCCCATAGACAACCTGCCTGAGTGGATTAAGGTCCTAGCCTACGTGAACCCCATAACCTACGCAGTAGATGGTATGAGGTACAGCTTGACTGGTGTGGCGAGGTTCGACCCGATCATGGACACGGCCCTGCTAGCCCTGCTCACGGCGATCGCCATCACGTTAGCTATGAGGAGTTACGCAAACACAACTATTGAGGATTGAAAAACTTATTGCGTGCGTGAGTGGGGTGAGCCCTAACGGGTGTGGGTAGATATTGAATGAATGTTCGGTCTCTACCCATTCGCGGCGGGAGCTCCATGAAGTTGGAGGGAAGGGATGAAAGCTAATGTTAGACCAGAACGGTATTTATGCACCAATTGTTTAATCTACTGTGGAGGTAACTTTGAAGATCACTAAGTTTGAGGTCTTCGTTGTTGAAACCCATCCACCGTATAGGGGTGGGCGCTACTGGACGTTTCTGAAACTCATCACCGATGAGGGCATTGAAGGTTGGGGTGAGCTCACAGCGTTGGCAGCTGTTGGTAGGGAGGCATCCAACGTTAAGTTGTTGGAAGACCTGTGCAGACGTTATGTCGTGGGTACCGACCCGTTTAAGATTGAACTCCTGATGCATCGTATGTACACCTACGATCACGACTACAGGCATCCCGACCTAACAGTGATGTCAGCCATTAGCGCTATAGAGATTGCCTGCTGGGACATCGTAGGGAAGTACTTAAATCAACCTGTGTACAACCTCCTCGGCGGTGCGTACAATGAGAAACTTAAGGCATACTCATACATACCTGAGGGTGAGGGTTGGAGGAAGCTGACACCTGAGGAAGCAGCTGTGAAGGCTTTGAGCGTCGTTGCGAAGGGATTTAAGGCTTTAAAGCTCGACCCCTTCCCACCGCTGTTCCCCAGCCCCAGGGACATCTCAATACAGGAAATCAACCACGCCAGGAAAGTAATTAAGAGTATCAGAGATGCCGTAGGCAATGACGTCGAGATATGCGTTGGAACCCATGGACAGCTAACCACGTATAGCGCTATAAGAGTTGCTAAGATGTTGGAGGAATTCAACCCGCTGTGGTTTGAGGAGCCAGTACCTCCAGAAAACGTTGATGAGATGTCTAGGGTGGCAGCGCATACCAGCATACCCATAGCGGCCGGCGAACGCAGGGTAACTAAGTACGAGTTCCTAGAGCTACTCGAAAAACGTGCTGCACAGATAATTCAGATGGACGTCGGCCGCTGCGGGGGGATATTAGAATCTAAGAAGATAGCGTCTATGGCTGAAGCGTATTACGCATCGATAGCTCCCCACATGTACTTCGGACCAGTAGTCCTTGCCGCAACGATACAGCTAGATGTGTGTAGTCCCAACTTCCTAATACAGGAATTCAACGTGATGGAAATGCATGACATGATATTGAAGACACCTATAAGGCTGGAGGATGGGTACATCATACCGCCTAAAGGGCCGGGCCTAGGAATCGAGTTAAGGGAGGACGTGGTACTGGAACACACCCGAAAGATCTCATGATGAACCGTAACTATATTCAATGTCGGTTCACGCAATAGATGCTGAACGCATCAGCCCAGCGAGCGAGATGTTATAACGTCCCCAACCCACACTACTCCGCAATCGCCGCCCAGGGGGTCAGAACTCATTTAACTTTTTTCTCTCTTTATGAATTTGTCTAGGGTGGTACTTTCCCTCTTAGCGACCGTTCCGTGGGAGAGGACTACCTCCTTCAAGGTGTTTATTAACTCATCCCACGTCATCCTCTCGTTCACTGCCCAGTCAACGATTGCATCAGAATTCTTACTCAACAATTTCAGAAAATCCTGCCATGAGATACCGAGTTTCTTCAGGTCCTTACCCCAGGCATTCCATATGTATTGAGGTAATTTGTTGTAGATTAAGACCCCCCTCGACTTACTTTTGGATTCCTCCGACTCGAGGATTTTGCTGAAATTCCTTATCATTTCCTTTATCCATACAGGTTCTTCAACACGCCTTAATTCCAAAACATTACCCATTACTAATTTACTGTGTCAGAACATATTAACGTTCCCGTTACGTAAATCCTTATGATAAAGATTTATTATACCCGACCCTTAATAATTTCTTTACGGTAATCATCTTTGAGCGCGATAATCGCTTCAAGCGAAGTGCCGTTACCGCTTTATTTGTTGCTATTAAGCTGCTTCACATCCGTTATTTTCCGCGGTTTCACATCGCTTCACATAACTTCGATTCTATCCGCGTCAGCAAGTGCTTTAATGATATACTTCTCCACTACTACGCTGACTTCGGGTAGTTGGGGCGGTAACTGGTTCCAACTGTTTGCAGGGCACTCACTACCGCTCCCAGGCATTTTCAGCGTAAGCGTTGATGGATTATCGGCTTTTTTCATCTTAATCTTGGGAATTATTGGTCTGGCATCATCCATATATGGGATTTCCTACATCAAACGTTACTCACATACAGAGAGCATGAGATTTTACTCCTTTCTCTACTCCTTATTTCTGCTTTCAATGTATTTGGTACTAACAACCGATGATGTTGTCCTATTTATAATATCTTGGGAATTGATGAGTGTTGCAGCGTTTTTCCTTATCTCATACGAGAAGGCCAGTGAGGCGGCAAGGAGTGCAGCGCTGAAATACTTGCTGATGTCATACTTTGGCTCCGGTTTGATAATAATTGCATTGATATCCGCTTCCTTCATCAGCGGATCTACCAGTTTTAAATCATTGGAAGGCATTAATCTCGACCCCGCCACTCAATACCTAATTATGACCTTGCTTACTGTGGGTTTCGGTATAAAAGCGGCTCTAGTACCCCTGCATAGCTGGTTGCCTGTAGCTCACCCCGAAGCACCTTCAAACGTGTCAGCACTGTTAAGTGGGTTTATGATTAAGACAGCCGTTTACGGTATCTTGAGGTTTGCAGTCTCGTTAGTATGTCTTAATTATCACGTACTAGGATTGGTACTGGCATCCTTAGGTGTCATCTCAGCAATATACGGAACCTCAATGGCCATAATACAAACAGATTCTAAGAAGTTGATGGCTTTCTCCAGCGTCGGGCAGATAGGCTACATATTCCTAGGCATAGGAGGCGGGCTAATGATGTACCCCAACCCGCTAGGCATAGTAGCCATCTCAGCAGGCCTCCTCCACACACTCAACCACGCAGTATCTAAGGGCTTGCTATTCCTCACCGCAGGTAGCATAATATACAGGGTCAATAATAGGGATTTAAGCACCTTAGGTGGTTTAGCCAGGTATATGCCCGTAACGTTCACATCCGGTTTAATAGCTTCCCTCTCAATTTCAGGCATACCGCCGTTGGGTGGTTTCATAAGTAAGTGGCTCATAATACTCTCACTCCTACTATCCACGAACCCCTTACTCGTGTTCTACGCATCACTAGCTATCTTCGCCAGCGCGTTGACCACCAGCGCTTTTATGAAGTACATATCGCGGGGATTCCTATCTAGCCCGAATTCCAGTTCTTTAACTCATGTGAGGGAAGCTCCCACACCGATGGTGGTAGCACAGATCCTACTAGCATCTCTCTGCGTACTGTTAGGGGTATTTTTCTACGTGCCCCTCAACTTCATAGTCTCACGGACAGTCAGTAACGTAATCATGTTTGACTTAAGCTCTGTTAACGCCTTAATCGCGAACACTGTCAACGTGTTAGCCTACATCGCGTTGCTGTTAGTAACCACGATCCTGTCATTAGCAGTTGTTACGTACGTCCTTAGACGTAAAGTTAGAGTAGCGCCTACATGGACCTTCGGCACGAGGGACTTACTGCCAAGTAGGTTGGGATTAGACAGTGACTCGTACTACACGGAGTTCGAACGTACTTACAGCTTTAGCTACGCGCTCAGACTTTACGTGTATGAGTTCATCATAAACCCAATGAGTCGTGGGTTCATGTGGTTGATTAAGACTTACGACAAAGTAGATACTTACTTATACTTAATGCTTGTGGTGATATCTGTTTTCCTTACCGCACTAGTTTCATTGGTTGTGGTGTTCTGACATGGTCAAACTATATGTTACGTTGGTTGTCACGGTGTCAACGATCATACTTTTAATACCCCTACTTGACGGTGTTGAACGCAAATTCGTTAGGGCTAGGATTCAAAGTAGGATAGGTCCCCCAATACTTCAGACCTATTACGACTTAGTTAAGTTGTTTAGGAAGGAGTTATTAGTACCCTCAACCTCATCTAAGCTGTTCATTATAGCGCCTGTAGTGAGCTTCTTCACATCATTAGCGGCGCTCACCATACTACCCTACACTCTAAGCAGTCCGCTAGGTTTTGAGGGTGATTTAATTCTCTTGATATACCTACTCATATTCTCGTCGCTGGCAGTGTTGTTAGGTGGCTTAGCTTCCGGTAATCAATTTGCTGAAGTTAGTAGCAGTAGGGAGTTGTCGGTGTTGATGTCCTCAGAACTACTTCTGGGTTTAGCCGTAGCTGTCATAGCTTTGAAGCACTCATCGTTAAGTTTGAGTAAGATATCATCCACACTTGTGATAACGCCCTCCACAGCGCTAGCCTACATAGCACTTCTTTACTACTCATTCATCAAATCTGCCAGGACACCCTACGACATCGCTGAGGCAGAACCTGAGATAGCTTCCGGATACCTGATTGAGTACAGCGGACCCTTACTGGCGTTTTCGATCCTGAGTAACTTGATTAGACGGTTCATAGTTTCATCGATTTTCACGTTGTTGTGCTTCGGACCGCTAATCTCTTCGCTGACTTCCTTGGTGGGCAATGAGGGGTTCAGGTACGCTGTGAATTCTATCCTAACAATACTTCTGAACGTTGTGGCGTATCTGTCGTTAGGTGCGGTTTCAGCAATACATGGCAGGTATAGGGTCGTACACGCAATCGAATCAATTAAGAAATACACAATAATACCCATCGCCGCACTCATTTTAGCTATAGGAGGTTTTTAACACGCATTGGTGAGGATTAATAGGTGGTGAGGAGGTGTGGAAGCGGCTGAGAGGATATTGAAGGCGTTGGGACATCTGATAGATGGCCATAAACCCATCAATGACGGCAACCTCATAGTTGATGTGAAACCTGAAAAACTCCGGGAAGTTGTCAAGGTAATCACCGAAGAGTTAGGTGGGATATACACGGTTATAGCCGGGAACGATGCCCGTAAAATCGATAACACCTTCCACAGCATATACGTCTTCAGCTTAGACTCCCTGAAGACCTACCTACTAGTTAGGGTTAGGTTAAGCCCAGAAGAACCTAAAGCCCCCTCCATAACACCCCTCGTTAAGGGAGCTGATTGGGGTGAACGTGAAGTAAGGGATCTACTAGGTATTGAGGTCCTAAATCACCCAGACCCGAGGAGGTTGATTCTACCTGATGGATGGCCTGATAAGGTCAACCCTCTTAGGAAGGAATTCAACTACCAGAGCAGGCCTCAACTGAACAGTCCCGAACACTACACACCCATCAGATCCGACGACGTAGTGGCGTTACCCTACGGTCCTTACCACCCACTACTACATGAGCCCGAGTACTTCGAACTCCACGTTAAGGGTGAAACAGTCGTAGGTTTCGGATACAGAGGTTTCCACGTACATAGGGGCATCGAGAAATTAGGTGAGTCAAGACTCACCTACAATCAAATACCGTTCGTAGCTGAGAGGATATGCGGGATATGCGGGTTCGTACACAACGTCTGTTACTGCCAAGCGATTGAGGGTGCGGCAGGTATCGAAGTACCTGAAAGGGCGTTATATATAAGGTCGCTGATATTGGAGATTGAACGCATTCATAGCCACCTACTCTGGTTGGGGGTCGCGTGCCATATCTTAGGCTTCGACACGGGATTCATGCAGGCGTGGAGGATTAGGGAACCCGTAATGAACTTGGCTGAGGCACTTACGGGTAATAGGAAGAACTACGGCCTCAACCTAGTAGGGGGTGTTAGAAGGGATGTAAATAGCGATGCTTCGGAGAAGATCCTTAAGATCCTTAAAGGTGTTGAGGAGGAGTACAGAAAGTGCGTCAACGGCTTAACAGCTGTTAAGGAGGTGGTTAAAAGGCTTGAGGGCAGTGGTGTGCTACCTAAGCAGGAGGCCGTAAGTTACGGTGTGGTGGGCCCGGTTGCGAGGGCTTCAGACCTCAAACGTGATGTGCGTGTTGACCATCCGTACGCAGCTTACAAGGACGTTTCCTTTAATGTCCCCACGTACAGCGAATGCGACAATATGTCTAGGCTTATGGTGAGGGTTGAGGAAGTTTACGAAAGCATAGAGATCATTCGACAGCTATTGGACAGAATGCCTGGAGGAGGAATACTGGCCGAGAACGCTGAAGTCCCGGAGTACGTGGAAGGTTTCAGCGGTGTTGAAGCTCCTAGGGGTGAGGACGTGCACTACGTCCTCACAGGTAAGTACAGCAAGGTCTACAGGTGGAAGGTTAGGGCACCCACCTACAATAACATACCAGCGTTGAAGGTCATGCTGCATGAATGCCCTCTAAGCGATGCCTCCCTAACTATTGCTAGCATCGACCCGTGCTTTTCCTGCACAGACAGATTATTAGTCGTGGACACCGTCAGCGGTAGGAAGTATAAGGCAGACCTAAGAACCCTAGCTAGGAGGTGGAGGTCATGAAGAGGCTTTCATGGATTAAGACAGCGTTGGAAGTCGGTGTGGTAACTAAGAAATACCCCTACGAACATGTGGAGGTGCCTGAAGGGTCTAGGGGGCTGCCGGAGTTCGACCCAAGTAAGTGTATGGGCTGCACCGCATGCGCCAATGCGTGCACGCCTAACGCTATTAAAGTGGTGGAGAGTTTTGAGGAAGGTGTGAGGAGGTTGGAGTACTACGTAGATAGGTGCATATTCTGCGGAAGGTGCGCTGAGGTATGCCCGACTTCAGCCATTAAGATAACTAAGGAATTCGAACTAGCTCATAATGGCGAAGTGGTGCACATTATTGAGCTCAGACTCGTTACGTGTTCTTCATGCGGTAAACCCTTCACAACATCTAAACACATCACGCACGTATCAAGCAAGCTCGGCGAGGGTACCTTGGAAAACGTCAACCTATGTTCGGATTGCAGGAGGAGGACGAGCATTAACTCTTTAATCCGCCCCGCAGGTGGTTTGAGATGAGTATATATGGTAAGAGTATTTGGGTTTTTCATCTAAACACAGGCGGCTGTAACTCATGCGACATAGAAATACTGGACGTCTTAACCCCCTACTACGATGTTGAGAGGTTTGGGATCAAGTTAGTGGCATCGCCTAGGCATGCAGATGCATTACTGCTTACAGGCCCTATCACTAGGGAAGTGCTGCCTAAGGTAGTTGAGGCCCTAATCGCCGTCCCGGAACCTAAGTTAGTCATAGCTATAGGTTCATGCGCTTGCGGGGGCGGTATCTGGTACGACACCTACTCAACGGTCGGCGGCCTAGACGAACTGTACAAAGTCCTAAGGGAAGAACATGGATTACCCGAACCCCCCACTGTTAAGATCCCCGGCTGCCCGCCCAAACCTGAAGCCATAATTTACGGGGTCGCGTTGGCTTTAGGCGTTGTGAGGCAAAAGATAAGCACTACTAAGGTAAGAGCTGATTAGGCACCAACTATTTATATTCCCATACCCTTATTACTCTCGGAGTTCATTCCGTGATGGAGCTTATCTACCTCAATTGGTATGAGCTGGCGTTAAATGCCGTAAAGTACGAGGTTTTGGGGACTCCGAGAAACAGGGATATCAGGAAATTAGTCCTCACCGGTATGGGTGGTTCGGGAATAGTATGTGATGCAGTTTACGCAGCAATGTACGGGAAATCTAAAATACCTATAACGATAGTTAAGGACTTCCAACCACCCGGCTGGGTAGACCCAACCACCTTAGTATGTGGTATTAGTTACTCCGGCAACACCTTAGAAACCCTAAGCAATGTATCGAAGTCTTTAGAAATGGGGGCTGAATTATGCGTTGTGTCATCGGGGGGTAGTTTAATTGAGATGGCTGAGAGTGGGGGGATCCCCCACGTAGTCATTGACGGTGGCTTACCCCCCAGAGCCGCCTTCCCCCAACTACTCATAGCCACAGCAAAGGTGTTAAGCACGTACGGAATAATCGTTCATGATGACCTGGAAGGTGTGGTTGAAATCCTCAAATCTGTAGACACCGCTGTAGCAACTTCTAAGGAGCTAGCCGAATTCCTGAACGAATCCATCCCAATAATAATATCTAACACGAGGTACTACCCGCTAGCACTTAGGTTTAAGGACGAGTTGAATGAGAATTCTAAAATGATTGCCAAGATCGAAATAATACCTGAGTGGGCACATAATGATATCGTAGGGTGGGAGAAGCCCGTAAACATAGACATCATTAGGGCTTTGGTTCTATGGGATGACGATCCGCTGCTGGAGTTCGCGGTGGATTACCTGAAGGGGTCTGGGGTGAAATTACGTGTTTTAAACCCACCAGGTAATGACATACTTTCTAGAATACTCTACGGTTCACTCGTGGCAGGGCTTACGAGCACCTACGTAGCTGAATTACGCGGTGTGAAAGCCGAGGAAACGAAATCCATAGAAAAGTATAAGGATTTCTTAAGAGGTCGAGCCCTCCCAGCAAGGTAGGTCCAGCCACAGGATCAGGTACGGATGGGGTCTCCCGGCACCTGTTGCGGGCTGGCGAGGAAAGTGCCGGACTAAAAATAGCGTAGGCAACGGAGTTGAGGGGTTTTGGGTGTGCTCAAGATGTCACCTGAGGTAATGCAGATTTGGGAAATGCTATCGGTTAGTCGAACCTGTTCCGGGCATCGCAGAGTTTGTGGGGAGGTAAACCCTTACGCAAAACCATTCACCCAAAGTAAGGGTTTTAAGTGTTGGCAATGGTGATGTGATATATCCACATACCTGTGTTTGCTTTAAAATTAACGAACTGTCTGATTCACACACGGTTCGAAGTGCTGAATAATGCAAAAACTTAAGTAATTATTTGTTGGTGACAGTCACGGGGAAAGGGCGTGAGCACACCGCCAACTTCTGGACAAAGACCTCCCGAGGCCGGCACCATTATAACCAATGTTAGGGCCGCCGGGATAATCGCGCTCGTTTACGGTATAATCCTCATCTGTGTAGGAGCAGCAACACTTATCTTTCTAGTAGGGGTAGTGCCCCTTATTTTCGGAACAGTGAACATATTAATATACAGGAACTGCAAGGAGATTGAATCCATGATTGAAAGCGGTGACTACAGGGGAGCTAAAGAAAAACACTCACGTGGAGTATTATAGGATTCCTCCTAGGAGGACTACTTGTCGGCGTATTCCTATTAATGAGTTACTCGAAGTACGATGAGCTCCTGAGACGTGTACAACCCACCTCATCATTAACCTAATTTGGTTGGG
>CAZXJO010000002.1:0-142870 GCA_964641155.1 uncultured Desulfurococcaceae archaeon | reverse complement strand
GAAACGCGTCGAGGACTCAATAAGGTCCTGTGCGAATTTTCCTCCAAAAATCATGTAAGGTAACCTCTATCGGGTGGCCCTCAGCTTCTCTAATATTTCCTTGGCCTTATCTAACCTTATGATCCCTCCTTTAATCATCTCGTTGACAACAACGTCCACTTCCCCTCCCTGAGCGCCGGCTGCTATAGCTATCTGCCTTGCATGTAGCTTCATATGACCCCTTTGAATGCCCTCAGTTGCGAGTGCTCTTAAAGCAGCTAAGTTCTGAGCCAGGCCTACCGACCCCATCACCTCGGCTAGTTCTTTAGCCGATTTTACGCCTAAGATTTTCAGCGATATCTTAGCTATGGGATTTACCCTAGTAGCACCTCCGACTATGCCCACGACCATGGGCATCTCAAGATATCCTATCAGGTCTTCTTCTTCATTTTTCTCCCAAACGGATAGGGGAGAATACCTTCCGGACCTAGATGCGTATGCGTGGGCGCCTGCCTCCAACGCCCGTGTGTCCTGACCGGTTGCTAAAGCCACCGCAATCACGCCGTTCATTATTCCCTTATTATGCGTAGCTGCCCTGTACGGGTCGGAAGCTGCGAATGCCCACGCATATACGATACCGTCAACTACTTCGGCACCGCCTACGGCATCCTTAGGTACTTTCGTCCACACCCTCACTAACCTCCTATCAGCTAGGTTGGAGACTATTCTTAGGAGTACCTTACCTCCTGTCAACTTCTCTATGTAGGGCGCTACAGCTTCCGCCATGGTGTTAACGGCGTTAGCACCCATGGCGTCCTTAACATCAACTATTAAATGGATCACTACCATAGGGCCTACAGGACTCTGAATAACCCTAACCTCCAAATCCTTAGCTCCCCCACCCATACCACTTAATATGGGGTCTTTCTCGTTGGCAATCCTAATTATTTCATCCTTATTTTGGAAGATCTTCATCACAGCAGTGTGAGGCGACGTGACGCCTACTAGCTGAATTTGCGAGATCATCATGGATTCAGTGCTGACCGCGAATAGACCGCCGCCCTCCCTACACATCCTTGCAGCATTAGATGCTGCAGCGACGACTGATGGTTCCTCAATCACCATGGGAATTAAATAATCCCTACCATTGATCAGGAAGTTGGTAGCCACACCCAAGGGTAATTCAAACGTTCCAATAACGTTCTCAATCATCTTATCCGCAATGTTTAAGCCTATCTTACTCGCCTTTATCATGTTTAACTCGTCGTCAGACAATCCGGCGAGTTCCTTGATTATCCTGGCTCTCTCGTCAATCCCTAGCTTGTAGAACCCGGAGATCCTCGAGCTATACGTAGATTAACCACCTAGGACTAATATTCTGCCCTACTTAAATCAATTTCTACCCCGGAGCTCTCGATGGAGATATCGAAGACTATCTCAGCCACGTCTTCAAGCTTCTTACTGACAATGTTTAGTTTATCTATGACGTCACGTACTAGGACATACTTCTCATCCATACCCAACGATTTGAATATCATTAACTTATACTTGCTTAGGTGTCTGTTGAACTCGTTGGTTAGGTTCAAAACGCTGTTCGCCAGATATATTTCAGGTTCCTCCAAAACCTTCAAAATCCTGTCAACGATCAACGATAACGTATCTATGCATTCTTTAAAGATTTCTTTATGCATGTTTAAATTGCCAAGCGCCCCGTCGCCGGCATCTGATAGCATCGAAGCTATTTGTGCGAGTGAGTCACCGATGTCCTCTAACGACTTAACGATGGATCTGTACTCGGTCACTAAGGATGCTTTGATCCCCAGATGCTTGATAATGCTCTTATCATTTTGGGTGAGGACGAGCTGCCGGACCGCAAGCCCGTACAACCTATCCAACTCCCCCTCCAACTCGATAACCTCTTCGAGTATTTTCAGCTGCTTACTAAGGATTGAGGTCGCTACGTATTGGATCATTAATTTGATGATATTTACCATTCTCTCAATAAGTACTAAGGCTGAGTATTTAGAGGGGTCGATAAGTACGTGCACCGTAACGCTTTCGGGTGTGTGTTCGACGATTTCCGCCCCTATGAAGTTTTTAACTACCCCCCTAATGCATTTCAAATAACTGTTGGTCAGCAAACCGGTAGAAGACTTCACGGTAATCCTATCATATCCGAGGAAGTAGAGACCGTATAAGGACCTGACGAGCAGGTTTTCATTACCTTCTTCCTTAAGGACTATTTCAACGGCCTTCTCCCTCTTCTTACTTAAGAGATCTAAAGACGCAATCCTTAGGGAACCATCTTCAAGCACCTCTACACCGATGACATCGCCTGACCTTAAACCAACTCTTTTAGCCCAATCAGCGGGAAGCGAGATCATTAAAGTCGACTTACCGAATTTCTGAACCCTCCTCACTTCGGGCAATCCATTCTCACCACCAGTTATTTGCTAAAACACGTACAAAAATTTTTAAACATATTATTGGTCTATTAAACGCTATAAACATCATATAAGTTAAAAACATGTAACTCTTATTACCTAACCTGTAACAACTAAAAGTCCGGATAATTAGCGATGTTTAATAAGTTCTTGTTCCTTGCTAAGTTCAACAGCATTAGAACTTCCACCCTACGGGAACCCTCACTTAGTAAACCCTTAGTAGCCTGCGTGATTATGTACATACGTTCTTTAACACCCCTAACTATGGTGCATGTGTGGTAGGCCTCAACAATTACCATCAAGCCTTTAGGAGTCAGCTTCTCGAATAGGAAATCAGCTACCTCATCTGTAAGTCTTTCCTGAACCTGCAGTCTTCTAGAGAACACGTCAACAACCCTAGCCAGTTTGCTGAAACCCACAACCTTATCATTGGGTATGTACGCTATGTGTGCCAGTCCGAAGAACGGGAGTAGGTGATGCTCACATAAGCTCCTAACCGGTATGTCCTTAACTACGACCAGGTCGCCGTGTTTCTCGTAATCACCTCCTGCGTCGAAGTATTTAAAAACATCGCCCGGGTCAACCCTGTAACCAGTAGTTAACTCCTCCACCCACATCCTAGCAACCCTCGATGGTGTTTCAGTTAACCCCTCCCTGTTGGGGTCCTCTCCCACCAACCTGAGGAGTTCCCTCACCAGCTCTTCGATCCTCTTAACAGCTTCCACCCCTACCGCCTCAGAAACGTTCTGTTTGGGGATTATATAAAGGGAGTGCAGGTCAACTCAGCTAATGGTGTAAATTACTGCTGACCACTTCTTAGAGCCTAAAGGCTTTCCTAGCCGTGACTCTCTTACTCCAGTCAGCTTTAAAGGTCCTCCCAAGCCCTTTAAGGTTGTTAACGTAGTTCACAGCACTTAGGGCCGCTATAACTCCTGTAGCAGCTGCTATGACAGCCTGCTTATAAGGCGTATTGATCAGGTCGCCGGCTGCGTAGAGGCCAGCAACCCTAGTTTCACAGTGCCGACCCACAACCACCTCCCCATTCTCATTGATGTCGACGTAGCTTCTTAGAAAGTCAATCCGTGTTTCGAAACCTAATTCAACGAATACCCCGTCAACCTCCAATTCCTTAACACTTCCTTTCGCGTCCTCTAAGGTTGCTTTAAATAACTTATCCTCCCTCACTATCTTCGTAACTCTGAATCCTGGGTAGGTGCGGACGTTATCGTATTTATTAGCTACTTCAAGGCTCTCATCCAGCCCGGAGGGCGTGGCGTAGTGGACTTCCGCAGCGATAGGTGCCAATATCTGCAAACCCTCAATACCTTTAACCCCGAAACTCACTAGTAGAACCTTCTTATCCCTAAAGAAAGCCCCATCACAAATCACGCAGTAACTCAAACCCTTACCAACCATTTCCTCCTCACCGGGAACACCCAACCTCTTAGGCGCTTTACCGCAGGCCGCGATGACCGATAATGATTTAAGAGTCCGCCCACCCTTAGTCCTCACTATGAAGACCTCATCTTCCTTAATTAGATCGGTTACCTCGTCTACAATTACCTCAGCCCCGAATGACTTAGCTTGATTACTGACCTTGAACGCTAATTCAAGACCCGGGGTAGCTCCCACACCAGGATAATTTTCGATCGATCCCGCGTAAGTTAGCTGACCTCCGATATCGATAGATACAATAACTGTCTTTAAGCCGAGTCTGCAGGTGTAGATAGCTGCAGACAACCCAGCAATACCCGCGCCTATGATAATTACGTCATACAACTCATCGGTGCTCACGGATCCCACACCATGTATTCATCGTGCAGAACTCATAAATATTAATTGGAAGCCGAACCTAATCGCATCATTACCTTCCTATATGTCTCGGCAATTCTTAATACCTTCCCAGCAACTTCTAAGGCATCACGGCCTAGTACTACTGCGAGGGATTCCCTGCCCCAAGCACCTTTATCGATTAGGACGTCGGGAGCGGTGGTTGGTTCCCCTGAGACGGTGGTTAGGGCTTCAACACCGGATTCCCGTAAGTACTCATTAAAATCGGCGTGTACTGACTTAAGCCCGGACTCCTTAATTGCTTTATCCACTAGTTCGTCATACCTTATAGTTGCGGCCGCTAAGACTCCGTCATAAAGGTTGAGCAACTTGATAAGCATCTTTGAGAGGTTGGACACGACTCCGAACCTCGGAGATGAAATTGTTTTAACCCTATCCTTCACCTTAATGACTTTACCGGGTATCCCTGCCACATCGGCGACGCCCCTGACGTAGAATTTAGGAATGGCCATAACGATATCTAACTGACTTTCAGGGATTAAGGGGGTGATGATGCCGCTATTGCTCTCAAATAATCTCACGGCTTCCTCCAACATCTGGAGAACCCTATACTTCTCAGCTGGCATCAGTTGCCATGCCGTAGGGTTTACTGGACCGTACCCCTTACCTATCGGTAGCCCGTAAGCTATTGCTGTGGTTATGAACTCTTTAGCCGTTTTAACCGCTTCTGGGATGGTCTTACCTTTAGCGAGTTCTGCAGCAATGGCTGCTGAGAAACTACAACCTGTTCCATGGGTGTTCTTGCTTCTCATCCTTGGAGCTTTAAACTCGTAGAATTTGCCGTCGAAGTACATCACATCAACACTGTATTCATCACTCATGTGACCGCCTTTAACGACCGCTGCAGTAGCTCCTAAATCACTGACCAATCTCTTGGCAACTATTCTGGCATCCTCTAAGTTGTTGATCTTCATACCTGATAATCTCTCAGCTTCTGGTTTGTTGGGGGTTATCACGGTGGCTAGGGGTATCAGTTCCTTAACTAGGGTGGCCACAGCGTCCTCCCTAAGGAGTGGGGCCCCGCTTTTAGCGATCATTACAGGGTCCACGACCAAAGGTATTCCATACTTTCTTATTAGAGAAGCTACTAGCTTAATTATTTCCGCAGTACTCAGCATTCCCGTCTTAGCTGCGTCGACACCGATATCATCTACGACGGCCTCGAACTGAGACTTAATGACTTCGAGGGGTATGTCGTGGACAGCCCTAACCTCATACGTGTTCTGAGCCGTGATTGACGTAATGACGCTCATTCCATGAACACCTAAGGCTGCGAACGTCTTCAAATCGGCCTGTATGCCGGCCCCACCACCCGAATCGCTGCCGGCTATAGTTAAAGCCTTCTTGACGACCACCAAACCACCCCTTTCAACATTTTCGAACTGAATAATTAACATTAACGGTAAGCAGTTGTGAGGTGCTTAAATCGGTTAACTCGAAGGCATATGAGATGTGTTTATTTAAAAGACACCATATAACATTTTGTAGGTGTTAACGTGGTTAAGGTCTATGCGGCAATGGTCGGTAGTTTCCCCAGGCCGAGGGGGCTTGCACGACTGATCAGTAGGTTCAACTCGGGTAAGATCGGTTACGAGGCACTCGAGCTAGGTTATGGGAAATACACGAAGAGATTATTTAAGCTACTGATTACCGCTAAGATAAACTCTTTCACTGACGGAATGCTTAGGTGGGACGACATCTTCAACCCACTGATAAGTTATATTGAGGGGGTTAAGGTCAACGGACTCTACAGGTTTTACGAGAACAATTTCTTTTTCAGAACGCCCCAAATAATTGGCAGGTTAGGCCTGAGGACAGATTGCCCGATACCTGAGTGGTATGAGAAGTCCAAGAAGATGCTTGATGAGGTGGCTGGTGATAGCTCATCATACACTTTGAAGGCAGTGCTCCCAGGGCCTCTGACCTTCGCCTTAAATTCAATTAACGAGTACTACAGTAGCGTTGAGGACTTAATTAGGGAGTACACGTATGAAGTCCTCCACCCTCTAATGAAGGGGTTGAAGGAGAAGGGGGCTAGGATTGTTGAGGTACATGAGCCGGAGCTGACCTATGGGAGGGGTGATGTGAGGGTTAAATTATTAGGTGTTGAACTGCTTTCAAAACTGGCTACGGAGCTGGGAATTAAACTATGGCTCCAAACTTACTTTGGGGATGCATGCGATGCCTTGGACTACTTTTTCTACCTCTCCAAGCACATAGTGGGCATCGACTTAATAGCCACCAACGAATACAGCAGATGCCTACGTTATTTCTCCGAATTCGATTCGTTGGCCGTGGGCATATACGACTCCAGAAACACCTTAATTGAGAGGAATAGGAGTGTGGGCTGGTACGTCAGCAGGTTCGCGAAGCTCCCTATTAATGAGATATACGTAACCAATAACGCACCCATGGACTTCCTGCCGGAGTCGGTGGCGGTTAAAAAACTTAGGAAGTTAGGGAAGTTCACTTACTTGTTTAATGCGAGGGGTGTTAGATGATGGAGTTACCGGTACTACCTACCACGGTCATAGGGTCGTATCCGAGGCCTAAGTGGTTAAGGGAGATCATAAAGGGCTTCAATGCAGGGAGGTATGATAGGGAAACTTTGAACGAGGCATTTGATGATGCAGTAGTAGCGGTCTTAAAGGATCACGAGGAGGCGGGGGTCGACATACCTTCTGACGGAGAGATGAGGCGTGATGAGATGGTAGAATACTTCGCTGAGAGGATCGGGGGCTTCAAGTTCTACGGTCCCGTGAGGGTTTGGGGCAACAACTTCTTCAGGAAGCCGGCAGTTGTGAGTAAGTTAACGTACGTAAAGCCAATAATTGTTGATGAGTTCCTCTTCGCTAGGAAGTGGACATCAAGGCAAATCATTAAGGTCACTATCACAGGTCCCTACACCTTAGCTGACTGGAGCTTCAACGAATACTACCACACAAAGGAGGAGTTAGCGTTCGAACTCGCCGCAATCATAAACAACGAGATTAAGAAGTTGGAGGAGGCAGGAGGGATGTTCGTGCAGGTGGATGAACCAGCCCTAACCACACACCCAGCTGAGATGGAGTGGGCGGTACAAGCTATTAACAAGGCGGTCGAAGGCGTAAACATCAAGGTAGGACTCCACGTATGCTACAGCAATTACAGCATCCTCAGACCGTACTTCGAGGTGTTGAAGGTTAGTCAGTTCGCGCTGGAATTCGCTAACAGGGGGTTCAGAGACTTAGAGGTGGTTAAGGGGCTGAACAAGGAGTTAGGCTTTGGCGTTGTGGACGTCCATAACAGAAGGGTTGAAGACCCGGAAGAGGTCAGTAAGGCCATACTTAAGGTAATGACCTACGTAGAACCTGAACTCATCTACGTGAACCCGGACTGCGGCCTTAAGCTACTTCCTAGGAGCGTTGCTAAGGCTAAGTTAAGCACTATGGTTAAGGGCGTGGAGTTAGCGAGAAAAGAACTAGCTAAAAAAGGACTCTCAGAAATACTCTTCAGGACTAAGATATAAGTTTAGGGGTTCGGTGAAGAGGCCTATTTTCCCAGAACCTCACGTCATGAAGAAAACAATTTCTTCATACCCTATAGGTTGTTTTGAAGAACTTACTCACATAGTCGTCGAAAGTTCTATTATACCTTAACCACCGACCGTATTTGCAGAGAGCCCAGGCAGCTTTGGCCGCTCTCTCGACGCTTGGGTACATAGGTATTCCTTCCCTTTCAACTACGGCGGATAGTTTTAAGGTGTACCTACCTCCAGTGGCAGCACCTACGACAGGTATGGGCGTGTCTAACTCGCCGTTGACGGACCTCACCACAGATACGAAATCCTTAGCTAACCTATCAGTCACGCCTGGAGCCATGAAGTAGGGAATCCACACCATTATATCCACCTCACCACTACGCATGAGTATCTCAGCAGCTTCAAGTATGTGTTCATCCCTAGCGGAGCCGGTTACGTCGACGGGGTTGTAGGGGCTTGCGATTGGTAGGAGTACCTTCTTAAGCTTACTTACGGTGATGTCGGAAAGCTTAGGGACATTCAACCCTAAACCTACTGCGGCGTCTGTTGCCATGACCCCGGAACCACCCCCCACCGTCAGTATCCCTACCCTGAATCCGCGGGCCGGTGGTTGAAGCGCTAAGGATAGCGCCGTATCGAATAAATCCTCCATGCCTAGGGCCCTTATAGCACCGTACTGCTTGAAGGCAGCATCGTATACGTTGTCTGACCCGGCTAAGCTGCCTGTATGCGATGCTACGGCCCTAACACCTTCCTCACTTCTGCCAGCCTTAAGGACTACGACGGGTTTCGCAGTGGTTGTCTCCCTCAACGCTTTGATGAACCTCTTCCCGTTCTCTAAGCCTTCAATGTACATCGTGATGACCTGAGTATCATGATCGTTAATTAAGTAGTGAAGCATATCGGATTCATCAACATCGCATTTGTTCCCTAAGCTGACGAATTTGCTGATCCCTATACCTCTCATAGCAGCCCAGTCCAGCACCGCTATACCGAATGCACCGCTTTGAGAGATGAACGCTATATTGCCGTGCTCAGGGAAATCCATACGCTCCGGATTTAAGAACGTAGTATTTAGACCTACCTTAGGTACGTAAACACCCATGCAATTAGGTCCTATAACCCTGATCCCGTACTTCCTAGCTATTTCAACTACCTTCCTCTCACTTTCAACACCTTCAGGGGTCCCCACTTCCTTAAAGCCAGCGGCAATTATTATGGCACACCTCACATTCTTCACACCGCATTCCTCCATAACAGAAGGTACTGCGGAGGCTGGGACTGAGATTACGGCCAAGTCAATGGTGTAAGGCACCGACTTAATGGAGGGGTAGGCCTTAATTCCTAAGATCTGATCGGCGTTGGGGTTTATCGGGTAGATATCGCCTTTAAACTTAGAAGCTAGATTGTAAAGTAACTGATACCCCACCTTACTAGGATCCCTTGAAGCCCCCACGATTGCGACGGAGTTGGGATGGAAAAACTTGTCTATAGCTTCATCACTCACCACACTCACCAAATCTTGGTTGTTGATCACCTTTAAAAAGGTGTTAAAATGATTACGTATCTGATATCAGTTGACGGAGACCTTAACGTAGTTTAGGCCATTCTTAGACAACAGTTTGAGTGCCTGCGGTGAGATGCTTGGAGAGGCTATAACTCCTTTAACCTTAAGGCCTAAACCGCTGTAGTATTCCACATACCTCATCAGTTGGTGAACGGCGTCCAAATCAGCCATACCCCTCTTACATTCAACAAGTATTAGCTCCTCGTTAACACTTCTTAAGATCACGTCAACCCTACCGTGAGGTGTCATAAATTCCTTAGCAACCAGCTTAGCGTTCTCCTCAATAATGGATGGGTTGGACGCTATGCGATTAATCAGGTCTTCCTCAGTACCTTTAATAGTGAAAACACCCTTCCTTAACCTTACCACCATTACATGGGGTCTGTCCTTAACAAAAACCTTAACTACCTCCTTAGGCCTACTCCTAATAGCTGTTATCTCAAAGAAATTATCGCCCACTTTAAAGGTTAGTGATGCGTTGGGCTGCCAGTTAATCGGTTCAACACCCCTTCCCTCATGAATTAGTAACGACCCATCCTCCTTGATTATTATTAACCTACGTGCCTCTGATGCCTTACTGGAGGCCCTGCCTTCGTATACGACCTCACAATCCGAGACTATTATCAGAGTGCTTGACCTGAAGTTCTTCCTCAGGACTTCCCCCAACAACTCCCAATCAGCGTTAGGCAGGAGTACTTCTTCTAACGCTTTTGACCACCTCTAACACTCCCAGCTGAACCTTTTCAAGTGTTGCATTGCTTAAGGTGGCCGACGCGGCTTCGACATGACCACCGTACTTGCCGCCAAGTCTGTCAGCAATCAATTTACAGAGTGTTAGTGCGTTCCTCTTAGATGACCTGATAGTTACCACTACCTTTCCCTCCTCCTCCCTAATCAGTATCACATCCTTCTTCATCTCCTTGGTAAACTCGGTGGAGGCTATCCCTAGCAACCCGGCATATATCCTGGACTCAGATGATGTAAGCGTGGTTATGAGGTACTCCCCAACCAAGATGGCCCTATCCCTCATAAGTTTGAGGAGCTTGTTAAGCAACCACCTAGCTATTGCAGCCCTCTTAACCACTTCCTCCATATTTGACAGATTACCCCCCTTTAACATGGATTTTATTAGGAGGTTGAGGAATTCCGTATCGCCTGGGTCCCTTGCTATTGAGAGCTTTATTAAGTCAGCTACCCTACTGACGTCGTCTTGGGCCTCAACACCCTCACATATGTCAGCTACCCGAATCAGCATCGCCTCATACGGATTCGTGATGAGCTTCAAGTTATCGTTCATCAACCTAGGCGTTGAGGTCGCCTTATTCCAAATGACCTTAGCCCCTACCCTCATCAACTCGTTTAAGAATTCCTCACTGCTTATGTGGTGGTCAATGAACACCACCTTAGCCCTACGTGCTAGGGGGAGGACTTCTGCGATGATGTCCTTACTCAACGCTATGTCAAGCATTACTAACTCACTTATTTCCCTAGGCACTTTCTTGAGGTCTAAGTGCGCTCTCCAAGGTTGTGTGAATATCAACTCAGTGTTGTTTGGGTAGGAATCTCTTAGAAAATGTTTTATGTAGAGAAAAGCACTTATGACGCCGTCGCAGTCCCCATGACATACAACCGCGGCAGACTTCATGGAGTTGTGACCCATTAAATTAACTATTACTTCAACTTATAAACCTGGTACCGTAGCTTAAGTCGGTACGAATGCAGTCAGTCACCGACGTATACACGGAATGTATGAGGAAGTTAAAGGAGCAGAAATACCATCTCATAGGGGCGCATAGCGCTGTCAAGAAGTGTTTATGGGTTCACAACGCCTTAGTACATGGGAAGTTCTGCTATAAGTGTAAGTTCTACGGCATTGAGTCACATAGATGCATACAGATGTCACCTTCAGTGCTTTGGTGCTGGAATTCCTGCCTACACTGCTGGCGTATGAGGCCCCAAGACTTGGGCTTAAGCAGTGAGTATTTAACCAAACTCCCTTACGTGGACGACCCGGAGTTCATCGCGGAATCCGCAATCCTAGAGCACAGGAGGACCGTGAGCGGGTATAGGGCTAGGGCTTCAGAGAAGATGTTCAAGGAGGCTATGAATCCCAAGCACGTAGCCATCAGCCTCACCGGGGAACCCACACTGTATCCTAGACTATCCGAACTCATCAGCGAGTTCCATAGAAGGGGTCTATCTACGTTCTTGGTTACCAGGGGTATAAGGCCCGACGTCCTGGCTAGCCTGGATGAAGAGCCGAGCCAACTCTACGTATCTTTGGAAGCATATGATGAGCCGACCTACACCTACTTTAACAGGCCTCTCGTCCCCAGTGCTTGGGAACTCACTTTGAAAACTTTAGAAATACTACCCAGCTTCACGTCCCCTACCGTCATCAGAATTACGTTAGTGAATGGATTCAACACGGGGGATGCGGCAATTAAGAACTTCAAGAACCTCTTAGACCTCTCACAACCCACATACGTTGAGGTGAAGGCATACATGCATGTGGGGAGGTCCATCAACAGGTTGGGGAAGGATAACATGCCTACCTTTAAAGAGGTAATGGAATTCGCCAGGAAGTTATCTGAGGAGATAGGATACAACATAGCTTCGTACAGCATACCTTCTAGAGTTGCGTTGCTGACGAAGCTTGAAAAACCCCTTATCAGGTTCGGCGATGGATGTCCTAAGGGCTGGGACGAGGTTGAGGAGTGTGATGAGGGGTTAAGCGAATATGAAAGGGTTCAGGAAGTAGTTTAGTCGAACGGTCTCGTTATGTTGAGGTCTCCCACAAGTAGATATGGCACCTTAGAAGGGACTGTGACTTCCCACCACTTTATTAGGTAGCGTTCCCTACCAATCATCAACACGTTATTTAGCAAGTTGTTCAAGTTATCTGCGATTCTGACCCTCCCCGCACGGCCAACGACTTCGCCATTGCGGATGTAGAACACCGCATCCCTACTAACTGTTGAGAACATCCCTTCAACATAGTTTTGAAGCCTTGTATACCAGTTATTAGTGATGAGTAACCCGTTCCTAACCTCTCTAACCATTTCATCGAGGTCTGCATCACCCGGCGCTAAGGAGAGGTTCCAAGGTTTGGGGGATATCCAACCCGCGTTACCGGTTGATGAAGTCCCTAACTTACTCGCAGTCTTACAGTTATGGAGCAATGTCTTCAGAACGCCCCCACCTATGATTTCCTTGTCATAAGTTTCAAGACCCTCGTCATCGAATCCTGTGGAGCCGCTCAACTCCGTGTCCCTTGGCACATCACTCAACGTGACCTCATCAGCCGCTACTTTATCCCCTAACTTCTTGTTCATGAAGATTGAGAAGCCCGCTAACACGTGAAAAGCTGAGGCCATTACAGCCACCAACTCCATGATGTTACCCACAACCAGCGGTGATAATATCACGTCGTACTTCCCTGGAGGGACGTCCACCACGTCCTTAGCAGCTACTGCATATTGCGCAGCCGTCCTACCAACCTCCTCCACAGATTTAAGGTCTAAGACCCTGCTCCCATACGCCCAGTGACCGGATGAATCACCCCTAAAAGCCCTTAAGTATGCTACGACCTCACTGCTCCTCTCAAACCCTTCGAACCCCTTACTAGTTGTTAACGCTCTAGATGAGATGCTTAGCTTTAAAGTGCCTGACGTCCTTTGAGCTCCCTCATTCACAGCAGAGTTAAGCAATAACTCACATAGTTGTGCGGGGTTGTTGATGTGTGTCGATACCTTCTCATCAACTAGATCGTTAACTATTTTATGCTGTCTAGGTTCCGGCAGCGGTGCATACATCTCCGACTCCTGAACCCATCCTACGTAATCACCTACTCTGTCGACAAGCTTTAGCAACTCATTCACATTCGATGTTGAAGTTTCCATTATGAAAACCCTCCTGTCTTTGACTAAGTACAAACTGATGGCGTAAAGTGTTTGGACGTGCTTAAGGGCTATGTCATTGTTGACTATTTTAACCATGACTGAGTTAACCTCATTCAACTGAACGGCTGATTCGTGATATAGATCGCGTAACTTACTCATAATCAATTCATTAAGAGCTAGTAATTCCCGGCTCACGGCGCAACACCTCCTAACCTAACTTTTGAGAGCCTGACGTTAGGCCCCCCGAACCACACCGGGATCCCCTGGGAGGGCTCACCCTTACCGCAGGTCCCAGGGTAAAACTTTAACTCCCTATCAACGCCGGTTATCTTACTGTAGAAGCTTGAAGTCGTTAATTCCAACACCGGATTCCTGACCGCATCCTTCAACTCGCCGTTGACTATTAGATAGGATTCCAGACCAACGTACCTCTGATTCCACCTAATGTCGTCTATGTTCCACTCCATGTAAGACTTAATGTACACACCGAAATCAATGTCGCTGATGAGTTCTTCGAAGCTCATGTCACCGGGTTTGAAGTACGTATTAGACATCCTCACAAGGGGTTCGCTCGCATAATCCATTGACCTTGAAGAACCATTGCTTTTAACCTTGAAGACGTACGCGGTGCATCTGTTGTGTAGGGGCTCATTCACTAAACCCTCCTTATACAAGAACCTGGGACGTGCCCTAACACATTCATCATCGTACTCGTAGTACCCGAAGCTCCCAGGAATGGTGGGGTCGTCAATTACGGTCGCGTGTTCGTTACCTATCCTAAACATCCCGAGGTAGTCGGGTTTGACGTACGACTCACCACCCTGCGCTGCCTCCCTGCCCAGTATCCTATCAGCTTCCATGGGATGACCTGCGGATTCGTGTACCACTAAACCCACTATCTCAGACCCCACTACCACGTCAACAGCTTCTTTAGGCGGTTCAATGCCGTGGATGAGCACCTCCTCCAAGTTCCTCACCTCGTCCTCCAAAGCCTTTTCCGGAGCCCATTTCTCTAGCAGTTCTAAACCGCCGGAAGCACCCCACTGCATCAATCTTTGGAGGCTTCCTTTTTGACCGTGGTGCATTATCATGTTAAGAGTTATTGAAAGCCGTGGCACCTCGCTGCTCACTAACCCGCCCTCACTGTTAAGTATGAGCTTTCTCTGGACATGTTCCACGTACTCGCAGTATGTGGCCGGTATCTTAGCTTCCTTAACTGTGTTGACTACCACTTCATGAAGCCCTTCGAGGAACTTCACCTTGCCCTCAGCATCTACATGGTCGAAATCCTTCATGACCTTAACGCCGTATGAGCCCCTACAAACCTCGTCATCGCTGAATCTAGTCGGTGATTTCACTAAATGTGAGAGGGCTTTAGCCCTATCCACGACCTTCCTCACAACATCTAGTAGGTCGTTCCTCCCCAACTTATTGGTGGCTAGAAACGTGAGCACACCGTTATATACCAACCTAATACCCACGCCATCGCTTAAGGTTCTACCTAAAGTAACTAGTTTACCGTTCCTCAAGACCATGACGAAGGTCTCGTCAGATTGATACCTAGCCTCAGCATACTTAGCCCCTAAGGACAACGCGTAATCAACTACGTAATTGAGTAGGTCTTCACTCAACCAACCACCACAGTTCTAATATCTTACTAGACCGGTAAAATGACTTTCGTTTCACATTGACATGCTTAAGCTAGTCATCCCCAACACCCCTCAACTCCCCCCACATACCCGCCCCAATCCTATTGGTAAACTTTATCACCTACTAATTCATATAGTCACGGCGTGGCTACCTTGGAGTTAGTGGACGCACATTGCCATGTACATGAATTCAACGAAGTTGAGTTAAAGAAGTACTGCAACTCCAAGGAGTTCAGAATGATTGCCGTGTCCGACGATCTTGAGAGCTCGTTGAAGACATTAAGCATTTGTAGGACATGCAACAACATGATCCCTTCGGTGGGTATCCACCCATGGAATGTTGGTAAGGCATCAGAAGGTGATTTGAGGGGAGTCTTAGATTTGGCTGGAAACGCTAAGTTCTTGGGTGAAGTCGGAATTGATAAAAGGTTCGTACCGGAAACATACGACAAGCAATTAAACTTCTTTAGGACGTTTGCGGAGTACGCCTCCAGCAATGGTTTAGGCCTCAACGTTCATGCGGCAGGGGCGTGGGAGGATGCGCTGAGGGTCTTGTTTAAATACGACGTTAAGGTAGCGATAGTTCACTGGTACACCGGGCCTACCAAATTAATTGATGACATACGTTCGGTTGGCTACTACATAACCGTCAATCCATCCATCAAATTCCAGTTAAAATTACGTGATGTCGTCGTTAATGCACCTTTAGAGATCATTTTAACGGAGAGCGACGGCCCCTACGTCTACAGAGGTACGAGGCTTACGCCGGATATGGTCATAGATACCGTTGAGGAAATAGCGTCGATTAAGGGGATTGAATCTGGGGAAGTACTCAATGCGGTGCTAAACAATTACTTCAAGATCTTAAGATCCATTAAATAGGTTGTGTGATACTGTGGTTTGAGAACGTAAGGATATTCATGACGGATAAAGACGATGCATTTATCCAATACTTACCAACCCACTCCATACCCACTCAGATTCGGTCCCATCCCACGTACAATGTGCGGGTCTCAGATACCTTCAAAATTGACCCTTAGCTGCAGTAGTAGATCTTCAAGCCCCATGATTGTGAGAACTTAGCCTCCCAGGTCCTCAAACCCCTCCCCCACTCCAGGATCATCGAGCCTCACACCCCCAAGCAGTCTTTGTCTGCCACTCTGGGTATTAGTATGTTCGTAGAGGTCCATTGACCTCATCCCTCATTGGCGATGCAGCGGTGTTTGACTACCCAGAACTGTGGGAAGATCGAAAGATGGAAGAGATCCTTTAATAAATGATCTCTTGCAGCAGGTTTTAAGTATTCGATGTTAGGAAACCAGAGGGCCGAGCACTCGAAGAGGCCTCGACCGCTTCTTCTCGGAGTAGTCTAGCACCTGACTTAACAACCATAGCCGGGCATACTACGAGCTTTAAATTGAATTCTCTAACTGCTTCTGCAACGCTACTAATGATCTCCATTAAGCGTACATGTTTTAACGGCATCAATACCAATGCCTTCATAGACTTCTCTTACTTGCTCGCAGAGTAGTCTACCCTAGATCGGATCGTAAATCGCTGTTACACATTACGTGTTTTGAGCAGTTGTACTAGTGGCAGTTATTCCACGCGCTCCAAGAACACTAAAAATCTTTAAGCCAGCTTCAACACCAGCTCCGCTGCCCGAGTCGCCTCCAGCAATAGTAATTGGAGCAGGTACTCTACCCAGCCCTACTCAGGGTCTTCCCAAATCCCCCGATATTATCTCAGCGACTTTCTTACCGGATAATAGCATACCAGTGAATATCGGACCCATTCTATATAGACCATGAACTGCTGCAACGGCCATACCCGCAACGTAGAGGCCTGGTATCACTCTCCCAGTGTATTCCACTACATCCCTCTCTGCTTTCTCGGCGTAGCCGGATCTCTCTCCTTTAACTACTAGTCCAAAATCCTTGTTCTTCCTTGCGAGTATACCGAGTAACACTGCGTCGTGTCCGGTGGCGTCGACAGTAACCCTTGACAACATGAATAAGGGATCTACGTGGAGTCCAGCAATGCTAATAGCACTCCACTTAAATACAACTCCTACAACCCTCTCTGGATCTTCACGTACCACCAGGTCTTCTACCTCTATTCCAAGAATGATCTTCGCGCCAGCATCGAGAGCACCACTTGCGAGCTTTGTCATTAACTCAGCAGCATCTACTACGTAGTAGCCCTTCACACTCGTCTCATTAAACCTTACTTTGAAGTCTCTTAATACTTCGAGCCCCCTTTCATCCACTACAACCTTGTGGAATAAACTACCACCCCCACCGATACCTCCGCCGTAACTAAGCCTTTTCTCCAATACAACTACTTTGAATTCCTTCTCAGCCAGGTATTTGGCAGCCGTTAATCCGGACGGCCCTGCCCCAACAATGATGACATCGTTTTCCAAGTGCTCCACTAGGTCTCTACTGGATTCTGAAACTACCAGTTTTGAAATTAGGTGTTCGAGCTCCAATGACATCACCATAGATTACCTATTAATCAATGAATTAATAAATTTATTATCAAGGAAGCAGGAAAGTTAATCCAATATCCATGGACATAAGAAGTTGTGACCGAATCCACTGACGTAGGGCCAAGTAGCTTAAAGGACATCCATTGCCTGGGCGGAACCCCGATAATACCTGCGCTCAGCCCGGCTATGAATAACTCCACCATAGTTAACAGCTCTGCCTCAATCACTAGGCCTACACTGAAGGGGTAGCCTTAACCTCTTCATTGTTTAGCGGTCCTAACCCACCTAGTAGTAATGGTCATCGAAGCTTCGTTGAATTGGGAAGCCAAGTCCTTAAATTAAATCTAATATGAAGCTCTAATGCCAGGGAGTCACTTGACTAGGTACCAACTGCCGCCACCGCCTGAAGGTATTCCGGAGTTGAGTGTTTGGGATGCTTTAGAGGAGTTCCTACTCAATCTCAGATCCTCCGGAGCCTCAGAGAAGACCATCAGGTCTTACAAGGTTGGTGTTTCAGACTTCTTAAAGTTCTGCGGTAAGGAACGTGTTAAGGAGTTGAACGTGAACGATGTCATCAGGTGGAGGTTAGCCAGGTTGAAGAGCGGCTTCAGTAAGAGCGTTAAGGGGGATTCTAAAGCTACCCAACTCACGCTTCATTACTACTCACTCTACGTGAGGGCCTTCCTGAAGTGGCTGGGTTTCAAGGATGAGGTCAGTGTTGTAAAAGCGCCTAGGAGGAGAGTAGTGGCCACATTAACGGAGAACGAAGTTGTTAGATTATTGAACGCTTCCAGGGACGTGATGGACCTCCTCATCATATGTCTCCTAATTGAAACAGGTCTGCGAGCCCAGGAACTCCTCTCACTGACCGTTAATGACGTCGACCTAGTGAACAAGGAGATATACGTCAGGCTTGGAAAGTACGGCGAGGAAAGGGTGGTCTTCATAGGGCCCTTAACGGAGGAGGTGTTGAATAAATATTTAGAGGCCTACAACGGGGATAAGTTAATACCTCTGACCTATTCAGGGCTCTACAAGAGGCTGAAGACTTTGGCTAAGATAGCTGGGGTAGACCCTAAGAAGGTGAGGCCACACGTACTTAGACACACGTTCGCTACTGAGGCCTTGAAGCGTGGCCTAGCCCTACCCGCGCTTCAAAGGATTTTAGGGCATAGGGACATTAAGACAACCCAGATATACCTACACCTACTTAAGGAAGATGTGAAGAAGCTCTACATGAACGTCTTCGCCAGACCAGGAGGTAATAACTTAAGTGCTAACGTTGCAGGATCTAACTCCACTTGACACCAACCCAGTTAAGAGCTCGCGGTAGGCCTCTTTACAACCCTTTTTGTACTTCTTAAGTAGTTCCCTGAACCGTTCTCCATCTCTTAAGTTAAGGAAGTTTACCAAGAAGGACATAATACGGCAGAGGTTGCAGGGTTTGGCCGAGATCCTAGCACTTTCGAAATCCAAAAATTTTACATTGAGGTCCTCCAGCACGAACACGTGCTTATAGGGATTCGCAAGCTCTAGGTGGTCTATGAGGTCCAAGTCAAGCAGGTGGGCTGCGTGGAGAGTATTTGCGAACACTTTAAGCAGGTCATCATGGCTGCGGGTCCCCCTTAAGAAATTTCCCAAGGTACTTCCCTCTAAGTACTCCATGATTATTAAATCATCGTCGAAGTGGTGGACTTTTGGGACCACGTTGAATTTATCTAGCGACATCAAGTAACCTTCCTTAGCTAATGAGTTCTTCTTCGAATCAACCCTCCTAATTTTTAAGGCTACGTCGCCCAACTTCTCGTGCTTCGCTAAAACAACAACTGATGAATGCCCCTTACCCAACACCCTAATACCGCCAACTAAGGTAGGGCCGTAGTCGTAGACCCTGACCACACCTAACTCCACTAGCCTCCTAACCCTAACCGAGCTTAGCTCAGGAACGAATTTAGGGTAGGATAGTATGCTACGTACCTCATAGAGGTCCATAAGCTTCCTGCGTTCAACCATCACTCCTTACGTCACACTTCCTATCTGCTTCAATATTAACTCAATAAATTCCTGGTAAGGTAATTCCGTTCCGCAGTAAATGCATCTTGCCCTCAAGCCCGTGCTGATTATTTCGAAAGTGGTTTCGATGCCTTCATGTCTAGTGATACATGTGAGGTTAGGGCATTTGAACAGCCCTGGGATGAATCTTGGGGGCGTGACCTTCCTCTTCTCAACGACTTCAAAGTTCTTAATTATGTTTATAGTTGCTGTGGGGGCTATCAACGCAATTATGTCGGTTTCATCCTTACTCAGCAACTTACCTTCAATCTTGACGATGTCCTTCCTAACCAACTTGGACGATTCAACGTTCATCACTATGGCTATCCTGAAACTTTCCTTACCTGAGACCCCCAGCACCTTCAGCACATCCAATGCCTTGCCCGAAGGTATGTGGTCTATGACTGTTCCATCCTTAATTTTACTGACTATTAACTCCCTAACACTCACCTTCACACACCCCCCAATATGAGCGATAGCAATGAAGCCCTTAAGGGAACGCCTAATGATGCTTGTATGAAGTAAGCCGCATGCTTGGTATTATCAATAGATCTTTCAAGTTCATCAACTCTCGGTAATGGGTGCAGTACTATAAGGTCATCCTTACACCTCTTAACTATCTCTGCTGTGAGCTTGTATGCGTTCTTAACCTTCTCATACTCCAACGGGTCCGGGAACCTCTCCTTCTGCACCCTGGTTACGTAAAGCACATCCAACTCCCCCAAGACCAAGTTAATGTCGCTTACTTCTTCGAAGCTAAGTCCTTGAGAAGCTATGAAGTTCTTAGCCTCCTCCCTCAACTTAAGCAGTGGGTGTGAAATCAGGTACACCTTCTTAGGCTTAAATATTGTTAACGCGTAAAGGAATGAATTGACTACTCTGGCGTACTTTAAATCACCCATGACACCTATGGTTAAGTTACTCAAGCTTCCTCTTAGCTTACTTATGGTGTAGATGTCTAACATTGCCTGTGTCGGGTGCTCATTCCTCCCATCGCCAGCGTTGATGACTGGGTGCTCAGCGACCTCAGAGGCTAGCTTAGCTGAGCCTTCATACCTATGTCTGATAACTATGACATCTGAGTACGAGTCGAGCATCTTAATGGTGTCCACGAATTTCTCACCCTTAGCAACGGATGTAGCCTCCTCGCTTGAAAAGCCTATGACTGAGCCCCCCAACCTATGCATGGCGGATTCGAACGAAAGCCTAGTACGTGTGCTGGGCTCGAAGAAGGCTGAAGCCATCACCTTCCCCCTTAGCACCTCCCTATAACCGTTGGTGAGGTATTCATCAGCTAATCTGAATATTGTTTCGAAGTCCTCCTTACTGAAATCAAGAACCGAGGTCACGTCCCTGCCTTCGAACCTCGAAAACTCGCTACCCATGACAACACCCTCCGACTCCTTGTAATAAGGTGGGGCAAATTTTTATAAGTTTAAGTACATCAATATTCGGCGGGTCCATTGAGCAAGCTGGTAGGGAGGGTTACAAGCGGTAGGGGTAGGGTCTTAATAGCCGTCGACGACCCCTCAACGAGTTTGAAGGGCTTCGAGTCGTTAATACTTAACACCAAGGAATTAGTAGCCGGTTATAAAGTCGGTGTGCCCTACCTCCTCAGCTACGGTTTAGACAACGTCAAAGGTATCATTAGGGGGTTTGATGACGTTTACTTCATAGCTGATTTAAAACTAGCTGACGTAGACGTCGTTATGGGCTTAACCACCAAGATAGTTAAGGCGGCGGGTTTTGATGGCGTGATAGCTCACGGGTTTATAGGCCGTGAAGGGGGTTTGGAGGGTCTTTCAAAGTTATGCATCGATCTGGGCGTAGACCTGTACGTGTTGGTCTCCATGTCACATCCAGGGAGTTCGGAAATTTACGATTTGAACATGGACAGGGTCTTAGCCCTGGTCGAGATTTTGAGGCCGACCGGTGTGGTAGCACCTGCCACCAGGCCTGAAGTTATTAAGCATGTTAGGCAACGTTTGGGAGGAACATACTTGATAATATCTCCGGGCGTAGGAGTTCAGGGAGCGGAGTTCGGGTCAGCGCTGTGCGCGGGGGCGGATTTCGAAATAGTTGGTAGGGCAATCACTAAGGCAGCCGACCCCGTTAAAGCTGCTGCACGAGTTGTTAGGGCTCAGGCAGAATACTTGAGGAGTCATAACTGTACGTGGTGGCAGCATGCTTGAAGAACTGATTCTAAGCCTCTACAAGGTCGGTGTCATTAAGTTCGGTGACTTCACACTAGCATCAGGTAGGAGGAGCCCGTACTACTTCGACTTCAGAACCCTGCCCTCATATCCCGAAGTCTACTCCAAGTTAATTGATCTCTGGCTTCAAACACTGCAGAGGTATGGGGTAAGCTTCGATGGCGTGGTGGGCATCGCCTCTGCAGGCATAGTGCATGCAGCTGTTTTAGGATACGTAACTAAGAAGCCAATAGGTTATGTTAGGGCTGAGAGGAAGGACCACGGCACGGGTAGGTTGGTTGAGGGTTCCTTAAAAGGTCTTAAGGTCTTAGTGGTTGATGATGTCGCAACCACGGGAGGTACCTTGGTGAGGGCCTACAACTTACTAATTGAGGAGGGTGTGGACGTTACGGCGTTCTCAGTGATCCTGGACCGTGAAGAGGGTGCTGAGGCCGCTGTGAGGCAGTTGGGAGTTCCGATTATATCCTTAATTAAGACCTCGCAGATATTCACCGTGTTAAAGAAGTACGGGGTCTTAGACCAAAGCACTTACGATTCTGTGATGAACTACTTGAGAGGTTCTAAATGAATCCGTCTAAGGTCGTCGGAAAAGATTTAGTTGCTAAGGGCATAGCGCACATATACTTGAAGCCATTACGGGAGTTTAAGAGACCGGTCCCAGGTCAGTTCGTGATGGTTTGGGTGCCTGGCCTTGAGGAGATACCTATGAGTGTCAGCGATTATTCTGCGGGCATCATCAGGATTACGGTTAAAGTGAGAGGAGCGACAACTAACTACCTAGTTAATGAGTTACCCCTCGGCAGCTACTTAGGTGTTAGGGGCCCCTTAGGTAAGGGGATCACCGAGGACATGGTCTGCGGGAGGGGTCTGCTGGTGGCTGGGGGAATAGGTATCGCCCCAATATCGTACATTATTAAATCATATAGTAAGCTTTTAACGGGCTCCAAACTCCTTGCAGGGTTCGCGAGCAAAGATGAGCTCCCAGTTGTTGATGAGTTGATCAAGTATCTGGACGTTGAGCTAATTAGTGAGGACTTAACGGGTGGTGGCACAGTGATCGACCTTTTAAGGAAGGAGTTAAGGAGTGGTGCGAAGTACGACTACTGCATTGTCTCAGGTCCTAAGGCAGTACTGGACCAAGCGGCGGTCCTCATACCTGATCACGTTAGGGGTTACTTGTTGACGGAGTCTTTAATGAAGTGCGGGATCGGGTTCTGCGGTTCATGCGCGTTGAAGGACTTCGTAGTATGTAGGGATGGTACCTTAGTTGACGTGGTTTCATATAGGCGACTGATTTCATGACGGGCCACGGTAACGGATTTATTAGTTTGACATGTACGCTTTACTTTGGGTGTTCAATCGGTTGAAAGATCCGTGCAAGGTGTTCTACATAAGGACTTTTGTTGGGGGCTCCCCCTCCGAACTAACCGTATATGTGGATGGGTCGGGCTTTATAAGAAAGGTTTCCTTGGGAAAGGAGCTAAGTACCAGTGGGTGTGAGGTTATTGACTTAACTGAGGACGGGTTGATTACGTTTCCGGGCTTCATAGACCTCCACGTCCATATGAGGGACTACAACTACGGCTATAAGGAGACTATGGAGAGCGGGACACGAGCAGCTGTTTCATCAGGGTATGTCTTAGTTGCGGATATGCCTAACACCAACCCCTACATACGTGATGTTGAGCTCCTAGCTAAGAGGGCTGAACTAGCGAGGAGTAAGTCATATGTGGACTACGCCACCTACTGCGGCATCCCCGACAATCTCGGGGTTGTTGACGAGTTAATTAAGAATCAACACCTCTTCATGGGGTTTAAGATTTACCCTGAAGACCTTAATGACAGGTTGGACGTAATTAACTACATACTCCATATATACGATGGTTTGGTGGTGGTTCATGCCGAGTTACCTGAGTACGCGTTACGCGGCTCTACACGTGAGATATGCCTCAGATACTTAGACATGCCTTCATGGAACGAATTAAGTGTCATAGATCTCTTACAAGGTATGAAAGGGAGGGCTGAGTTGCACATCACCCATTCAGTGCATCCATCAACCCCTACGAGATGTAAGTCATTGGGGTTCACGGTCGACACCACACCTTATTACTTCATGTTAAGCAGTGAGGACGTTGGAGATTGCTGGAGGAAGGTTAACCCACCGATCAACGACCTAATCAGTAAGTCCTTAATAGCGAAGAACCTCATCGAGGGTCTTTACGACGCCGTGGTAAGCGATCACGCCCCTCACGCGTATGAGGAGAAGACGAGTGATTGGCGTCTATGTCCTTCCGGTTTTGCAGGAATTGAGGTTACCAGTAGGATCATGCTAACCTTATTCACTAAGGGCCTCATACCGTACCAGCTAATGATTAAGTATCTATGTAGGGGGCCTGCCAAGATCTTAGGCATTGAGAACTTCCTCGGAAACATTGATGCGGGTCGTAGGGCGTCTTTCACCGTAGTTGATTTGAGTAAGGAAGGGATTGCCGGGGTGAGGTTCACTAAGGCATCTAAATCTGGATTGGATGGATTTAAGTACAGGGGGGAGGTGGTTAAGACGGTGGTCGGTGGTGAGGTGGTCTACGACTCCGGTGAGGTTATTAGTAGGCCGGAGGTGATGGTCGTCGGTAGGGGATGTCATAGTTGAGACCTCAGTGGGTGGTTTAAGGCTCAAACACCCGGTCATGGTTGGTTCGGGCTTCCTGGGTGATAAGCCCGAACTGATTGAGAGGTTAATTAGGGAAGGCGAGCCGGCAGCCGTAGTGACTAAGACGCTGACTAAGAAGGCGCGGGAGGGTTACCTGCCACCTATAATCGTCGAGTTGGGCTGTAACTCCTATCTAAACGCGGTCGGACTGTCTAACCCAGGCATCGATAAGGCCAAGGAGTTAGTTGACGCAGGTTTTAAGCATAGCACACCAGTCATAGTCAGCATAGCGGGCAGCAGTGTTGAGGAGTTCTCGGAACTAGCAATCATTGCTGAGGAGGCTGGGGGATTTTCCGTGGAGTTAAATCTCAGCTGCCCGCACGTTAAAGGCTTGGGGGCTGAGCTAGGTAGGGATCCACTGACAACTTACGAGGTTGTAAGGTCTGTGAGCTCAGTCATTAAGATCCCTACTTGGGTTAAACTGGGGCCCTGGGACAACGTGGTCGAGGTTTCGGGTAAGTGCTTGGAAGGAGGTGCAAGCGCCTTAGTCCTCACCAACACCTTAAGGGGTATGAAGATAGACGTATATTCAGGGAGGCCCATACTTACGGCGAGCATCGGGGGCCTTTCAGGACAAGCACTCCACCCCGTGGCTGTCAGAGCGGTTTTCGAGGTGTTCAAGGAATTTAGGTGTGATATTGTCGGTGTTGGAGGGGTCTTCAACCATGAGACGGCCTTAGAGCTCATATTAGCGGGTGCTAAAGCAGTTCAAATCGTATCAGCACTAATCAACAACCCACCCACAATAATTAAGGACATAGTCAAATCCATTAAGGAGTATATGATTGAAGTGGGGGTGAAAAGTCTTAGAGACCTGGTCGGGTTATCACATAGACTGTGAAACAAACTTTAAGAAGCACGATGAACGACCAGGGCCCTAGTTCCTTAATGGCTGCCCCTTTAAAAGGTATGTAAAAAATATCTTAGTTAACGAGGCCTAGCAAGATAAGAGATATCGCAGCCACTATTTCAGACGCCACTACCACTCCAATTGCCCACTTCATAGCCATTCCACCACCCAATAATATTTTTATCAGTATGGTATTTAAGCTTATATATAGTTATATATATTCAACATATGGAAAAATTTACAAAAATATTTTAAATATATCAACATCCTCAATCACCCCGCCCAGCCCCATTCCTAGGAATCTTAGATCTCGAAACCTTGTCCCTTCACAGACCCTACTCAATCAACAGTGGCTGTCGAGTGGCTATGAAGCTGTTTTATGCCGTAAAATTTGTTTACTGCCGCGGTGATGGTTGCTCTTGGGGGTGCCTCGGACCTATGCCCGAGATGTAGGGGAGCTAAGCACGAACGGACGCGGGTGGATTCGATAAGTACTGGATGGATGCGCCGTCCTAACCAGTTCACGGCGGAGGTCGTCCCATGAAATGAAGAAGGGATGGAAGTAAATGCTAGACCAGAACTGTAATCACCTGGGTGAGTAAATACTCATCAATAAGTTGACTAATACTTCAGCTATGTCTGCAATGATCCCGTAGATCCTGATAACGTGATATGTTATCACTTCATAACCTTTCCCATAAATCGCTTTGCTTATGCTCTCCCTGACAGCTCGCTTCCTTTCAATGATCTGGATTAAGGAGCTTAAAGTGTTTTGGATGTTGCTCGCATCGTATCCGTTTTCAGTGATTTTCTCTACTACTTTCAAGACCGTTTTATAAACGTTGTTAAATTCCTGAAGATAGGTCAGAATTTTCTGAGTGTTGGCGAACCCATCGGAGACCTCTTTCACCAGCAACACCAGATGGTCTGATAATCTTTCAAGAAGTGTTGAGATGACGGCTGCTGAAATAATGTATCTGACCTTCCCCATACTTGTGAGGGGTCTTTCGATCAGCTTATACGCAGCTCTCTCCACTTCGACCTGGGCTTTATCGACTTCATCGTCAAGCTCATTTATCGATTCGTAGTAGTCGCTCAATGTTTTATGGTCGCCCTCGAACGCCTCTATCGTGTACTTAAATACTGTGGTCACAGAGTTGAATTCTCTTTTCAATGCCTCTAGAATGTCCTCAACCCCTCCAATCTCCTCGATAACCATGTAGTTCTCTCCTTCCTCAACTACGCTATATTTAGGCGTATAACGCAGTACCGAAAGTATGAACCTCCTCAAGGGTAGGCTTATCTTCTTATGCGAAACGAGTTTTACCCGATGGTAACCTATGACGTAAAGGGACACGATCAGGTACTTTAACTCGTCCTCAGGTAAGGGGGTAATGTCGAACGTCACAACCTTGCTTTTCCTATTACCTACTTCTTCGAGGTCGATACAGAGGAAATTATCGGTGTACCTTAAAGTAACCTTTGAACCCTTCGTAAGTTTATTAGATTCACACCATTCTTTGGGTATGTAAATAGCTAGGGAACTTCCAACCTTTTGAAGTGTGCGTAACTCAGACCTCACTTCCATACCCTCACATCCACCAATATAATAAAATATATGTTAATATATGTTTCTATTGATGCCGGAACCGCTAACACTAATTAAATATCAATTACTTTAATATTGTAGTGGTTGCCAGATGCCTTCATTCCCCATAGACTTCACGGACAGGAAACCTCTCGGTAAGACCAACGAATCAGTACCCGCTATTGGCATTGGTACGTGGGGGATCCGTAATTACTCCAACGCGGAGAGAGCTCTGAAACATGCTTTAAATGTCGGCCTCAAATTAATTGATACCGCCGAGATTTACGACTCAGGTAGAGCTGAGGAACTTGTCGGCAAGGTCGTAAAGGATTACGGCGAAGAGGTCTTCATAACTACTAAGTTACCGCCAGAACGCTTTGTAAGTAAGGATGAGGCTGTGAAAGCTGCGAGAGGCTGCCTGCGCAGGTTAGGTTTGAGGACCGTTGACCTAATACTCATTCACTGGCCTCATGGACACCTCCCCATTAGTAGGCAAATAAAGTCTTTGGAATCGTTGGCTGAGGAAGGACTGTGTAGGTACATAGGTGTCTCGAACTTCAAAACTAATGAATTGATGACGGCTTTGGAATCAACTAGTAAGTACGAAATAGTGGTTAATCAGGTCAAGTACAGCATCTATGACAGACGTATAGAAGTGGATCTGCTACCGCTGTGCATCCGTGAAGGGATTACTGTGCAGGCATACACACCCCTCGAAGGCGGTAAAGTAGCTGACGACAAAACCTTAACGCGAATAGGGTCTAAATACGGTAAAACAGCTGTTCAAGTAGCCCTTAACTTCCTGATCTCAAGGCCCTACGTGGTGGCAATACCTAAGACGGAGAGGGTTGAGAGGGTAGATGAGTTTAAAGGAGTACTCGGGTGGAGGTTAAGCGATAGGGATATAGACTTCATTGAGAGTTCATTTAGGTGAGGTCGTTGAGGAAGGCAATAGTTCTGAACCCGAAGGACAACGTGGCTGTGGCATTAACCAATCTAAGGGAGGGGGAGTTAATCGAGGTCCCCGCAGGCGATGATGTAGTAAAGATAAAATTAATTAACGATATCCCCCTCGGTCATAAAGTAGCTATTAAAGAGATCATGGAAGGGGAGCCAATCCTCAAATACGGCGAGATCATAGGAATAGCTACCAAGTACATACGTCCAGGGGAGCACGTACATGTACATAACGTGAGGGGTTTAAGGGGTAGACCTCAGGATAAGTAGGGATGGGTTTTGATAGGGTTCGGTGTGAAACACCTGACAATACTAACTGTTCTAATAATGATCTCCTTGCTTGCAGTGAACAACATAACGTCAGGCAGGGACGTGATTAGGATTTCAACAACCACTTCTTTGTACCAAATCGGAGTGGTTGACGCGTTGGTGAAGGACTTCATGGAGAGATCAGGCTCCAGAACAAAATTCGAGGTAATAGTGGTCGGTTCAGGGGAAGCCCTCAGACTCCTCTCCGACGGCACCGCATGCATCTCATTCACCCATGCGCCATCCATAGAACATAAATACGTGGAAGAAGGCACTATACGTAGGTTAGGCTTCCTAGGTTTTAACGCGTTCGTAATCGTTGGCCCTAAGGAAGATCCTGCTAACGTATCAGGAGCTACAGACGCTGTTGAAGCTTTTACGAGGATTTACATAAGTGGTGAGTCAGGTACAGCCAGGTTCGTCAGCAGGGGTGATAACTCAGGTACCAACATCCGCGAGCTCTGGTTGTGGAATCTAAGCGGCCTAAACCCGAAGGGGAAGGGTTGGTACTTAGAAACTGGTCAGGGCATGCAGCAGGTACTTATAATAGCTGACGACATTAGGGGTTACACGTTAAGCGATGTTGGGACATACTTAAAATTGATTAACAGCGGTAAGTTGAGGAATACGGTCGCGTTGTTGAAGGATGCTAAGTACTTAGTGAACGTCTACTCCATCTACGCCTCCAACGCCCACTCATGTAGTAAATTCCTAAATGACGTGAATAACTTTGCCGGGTACGTCAAAGGTGAGGGTCAGAAGTTGATTGAGGAGAGGTTCAGAGACTTAATAAATCCGGCTGAGGGGTATGAGGATTTAATCAACGCGTCATGGAATTACTTAGCGATGGGTGGGCGTTGATGTACGAGGACGTGATTGAAATACTCATAAGGTCGATACACGTTTCCGGTGCAGCATCGCTCATAGCCTTCTTAGTCGGTTTCTCAATAGTTCTTAGGACGGTTGAGTCGAGGTCTAAGCTACTGATATTGGGTTTCTTCGAAGCTTTAATAGGTGTCCCTACAACAATCATAGCATTAATGGTGTACTTGCTGATATCGCCCAGAGGACCTTTAGGAACTTTAAACCTCCTCTACACGCCTTACGCCATAATAATTGGTGAGTTCTTAGTTGCTCTTCCCGTAGTAGTATCAACCCTCTCCAGACCTGTTGAGGCCGCTATGAAGGATTTGAAGGAGCTGGTGATTAGCCTAGGTGGTAGCGAGAGGCAGATAAGTTGGTTAGTCTTCAAGGAGTTAATACCTGCTCTGACGTCGTCCTTCCTCATGGGTTTCTCGAGGGCTATAGGTGAGTTAGGTGTTGCGTTGATCGTGGGCGGTAACATAGCTGGGAGCACTAGAGTGCTTACTACAGCTATAGCGTTGATGACCTCAATGGGTGAGTACGAAGTTGCTATGACGTTAGGTCTAATTCTAATATCCCTCGTCCTAGCCGTGTCAATCACTTTAAAGTTCCTAGGTGAGCTGAGATGGACATCGAGTTGAGGAACGTCTGGTACACCTACGATAGGGTGAATTACGTCCTAAGGGACGTAAGTCTTAAGTTGAGCAGTGGCTTACAAGTAATCGTCGGCCCCAACGGTTCGGGGAAAACAACCTTACTTAAAATAGCATCACTTATGTACAAACCTAATAAAGGAACTGTAGTGGTCGATAACTCAGATTACTGGAGTTTAAATGCAGACGACATGCTACGAATTAGGAGGAACATCGTATACGTTCATGAGAGGGCACTGCTGATCAGGGGCAGCGTCAAAACCAACCTAGAACTGGGGCTTAGGCTTAGGGGTATTGACAGCGGTGACGCTTTAGAGTACTTCATAGATAGGTATGGAATTTCAAGTATAGTTGAAAGGGATGCTAAGAAACTCAGCACCGGCCAGGCCAAGTTGGTCTCGATTATCAGGGCATTAGCCGTTAAACCTAAGGCACTACTACTTGATGAGCCGTTAAGCCATATAGATGCTGATAAGACCTCATTATTGATTGAGGACCTGATAAAGCTTTCTCGATACGGGTCAACCGTTGTGCTAGCCACCCACTACATAGTACCTGAGCTGCAGGATGCGTTGGATAACATGTATGAAATCGTTAACGGGGTGGTGAGGAGGAAACATAGTTGAATGAACATTTAGCACACCGAATCGAATTAACTTGCCGGATGGGATGGGTTGAAATCGCTGAGGTGTTATTAAAGCTTAAGTCGAATCAAATAGCGAGCAATTCCTTGATACCACCTAACAACATCTCAACAGCAAAGGACGCTATTATTAGAGACATAAACCTCCCCAGCCCGTTTACAAAGGTCGGCCCAGCCAACTTCACTATCTGTGATGAAAGCCTCAATGTGGCGTAAACACCTATGAAAGCTATGTACGCTGAAGCTAATGTGCTCACCACTCCGTAAACCCCTGTGGACACTATGAGCAGGGTCATGGTGCCCGGCCCAACTATTAAGGGAGTTGCTAGTGGAACTATTATGTACTCACCTACCTCGATCTCAGATGGTTTATGACCGGTTATCAAAGTATCCAACGCGACCGCCATCAATATAATGCCGCCGGCAATTTTCAACGATGTTATACTTATCCCGAATAAAGTTAGGATGTAGTTACCGCAGAGTGTGAAGGTTGTGAGTAACATGAACACCGCTATGGAGGTTCTACTGATAACGCTTCTCACTTTGCTGTCGCTTAAGGACTCTAAAATCCTCATGAACTGCGGGAGCGCGGCTATGGGATCCATAATCGCGTAGAGCTGTACCGAAAGCCCTAGTACGGTATTTATATCGAAACTTATATCAAGCAAATGACCGTCGACTCCGTTAATAAGTGTGGTCGATATACCTTCGGTACATAATTACTTTCTCGACGCAAGTGTGAACTTGAATCCTGAGTGGATTTTATGGTAATTGTCCTTGAACACCTCACTCATTACCTTCTCGGCTTTGAACCCGGTGCAGTGTCCTGTGTAGACCTTCTCGACACCTAATTCCTTTAACACACCCACCGCTTCGCCGATGTCGTTCTCATCGTATTTGAGCATGTGGAAGCCTCCTATAACCGCATATACGTTCTCTTTATAAGTCTCCGAAGCACTTCTAACCACATTCGATATCCCGCTATGACTGCACCCGCTGACGACTACTAAGCCCAGCCCTTCAACCTTTATTGCTATTCCAGTATCATCCGGTAATTCATCCGGAACTAACTCACCGTCGTCTAGCACCGTGTAGAAATCTCTTTTATATCTTGATAGGTCGTAATAGTTCCCAATCTCACCTAGGTAATATGTTGAGGACCCCACCTGCATTGGACTTTTGGTCAGTACCAGATTGATATCGAGTCTAGCAAGCTCCTCACGACTGTAGGGCATGCCCTTATCGAACTCCTGTTTACCCTCACTCAACACTATGGATGGTTTGAAGATCCAGGGATGCGCTATCACAGTTAAGCGTCTGCCGGAACTTTTCGAGGTCTTCGCCAGGTATTTGAGGCCACCTGTGTGGTCGTAATGCCTATGACTTAGTACAACGGCCTTCACGTTACTTAAATCAATACCTAAAGCAGTAGCATTATGTTTTAATATGCTGTTGCTCGGACCTGCGTCAAGTACTATGTGCTCTAGACCCGTATCTGAGTACACCCTCAGGAACACGGAAAGCCCGTGAGATGAGAGTAATTTCGTGAACCCTGAGTAGTCGTCATTTAAAATAGCGACGTCTACCTTATGTACACCCACTTAACCACCCTCTAATTCTCAACACGAATTAAATAAGCTTTCATCCCTTAAACTTAAATAATTCACTTAACTGTTACTATTTGTGGGATTATGACCGATTACGTAAGGGTTCTACCCGACGATTTACGAAGGTTTACAGCCACCTGCTTCATGAAGTATGGAGTTCCACCAGATGATGCGTTGTTGATAGCTGACCACCTAGTCTTAGCTAATTTAAGAGGTGTTGACTCACATGGAGTCATCAGGATCCCATACTATGGCGAGGGGATTAAGAAGGGCTACGTTAAAAGTAAGGGCGAGATCAGGATAGTTAAGGAAACCCCGACGACCGCCTTAATTGACGGTGATAACTACCTAGGAATACCCGTCGCTAATAAGGCTACCGAAATAGTTATAAGTAAGGCCAAATTAAGTGGTGTGGCCTTCGTCAGCGCCAGGAACTTAGGGCACGTAGGTATGCTTGCGTACTACACGTTGAAGATAGCGAGAAATGACTTGATAGGTATGGTTACCGTTAACGCGCCAGCACGCGTAGCCCCTTGGGGAGGGTCTCAAGCCATATTTGGAACTAACCCCATAAGTCTCTCATTCCCTACTAAGGGTAAACCCGTGGTGGTCGATATGGCAACCAGTGCCATAGCTGCTTTTAAGATCAGGCTCGCCGCGTTGAAGGGGGAGAGAATACCTGAAGGAATAGCATTAACTAAGGATGGAAAACCGACGACGGACCCCAAGGAGGCCTATGAAGGGATACTCCTTCCATTCGGAACTTATAAGGGATACAGCATATCGATGGTTGTCGAGATACTTTCAGCGGTTCTCTCGGGAGGTACTTTGAGTAAATTCGTCTTCAACCACCCATCAACTCAGGGAGGGTTCTTCGCATTAGCAATAAACCCCGCAGTACTTAGGGATTATAGCGATTACCTGAAAGATATGGATACTTTGGTTAACCTGATAAAGACCTGCCCGCCAGCGCAGGGTTTTGAGGAGGTACTGGTTCCAGGGGAGCCCGAGGATAGGAATTACGAGGAAAGGATTAAGAACGGTATACCCATAGACTTAAGCACTTGGAAATTGCTGACCGATGTGGCCAACGAATTAAAAGTGGAGTTGCCGAAGACAGTTTAATGGGGATTAAGCAGAGACCAGCCCAAATCACGCAAGCAACAATTTCTCAACATAGGACATATACCGTCGCTCGGGGAACTAAAACGTTCACAGCCCGCCCTCATATTATGAAGGGTTACGTTAACAACACTAACTCTTTTTTTAATTACCAAGACATTGAAGGTTTTTAAGGAGTGGGAGGCCCAGTTTATAGAGGCACTAGTTGGCGCGTGAGTTCAATACTAAACTCGGTACTAAAGAGGCAGAAGTCGTCGATAGATTACCCACTCCCGAGGAGGTCTTCGGAGTATCCAGGTTGGGTGCTAAGGAAATAGTCTTTAAAGTCCTAGGCCCCAGCATTATCTCTGTTGGTGTCGCAATAGGTGGTGGTGAATGGTTATTAGGTCCTGCGACCGCCGTCAGCTACGGGCTTGGCATGGCCTGGATAGTTTTAGTGTCATCGTTCCTCCAGACTGTATATAACGTGAGCTTGGTTAGGATTTCGATGTACTGCGGTGAATCACCCATAGTATACCTCAGCAGAGTGCCTCCAGGGTCTAAGTTCTGGAGCGTGTTCTTAGCGGCAGTGATCATTAGTTGGGGTGCCTGGGGCCTAGCAGGTATAGCTGGCTCGGGAGCCACGGCGTTGGGGTCGCTAATCCTTGGCAGACTGCCCACAGCTAATGATGCCTGGTTAGTCAGGTACTTAACGATGGTCATAATAGCCTTATGCGTGATTACTGTGTTGTTTGGGTATAAGATTGAGAGGACTTTAGAAATAGTGAACTGGTTCTTCGCAGGCTTCATACTCATCACGTTGGCGCTTGTGGTTGCACCGCTTACTTTGAAGGCCGAAGTCGTTTACGAGGCTCTGTGGGGCATGTTCAATTTTGGCTACATACCCCCGGGTGCTGATATGAGTTTAATAACTGCTTGGTGGGCCTATACCGCACTAGCTGCGGGTCTCAACTTCGTATTCATGAGCTGGTACAGGGACAAGGGCTACGGTATGGGGGCCGTGGTCGGTTACATTCCGGCGCTGATAGGCGGTAAGAAAGTAATGTTATCACCCGTAGGTAAGGTGTTCAGGATAGATGATGAGAATGTGAGGAGGTTTAAGACGTGGATGAAGCTACTTAGTTATGACCAATGGCTAATATTCTTCCCCGGAGCCCTCTTAGGCATGTACCTACCGTCTCTGATAGCCGCTTCCCTGCTCCCCAGAGGACAGACCCTGCCGCCATGGGGTGTTGCAGCACATATAGCCAACGAATTTGCGGCCATAGTCGGTGCTTGGGGTTATTACCTAATATGTTTAATAGGTTTTATGGTGTTATTCAGCTCCGCCCTAGGTGCTTACGTGGATGCTGTGCCGAGAAACTTAACCGACCTGATATGGGGCTTAGAGAGGGTGAGGAAAGCTTTCGGCAACGATGTCAGAAAGCTGTACTACTCAATACTTGCCACATACGTGGCCTTCACCATATGGGCCCTCTACCAGACGCAGCCGCTGATCCTAGTTATAATAGCAGCCAATGCGGCGAACTTCGTCGGCATATTCGTAGTACCTGCGGTTATGTACCTCACATTTAAGCTACCCGAGGAATTGAGGCCTAAGCCTTGGGAGTACGCGTTCTTATTAATATTCATGGTGTTGTCGGCGCTCTTCTTCTCAGCATCAATACTGTCGCAGTTAGGGATTAAGATCTGAATATTGCGAGTTACTTCCCACATAACCTATAACGCTTAATTTTTCGAGAGCCTCTAACCTCAAACTCACTACATAACACACCGCTGACCTCCAACGACTTGAGGGCCTTGTAAACACCCCTTAAAGTGAAGTTCTTAAGTCCCTGCCAGATCTCATACGCGGTCAAACTACCTTCCCTACCCAGCAGATTAATAATATCCTTCCTGATCTTGCCCCAGTCCCTCCTAGCGCTTGGTTTATAACCAGCTGTAATTATCGCTATAGATTTTTCTAAGTCCTCTGCTGCGGCGTAAGCTAACGCTGAGACAGGTTTGACCCTCACACCGGACTTACATAGCTTTGTGAACGTATGGAGGACTCTCTCAAATTCCACCTCAACAACCCTCACATCGTTGGGTATTAGCTTAGGTCTTGGCTGGCCTTTAATGATTGCCGGTACTATAGTGTAGCATACGTCTAGACCTGAATCCCTAAGCTCCCTAACCCCCTTCCATAGGGAGTAGGCCAGTAAACCTGTTATCGCAGGTATGACTATGTTCTCACACCTCACATTCCTTTCGTGGACCTCAAAAACTATGGTCTTCAAACCCTCGATGGTTAGGGGGTTTAGGTAGTCCAGCCTTGATGGATCATTAGCATCGCCGGCGGGTGTTAGTCTAACACCTAGATCGACTAGCCTGCTTAGCTCATCGCTGTCAACGTCATCACCGAGGACTTCAACCTCAATGTCTGCGAGACCGCTTAAGTAATAGGAGAGGGAGTACGTGAAGTCTTCGACGAATTTCATTCGTAACTTCCTAACGTTAGTTGATGCTACGTAACTAGCTATCAGTGATGACGCCCTATCCGAGTAGGTCCCTGTGGGGTTTCTTCTTTCGTTCTTTACCAACACGTTATGAATCTTACTTACTGGTGTCAGGCCTTCACCGTACGTGACGACCTTGCTGAATGGGGGGAGTAGTGATTTATACCTCCAAATGCTTGGTTTACTCCTGTCCACCCTGAACTTGGGGCTTGGAAACACTATCTCTAAAGGCCCACCACACGCTGGACATCTCATGAGGAACTCGTTAAATTCCTTCCTACAAACTAAGCAGGATGTGAGGAGGTTATCATTCCCCGTCATTGCCTAAGGTCAAGTCCTCACCATGGATAGGAAGTACTCATATAACTTCTTCTCGGAATTTATCTCGGGGTGGAAGGTTATGGCCAGTAATGATTTCTGTACAGCTACAGCACCCACCCTACCCACAACAGGATGTTCTAGGTAGCCGATTATCCTGGCAGGCTCGTAAGCCTCCATAATACCGGGAGCCCTTATGAACACTCCTTCCACATCACCCACACCTTCGACGTGAACTTTGGAGATGAAGGAGTGTTTCTGCCTCCCAAATATGTTCCTAATAACTGCTATGTTCATGAGCCCCAGCACGTGCTGGTTAACCTCCCCCACAACTCTGTCCAAGACCTTACTGGCTAGCAGTATAGCACCAGCGCAGACACCCATTATGGGCTTCCCCTCATTAGAAAATCTTATGATTTCTTCGTCAAGGCCCTTGAATTTAATCAGGGACCCTACGGTTGTGGACTCTCCCCCAGGTATTATGAGTGCGTCAACGTTCTTGAGGTCGTTTGAATTCTTGACCAAGGTAACCTCCACATTAGCCATTTCGTTCAACATCTGCGCATGCTCTAGGAAATCCCCTTGAAGAACTAGAATCCCAACCCTAACCAACTCACTCACCCCTGACCTGCATTAACTGCTCCGGCTTGAGGTTCCTGATATCGAGCCCTAACATTGAAGATTTCTCAGAAACCATCTTCTGAGCTTCAACAACTACCTCAGGGTCGTCGTAAAAGACTGTAGCCAGTACTATGGCCCTAGCCCTTGCCTCAGGGTCCTTACTCTTGAAAATACCTGAACCAACAAACACTCCGTCAGCCCCCAACCACATCATCAACGCAGCATCTGCTGGGGTGGCGATCCCGCCGGCCGCAAAGTTCACCACGGGAAGTCTCCCCAGCTTAGCAGTTAGTAATGCCATTTCAAAATGAACTTTATTCTCCTTGGAGTACAGGTATATTGACTCCACATCACCGGCTGCGTAATAACCCCTCAACAGGGCTATATCCCTATTCACGAGCTTCATATGAGTTACTGCCTCAGCAACATTCCCTGTCCCCGGCTCACCTTTAGTCCTAATCATGGACGCACCTTCGAGTATTCGCCTCAACGCCTCAGGCAAATTCTTAGCCCCATTAACGAACGGTGTCTTAAACAACCACTTATTTATATGTACCTTCTCATCAACTGGTGTTAAGACCTCACTCTCATCTATTAAATCAACACCCACTTCCTCAAGTAGCTTGGCCTCCCACAGATGTCCTATCCTACATTTAGCTGACACCGGTATGGTTATGGCATCCATGACCTGCGTGATAACGTTTAAATCAGCCGTCCTAGCAACACCTCCAGCCATCCTGACATCGTACGGTAGTTTGTCTAAAACCATAACGCCCACAGCGCCGGAATCCTCAGCAATGCTAGCCTGATCAACATTAGTTACATCAACTATAACCCCTCCTTTAAGCATGGAGATGAAGCCATACTTGATTAATGGTGTGCCGACCCTCAACGGAATAATCTCCTTCCCTTCATCCTTTACCCTATCTCTGAACTCAAGTAAGCTGTAGATGAGGTCGTAAAGTTTTTCCAGGAACGTGTATGAGTCCACTAGCCTCATGACGCATCTGAGATGTTTAACCGTGCTAACGTATTAACCTCTATTGAACGTTCAGGAGGTTAATGACTTCTTCACCACCTTACCACTCATCAATATCCCCTCCAACCACGTAACGTACCTCGAGTCAAGGCTTAAGGACCTTAACTTACGGACAACCTCTCCAACATCATATTCGGCTCTATGGACCTTAAACTCACCTTTTCTTAAATCTAGTATCGCTGCTGAGGCCCTCCAATCACCGTCTCTGGGCTGACCGACGCTTCCGGGATTTAAAACCCTTACACCACCAACCTCAATGTCCATAGGTATGTGGGTGTGTCCAACAACGACGAAGTTCGCATCCACAGGCTTGGGTCTAATAGCGTATGTGTGAGGGGTGAGGGCTAGTAAGGTATCGGACTCAGGCAGTGATGGTTTCAAATACCCGTAGAGTGGGTTCCTAGGGGACCCGTGGACTATGTAGACCTCCCTATTGTCTACGGTTATGTTGCGGGTTGTTGGGAGGGATTTAAGCCAATCTATTTGGTCCTTACTCAACAACTTAAACGATATATTGAGCCTGGTGTACTCGCTTAACTCATGTAGTTCGGGGGCGCACCCACAGTCAGTCCCGAACGCTACGGCATGGTCGTGATTTCCCATGATAATTACGTCTGGCCTCAGATCCTTAACTAATTCCACAACTACATGCGGTTCAGGCCCATAATCAACTAAATCACCTAAAACCCAGACTTGGTCCCATCCCCCAACGCTATTCAGCAGAGATTTCAAAGCGTCCGCGTTCCCGTGTATGTCTGAAACTATGAGGATTTTCAACCTGGAACACCTCAGGTATTTATCCGAACTAATAATAATAGTTGGTGTTAGCTATTAGTGTTGAGGTGTGAGAGGTGGTACCCTATGCCTAAAACGGTTAGTACCGAAGGAGCTCCGAAACCGATAGGCCCCTACAGCCAAGGAATTATAGCCGGCTGCCTACTCTTCACCTCAGGCCAAATACCCATCGATCCGAAGACGGGGAACTTAATTGAAGGTGACTTTAAACTTAAGGTTAGGAGGGTGTTGGAGAACATAAAGGCTATCTTAGAGGCTGGAGGTGCCACACTTAAAGACGTTGTGAAGGTCACCGTATTCATTAAAGACATCAAACTGTTCCAAGCATTCAATGATGTCTACTCAGAGTACTTCACGGATAATCCCCCGGCAAGGTCTTTAGTTGAGGTATCCAACCTCCCGAGAGGTGCTGAAGTTGAGGTGGAGGTCATAGCGTATGTTTGCCGAGACGATTAGTCAGCTCCACCACAACCCGTTAGCTGTTGATTATTTAAACGTCATCATCCCCTCCACCCACACGATCTCAAACTGCTGTTGGCAGCGGTCTAATCTCCCCGTAACTCGGTGTCACTTGTCGTAGACCCAACCTCTCACACGCATCGAGGTGAGGGCTGCCTGTCTCTATAACCTTAAATTTTACGCCGCATCATTAAGATTTAGGTGTATACGATTCCACTACATGATTTGTTGATTAACGACCTCTCATCAGCTATGCGCGACTTACTCAGTAAAGTTAGCTCGGTAGATGTCTTACGTAATTTTTTACGTGATGTGAACGCGTACCCCATCAAATCACGGCCTGCGAGTGAGCCGTCCCACATAGCTGCCAGCGACTCTAGCAGGGTAGTTAAGAAGCTATCGTTCGCCACAGTGTATGCGATACAGTCAGTGGCGGTAAGGGCTTCCCTAAAAGACCCGCCGGACAGTAGATTAATCGTTAAATCATTCGCAGGTTACCACACACCGACTCCCGGTGGTGGGGCCTCCAGCGAATTAGTTGAGAGAATCTTAAAACTTACGTCCCGAACCTTGGAGGTGAAGTCAATGATTGAGTTATTGTCTGATGGTGAAGTCGTCTTATTCGATGGCTCACTCATTTCGTTTTTGTGGGGCTATAGCAACAAGAAAATACCTAAGGGTTTTTACCCAGCCTTCTATAAAAGTATTAGAGATATCTGGTATGAAATCTACTCAGGCATCGTAGAAGTCACGCGTGTTGCTAAACCTTTATTCATATCTAAAACCCTTATGAGGAACTACTACACAGACATACTTCTGTCTCATGACGTGCCGAAGAAGGTTAAAGCAGTTACTAATGACTTAATGTTAATCAACGCTTTAAGGAGGTTAGGGAGGTTGCCCAAAACCCCCTACATACTTCAACCAGTTCACGTAGAACGCGATAACCTGCCACGGCCTCTAACCGAGTTAGACGTGGACCTAAGCCCATTTACCCCTGTGACGATCACCTACGTGAGTTTCAACCCGTCAACGCAGCCGTATCAGATCTCCATCCCGGGTAAGGTAGGTATTGATGAATTAGTTGAGTTGGTGAGCGAGATATATCCATACTCACACACCGGTTATCCGGACCCCCTCAAGGTAGCGCACAACATGTGTAGACTGAGCAACACCGAGTTTAGAACAGTTCTCTACAAGTTAGGTCTTTCGTCAATACCGACTGGACGTGAGCTGCTGGGTGAGTTCTTATGAGCCAACCCATAGGTATAGTTGGTGAGGTTTCGAAACCGACCGAAGTTGATATTAAAGCGTTAACCCCCATCCCTCCAGGTACCTACATCTACATCAAGTTTAAGGCAAGGGACAGGTCAAGCTTCGGAGAGGAAGTTGATAGGGAGGTAGTTGGAATCATAGGTTCCTGCCTATACAGGTCAGTAGTGCCGGTGCTAACCACCCCAAACCTCCCCATGTACGAGACAACGTCATTACTAAGGAGCTTAAAGAGCGAGAGCTATATGAAGGCCGTCATCATAGCCGACATAAGTAGGGGACGGGCTGACAACCCTGAATACCCACCCCCGCCTGAGACTCCTGTATACCTAGCAGAACTTAAACACCTGAAGACTATTTACGACTGCGAACCCGGTGCAGGTGTTGAAGTAGGCTCCTTAGTCGGCTTCAACAACTTAAGAATAAGTGTTAACGTGAACTCATTAGCTAAACACTTACTAATTACGGGTACAACCGGTTCGGGGAAGAGTAACCTCGTAGCCGTCCTAGCTGATAGGATTGCACAAGTAGGTGGTTCGGTGGCCATATTTGATGTCCACGGCGAGTACGGCAACCTAGTTAGTGAAGACCCCGACAACGTGAGTGTAGTAGTTTACGATGCGGCGATAAACCCCGTGGAAACACCGGTCAGCTTACTCACGAACTTCATAATCCCTGAGGGTGCTGCCACCAGGCAAAGAAGGATTCTCAAGAACGCGTTAAGGAAGTTGAACGATGAAATACTGGGGAGAGTGAAGATGAATAGAAAGCCCTACGCCCAAGTGGTGAAGGAGATCTTCAAAGAGGGGAGTCCGAGTAACGCCCAAGTGGAGGACCCTAAGGAAGCGTATAAGGAAGTTCTCAAGAAGTACCTTAGGGATGTCGGACATGACGGGGACAGCGATAAAACATTAGCGGACGTTGAGGATAAAATAGATGATTTCTTCGAGTGGCATAGGATTAGCTTAGAGGCCCGTAAAGTCAGCGAAGTGGTAGGCAATGGCAAGATCGTGGTAATTGACGTGTCCACGTTCACGGACGATGACAAGGACTTCATGCTTAAGGTAGTTGCGGAGGACCTTCTATGGTACCTCAAAGAAGGGGGTAGGGGTACCGAACGCGCCCCCATACCTACGTTACTGGTTGTAGAGGAGGCACACATATTCCTTGGGAGTGGGGTCAATACTAAATCTAAGGGCGTCCTCCAGAGGTTCATCAGGGAGGGGAGGAAGTTCGGAGGTATGTTGGCGGTAGTTAGCCAAAGACCTAGGGCGTTGGATGTCAACGTAGTGTCCCAGGTTCAGAGTTACGCATTCCTAAAGCTGGTTCAGAAGGATGATAAATCAACCGTTATGGAGCTAACCGACATATTAGGTGATGAGTATGTTGAGATCTTGCCAACACTCCCGCCGGGACACGCAATATTGATGGGGGAATGGATTGGTAAATACCCCGCATATATCAGGGTTGATAGACACCTAGGTAAGAGAGCTGGTGTAACCCCGGAAATCGTGAAAATCTGGAGGGAAGGTAGGGAATCCATAGGCAAGGCGTTGGAGAGGAGGTCATTGATTAAGGAATGGGAGGCGTAACCCGCGTTGCAGTTACTCCACGTATCTGACACACATTTAGGTTCAAGCAAGCCCGGCAAGCTGAGGGAGAGGGAATTAGACTTCTACGAAGTCTTCGATGAAGTTATTGAGATAGCGGTTAAGGAAAGGGTGGACGCCGTACTGCATTGCGGGGACCTCTTCGACGACCCCCGACCTAATCCCCAAACATACTTATACGCGTTTAAGTCCTTGAAGAAGTTAAGGGATAACGGCATAGGGTTTTTAGTCATTGCCGGACAGCATGACCAGCCTAAGACATCTGCTCTATCGCCTATAAGGGTTCTGGAAGAGGTAGGTCTGGCTAAAGTGTTGGCCGTTGCTGAGCCGGCAACACATGTGTTTAAGCTCCGCAGCAACGAGCTAGGCATCACCGCCATACCATACGCGGATCCGCAGACCATGCAGGTGCAAATTAGGGGGGTCCGGAAACCGGAGACGGCTCGGAGGGTTTTAATGGCTCACCTCCTACTTAAGGAGTTAAACATCCCGGGAGCCCATCTCTCATTAGCGGAACTGGGGAGTAGGGACTACAATTACGTTGCCTTGGGTGACTACCACCTCAGGTATAAGACTGAGTACGGTGGGACACCGGTAGTTTATCCGGGGTCCACGGAGGCATTGGATTACCTTGAAAGCGGTGATGAAAGATTCGTAGCCCTAATTGACTTAAGCACCACAGATGCCGTAGTGCATTGGGTTAAATTAAGCAAGTTTAGGAGATGGTTGGTGGTCACCGCGAGCGCGTACAATGAATTACTCAAGGTTTTGAGTAAGGTAAATTACGACGAGTTCGCTAAGCCCCCCATTCTCTACGCTAAGGTGATGGGGAAAGACGTGCTGAGCTCGAACCCCAAGGCGATGATCGAACACTTAAGTTATTTGAGGGATAGCGGTAAGATAATTACATACAGATTGGAAACCCCAGGAGTCTCTGAAGATTTTGAGGAACCCCACTACGAGGAACCCACCGCGGCACCAACTCTCGATACAGTAGTCCATAACTTATTAAAGGACTCTAAAATAGCCGACTACGTTTTAAACATCATAAAAGGCTGCGATGATGAGGGATACGTTGAGACCCTAATAACCGCCCTAGCAAACGACCAAGAACTCATTAGTAGGCTGGAGAAGTTGGTGAGGGCTAAGTGATTATCAGGCACGTAAGACTCACCAACATATTATCCCATGAGAGTTCCGAAGTGTCATTTCCGGATGGAATAGTGGCTATAGTGGGCCCGAACGGCGCCGGTAAATCATCCATTATAGATTCCATTTACACCGCGTTATTCACTGACGCATCAATAGACATCAGGGGACGTAAGAAGGAGTTCTTAGTGATGAGAGGTAAGAGGAAGGGAGAAATCGAAGTTTTACTAGACGTTGGGGGGGTTAAGTACTCCGTCTTCAGGGAGATATGGATTGATTCACCGGCACAAGCCGCCCTATACCTCTTAGATAGGGAGGGTAGGAGGGTTAAGAGTGTTGGTGTGTCGAACGTCGTCAACGAACTCGGTAGAATTTTAGGTCTGACAGCCGTTACTGCTAAGGATTTAAGGAGTATTGTGAGGAGTACGGTGATATCACTCCAAGACGAGCTAACTAAGATAGTGGATGTGAGCGACTCCGAGAGGAGGGAGTGGATCCTCTCACTTCTAGGCCTCAGCTACTTGGAGAAGTCCTTAGAGGTGGTTAAGAAGTACACCAGCAAGAGGGATAGGTTGGAAGGTAGGTTGGAAAGCGAGAAAGTACTACTGAACAGCAAGAAGAATGAGTTGTCAGAGCTTAAGTCCAGGAAAAACATGTTGATGAGTAAGATATTAGAAGCTGAGAAGGTCATTGAGGATTTAAAGAAGAAGTACGACACCATAGCTGAGAAGGCAAGGTTGTCCAATGAGGGCTTAGAACTGCTCGACAAGCTGAAGCCCTTAATCATCGTTCGGAGGGTTAAGGAGTTAGAGAACTTAGTATCTAAGCTCGCCATCCTGGACGGATGGGATGTCAACGATTACTTACAAACTCGTAGGGAGCATGAGAACTTAGTTGGTGAACTAGCATCCATTAGGAGTAGGATCACGGCATTACTGCAGGGCACCTCAAGTAAGCTAGGGGTTAATGTCGACAGCTATGAATCGTTAAGCACCTTACTAGCTCAGCTTAGAGCGAGGAGTGAGGAACTTGCAGGTTCAATCAACCACGCTAAAGCGCTCAAAGAACTGTACTCAGTTTATGTTGAAAAGCTCGAGAGTAGGAGGGAATGCCCGATATGTGGTTCGTTAATAAGCGACCCAGCAGTCATAAAGAGCCATCTAACCCAAGAACTCGTCAAGCTGAATGAAAGAATCAAGGAGTTAAGTAACGAGCATACGGCGAGCAAGATGAAAATCGCTGTCGCTCAAACCGCTTCCGAAGAATTGGGTAAGTTGATAAGTAAAGCCGAAGTTGTAGAAAAATCTCTTCAGAAAACTGCGGAGAAGTTGAACCAGTTAAATAATAAAGCATTCCAGCTATGTAGTGGCTTAGCTGAAAGTTTCATGAGTCCCCCATCACTTAACGAGTGCGTGGAGTCCCTTAGCACACTTAAAAACAAGTTAGTCAGCTATAGAGGTGAGTTAGAATTCCTAAACAACTTGAAGGGAGAGCAGCCCTCAGATATCGCGGGTTTGGACGCCGCATATATTCAAGACAGGTTGGCTCAGATATTTGCTAAGCTAGTTCCTAATGTAGGCGTGCCTCGAGATTTAAAGGACTTAGACTCCGCAAGAAAGAGATTGGCCGAGGTAAGTAGGGAACTTAATTCCGAGTCAGAAAGCATAAGCAAGAAGTTACTTGAGGTTGATGGCAATAAGAAGGCGTTAGAAGCGTTGCTGAAGGAAGTTGATGGTAGGATGAATGTCTTAGATGCTGAGATAAAGGAAATCGAGAAAAGGATTAAGGAGATTGAAGCCCAAATCAAAGCGTATAGCGTGATTCACGAATTCTGCTTGAGGTACCTAGGTAAGAACGGCTTGATAGCCAGGGAACTGACTAGGCTGGCGAGGGATGAGTTGGAGAGGAGGGCTAATAGGATATTAACTAAGCTTGGGTTAAGGCCGATCGAAATCGGCGACGACTTCCAAATACGTGTGAAGGTCTTAGGCGGTGAGTTACCGATAGGCAATGCAAGCGGTGGTGAGAGGGTTGGTATTTCGATTGCGTTACGATTAGCACTCGCTGAACTAATTATGGGTAGGGCCCCCACAACGTTAATACTTGATGAACCTACGGTCTACTTGGACGAGGAGAGGAGGAAGCAGGTGTTTGAAATCATCAAGGAGCTAAGCAAGTCATTAAGGCAGGTAATAGTGGTGACACACGACGAAAGTGTAATGAACATAGCAGATAAGATCATAAAAGTTGAGAACGTTGGGGAGATCAGCAGGGTTAGCTCATGAGACTTAATCACCTTAAGTTTCTATGTACTTAATCCCTAACCACTCGCTAATTAACTTCACTTCCTCACTTATGTTACCGAAAGCTATCACGTAATGATTCCCTGCGACCTCCTTCACGAACCCCGACGGGTTATCTATCTTAACATTTATCTGCAACGCCTTACCTATATCGTAGCTGACCACGTTACCACGCGTGATGTGGATCTTATCGATCAACCCACCGTATATCCTGAATATCGTCACTTCGGTTAAAGGTATTTCAGGCCTGCAGTGGACTACAGGGATCCTAGTTTTAATTATCGATGGCGGCTCGCTCAGCACCACGTGAACCTTAGACGGTGAATCCGCTACGGATGCGGGAGCTGCGCAATGCATGAACGTTAGCACGCCGTCATTGCTGACGGAGAAGGGATCGGAGATAAGGGCCTCCTTACCGGACAACCACTTAGCTATCAGTAATCCTACTACGTTCAATATCTCACCCTCGCACCCTATGATTTCATCGTCGACATACCCTATGCATGGATTAACGTTGAACATCTGGAATAGTTCGGTATAACACTCTAGGGCTACAGCATCTAGCTTCAGCGTTTTCTGCAGCTTCTTAATAGCTAAGTACAGTTTTAACGCCTTCCTAACGTCATCTTCAGGGGCTTCGACCGAGAACTTGGAACTTAATTCCTTGAATTTGTCGCTTATTTCTTCATCGGTGATTGAGTTGTAGCTCCTCATAACATCGCCTAGAGGTATGTGGACAACCTCCACTCCGAACCTGCTCTTAAGTATTGTTCTATCGTAATGGGACGCAACCATAGGGGGTATAATGCCGCCTATGACACCTATCCTAATCTTAGCCAATCTACTAACCGTTGAAGCGACCTTAACGAACTGCTCAATACTTCTAATAACTCCTGCATCTGTGGGTGGGCCGTGAACTAGCCTCACCTTAAACCCTCTCTCCCTAAGGTAACCAACCGCGCTCGCTGCCGTGGGCAGGGAATACCTAACAGGTAACGTCCAAATAACCGCCGGTAACCCTAAGGCCTCTACGAACAATGCCTGCAAATGCCCTGTAAATCCATGAAGTGATAGAACCACCGCGGCGTCGAGATCTAACTTCTTAACCTCATCGACCCTGTGGAGGATGCTGACCTCATCGTTTAACGGTGAGCCGAAGACGAGTTCCGCATCCAGTTTCTTAAGCGAGTTTAACATACCTTCATAATCGCTTGATACATCAGGTGATGCGGTCGAACCTATGGGCATTACGTAGACTTTAGGCTTAATGCCGGGCATGTTAAATCCCGTATGAAGTACTGAGAATACGGTAAATATTTCCTTATTCTTTTCTTAAAACTTAAAAACAATTAAGTGCCCATTGTGTTAGGTGCGGCGAAGTAGATGCAAGCTGTGGAGGTTAAGGACCTGGTGAAGAATTATGGAAGCTTCACTGCATTGAAGGGTATATCCTTTAACGTTGATGAGGGTGAGATCTTCGGACTCATAGGTCCTAATGGCGCCGGGAAGACCACAGCTTTCAGGATTCTGGCCACGTTATTAGTCCCTACATCAGGGACGGTGAGCGTGTACGGTCACGACGTTGTTAAGGACTCGAACGTTGTTAGGAAACTCATTTCATACTTACCGGAAGATGCTGGCGTGTATAAGAACATAACCGCTTACGAATATCTGAAGCTCGTGGCTAAGGCTTACTACAAATCCCCATACGATTATGAAGAATGCTTGGAGCTAGGCATAAAGTTATCAGGTTTGGACGATAAAATCCACGATAAAATGAAGACCTACAGTAAGGGTATGAAGAGAAGGGTTCAGATGGCGAGGGCTTTAATGGTCAAACCTAAGATCGCTATACTGGACGAACCAACCGCGGGTTTGGACGTCGTTTACTCACACAGCATTAGGGAGCTGGTAAAAGATTTCGTGAAGACTTACGGAACCACCGTGTTAATCTCCAGTCACAACATGCTCGAGGTGGAGGGGCTATGTCATAAGGTTGGCTTGCTGTCGGAGGGTAGGTTACTTGCCGTGGGCTTCATGAACGAGTTGATTAGCAACTACGGCGTTAGAAACCTTGAGGAACTTTTCATTAAGTTGGTGGGCGGCTCGAATGTTGGAGGAGTTAATTAAGAAGGAAGTCAAAGACTTAGTGAGAGACCCCCGCATATGGATACCGTTCATCATTTCGGCCCTTATCCTACCTTTGATGGGTCTTGTAATTTCATCAGGCGTGAAGGAATCAGTGAGCGATATCACATCTCCTATTAACATACTGGTAAGCGACCTAGACCGCACTGAGCTAACAGCCCACCTCATAAATGATTTGAAGACCAAGGCAATAGCATCTAGGGTGGAAGTTGCGAGTACTTCAGATGTTGAGGAGTTAACTGCATTGGCATCTAACCTCAACTGCGACGTTGTCATACTCATCGATGAGGGCTTCACCGAATCAATAAATCGAAATATGAGGCCTAACATAACCGCAATAGATATTGTCAAATCCGCCGCATTCATACCATCGCTCAAGTCATCAATTGTTGCATCAGCAATTAATGACCTGCTAGGAAAATACATCCTCGAAAATTACGGTGTAAACGTGTCGCTACAACTAATAAAATCCCCGACAAACATCGTCACGTTGACGTACATAGTCACACGTAATCAAACGTTGCCAAGCAGCCCCGCCGTCCTCACCCAGTTGAGCATAACTTCATTCACACTCCCTCTCGCGTTCATGGTAATAACCATTGGGGTCCTCCAGATGGCTTCTACATCCACTGCGATAGAGAACGAAGAAAAAACCCTTGAAGTGCTACTAACCCTACCCATCTCGAGGTTTAAGATACTCCTAGGTAAGCTCTTAGGTTCATTCACCGTAGCTTTAGTAGGCTCCACGTTAAACATAGTTGGATTCATACTTTACTTCTACATTTTCGCGGTAGGTATGTCATCAGCCATAGGTAGCGTTGAAGGCTTCACCCCATCACTGCATTACATCCAGCCTGAATCGATGGCTTACCTAGCAATTAGCTTGATGTTAGCGTCCTTCGCGATGGCCACACTTGGAGTCACAATAGGGGTTTTAAGCAGTGATGTTAGAATAGCTACAACGTTGTCAGGCTCTCTTTCAATGTTTGTCATCATCCCAAGCTATTATGTGATGTTTACAGACATCAGCAAATTGAATCCTACGATCAAGTTAATGCTTTACACAATACCCTTCACGCAGCCCATGGCTATGTCAAAAGAGCTCATGCTTTCAAAGCCCGATCCTTTAGTGCCCCTCTGGTTGCTGGCCTCCCTAACCTTCTCAGTCGTCTTAGTGCTACTGACCTCACGGATCCTAGTGTTTGAGAAGATGATTAGGATCCAAAAGACCGTCAGCCGGTTTAGAAGGTCTAAATGATGCTTACACCGTGGAGTCTATAAGTTGTCAGATAAGTTGATCCTGTCGTTGACCTCCTTAATTATTTCGTTCGCCACACCCTTAATGAATTCCACGTAGGAGTCATCAACCCTATACCACACCTTAGGAGGGGTCCTCAAGCCTTTAAGCACTTGAGCCATTATGGTCACAGCCCTCCCCACATTAGCCGCGTCAAGCAATAGTTTGGGATCCTCCAAAGCATTTCCCTCACCGACGTAGTAGGCCAGCGCCCATGGCGGTATCACCATTCCGAAACTGTTCGCCACTATCATTAAGTTGGATATCACGGCCGCAGCCCCTTCATCATTTCCAAGGGCTATAAATCCAACCACCTTACCCTCAAGCCAACTCCTCCCATCAACGTATATCATATTCTCTAGGACCGTTAACCTATCAATTAGGTTTTTGAGATGCCCACTGACGCCGAACCAGTAAATGGGTGATGAGATAATAATCCCATCCGCTTCAATGGTTTTGAGGTATATTTTCGTCATGTCATCCTTTATCGGGCACGGGTAGGTGCAGGCCATGATGTCATCACTAACGCAGCCCATGCATGGCTTAATGTCGTATTCATAGAGGTTTAACACCTCAACTTCAGACCCTTCTAGCTCTGCTGCCCGTAACGCCAGTTGCAGGGCTTGAATGGAGTTCCCATAAGACCTCGGCGATCCGTTAATCCCCAACACCTTAACCATTGGGTAGTCACCCTGCCAGGCGTAAACATTCCCACATCTCTTTAATGTGGTTAAACTGGATATTTAAGCAATCATGGATTTAATACTACAACACCTAACATCACCAATCGTGTGGACGTACCGCAGCACTCATATAAAGCGTATAAACCCAGCCACCAGGAGGACAGCCGTCACCGCTACCGTGCCCCATTGAAGGATATTGCCTACCTTAACCATACCATATTTCCTGAACACCTCTTGCAGTATCCTCCCCCCATCAGTTATTACAAGGGGTGCGGCGTTGAATATTGCTAAACTGATGTTAACCACGTATGTCCAGTAGAAGATCCTGTTCAAGTAGTACAGATATGCAGGAGTGGAGGGTGAGAGAGCTTCAATAACCAATATCCCCAACCTAGACATATTTGAAGGTTTGTTAACCACGATTAGCTCAGGCTCCTGCAACCCCCTAACGAATACATCATCGACTAAGGCATTAAACCTGGAAATATTCAATATCAGTGAGGTTGACTTATCACTGATTGATAGGAGGTAATTCCTCAAATCCGCTAAGCTTTTGATCTCGGTCCCATTAATACTGTTAATTACTGAAGGGGTCGGTATACCAGCAATCAAGGCAGGTGCTTCAGGACCTAAGCTCCTATCCAACTCATATATGACTACCACCGAATACTGCTCGAGCGCTGAAGCCCCGGCATTTAAGGCGATTAATAGCATCAGGGCGAATGCGGTGTTCGACAGAACCCCGGCCGATAACACCTTAACCTTACTGCTAAGCGATGATTTATTAAATCCTTCGTCATCTATCCTAACATAAGCGAAGGGAAATATCAAGAACACCCCCAAACCCCATGATTCCACCTTAATCCCCTCCCTCAACGCGGTTATGGCATGAAGTAATTCATGCGTGATCACAGCAACACCTACACCTATCATGAAGCAGATTATGTTGCTCCCCTTAATGGTAATACCTGGAACTACGGGTACGAATGGTGCGGAAACAACCCTCTGGGTCCCCATTAAGGCCTTCACGAATTCAAAAATTGATGGAATCACCATCCAGTAGAACAACACTATGAGCACTGCTACGTTAATAACTCCAATAAAACCTATTGCCTTGCTGACCGCGCTGGATCTCCAGCTTTTAGGTTCCATAGCCTTCTTTATGTCCAACATCACTGTGAACGCGCTTATGTGTAAACCCTTATCTTTAAGCTTTGCTGAGAAACCTTTCCAATAGGTGAACATTAAATAGAGCAGTAACTCAACGACCAACACGATGAGCAACGTTTCTAAGACCACGTCATGCACACCTCCAATCTAATTACTATGTCACAATTATAGGTTATGGTTAAACTTGTTAAATCATTATAGTGTTATTAAGGATTATAGTTATTAAGGTAAGAACCACTAGTCTCTAGGTACGTGGTATGTCTAAAACACGGCAACAAAAACCTGTTGGAGGCATATTACTGCTTGCGGTTTTGATGATCATAACGGTAGCCCTTGCAATTGCCGGTACGTTAGAGGAGAAGAAAGTTGGAACTGAGATGACAGCCAACACCCAAACACAGATTGCGAGTCCACAGATTCCGGTCAGCGAGAACACCACAATTAGTGAACCCGTATCTACGGGACCTAACACGTCAACGACCACCGTGAGGACCTGACGATCCTGCATCATTTTTAGGTGGTCCAATCGAATGCTGTCATGGTTTAAGCTTCACGGTAGCATTTGTTTATTATTACGTCAGACCTGCTCACCATGGAATCTACGTAGAACTGTGCGTTACATATGAAATCGTTGAACCGGAGTACGGGCACTATAAACGAACCACCTACATAACCACGCACGACGTCAGTCAACGTCACGATGACCGGGATTAAGACCTTAGCCCTACTCAGTGCCCAGCACTTGCCGATGACGGAATCGCATTCAGTGGAAAGCACCTCAACTTTAGATCTGTGTTCTTTAGCTATGTGGGCCAACCTCCCTCTCTTGCTGTACCCCGGGCTCCAGTGCTTGCAATCTATGATAAATGCAACCTTGGAGACTTCGTCAATACCGATGACGTCTACCTCATATCTCCTACGGCCGAAGCGCAGTCCTCTAATTACGTAGTAGCCTCTTAGGCCCAGGTATTCGTTAATTAGTTCTTCGAAGTCCTTCCAGTTAAGTGGTTTGGATACCGTCTCAGCATCTGAGCCTAATTTAAGGAGTTCCAACGCTAACTTAACCGCGGACTTAATGCACAGCTCGTCGCTCAGCCCAACATAAACTAAGTCATTACCCATCAGAAACTCTAGTATGGATTCGGGGACCTCAGCAGCTCGCACGCACGGACCCTCAGAAAGTTTGCCATAGAGTTTGGTGAGTTGGTTTAGGAGGTCAGACGAGAACACCACTCTTCACCTATCTAAGATCACCTCCCTCATCATCAGCTTATGGTATATAAGGCAACTAATAAAGTTAATTAGTCACCTAGACAAAATTGTTGGGGACTTGATACTTATATACCTAGGTGCTAGTCATGACCGCCAGTACATCAAAATCATATGAAACCATGGTGCTAACTTATGAGCTATTACCTAGATAGGCTGATCAGGCTCATAGACTCTGTGGACTTCAAAACCTACTCCAGGTTAGTGCTTGCATCAGCTAGGGACGACCTTAACGTTTTAAGGTCGCTACTAGGGAGTGATAGCACGGTATACCTACCCGCCAACAGCTCCGCAACCCAGCCTGCCCTTGAAGGTGGTTACTGGTTCTCAAGGCTTGGAGACCAGTCTTACGACCCCATTTCGAACATGAGGTTATGTGTGACCAGTGATGTCTTAGAGACACTCGCATTTATAGACGCAAACCCTCACAACCTACTGCTCTCATATGAACTGATGAGGGAGGTGAAGAAAGTCAACGTTAGCTCGAGGACCATTACTGTGTTGAGGGTGCCTTCCAATCCATCCGATAATGACTTTATTAACCTATTGACATACCTAGCACTCGCAACGAAGGAGGGGATAGCCGACTTAATGCTTCTAATTCACGAAGACTTGATAAGTTACTTAAAACTTGTTGGTGGTGAGGAAACGTTTTCAGCATGCGTGGTTAACATACTTAAGATTTCTTCCGATATTGAGAAGTACCTGAGCGAGCACGGGAGGCTAGGCATCATCACTTGCTTCCCAAAAGCCGATTTGGAGGTCTTCGGTAGTCTTGCAAACATCGTCATGTTCTCGCACCATTTAATGCATGACTATACAAACTCCATAGACTCCGCCTTAATAGCAGTCGCTCATAACTTAAAGGATTTGAGCTCCCAGATCAACTACCTTAAAAACAGGTTAAATGTGAGGGAATTAATTCTGATTAGCATTCCGTCCAAGAGCGACCTACTTACGGTATTAACCGTTGAACCCTGCAACAACTTAATTCTCACATTACGAAAGTTTATAGCTAAATCTTACGAGCTAGTTAGGGAGCGGAAATTGCAGATCTCCTTGGAAGACTTAGCTAAGGTTACGGGTCAGTGATGAGGTACTACGAACTATCAGCACTGGTTTTATGCATCATCTCATTCAACATACTCACGTATCTAGTAGGGCTTAGTAAGGGCGTTATTACCTTTGTCACGTTCTCCGCACTCTACGCGGCGTCGTTGGCCATCACCTCAGTCATAATCTACAAAGACATCAGAAAAGGGTTAGCTGCGACGTATTTGTTCTTGGCGTTAGTTTTCATATATGCATACGGGACAGCTCCCAACCTCGTCTTCAAGTCGGCACTAGGACCTTACATGATGTTCATAACACCCATAGTTTCCGGCCTGGCCGCAAGTATCTTAGCCCTTCGGAGCGATCTCGGAATTTCCTTAGCTCAAGTGCTGATAATAATTTCTTTACCTTCAGCGTTCTTAGATTTCGGAGGACTCCTGCCGTTCGCTTTGATGACCCCTCACATCTTACTCCTTAAAACTGCTACTGATGGTCTGAGATTTGCAGGCATTGCCCTACTAGTGTACCTCCCGTACCTGCTTATCCCAGTGTCAGTATCTGATGTATCCGCAGTTCCTCACATGAAACTATCTAACGTCTTGTACGTTAGTGGGGGTGAGCTGAACTTACTTATCACCATGCTCATAGCTTGCCTCGTCTACGTGATCTTCAATACGGTGTACCATAAGTTCTTAAGGCATTATCTACCTGAGATGACCGAGCCCAGACACCTCCTGCCTTACTCCTCTGTTTCGTACGGTATGTCGTTAGCTGTGTTAACCCTCATTCACGTAATTACGGGCCTGGTCACGGTGGCCAAACCTGTGGAATCGTACCTATCAGTAATTTACGCGTCAATCCCGTCATTTTTTGTTTCCATGTTGAGTTGTTCATGGAATCTTAATAGAGAACTGGTACGTCTCAGTGATGACTTAGTTAGAAACATCCACAGCCTTAGGGACGAATTAAACGCTTGCAGTTCAGTCTTAAACGAGTTAATTGTGGACCCCCTTCTCGGGGTTAAGGTCAGCGCATTTCAAGACAAGCTGAGAGAATTGGAAAGGGAGCTGGATCATGTTGAAGAGCGGGTGGGGAAGCCGACTCCCTCATTAAACTGGGTTAAGGGCTATGCAGCCCTACTGGAAAAGGTGGGCAAAGAGTTAGTTGATACTAGGCATCAGGTGGTCGATGCATATCAATCAATCGTTAAGGAGGTGAGGGAATCGTACGATAAATGGGTTAGCATCAGCGGTCTTAGGAACGCGGAGCTAGATGATTTGGTTAAATTATTGGAAAGCATCAAACGTTTTGAGGACATCCCAAGTGTTGGTGTGGGATTGAGGAAGGCATTGAAAATAATATGTGAGTCTTATATCAAGACCCTGAACGACCTAGCTCGGATAATTGCTGAGGTATTAGCAGTTAGGGTAAGCGTTGATACCTCGATGCAATGCCCTGAAAATATACTACTCTTAGACATCACCAAAGCGTATGCTGATGTCCTAGAAAACCTCTTGAGCAGCCATGAGGTCACCTCAAAAGCCTCTGCCATTGTTGAGAGGGCAACACGCTTGAAGGACTCCATAGGTGGGGTCATCGAGGAGTTCACGCATAAGGTGCGGGGGGAGTTACTTGAGCTGCTTAAGGAGGTCTCCACAAACTTAGGGTCATTCCCGCAAGGAGGAATCCTAACGTTTAAGCACCTTAATGATATGAAGATTAGATGCAGTGCTTTAGGAGACTGCCTAATCAGGCTGTCAGATTTAATATTACAGGAGCTGAACATCAAGGAAAAACTCCTCATTAGTGTTGCAGATAACCTGGGGTTGGATTATAGGATTCTAACACCTGTGTCTCCTTCAGTGATGAGTAAATCTTCGAAAGATTTTACGGTCTTCCGAAATCTCCCCACCTGCTACGACTTAATTGATTGGATGTCTTCTAAGTGGTTGGGGCTACTATACGAGCATTTATTTTACCTGGAAATCTTCGATAAAACTCTACGTTATACCAATTACTTACAACTCTTCATTAAATACTTCGATGAGAGGTTGAAGTACGGTAGCTTGTCGCTGGACGATATCCCGCTGTCTAAGGAAGCCTTGAAATGGTTCATCAACGTTTACACGGCTATTAGGAATGATGTTGTGGTGGAGGGAAACGTCTTAAAGAAGGTTAAGGGGTAGGGACTACGGCGTTGACCAGATGTACATTAGAGGGTGAAGTATTCATATGTGACGTATCCTTAGTTAGCGGTAAAATCCTAATTCAGAGCGTTCATAGGGACGTAATGTATGAGGTAAGAGTTTCAGATGTTATGAGGGTGTATCAAGAAGATGACACATTAGTCGTTGAAACACCCACGAAAAGAGTGTTCATCAGTACGTCGGGGCCTTCATCACCCTTAGTTAAAGAGATAGGTAGAGTGGTGGAACTAAGGGTTCGATACGCGTGGTTCTCAGCCGTTATTAAGGACTTACTGATTAATGCCGCGAGAGCGTTTCAAGCGCTAGTCAGCGTCGTCAAGTCGTTCCATGAGGACATCGTCGGCAGGTGGATTATAACCCCTCAATTGATTGGAGAACTGTATATAGTCTCTGAAAACTTAAACACGTATGGAATAAACATTAAACATTACGTAGACGAACTAAGCCGCAATGCAGAGTTGAGGAGTGTACAAGGGGTGAAGAGGTGTGTTAAGGAGTTGGCCTTCAACATGGTGCGATCTATTGACGAATTCGTTAAGACGTTACTAACGTTTGAGGATTTAAGGCCGTTACTTAGTTTGGTGGTGCTCGCCTACGTGGCTGAACTAGCGTATTGGACTAACCAACCCTTAGAAGCTAAGAAGGCTGAAGAAGATTTGTTAAGAGAATGCAGCTCAGAAATACACGTTAAAATGCTCGGCAGGCCGGAAGTGGATGTGTGTAGGAGCTTCGTGGAAGTGTTGAGGGATAAGGGCTCCTATGAGGCTGTTAGGGCTTTCATAGACGGTTACCTAAAGTTATTAAACAATAACATTAGTAGGTTATTAGGCGGTTGACCTCATTTTAAATGAGGTCATCAAGGAATGCCATTAACTCATCCAGTTCGTCCACAACTATGAAGTTCTTCCCCCACTCGCTGAGAACGTCTATACATTGATTGCAGTTAATTACTACTGGGTAGCCAACCTTTTTAAAAGCACATAAATCCCATAAAGTATCACCCACGTACATAAACCTGCTTAAGGGTATGCCCAATTCTAGGGAGAGGGCTTCGAGCACGACATCCTTCTTCAGAGGGTTTACGACTTCTACCCCGTAAGGTTGTAAGCATCCGTGTTCATCAAACACTAACCTGTTAGAATATATCCGCTTAATGTTTAATTCGCCGCCAACCAGCTGGGCCAGCACGTCAACGCCCCCGCTCACAATGGCTAACTCCACATTCTTACTGACGAGGTACTCGCTTAGCTCTTTAGCTCCTCGACGAAGTTTAACAGTTTTGAAAGCTTTGATCACTTCCTCCCTTGTAATACATCCCCTTGAAGTCAGTAATGCTAGATCTCTTCGCATCCACTCCTTATAAGATATCAGACCTCTGTAGAAGAGCTCCACGTTCTCATCCCTCGCTCTATCGTCGACGACCCCGAAATACCTATGTAGGAACTCCCAAGAACTCCTAAACGGTACTAAGACGCCGTCGAGGTCGAATACGACGACCTTTAGCGAGTTCACGTCTAACACCGTCACTTACATGGGATATTACGCAATCGCTTAAAAATCAACTACCCTCCCTCATCCTAGGGATGCAATTTTCAGTTACGAATTAATTAATCGCTCGGATCGCTTGATATGCCTCAATTTCAGTGCTATGATGAGTACTGCTAACGTCGTTGATGCTGTGACCAAGCATCCTAGGAACTCGGGGCTTGTGTTCTGCATCATTAGAACTGGCAACAACATTAACCCACCAACGGCGCTGAACATTAAGGCAGTTCCAAATCCTAGTGTCATAGCGTGTCTAGGTACGTGTTTGGCGATGTATGCGTTTATAGACACGTCCAGGAATGGATATAGCGGGATTTGCCATACAATTATGGGGACCAGCCCTTCAGTTCTCACGAACGACCAGTAAGTGATCAAGTAAGCTGAGCTAGTGGCTGATAATATTATTAAGGGGTTATACTTATCTGAGAGTTTGCCGGCGGTTATTCTGGCCGGTACCGAGAGTAAGGCAGTAATACCTCCGAACACAACCCCGAATAACGTGTATTCCGTTAACTCTGAAGATGCTGGAAGCACTTTAAGGATCTCGGAACTGAGCTTAAGTGGTGCTATCGAGTACAGTATTTCCCTAGTAAAGACTGTGAGCGATAACGCGATTAGGGCTGGTAGCGTACCATAAATGACTCCTCGGTTTCCACCGTAATTTCTGGAGTAAATCCTGTGAGGCTTCTCAGCAGGGTATAGTTTGAAGAAAATTAGGTAAGTCACGGCGTACATGAGCACTATCGTGATGAAGACTCCTTCAGCTCCGGTGAGACCATATAAGATCCCCATAGCCATGGAGCCCAGACTATACCCTATACCTGAACCCACTGTGAAGTAACCGTATGCCCTCCCAGGCGTGAGGTCATCACCACTGAATACTGCCTGTAGAATTGAAGGCCATGAAAGAGCCCAGGAAAGACTTGCTAAGCTTAGAATTACTGCTAAGATGTTTGGGTCGTAGATCCTTAACGCCACTATGAACGGTATGACTCCCGTAATCCCTAAAAGCGCGACGTACTTACTGCCTACCTTCTCCACCAACTTACTTGAAAGTATGGCGAATAGGGTGAAAGCCCATTCAAGCCCTGAGATCAGTAGAAGCGTCTGAGTCCCCCCTCCTAATTCAACACTTAAGTAACGTCTAGTAAAGGAGAAATAAAGCCCCCACGTAGCTGTGTTCAAGGCAGCACCTAAAGCATACACATACCTCCAATTAACCATCACTGACCACCAATGCCCAACTCTTCAGCCTCAGTTGCTATCCGATTATTTAAGTGTACATCGTTGAAAAATTTTTATATTCGACCCTACCCGAAGGGTCACATAGTTTCATTGGTTTAGTACCCCACAACCTCAAGGGTTCTCTGCCCCCGGCTTCGGACCATTACCCACGTCCCGCGTTACAGCGGCTCCACCCCTAACCCTTAGCGATCTAGGGCTGTTTATGGCGTGGTAAAGCGGACTGCGCATGTGAAACTGCCTCAGGTGGGGCATGGTTTGCACGGGACCGTCGAGCGTTCGATGTATGGAAGTACCTAGGTTTTTAAATTTAAGGCTAAGATCTTCTCGTGGTCAAGTATGCTTGTTAGAATACCTAAGAGTAAGTTCACATATAGGTTTTCTAGCGACTCCATCCCTGCTGCTTACGCAAGTCCGGGCGATGTAGTAGTGTTTGAGGTTATGGACAATTTAAGTGGGCAGATTCGAAGGGAGGATATACCGCTTGAGGCTATAGACATAAGTAAGAGGAACCCCTCCACAGGTCCCTTATACGTTGAAGGCGCCCGGCCGGGGGATACGTTAGTTGTGGATATTCTTGATGTTGAGATATCTAACAGCGGTTGGATCCGAGTATTCCCCGGAGGGGGAGCTTTACGTGATAAGAAATTCGAACCTAAAATCAAGATAGTGAGGATCGAGGACGGTTACGTGCTCTTCAACAATCTTAAAATACCTATCAAACCAATGGTTGGTACTATCGGTGTCTCACCAGCAGAGGGTGAAGTTCCTACCGTCATGTGCGGACCTCACGGAGGTAATATGGATCTGAAGATAGTGCGGAGGGGTTGCAGACTATACTTTCCAGTATTCGTTGAAGGAGCTTTACTGGCTATGGGTGACTTACATGCAGTCCAATCCGATGGAGAGTCAGGAATAACCCCCATAGAGGTCGAAGGTGAGGTGACGGTCAAGGTAGACGTAATTAAAGGTAGGAAGCCTACATATCCGATAGCTGAAACAGAGGAAAGCTACTCAATAATAACTTCAGGCAATGATCTAGACGAAGCCGTATACAAGGCTGTTGAGGAGGCCGTTAAAGTGTTGATGAAAGCGTTCAATATTAACTTTCAGGAAGCCTACATGCTATCCAGCATACTCGTGGAGCTCAGGATAAATCAAGTAGTGAACCCGTTGAAGGGAGTTAGGGCAGAGATATCTAAGGATCACGTAAGCATCAAGGATTTCCTAGAACCAAGTCAGTAGAATAATTATGTGTGGGGTCGTAGACCCTTGGCCGTAGGACGTCGCCGCGAACTTAAATCCTCAGGAGGTACGCATCCGAGTGCTTAAGACTTGCGATCCTTCCCAGGACGACCCACATCCCTAAACCCAGCGATTCCCTCCACTGAGTGAAGGATACGACCAATGAACGTCAGCCTCATAAATTTGCATGTGGACTGAAGTCCCTCATGAGGGGTCGGACCAACGAGGAAGTGAGCTGTGTAACAGCTAAAAACTTAAAAATGATAATTTAATTACTCACAGGGCCCGTCGTCTAGCCTGGTTAGGACGCCGCCCTTACGAGGCGGAGGTCCTGGGTTCGAATCCCAGCGGGCCCACCACTCACTATACCATTGTACTGGCCTACGTAGTTAAGCTCCTCTCAGCCGTTGAGGGTAGCGCTTCACTGAGCCCAAGTTTCCGGCATCGCCACACCACCTCCATCAATGTTGGAAGATGTTTATAGATCGTTGCTGGTCTAGCGTTGACTTTCATCCCTTCCCTCCTCATTTCATGGGAGGGCTTTCGGAGTGAACGGGTGGAGTCTCCACATACCGGGCGTAGGTCTGAAGTACCTCCAAGAACACATTTCACAAGGTAATAAACAAGCTTCACGCTACACAGAAACAGCTCCATGACCCCAAAAAAAATCTCAAGGCCTCCTAGACCCCTCGCCCTCTATTTTCGACATATCTCTGCAACAGTTATTGTAAAATAGTTTAAGCCTGTTGATGTGGGGGTTGAAGGCAATTGAAACAGCTACTATTCCACCTTCCTCACCCTGAGCCATCTTTCGCAATACGTCCGAAATCCTGCTGCCTCCCCTTGAAGCTATTAACAAATTTTTGATGCAGCTGTCTAAGTAATAATCTCGAAATACCTATGATGTCAAAACGTTGAAGATGCTGTGGTCTTCGATTGACTAATGAGTGCTAAACGATTTACTGGGGGCTGAAGTGGTGAGTCAGTGTTAAGATTTATGACTGACGAAAAAGGAAGGTTTAGTTTAGGTAGGACTTGTCCCCCCACGTAGGGTGATGTATAGTGCTGCAGCGAACGCCATAGCTAGTGAGAGTGCTAACGCCGTGTCGCCGAGCAATAATGGTCTGCTGGGGGTTGCTGTGCTTGCGGGTGCGGTCTTAGCACTATTCGCACTGTACACTAAATTTTTAAGATACTTGTAGTGATTAACTATGGATTCTAAGTTGAAATTGTAGACTAATATAGGTCTTGCAGGAGCTCCGGAACCTTCTTTAACGACCATGGCCGGCAATGATAGTATAAATGCTGTGGTGTCTCTCTTCGGTAGTATGGCTAGGTTATAGTTCTCCCCAATCCATATATTGACATTTACTAGGATTTTATGTGCCGGGAAATCTACGGCTTGGGTCGGTGGGTCTACACTAAGGGTGTCCAGGGCTATACCTTTAATCCCCTTACTCACTAAGTATTTGGCAGCATCAGGCGATAGTCCCGGGAACCCCCTACCCATGGCATTCCAGTACTCATCCCATGTCTTGTAGGTTTTCCAGTAACGAGCCCATCCAGTATATACGAGAACTATATCATCCTTGCTTATCCTAATGCCTGTCTTCTCCTCCCACGACCTCACATCCTCAGCGGTTATTGAGTAGTTAGGATGCTTTATGTAGGTCCTCATATCCATAATCACAGCCCTCCCCCAGAACCTGCTTAAAGGTACTTCATCAATCTTCCAAACACCAACTGCGAAGTGTGCCGGCGCGTCGATATGAGTGCCCACATGCTCGTTCATCGTTAAGAACCCGTAGTAGGCGCCGTAAGTACTTATCATCTCTTTAGGACTGCCTAAAACCTTGAAACCTGACCATATAGTAAACCATGCTGGTATACCGTTCTCGACATTGAATGCTAGGTCGTATTTCTCAGACTGATCTAATGACACCTTGACCATGTTTGCGAGCATTAGATTGAGGTGGATGTCTGCGTTGGGGTCATAAATAGCTAGTAATTCAAGGCCTGGGCCAGCGGAACCATACTTAGTTTTCATGGGGGCTAGTAACAAGAATGCAGCATTATTAGCGAGTTTTTCTAGGTTGGTGTTTATGTTCTCAATTATGTATATGTTCGCTTCGGTCAATATGTAGTGTGCTGGGAAGTTTGCGGCAGGTGCCGGGTCCACGCTTAAGGTATCTAAACCAACCCCTACAATACCCTTACTTACCAGGTACTTGGCAGCATCAGGTGAGAGGCCGGGCCAACCCCTCGCTATCTCCCAATACTGCTCCCAACTAGTGTAGAGGCCCCAGTAATTAGCCCAACCGGTGTATATCAAAACTATGGAACCTTTAGGAATCTCCACCCCAACACTTCTCTCCCAATCCATTAACTCACTCATAGTTATAGTGTCGTTCGGGTGTGAGACATACTTCCTAGCATCAACAACCACTGCAACCCCGTAAAGGACCTCCAGCGGCAACTCGTTAATGAATAATCCGTCATAGTAGAAATGCACCGGAGCATCCACATGAGTCCCTACGTGCTCCCCCGAATTATTAAGGAATAGCGAATAATAACCGTCCTTAGGAACTGTGGCTAACGTCGAAACCTCACCGACAATCCCGAACCACTTAATGACCTCGTTCTGTATTGGATTAGTCAACTCCACAACCTTAAGGCCTAACAGGTCACACTCCCTTGGAGTTGGTAACTTCTCGATGTAGGCTAGCGACACAACACCTGATACTGAGCCGACAACCAACAATGCAATCAAACATGAGAGTACTAACTTACGTGTTGATTTCCCCATATAAGACACCATCAATGTATGGTACTTATTGGAAAATTTAAATTTTACACTTTTGGAGATTATAAATAAGTCAACATGATACCAAAATAATCATTAGTTATAATGGCAAATTCTTGATTTGAAGATAGCCATCTATTTGGGGAAGATTGATGAGAGCTACGACTTATCAAGACTCCACCTAACTCCCTAGCAAGGATGTTTAACATTTAGTAGCCTGCATTATGCGGGCAATCGCCGGGGCTATAACGTTTTGCTCCATCCACACCAGCCGCAGTCAGTTTAAACACGGGTCAGCACTGGATACTAAGACCACAGCCGTCTCATCATATCCCTATCAACTGTGATTTAAGGGCTATTAAGTATTTCACTATTCGGGTAACGTCTTTAATTCATGATTTAATCATCATACAGCAGGGTTAGAAATCGAGGAGTTTAGGGTAACTAGGGGCGTTCCACTACTGAACTGATATTAAGACCAGGTTTGAGTACGCGTAATTATGACATGTGTTTTGAGGAACTACTGACTTAGGCTGTTCAAGGACCTACACCTCTGATCCGTTGTAATTCAGCAAATCACAACCCCTACACGGACTTGTTGGAGAGTATATGTGAACGCTGTCATTATCAGTGATGACGTAAGGGGGTGTTCACCCCTTTAATAGGTGTGGGGTCGGTGAAACCCGCGACGCTTCCGAGTAGTGCGGGTTCGACATAATCTACGTTGAAGTGTACACAATATCTAAACGTCCGCTACACGAGTAATGATAGAAGAATAATAGAGATTAGCTTTAGGTGCCGAAGCAGTACAGGGTCTTCAACTCAGACCTCGTAGGTACATTTGAAATACCCATAACTACTGTCCTCGTGGTGGCGGGGACAGTGGATGGAGGTCCCGGCCCTGGATAAACCTTCAGCGAGAGGTTCCCTAGTCTTAGAGGCCATAAGTTACCGTTGAGGTGAGGTTCGAGGCAGCACTCCATAACGCACCCTTTTAAGTCAGCCTAGGTACATTCGCATCAATTGATTTCATCATAACTTGAATCCGTTCTGGCCTAGCGTTGCCTTCATTCTCCTCATTTCATGGAAGGGCTTCCGCAGTGAACGACTGATGATACCACATCTACCCGGTATTTATCAAATCCGCCCGTACCCCTTCGGGCCTACTCCTCCACGTGCAGTGCGTGGGTCTGAGATACCTTTAAAATCGATCATCAGTTGTTGCAGCAAATAAACCCCATGTCGAGCAAAAACAGTTTCATAACCTCCTTCGGTAAGGGTTTCAAAGAAACCTGGAGTTTAAAATTACCTTAACTGATCCCGCACTTAAGGTGGCTGCACTTCCTTGAACTTCTCGCTCGCTTGTTCCCCTCCCACACCCCAATCTTCCTTCGAAATTTCATGAATGATTACCTCAACAGCGTGTGGTGGGATACCTAACTCGGTGAATACCTTGGTAATGCCTGTTATTACCTTCTTCTTAGATTCATTTGAAAAACCTTTCCAAACGTACACATGTACCAGGGGCATCGCGCAACCGACCAACTCACTTAAATACTATCATTTAGAAGTTTATAAATTACTCTCGAAACATTGAGGACGCCTTCCCTACAAGTAGTCTTTATTAAGAAAAATCGAGTTGCTTTTTACCTTCGCCGTCCCTTACCCCCTCATTGATTATTGAGCTTCGTACTTCTTTATTAAGTCACTTATTAACCTATGATGTTCCTCTTCATTTTTAGCAAGGGCCTCCGAAAGTTCTCTGAGGATTGGGTATTGAACGCTTCTAGCTAGCTCCTTGTAAAGTTCGATCATGTCGCTCTCTATGCTTAGGTGGTCTTTAAGTAGCTTCACCATCAACGCTTTTTCCGCAGCGGAGGGTTTGACCTCCTCAATATCCCTCATAATTTCAGCATCTTTGTTATAAGCTTCCTCGTAAGCTTTTAACATACCATCCATAAGCCACTTATGCAGGAGGGTGTCAATGGCCACCTTCTTAATAATGGTTTCTAAATCCTTTAAATCGGCACCATATAATCTTAACACACGTAATGCATGCATGTACGAAGTCACAGCAACTGATTCCGCCTCAAGCGCTTTCTTAATCTCATCAAGAACCATTTTGAGAACTCACCATAATTCGTCTACGGCAACGCAACTTATAAACCATACTAACCCTAAGACAGCGTTTCAGCTTTCGAACCACGTCATCATCAATCACTTTATCACGGGTTTTACATCCCCTAGCACTGGTTTTTATCGATGACATCCACTGACGCTTGGGTTATTCATGTATGTCCTAATACTCCATGCACGTCTGCTTAAGTGATTGAGAAATCTTGTCAAATTATGTTGCATTAGCAACATTTGTATCACATCAGCTACTCATCCGGATTGCTATGGATAGATTGATAGTCAGCAGAGAATTCTGCATCATTACCCAAACTTGACACTTCGCTTACTGCCACAGCGGTCATAAACGTGTCGCACGCGGAGATATTAACCCTTGAATGTAAGTTATTAATTGGTAGCGGTCATGTCCGTAAAGGAATTCATGGATATTTGGTTCAACTCCTTAGAACTCATAAAGAAGAATTACGGCAACAACATTATCTATGAGATAGGCCCCAACGACTTACCCCCCGTGCCGGACTTGAGTAGAGCTATCTCAGAAGCTATTGGAAATCCCATCGGCTGCGAACCCCTAAGTGAGTTATTAAAGCCCGGAATGAAGGTCGTCATAGTAGCTGATGACATTACAAGAGCCACGCCCAGAGAGAAGATAATCCCGATACTTCTAAACGAATTAAACAAAGCCGGCATCCCGGACGAAGATATAACCATAGTCATCGCACTAGGCACTCATAGATACATGAATGATTATGAGATCCTGAAGTGCTTTGGGGAGGAAGTCGTTAGGAGGGTTAAGATAGTAAATCATGAGTGGATGGATAGCAGTAAGCTAGTGTATGTGGGGACCACTAAGAAAGGAACTCCCGTTTATGCTAACAAGTTGGTCTACGAAGCAGATTTCGTGATAGGCGTTGGCAGCATAATACCACACCTGTACGCCGGTTACGGTGGGGGGGCTAAGATAATACAGCCAGGGGTGTGCAGCGAGAAGACAACCGCGTACACACACATACTAGCAGCTCTAGAAGACCCTGTGAAACTGCTTGGAGATCCTGATAACCCTGTAAGGAGGGAGATGGAAGAGGTAGCAGATGTTGTGGGCTTGGACTTCATAGTTAATGTCGTGTTCAACGGGAAGGGTGAGGTGGTTAAAGTAGCTGCCGGCGACATGAGGAAGGCATTCAGGGAGGGGGTAAAAGTTGCTGAAACAATATACAAGAGGGAAATTCCTGAGTTAGCGGACGTCGTAGTGGTTAACACCTACCCTGCACTAATCGATTATTGGCAAGCAATTAAGGGATTCATACATTGCCAATTAGGCGTTAGGGACGGTGGTACTGTAGTACTTTACACCGACTGCCCTGATAGGATCTCACCAATTCATGGTAAAACTTTTGAAAAATACAGAAATTCCAGGTTGGAAGACCTAAACAAAGTAATTGAGGAAGGAAGTGAGGAAGACTTAGTGGGACTGGCCACAGTGTACGTCCACACAAAATACGTGCATAGGGTGGAATGCATCTGCGTTTCAAGAGGTCTCACCTTAGAAGATAAGAAAGTGCTTAGATTCAAACACGCAGACACCTTATTAGAAGCACTTGAATTAGCGTTAGCTAGACACGGCAGTAATGCTAAGATAGGGATAATACACCACGGCGGTGAAGTATACCCAGCGTTAAAAAGATAAAAAAATTAATTAGGAGGAAGTAGGATTAATGTTATTGGGGATCACTGCGTCATCGCATCCCTACGAGAACCTACATAAAGACTTATTAGAGATAGTTAAACTCAAATCCGACCCAGTAGGTATTAAATTCTACGAAGAACTACGTAGCGACCTACCGTACATCAACAAGAACCTGGCATTATGCCAGGTTCTTAAGCTGGCAAGCATCTACGGCAGAACCGTCGGTATCTCAGCGAATAACGTCGATGCATGCGTGATAGGAACCTACATACTTGGGTTTAAGGAACTCCCAGAGAATTATCATAAGAAGTGGGTGACTTTGAGGAAGATGAGTGAGGAAGTGGCAAAGTCAGTGATTGCCAACACACATACACTCCCTATGGGTAAGTACAAATCAGCAGTGCTGGCCCCACTCAGGAAGTTCGACGAACTGGCCGTAGATCCCGATGCAGTGATAATGATGGCTAACTCAGCCCAAGCTTACCTACTGCTCGTCGGATTCTTCGACTCACAGGGGATTAAACCCAAGTCAGACTTCAACGGCCACGCAGCATGTGAGATAATCGCAACCGTAGCGAAAGGTGAGTCACCCTGGCTAACAATACCTTGCGGAGGTGCTAGGGGGATCGCCGAAGCACAAGACGATGAGATATGGCTGGGGATGACCCCGGAGCAGCTTAGAAGTACCATCGCCAGGTTGAAGAGCGTTGGTAGCAGATACCCGCCTCCAGTCTTCCAAATACTTATGACCACTCCCATCCCCGAACACTCGCTAACACACCTAATAGGAAGGAGCTCATAACACACGCTTTTTTAAAAAATCTATGACACCACCCATTAATTGGAATTCGAACCCCTCTTAGAATGAGATTTCACGTTCAATCACAGGTCGAATTACGGTCTGCCCTCACGCCTTCACACATGAAATTATGACGTTCAACATTAGAGGTCGTAAATTATGATGTGACAGTGTGAAAGCTATATCACCTCATGAGCTTCTCCAATGGGCGGAGGTTTCTGGAGCACATATTCCAGTAACCACTTACGGGGAGGCCGTTATGAGAACTGAGGCTATGGGAACACGTCAATCTATTACGAAGGAAACATTTGATGATGAATTACCCCCGCCAAAACCGCAGTTAATGCTGAGCCAAGAAGTTACTGGGACGATAGGGGAATGAAGGAGGGATGACGTTATAAGGGCCTGGAATGGATTGTAGGAGGTAAGGTATAGACCTAGGGCGGGGCCGTTCAAGTTCGAAGTAGTTGACGCTGTGATGTAGGAACTTACGGAAGGGGAAATTAGCGGGATTACGGAGCAGTTTTGTGTAGCGTGAAGTTTGTTTATCACCTTCTGAAATCTGTTCTTGGAGGTATCTCAGACCTACACCTGATATATGGGGGAAGGCTAAGCCCGAACTGGTGTGGGTGAGTACCGGATTGATGCGAGCTTCATCCGTTCACTGCGGAGGGCCTCCCATGGAAAGAGGGGAGAAGGGGTGAAAGCCAGTGGTAGACCGGAATGGTGGCTCTTTCAGCTCTCAGAAAAAGGTGATTTTTTTCACGTATCGCTTGGTTGAGAACTCACTTAACTCTCTTAACGCCCAACATGTCGAAGAGAACTTTAGATAGCTCTGCCTTATCTTCTTCTTTGAGATTCACTAGAGGTAGCCTCATATTCCCTCCTTTAAGACCTACCAGATCCATTGCAGCCTTCCTAATACTCATGTATATGTATGAGGTTGTGTAGGGGTGTTGTAGGATGCCGGTTGAGGGTCCGTACTTCTCCCGCATCTTACTTATGAATTCGTCAAGGGGTTCTAACTTCTTGATTAGTTCATGCGCTTTCTTCCACTCACCTTCACAACCTGACTTAAGTAGCTCTAAACTGAACTCTGGTAGGAAGTTGGCTAGCCCTGATACAAACCCCTTAGCCCCGTAGGGTAGTGTTGCAACATACCACCACTCACCACGTCCTTGAACCACCGGTATCTTATGACCGACTGCCTTAACCTGTTGATGGAACACATCTATGAAGGGTGTGTTCTCCTTAACACCTACTATGTTCGGGATCTCAGCCAATTTCTTCATCAAGGCCGGCCTAATGTAAGCTTTAGACACGCTTGGGTTGTTATATATCATGACTCCGATATTTACTGCCTCAGCAATTTTCTTGTAGTGTAGGTACATACCTTCCTCGTCAGGTACGTGGTAGTATGGGAGAACCACTTGAATCCCGTCAGCGCCGACATCCTCCGCGTATTTAGAGAGCTCTAAAGCTATTCTAGTACCTGCAGCCCCGGTGCCGGCGATGACCGGCACCTTCCCCCCGGCTTCCTCAACTGCTACCTTGATAACTTTCTTGATCTCGTCCTCCTTCATCGCGTAGAACTCCCCGTTACTACCGCATGGGACTAATGCCAGGGGCCCTTTCTTACTGACCTCAACTAGGTACCTAGTGTTTTCCCTGAAACCTTCTACGTCAACTTCGTCTGCGTCGTTGAAGGGAGTCATCTGGACTACTAGTACTGAACCCTTCATGAGGAATTCCTTCAGAGACTCAACTCTCAACAATAACACCGTGAGTAATTTAACATTAAACATATTTATAGTTATGGCCTATTAGTCATCGTCTGAGTCGTACGAAACTTACAGATTTTAACCACTCGGCTTTAGTGGCAATTAAGTAATTAACCAATAGGGCTGCCGTAGCTATCAGTAAAATCCAAAGTGAGATAGGGAGCCCGTAGGAAACAGCTAGGAATGTCCTCACAGGTCCATACGTTAAAGCGAAGTATAGGGCGAGCCCTACGCCGACCGCTAGCGCTGCCACAGCACCGTACTTCAACCGCTTAGCCTTGTTAGGGCTCATCCAACCGAGCATGGTTACTGGCGCTATTGGGAGGAGTATGACAGATGATAGCACTGACATCTCAACTATGAAGCCCGGTCTCAGATGAGCTACTACCATACTTGTAATGGTTAAGCCAACTACAACTAATTCGCTGTATATAATAATATTCCTAGCGCTCACATTCTTAACCCTCACCTCGTAGAAGTCCCTGATTATGGATGATGATATGCTCAATATTATGGAGTTGGCGGTCGAGACAGCCGCAGCGATAATGGATACGTAGATTAGTGAGGCGATTGACGGGTCCAGCATCTTGGCCAACGTCGGCGTAACTAAGTCCCTATTAGTTATTAGGGGTAACGCTTTGAGCTCCGTTAAAGCCCTAGCCATAAGACCTATAGCGACTACGATTAGCGTATATATGTAACCGTAGAACGAGAAGTTCCTCACCATACTTTTGAGGGCTTTCTCACTTGCAGGCATGAAAATCCTCTGAACTACTTGAGGATTCGTCAACGCGAAGAATATCCAAGGCAGTGTGTATGCTAGGAACGTGTTGAATGACCAGAAGGGCGTTATACCCGTAACTCCGGCACTGTCAAGGACTCTAAACACATCACCCGGACCGAAGCTAAGGACATTCATTAACGTTAAAGTCAAGAACATCACTGAAGCAGCAATCATGATGATGGCTTGATACGCGTCAGTGCTTGCAACGCTCCAGATCCCAGCCAACACGGTCCAAATAAGAATGAGGGTTGCTGCTAATGCAACACCCAACGAGTAATCTAAGCCCAAGCTCTCGAATATCGTTCCAATGCCTATCACCTGAGCCGATGTGTAGGGCACCAACGCTATCAAGTAGGCAATCGCCACGAACCTCCCTAGAAACCTGCTATTATAAAGATCTGAAAGCATTTCAGAAGGGCTTACCCACCCGCGTTCCCTAGCCATAACCCACACCCTCTTAGAGAACAACGCCAAGAAGGCTACAGTACCCAACAAGTATATCAGTTCAAACCCCAACGCGCCCACACCGGTGGAGTACGTAAGCCCCACCAACCCAACCATCATGAAGGCGCTGTACGTGGTGGCGGCGTAAGTCATAGATGAAAGGAATCCACCCAGCCTGTAGTTACCTACGAAGTACTCACTGCTTGACTTGACTCCGAACTTCCTGGAAATCACAGCTATAAACGTGCCAACAACGACATAAATCACAAGAAACGTTATGAAGGTAACCAACATCTACCAACACCTCCTCAAGTAGATTAACGTTATAAGAATCCAGACTAACGTGAGCGATGCCCAATAGACTAACAACGACATACCCTTGGAACTCGCCAGGAACTCGTAAGGTACTAAATAGAAAGCTAAGATGAATACGCATAGTAGTGCGATATACGCCTTCTGCGCCTTCACTGGATTTCCCGAACGATCGTTCGATACCGATTTAAATCCTTAACGCCCAGTAGATAATGATGGCTGACGTATGAAGTCATCAGTGAAAGGTAAGATACTTGAGCTCATACGGAACCACCCGGAAGGTGTACCTCAATCAAATATCCATAAGGCGCTGAGGATATCTAAGGGCAGGACCAGCGAAGTTTTGAGGGAATTGGAATCATATGGCTTGGTCCACAGGATTAAAATAGGAAATCAATACATGGTTGTACCCCCCACTAAAACCTTCAAACATGCTGGAGGGAAAGCACTTAAATTAGGACTTGTATGGTCGAGCGAGTACCCCTTCATAACACCCTTCGTTAAACTCATGAAGAAGAACTATGGTTATGAGGTCTTCGTGAAGGTTTTCCCCAACGCGTTAGCGGCTACTAGGTCATTAATAACTGGCGAAGTTGACCTAGCCCTGACACCGCTAATTACGCAGTTATTCACCTACGCACTTACAAAATCCATTAAAGTAATAGGGGGTGGGGCCTCCGGGGGTTCATCAATAATGTTAAATCAACATGCCCAAGAAGATGTGGTGTTATGCAGTGAGCTATCCACCATGGACTTATGCAGGACGCTCGCCATCAAGAAATGCATCATAGATGTATCTGAAGTTAGGTACTTCAGCAACCCCATAAGTGAGATCAACACATACACTGCTAAACATGGGTCAAGGTTTGTAATCGTCTGGCACCCCATTACTGAGTACCTCAAGGACCGCGGATTCAAGACTTTAATGCAATGCAGTGAGCTAGGGATACCCTACTGTTGCACCCTTGCATCTTCGTCGAGCATTGAAGAAGATCTCAGGTCGAAGGTATCGCAGTCATATAAGGAAGCTTTAGAGCTGTTCTCAAAAGATCCCCACAAGTGGGTTGAATGGTACTCTGCCTTAGTCGGTATCAACGCAGACCTAGTGAGTAGAGGGATTAAAGAATATGAGATAAAGCACTACTTAGACGTTAAGTCTATTAGCAAAATGATCGCCGACGCCGGTATCGAAATGCCCAACATCTCATCACTTTCAGAGGCCTTCGTCTAAAGCAACACACCGTTCAAACACTTTTGAAGTTCTGGCTATCTACACCTATCCAACACGTTTTTAAACATGAAGCTCCCACTCTATAGGGGGTCGTATGGTGAACCAATTCCAATATCAAATACGTTAAACCCCAATTCTCCGAAATCCGAGTTAGAAGTAGTTAGGGAAATTGTTAAGAGGGGCTTCAACAACAACCAATTAATACTGCTCAGGGAGTTGAAGCAGACATCATATAAAAGTTTATCATCCGCACTCAGAAGTCTGTCGAGAAAGTACGGTATACCGATATCCACCCTTAGGGTCAACGCTAAAGTTCTGAAAGAGCTTAACCTGTTAAGGACTGGGGACGGCAATGGCAGTAGGGAAGTAACGCTGACACAGCTGGGGCACTTCGTGACGGAATTAATGAACACTTCGTTACCTAGAAACTATGAGCCGGACTTGACAACACTTAGCACTTTAGCTGAGATGTCCAACCTTGTGAGAAAACGCGTGCTTGAGATGATAGCTGATGCTGGATCAGGGCATGTAGGTGCTTCACTTTCAGTCGTTGACATATTGGTGGTACTGTACACTGTGAAGATGAGGTACAACACCCGCAACCCGAAGTGGTCTTTAAGGGACAGGTTAATACTGAGTAAAGGACATGCTGCCCCTGCCCTATACGCGACGTTAGCTGCTGTTGGATTCATACCTGAGGAAGAGTTAAGCAGGTTTAGAGATATTGAGGGAATACTCCAAGGACATCCTGACATCGACATACCTGGAGTTGATATGGTGTCAGGCTCCTTAGGCCAAGGACTCTCAGTCGGTTGTGGGATGGCGCTAGCGTTAAAGAGGGATGGAGTTCCGGCTAAGGTTTACGTGATTATGGGTGATGGTGAACTGGATGAGGGCCAAGTGTGGGAATCAGCACTAACTGCGAGTAAGTTAAAGCTAGATAACCTGATAGCCATAATTGACAGAAATGGTTACCAACAAGAAGATATGACCGAGGTCGTAAAGCCCCTAGAACCGCTGGCTATGAAGTGGATCTCGTTCGGATGGCGTGTGATTGAAGTCGACGGACACAATTTCGTGGAGTTGTTGAGGGCGTTCCAAGAGGCCGACGTGCCTTGTGGGAAGCCGACGGTGATAATAGCACATACAGTAAAGGGTAAGGGGTTCCCCCCAGCCGAAGGCAACAATAAGTACCACAGCAGGCCCGTGAGTAGGGAAGAAATCAGATCCGCAGGGATCATGTAATGAGGCTGGCGTTCGGTAAGACACTGGTTGAATTAGGACTCATCCATAGAGACCTGTACGTAGTTGATGCTGACTCAGCGAGCCACACCATGACCTCACTGTTCGCTGAGAACTTTCCCGAGAGATTCGTTAACGTGGGCATTAGTGAGCAAGACCTCGTCGGCGTAGCCTCAGGCCTAGCTTCATGCGGGAAGAAGGTTATCGCATGCACCTACGCACCATTCCTCATGAGGGCGTGGGAACAGATGAGGAACACCGTCGCGAGGGCCAGGCTAAATGTGAAGTTTGTGGGAACACATGGCGGTATTTCGAACTTCGGCGACGGACCATCACACCAATGCTTCGAGGACATAGCACTGATGCGTGTAATCCCGAATTTTAAAGTGGTGGTGCCCGCGGACTCAGTGGAATTAAGGGAGTGCCTAATCGAGTTGCTTAAGGATGAAGGTCCGGCGTACTTGAGGATTGGCAGAGATGAAGACTGGAGGGTCTATGAGGAATGCCAATGCAGACTTGGAGTCGCCAACGTAGTTAGGGACGGACATGATGTGACGATAGTAGCTGTAGGCACCATGGTTTCAGAAGCTGTTAAAGCGTCTAAGGAGCTAAAGAACTCAGGTATCAGTGCTGCGGTCTTAGACTCACACACCATCAAGCCTTTGGATAGGGACACCATACTCAAATACGCCAGGGAGACTGGGGGGGTAGTGGTTGCTGAAGAACACAACATATTTGGTGGTTTAGGCAGTGCAGTAGCTGAAGTAGTGGTTAAGGATTACCCAGTGCCTATGGAGTTCGTAGGAGTTAAAGACTCCTTCGGACACTCAGCTAGGTCTTTAGAAGACCTTAGAAAATTCCTAGGGCTCACCTCCTCCGAAATAGTTAAGGCTGCCGCTAAGGTGGTTAGGGGAAGATGACGTACAAGTTAGTTGCGAGGACTCCCCAAACAGATGACCTAGTCATCGACGTTGACGGTGTTGAAATAGGCGGTAACAAGGTCGTGATCATAGCGGGTCCTTGCTCTGTGGAAAGCGTTGAGCAGACCTTGCAAGTCGCTAGGGAGGTTAAGAGATTAGGGGCACATATGTTGAGGGGCGGGGCATTCAAACCCAGGACATCGCCGTACAGTTTCCAAGGATTGGGTGAGGAGGGATTAAAGATCTTAGCGTTAGCTCGCGAGGAGACGGGATTACCCATAGTTACTGAGGTCATGGATACGCGTGATATACCGCTAGTCAGTAAGTACGCTGATGTAATTCAAGTCGGGGCCAGGAACATGCAGAACTTCGCATTACTTAAGGAATTAGGTAAGGTTGACAAGCCGATACTCCTTAAGAGGGGTTTCTCGGCAAGCATTGATGAGTGGCTGGGGGCTGCTGAGTACATCGCGGCAGGGGGTAATAAGAAGATAATATTGTGTGAGAGGGGTATTAGAACGTTCGAAACCCACACAAGGTTCACGTTAAGCGTAGTTTCAATATCCTACGTTAAGAAGTTAAGTTATTTGCCAGTAATAGCCGACCCGAGCCACGCAACAGGGAGGAGAGATTTAGTGATACCTGCCTCAAGGGCTTCAATAGCTGCCGGTGCCGACGGGTTGTTGGTCGAGGTCCACCCAGTCCCCGAGCAAGCATTAAGTGACGGGCCTCAATCATTAACCATCAACGAATTCGGGGAGCTGGTGAGCGAGGTACGTAAGATAGCTAGAGCGATGGGTAGGTATTTATGAGTGAGTTTCATGAAATCCTGTTAAAAACTAGGACGAAGGAGTACCCGATCTTCGTCGGTAGAGGGATAGTTAACCGACTGCCATCTCTCATGAACGGTTTCAAAAACAGCAGGAAATGCGTAATAATCACGAACAAGGTCGTCAACTCACTATACGGGGAATTCATCACAAAAATGTTAAATAGCGAGGGTTATGAGGCCCACTTGTTTGAGGTTCCAAACGGTGAGGATTGTAAAGATTTGAAAGTTGTTGAGGAGTTGTACGATTTCTTAATAAGCTTACGTTTCGACAGGTACTCCACCGTCATAGCTTTAGGTGGGGGCTCCGTAGGCGATCTGTCAGGCTTCGTAGCCGCTACCTACATGAGGGGGGTTAACTTCGTTCAAGTCCCAACCACCCTACTGGCTCAGGTAGATGCCTCAATTGGGGGTAAAGCAGCCATCAATCTCCCCAAGGGTAAGAACTTAGTGGGCGTGTTTTACCATCCACAATTCGTGTTAACCGATGTTAACTTCCTCAAAACGCATGATGAGAGAGACTTCAGGTCAGGTCTCGCTGAGGTAGTTAAGTACGGTGTGATAATGGACGCTGAATTCTTCAACTACATAGTTAAGAACAAAGACAGACTACTTGACATCGAAAGCGATGAACTACTCCGTGCGGTTGTTAGGTGCTGCCAACTCAAGGCAATGGTGGTTAGCAAGGACGAGTACGATAGGGAGGGTGTTAGGGCAATACTCAACTTCGGCCACACTATTGGCCACGCACTCGAAGCATACTCCAACTTTGAATTAAGGCATGGGGAAGCAGTATCCATAGGCATGTGCTACGAGGCTAAGATATCGGTGGCCTTAGGACTCGCCAAGGAATCAGTTGTTGATGAGGTCTGCAGAACGTTAAGTGATTTAAAGCTCCCTACACGGATTGGGGAAGACGTCGATTTACCCAGGCTATTAGATTTAATGAGACGTGATAAGAAAGCCGTAGGTGGTAAGATCGCGATGGTACTCATCAGAGACATAGGTAGTAGTGAATTGGTGGGCAACGTCCCTGAAGAGGTCATTGCCGAGGTCATCAAAAATTGGTAAAACCCTTAATCTGCGCATCTCTAACAAGATTTGAAGACGTTGCAAAAGCTTGTACAGCTGACTTAGTAGAAGTGAGAATCGACATATTAGGTAGTAGGTGGACTGAGGTCGTCAACGACCTACGCCGTCCGTGGATAGCGTGTAATAGGAGGGCGGATGAGGGCGGCTACTGGAAGGGTGATGAGGCAAGCAGAATAGAGGAGTTAGTCAAGGCTGTAGATTTGGGGGCCACTTTCGTTGATGTCGAGCTCTCAACAGATGATGTTGGGAACGTCGTTAAATACTTCAAAGACCGCGGAGTGAAAACCATTATCTCCAAACACATATACACCCACACACCGGATATCCACTCATTAGAGGTCTTAGTTACCGAGATAATAGGCATAGGCGCTGACATCTGGAAAATAGCTACCAGGGCATGCAGCATATCAGATAATTTAACACTACTTAAACTGCTTAGGAGGTTCGACGTCCCAGGCATTGCGTTAGCAATGGGTGATTTAGGAATTATCAGCAGGATACTCTCACCCCTCGTGGGCGGTTTCCTAACATACGCTTCAGTTAGTAAGGGAGCGGAGTCAGCCCCTGGACAACTGACAATAGATGAGATTAGGGAAACGTACACCGTCCTAGGTGTACTCAATTGAGACATCCAAAACTGATCTGCTTGATAGGGGACCCCGTAGAACACTCCATATCCCCTACAATACATAATGAAGCGTTCAAGAGGTTGAACCTGAATTACATCTACCTAGCCTTCAAAGTGTCAAGCCACGATCTAGAAAACGCGGTCAAGGGTCTGAAGGCGTTGGGAGCTGCAGGTTTTAACGTGACATTACCCCATAAAGTTACGGTGATTAAATACCTCGATGAGGTGACCCCGGAAGCCAGGGCCATAGGGTCCGTCAACACCGTCGTCAACGAAAGGGGTAAACTTGTGGGGCACAACACAGACGTAGTAGGTGTCATTAACACGTTTAAGTCCGCTGGCATCAGCCTACTCGGTACTACAGCTGTCGTATTAGGTGCTGGGGGGGCGAGTAGGGCAGTCATTCACGCATTAGTAAGCTGTGGCAGCGGAAGGATTTACGTGATTAACAGGACGTATGAGAAGGCTGTGGAGTTAGTTAAAGAATATGCGAGTAAGTTCCCCGACGTTGAGTTTAAACCTATGTATCTGACGATGAATGACCTGAGGAGCGCACTAGATCAAGCCCAAATACTAATCAATACGACCTCAGTGGGTATGTTCCCCAACATTAATGAATCCTTAGTTCCCCCTGAATTAATTAGAAGTGACATCATAGTCTTCGACATAGTTTACAATCCCGTGGAGACCAAGTTACTTAGGGATGCTAAGTCGAGGAGTGCTCCCACAATTGACGGCGTCCATATGTTGGTTCATCAAGCAGCGGCGTCATTTAAATTATGGACCGGTGTGGATGCTCCCCTCAACTTAATGTTCGACACGGCCTACTCGTTACTAAGGTGATGAAGTGACCACCATATCGCTGATTGGTTTCATGGGCTCAGGCAAGACCACCGCGGGGAGGTTGTTAGCTAAGAGCCTGAGTTTAGATTTCATTGACCTAGACTACGAGATTGAAAACCGACTTCGTATGAGGATTGAAGAGATATTCCAAAAGTACGGCGAGGAATTCTTCAGGTCTGTAGAAACAGAAGCTATCAAAGACGTCTTAAGCAGGGTGAGTAACTCCGTCATAGCGTGTGGAGGTGGTGTTGTCCTCAGAGAGGAGAACATTGAACTACTCAGGAGATATACGACAGTGGTGTACTTACGTATTAGCGTGGACGAAGCCTGTAGAAGGTTAGCACGTTGTGAGGATAGACCATTACTTAAGGGCGGCAATAAGAGGGAAATCATTGCTAACCTGTTGAAAATAAGGGAGCCTTTATATCTTAAGGCAGCCCACATAGTCGTTGATGTTGATGGGAAGACACCGTACGAGGTAGTGGGCTCTATCATCGAATCTCTTTTTAGGAGGTGATGAAGATGCTTGCACGTGTTTGGGGTAGGAGGGTTGAGGGTGCGGTGAGTGCTCCACCATCAAAAAGCTACACCCATAGAGCCTTAGTGTGTGCTTCATTAGCCGATGGCAACAGTAACATATTAAATCCATCCCTATGCGATGACACCTTCGCCACACTCAAAGCACTAACATCATTGGGAGTTAAATCCTCACTAAACCATACATGTATCACAGTATCTGGTGGTGAGCTCAGTCCTAGGTCGGACTTAATCAACTGCGGCGAGTCTGGAACGACTTTAAGGTTCATAGTGGGGGTTGCGTCGTTAATCAGGCGACGTCTCATAGTAACTGGTGAGAAATCCCTACTTAGAAGGCCTGTCGGTGAGTTGGTGAGGGCCTTAAACTCTCTGGGAGCTAATGTCGTGTGCAACGGTGATTTCCCCCCAGTAATAAGCTACGGTGGCTTCAAAGGGGGGAGGGCTGTGGTGAGGGGCGATGTGAGCTCACAATTCATATCTTCCTTACTACTTATCTCACCAGTAGCTGAGGAGGAATCAACGATATCTGTTTCACATGTCGAGTCAAAACCGTACGTAATGATGACCTTGAAGACTCAAGAAATATTCGGGGTCAAAGTTAAGGTGACGGATGAAGGTGACGGTCTAACGTTCAACGTTCCCACCACACCCTACAAGTCTACGGATTTCGTAGTTGAAGGTGATTGGTCTTCGACAGCTTACTTCCTGACCGCAGCGGCCATATCCGGCTACGTGAGGGTGTTTAACGTGAGGCCGGACAGCCTTCAAGCAGATAAGGAGATACTAAAGCTGCTTAAAGATGTGGGTGCATCGGTGAGGTCAGGGCATGACTGGGTCGAAGTATCCGAAGGACCTCTAGAAAGCTTCGAACATGATGTATCAGACTCCCCCGACCTGCTCCCAACCCTGGCCGTGCTTGCGGCCTCAGCTAAAGGCGAGAGCATTATTCGCGGTATTGGGAGGTGCAGGCTCAAGGAGAGCGATAGAGTGGAGGCAGTATACGCTAATCTAAGGGGTTTAGGTGTTGCGGTTGACTTACGTAACGACGAGCTAATTATTAAGGGCGGTGAGAAGATCCGTTCGGGAACGATAAAAAGTTACGGTGACCACAGGATAGCTATGGCATTCTCTTTACTAAGCCTGAAGTCCGAGGGTGACCTCCTTATAGATGACCCGATGTGTGTGAGTAAGTCCTTCCCTAACTTCTGGGGTGAGCTCACATCATTAGGCGTTAAGGTTGAGGTGTTGTTATGAGTTTCAGCTTGGGTAAGTTATTTAGAATCACTGTGTTCGGTGAAAGTCATGGAACATGCATCGGTGTGGTCGTGGACGGGTGCCCTGCAGGGCTTAGTCTGACCGAAGCTGACGTTCAGAAAGAGCTGGATAGGCGTAGGGCCAAGTACCCAGGAATAACTACGTCAAGGAAAGAACCTGATAAAGTGAGGATATTGTCGGGGGTCTTCAACGGCTTCACCACTGGGGCCCCCATATGTATGGTGGTATATAACGAAGATGTCAAATCTGACTATTACGAACTAATTAAACATAGGCCTAGGCCCGGACATGCTGACTACACAGCGTATCTAAAGTACGGGGGCTTCAACGATTACAGAGGTGGGGGGATCTTCTCAGGGAGGATCACCGTCGCTATGGTTGCTGCAGGAGGGGTGGCCACTAAATTGCTGAGTAACTTAGGCATTAAAGTCCTAGCCCATACCGTTAACATCGGGGGTATAGAGGCAACTAACTATGACCTAAGCGATGCGGACGCTGTGGAGAGTTTGATAGAGAAGAGTCCGGTAGGATGTGCTGACTTAAAAGCTTCGGAGGAAATGACGGAGTTAATTAAGAGAATTAGCGAGCGAGGGGATACGGTGGGAGGGATCGCGGAAGTAGTCATTCTAAACGTCCCCCCAGGAATAGGTGAGCCATTATTCGACACCTTAGACGGGGACCTAGCCAAGGCGTTCCTTGCGATACCGGGCGTTAAAGGGGTTGAGTTCGGTGTGGGGTTTAAGGCCGCCTTAATGCTGGGCTCACAATACAATGATGAGTTCTCAATAGTTGGGGGGAGGATTATAACAAAAACTAATAACTCCGGCGGGATTCAGGGTGGATTAAGCAACGGCATGCCTATAGTGTGTAGGGTTGTTTTCAGACCGCCTTCATCTGTTAAAGTTCCGCAGAGAACTGTTGACTTAATTACTCATGAGGAAGTTGAGTTAAGGTTGGAGGGCAGGTATGACGCGTGCATACTCCCAAGGGCACTTCCGGTACTTAAATCAGTTGCTGCAACGGTCCTGGTAGACCATTTAATTGCGGCGCAGAAGATACCGAGGGTCTTGAAATGAGGTCGATAAGTGAAATAAGGAAAGAGATAGATGCGGTTGACGGAGAGTTGGTGCGCCTTTTAGCAAGGCGTATACAGCTGGCTAGGGAAGTTGCGGAGATCAAGGTAAGTGAGTCATCAAACCTAGTTGACCTGATGAGGGAGGATGAAATCATTGAGAAGGTGAGGAAGCTGGCTTCGGAACTTAACGTAAATCCAGACCACTTAGAGGCCTTATTTAGGATCATAATGTTGGTATGTTTGAAGGAGGAAGTCATACATGTGGAGAAACGTGGCGATCTTAGGGGCCGCAGGTAGGATGGGTAGATGGTTGTGTAGGTTCCTATCGAATGAAGGATTTAACGTGTCCGCGTATGACATCAACGTTGAGAAGCTATCTGAAGTGAGGGACTCAAACCCAAAAATCAAACTCTGTTCCCTAGAGAAATGCGTGACGTCGTCTGACGTGGTCGTAATATCAGTACCTATAAATTCGTTCGAGTCGGTAATTAAGGAATTAAAGCCCTACGTAAGAAGTGAGCACTTAATCATTGATATATGTTCTGTGAAAGGATACCCTGTAGAGGTCATGCATAAGTTACTAGAGAAAGGCATTAAACTAGGAACTCACCCCTTATTCGGTCCAGGAAGCTCCTCAATCAGTAAGAAGAAAGTTGTCATGACCCCCATCAACGGTGATGAAATTAATATCTCATATGAAATAGCTCGATGGCTTGAGGAAAGGGAGGGATTGGGCATCGTTATGGATCCGGTAGAACATGATAGGTTGATGTCCGTAATTATGGGTGTGTCACACGCTGTTGGATTAGTGTTATCGACTTATCTGAGTGACTTAGACCTTAACACCATGAAATTACTGAGCACCCCTACCTACAATTTCATGTTGAAATACTCTACAGCTATTTTGTCCGGGAATTTCGACCTCTACTTATCTATACAGAAGCATTTGAGGGTTGGTGAAGAACTTAGGAAGCTAATAAAAATAATAAACGACTTCATCGACGGTGTTGAGCGAGACCCCGACAAAGTTTTAAATGAGCTACTAAGCACCTACAGTAAAATTGTTAGTAAAGGACTTGACGTGAGGAAATCCTATGAAGAGATGTACGGACTATATGAGAAGTCGCTACCGTAACGACTAGCCCCGTAGGTCCGGGAGGGGTTCTACAGACTATGAGATTTTCCTATAGATGTGCTTTAATAGCACAGCCATACTAAGATCTTCTAACGCCTCAATAGCGTTTAGTGCGATATATATGTCACGGCCTGCCGCCACTACTCCATGACCCTTGAGAACCACGACGGAACATCTGCCTACAGCATCCTTAACGCACCTCGCCAAATCTTCCGAACCTGGGGGATACCTCCCCACAACCTCAATGCATGGGATCGAAACCATGGACTCGACGCACTCGCCGACGTCGACGTCCAAATCCAGGTCATAGACTAAGGTCGTTAGAGGGCTGTGTGCATGTACGACAGCGTTGACCCACTCGTACGTTTTGTATATGTATAGATGCATCTTGGACTCGATGGATGGGGCTGAGGTTCCAACGTATCTGCCGTCGAAATACATCAAAACTATGTCGTCTGGCTTCAGTTTATGCTTAGGCTGCTTAGATGGGGTAATCCATATGTAGTTGCCCTTACCCCTAATGCTTGCGTTACCCCCCCTAACGTTAAGTAACCCCCTCTCATGTAACGTGTTCATGACGTCGCATAGCAGTTCGCGAGGATCCACAGCGAACCCCATAAAACGATGAATGACGCGCCTATAAAGTTAATCGGTGTCCGATAACTTGTTGACCTCCCCAGAATCCTAGGTCGGTAGGCTTAACCGCCTCCGACAGGTAGGGTTACATCAACTATATCACCGCTGCCTACTTTGGTGTTGGCTAGATCGTAAACCCTCCTACCATTCAAGAGAACCACAACGTATTCGGAGTACTTCCTCAACACGGCTTTAACGTTTTCAGGTAGTCCCTCCAATACCTCTCTGATGCTACTTCCGTGGGCATCAACTTCCTTCACGTTGGACTCCTCTCTCAACACTCCATGCAGTTTAACTAGTACCATGTCCTCGCCTCGGTAACCTATACTTCTTACTGAGTGTCTCAGTCACGTAGCTGAGCCCTAAACGCTCTAAGGTTTCCTGGTAGGGTAGCCCTGACTCGTAATCCCAACCCCTCTCAGCGTAGTATTCCTTAAGCATTGGCTCTAAATTACATACCTGATCCTTAGAAGGGCCTGTGGGCATGGGCTCTTCAGTGAATCGTCTTGGAATGACCTCTGATTCCTTGCCAACACCTTCCCTTAAATTGAAGCATCTTTTCAGGTTGGCTATTCTCTCAGCGATGGTTCTAAGATTTCTCACGTCGCCGAATTCCTCAACACCTGTCAGGGGGGGTAGTAACTTAGCTATGAAGTCGAAGTAGTACATCGGAGGCCACATGGTGCCGTACTTACACATGATGACTGAATCCACTAAGGCGAAGAGGTCTTCCTGATCCTTCACCACAAGTCCTTTATACTTCTCTGTCAGCCTATCACATATGTCGTCCACCTTGTCCTCACCGAACCTCTCAGCCGCCACCTCCCTGTAGCCAAGTTCGTCAACGGTTGTTAAAGACCTCAAGTGATCGGCGCCCCTAACAGATATTGCCCAAGTACATCCAACTGATTTATGAGCTCTAGGATCCTGTGCCGAAACCTCCAAACCTTTTACATGAAGGGCGTAGGCTTCCGACCCCTTACCTATGGTCTTAGAGGCTCTTAAGACCCCCTCAGCTAGGATATCGCCGATCCTCTTCCTTTCAACTATTAATTTGATCAGCTCTATAGCGGCCTCCTCATTTCCCCACACGGGGTTTAAACCACCTAATTCTTCCTTAGATATTAGTCCCTTCTCATAACATTCAAACACGAATGAAAGTACCTTACCGGTTGATATGGTGTCTAAGCCGTAAATATTGCATAGGTGATTCATGTATAGAACGGCCTCCATATTAGAGATTAGGAGGTTCGAACCTAGTGCAGCGATACTCTCATATTCGGGGCCCCCAGACATGGTTCCTTCGTATTTACCGCAGCTAACATTCGTTACATGCTTACACATTATCATGCAGGAAAAGCACGACCCCCTCGAAACCCTATACTTAAGTAGTTCGTCACCGCTGATCCTATCAGCTAACTCCCAGTAACCAGTCCAGTGATTCTTAGTGGGTAATCTACCTATGGCATTCATCGCCATTACGAGGTTCGAGGTACCGTACTTACCCAGACTCAACTGAGCTGGAAGAGCCCAAGGTCCTTTAGTGTTCCTCCACAACATATCTTCGAGAACCTCAGCGTATCTGTCAGGGTCGTGTACCTCAACATCCCTACTACCCCTAACGGCAACAGCCTTCAACCTCTTATAACCCATTACAGCGCCCAAGCCTGTTCTGCCAGCGGCCCGGTAGTAATCAACCATTATTGATGCGTACTTAACTAAATTCTCACCAGCTGGTCCCACACACATTACATGGTAGTCGTCACCGAAGGTCTCCCTCAGCTCATCCACTGTGTCCCTTACGTTTAGCCCCCATAAAGCTGATGAGTCGTAGAACGTTACATTTGAATCATCTATGATTAGGGAGACGGGTTTGTGGGCTCTACCCGTAATAACTATCACATCGTATCCAGCATACTTTACCTGGGGTCCGAAAGCACCACCGGCGTGGCTTTCCCCCCATATATTAGTTAGCGGTGATTTGGAAACCACTACGAACCTTCCTGACGAGGGTGCCAGAGCACCTGTTGCCGGCCCAGTAGCTATTATTAACGGATTCTCCGGTGACAGAGGATTAACACCTTCATCAACGAGATTCCATAGCAGGTAGGCAGCTAAGCCACTCCCACCGACGTATGATTTAACAATCTCTGTCGGAGTGTTTTCCACGAAGTATTTCTGCTTAGTTATGTCAATGTAGAGTATTTTTCCGGCATAACCTTTAAGAGACATTAAGGGCACCCCTCACACAGAACCTTACGCACTGTGGGTTACCGCCACATAAGTCGCACTTATACGGTACACCATTAACAAGGACGAATGCTTCATTTGGACATACGTTAACGCATGCTAGACAACCGTTACAGGTGCTGTGATCGATACGGACCACACCTTCAGCCATGTAGAGGGAACCAGTACTACATACCTCCAAACACTTCCCGCACTGGACGCATACGTTAGCTCCCTCCAGAAACCCCCTTTTATAGTCGTACTTTATCTTCAATAGAGACTTCTTCGGGTTAAACACTTTAAACTTTGTAAAACTGCATATTAGCTCACATATCTCGCAACCAGTGCAGAGCCCAGGATCGATGCTTACATGTTTACCCTGTACGCCCATTTCACAACCCTCCTCTCCACAACGCTCAGTATCTTAGATATTACGAGAGTCGTTAACGCTAATAAAATTAAGCATGCGAAAGCCAGCGATGTATCTAACCTAGAAGTCGATGACAGTATCACGTAGCCTAACCCCCTATCAGATGCCACCATTTCAGCAATCACGGCCCCAACAAACGCGCTTGTAAGACCCATATGCAGCGAACTTAAGAAGTAGGGCATTGCCCTCGGGATAGCGACCTTGATTAGGATCTGCCCCTTACTAGCCCCAAATGATTGTAACATCTCCCAAAGTTCTTTCTCCATTGTGATCATAGCGGTCAGGGTCGGCACCAATATGGGGAAGAAAGCGATGAGAAATGCTGTTAAGACCTTAGGAGTGGTGCCCAATCCAAACCACAGAGCTAAGAGCGGTACTAACGCAGCCCTCGGTATTGCGTTAAAACCAGTTATTAACGGATATATAGACTCCCTGATGACTTCGCTGTAAGCCAGCGGTAGACTTAAAGCCATCGAGAAGGCCGCAGCTATAGCTAGACCCGTCAGGGCGGAGATTGAGGTGTCAGCCAAATTATAGAGCAAGAACGATGAATACTTAACTGATGTCATCAAGATAGATGAAGGAGGAGGCAAAACATAATTAGGCACGTTAAACATACGGACAGCCACTTCCCAGGAGAATCCCAAAAGTAGTAATGTGGCCAACGGGTTAACTACCTTAGCTTTCTTACTGGCTGCCATCCTCAAGCACCTATCAGGTTTTTAATCTTAACTACGTAATCGTTAAATTCCTTGGTGTATTGAATTTTCAAGCTCCTAGGCCTTTCAAAGTTTATGGTGACCTCAGCCTTCACCCTACCGGGCTTCTCACCCATCACAACTATCCTATCCGATAGGAGTACTGCCTCCCTAACATCATGTGTTACTAGAATGGTGGTGCACTTCTCGTACTCCATGATCTCTTGAAGTAGGTTCCACATCTCCTCCCTGGTGATGGCGTCTAAGGCGCTGAAGGGCTCATCAAGCAGGAGGAGTGAGGGCCTGTGGATAAGTGCTCTGCATAATGCAACCCTCTGCTGCATACCTCCGGATAACTCCCAAGGGTAGCTGTTCTCGAATCCCTTAAGTCCCGTCCTCTCAATTAACTCGTGAGCCCTGTCCAGGTAGTTCCGTACGTCATCATTCATTATCTCGATTGGGAGTAAAATGTTCTTGATAACAGTTCTCCATGGTAGAAGTAGGGGGGACTGAAAAAGCATCCCCACACCCTTAGAGGTGCCGCTCATTTTACGCCCGTTGAAGAAGACCTCCCCACGAACGGGCTTAACTAAGCCCGCAATCACCTTCAGCAGGGTCGTCTTGCCGCAGCCGCTCTTACCTACGATGCCGACTACCTCCCCAGCCGTCACGCTAAGGCTTACATCAGCTATCGCTACTAGCCCTCCGTTGCTGTTGCCGTATTCGACTGTTACGTTATGCAACCTAACTACGGGTTCCATGCTACTGCACATCTCATGGCAATCTCTGCTCTAAAGGTGGTAGGTACGTGAAGTCCACAATCTCATTTAAGGAAGGTTTCCTGCTTAATCCGAAAGCCTTCACTACAATATCAATGCTTTTCTCAATGATTGAAGGTTCTACGTACCCGAATCCGTATTTGTCAGTAATCCCCTTAACGTTAATTATTTCTAAGGCCATCACTAACCTCTTCTTCTCCACTTCCTTATTTAGGGTTGGGTCCCTCTGAGTGAGTATGTTTATGGCTTCATCAGGGTTCTGGATGGTGTACTTTAAACCTTTGATCAGGGCCCTTAGGAACTTCCTAACAGCGTCCGGATTGTTTTTCAGGAAGTCCTCGTTGACAACAATGCCGTTGCCCACCAGCGGGAGGTAATCACCGTATTTGAAGATGACTATGTCTTTTTCGGACACGTTAAGGCTTAGAAGGTTTAACACGCATGTGTAGTAGAAGCCTGTTATAGCGTCGACATCTCCTCTAACCAACATTGGTTCCCTCAAAGCAGTATCCATAGTGACCCAGGTGATGCGCTCTTGGTTTATACCGACGACGTTAGCATATGCTGGAAAGATCCTTCTTGCGGCGTCGCCTGCAGGTGCCCCCAGTCTCTTACCCTCAAGTTCCTTAGGTGTAGTAATGTTGTTACCCTTAAGGGTCACAACGCTTAACGGGGAGCTGACATGGATTACTGCCACCATTTTAACCTTAGCGTCCGGGTTCTTGGACTTAAACTCTATTAAGGAGTTAGTGTCTCCAAAGCCCATGTCGAAGAGGCCCGACGCAACATCGCTTATAACTTTGGCGGAGCCGTACCCCCTATCAATAGTGACTGAGAGACCTTCCTCAGCGAAGAATCCCTTATAAAGAGCCACTAAGAACGGTGCCTGCGGTCCTTGATAAGCCCAATCCAGCGTGAATTTTATGTGGGTAGTTGCGGTGGGTGGAGGCGCTGGCTTCAAGTACCAACCTAGAGCAAATCCCAATACAATACCGATCACTACACCCAAAGCCACCAACTTAATTCCCGCAGACCTACGCGGGCCGCTCATCGCACTTTCCCCTCCATATCATTCTTATGAAAATTTAAAAGCTTACCTCCAAAGGTCTGATCCGTAAAATTTACACTTTTATGTAAAAATACACCATCGACTAAAACTTAACAGTTATTAAAACGTCCAGGTAATTACGATGAGTTACCTCATACGGAGGACTTGCCCGACAGGATGAGGTGTCCGGACTTAAACCCTTTCCTAGCTTCAGCCACGTATCGAATTCACCCCGTTAATACCTTGATTTAATCAGTAATTGAAACCCTTAAATCTTAAGGCATAGATAGACTTCAAAGGTGATGTATGCTTTGACCAAACTACAGACCGATTCAATACATGGCCATGGACACAGAGATGAGTACGGTTCCCAAATACCACCTATATATACAAGCGCTATCTACGAGTTCATAGACATAGAACGCGGTCTGGGGATGGTAACGGATAGGGGTACTTACCTAAGGTATGGGAGGGAGGAAAACCCGACAACCAGATCTTTGGAAAGAGTCGTCGCCAAGTTGGAGGCCGTGAGCGATGCTTTAGCGTTCAACAGTGGTATGGCGGCCATATCCACGGTGTTCCTTTCCCATCTGAAGCCGGGGGACAAGGTCATAGTCCCTATGGAACTTTACAGCTCTACCCTCGCTTTACTAAACAACATTTCAGCCAAACTCGGCGTTGAAGTGGTTAAGGTATGGCCGTCCGCAGAGGCGATAACCAACTCCGTCGACGATAAGACTTCACTAATATTTATTGAAACCATGACTAACCCAACAAACAAAGTGATAGATATTAAATATCTATCTGAGAACGTTGACTCTAACAAGGTATCCATAATTGTTGATAATACCTTCACAACTCCAATACTGTTAAAGCCCGCCAGGTATGGGGCTAAACTAGTAATCCACAGCATGACTAAGTACTTCTGCGGCCACAATGATGCCGTAGGCGGCGTCATAGCTGGACGTAGGGAGGACGTAACGCTGTTGTGGGAGTGGAGGAGGTTGTTGGGCAACATAATCCAACCGTTCGAATCGTACCTAATTTTAAGGGGTTTGAAGACCCTTGAAGTCAGATTTGAAAGGCAGAGCGCCGGTGCTAAGGTAATAGCCGAGTACCTAGCTGAGCATTCTAAGGTGGAGTGCGTTATGTACCCAGGCCTCACTAACGACCCGTACCACCCAATCGCGAAGAGGCTTTTTGAAAAACCGCTTTATGGGGGTGTCCTAAGCTTCAGGTTGAAGGGCTCTTACGACGATGTCTTAGGGTTTATGAGTAGGTTGAAACTAATAAAGAGAAGTCCAAGCCTTGGCGGGACTGAAAGCCTTGCAGTCATACCTCTGAAGGCTGCATCCATGTTCATAGACCCCGAGCACAGAAACCTACTGGGGATAACGGAAAACCTCATTAGAATATCAGTGGGGTTAGAAGACACTGAGGACTTAATTGAAGACCTCTCACAGGCTCTGAACTTTTAACACTTCATTAGAGACGGTATCGTCGAAACTACCACTCCTATAACCTTGAAGGTCAAGCGTTACGTACTTATAGCCAAGCCTTCTAAGCTCATGGACTACCTCATCCATAACTTTCTCATCATAGAATTTCCTCCTCTCATCACGTCCAACTTCAATCCTAGCTATAAGGCCGTGATCTCTAACCCTAACAACTTTGGCGCCAACTAATTCCTTGACCCTCCTCTCAGCCTCCTCAATCCTACTTAACCTCTCAACAGTTATCAACTCGCCGTACGGGATCCTAGTGACTAAGCATGACATCGGCTGTACGTCCCAGTTAGGGAGGGATAAGGCCTTAGCTATGAGTGCAGCCTCCTCTTTAGTAATCCCTACCTCCATCAACGGGCTCCTCACACCAGCCTCTTTAAAAGCTATTTGACCAGGCCTGAACCCCAGCCTGTCAGAAGCGGTTGAACCATCAACTATAGTCTTAACATTATATCCCCTCGCCAAATCCAGGAGCTTCCGAGCCAGCCTCTTCTTACATATGTAACATCTGTTGACAGGGTTGGTTATGAAGTCCGGATCGCTGAGCTCATCGCTCTCTATTACGATGTGCCTGACCTTATACATATCTGCTAACGTTCTAGCCCACATCAACTCATCCTTTAAACGTATGGGGGACACTGCTGTGACCGCAATGACTTTATCCGACCCAAGAGTTAGGACGGCAGTAGCCAATACTACGGAACTATCCAATCCTCCGGAAAAGGAAACCATTAAAATACCTTCCACAGCTCTAAACCATTCAACTAGGGCTAAAAATTTCTCCCTTACCAAGGAGTTAAGTCTGGACAATATTAAATCTAACCCCACCTAACACCCCATCAATTCAATTATAAAAACAATGTGCTTATTAATTCCACTTCAAACACGTAGAGCTAATCAGGAATTTCCTCTATCGTTATGGCTGATACCGGGCAGGAATCAGCGCTGCCTTTAGCGCATTGATATAACTCTTTAGGTATGATACCTGTGGAGAGTTCCTCACTTAATTCTACGCTATACTTATCGACGACCCTATTCTTACCCGTATCACTACCCAATTCGAAGACCTCGGGACATAGCGCAGGAGCTACCCCACAACCTATGCATATGGATCTATTAACAGTTACTTTATACCTAACCAACTAATTCGACCTCCAATACCTAACTATTTAAAGTGTGTTATATATCTGTTTAGGACTGCGAAACACGGTGTGGGTTAGTTTAACTGGAGAGGGCCAGTTCTATGAGGTCAGCTAATATAGCTTGACCAGCCTCCTCCCCACCAGCCCCTCTACCAATTAAGTACACATCCCCTAAGGAGTCAGTCCTATACATCACTGCGTTTACTGTCCCCTTGACTTGTCCGAAGAAGCTGTTAATATCGACCTCTTCCGGCGTTACCTTAGCTCTAACGCTCCCGCCATCCATCCAAGCCCTAGCAATTAATTTGATCCTCTTCCCCCTCCTCAACGCGTCCTTGATATCATCAAGCGTTACGTTCCTGATACCCTCCCTCACGACGTCCTTAGGTTTTAAGTCGGTGTCGAAGGCTATGTTGGCCAGTATCACTATCTTGGCTGCGGGGTCCCAAGCATCCACATCCATAGACGGCTCCGCCTCCGCATACCCCTTAAGCTGCGCATCCTTTAGTGCTTCATTGAAGGATAGGCCTTCCTCCATCTTAGTGAGTATGTAATTTGTGGTGCCGTTTAGTATTCCGGCAACCTCGCTAACGTAGCATCCAGCCAACCCCCTAACCAACGTCCTAATTGACGGGGTACCACTCATCACCGTACCGCTGAAGAGGAGCTTCACGTTTTTAGATTTTGCCAAGTTGCTCAGATCTCTGTAAGCGATTGCTATGGGCCCCTTATTAGTTGTTATCACATGCTTTCCAGCACTCAAAGCCTTCTTAATGTGGGTTAAGCCGGGTTCGCCAGTCTCTAAGTTGGTCCACGTGGCCTCAACGACCACATCAGCATCACTGGCCTCTATGAACTCCGCAGCGCTTAACCCTTTAACACCTTCGAATGCTTTTTCTATGACTCCCCCACCTTTAACCACCTCTAAAGCTTTGGCAGGGTCTATACCAGCGTGACTCACCACGCTCCCATATCTCATATCACATATGCCTACATACCTGAGACTGAGACCGTACTTCTTCTGCAGATATTCCTTCTTCCTCAAGACGATCTCAGTAAACCCCCTTCCCACAACACCGAATCCGATCAAAGCAAGTTTGAATTCCATTTTTCACATACCCTCTGATCAAGTACTTAGGGGGTTCTTAAAACACTTTCCTAGAATGGCCCTACCTGCAAATGCCTATGATATGGTGAAGCACAGTTTTAAAACATTCTTCAACGCATTTAAATACAGGGAAGCGGGTTGGACGAGTCCAAGCAAAAACACATAGTAAACACTATGAGGGATATAATCAGTTATGTCGCGAAGTCCGTGGACTACATAAAAAGCGAGGAGGTGGAGGCGATGATAGATTGCTTAATCAAGGCCTTAAATGAAGGGAGGAGAGTGTTGGTTGTCGGGGTCGGTAGGTCAGGCCTTATAGGGAAAGCCTTCGCGGTGAGGCTAATGCATTTAGGCTTTAAGGTACATGTGATGGGGGACACCATAGTTCCTGCCTTAAGGCCTGGCGACATTCTAATAGCTATAAGTGGTTCTGGGAGGAGTAAATTAGTCATCGACGCAGCGGAGGTGGCTAAATCTTTGGGGGCTAAGGTGATAGCCTTAACGAGCTTTAAAGACTCACCGCTGGCGAACCTATCAGATATTGTAGTGGAGGTGCCTGGAAGGCTTAAGGTAACTACTGAAGAGGATTACTTCTCGCGGCAGATATTAGGTATTTACGAACCGCTATCGCCGCTGACCTCACTATTCGAAGTAACTGCCATGGTCTTCTTAGATGGTTTAATTGTAGAGCTAACCCACAGGCTTAAGAAGTCTTAAACAACCACCTGTACAGCCTAGAAACAACGTCAGCTATTTGCAGGTACTTACTATGGCACACTGCGTAGGAGTCACACATGCTCTGAGAAGGTATCACAACATCGGACCTCAACTTACTGACGGTGTCGAACCTTACCTCACTTAAATCATTTACGTAATTCAACGCCCTGAGTAAAGTCGCCAGAGCCCCTAGAGCGCTTGCCCCTCGAGAAACCTCCTCCTTGTACACCACTACAGGCTTGCACATGACATCGCTTATGACCTCAACGATCTTCCTCACCGAGCATCCACCCCCACCGCAATGTGCTTCATTAAATTCAACACCATTTTGTTTCAAAGCCTCAACAACTTCCTTAAACAGAAAACCTAATCCCTCGAAAACAGCTCTGAAGATGTCCCCCATATCGTTCCCTAAGGTTAGGCCTAGAACCGTGAACCTCATGTAAGGATTCCTTAACACTATTGCCTCCCCTAAGACAAACGGTAATACGTAAACACCATCAACACATGAAGCCCTTTCACTAACGTTAGCTGTAACTGCACTCCAATCTGCACCACTTACTAAATCTTTAAACCACTCCAACGCGGACATACCGTTATTGAATATCGCTCCAGTGACCCTGTAACCGTCGGCTACGTAATAGTGATATAACCTCATACGGTCGTCCTTATCTAGGACGACCTCTTTAGTTATCACGCGTATCGCTGCTGATGAACCCAAATTCATAGCTGCCTCGCCATGGTATAGAGAGTAAGCTAAATTCTGCAACGGCCCATCCATCGAACCCAATGACAAAGGCACTTTCTCTAAATTACATTCAGGTAAGGTAATGTATTCCAAGATTTTAGAACCATCTATGAGTTCGGGGAGCGCACTCTCATCAATACCAACTAAGTTCAACGCTACATCATCCCACCTCAACTTATGCGTGTTCAATAACCCAGTAGTGGACGCTACCCCCAGATCAATGAACCACTGTTTGCTCAGTAGATATACGAGGTAGTCCTTAACAAATGAAATCCTATCAAAGTACCCCAACTTACCCCTAGTCTTAAACCACAACAACCTCGCAATAGGGTAGATGAACATTGGGGGGCAGCCTGTCCTCCTGTAGAGCTCCAGCCCCTGCCTCTCTAAGTAGTCTTGCTCCTTGACAGCCCTCCCGTCTAAGTACGTCATCACGTTAGTTGTAGGCTGAAATCCACTATCTAAACAAACCATGCTGTAACCATAGCTACTGAAGGTAAGTCCAGAGACGACCCCCTCAAACCCTCTGACGACATGTTTAAGCCCGCTGAAAACCTTAAGACGTACCTCACTTAAGACCTGCTCAACGCCGTGAATCGAAGGGTCTTTAATTAAATTAATGGTGTCTACGTAACTCCTACGTATAATGCCATCATTATCAAATAAGAATACCTTAACACTGGTAGTGCCCAAATCCACGGATATGAATAGTTCTTTCCCCAACCCCTTACCACCCCATCACACCTGCCTTAACTAACTCGCTTCTAACTAGTTCGACCTCCTTAGCGTTCAACCTCCTCATAGGTGGTTTCGGATACCCCACGTCAATGCCCCTTGCACGAAGTACTTCATAGACAGCGGGTATAGTTGGAACCAAGTGCAAGACCTTCCTAACCCTGATTACCTCCAATTGAGCCTCAGATGCTTCTGAGTACAACCCCGCTTTAATTAGATTATAGAGCCTCACAACCAGTTCAGGGAAGGTGTTTGAGAGTCCGGAAACACAGGTTACAGAACCCGACATCATGGCAGGGAGCATCAAAGCCTCAGTACCTATTATGAATTTGAAATCTTTACGATTAACCGTTATCAAGTCCTCGTAAAACCTTACCAGGTCGAAGCTACTGTCTTTAACACCGACGACGCCTATGTCCGCAAGACGTCTCAGCAACTCACTACCGATCTTGATCCCAGTCCTAGCCGGGTTGTTGTAGAGGAATACCGGGATCTTGACCTCTGAAACCAAAGTTTTGAAGTAAGTTATTATTGCTTCATCATCGTAGGCATAGTAGTAAGGTGGCACAGACGCTACGGCGTGGACACCGACATCCTCTGCGTGTTTAGCTAAACTTAACGTGTCTTCCATATTAAGGGAACCTACGTGCGCTATCACCGTAACGTCACTCCCTACATGTTCGATGATCGCTTCCGCTACCTTCTTCCTATCAGCTAAACTCATAATTGGTCCCGAACCGTACGTGCCGCATATGTAGAAAGCCTTGACCCCTTTACTGAATTGAAACTCTAATAAGGACCTCAACCCATCTAAATACAGTTTATGATCGTGAGTGAAGGGTGTTATTAAGGCAGTAATAACAGTGTTTAAATTCATTCGAATCCACATGATATGTAATTTTGGAAGACTTATAAATCAGGATCATCTCAATAACGCTTATTATGACTAGCTATAATATCTACGTGCTGAGCGCATATGTTCGAGGATGTGAAGAATAGATTGCATGAGTTGAGGATTAACGCCGCGGCTAAGGCGCTTGAGGCTAACGGCTTTAAGGTACTAACAGCCCCTGATAGGGTGAGCGCTAAGGAACTCGTGATTAGCCTAGTACCGGAAGGTTCGGTCGTAGGTGTGGGAGGTTCACTGACTATTAGGGAACTAAACGTTATAGAGGAATTGGAGAGGAGGGGTTTTAAAGTCATACATCACTGGGTTAAAGTAAGCCCTGAGGAATCCTTGGAAATCAGGCGTAAGGCGTTGACCTCAGACGTATATCTAACCAGTTCAAACGCTGTAACCCTCGACGGCAAACTCATCAACATTGATGCAACAGGCAATAGGGTTGCTGCCATGATGTTTGGACCTAAAAGGGTCATAGTAGTTGTTGGCCGTAACAAAATAACTAGGAACTTGGAGGAAGGCTTATTAAGGGCCAAGAACATCGCAGCCGTTGCGAACTGCATAAGGTTAAACTATAAAACCCCTTGTACGACGTTAGGGTACTGCATCGACTGCAAGGCCGCTGAGAAGCCGTGCAATGTCGTGGTGATTATGGAGAGAAAACCAACCAACACCGACGTGTACGTAGTTCTAGTAAACGATGACTTAGGTTTTTAACTCTGTTTTGACAGGTGGTTCAAGGGGCTTTTATTACCTTCCCGTCCTTAATTATCAGTCTTATGTTCTCCTTATTTTGAAGCACACTAACATCACTTAATGGATTACCGCCCACCCCTATTAAATCAGCAACCTTACCTTTCTCGATGGTGCCTACCTTATGAGCTAGTCCGACGGCCTCGGCCGCAACCTTAGTTGCTGCCATCAACGCCTCCTTAGGTTCCATACCTACCTTCTCGACAAGTAGTTTTATTTCTAATGAGTTATCACCCATCTTCAACGGCCCTCCGCAGAAGTCGGTTCCGGTGGCGATCTTAGCACCTAGCCTATATGCCTTCCTTATATTAGCTATGTGCTCCTTATTAGCTTCCTCAGCTTTCTTCAAAGCCCATTCAGGGATGCCTATCTTACTACCGATGGCCAGGATCTTATCCACTATAGAGAGTGTGGGGACCAAGACGGAGTCGAATTCGTTGGCTAACGCTATGCCCTCCTCATCAATGTATATTGCATGGGCTATCACCTTCACCCCACCAAGTATCGCGTTCTTAATGCCTTCACTCCCCTGCGCATGTGCATGGACGAACCTACCTGCGGCCCTCGCCTCATCGACGATCGCCTTGATCTCATCTAGGGTGAATTGCCTGTATTCAGGCCTATCCTTCTGCGACAGCACACCACCGGTAGCCATTATCTTTATGAAGTCTGCGTCCTCCCTTAACGCGTACCTCGCCGCCTTCCTACATTCATCAACTCCATCACATATGAGCGATGCTAACGGAACTAACTTCTTCGAAGTTCTGAAATCAACGTATTCTGTCGGGAAGTAATGGATGTCACCATGTCCGAAGGTTGGACTCAGAGGAAGTCCGGAGGCGACGATCCTAGGACCCAGTATCGTTCCCTCATTAACAGCGTATTTGATCTTAGCAGCTATCAAACTACCCGCATCACCCACAGTAGTAAAGCCTGAGTATAGAAGTTCCTCCAAGTCTTTAACAACCCTGGCAACGAACGTCTCGTAGGGCACTAATAAAGGCTCTTTGACGAAGTCGCCTGTCCGCATACCGATCAAGTGTAGATGAGCGTCTATAAGCCCTGGAAGTAAGTAACCGCCTCCGAGGTCTATCACCCTAGCGTCCGCAGGCACTTCAACTGAGCCTTCAGTACCCACATCAACTATCAAACCATTATCAATGGTGACAGCCCCCTTAAACACATTTCCTAACCCGTCGAACACGTAGCAATTGACCAAAGCGTACTTGACCACAACACACACCTGCCACTAGTACATCCCCAAAAATTTATGTTTTTCCATAACTCGTACCTCTCCGAACGGGATTGTGGCTGGGGAACGGGTTTGGGAAAGTACCTCATCGGATCGTCATCCTCTGAGTGAAACGCTTTTTTATTTAAGACGTACTTATTTGAATCAGGGGTGTTAATGAGGTCCTTGGACTCCATAGCGAAAACTTTCGCAAGTGACATCTCCCGTGGGAGATCGGTTGATTGGTACCTAATTAAGTTGTCGGGCATCATAACGTATTTTAAGGACTCCTACGGTAGTGAGAACCTCCCAAAAATTTTAGAAGAGTTCCTCAGAATCGATGCAGTTACCAAGGCACTACAACCTCTAGCATGCCACGTAGACACCGTGGAAAAGATCATAGGTGAGGACCCGAGGTTCTCCGACCTACGTATATATACGAACACTTTGGTAAGCTTCCTAGGTATGATACCATGCAAAGACGTGAGTCTAACAGCCAATGTCAGGGAACCAACTTTCAGGGTAGAGGGCGAACTCGAAGGGGAACGCGATGTCGTGGTTGAGAGCCGGGGGAAACGTCTACGCATCAAATTAGGTAACCTATCGAGGAAGTCCCTAACCGACATGCTAATAGTTATTTCTTTAACTTCTGTAGTCGCCTTCTTCATCTATATGATATTACATCAACGTGGAGGATACCCCTCAATTACTTAGTTTTTGAAGGACTTCCTCAAACAAGTTAACCAAATACAGACCAGCATTTAGGACCTCATCACTCATCTTAGCCCCTAATTCGATCCTCCCAACCTGGACCCCGATTATGGAGACCTCAACGTCTAAATGCCTCATTAGGTAGTCCAACACCAACTTTAATGGTAGGTGGTGGGTTGTTATCGTCGGATTAGAGTCTATGTCGTTAATACCGAACACGTATATCGTCCCAGGCTCACCTCCCTCAACGTAAACAGCGTCTATTATCAACAAACGCTTAGGCTTGTAACGTACTAACACATGTGTAATGTTCTCAAAACCTGCCTCACACACTAAGACCTTAACTTTCTTCGAACCTCTCACCAACTTCCTCAACTTCTTAGCGATGAAGATACCGATGCCGTCATCTCCCCTTAAGATGTTGCCCATCCCCACTACTACGACTTTGTCACATCTAAGCAATTCCTCTACCATATTAGCTAAGGTGTCTCCACCCATCATACCACTTAAATCATCCGTCAACCAGGTTTTTAGTGTTTCACCACCCAACACGGGGGTCCCGATCGATGACCACGTGATGCCATGTAGGTGGCGGAGTGCGGCTAGCTGAGCAGGGGTCATAAATCACCTTTGGAAACCTCATCACCTGGTGTTAAACTTCCTTAGTAAGTCGGAAATCACCTAGCGCTTATTACTTTCAGGAGGTTGGGCAGTATCTGAAGTTTTCTAGAGGTCAGCCCTTCGAGGACGGCGTGATTATCCCTTACTTTAACGTTAAAAGCTTCTTCGAATGTGAGTACGTCGCCGACTAGTAACGCGTGGGTCACGTTGTTCAGGTAATCAGTGATTAACAGGACGAACAATTTAACACCTTCATTGCTTGCCAAGTCAGTGAGCACCTCCAATAACCTGGTCTTCATACTTAAGTAGAAGTCAGGGTTGACAGTGAAGACCTGGGATATAGCAAACCTGTATCCGTTTTCCTCATATACCTTCAGATCATGCCTCACTATTTCCTCCGGATTTTTAGGCTCGCCTAAAGACATGGCCTTACGCACAAACTCTACCGCCTCATTCAGCCTTATCCCTAACTTCGCGGAGATGTTGTTAACGCAATTAATGTCTTCCTCAGTGGTTGTAGGTGACTTCAGCAATAGCGTGTCGGAGAGGACGGCGTATAACATTGCTTTGAGGACGGACTCATTTAGACTCAAACCGTATTCGTTTGAAATCTTCCAAATTATCGTTGACGTAGAACCAACGGGCTCCACCCTAAATAGGATTGCTTCCCTTGTCTTAATATCACCGCTAATCCTATGGTGGTCTACTACGGCTAGGATACGTGCTTCATCGACACCCTCAACAGCTTGGGAGACCTCATTATGATCTACAAGCGCCACTTTCTTTCTGAAGTCCTTAATTAAGTCACTCTTCGTGATTATCCCTGAGAGCCTACCATTACCATCAACCACGACAACACTTCGAACCAGCCTCGTGGACATCAGATTAATGACGTCGTGCGCCAAAGTGCTTTGACTTACTATTTCGGCCTGACTCATGAAGAGCTCAACGGGCCTGCTGAGGTCCACCAACTTAGCCGTAGTGTAAGTGTCGTAGGGGGATATTATTATAGGGACTCCTAACTCCTTGGCCCTCCGAACAACATCATCGGGAGGTTTTAAACCCCCAGTTACTATAATAAGCGATGCTTTGCTTTCCACAGCATTTAGTAATACGTCCTCTCTATCACCTACGATGACCACGTTATCCTTGAATGAAAACCTCTCGCGGATTGTTTTCAGGCTCATGGCCCCGACGTAAACGTGACCGGAGATCGATGCGTCTAACTCACCGTTCAGGACTGAGCAATTAGCCACCCTCACAATGTTCCTGAGCGGGACGCCGACCAACTTAACTCTTACATTTATGAACTCTCTTAAATACATCCTTGAAAAACTTTCAACACTGAAAACACCTAAAACCCTTAAGCTCTCATCCACCACTGGGACAGACCTAATGTTAGCACTTGTGATTATGTCGCCGGCTTCCTTGACCGGCACCCCCTTGAAAACATACTTAACGTCTTTTGAGGCTATGTCTATAGCCCTCGGCCTAACATCACCAACTAACGGGGGTATGGGGAGGCCGCATTCGTTGAGTATCTTAATAGTTTCGTAGCTTAACTCACCGGCCCTAGCTGGGTAGGATTTATAGCCTCTGGACCGGAGGAGCTCCGATAACGCGATCGCCGAGACTACGGAGTCGGTGTCGGGGTTCTTATGACCCACAACTATGACTACCATTGAATATCCAATTCGACTTACTTCCGAAGGATTTAAGCATTAAGATATTAACCTCACCTTAGCGATATCAAGATTCACCAGTTTGTAGTTGTTCGTAACGTAGAGAGGTCCCTGAACCCTCAATAGAACCCCTTCGTCCAATTCCGTATATCTTATCCGGTGAGATATCATAAATACCTCCTCTCCCGCTCCCGCATAGCTGGTACTGGAGCTCACCACGTTGCATGAGTAAGTAGCTGGAGTAGTATATGAATGTGAAGCGTCAACAATTTTAATCAACAGACTAACGTCGGGCACCACCACGTATTTGTCCAGCATCTTCAGTTCCTCACAGTCAACCAACCTTATAGTGTACTTGAAGGACTCTAGTACGCATAAGGTCCGCAAACCTCTTGTCCATATCCTCATACGTTTCCAGTAGCTCCGCATATGCCTGGCCATAATTTAGTGGTGCTAGGACTCCCTCACGCCTTAACCTACGTAGTAAATCATAACATGCATGAAGCCTAGAATAGACCACTATGTCTATATCTGAGGAATCCGTAAAGTAACCACCGGCCAGTGACCCGCTGAGGCCTGCTGAACAACTGCATCCATCGACGATAATCTCCAGTAATTCTAATGCAGCCCTAACTATTCCCTTAGCCCTCAACTCCTTAAGTTCATAGACAACCTCTAAAGGATTTATCAGTCTCAACACATCGTTTAGAGGTACCAACGGCACTTCCCTACCGATCTCGTTCACGAACCTCATGTAGTGCCTATAATATCTCAAGATGTGGGCGTACGCGTCCACATACTTTTTAAATTTGAAATTATCGTGGAACTTAGGTACGGCTATCAGCCCTCCACAGGGCTGGTAACATCCCTTGACCACCCACAGACTCCGGTCCCGATGCTCAAACATGTAACCCTCGATAGAATGTTCTACGCGTTCTTCGCTAACCAATTAAATCTTCCTCCACTGAATCCGTTGTAACTTAGTTAAATTCTAAGTCCTTCACTTGAGGTGGGGTGGTCAGCTTCAGCCTCCATAATGGTGGGGAGGACGACTGCATCGCCATCCAGCCATGATGACATGCATTCCCTACCTCAGGGATTGAAGGTTTCCTGCGGTGGGAAGATCTCGGGTCTCATTAATACTCGATACTTAACCTGATCCCGTACTTCTTAAATCCCTCAATAGCTCTTATAACGTCCTTGGTTGGCAGCACGTCATGAGTTCTTATGATGTGGGCACCGCTTAAGACAGCTATCGAAGTTAGGGCGAGAGTGCCGTAAAGTCTTTCTTCAGGTTTTTCACGCCCGGTGAGGACTCCTATGAACGACTTCCTAGAAATCCCTATAGCTATTGGTCTCCCCAAGCGCCTTAACTTCCTCAAGCTCGCCACCATCTTCAAATCCCAGATGTACCAAGGTATTTCCTGGTTTCTGTAGAATCCTATGCATGGATCGACGACCACTCTATTTATGTCGAAGCCTTCTTTGACTAACGCGTTTATCGTTTCCTCAAGTGCCGTTATGACCCTCTCACAGGGGTCCGCGGGGGATGGGGGAGTCGGCTTAGTTTCCTTGGCGCACAGTATAAGTGACGGCTGGTACTCCTTAACAACATCCACCATCCGCTCATCACCCTTCAACCCGGTTACGTCGTTAATTATTTCAGCACCAGCCTTAAGGGCTTCCTCCGCTACCTTAGCCCTAAACGTGTCCACTGAAATAGGAATATCTGTCAGGTCTTTGACTATCTTAACAGCGTTCACGACCCTCCTCACTTCCTCATCTGCCGAGATCTCTGTTTTGAGATATGGGGCAGTAGACCTGCCTCCGATGTCTATTAAGTCGCAACCCTCTGAAATCATCTTAAGCACAGAATTCCTTACGTCATCATCCGTTAAGGCGACTGACCCCTTGTAGAAGGACTCAGGTGACATGTTTAAAACCCCGATAACTCTGATTGGGAACCCGTCCCCCACTTCCAAACGTCCTAGACGCCCGTATATCATCATAGCACTCCAGACTAATCAACACGTGTTAAGGGAATTAAGTGTTGATGTTCCGTGATTTAAGGGTTCATTATGAAAATGGAGATCCTGACAAATCTGTGGGAGGGAGTTAAAAATTAATGATTTTTACATTCAGTAGGGCGATATTCCAAATGCTTGTATCATGTTTGTTAATCCCCAGAACGCATACAGTAGCGCACCGATTAACGTGAACACTATGTACCACATGGGTGCCCTGTATTCTTTAGGTAGCTGTGTACGGTCCAAGTAGATTAATGCTATGCCCCACACACCTGTCGAGAATACGTTGAGGACCGCCGAAGCGAAGGTCGCTAGGAAAGGTACCGAGAAACCTGTGAGGTAGAACAGGAGTGTTGTTACCGCGTAGTACGGCCATAAGTACTTCCTAACAGTGTCCCTGCTAAGGTTTTCAAATCTCTTAAAAGCTCTCAGGAAGTCATGTAAAGTCCAAACATACACCTCCCAAACACCGTAGAACGTCCCCCAAATCGCTACGAAAGCTCCCACCCACCACAGAACCGTTAGCGACGGGTGTATCACCCTCAACCATTCGGCCTGCACAGCAGTCAACTTAATCCCGCTGGGTATTAGGTGTTGAGGTCTTAACACCTCAATAGCGAGGATTATGGCTGGTGTGGTTGATATCCATAAAGCTATGAACCCTATCAACACTGTTAAGAGGGGTGCCTTCCTCCAAGTATCTAGTTTGACCCTAGCCTCACCTGAAGTAGGTATCGGAAGCTTGAAAGACCTAGGCAATTCGTAGAACATCTTCCTAAGGGTTGCCCACTTAGGCGAGCCTGTGAGACCCCAACCCTTCTCATCGAATACTGCGGTGTAACCTATGTATTCATGTGCCCCCGCACCTAAGGCTCCTAAGGCAGGTAATATGAACCACATGACGGGGGTGGCAGCTATATCTGGAGCAACCTGCCTAACCCAAGGTTCATACTCAGGAGGTGGTATTGGGATGAACATGTAGGTGAAGAATGAACCCCAGTCAGGCCTCGTAGCAACCCCAACAGCTATCCAGAAGAACGTCAGTAGAATGATCATCACACCGCTCTGAATCCACTCTAAAATCTTAAGGGCTCTCTTCAAATACGCTGAGAAGATAACCATGATCAACGAAACGGCCAATATTGCAAGGAAGAGAGGTGTCTGCAGCGCGGCAGGCAACCCTACGGCATTGATAATTATTTGAGATGAGAGCGTGCCTAAGGAGGTGAACCAGAGAGGGGTCACTGAAACGAACATCGCCGCCAGGAATACAACTATCCACCCACCTAGAGCCCTTTTCAAGGCATGCGATGGTGGCTCACCAGTAATAACAAATAGTTTCATTCCCAAATACTGGATGACTGCCTTGGTCCAAACGCCGTAGAAGAATGCCCAAGTGATTATATAGCCGAAGGCCGCGGCCGCCCTAGGAGTCCATATGAGCTCACCCGACCCCACACCGATAGATGCTATAAGCGCTCCAAAACCGAAGTACTTTATAACGCTCTTAAAGCTCATTCTTTTAAGCTCTTCAGGTGGTTCCGGAGCAGTTTCTATAACTTCTTTATAGAGCTTCTCGAACTCAACCAAGGACTCCTTGTTGGACGCATTTAACCACTATTACGATTAAATGTTTCGTCGATATATGCATTACTTTGCTTAAATATTTTAAACCATATCTAATCGTTAAAGTAATGAAATTAAAGGGGGATTTGTGTAAGACTTAAAAACTCGGCTTGACATTGTAATTTGGTGTTTAATATGGCTAAAGCTAAGGTTATTAAGATCGAGGACCAGGAGTTTGTCTACCATAAAGCAAACCCGAATAGGATAGTGAAGATAATATCATTACCTGCTATAACAGGTTTCAAAGGAGTGGCTGCCGGAATAACTGTATGTCAATCTGCGTGTAAGGGCCTGCCACCACACGTACATCCGAACAGCGATGAAATGATGATCGTCATACACGGTGTGGGGAAGTTCGTGGTTGATGGTGAGGAGTACGTCCTTAGAGAGGGTGAGGCGATTATAGTGCCTGCAGGAGTTCCACACGGTTATGAGGCATTAGACCCAGCCACACCTTTCGAATTCGTATGGATTTACAACGATCCAAGAGATGCTAAGTGGCCCGAGGAGTTCTGGGTAGTTGCCAGGCCTCACTCACTTAAAAAGCAGTAATCGGGTGAGTAATTAAAATTAAAGCTCAGGATAATGTTTTTATTAATCGTAAATCACCTTAACTAACGTTTAAAAACATTTGAGGAGAAGGTATTGTCGGTGTGTGTTACGTCCAATGAATTGCTTAACTTCCTAACCTCAAGGAGGAGCATCAGAAAATTCAAACCAGACCCAGTTCCTGATGATTTACTGCTTAAGATATTAGATGTCACCAGATACGCACCCAGCGCCCGTAATTCCCAGCCATGGACGTTCATTGTAGTTAAAGACGTTGAAATTAAGAAGAAATTAGCTAACGTCCACCCTTGGGCCAAACCTTTGGAGAACGCCCCGATTGGTGTGGTCGTGGCTTGCGACAGTGAAGTGTCCCCAGAGTCTTATCAGGTGGACTGCGCTAATGCTACTATGCAGTTGATGTTAGCAGCTCATGCAGTAGGTTTGGGGAGTGTTTGGTTGCAAACACTGAGGAATGTTAAGGAAATACAGGAGATCTTAGGCCTACCAAAGAACTACGTACCGGTCTCCATGTTGGCCTTGGGGGTACCTGATGAAGCACCCGTAGCCAAGAAGAGAAAGGACTTGAAGGAAATCGTATACCTTAACAAGTACGGTAGTGCGTATATACGTTGAGTTCAAGGCACTTAGATAAGGAGATAAGGTCGCTACTTACCAAGCTTTTAACCGGTTACAGGACATACTTCGATAAAACCGGATTGCTGAACTCGGAAGGTAGGAAATTATTTGAGGGTGTTGCCAGATTGGTTGTTCGAGAGCACCCGGAGCGCAAGGAGATAATCTCCAAGGCCAGAAGGAATCCCACATTAGAGAACATCATCAAAGTGGCTGTTATGTACGTCGATGAGGGCGAGGTTTACGAACTTCTAAGAAACGATTATCTTCATTAATTACTGGAGTGAGCTTTCATTTAAGTCTAAGAAGCGTATACGGCGAAGTAACCTAAACCTTATCTAGTAGATAGACCTCCTCAACTCCTCGGCGGAGTCCTCAGGACTTAAAGTAACCACGTACGCATTACCTCCCTTCTCTAAGCCTCCCCAGAGAGTCGTTATCGGCAACACCTCCAAATGCCAGTGGTAGTATTCTCCGTGCTTATCTCCTTTAGGGGAGATATGTAACCAAAAGTTAAAGTCAATATTACCTAGACACCTACTGTAAGCCTTCATCAACTTGCTCAACGCGTCTGCGAGGGCTAGGACCTCATCATCACTGAGTCTGAGTGGGTCGGGGTCGTGCTTAAGCGGCAGTACCCACGCCTCATAGGGATTCCTGGGAGCGTAAGAAGTGACCACAATAAACCCCTGGTTCGCGTACACTGTTCGAGGCGATTTAAGCTCCCTCCTCACAAGTGCGCAGTACGGGCACTCACCCAACCTCCTGTGTAACGCTTTAGAGTGCTTAAGTTCTTCATGAACGCTTGGCAACGTGATGGAAGTCGCCACTAGCTGCATATGTGAGTGTGGTAAGCTGGCGCCACCACCACCTCCGTAGTTCTTAAATAGGTATGCATGTTTGACTGAGGGCTCAGCGTAGAGTTCTTTAATCCTATGGAAGGCTGCGAGTAGCACCAGCCTCAAATGCTCCACCGACATGTTGTAGATGTTGATGTCGTGCCTTGGATGTTCAATAACAACTTCATGATAGCCGTATCCTTTAGAACTGTCCTTAGTGAATATGGGGTACTTATTAGGGACAACCCTAATCAACCAATCCCTCACCCTAGCTTCTAAATCGTCCTTAAGGAATTTCAAATCACCCCCATCATACTTAACGACTAAAGTTGCTGGAGGAGTCATATCCTCATTTCCTCGGCAGAAAGGACATCCGACTACATTTGAAGCCTCATGCCTCACTACGGTGAGTTCCTTAGGTCTCAAACCTCTAATCGGGGATATGATGCTGATCCTACTGTGTACTATAGGATCTCTCCTAACATCAATCAACTCAGGTACCCAAGTATACCTCCCATATCTTCACATTAAAGGATAACCTAAGGGCTAGGTACTTGAGGAAATTATGTGGGAAAGCAACACTGCCAATGATTAGATTATTGGGGACAGTAATGTGTGGTTGATTCCCCACCTCAGAACGACCCGTCAAAACATGCACGAACTCATCTGTGCGATTTAACCACAAACAGCAGCAGTATAAGCGCCGTGATCTCTGATAAAGTGATTAGACCAACGACCGAGTACCAGGACATGCCGTAGAGGTAGGATATCGATAGAGATCCTAACATCCACGAAGCACCTACGGCTAGGTTGAATGCACCGTACGCGATTGCTCTGTTGGACGGCTCAACCAGATCAGCCAACGCCGCCCTCATGGTCGTTTCATACGCTGCCATCGCAATACCCCAGAAAGTTGCTGTAAGCGGTAACATCAAAGGATCCGCGGACGTTAAAGTTATGGGTATTAAGAGCGCTATTAATGGTGTCAGCAGTAAGGACTTAAGGCCTACTTTATCGTACAGCAGTCCTATAGGTACTGCGGTGATGGCGTCCGCAGCCATCGCAATGCTGTAAGCAATTGCTATCTGATAATCCGGTAGGACCCCGCTGAAGCTTATATGGTATGCTATTATTGACCAGGGCATGAATCCGAAGAAGAACGCTGATACGGCCAGGAAGTAGTGGGGGGTTTTCCCGTAGATACTTCCGTGCCTGGGCGCTTCCATAACAGCCCTCACCTGCGGATAATTCATGTAAGCCACCGTGAGGAATAGGAGTGATATTAGAACAGGTACCGCTAAGATGGAGTAAGCATAGGAGTAGCTGTTGGTTGAGTAGAGAGCCCACGCGACGAATAACGGCCCTATAAAAGCACCCACCTGGTCTAAAAGTTCGTGAATCCCGAAACCTTTCCCCTTACCCATTCCCTCGGTCACTTCAGCGAGTATTACGTCCCTTACGGGGGTCCTCAGACCTTTACCTACCCTTTCGACGAAAATTAGCGTGATAATTAGGTCCCACCTACTCGTTAAGGCTAGGAGTGGGACGGCTAAGTTGGTTAGGTAGCCCGCATACACCAGCCCCCAATAAATCTTAGCCGACCTCAGCCCGGTCGCTATCAAACCGCTTGCGAAGCGCGTCAGATACCCCACGAACTCGGCAGCACTGACCGCCCCAGCGAAGAGTATCGGTAATCCCGAGTACTCAATATATGAGCCTAACACCGACCTCATCCCTTCATAGCATATGTCAGCGAATAATGAGACCATGCCGAGCGACAAAAATGCTATAAGTAATGACCTCTTCAAGATCTAAGCACCTTCATTCACAGAACATTTCAGGTGTAATATTTAAAGCTTAATCAATTAAAGTAGTCTTAGGTGGTGCTCATAGCTGCTTTGAAGCCTAGATTTAACGTCACTAGGTGGGATATAGGCAACGAATTAGAACTTATCAAGCAGTGGGGTCTCGAAGGAGTCTATGAACAAGAGGTAGACCTCAGCAACGAGAAAGTCGTAGTCATCGACACACCTCCTCCCTATCCTTCCGGTAAATGGGGCGTTGCTCAGGCAGGGCATTACGCTCAGATAGACATGATCGCCAGATTCTTCAGGATGAGGGGGTATAGAACGTTAGTTCCGTTTTATGCTGACCGCAACGGACTCCCAGTGGAGGTGGCTGTCGAGAAGAGGTTCAACGTAACGGCCTCTGAGATAGCTAAGACGAAGGAGGGTAGGATTAAATTCCTTGAGATGTGTAGAGGGGTTTTAGATGAACTTGAGAAAGACCTAGTTAACGTTTGGATGAGGATTGGGTGCTCCTTCAGCTACTGGAGGTCCGGGACTGATTCGGAAGAGTACAGGAGTTTGACGCAGGCAACATTCATAGAACTGTGGAAGAAAGGCCTAATATACATATCAGAGAGGCCGGTTAGCTGGTGCCCTAGGTGCAGGACTTCATTAGCTGAGGCTGAGGTCGAATTCGTTAAAGAGAAAGCTAAACTATATTACATAAAGTTTTACATTAAGGGCAGCAACGACTACGCAGTAATAGCTACTTCAAGACCTGAGCTCATAGGCGCATGTGACGCCGTGATCTACAACCCTGAAGATGAGAGGTATAGAAACCTTAAGGACAAGGAGCTGATCTTACCTATATACGGTAGGTCGGTGCGGGTCCTGGAGCACAGTTATGCGAAGCCCGAATTCGGCACCGGATTGGTTATGATATGCAGTTATGGAGACATAAATGATGTAAGGCTTTTCAGGGAATTAGAGCTGACCCCTAGAATCTTAATAAACGCTGACGGAACTATGAACTCTAACGCTGGCGACTTCCTCAACGGATTGCCGGTCAAGGAAGCTAGGGAAAAAATGGTTGAGGTGTTACAAGCTAATGGGTACATAGTTAAATCGGAAGAGTACGTACATGAGGTACCGGTGTGTTGGAGGTGTAAGACCCCCGTAGAATACATACACATGGAGGAGTACTTCCTTAAACAGTTAGAGTTTAAGGATAAGCTGTTAGAGCTAGTGAACATGATGGACTTCAAACCCGAGGAACATAAGATCAAGTTAATCAATTGGATTAACTCCATCAGTATGGACTGGCCCATCTCGAGGTCAAGGTATTACGGTACTGAAATTCCTGTCTGGACCTGTAGCGTCTGCGGAAGCAGGGTATTGCCCGAGGCTGTGAGATATTACAGGCCTTGGGCCGAGGCCGCCCCCGTTGAGAAATGCCCTAACTGTGGCTCGCCTAAGGAGTTACTGATAGGTGAGGTCAAAACATTCGATACGTGGTTTGACTCATCTGTAAGTCCCCTCTACGTGACTGGTTATTTAAGGAATAGTGAATTGTCCATTAAGTCTTTATCGAATTCTTTAAGGCCTCAAGGATATGACATAATAAGAACTTGGCTCTACTACACAATCCTTAGGGTCTACCAATTAACTGGTAAACCGGCGTTCAGGTGGGTCAGGATTAGTGGTATGGGACTTGACGAAAAAGGTGAAGCTATGCATAAGAGTAAGGGTAATGTGATATATCCTGAGCAGTTCGTTGAGAAGTACGGCGCGGACGCTTTCAGGTACTGGGCCGCGGCCGCCTCGAGACTGGGGAGCGATTACAGGTGGTCTGAGAAGTTAGTTAAAACTGGTGCCCTCTTCGTCACAAAGCTAATTAACATAGCGAGATTCGTATCGACCTTCCCAGAAGTTAATGATGGGTTTAAGTTAAGGCCTGTCGATGAAGCCATGTTGAGTTACCTGCATAGGGTTTCAGAAGAGGTCGTCAAAGCTTATGAGGACTTAGATGTGTATGAGCCCGTAAACAAGCTGTACAGCCTTACCTGGGACGTGTTCGCCTCTAACTACATTGAGGCGGTGAAGATGCGTGCCTACGGTTTAGGGAACTACACGGAGGAGGAGGTAAGAGGAGCTTGGTACGTACTCCATAAGGTCCTTAAAACGATCCTCAAACTGCTTGCACCCATACTTCCTTTCGTTACGGACTACATATGGAGGAATCTCTACGATGCTAAAGGGGTGCATTCCCAATTAATAGACCTCGGCGAGATAGCTTTTGAGACACCATATGGGGATCTGATTGATAAGCTGATTAGAGTTAACTCCCTGATCTGGAAGTATAAGAAGGAGAATAACATCAGGTTCTCAGAGAGTCTCAACGCCGTTCTCTACATCACCGATGACCTGAAACCTATTGCGGATGAGCTTAAAGGCCTCCATAAAGTCTCCGAGGTACTATCTACACGGCCAGACCCCGACGCCGTCCACCTCGGAGATAACTTATACGTTAAGTTCTTTAATAAATAGAGTGATTCCGGGACAGATACCTTGAGGTACGTGGTTGCCGTAGACCTGGGTGCGACCAACTTAAGAGTCGGCATATACACACCTAGCGGCGACGCTATTAGGTTAACCACCGTAAGCACCCCGAAGAGCGGTGGCGCTGATACCATAGCTGAGCGCATCTACGAGATATCCAATGAATTAATGAATGAGGCGGGCCTTTCCCCATCCCACCTGATGGGTGTGGGGGTCGGTAGTATAGGCCCGCTAGATATTAGGAAGGGTGAAGTGGTTAACACGCCTAACTTAGGCATCAGGAGCTTCAGGTTGAGGAAACCACTTATGGACCTATTTGGTACGGAGTACGTGATGGTTGTCAACGATTGTGTGGCAGGTGTTTGGGGTGAGAAGGTATTTGGTTGCGGAATCAATGTCGATAACATGGTCTACGTAACGTTTAGCACTGGGATAGGTAGCGGTGTTATCGTTGATGGTAATCTCCTCATAGGCAAGGAGGGTAACGCCCATGAGATAGGGCATATAGTGGTTAAATATGATGGACTTAAATGTGGCTGCGGCGGTATCGGTCATTGGGAAGCTTACGCCTCAGGTAGTGGTATTCCCAAATACGTTAAGTACTATATAGAGAATATGGCTGGTAATAGAAGGTCCGCCCTCACGGAGGCTTCTAGGAACACATTAATAAAACCCGAAGAATTCTTCAAATACGTTAGGGATGGAGATGAGGTTGCGGCCGAGATCTGCGCTGAGCTTTGCAGGATTAATGCTGCAGGATTTGCCAGCATTATAAACGTCTACGACCCGGAGGTAATAACCGTAGGAGGCGCCGTAGCGTTAGCTAATTACGACTTACTAATCGAGCCTGCAACTAACTTACTAAGTTATTACGCTATAAATAGACTACCCAAAATACTACCAACACCACTGGGTAAGGAAGTGGTTTTGAAAGGTGCGGTGGCATTAGTTGTTAAACCTCCAGAGAACCTGTTAAGGATTTACGTACTATGATTATTGATTGAAGCTGGGGCCGGCTTCAGGGCTGGGATAAGGGTCCGTTCTGCCTAGAGCTTAATGGAGCTGGGCAGGACTATATAACCATCAATCTCGGGACTGTGCCGTAAACGGGTATTAGGCCACTGTAGGTTAAGAATTTATCTAGGCATCTATCAGCGCCCATCACATCGACCTTATTAAGGGGTTCGATCACCACACATGTTAGTAACGTATTAATGAAGTAATTGTCGCCAGTGTGATGAGGACTCGGTAGGCAGTCAGCTGTTCAACTAAGTCCACAATTAATGACATGACCGTGTGAACAAACTTTGCCTTAGTGATTAACACCTTCCTCAATGACTCATCACTTATGCGGCATGCCTCACGAATTGAATACTTGACGCTTAAATACTTCATAGAAGTATCCAGGAATGCGTTTATGTCAGCGACGATTATCGGAGACTGAATGGTAGAACTACGGACTCCTGACCCAAAGCCCCCAACTTTAGCCCAACATTTCTGCCAGCAATCTGAGGTTCGGTGTCGAACGTTAAGGTGTTCAATGAGCAGTTAACGTTCCTGCATCTAGTTACAGCTACTAGGATGTGACTCATATACACACCGATAATGATGAGCATCGTGATAATGCGAAGATTAGTAGCTCATCCAGCGTTTTACTCCAATTCTTATTTTGGAAGCATTAATACCATGTAGGGATGTCGTATGTTCGTGGACCCACACACCCATCACTTCATGAGTAATCACTCCACACTTGAACTGATTAAAAATGAGGGATTTAGGAGGGTCTTCATACTGGCTTACATGCCTGTGAGACCCCTACATCACACCACGTTGGTGGATCTGTTCAGGTGGTTGGTTGAAGTGGAGCCTATAAGGTTCAGGGATTTAGGGATCGAACTTCGTGTGGGTTTAGGGATCCATCCAAGGAACATACCGCTATCAGGTTCAGAAGGTTTGGCTGGCGTCATGGAGGAGTGGTTAATCAAGGCGGATTTCGTAGGCGAGGTCGGTCTTGAGACTTGTTCCGATGAGGAGGTTAGGGTGTTATCCGAAATGCTTAGACTTGCTAAAAAACTGGATAAGGTAGTCATAGTACACACGCCGCGTAAGGGTAAGGAATTAGTCGTTAAGAAGCTGCCTAAGTACTTAGAGCTAAGCGGTATTCAGTTAGAGAGAGTTGTCGTTGATCACGTATCACGTGAAGTTGTCGGGGAACTCCTTAAATATGGGGTCCTAGTAGGGCTGACAGTGCAGCTGGGTAAGTTAAACGTTGAGGACGTAGTCGACCTGGTATTGAATTACCCGGAGCTAGTGGACCGAGGCTTAATCAACAGTGACTGCGGACGTGACCCTTCAGACCCCCTAGCAGTTAAGAAAGCCTACGAAGCCTTGCTGAGCTCCAACATAAGTAAGACCGATGCCATGAAGCTAGTTAACGATAACGCTCTAAGGCTGGTTAACTGATTCAGCCACCGCCTTCACCCATATGGGACATCTTACACCCCCTACCATAACCATAAACCTATTTCCATCCAATTTTCACCTCTTCACTAGTTATCAATACGACAGCACCTACCTCACTAAGACAACTTCACGAATTGATGTTACTCTACGTAGCCTTCTAACCTCACGGCCGGAGCTAACTCAGCGACTACGTAGCTTTTCTCGTAACCTGTCCTAAGGCTGCTACTCTTACCGATAGCGGACAACGTAGTTAAACTACTGATAGGTATCTTAACACTGTTTACCTTAACTAAGTCTTTGGGCTCACCTCTCTCCACGTAAATCGCGTACTCGGGGACTATCCTAATGTAAGAGCTTTCTACCTCAGCCATAACTACCCCATCAATTATGAAACCCCTCTTAACATCTGCAACTATTTCATCATAACTCCAATCACCTCCCTTCATAGTTAGAGTTGTGTGGAACGGTACGGGTGGGTGGTACAACCCGTAAGACGAACCTGCCTTACCGTTAAACTCCTTAGCTGTTAACCTGGTGTGGTGGTAGTCAACTACCACGCCATTTTCTATCAGCGACCTCTTAGAGGTTGGGACCCCCTCATCATCAAATAACCTTACAGCAGGTGAGGATACCTCGTGGGGGTTATCATAGATGTTCAACTCTTCAGGGCCTACCCTACGGCCCAACAAAAGTTTGTTGTGTGATGTAGCTTCAAGCAGGTGTGAGAGCTCATGGATTAATGCCCCGGTTACCTCAGGCTTAAGTATTAGTGTCTGTCTACCAACGTCTATGGGGTTCAAAGACTTAGTTTTACAACTCATTAGGCACCTCTTATAAGTATTTCTAATTAATTTGTCAACCAGTGCGGCATTGACGTTATCTGAAGTAGCTAACAGTATGCTATGCATTCCCCCATACCCATTTCTCTGCCCCTTACATATCATCCCCACTATGAGTTCGGCTAAGACCTTCCTCTCACACGCTTCATCAACACCTCTCTCAATAACTTTAGTGTAATCCCTTATAGTAAGTACAAACTCACACCTGACCACGTTGGCTCCCTTTAATTCATTGCAAACCCCTGAAGCAACCCTAAGCAATTCCAGGGGTTCCTTAACACCGCTACCTAGACTAACGCTACCGACGTATAGTTCTGTATCTAGGAGCTCCGCACCGGTCTCACTCCTCGGTAACGCCTCGGTAAGTTTAATTAATTCGTTTACATCGCAACCTTGACATGAAGTTATAAACCACTGCCCACCACTGAATCTCCTCGCAGCATTCACCCTCACTACAGACTTATTTATTTCGTAATTACCATCCCTGTAGGCCAGTTCTACACTGTCTTCCTCGTAGGTAATCATATCGGCGTATTCTTTCATACCTTACTGCGACCCAGTGCAGACCTGTACACCCTGAACGCTATGTACGTGAAGATCCCGAATATCACCAAGATCATTAAAGCAAATAAAGCAGTTATCATGGGTGGTACACCCAATGAGAAGCAGAAAGGTATGAAGAACACGACGATGCATGTAAGCCCACTGACATCCGCTACTCCACCCCCAATTATTTGGATATTTATGAGTGGGGCGGTCACCAACAGTATTATACCGATGAGTATCAGAAACATGCCTGCGGCTGTTAAATTCATCACGTCACCCGCAGGTAGTAGTTCATAATGGTCAACAACATGGCCAGAGCAGTTAACACCAAAGCCAACACCAACATTGACTTGGTTACATATTTATTGGAACCGAAAACTATTGGTATAGGGCCTATGATAACCGCACCTCCCGCATCAACCCTTCTCTCGGCCTTCCCATACTCCCCGGAAGATGTCCTCCTAACTACGTCAATGAAGATCAGCAAAGTACCTGCGAATATTAACAACATACCAAGGGACATCAGTAAATAGGTGATATTGTACACTACACCACCTAATTATTTCGGATTTCTGAACTTTTATTCCTTAAGTCTTTGGCACTAAACTAAACGCAGGCTGTATATGCATTACACCGTTAACACCGCACAACTCGCTGTACAGTTCCTTTATTCTCGCTGCGTCCCCTTTTAAAGCTATCACTAACATGCAGTAAGTGTCTGTCAGGTGTACGTGCATGGCTGCGGAAATAACGTCCGAGAACTTATGCTGAATATCAGTTAATTTCTCCTCCGCACCATGCTCTTCATGGTTATAGATAATTACCACACACCCGACTATGTAACCACCTAACCTGAGCCACCTATGGGTTGTGATGAAGAGCTGTATGGCGTCTTGGAACGCCCTGGACCTACTCTTATATCCTAAGGCATTCGTTAGTTCTTCGAATTCCTCCATAACACTTCGAGGGACTGCAACCCCCGTCTTTATCGATCCCTTACTCATCAATATCATCACGTAAAGGCGTGGTACAACACTAATAAAATTAATTGGTTGGCTGACGTCTTAGCGACTCACTTCAATTTTACTAACGTGATAACCTACCCATGACCACCATCTCAACACCTCCTCAACCTCCACCTAACCCCTCCGTCCCCTGCCGTGTGCTCCACCACACCATCATCGCATAACTTATTGATAATCGAGGAAACCGTGACACAGCCCAGATATACGTTAGAAGCATTTACCTCAACACCCAATTCCTTCAACAACCTAACAGTCAACTCCTCAATAGTCCCCTCAATACGTAGCTTATCATTTAGGAGCTCAACAATCTGTTCAATCCTCTTAACATTCAATTCGACTAATTCCCTAAACCTCTGACCCCTAACTACCGGGCCGTGACTTAAGATTGCTTCAAAGCCCTCATCGGAAAGCTTCCATAGAACATCATTAAGAACCTTAAGCGACTTAAAAACATCACTATGATAAGGTATTCCAACCCTCCTTAGTAGGACGTCACCGAAAAGTGAGTCCCCAACAAACACCACGTCGCCTAAGACAATTCCAGTGAGTCCCGGTGAGTGACCGCTTAGGTCCAATAATTTGAAACAACTGAAGTCGGAGTCAGTGCTTGGAGAGACCACCCTCACATTCTTACTCGGTATTGACGGCCTCTGCAACCTCATCAAACGAGGCAGCGGGTTGAAGCCGTAAGTAGCCTGCTCACGAAGTATCGGACTTACTAACTGACTATATTCAGCCTCGTTGACGTATACGTACTTATCCTTGAAGTACGGTAAAACCTCCACATGGTCATAATGGCTGTGCGATACCAGTATGTTAAAGTCGCTTACACCTATCTTACCTAGCACTTCCATGACGGTCTCATATCTTCCGCTCCCTATCCCAGGGTCCACCAACCAATTACCTTCCTTGCATCTCACAACCAACGTAACAGGACTTCCTGGTATGATGATTACATCCTTCCTTACAGAACGGTGCATGACATCACCATTCCACTGCAGCTATGTCGCCCTAATAAACGGTAATTGCTGTTACGCGGCGGTTAATTTCCAGGGTCATATCTCTATATTCGCATGCAGTTTCTTTAAGTCCTCCTCCGTCTTACCTAACCTGACCATGAGCTCAGCTACCACGGCGTCCAGCATGACCATAGTGGTTATCTCGAATAACGTGCCTAACGGAGCTAGCGGCTCGTAGATCCCCATTAACTGCCTTACGTAGTAGTCGTTCTGATCGCTTACCTTGGTTCTGCCAGGCACCTCCACGACCATATCTGAAATTCTGGTTAGCGGTGAGTTAATGTAAGTCGTTAACGCTATCACTTTAGCCCCTACGGACTTAGCTGCTTCAGCAACGGTGATAATTAGCTTAGTCCTACCAGAGCCTGAGATAGCGATCATTAGGTCGTCGGGGCGTAGGGAAGGCACAACAGTATCACCCAATACGTATACGTTGAATCCTAAGTGCATTAGCCTCATGGCGAAAGCCCTTCCTACAAGCCCTGAGCGGCCAGCACCCACGACAATTACCTTATTACCTTTACTGTATACGTCGAGGAGTGCTTTAATGAAGTCCTCTATCTGATATTCCTTGATGATATCTACTGAACTCACCACGTAGGATGCGATGCTTAGCATGGATTCCTTAAATACCTTGATGATGTATCCCGCTAACACACTTGTTTAAAAGAGTTTTAAATTGTTAGTGGTCGGGGACAATGCTCCCGACGTCGGGCATTCCCTGCCTAAGACCCTTACCAGCATGTGGTCTGAGGGCACTGCCCCCACCCACCACAAGCTTAACTAAGTTTATAGCGTGCTTCTTAACCCTATCCACCGCTATTTCGTACAGCTTTGACTCGTCATCGGCTTCGTCCTCGTGGACGGTGACGTCTATGACATGTTTATTATTCATTAGCTGAACTAACTGTAAACCGATACTCATGGATACGTAACTCAGCTTATCTGTAAGCGTCTTACCGACCCATCCTAAAGTTATTACCCCATCACATCCAGACTCCTCTATCAGCTTCTTAGCAGCTACGGGAATATCCTTTATTCCAGGGACGGTGTATCGGATTACCTTAACGTTAGGTAGTGATTCCTTTATAACTTTCTCTGCGATAGAGCCCATGTCAACACGTGCGAAGGTTGTGTCCACTACACCGATGGTGATCATATAACATCACTTAGGAATTTACCATCAGAATATATGAGGTCACCGTCTGCGAACACCTTACCCTTCCTCATATCCTTAATCAGGTCCCAGTGAATGGCCGATTTATTGGTTCCGCCCGTGATTGGGTAGGCGGAACCTAGGGCCAGGTGTATAGTGCCGCCCATCTTTTCATCTAGTAGTATCTGCTTCGTAAACACGTTAATGTTGTAATTGAGTCCGAAAGCCACCTCACCAACCCTTCTGGAGCCCTCATCAACACTCAAAATCTTCTTAAGGAACTGCTCACCTCTAATAGCCCCTGCATCCACGACCTCACCCCTTCTAAACACCAGTTTGACACCCTCCACCTCAACCCCTCTCCATATTGCAGGATACGTGAACACGATGTAGCCCTCCACGCTACATTCGATGGGTGCTGTGTAGACCTCGCCTCCTGGCATGTTCTTCCTACCGTCATCGTTAATCCACTTCCTACCATCAACCTTTAAGGTGAGGTCCGCGTCATCGTCTAAAACCCTGAGCTCGCTAACACTTTCCAGGAGCTTAATCACTTTGTCCTGATATTCAGCTTGCTTGACCCACGCACCAATGACGTCATCTTCATGAAGCTTTAAAGACCTGTAGATGAAGTCCTCATAAGTCATTAACGACATCCCAGCTTCTTGGGCTAATGCCTTGGTGGGGAAAATTGTTGCAGTCCACCTCAGCTTCCCTTCATAATCCCTTTTTATGAACGTCTCATTTATGACCCTTAAGGCCTGGGACCTCAACCTAATCCTATCTGGATCGATGTTCACTAAATGTTTGGTATGAGTATTTGAGATTATGGAGATTGTGGCGTCCACGTTCTCGTATACGTACTTATCTATCTTAGGGACGTGTTTAAGCAGTTCCTCGCTGGAGTACTTGTAGAAGATCTCATCCAATACCTCATCAACCAAATTTAAATACGGGTATGAGTCGTTTTTAATAAGCTCTCTCCATAATTCCCTGACCAATGGCATAGCTTCATAAGTAGCCGATATTCTAACCTCATCACCTTTTGAGGCCCTAACGCAGTAATTCACTAACAGCTTCGCAAACTTATTAAGCATACACACCTCCGCATAAGAATGAATACTTAAAAATATAAAAACAACTCTTTGAGATATTAAGAAAGCTTGTTCAACTTTCCTTCCGGAAGTTGCGCCTCCGATCCTTTCCTAGCTCTCCTCCTATGGATTAAAATCCCCGCACACGATAATGCCATACCGATTAAGTCTATCTCAATATTCGTCGGGGCGAACAGCATCAGCCCGCCGAGGATAAGCAACGCCCTCTCAAACAGGTTCATAACCCCTTTATAGTAGCCTTCAAAGGCAAGGGCTAATATAGCCGTGGCAATGAACGCCGTAACTATGTTCTCAACTATTATGGGCAGTGGTTCTTTGACGACCAACAGTAGTCCAGGCTTGAAAACCATGATGAAGGGCACTATCAATGCTGCGAACCCGAGCCTAGATGCAAGGAAGCCTATTCTCATTGGGTCGTCCTTAGCTATCGATGCCGCTGCGTATGCCGCCAAAGCAACTGGCGGGGTTATGGCCGATATAGTCGCGTAGTAGAACACGAAGAAGTGTGATGAAAACACGTCAACCCCTAGTCTAGCAAGAGCTGGAACCGCCAGCGCTGCAGTCATTACGTAGGCGGCGGTGGTCGGGACACCCATACCCATAACTAACGTCAGCAGGGCTACGTAGACCAATGCCACCACTACTATACCCATAGATGCTTCAAGCACTAAGCTGCTCAGTCTGAGCCCAGTGCCTGAGAAGGAAATCGAACCTATAACCACACCAGCAGCCGCACCTATCACTAATATCGAAATTGCTTCTTCAGCTCCCTTCGCCAGTGCTCCGTATATCTTCTTCGGCGTCATCCACGTCTCCCTCTTCAAGTAGCTCAGCGCTATTGTTATGAACATAGCTATGAAGGCCGCTGTCACCGGGGACCACATCATCACAGCCACTATGTAGACCAGGACAGCCATCGGTATTAGCATGTAACCCCTCTCAACCATCACTTTCTTAAGGCCCGGTACCTCCTCCTTAGGCAGCCCCTTCAACCCATGTCTCACGGAGTAGTAATGTACTTGGACGTATACGCCTAGGTAGTAGAGGAGTGCCGGTATTATTGCGGCGACCATGATCCTTGCGTAGGGGACGTTCAGCAGCTCAGCCATGACGAAGGCTGCAGCACCCATGACTGGAGGCATTATCTGACCACCCGTTGATGCCACAGCCTCAACAGCACCAGCAAACCTAGAAGGATAACCCAAGGACTTCATAGTAGGAATAGTAATAATACCGGTACCGTAAACGTTGGCTACTGCCGACCCTGAGATCGTCCCGAACAGGGATGAAGCAATTACGGCAATCTTAGCTGGGCCCCCAACCATCCTACCAACCAATGCCTTAGCAAGGTCTATGAAGAACTTACCGATACCGACCTCATTGAATACGGCCCCTAAGATCGTGAACGCAATGACGTAAGTGGACATCACCTGCAGGGGCGTTGTGAACGTACCGTAGGTTGTCAAGTAATTCAACTCAATAATCCTGTCAAACCTCATACCCCTATGTCTGAAAGGATCGGGTATTAAAGGTCCTGCGTAAAGATATATTAAGAAGAATATCACTAACAGGGTTATGGCTAAACCGCCAGTCCTTCTAGTCGCTTCTATTATGGTTGCGATGAATATCGTACCCAAAATCAACTGCTGAGTCGTCACAGTCGTTGAGAACCACATCCTTTCATAAATCCATGGAGGATTTAAGTAGAGGATTATAGGTGGTATTGCGGAAATCACGGCCAACACGATGTCATACCAAGGAAGTCTGTTAACGTCCTTAGACCTTGCGGCATACACTATGAAAGTTAGTGGGAGTACGAAGGCCATGTTTAAAACCATATGTAGGACGACGTCGTAGGCTGTGATCAGTAGCGCAAATATGTTATATATTGCCATGACCCCAGTGATTGAAACCACAACACCGTTGACCCTCTTACCTAGCACCCTCCTCGGCATTCTGAAACACCAATTAATAATATAACAGCGACATATATGCCTTAACGTTATATAAAGTTATTTGCAGCGTGAGGCCTTGCCATTTTACGTTTGAGGAAAATTGTTATTACGTCACGCCAACTCACTCATATTCTATAGTTGCAGGTGGCTTGGGTGTGACATCGTACCCTACAGCCCTAACACCTTCCACAGAGGCTAGTTTGTTGGTTAGTTCTTGGAGTAACTCATCATTCATGTTAAACACGCTTGCAGTCATGAAATCGTCTGTTACTACAGCCCTCACAGAGACGAAGTACTTGCCGACTCCCTTATCCAGCGTTTGTACAACGACGTGGGACACTTTCATGTCGGTGAAATACTTGTAAACGATGTAGGGATTTAAGCTCCCCACATCCTCTACAAGCGCTATGGGTTCGTAGACCCTGCCGCCGTCCTTAACACCGGTAGCCTTAACTCTGAACACCTTGTAAGATACGCATACATCAACACACGCCTTGCCTTCCTCCAGTATATCGTATTCCCAAATAGCTGGGAAGTACTGACTTATGCCCCGCCCCTGGAGGACCTCCTCAACAACTTCCGTGGCTTTCTTTAAAACCCCCAACTTCTCCCTAGTGAACGTCCCCACAGTTCTGACCAGGAGCCCTGGACCGGGGAACGGTTGCCTCAAAATTATGGCGTTGGGGATGCCTAAGTATTTAGCTACGATTCTAACCTGATCCTTGTACAGATCCCTCAAAGGCTCTATTACCTTAAAACCGTACTTACGCATAAGTTCGTCTGTGAGGACATTGTGCTGAGTCTTAATACCCCCGAAAGTTTCGACCCAGTCCGCAGCTATGGTTCCTTGGACAACGTATTCACAACCCAATTTCTTGGCGAGATCGCTTATTACTTGGTAGAATGTCTCCCTGAACGCCTTCCTCTTGATCTCAGCGTCTGAGAGTCCTTCGATCCTCCTATAGAAGGTTTCTGACATATCCACCACTTCTAACGGCATTAAATCCTTCAACATCTCCTTAACCTTAACGCCTTCATTCATTCTCATGAACCCGGTATCGATGAAAACGGGTATTACCTTGTTACCCAAGGCCTTATAAGCTAGGACCGCGGCTGTGGTGCTGTCAACCCCACCACTAACTGCGGCGAGTACTCGGTCCGAATCTCCGTACCTAGTCCTTAACTCCTCAACCGCATTTTCCACGAATCTCTTAGGATCCAACCGCTACCCCCTACACACCTCTGTAAAGAGTTAAAAAAGTTCTCTCCCCCAGCTTGTTTGACCCCAAGATGAAACTGTAAAATACGTTAGGTCTCTTAACATGTGCCAAAACCTACACCATGACATTATCACCCCAAGCTAACGCTGCGAAGCCCTTAGAGGGGCAACAACTGCGTTGTTACGGCCTCTCCGTACAAACCCTTCAGTATCACATCTTCACGCACGCTGTTCTCACTCCTTTAATATGCGGCATATTAGGTGATCGTACTACTTGCCGAAGCATGTGATGCCCACGAAATAACCATCACTTAACACCCTCCACACCATCTCCACATGCTTTCATAGCGGATCGTTTTCCCCATAACATAATTTTTGTAATCGATTATTGCGGCCAAATGCTCCACGTACCACACACTTCCAGTACCCTCAACACTCGGGGACCTCCACGTTTAGGGCAGGCAATCGTGACCGCACCCATCACCGAACCTGAGGTTGTTGTTCCATAGCGCATGGATACTTATGGCTCGCGGAGCGTAGTGCGCATCATAAGAACTAACCTGGTCGGGGCACCTGGCACTCCCCCCACATCATGGGATGGGGCTTCCAGCTACACGCTACGAACTCTCCCTTCCATCTACCGATGAAGTCTCGAGAAAGTTTAAATTGAAACATCCGTTAACTCACCTAGGTATCAAATGGAATGGCTAAACCCACTAACAACTATGAAATCAATGCGAAAAATTTAAGTGATGTCAGCATTGCTACCCTCTGCAGCCACACTGCGTTGCAAATATTTCACGGAGCTAGGCAGGAGGGGTTTAGAACCGTTGGGATAGTTGAACGTAGTAGGAAATGGTTTTATGAGTTATTCAACAACCTAATTGACGAATTCGTCGTGTTAGATAATTGGGGTGATATGTGCTCACCCGAGGTGGTGGAGAAGTTAAATGAGTGGAATTCGATTCTCATCCCTCATGGCAGTATGGTGGAGTATATAGGGTTAGAGTGCGCTAAGGAGTTGCCTGTGCCGATGTTTGGGCTGCGTGATTTACTAGCGGTTGAGTCCAACCAACATAGTAAGATGGAACTATTAAGCAAGGCCGGTATACCTATACCTAAATCATATAAGGTTGGTGAGCCCGTAGAAGGCGTTGTGATAGTCAAGTTACCGGGGGCGAAGGGTGGTAGGGGATACTTTATCGCCAGTACCATGGATGAGGTTGTGGTGGGAATCAATGCTTTGCTGGGGAAGGGTGTTATTAGGAGCGCTGATGAAGTGTTGATTCAGGAATACGTTGTAGGTGTTCCAGCGTACTTCCACTTCTTCAACAGCGTGATGATGAACAGGTTAGAGCTGCTGGGTGTTGATATACGTTACGAGTCGAACGTCGACGGCTTGCGGAGACTACCTAACGAGCTATTGAGAGGCGTCGACCCCACATTCAATGTCGTAGGTAACATACCCTTAGTTGTTAGGGAGAGTTTACTGCCAACCGCCATGAGATACGGTTTGAACTTCGTAGAATCTACAAGGAAGTACTTGCCGCCAGGCATAATAGGTCCCTTCTGCCTTGAAAGCATAATTAAAGATGATGGTAGCATAGTCGTGTTCGAATTTTCTGGGAGAATAGTGGCGGGGACAAACCTCTATGTCGGTGGAAGCCCCTACTCAGCATACTACTGGGATGAGCCTATGAGTGTGGGCAGGAGGATTGCCAGGGAGATCAGGCTAGCGATAGAGGCCGATGAACTGAGTAAGGTGCTGACCTAAACCCTAAACAACTCCTAGCTTGTGGAGGACTCCCCGACCGGCTAGCACCCCAGTAGCTGCGGCTACGTTAATACCCCTCGAAAGTCCTGCACCATCACCTGCTACGAATATGTTCTCAACACTGCTTTCCAAGTATTTATTGACGACTGCCCTAACACTGTAGTACTTTATCTCCGGCGCGTAGACAATTGTCTGCGAAGATGCAACACCAGGTATTATGTTGTCTAGCCGTTGAAGGCCCTCAATTATGTTCGTTAAGACCCTGTACGGTAAAGCCATAGATATATCTCCCGGGGTTACCTCCTTAAGTGTTGGTCTTATGGAGCTCCTGTTTATCCTGTCCCAAGTACTTCTCCTCCCTGCTTCAAGGTCGCTGAATCTCTGTATCAGTGGTTTACCACCACCTAACTTAGTCGACAGCCTAGCAATACTCTTACCGTACTCCACGGTATCCTCCAGGGGGTTCGTTAATCTGACAGTTGACAGTAAGGCGAAGTTGGTGTTACCACTACTCTTACTGTTGTAGGACTCCCCGTTAACTCCCACTGTACCGTCATCATATACCTCCTTGATCACGAACCCTCCCGGATTGGTGCAGAAAGTCCTCACCTTATCGTCAAAGGCTTTCGTATACATGATTATCTTAGGATCTCTGACGACCCTAGTGACCTCATCCATAACCACCGACTGAACCTCCACCCTGACCCCGACGTCAAGAGGTCCTGGAATCACAGCAATGCCTAATCTCTTAGTTATCCATGAGAACCAGTCAGCACCCGACCTACCGGTAGCTAGTATGAGATAATCGCAACCGAACTCACCCCTGCTTGTCTTGACAAGGAACCCGCGACCCTCACCGCTTATGTCATTAACTTCAGTATTAGTTAACATTTTAACTCCAGCATCTTCGAGGTACTTCGTGAAGTTTTCTAAGACGGTTATGGCCCTCTCACTCCCTATATGCCTTTGGGGGATTGATATGAACGTGGCCCCAGCCTTTATGGCCCTCTTCTCCAGTACTTCAACCATTTCCGTGTTAGGTAGGTAAAGCTTTGTTGCGTCAGTGAAGCTAACTACTACGCTATCAACGTACTTGATTAATTCGTAAGCCTCTTCCCAACTACCAACTAGTTCATGGAGCTCGCCGCCGATATCGGGCCTTAAATTGATGAGGAAACTACTCAACGCTCCAGCACCGCCGATACCGCTTAAGACTAGGCAAGGCTTGCAGAACATGCATTTACCGGTATGGATCAGCGGACATTTCCTCATAGATGCCTTAGGTCCTTTATCAACTAATGCTATGTTCAATCCCTTGCCACCTTTCACCACCATCTCGTAGGCGGCGAAGAGTCCGGCAGGTCCAGCTCCTACAATAACTACGTCATATTTCATACGTTATCACCTCCTCGAAGATCCGAAGACGCCCTCCCTGCGGTCGATCATTGCCATAGCGTCTTCACCAGTACCTATTAAAGTTACAGGCACTTTAAGAGTGTTTTCAATCTCATCCACCCACTTCCTCACCTCTTCAGGCAGTTTGCACCACTCCCTCACATTGTGGGTATCCTTAAAAAGTACATCAACCTTGGTTATAGCTACCTGGGTCGCCGAATTTACCACTACCGCTTTCCTAGCAAGTTCCTGATTGAAAGGTGCTGCCCTCCTGAGCCTGCCGGTGACGGAGGCCCTTTCGGTGAAGCCGAATTTCTCAACGTCCATGGAGCTTAACTCGTTAGGTAGAGGGCCCTCACCGACTCTAGTCACATATGACTTAAAAACGACTAATACTTCATCAACCTTCTTGGGCCCTATGCCTGCCTCACTCAACACACCCGATGCTGACGTATCTCTACTAGTTACGTAGGGATAAGTACCGAAGTATAGGCTTAGATGAAAACCTTGGGTGCCCTCAACCAATACTCTTTCCCCGCGATCTATGTAGTCGTTGACCTCCGAAGTAACGTCTGTTAGATAGTTCCTAAGAGCCTCATAATCCTTAGCTAGTTTGAGCCTCCTCATAACTCTCTCAGAGCCCGCAGCACCAACTCCCTGCTTAGTGCTACCTATCATCCTCATTAAATCATCAGCGACTTCCTTCTTAACATGTTCTTCCGTGATCACACCTGTGTTGAAGTCTATGAAGACCCTTCCATCGCATTCGGTTGCTTTAACATCATCAAAAAATGACTGTGTGCTTATGAGGGCCCCGGCCGGTATGTAAAGCCTGCATGCCCTATATAGGAAGGTCGAGGGAACTACCCTCAACTTCCATGTTTTCCCTTCGAAGCTTACAGTATGTCCAGCATTAATACTGCCTGTTCTAACTGCCGCGGACGGCTTATCCTTCAAGCCTAAATAAGCAACTACTTTACCCTTACCTTCATCTCCGAAAAACCCGCCAACAACTACAGTTACCGACGTAATATCCCTCAAGATGTAGGGAGGGCTGATATATAAAGTTAACCCGCTAAATGCTTATCTGCATTTAAGAACCTGAGAAGAAGTAGTAAGAGGTGTCAGTAAGTGACCCTCAAATTTTTACCAGTTTCATGGGATGACATCGCGTTACTAACACTAAAACTGGCTCGCAAGGTTGTCGAGGCCGCCGTGACTCCGGACGTGTTAGTTGGTATCCTGAGGGGTGGGTGGATCATTGCACGACTATTAAGCGATTTTTTAGGGATTAACTCTGTGGAGGCTGTTGGGGTTAAATTCTATAAGGGGGTGGGTGAACACTATGAAAGACCGGTAGTGACACACCCACTTACCGCAGACATAAGCGGGAAGAGAGCCCTGGTAATCGATGATGTTGCAGATAGTGGTAGAACACTGCAAATAACTATCGAGCTACTGCAACTCTACGGCCCGAAGGAAATAAAGACGGCATCCATATACGTGAAGCCGACCACCGTAATAGTACCGGATTTCTACGTTGAAGAAACTGATGCGTGGATAATATTTCCCTGGGAATACGCGGAAGTTCTACGCAGTATGATTAGACTGAAAGGATTGACCCCCAACCCGGAATCCTTGAACGAGGTGTTGAGGGAAATAGGCTTGGAACGCAATGCATTTATAGATAACCTCCTATCGCTATTACCTCTAACAATCAAATACATCAAACAGCAGCCTTAAACAGGCTCACCTCAAATCCCACTCATCCAAATAGAGACTACATCGAGATAAGGGTCTTCGCAGTTCTTGATGCCTATTTTCGTTGGGGTGCTTAACGTTACGCTCAGCTAATGGTGTGGGCGACGCATAGGTCCAACCCCTGGGTCTCCGAACGGGTCATGGTGGGGAGTCCACCATCCCAACCAGCACATGATGCCCTCACACAACCCTCATCGAAGAGATAAAACCCAACACAGGCAATTGCAGAACAACATAACGCATTAAGGTATGTCCATCATTCTTTAATATTTAATAACCCATTCCCCCCACATTTTAGGTGGTGTTCAGGTGTCCGAGAGGCTAACACCCGTTGTATGTCCTTATTGCGGCGTTGGATGCGGTTTGATGATTAGATCCTTAGATGGCAGGTATGTAGGCATTGAGTACAACTACGACCACCCCGTTAACAAAGGGCATCTATGTCCTAAGCCCAATGACCTCTCATTCGTTAACTCCCCCCATAGGTTGAAGAAACCTCTTAAGAAAACCGAAAGGGGCTTCGTAGAAATTAGTTGGAGAGATGCTATTAGGGAAGTAAGTACCAGACTCAAGGACATGATCAAATCGTATGGACCTGATACGGTGGCGTTTTTTGCAAGCGCTAAATGTTTTAATGAAGAGAACTACTTACTTCAGAAGTTGGCAAGGTTACTGGGTACTAACAATGTTGACCACTGCGCGAGGCTGTGCCATGCACCAACATTAATCGGCATGGGAAAGGTGACCGGTGTTGGAGCTCTGACCTCAACCTTTGAGGACATAGCTAACTCGGACGTCATAGTTGTTTGGGGCGCTAACCCCGCCGAAACATATCCGATTCTGATGGGGCAGTACATACTACGCGCTAAGAGGAGGGGGGCTAAGCTAATAGTTGTAGCGCCTGTTAAGAATAAAACTGCCTGGCATGCGGACCTCTTCATACAGGTGAAGCCTGGAACAGATATAGCTGTGGCTAACGCCATAATGAACTTGATCATTAAGGAGGGCCTGTACGACAAGGAATTCGTTGAGAAGAGGGTTGAGAGATTTGACGAACTACTCAGGGTAGTTGATAAGTACACTCCGGAACTGGCTGAGGCTATAAGCGGGGCTCCAGCGTTCACGATTAAGCAGGCAGCGTACTTGATGGCCTCGAGCAGGGAAGGAAGTTTAGTCTGGTCGATGGGGGTCACGCAACATATCGTTGGGCAACGTAACGTACTCGCCTTAGCAACTCTGGCAGCATTACTGGGTTGGTACGGAAAGCCTGGGACATGTGTTGGGGGTCTGAGGGGTCAAAACAACGTTCAGGGATCGTGTGATATGGGTGCGTTGGCTGAGTTCTTGCCAGGCTATGTTAGGGTCACTGATGAGGTGGGTAGGAAGAGGATTGCCGAATTGTGGGGCGTTAGCGAGTTACCGGGGAATGTTGGTTTGACGCTGCCATGCGTGTTCCGTGAGGCTGAGGCCGGTAGGGTGAAAGCCGCATACGTGATGGGTGAGAACCCCGTAATAAGCGAGGCTAACACATCACATGTTATCAGTGGCTTAAGTAAGCTGGAGTTCTTGGTGGTTCAAGACATATTCTTGACGGAGACTGCGGAGTATGCTGATATAGTGCTTCCGGCTGCTGCCTGGGCCGAGAAGGAGGGGAGCTTCACGAATAGTGAGAGGAGGGTGCAGTGGTCTTTCAAAGCATTAGAGCCGCCGGGTGAGGCTAGACCAGACCTTTACATCATAATAGACCTAGCTAAGGAATTAAACATTGAGAGGTACTTCAACTACTCAGGCCCTGAGGACGTATTAGCTGAAATCAACAAGGTTATACCTGCATATGCAGGTATAACTCCTACTAGGCTGAAGAACTCCCTTGGAGGTATTATATGGCCTTGCCCCTCCCCAGAAGGTGAAGGAACTCGAATACTTCACGTGGAGAGATTCAAAACGCCGAGCGGTAAGTTCACCATAATACCCGTTGAGCATCAGCCCCCCGCTGAGATGCCGGACGACGAATACCCGCTAATACTGACAACTCATAGAGTTGTAGGTGTTTTCCACACGAACACCATGACAGGTAAGTCAAACTCATTGAATAAGAGGTGGCCGGAACCCGAAGCAATAGTAAACCCCGTGACCGCGAAAATTTACGGAGTAAAAGACGGTGATGTAGTGAAGTTAGTTACACGAAGGGGTGAGTATGTCGTTAAAATACATACAACTCAGAGCATCTCAGAAGGGGTGATCTCAGTACCCTGGCATTGGGGGGCCAATAAGCTGACCAACGATGCCTTAGACCCGGAGACCATGACACCGGAGACGAAGGTCTGCGCGTGTAAGATAGTTAAGGTCGGGTGATGCGATGGCTAAGGTATTGTACGTAGATCCTCAAAGTTGTATCTCGTGCAAAGCATGTGAAATAGCCTGTGAAAGAGAACATGAGGGAATCAACCACGTAGACGTCTACATGATAGAGGAAGCTGAGATCTCAGTGCCGTATACGTGTAGACATTGTGAGAACGCGCCGTGCGTGACGGTATGCCCTACCAAGGCACTGTACAGGAGCGATAAAGGAGTCTTCGTAAACTACCTGAGATGTATTGGCTGCAGACAATGCGTTGTTGCGTGTCCGTTCGGTATTCCTAAATTCCTCGACATGTTTAAGGTGATTGTTAAATGTGACCTATGCAGACATAGGTTACAAAAGAACCTACCACCTGCATGTGCTAGCACGTGTCCTACAGGCGCTATCAGCTTCGTGGAGGAGGATGAGGTAACCAAGGCTAAGAGATCTGCTGAAGTATCTAAAATAGTTGAGGCATCCAAAGCAGCCAAAATATTATCTTATTTGAAACCATAGTAAAGATATTTTTAGCTACGATATAACTGTGAAGGTAGGTTAATCTTATATAGAACGATGATTAATTTATTACTGGGGTCATTACATGTCAAAATGCGCTAAGGACAAGGAGAAGAAGAAAGAGAAAAAGGAGAAATAAAGGTTTTCACTAATCAGTTATGATTTTTCATCTCCTCAAAGCATATTTGGAGAGGATCATAGAAGAGGTAAGTTCTACGTATTCTTCACACTCATGCATCCCACCACTGACCGATCCAAAATCAACAGCATTAACACCGCACATCACAAAGTAGTTTGTGATACCTGGAGTAGCTGGCTCCCACACCCTCACCTACCTCATGATTAATGTATGTAAGGTCACTCTCAGAGGCCTTGGCAAGGACTTCCCATTCGACGTGTTCATGCACCCTCCTTCATAGCTTCCAACATGTAGCTCTGTATCAGGCAAGTCCCGTCTATCTGGCACTTACCTAATCCACTTGTACACGTTCGGGCATGGCTTCCCCACACACAAATACAGCTACGGTAGTAAATCAATTACGTGTTACGCAGAAACAGCTTCATAACCCCAAACCCTACTGGTAACAGTTCTGCGGAACAGTGAACACGTGCCCCAGCAACATCACCATCTAAGTTCGTTATCGGACCTTCACATAATCCCTGATTTACGCACTACTTCATCCAATATGTCATGATGCTCACTCGAGCGTTCGCGTACGCGAAGTAAATCACCTAGCTTAACTTTTCCACATTAGCTCGCCTTTAGGGCGGTCTTCAAACTCACCTAGAACTTACGTGTTTTTTGTAGGGGCATAACACCGAATATGCGCAATAGGTGCATTCCCAAACATATCTAGGGAAAACCGCATTCGTAATCCTATTAACGACATCATACTCCGAAACTCTATCAAATACCGTGAACTGAGCCACCCTCTCAGGTGTAATGTAAACTAGTAGGGAATAGTTTAAATCCATCATCCAGTTATAGATCATGACTTGCTCTAAGTGCTGTTCATGTGGGAGATTCGCATCAGACCTAGAGGTCTTGATTTCGATGCCGATCTTCACTTCATCAACGAGCATCAAAGCATCAACCCTCCCCTTCACCACAGCTTTACCTCCATCAGGTAACGTTAACTCCTTCACGCACTCAACCTCTGTTTTGACTGAATCGCCGAATCTTTCTTTAAGGATGCTTTGCAACCCTCTGTGGATTAGATTTCCTGAAACATAATAAGGTATGAATATCTCCCTCAAACTTAATTCAGGATACCTCATCTCATACTCCTTCTTAAGCAAACATCTGACCAAGTCGGAGACCCAGTAAACGTCAGGCTCCCTGACATGTTTCTCGTGCTCCTCCTTGTTCAACTCATAGATCAACTTAATGATATCCAAATGCAAATAATTACCCCACGATTAAGGTGTTCGGTAAAGTTAATTAACTTAATGATGGTTTTACACCCTCGAAGGAGTAGACCAGAACGATTGCCCAACATTGAGGAAGTGACCGCCCATGTATATCGCACCGCCTCTCAGCCTTCGCTCCCATTTCTGAGGAAGGACTCAACATGCCTGCAACATCCTCACTACCCGACGTTAGGGCGTTTTAATTGAAGACCTACACCCCTTACACGTTCTCTGCCCGTGGTAATACTTTCATTGACCAAATGATGGTCTACTCAAGATTGAGTAGGATTCGTCTGTGGGGGTGGAAAACGTTAAATAATTGGTTGGTTATAATATAATATATTTAAGTATGGTGAGGGATGGCTTTAATGGGTCCACCAATAGAGCTGCTTGATCCACCGGTAGACGATGAATTCAACATAATCAGCGTAACGCCGGATCTAGCGCTACATATAGGACACACTTACGCCGGAGGTTTAGGTGTCCTCGAAGGTGATAAATTCTACGCTTCCGGGGCGTTAGGGCTAAAATATAGTGCTTTCTCTTTATACTACACGAACGGTTATGTAGGTTATGACTTCAACTCAGATTGCACACCGATACCCAGACCCCAACCCCAACCCGAGGAATTTCTGAAGGCTTTGAAGCCTATGGATACGTTTAAAATTAGACTGAGGAATGAAGACGTCGAAATTGAGCCACTGGTCTACGAGTACGGTAGTGCTAGGGCCGCGTTCTTCAAACCGTTGACGCCTCCATGGGCTTCACAACTAGTTGATAGGCTCTACATTGAGGGAAGCTTGGAAGATAAATTCTATAAGTACACCATGTTTGCCAAGTCAGTCGCGGAATTCGTTAAAAGGAATATACCGCTCTACGACGTGTCATTCATAGATCTTCAAGAGGCTTACACAGCCTTCCTACCGCTAATCCTCAGAATACCGGGCAAGTACAGGCTTACGATACATACGGCTGGGATTTGGGGCCACCCCAGCTTCCCCCGAAACCTCATCCGCTGCGAATACGGGTACAGCATGATAAATCCTGAAGTCGTGTTAACCGATATAGGACTTGCTACATCTTCCCAGGCCTTCGCAGTTTCTGCTAAACACCTTGACATCCTCCTTAAGATCTTCCCGCACTTCGGCGATAAACTCTCATACGTAACCAACGGGGTCAATATTGAGAGATGGATGCATCCGAAGTTAAGGGAGCTCTACGAATCGCACAAATTGACTCTAGACACACTACTTACGTTCAAGCAGAAAGTGAGGGATGAGTTAGAAGACTTCCTAAGAAACTTCAAGGACATTTCGTTAGAGGGAAAAATCCTGATGATGTGGGGTAGGAGGATAGTGGCGTATAAGAGGCCGTGGTTCATCATTAGATTGATTAAAGAGTTAAATGACAAGCGTGTAGTGTTCGTCCTCTCCGGTAAAGCTCATCCGCATGATGGTTGGGGTCTAGAAATCATGAGGGAATTCATGAAGATGCATAAGGAAAGGGAAAACGTTATCTACATACCGGATTATACGATTGATGTAGCTAAGAAGCTACTGTCCGGTGTTGATGTTCTCTTATTTACGCCGTTCTCGGGTTGGGAAGCATGCGGTACTAGTTATATGAAGGCTGCGGTCAACGCCGTGCCAACTATAAGCTCTAGGGATGGCGGGGTGCTTGAGTTAGTGGTACATGGCGTTAACGGATGGCTTTTCGGCAACGACATCAGAGAACCTATTGATTACATGGGTCCTGAAGCAGACATGTTAAATGAGAGGGAGTACCAGGAGTTTAAGAAACTAGTATTGGACGTGAGCGAGTTAATTAGTTCTAACCCTGAGGCATATTATCGCGTGGCTTTATCAACTATGAGGTCTTTCATACCTAGGGTTTCAATGATTAGGGTGTTGAGGGAGTATTACCCCCAACTAATTAAACTACCTACTATTTAACAATCCTAAAATCCTCAACTCGAGAAGTGTTAATGCGGTGTTGAGCAAGCAATATGCGTTAGTCCTAGATCCGTGGGGGGAGAAGTACCTATGAACCTCACCGCTTGAACCCCCCTTAGACGATATGTAGTAATAATGGTCACTTGTCCCTAAATATCTCCAAACCTTCATCACATCCATATCTAACTCATTAATTAATTTCCACAACGACTTATGCCTATTAAAAGCTAGTACCTGCTCCCTGTCCCCTAACCAAGCGCTTAAATCTTTCTCCACGTCGGCCCAACTAATTGTGTTGCTAACCGGTACGTCGTAAAAGTCCACTGATTCAAATACCTCGGCGGCGTAGGAAGCGGACAGCCCCCCAATACCTCTCTTGCCTAAATAAGCGATGAAGTGCCTTAAGAACTCAAAAATACCTGTGTCTACGCTGTGGTGCTCACCGAAAGTTTCGTAATCCATGGCTATGACAACTAAGTCACCGGGCGATCTCTCAATCCAATCTACGTACTTATCGGCGAACAATGGGTATTGATCCCAGGACCTATTGCTGAATCTGAACGCCACATCATCGCTTAGCCTATAATTCCTTAAGAAGAGCTTTGCTCCACAGCCGACGGCGGAGTATGCGTGGTTCGGATTCCTACCGTTTAAAATTCTATCAACACCCTCGGTGATTATGGCTTTAAATCCCGCTTCATTAACAGTATTAGCAATTATGTTATTGTAAATCATTTCGGTATTTACGAAGACCTTAGGGCTAACTCCGAACACATCGTTAATTAGTTTCCTCTGTTCATTTACCTGTGCAATAAACTCTCTATGGTCTTCGTACAGGGAGGCTAAGCTATGGTAGTAAGGCTCCGTAACAACCTCCGCCAACTCTAACCTAACTAACTCTTTAAACAATTCAACAACCTCCGGCAGGTAAGCCATGAGCTGCTCTAGGACGATACCGGAGAAGCTAAAGTTTACCTTTAAGGCCCCTTTAAATTCCTTCAAGCACTCAAGAAGTAATTTAGTAGCGGGTATGTAGCAATTACTGCTTACTTTCTTAAGTATTCCCTCATCATACCTTTCATCGAAGAGTATGTCCTGAAGCTCTCTGTAGTTCACCTCATCCTTTATCAGACCATGTGTTAAACTGCTCCGTAATCTGCGTGGTTGATGTACCTCAAACAGAATGAGTACGTCTCTAACCATTAAATCACCTCGGCTACGATATTATGCTGTTCCTCACGCTTTGAGAAGGTGATACAAGTCTTTGAGGCCATATCTTAGAATTTATTATCGTGGCACCATTACCTATTAACGCGTTGTTGCCTATGATACTGTCTTTAATGAGGACATCGCTTCCAATTCTCACATGTCTACCCACAATGCTGTTTGAGATCACAGACCTTCTTCCTATGAAACACCTATCCATCACTACCGAATTCTCGATCGACGAGCCCTCCTCTATAACGGCGTAATGGTCTATGACCGAATTAATGATCCTGACACCTCCACCGATAAATAAATGTCTACCTAAAAGTACATCACCATCTATTGTTAACTCACCTTTCTGTAACCTATCTATGATGGACTTTTGAAGCGTCCTTGAGGGCGCGGTCTTACCCATGAACTTTATTCCTTTATAGGAGAAGTCCACGTCCAGCTCATCATCACTCAACACCCTAAGCAAATAACGTACTGATTCCATGTAGGCCTCAGGATTACCTATATCAAACCATAAGCCCTTAGTAACGTATCCATAGACCTTATAACCACACTCTATTAGCTTAGGGATGACGTGTTTACCGAAGTCCAATTCCCCTGATTCGTATAACCGCCTGCCAACATCACTGTCGAAGAACTCCCTAAACCTCGACGATATTATGTACACTCCCGTATTTATTAGGTTCGAGGGAGCCTCTGAGGGTGTCATAGGTTTTTCGACGAACCTACGTATCCGTCCATCACGACCCACATCAGCAACTCCGTAATACCTGAGCCTGCCGACATCTTCCAACTCCTTCAAAACTATAGTCATGTATGCCCCTCTACTTTCATGAAAATCCCACACATCACATAGGGGGGTATCAAATAAGGTATCTCCTTGAACAACTACTAAGTCCTCCCTAATGTCATAGTAGTCCATGATCAATTTAACGGATTCAGCATTACCTCTAGACTCAATATTAGGTTGGTACCTGATCCTTAAACTATCTCCGTGCACGCCTAATTTGGAGGCGAAGCGCTCACCACTGCCTAAATGGTCGAATAACCCCACATAATTCACGTAGCCGCTAACACCTAAGTAAAATTCTCTAATACCCTGCCTGGCCAACTTCATTATTATGAAATCTATTAGGTGTTTATTTAGGAACCTAATCATGGCCTTAGAAGTGTCTACGGTTAGGGGATAAAGCCTTGTCCCTAATCCACCTATCGGGATTATAGCTTTAGACGGAGCGTTGACCCTTCCTAATTAACATCCCATGATCTTATACGAAATGGAAATTTATAAGTGTTAGTGGTTGTCGACTCACTTCATTTTCCTTCAACCTATAAGAGACAATATTTATCGTGGAGTTCTGACTTTTTATTAGGGTGGTCGCATTAGTTGACGCTGTGAGTCCTATCAGGAATGTTTGGGTGCTTACCTTCGAACTTGAAGGGTTTGCTAGGGTCGGGGGTTTAGGGAAGGCAGTGAGTTTATTTGTTAAGACCCTTCGTAATAAAGGCCTGAACGTCACCGTTTTCATGCCATCGCATGGTAGGCACTTATCGGAGGAATTTAGGAACAAGTTCAACTTACGAAACCTCCATGACTTCTCAGTAAGAGGTTTCAGAAGGGGTTTGGACGGCAATCTCTACTACTACAACATCGGCGCTGAGGAAGGCTCTGCCTACGGTGCGAGGCTAATCATATTCAAGGGCTTAGACCCTGAGACCGGGAAGTTCCTAGATTCTTGGGAGGTTTATGAGGAGCTTCCGGAGAAGGTATGTCTCTTCAGCAGGTCGTTGAAGCATTGGGTTGAATATTCAAATGAGATACCGGACCTCATACACTCTAATGATTGGACATCAGGTCTCGCCGGCTCGTTGCTTAAAATATATTTAGAGATGAGGGGATTCAACGTACCGTACCTGCATTCAATACACTTGCTTTCATCACCGTCATTCCCCTGGCATTACGCATCGGATGATTGGTGCGGGACACCGAACGTGCCCCACAAGGTGTGGGCGGTACACAAACACGAGATCCTTAGCACCGAATGTGTATGGGATTCAGTCAACGGAAATGTGGATCGTTTTACGGCTCTGGAATCCGATGCACTGGCAAGTAATAGCTACGGTTACTTGAATGAGATCCTAAATAACTTCGGGAGATGGTTAGAACCGAAGTCATGCGTCATACATAACGTCACTGACTGGGACGTTAATCAGGTTAAAGAGGTTGCCTTACAACGTGTGGGGAGCACTTCTAGAAGTAGGGTGAGGGAGTACGTTATTAACCGCTTGGTAGGTAATACTGGGTTAGTCAAGGTCGGTGATCTAAGTAATTGTAGCTCCTTAATCGTAAGCTCAGGCAGATTGACCTGGCAGAAAGGTTTCGACATCCTCGTCAAGGCCCTAGACCACATGGATGAGCGTATAGGTGTGTTAATCGCTGCGATAAGGATAGGTGATAAAGGATTTGAAGATCGCGTCATAGAGTTGGTGAGGGAGAGATGGGGGCGGGCCCTACTCCTGCTATCCAACATTGATGAGATTTTATTAAAACTTTTAATATATTCAGCTAACGTTTATGCAGCATTGTCTAGGTATGAACCCTTCGGCATAGTTTCTATTGAAGCGCAAGCGTTGGGTACTCCTGTAGTTGTCTCCAACGTAGGTGGACTACCTGAAACCATATTAGACCTAAGAAATGATGTAAACGGTACTGGGACGAGCGTCTCCTTAGATGATGAGAAGTCCATAGCTGAAGTACTGGAATCCGTCACATACATTACTGAGGTCGTTGATAACGGCCGATACGAGCTTATAGACCGTATAAGAACTTATTGGATGAGGAACTTAATTACTGGTTATCGGAACTTGGATTTAAGGTCGAACGCTGTTAAATGGGTGGACAGCAAGTTCAGGGAGAACACGCTGTGGGAGATGCTGATGAACTGCTATGAGAAAGCTAGACAATACGCATATTATAGAAGTCTGTAAGGGGGTCGTGAGGTTGGAATTACCTCTGTACAGGTTTAGACCGAGAGCTGGTGCTGAATGGGGTTCAGGGGGTATATTCGGCCTGAAATACCACATGAATAACTTATATTTCACACTCTCCTTCGAGGCGGAGGCCTACTTCTTCGTGGACGGCAAGTTCAGGATATACAAGTACGATTTAGTGGGTCCTGAGCCCAGGTCTGGAGGGGACACTTACAACGCCGTTGAAGCAGTGGATAATGAGATATTCTTCGGCGGTTGGGTGCACGCTCCCGTCAAACTGAAGACGGGCAACGGCCCCGTAAAGATAGACTTCACCAATAAGCACTCCCACATACACTCATATGACATATATGAAGAAAGGGTCTCACTCCTCTGGAAGGAATCAGCCGGTTTGGAGAATGAGTGGGTGGGTGAGGTCTCCTCACTGATTTACGATCCTGTAAACACTGGTTTGCTCGTCTCCAGAGCTGATGGTAGCAGGAGATTAGGTGTCTTCAGGCTCAACTTGCGGGGCAATAAGATGGAATTGATTAGCGATAAGCCCAGCATGAAGGGTGCTATCTTAGGGAATTCGGCCTGCTTCGACATGTCCATAGGATTTGGCGGGATATACGGTATCCAATGCCTCGACTTAATTGAAGGTAAGTGGAGCTATGTACAACTATCCGACGACCTGAAGGACATCTCAGTTGATGGTGAGGGTGTTGTAAGACCTCTGCAGGTAGGCTCAATAGCTGCGGCTTACGGAAAGTTGTTCATATTTGTGAGGGGTGGTGTTATAATATCAGATCCGTCTGAAAGTGATGGCAAGGGCCTGTATTTCGTGAGGCTCTACGACTTCTGTAGGAAAGATTACGGGCCGCTTAGAACTAACCACACTATTGTAGGAGGTGGGTTAGTAATACCTTTCAACGCATACACCCACGGCATTTTAAGGGGTGTCAGTAAAGAACTGAGGGAGGTCTCCAGGTCTATAAACTACATACCAACAACTTCTAACTTACTCTACATAACGCCACCCGTTGTTAAAGTGATCGGTTCCTTCGGTGCACGCATAACGTCTGTGGAACACGTAGGCAGCAAGATTTTACTAGGTTGTAATACCATGGCCAACCTAGGGCCTGAGGACGTCACCCTCTACGACGTTGGGGAGAGGGACCTCACCTACTTATCCGCGGATAGTCTTTTGAGCGGGTTCGGTAGCTCTAACCTGATTAAAATTACCGGGGGCGTGGTGGGTAGTAACGCTTGGGGTGGAATACCTGTCAATAATTATAGGCGGGTAGTAATGTACATAAGTGCTGGCAAGGATAACCGCCTAAGAATTCACGAATACGATCTTGGCTTACCCCCCTCATTACACGGCTCGGACACTATTGACATACATCTGGGGAAAAACGTCATAGACCTAAGCGATTACAACAACATAATATCGTTTAAGTTCGAGAGCGATGATCCGCGCGCTGAGGTAATCATAAACCTGAGAGGTTAGTCCACGGTTAAACCCTAAAAATCTTAAACATTATTTTAATTATTAGGTGGTTAGAATGAGTGAGCCCATTCGGGAATTACCCCACGAAAGCACTGTTAGGTTTAAACGAGTTGGACTACATACGCACATAAAGGGTTTAGGTCTTGACGAGAATCTCAGAGCTGTTAAAGTTAAGGACGGAATGGTTGGTCAGGAAAGGGCCAGGGAGGCTGCCGGATTACTGGTGAGGATTATTAAGGAAGGTAAGTGGGCTGGTAAGCTGATAATAATTGCTGGCCCGCCGGGGACTGGTAAGACCGCTATAGCGGTTGCCATAGCCAGGGAGTTAGGTATGAACATACCTTTCATAGCTATGAGTGCGGCTGAGGTCTACAGTGCCGAAGTTAAGAAGACCGAGGTGTTATTAGCCGTCATGAGGAAGGCTATAGGTATTGAAATACATGAGATGAGGGACGTACACGAGGGCGAAGTAGTTAAGCTTAACGTCGTTTCAGGTCCACACCCATACAACCCGTACATGCGGGTTATTGAGAGAGCCTCAATAACGCTGAGGACAAGGGATGATGAGAGGAGCTTAGAAGTCGGTGATGATATTGCTGAACAGCTCATCCAGCAAGGGGTTAGGGAGGGGTATGTGATACAGATAGATGCTGAGACCGGTAGGGTATCGGTTCTAGGGATTAGCGAGGAAAGCGAATATGGCCGGAGGTACTATGAGGTTGGCAGTAAGTTTAGGGTGCCGAGGCCTGCCGGCAAGGTTAAGAAGCAGAAAGAGTTCGTGTACTACCTAACGCTTTCAGATTTGGATAGAATGGTGGCCAGGAGGAGGTCCGGAGGCCTGTTGTCACTGTTCTTTGGAGGTGTGGAAACCAAGGAGTTAGGCCCGGAGATAATAGCTGAGGTTGATAAGCAGGTTAAGGAACTGGTTGATAGCGGTAAAGCCCGTCTATACCCGGGCGTTCTGTTCATAGATGATGCACATATGCTGGACATCGAGTGCTTCGCCTTCCTCGGCAGGGCTATTGAAAGCGAGTTATCACCGATACTAATACTCGCAACTAACAGAGGATTCGCTAAAATCAGAGGTACCGATGTCGAAGTACCTTTAGGTCTCCCAGCAGACCTCTTGGACAGGGCAGTGATAATAGGTACGGAGACGTACGACCCTGAAAGCATTAAGGAGATATTGAGGATACGTTCGGTTGAGGAGGGGATAGACTTAGATGAGTCTGCCCTGGGCAAGTTAACGGAGATTGGAAGTAGGCGAAGCCTCAGGTACGCGTCACAACTACTAAGTATAGCTGCGGAAAACGCTAGGATGAGGGGTGCTGCGAAGGTTGCTGAAGAGGATGTGGTCAGGGTTGATGAGTTATTCATGGACGTTTCAGAAGCTGTGGAGCACTTGAAGAAGTACGAGTCTTTAATGCTTAAATACTGAAGCATCACTTGATTCTAAGTCAATTCCACATAGTAAAGTAGTACCATAGCATTAATCAAAAAGTGTATTTTGGCTCAACCTCAACCCCGTATTCCTCCAGCCTCGAATACAGCTCGTTCAAAGCCTCTTCGTCAGACTTAACTAAATTGGGGGGGTGCTTAAAGTAGGGTGCAGAAGCCCACGGCGGGGCTCCATATATGCCCAAGTCCTTCAGAACCTTAGCCAATCTCACGACATCGACCAACACCGCCGAGGCCATAGCCTTATCATCTACGACCAATTTAACATCGAGCGTTACGGGAAGCCCCATGAAACCTAAGGCCTTAATGTATATGTAGGAAACTTTAATGTTACCTAGGAAGGGTATGAAGCCGTTAGGCCCTGCGAACACCTTGCTAAGCGCGTCATATGGGTCGGGCTGCGTGGACGCCACCGCTAAGCTCTTACTTAATTTCTTGCTGTGCAGCCTCGACTGCTCCAACATGTTTTTGAAGTCCGTATTCCCCCCAACATTCAACTGGTAAGATTCTACGACTTCACCACCCCTCACGGATATCAACCTCGCAAGGGCTCTGTGGACTATGGTAGCACCTAGCTGTCCTTTGATATCGTCACCTAAGAGCGTGGCTTTACGTGACTCGTATAAGTTGCTGTAATTACTGTCACTAGCTATGAATTCAGGAATGCAGTTGATGAAGGACACACCAGCGGTAGCCGCCGCTTCAGCATAGAACCTCGTGGCCTTCGAGCTCCCAACCGGCAGCAAATTCACCAATACGTCAACACCGGAATCCTCTAATTCCTTAGCTAAATCCCCACCAGTAGGTTCGGGAAGGTCTGCTGGTAGAAAATCATCCTCCATATGCTCCGCAACGCCGTCTAACACCTTACCCATCCTCACAACAACCCCTGAGTTACCTAAATCCACCAGCTTAGGTACTTGATTGGGTGGTTGGAAAATGGCTTCCTCCAATCTCTTACCTACCTTATACCTTGATACGTCAACAGCGTAGACAACCTCTATATCGCCTACTGAGTACTTACCTATCCTTGAGTGTATTAATCCCCTGCTATCTCCATTGGTTCTATAGTGATATATTGACTGTAGAAACATAGAAGCTATGTTACCAACACCGACAATACCGACCCTAATCATCGTGCACACCTAGCTAATCTTACATATTTACCAATATAAATATTTACTGCTATAAATATTAATCACTAAACTAAAACTAAGCGGTATGCGGTATGAGTACTCCCAGAGCGTATGAAAGGTTGAGAAGGAAAATGACCGTGGAGAACTTATGGCTCTACATTATCAGGATACTGAAGGACTCTAGCGAGTTACGCGCTTACGACATCAAGAAAGAGCTTTCTAAGCGCTTCGACATCAGACCAGCAACCATAACGGTTTACGCCGTAATATATAAGATGGTTAAGGAAGGTCTCATAGAGCCCGTAAACACCTCCGACGGGGTTAGATACAGGGTGACTAAGAAAGGGTTGGAGACGTTCTATCAAGGCATAACCTACATCAATGAAGTCTTAAAATCACTAAGCTAGGTGAGCTGATCCCTCCCTGAAGAGCTGAGCCTTTAGTCGTAAGTATATGAACCCACGTTTCAATGTTCTACAGTGGTGGGACAATGCAAGCGTACTCGAAGGAAGTGATCATAAGCACTAAAAAGAGAATAGAAGCTTTAAAAATAACCGAACACGTCAACAAAGTAGTTAAGGATTCCGGGATCCACGACGGCTTAGTAACGGTGTACGCGCCCCACGCTACAGTAGCTATACTGATTAATGAGTTCGAACACAGAATTGCTGAAGACTACGCCGAATGGGTGAGGAGGTACGTTCCCCCAAACTCTGGTTGGAGACATGATGAAATAGATAACAACGCATACGCCCACATAGCCTCAGCCATCATCGGCTCCGCTAAAACCATCCCACTGATAAACGGGCGTTTAACACTTGGTACCTGGCAAGATATTATCTTATTGGAACTTGATGGCCCACGAGATGCGAGAAAAGTCATAGTCCACATCATAGGTAATTAATCAGCAAGTCGAACCCTGATTTTACGCACAAAATCACGCACGTAAACGCCGCAGTTCAGGGCTATAGTAAGGAGTTTTAATGCGCATGTGCGTCCCTATGCGAATTAAAACGAATTCCCAAGAAGCTGAAAGAAAAGGATTAGTCACCACTGGAAAGGTTAACACCTCTTTCTGGTCAACACTAATCCTAATGGAGGCGTTAATGCTCTAAATAAGCTGAGTTAGACGTTTAGGGAAGTGTTGAGAAAAGCTACGGCTGGATACGGACCTCATCTGAATTCGTTTAGAAGTTAGATTAGACACGTTAACCTACTTACGCACTTTATCTACTGCTTTCTCATGGTTAGGCTTATGTCTTCCTAAGAAGAATCTTCAAGAACAGTAAAAAGCGCTCACGTTTATTCAGGTCTTAATTACTTTAACACCTAACGAGTGTAGATAGCTTGAGATTTTATCCATATAGTCCTTAGATGGGGGAGCGACCTTCTTGAATTTATCCAGTGGGTACTCCATACCTAGGGCTGAGTACTTGGACCTCCCGAGCTCATGATAAGGCAACAGTTCTACGGGAACCTCCTTTCTGAGGGACTTAATAAATTCAGCCACACCGTTTAAGTTCCCCTCATCGTCGTTGACCCCAGGTATTACTGGTATCCTTATAATTATGTCCTTTCTTTCACCCATCTCGTCGACCACAAGTCTTATGTTGTTAAGTATTAATTCATTTGAAACCCCCGTTAACACTCTATGTTTCACCGGGTCTGTATGCTTGAGATCCACTAATGCGTAATCCACGTATTGAAAGACTTCCCTAACGACTTCCGCAGGTGCGTACAGGCTTGTTTCTATAGCGGTGTGAATGTAGTACCCCTCCCTAGCCCTCCTAAGTAGTTCTTTAACGAATTCAGGCTGAGTTAATGGCTCACCACCGCCTATAGTTAAGCCACCGCCACTCCTCACATAAAACTTCATGTCTTTAATAACTTCGTCCAGTACCTCATCAACAGTTACGTAACCCCCCACCAACCTTCTGGCATTATTCGGGCAAACCCTAACGCATGTTCCGCAACCCTTGCATAAATCCCTCAGAACAACCACCCTACCATCTCTAAGCACCGAAGCACCCCATGGGCATGCCCTCACGCAGGCACCACATCTAGAACATAAATTCTCAAAATACATGATCTCCGGTCTTGGGAGTTGACCTTCAGGATTTGAACACCATAGACAACGTAATGGGCAACCCTTAATGAAGACTAAAGTTCTTATACCTGGGCCGTCATGTACTGAATACCTCTGAACGTTGAATACTAACCCCTTAATAGGCATAAAAACCACTTAACACTTTATCAGAAGCCTTCATGCTCAGTCCTAGCAATTATGTGTTCCTGAACCTCCTTACTCAACTCGACGAAGTAAGCGCAGTACCCGGCAACTCTAACTAATAAGCCACGGTACCTCTCAGGATATTTCTGCGCCTCCCTCAAAGTATCAGCAGATATAACGTTGAACTGCGTGTGGAATATCCCATAATCGAGAAGGGTCCTAATAAACGATGCGAACCTCCTTATTTTAACCTCATCGTCAAGCGCTGTCGGCGAGAACTTTAAGTTAAGTATGTATCCCTGAGGCAGTAGTTGCGCATCCACACGTGATACGGATCTTATCACAGCAGTAGGACCTCTTAAATCCCTACCCACCGTAGGTGATATGTTATCATTTAACGGTTCCCCACCCCTTCTTCCGTCGGGTGTAGGTCCAACTCTCCATCCAAAGCCAACATTACCAGTGAGGGAATAAACACTACCTACATAACGACCGCCACGGGGGTTTCTATACTTCTTCAACTCATCAACGAATGCCTTAACCACATCAGCAACAATCACATCTACGTAGGGGTCATCATTACCGAATTTAGGTGGTTCATGAATTAACCTGAGCCTCAGTTCTTCCCAACCTTCATAATTGTCCTTCAATGCATTAAACAACTCACCAGCGTTTATGTAATTATTATCGAATACCATGTACTTCACAGTTGCTAAGGAATCGGCGACGGTTACGGCCCCTATAGCTATAGGGGCCGTGAAATTGTGTATAGCACCACCGTTGGTGAAGTCACGTCCCTTTTCAATACATCCGTCAGTGACTAATGAGAATATTAGGTGGGGTGTTAACTCTGTCTGAACTCTATCTATTATGTTCGCAGTAGTAACTAGGAGTTTAATCGCATATGCTAGTTGGGACCTGAACGCGCTCCATAACTCATCATAACTCTTGAACCTATCTAGACTGCCCGTCCGAATTCCGACCTTCACATCAGCTCCTTCAGGGTTTAAGTAGAAAGAACTGCCGTCATAGAACCACATAACCTTACCATCATTTAAAGCAAGCTCTAGGACCTTAGCCAGGTTTAACTGCCCAAAGTTACCACCACTACAAGTCTTTCCAGGTATTATAGCTTCGGAACACCCCAGGAGTGCGTAGTTTCTAGCATCTTCTAATGGCACACCAGCGTTCATCAACGCAGGTATCACGACTGAGTCGTTGAATATCTTCACCTTAGCTGGGTGCTTAGCTATATACTTCGCTAGGAATACTAGAAATTCCTCAGATGTTTTAGGGTGGAGCCTTATGGCGAAGTCCGGTTGCATTAAACCCACTTCAGCATCTGCTTTAAGACATAGGTATGTTAGTTCATTCACAGCATCTCCACCATCACTACTCACACCTCCTAACGTTATCACCTGACCTAGCGCAGGACCTGCATTTACTACGGCACCTTCATTATCGTATATTTTATTTACGGTATTCGTCTTAACGTAGAAGGAAGCAAGCAACTCTAACACTGCATCCTCGGTTAAAATACCCCTCTGGACGTCGTTTTTGTAATACGGATACATGTACTGATCAAATCTTCCGATGGCTACTGAAAGACCATTTTGTTCGATCTGAGCTGTAAGGAGTACAAACCATACTGACTGGAGTGCCTCCCAGAAATTCCTAGCAGGGTATGCGGGAACACGTTCACAGACCTCAGCGATGGTTTC
>CAZXJO010000001.1:0-389017 GCA_964641155.1 uncultured Desulfurococcaceae archaeon | reverse complement strand
TTATAACCCTCTAAGTCCCCGTTCAGGTATAGGGGCCAACCACAACACGGCTCGTCAGCGATCGTAGCTACCTCACACTTACTTAACTCCTTAATCAGCTGGTAGGCATTAGACGCTGTCTCAGGGTTCCTAATAGCTGAGGTGCATCCAACCCAGTAGAGTACTTTAGACTTCTCAGCAGGTTTTTCGGGTAGGTAGTCCAACCACATTGCCTTAATTGATTTGTCTACGTTGTATGGGTTGTCGACACCTAGCACTGCCTTAGAGACCTGCTTGACCTGCTCAGGTATTAGGCCTGAATCGCTTAGGTAGTGCCTCACAGCTAGGTAGAGTTCGGTTAGCTTGAGTGCTGCTATGCATTTAACCTCGCAGAACCCGCATAGTGTGCAGTATATCCTACTACTCAACTCGGGCCTGGGGCTCAGCTCGCCCTCGATGACTCCCCTGCTCTGAAGCAACCTACCCCTAGGGCCGTAAGTCTCGACGTAGTCACTTGTTTTGAGGACCGGGCATACCGGTGTGCAGAAGCCGCACTGCTTGCAGTATTCGAGGAACTTATTCGCGTCCTTCAACAGTTCTTCCTTGGTGTAGACCATCTCAACCACCCTAATCGAACAACTTACCTGGGTTCATAATGCCGTTCGGGTCAAATATCTTCTTAATGTCCTTCATGTATTGAATCATCCTCTCAGCGTTCTTAGCCCTCAACTCCTTAACCAGTAAGTCCTTCCTCTCAATCCCAATCCCGTGCTCGCCTGAGATAGTACCACCTAACTCTATCGAGTACCCCTCTATCTCAACCAGTGCTGGCCTGGCCTTAGTCCACCACTCATCCTTCGACTGAAGCCCTACCAACGGATGGAGGTTCCCATCACCCGCATGACCTATCAAACCTATGGTTATCCCGTACTTAGTTGATACCTCCCTGACCTTCTTAACTATCGCCGGCAGCGCTGAGAGAGGTACTGAGAGATCACCCATGAATGAGAACGGGAATCCGGCAGCGAACGTCGGGTATGCCTGCTTACGTACAGCGTACAGCTTAGCCATCTCGTCGGGGTCTGTCGTGAACTGCACGTCAGCAGCCCCTGAGGACTTAAGAACTGCTGCAACCTCGTTGAGTAGGTTGTTTAAGACCTCCTTAGGTGCGTCTATGTCTACTATAACCATGTTCTTCTCGGGGAAGTTAAGTCCCTTGATCTTGTTGGCCAGCTTAACAACTACGTCATCCATGAACTCGAGAATTAGGGGTGAGAAACCCCTCCTCCTCAGCTCGAAGACACCCTTAGCGGCGTCAGCGACGTCGTCGAAGTATGCGACAACCCTACCCACGGACTTAGGGGCAGGCACTATCTTGAACCAAGCCTTAGTAATCACACCTAAAGTGCCTTCAGAACCTATGAATAGGTGCATTAAGTCATAGCCCGTCGCCTGCTTGTACGCGGTGGCACCCAACGTTAAGACCTCCCCTCCTGGGACCACTACCTCAATGCCTAGGGTAACATGCCTCATAGTCCCATATCTAGCACCTCTCATACCGCCAGCATCCATGGCTAAGGCCCCACCGATGGTGGCTGCCTCAGCGCTCGCAGGGTCCACCGGGAACATGAACCCGTACTTCCTACATTCCTTATCGACCTCATCTACGTACGCACCCGCCTCAGCCTCAACGTAGCCGTTGGCTACATCCACCCTAATCCTCCTCATAGGTCTTAAATCAAGGACTATAGAGCCTTTAGTAGGGGTTGAGGCGCCTATGACGCTTGTCCCACTACCCCTGGGGACTACCGGTACCTTGTACTCGTTCGCGAATTTAAGCACCTTAACAACGTCCTCAGTGCTCCTCACCTTAACCACAGCTATTGGTTTCTCCCTAACCACTGCGTACGCCGTGAAGCTGTAGGTGTAGAGCTCCTCTGCGTCGGTGATTACGTTCTCCGCTTCAAGCATATCACTGAGCTTAGAAATAATCAGCTCGTAACTCATATCACGCCCTATAGATTCTTTCGGCCAGAATATTATAAACTTTGTTGAGGTGTTTGACAATCATAACAATTGTTTAGAATATCTAATCACACAAACTTGGGGAAGTAAGCCTAAGAACGCTACATGATGCCTGCTGAGACCAAGGCTATCGCCAAAGCACCCACCGCTGATTGGATTATTGTTAAGGTCGTCGTCACCTTCAACTCCGTGGGCTTTACCCCCAGCAACTTCAACAACTTGATCGTTAGGTGGGTGAGGCTGTAGATCTTACCGTACGGGGGTTCTAAGGAGCCGTCATCTCTAGGTATTCCGAAGTTCTCTTTGTATATACCGTCCTTCAAACCCCTTATGAATAGGAGGAATTCCAGGAAGTACGGGGTGAAGAGGAGTAACCCGAACTTCTCCATGTTACCTAGTATTATTAGTGATGCGTAGTAAGCCCCTACAGCATATGTGAGGGTGTTTCCTGGGAAGACCTTAGCTGGGAACCAGTTATACCTGATGAAAGCTAGGAGTGAGGCTGCCATAACTAATGACGCCTCAAACACTAACTGCACACCTCTAATGTATGAGAACACCGCCGTTGAGATCATTAGGGAGATACCCATACATGCCTCCAACCCGTTATAACCCGCGATCATGTTGAACGCGTTCGCGCATCCAACCACGCCTATAGGTACTAACACCAGGGGATAGGTAATGCCTAGGTCGACAACTCCTAGGAAAGGTAATGAGATCGTTGAGACCCCTGCCTTAATGACCACTAAAGGCGTCGATATAGGGACCACGAAGAGTACCCTGAGCCAGGCGGGTAAGCCCTTCTTCCACCCAAGTATGTCGTCCATGAATCCAAGCAACGACGCCAGAAGCAGTAGGGATGTGAGTGCGAAGAAGTCATCACTGAACATGACTTCATTACCTAAGTACCTATGGAGGGATGCCAGCCCGTACAGCCCGAACGTGCATCCAATAACTGCCCATAAACCACCGCCTTCAGCGACTAATACGTTGGCGACCTTATTCATGTCCTTACCGACAAAGCCCTTGCTAGCAGCTACTTTAATCCATGGAGGAACTAACACATATGTGAGGATGAATGCCAGCAACGTCGACACCAGCACGTACCAAGCCTCAGACACCCGAGCACCGACCTCAGCAATTTAAGCATCCATGAATTAAAAACGTTATTAGTTAAGGAAGTGGTTGTGGGTCAGCCGCGGAGGACTAATGCGTTGTTATCTATTCTGACGAGCTCCGAGTACTGGGGAGTTACGAGTGTTAGGTACGTTGAACCGGCATACCTATATACGTATTTGGTTCCCCTAGCCTGTGGGGTGGCGGTAACTGACGAGTCCGCTAGCTTAACGGTTACCGCGAACCTGAGGTAGCAGTAGCCTGATGGGTAGAGGACCTCACCGCTCACATGTAGCTTAGTTGCGGAGCCCTGCGGATAGTACGTGAATTGAACCCTCCAGTAGTTGTAGTCGACGCTCCTGTTCTGCCCGGTAGTCAGTGTGGTGACTCCCTGAAGGGATGCCGTTATGTAGTAGGTGAAGTTCAGCTGCGTGTTGATGGGTATGCCGTCAACCCTGATTAAGTCCCCGGAGTACCAGGTCTCACTCCCAGCTGTGAAGTACTCGAAGTCCTTTAATGTGGCTTGGTTGGGCTCCAACGATATTGAGTCCCCCACCACAACCCTCCAACCGCCTAGATGCTGGTTCCTCAAGTACTCAACCACTGGTGAGTAATTACCACCGCCCAAGTCCACCCGTAAGTCGAGTTGGGGTAGTGAAGTGTATGGGGCTAGCTTATACTTAATTACGTACGTACCGCTCACCTGCGGTATGAAGAACGCTGGGTAGTCTAGGAGTGATGATACTAGGTTGGAGGGCCTGAAAACGCTTACCTCACTGCCTGATGGTGAGGTGATCTCAGGAACCACGTTAGGTGATGCTGGTAGGAAGACGTACTTACCAACCTCATCACCGCTTAAATCCACCTCCACACCACGGTCTAGTACGTAGGTGGTCAGCCTAATGCTCAACGCACCGGTTGATGCGAACCTGAAGCCGACTAGGGCTAAGAACTCGCTGACGTTTAAGGACTTAAGTATTGGTTGGGTGTTCAAGACCACCGACACGGTAGCCACTGAGTTAGTCCCTAAGCCTCTGGCCTCAGTGCTACCCTCCCACGAATGCAGGGGTTTGATGACGGAGTACCTGATGGGGGCCTCGAGGGTTGGGTTCGTATGCCGCGGCATTATCGGGAGCCCTCTAACGTAGTCCTCAGGCCTGAGGACGTAGATGAACGGCCTTAAGTTGAGGTTGACCCAGCTGCCTAGGTTCTTGATTTCGAAGCACAGGTTGACGGTTCTATCACCTGACATGACTAACGGGTAGGCCCACAGACCAGCAGTCCCAGTCATCAAGGTCTCGTAACTTATGTACCACCCTGATGTGGATCCTGAAACAGATTCGTACCACTTCACGTACACGTAGTGGTTGGAGTCAACTCTGTAGTACCCCATGCCTAGGTATGAGATGTTAGTCCAACCTGACCCGTACACGTGGCCTACCTTATACGGGACGCTGCGCGGGTCTGCGTAGATGTACCAATCACCCTTACTTATCGTGTGGGTGTTACCGGTGATTAACGCGTAACCAACGGGTAGGTAATTGGCTTCAGGGTCTGAGGGGAGGCCCGGCACCGGATTATCCATGTACGAGTTCAAGTCCTTCAAAATCCCTACGTAGAGTATGGGCCTTAAGTAGTTGGTGGCGTTTAAGTACTGAGTATTTACCGAGTTGACGTCCGTTGAGTCCTTGACAGTTGAGTTCTTCAGGAACTCATCACCTATTATGAAGTACTTACCGCCCTCGACCAGCATGACCACGTAAGACTTCCTGAGCAGTGCGTCGTATAACTTACCCCTATCCAACACCTTCTCATACGTCTTACTGATAGTGAGGTTCGCTGCTAACGTGTTAACACCTCCGTCACCTACCTCCAACACAGATATTAGCTTGACGGGTGGGTTAGTGCACCTTATGTAGAGCCCGTCCTCACCCACGATTGGTTCGACGTCCTTAGATGAAGTGCTTATCTGATTCAACACTTCGTAGTTAAGCCTCGCTACCTGGGTGGGGGCTTCCCTCAACTCCAAGGAGATGTAGGTTAGGACCGAGGTCAGGGCTACGAAGACGATCATGGCTGAAGTCAGCGTGGATAGGGAGCCTCTCAAACCATCACCTCATGTCGACGTAATTAGGCCTCACTAAGTAGTTGCCGATCAGTACGTAGGTGTTGTGGTCCTCCACACCATCCACTTCCAGCACTGCGAACCCTTCCGGGCCCACCGAGCAGTTGCCCACTCTAACCCCGTCCCTGATCAGTGTGACCTCCTTAGGGCTTTCCTCATAGTTCACGATTAGGAGGTAGCTCTTACTCCTCAGCCTGATTATCAAAGCAAGCGGTGGCTTACCCATCTCCACTGGCCCACCGCCTTCAATGTAGTTGCTTAGGTTGTTGAACTGCGCGATGAACGCGCCTGAAATACTTAACACTATCAACGTAAGCATTATGTCCACGTATAGCTCACTGATACCCCTCGCAGAAACCATTTAACCCCTAAGAACGTACGCGGTATAAAAAATGTTATCCTTTAAGCTTGCGTGATAGGTCAACTATTAGGTTGAAGTACTTCAGCGCTTCCCTAACGTAGCCCTCATCTATGTTCCCGTGAGGTGTTGGGGTCTCTAAAACCCTCTTAGGTATTCTCATCCCCAACGGGTTGAAGCCTTCTGAGCGTTTAATCATCTGCTTCTCAATCCATATATCCCTGCCCAACTTCTTGAGCTCCTCAACAGATATCGACTTCTTGAGGGGTTTGAAGCACTTCTCAACAAGCTCAGGTTTGTAGATACCCCTGGCGAACAGGCATACGGTCAAGCTGTTCAGCACCTGCCTCCACGACTCCTCATCAACCATCCTCTCCACCGCTTCCTGCGGGGTGGGCAGTGGTTTCTTGCTGGCGAGTAGTTCCTGATCCATCGAGTACGCACCGGAGTCTAAGTGGCTATGTCTTGAACCGATCATTAACGATATCGTGAACAGCGGGCCTGTGTGGTAGCCTGCAGGCTCCAGCTTGTTGAAGGCTAACGCATAATCCAGTCCTCCGTACTTCTTAGCCACTTCCTCAACGCCTAACGCCATCGCTTTGTAGAAATCGTTCGGCTGAGCAACAATGTTCCTGACAACCCTTATGTAGGATTCGTGGTCTCCCCAGCTGAGTTTGGTGAGTAGTTCCTTCTCAGTGATGATTCCGTTGGCGAATGCCTCAGTGGCCCATGCTAGGACCACGCCAGCCGATATCACATCCAGCCCCTCCTCCTCAACAGCATCTAATAACTTCAGGAAACCCTCCCTACTGCTGATGCCTAAGTTTGTTGCCAGTGCGTACAGTGGTTCGTGGTCGTACGATATAAACTTCATCTTATAGAAGTACGGTTCCTCCGGGTAAGGTTCTCTGAGTGCCGCTATGTGGATACACGCGGTGGGGCAACCAGCGCATGCAACCCTCCTAGCCAGTACCGTCTCAGCGAGCTTCTCACCACTGATTTCTTCAGCACCTTCAAACACCCCCGAACTGAAGTTCCTGGTCGGCAACGCCTTGATGCTGTTTAGGACCAGTATGTTGGCCGCTGTTCCTAAGTCGTGGTATTTCTTCATGGCCGGCGATCTAACGGCTAATCCGTAGACCTCGTCATATACGGACCTATACGCCGGTATGTCAGGTACTTTAAACCCCCTACGACCCACTATGACTATCGCCTTCAACTTCTTGGAACCCATAACAGCCCCCAAACCCAACCTGCCGAAGTGCCTGTACGTCTCAGTAACCACTGAGGCATACCTAACTAACCTCTCACCTGCCCTACCAATCCTCATAATGGCTCTGTGCCCGGGCCCTGAAGTCACCTCCCTCAAGATCCTGCCAACGGTCTCAGTGCTCCTCATACCCCATAGAGCGGCGCCATCCCTAAACCTAACCTTATCATCCTCGATGACCAGGTATATGGGTCTATCACTAGCGCCCCTGATAACTATAGCTCCGTAACCTGCGAACCTGATGGCTAATGCAGACCTACCGCCGGCATGACTCTCGGCGAAGTAATTGTTTAGCGGTGATTTGAACACTGCTACGGTCTTAGAGGCAAGTGGGTAGAGGCCTGTTAGGGGTCCTACAGCAAATATTATTGAGTTCTCAGGTCCTAATGGGTCCGCATTCCTCGGTACCTCCTCCTTATAAAGCTGTGTAGCTACTCCAACACCACCTAACCACTTACTGAATAAGTCCTCCCTAGAGTCAACCCAGTAAGTCTTCCTTATGAGGTCTATGTAGAGTACGTTAGAGAGCGACTTAAACCAATCCATCATGACACCTCCTCAAGGGCTAACACATTGTGCGGGCAGTAACCAACGCAGAACCCGCAGTGAACACATATTACGGGCTTCCCCACCTCATGGTCCCACATAACAGCGCCTATATCACATGCGTCCCTGCATAGTCCACAACCAATGCACTTACTCACATCTAAGATCACCCCACCACCGTCCCTAACCTTAAGCGCGTTTGTGGGGCATACCCTAGCACATGGTGGGTCTTCACACGCCCTACAAACGACTATGGTGAACCCCCTCTCAAAACCTCCGGCACTCCTAACCCAGATGGCGGACTTGTTATGACCTACAACACCGAACCTCCTACTGCATGCCAGCATACATAGCTGGCAGCCCACACACTTGTTAACGTCAACGACCACTAAGCGCTTCACCTAAAACACCTAGAAATAACATCGTCTTACGAAGTATTAAAAATTAAGCCTCGAATGGCTTCAAAAATATTGAAAAAATTGTAGACTTAGTTAGTTTAGAATATCTTAATGCCTAACAACCTACCTAGTATGAAGACAGTCACGAACCAGAACCAGCAGAGTATTGCATAGCCGTAGAGGAACGGCCAGTAGTACCATCTCAGCCTTAACTCCTTAGGCAACTTCCTCTCAAGCATGTGGAGGAGGATCACAGCATAGCCTCCGAAGTTAGCTATGTTAGCCGACAGCAGAAGGATTATAAGCGGTGGTGCCTGCCATATAGCCCACATAGCGAACGCTATGTAGACGGCCATGAACGGGTAGTAAATCTTCCTAATATCACCTTTAGCCCACTTCCTAACACCTTCTGAAGTGCTCCATATGAGGTCTGTGAAGTTCCTAGTTAACGTGTCCATAATCTGTAGCTGGGTACCCCAAAGCACTATGAGGCCTATGAACGATATGAAGTAATAGCCGATCGGGCCCCACATAGCTCCGAACTGCGTCGCTACGTGCGCAGCAATACCCCACTCAGGTAATTTAGTACCCACTGGTATGAACGAGGCTACAAGTATTGCAGGCATTGACATACCTATGACTCCGAACGGGAAGAATATCAACCACTGGTCCCAGACCAATAACTTCTCCTAACGCCTCCAGGTGGTTACGTTCTCGGGCGTGAACTTGAATATCTTACCCACGGGCGATAACTCGATCTTCTTACCACCGATTATTGCGGGTATGTAGCCGACTAAGCTACCCATACCATATCCCTTCTCCCTGTACCAATTACTCATCAGGAAGTTGATAGCTGATAGCCAGCCCGTGTAACCCCACCAACCACCTAGTAGGAATACGTCGGCACCTGGCGGTATGTACCCTACCTTAGCATAACCTGCTAGAGCTCCTGACCAGATCTCAGGCCTACCGTATATTAAGGCTAGTATGAACACTGAGAACGTGACGAACAACACCTTGAACCTGAAGACATATTCTATAGTGTTGTATATCTTACCGCCGAACATGACCACGAAGAACGTGAACAGGAACAGTCCTACACCGCAGTAACGCACGAGCATGGCGTCAGCAGCTGCCTGCGCTGGCGGTACACCGACGCCGGGAACCCTACCAAGTATGATGGAGCCCAACGCCGTGCCCGCACCTAACGCCCAGCCAGGCCATGCTAGTGCGATGAACAGCACCGCTAAGTTCCACCCTATCCAGAACTTCCTCGGGTAGACCCTGGCGAAGTACACTAATGCGGGTTCGCCGGTCAGCATCGTAAACCTACAGAACGCTATGTTGTAAATGGTCTGGAACATGCAGCCAACCCATATGAACCAGAAGAGGTCTGTGCCGTATGTGACGGTGACCGTGGGACCCATCAACCACTCTCCGGAGCCTAAAGCACCGCCCAGAGCAGTGAATGAGGGTCCGAAGACCGTGGCGAAGAGCTTCCAACCAGTTAGCTTAGGGACCTTAAACACTTCCTCAGGCGTGGGTAACCTATCAACAACCTCTAAAGCAGGACCTTCACCGAGCTGGTAAGTTTCCTTACCGCTCACAATAACACACCGGTTATTTATCTATTGAAGGGTTTTATAAATTTTGATGCAGTCTAATTGAAACAAATTTGTAGAGTGTCTGCCATCACAATCATACAATTCAAATGTTATAATTAGAGTTACTCGGTTAAAGTGGTGCAGTAGTTCATTAAATTTTATAATGATGTGTTTGTTATAGAACGTTGATCGATGAACCGCGTGTGATCAAATGCGTTGACTGATTGATAAAATAGTGGGAAAAAAGTGTTTACTTCCCTTACTAATTGTTTTACAATACTCTTATACCGAGCTGTCCTAACACCATCACTATGAAGAAGAAGGAGCACATGGCACAGAACACTAAGATCGCTGGCCAGTAGTACCATCTCAGCCTTAACTCCTTAGGTAACTTCCTATCAATATCCCACAGCACGTACCATGCGAAGAAGCCTCCGAAGTTAGCTATGTTGGCTGAGAGAAGTAAGATTATCAACGGTGCTGTACCTGTCGCGATGAATGCTGCGAAGACGTATATCGCGAACGCTACATAGACGAACAGGAATGTGTAGTAGACCCTCCTAACATCACCTTTAGCCCACTTCCTAACGCTTTCTGAAGTACTCCATAGGAGGTCAGTCATGTTCCTAGTCAACATATCAACCCACTGTAGCTGAGTGCCCCACAATGTTATGAGGCCTATGAAGGTTATGAAGTAGAAGCCGATCGGGCCCCACATAGCTCCGAACTGATTGGCTGTGTGTGCAGCGATACCCCAAGCAGGTAGGGTGGTTCCTAAAGGAACTACGCTCCTAACCATCACTGAGGGTAATGTCATACCTATGATACCGAAGGTCGCATATATTAACCACTGATCGTAAATCACTAATCTCTCCCAACGCTTCCAAGTAGCTAGGTTCTCAGGCGTGAACTTAAATATCTTACCCACGGCCGATAACTCGATCTTCTTACCACCGATCATGGCTGGTATGTAACCTACTAAGTAACCCATACCATAGCCCTTATCTCTATAGTAATTGGTGAGTAGGTAATTAATTGCTGAAGCCCAACCTATGTAACCCCACCAACCACCCAGCAAATACACATCAACGCCTTTGGGTATGTAGCCGATACTAGCAAAACCTACAGCTAATTCAGACCAGATTTCAGGTCTACTAACTATTAAGGATATTATGAAGACTGAAAACGTCACAAACAGTACTTTAAATCTGAAGACTGCTTCAAGAGTTGAGGCGATCTTACCACCAACTGAAACCACTAGGACGCATACTATGAAGAGTATGGCACCTAGGAGCGATACGAAGCCGGATTCCTGAGCAGTCGGTAACCTGCCTAGTATGAAGACAGCCAATGCCGTAGCTGCACCTGAAGCCCATCCAGGCCATGCAGCTGCAGCGAACAGGACGAATGCTAAGAACGGTATCCAGAACCATCTAGGCTTACTCCTAGCCATATAAACTAATGCTGGCTCACCAATGAGTACCGTAATCCTAGCAAAAGCAGTGTTATATACTGCTTGAAGGACTACTCCAACCCAAACCAGCCAAAATAGGTGGAGTCCGTATCTAGCAGCAACTGAAGGCCCCATAATCCACTCTCCGGAGCCTAAAGCACCGCCCAAAGCCATGAATGAAGGACCCAATACTGTGGTGAATAATTTCCAGCCACTTAACTTAGGGACCTTAAACACTTCCTCAGGCGTGGGTAACCTATCAACAACCTCTAAAGCAGGACCCTCACCGAGGCGGAAGTATTCCTTGGTTTCACTACCCATAATAACACCTTCAACTTTAGTTCATGGCTAGGTTTAAAAGCTTTGATGTGAGAATGCACTAATATGTAGACGTAAGCATATTATAAAAACTATTTGTTATATAATATCATCAATTTAACAGCAGAACTTATTGTAGATTCTGCTTGGTACTTTAAGTCCTTGGCGTTATTTCCTTTAACGTCCCTTCAACCATGTTTAACGACCTATCCACGAATTCAAGCACGCGTGGGTCATGTGTGACCACTATTATGGTTGTGTTAAAGTCCGTCCTGACATTTCTGAAGAGCTCCATCACCTTAACTGCGTTACTCCAGTCTAAGTTTGCTGTGGGTTCGTCGGCCAGGAGCACTGATGGGGTGGTGACTAACGCCCTCGCAATTGCTACTCTCTGCCTCTCACCACCGCTCAGGTGCGTGGGCCTCAACCTTTCCTTACCCTTCAAACCCATGTACTCTACGACCTCCGAAACCCTCTTCAACCTACTTAACTTATCTACCCCTGAGATAAGTAGTGGAAGTTCCACGTTCTCGAAAACTGTTAACGTCTCAACCAGCCCGTAATCTTGGGGTATGTAACTGACTATAGAGTTCCTAATCATCGATAGGCCTACCTCGTCTAGTAGGTTTAAGTTGTATCCACCGACTATCACATCACCCCTATCAGGTCTCTCGAGACCCGCTACAACCCTGAGCAACGTGGTCTTACCTGACCCGCTGGGGCCGTAGATACCTACCATCTCACCTCGCCTGAAGAACACGTTAACGTTCTTCAAAACGGTCACTACCTCACTGCCGAACTTATAGCTCTTCCATACATCCCTAAGCATCACAGAGATGTCTGACATCACCCACCACCTCACTTACCACTAATTAGATCCCGGAAGTTAATATTATACCGTTCCGGCCTTGCGTTATTTTTCATCCTTCCTCATTCGTGGGCTTCCGCCGTGAAGTGGTGAAGCCCACACCAATCCGGTACTTACCGACCCGCACTTATTCAGGCTTAACCTCCAACCGGGCACAGACCCTAAGTGACAAATAATTTACGTTACACAGAAGCAACTTCATATCCCCACTTACCAAGAGGTAAGTGACGTGAGGTGCTTCTTAATCCTTAAGTGAGTTAAGTGGAGGAGAGCTACGGATGATGAGACATCAACGGTTAAGACCAGTAACTCCTTGAAGAAGTCCCCTCCCACCGCAACCGGTACCGAACTTATGAGGGATACGAGTACGGATACCGTTACTATGTAGGCCGTAACGGTTGAGGGCTTGGCCCCAGAAATCCTTAATGTGTAGAATAAGGTGTTGTGACCATCGGAATCCGATAGGACTGCTGTCAACACATTTAACACGCTCATCAAGATGAGTAGGTCCATTACCTGCGGGTTTTTCACGAATACTGAATAATACAGCAGTAAGAGTGATACAGTTGATGATATGTAAATCCCCCTACCCCTAATCATGACTTTAACAGCTACCAAGCACCCTGGACTGAGGCCCACACCTCAACACCACCCAATATCTTAGATTGGAAGAGTCTTAGAACGCTTTCAAGCTGCTTCTCCGAGAGTTCCTCAACACTCCAAGCGGATATGTTAAAAGACAACTCCACACCGTCATCCCCGTACTTACCAACAAAAACGTCCAGGTCAACACCTATGCCCCACGAACCCTTAAACCTGCAAGAAGCATGCAGGAACCCCTCAGAACGCTCACACCTCATGTCCAGATCCTTAAGTTCAAAGAAATCCTCCTCCCTGAGTAATTCGGAAACACGTCCTAGAACCTCACACGCGTTCGACCCCCTAATTATCAAGTTAAACTTAGTTGACGTCGGTACCGGGACAGCTTCAACAGCACCTACGTTAAACACCTTCTTACTGGCGAACACGACGGAGGTTGTGGCTGAGGCTATGAAAGTTATAAATGAGTTTAAAGCTGAATGCGTGCCGAACAACCGATCGATCATAACGATCATTGAAACACCCACCGAGGTGATGAGAGCCGCTACGAAGATCGTTAAAATGGTTGTGAAGTTCCAAGGTTGGAGACCGATACTGCTTAACTTACTGTACGCTTGCCTCACCCTAGGTTGTAGGGCCGAGAACGTAGCTGACAGTATTATTGAGGAGATGAGTGCTGAAATAAGTGCTGAGGTCAATGACTCAGTCGTGGGTAATCCATAACCGCTTAAGGTCTCGAGGACATCGTTCCTTAAAATCATAACAACGGCTCCATATCTGCTCGCTAATTCATTAAGCAACTTCAGGTCAGCGGCTTCTAAACCGTCAGCAGTGAGTTCTATGACTAAATCAGTCGTAACTGTTTCTGATAATCCAATTAGCTTTGAGGCGGTGGACGGGGTTGTAATCAAAACCTTATCTGATGGTACAGTCACCGGCTTAGTTCCTAAGTAGGCCTCCACAGGGAGTAGAGGTATCCTATAGAATATTGTGACTTCCTCCAGGGTTTTTGGGTTCACAGTGATTAAGGTGTAGTTAACGTCGATGTGTGTCAATACGTAGCTGCGGGGTTCGTCACCACCTACCACGAGCGTGCTGTCGTCAATTTTCAGACCCAGTAGTCTTCCGGATTTACACGGCGGTAAACCAACTAAGGCATATATCCGCAGCTCCTCCCCGTCAAGACTCAACACCAACCTACGATTGAGCACGTACCTCACGTAGACGTCAGCATGCTCGAACCCCTTCAAATACTCATCAACCTCGCTCACTGGAACCGGCTCTTTAAACCCCACGTAGATGGCGTGCATGCCAGTCTCACCAACACACCTGGAGCTCACGGCCAGGGTGTAGTGGGTGGAAAGTGCGGAGAGCATCATGCAGGCTGAGAGCATGAGCAATGCCAGCATTAATAGTGGGGTACGTATGAATCCCGCAACCACCTTATAGGTAACCACCAACCTCGATGAAATGTCTTTGCGGAGTTCAGCGATTTCCTCCCTCAACTCGTGATGCGAGGTCTTAAACGCCTTGATGACATGGTACACTATGAACGTGAGAACAGACAAATAAACCAGCGGTGCGATGATTTCCAACAACTCAGATCACCGAGCTCATTGTTAGTAAGGTGTGCGCGGCTATCGCTATGCCGCAGCCGGCGAGCCCTAGTGCAACGTTAACTAGGAGGAACTCATATACCTCACTACCCAGTCTTAACGCTAGGTACTTGATCAAGCTTGCTATTATGAAGAGAAAGGCCACATCCGGCGTCAACGTTATGCCTAACATTACCGAGAACAGCGATATACCTACCCTGGTGAGTCTGAATAGAACCCCCAAAGTCAGCGAAACCGCAACACCCACCAACACCGCCTCAAGGCTGAAGGCGCTTAAATCACCTGAATATATGGACTTCATCCAAGTGACTGTGGGTAGCCAACGGACTAAGTTGAACTTAGCTGACTCAACACCGTATATGCTTAGGAGTAGGTGCCCGTACATGAGGGTTATGGGCGCGCTCAACAGCATGGAGGCAGCTAAGATGTATGACGTAAGCTCAACATCAACACCTAGTAACTTAGCTGACTTAGCCATAGCCGTAGACGTACCCGCCACGAATTGAGGCATCGGCACACCTGTGTAAGGGTCTAAGAACACGTATGGAACCGCCCCCCTGCAACCGGAGCCGAATAAAGTCAGCGTTACTAGGGGGAGGGTTGATTGGGAGGTAGTTCCGGTCTCACCGGTCGCCCTTATGGTCATAAGAGTTATGAAGACGTAAAGAGGGATTAAGAGAATCATTAATAAGGCTGTTACTGGGTTAAGCATGTCGGGATAGATCAGTAGGGGGGTTACTAACGTCGACGCCAGTATTAATAATGCTACGGCCAACCTCTTGAGCTCGTACTTAGACATGATCAAGTACTTAATAGTTGATGAGTACAGTCTACGCTCATGAAGGGTGTAGAATGCTGTGGCAGTGATTATAGAGCCTACCAGGATGGAAGCAGTAAGCGGTGAGGCCGAGACGGCTAACTCCTGAGCTGTGGCAACTGGTAATGGCCTGAACAGACCCGAGTACACCAGGTAAGACGTCACTATAGTGTACATAGCTATGTTACCTAAACCCACACCCAACGACGTGTTTAGGGGCATTAGGAGGGCTATTAATAAAACCATGAAGTCCAACGAAATTGCCAATGATGTTCCGGGAAAAACAGAATGCGTCATAGGTGTTAGGTCTATCGCTGGTGGTGCCGCGGCTAAGTAAAGTAACTCCAGGAAAAACCCAACCAACACTGGTATGATGACGTTCTTGGACCTCAGGAGCCTAACTACGGAGACCGCCAGCGTCAGGGCTATGCCTATTGGGAAGGGAAGCTTTTCCCTTTCTATGAAGTGCTTGTGGAAGGCGTAGGCTATTAAGACACCTGAAACAGTTACGGATGTGGCAAACAGGTAGAAGAAAAAGGTGTTGAAGTCCATGGATTCCTTGAAGTAGGTCCAGCTTGGGAGGCGGATCCGCGTTGGTTCTGAAACCTTCGAAAGCATGGTGTACGTTATGTACATACCTGAAGTTATCGTTGTGGTTATTGAGAAGCCTGTAGCAACTATGGTTGCTAGGAAGTGTTCAAGCAGAGGTATCTTCCTCCTGAAAATGAGTAGGTAAAGGGTGTAGATGATTATTGATGACGTAATAGGTGATAACTCAGCGGTTGTGTACCCAGTGATGGCGTACCCGTACGTGTCTATGAAGCCCATCAGGAGCCCTACCAGGAATCCCAGAATTAATGCCTGCATACCCGCCGCCTCAAAAGCCCTCTAACGGGCTATGCCCTCCAACCAGTTGCAAACTCTTAACCCATATATCATCAATGACTTTTCTAAGCACCTCATTACCTACCTTTAAGACAATACCGCGCGCGGCCTCAATGGCTGAGTACCTAAGCCTGGCTTCTTCTAGGTTACCCGTGTTCACGAAGTGGAGGAGCTTAGTGTAGTGGACTAAGGCCTCAATAACTGAGGAATTAGCTCTGCTGAAGGCCAGCTTACTACCGCTGCCCCTGTGGCAACATAGGGGCCTTAACGAAGTTAATCCTACATCACCGCGTGGAGTGACCTCCACGACGGCGCACTCCGCGTACAGATCCACGTTCCCTAAAACCCTAGGCGGCTTAACCAACCTCGATTTTCCGTACTTAATCCTCTCAGGATTGAAGAGGGCATAATAGTAAAGCAATGCGTCGGAAGTCACGTTCACGACAGCCTCTCCAGACCTCACTATGTTGGCGTAGGTCCTCGTAGTTATGTAGGGCTTTAAGATTACGTTATTCCCGGCTAATTCAACCCCCATAGGAGCAACGTTGGGGCGTCCATCAATATCCACAGTGGTTACTAAGGATTCGTGGTGACCGTACCTCAGGTACCGTCCTAACAGTCCGCAGGACTCATCCGTCATTTACTACCTCACTCTACTATCAGAAGGGCGTAACCAGTTATAAAAGTACCATAAATTCGTAAAGTCTGGTAAAAACAGCTGAGGGAACAGTTTTGAGGGATAGTGTTAGGTGGTCCCACATATATGACTACATACGCTCGGACATGGGCTTCAGCTACTCAGATGATTACCATGCATCACAGATCCTTAACATGCTCCTCCCTGGGTTAGAGGTTATTTACGAGGTGGAGAGATACCTCAAGGAATTGATAGGGGGTGGAGAGGTTTACGTAGTTGGTGCAGGGCCTAAATGTCTTGAGGAGCTCATGTCTTTGGATGTTGAGCCCGACGCCCTTATCGCAGCTGATGGGGCTATGAGGTGTTGCTTGGAAGCCGGTTTCAGGCCACATGTAGTGGTAACAGACTTAGATGGGTTGAGGCCTGAGGACCTAAAGTACGAGGATGTGGTCTACGTGGTTCATGCCCATGGTGATAACGTAGATAAGCTGTTACGTTACGTGGCGTCCATAGAGGGTCGCTTGCTAGGCACCACCCAATGTGTTCAGGTTGGTAAGCTGAGGATTTACGGGGGCTTCACGGACGGTGATAGAGCCGCTTACCTAGCGAACTTTTTCGGAGCTAGGACCATAAAGTTAGTGGGATTTGACTTGAGAAGTGGGTTAGTGGGTAAGTACTCTAAGCCGACGATGGCGGCTGACTCGCATGCAACGCCGACGAAGTTGAGGAAGTTTAAGTGGGCTGAGAGGTTACTGAACCTTCTGAAGTTGGAGTCAAAGCTCCGCTAATCAGGACTTAGCGCGACCTGAATCACCATATTTAAGCCCTGCAGGAACATCAACTGCTGAGGGTGATGCAGGACTAGATGCCTGTGAGAGGTAGTGACTTAGCGGTAGAGGTTAAGGCAGGCTTCAGACTACACCTAGGTTTCTACAGGTTCTACGACTACCCATACATGTACGGCTCCGTAGGAGTATCAGTTGAGGAGCCCAACATAACGGTGCTCGTCCGCAGTAGTCCGGAGCTGAGGGTTAGGTGTGCCACCAAACCGTGTGAGGATCTGGTAACCTCCTTAACTAAGTTGCTCAAGGTGGGCGGAGCTGATATAGAGGTAAGAGGTCTTATAGGCCACCACGTCGGGCTGGGCTCGAGGACTAGAATCATATTGGCTACTTACTTAGCGCTTACTAACTACTTGGGTGTGGAACCTGATTTAACACGCATCATTGACTTACTCGGCAGGAAGATCTCGGGAGTCGGTATTTACTCGTTCTTCTACGGTAATCTAGTGGTTGACTCAGGTTTAGACGTTAGGGACAGATCTGCGAGGTACCCTAAACTGCTCCACGTATATGAAGTACCGGATAATTGGTACTTGGTCGTGGCGTTACCTGAAGGTGTTAGGGGGTTGAGCGAAGGTGAGGAGGCTGAAATCATCAGTGCGGCTGAGGCGTTCCCGAAGCAGGATACGCTCTACAGGGAGTTGGTAATGTTATTAACGTCCCTCAGCTTGAAGGACTTCAACACATTCACCAAAGCGCTCTCCACCATACAGGCGTTGACTGGGGAGTACTTCAGTAAGTATCAAGGGGGTTTATTCGCGTACGATGTATGTGAAGAGCTGGCGACTTTAATGGTGGAAGGGGGGATTAGGGGTGTTGGTCAGAGCAGTTGGGGACCCGCAATCTACGGCTTCACCAATAGATACGCCAACGCGTTAAGTGTGAAATCATCGATATTGAGCTTTGCGGATAGGAAAGGGCTGAGTGTTAGGTTATGGGTCACTAACGTAGCTAAGTTAGGGCACCAGGTCTCAGTCTACGCGAACGTTGCTTAGGAACTTATTTAAACTGCCTACCCGCATCAGTAAGTGGTTGGGGTGGTCTTCAAATGAGGGTTGGTATAGTTCATGACTCCCCGGTGCCGACATTGAGTTCTAGGCAGTTAATGCTCGCCTTCATGAAGAGGGGTGTTGAGAGCTCATATCTGAGGATTTCAAGGCTAGCCTCAATAATGGACGATGATGGAATTAAGATCATGTACGGCAACGAGGTAGGGGAGCCTATGGACGCGTTGATCATACGGAGTCTGGGCTTCATAGCAACCTTGGAACAGGTCTTCAGACGTGCCGACATCATAAGACAGCTGGAGCTCTCAGGAACTTTAATCATCAATCCCATAGAGTCCATGTTGAGGGCTCGTGATAAGTACGCATCCATAATGGCCCTTAAGTCAGCCGGTGTGGGGGTACCTCCCACCGCTGTAGTTGAGGAGGTGTTCTCCGCGGTTGAGATATGTAGGAAGTGGGGTGATGTAGTTATTAAACCTATGATGGGTAGCATGGGGTACGGATCTGTTAGAACGTCAGATCCTGACATAGTTTTCACCATAGCTAAGACTTGGTTAACACACGGCCAACCAGTATACATCCAAAAGTATGTGCCTAAACCCGGTAGAGATATTAGGGTCTTCGTCGTCGGTGATGAGGTGTTAGGCGGCTACTACAGGTACGCACCCAACGGTAGTTGGAAAACTAACATAGCTCAAGGTGCGCGGGCTGAGAAGATAGAGAGGTTAAGCGATGAAGTTATCGATATGTCTCTTAAAGCGGTTAACGCTTTAAAACTTCACTATGCGGGGATCGACATAGGTGAAGTTGATGGTGGTTTCGTAATGTTCGAGGTTAATGCCGCACCTCAGTGGTCGGGGTTCATGTCAGCTACGGGGATAAACCCTAGTGAGAAAATAGCTGAGTACGTGATAAAGCTACTTAAAAGTTGAGTTACCTAGGTCGTGGACTGCGAGATTATTTCAACCGCTTCATGTGGGGTTCGCAATGTTCTGAGGACGTATAAGACCTTAACCTCCACCAAACCGCCTATGCTGCCTAAGCCATCAACTATCTTAGCTAGCTCTCTGTTATCCGCTGCCACGGCCTTAACCAACACCTGATGCTCCCCTGATACTTCGTAGGCCTCAACAACTCCTGGGTGATTAGCTATCCGCTTCAATGAGTCCTCATAGTTCTTGGGGGATACCTTCAACAGTATGTAGGCCACTACAATGAACCCTAACTTACTTAAATCTACGTTGACGGTGAACCCCTTTAAAATGCCTAACTTGCTCAATTTCCTAATCCTTAAGTAGATCGTCGACTCACTTAAGTTCAACTCATCAGCAATTCTCCTATACGGGATCCTCCCATTGCTAAGCAGTAACCTCAATATCGACCTGTCAACTTCGTCGATGTGCTCAGCCTTCTTAGACATGTCCTACCCCAACGACAACGCTTACTTACACTTAACGAACCTGTTCTCGACAGTTACGATTATGTTACCTCCGAACTCATAAGCGTCAACAACTGAGAGCCCCCTGGAAATAGCTTCGGGTGGGACTAAAGCTATCAATTCCTCATTGGTTAAGGTTATCTCAACTCTCTCTCCGCATTTTAACTTGCTGGAGAGATCTTTCATTAGTTTCTTCACATCTGAAGGAGTGGAAACTATATAGTTCATCCAGACCTCATCTCCATCCTAACATTGTTTTTAAGCGTCGTATCTGTAGACTACCTAGGGTTTCAAAACGTTTAAAGTTATCTACACAGTAAGGTCTGAGAGCCCTGAAAAAGTTTCCTTAGGCATCAACGAACTAATTAAACAGCTAATGGAAAGCTACGGAGGTGACTACGCCAGGGTTGGGCTAAGTGTTGTGTGGTCACATGACGATGTAATGGTTAAGACCGTTATTGAAGGTGTGAGCACGCCTCCGACGTTAATCCCCGGATTTTACGAGTTTAAGGTAATTGTGGAGGGCTTAAAAGGTGAGGAAGTGGTGAGGCTCTCTAAGACCGTTGTGACGACTTTAAAGAAACATGAACTGCTTGTGGTGCTTACGAGTTAGGGCTCGCTCAGATGCGGGGGTAAATAACCGTCCGAATTAAGTGAGTGATTATAACTGATGTAGCGGGCATCAGCGATAAGGCGTCGTAGACCCTCAAACCACCGATAATTAATTTCCTAGCATCGTAGAGTGTTATCTTACCCAAATTCATTAGGTCGACCCCCAACAGGATCGATGCGTAAGCCACTAAGTACGAGACGCCCGTACCCAACGGTTCATAACCACCAACAATAGTCTCGAAGACCAGGCAGAGGGAGGATATCATCAATGAAGCAATGGTTACTGGGACAGCCAAACCTAAGCCCTTAATGACTACGGAAATCCTGTTGATTAACAACGTTGAAAATGTTATGAGTACTAAGATAGCTGACAGCGCAGTTATGCCGTAAGACGCCACGTAGTTGATAAGTAATGACGAAGATATAATGAAGGGAACCAAGGCACCACCTAAGTTGAATTCGATGGAGATGTTGCGGACAGCTCTAAACCTCAGTGATTGAATGAGGTAGTCTCTATTCAATTTGATAACACTGGCCTTCCTCAATTCGTTACTTAGCATTACCCCACCAACCGGGAGGTTAAACCTACCCAGGACGTTTGAGGCCGAGACAACTAAGGGAGCTAGTAAGGAGGCCTCATACACGTCCAAACCCGTGTTGAGGAATATGATGAAATATGCTGTCATCAGCAATACGTTAACGGAGACCGCCATCAAGACCGCGTTAAGGACTGCCAAGCCTCCCACAAGTATATTCCTCAGTCTTAGACTCGTTTAAATATGCTGGGGGTTCTTCACGGCAGCGTTGATTAAGGCTGATGCGTTTTCGGACTCAACTAACTTTCATGATTTAACCTAGTTGGTATAGGCCTAGGGTCAGGTAGGATGCGTATTAACGCGTCCCCCTTACCCAACATCAGCGTATAACTCCGTACTTCATCATACGAGATCCTCATGTACTTCGAAAGTTCTTTCCAGTACGCTGCGTCCGGTGAAGGTAGGGCTATGAGTAAACCCGCGTTCTCCACGTATTCCTTACTCAACTCACCTAGGTCGTGAAGGCTCTGAGTCGCCAACGCCACTGACACGCCGTAACCCCTGCCCAATTTAAGCAGTTTGAGAAGTAGGGGAACCCTGTGAAGTAGGAACTGCCATGCCTCATCAACTACCACTTGGACCTTGGGGGGACGGCTTTCACTTACGTTACCCATGTAGAGCAATTGAATGGTGTTGAAGAGGACGGACATGGATAAGTTTAGGTAATCCACCCCCAACATCGATACGTTCGAGAGGTTTACCACAGTTATCCGTTCTGAGTCGGCTAGGGGATTAATCAGGGGTGTGCCACGATCTAAGGACTCAACCGTGGTCACCATACGCATAAGCTTGTACTGCACGTACTCGTTCTCCACAGAGGAGGTAACGTCCTTAATAACACCCCAGAAATTGGTAGAACCATCTTCAACGAATTCTAAGGCATCGTTGAAGACCCTGTAAAGAGTTGCTGTGATTTCCTTATCACTACTTAAGAACATTGAGTCGCTGACCATTTCCGTCAGATATGCAGCCCTAAACGTCTTGGGTACTAACCTCGTCAGATGGCTGATGCCTAACCCTACGTCAACACCTAGGTTGAGTACCCCGACCCTATAACCCCTCCTCAACAACCTTTCCCTGTATTCGTTCTTAACGTCCACTACAACGATCCTAGTGGAGTAGGTGTTGGAGACCCCCAACAATAACGTTATCAACGTCTCAGTCTTCCCTATACCTGAAGGACCCACCACCAAGACGTGAGGGTTTAAGCACTTCTCAACGTTCCAGTAGACATCCTCAGAAGTAACTATGTTGGTCCCAACGTACACCCCCGCGCTCCTTAGCTCGAACCTGGTACGCGTGCTTATTATGTGTGGGTTGAGAACTGCTAGAGTTGTTGACGCAATCCTTGAGTGATACCTCCATCTGAGGAGTTTAGTTAGGATTAAATCATATGGTCCGTAGGTATGACCCCGAAAAAACATCTGAAGTAGGACCCTACCCTCCACACCTTTCAACTCGTTGGTCATAATCCCTAGGGATTCTAAGGTCTTCATAAGGAGTGCGGTCCTTACATCAAGTAACTTAATGACGTCCTCCTCCGACTCACCGCATGCCTCGACTACGTAGTATGCGAGTACGTCGTAGGGCTGTATCCCATGCTTTGAAATTCTCTCCTTAAACCTCATAAGCTTGTCGAGGTCCGATCTAGCCTTAACGTTGGATGGGTTGACCTCAATGGTTATCAGCAAGTTCTGAATTTTCTTGTTAACCTCCGACACTATTTTCTCCTTATCTAAAGGTTTGAAAACCGCCCTCACCTCTATCGGGAAACCAAGGTTGAGGGAGTTGAAGTAGGTCTTCAAGTATTTGAGGACTTCCTGCTCGCTCAAGTCGTTAATCGATGTGATGATGTTGCTGACCTTAACGACCTTCTTACCGCAGACCTCATCATCAGATTTCCTGAAAATTATTATGCCGTTGTTGAGTACCTTAACATCTTCTAATTTAATGGTTCCCGAAGATATTTCCACACCCACCCCAAACTACTAGCCTACTCTTAAGAAGTGTTGCTGTGTTGACGCCGAGTTCGAAGTACTTCTTAATTAAGGCCACGTTATCCACGGAATACGTTTCCTTGATGCCGCCGCTAAATACTATGACTTTGAGGTCGTTGATGATGGGGTCCCTCACATCAATCTCTAAAACACCTCCATTACCTACTAGGGAGGTGACCCTGCCTCCGATAAGAGCGAACACCGTGCCCTCAGCCGACAGACTACATGATAATCTTAACCCGACCTTGTTGCCGTCGATGACGTAGGGCTCAACGAGTATATGTTTGACTGGGCGGACGAACCTCACGTTTAGGTCAACATCGTTTAGGAGGAAGCCCTCAACACATTTACTGCCCTCATTAACCATCAGCTCAAAATCGTCTCCAGGGCTTAAACTCACGTTAATTAACGACTCCCCTCTCATTATGTGGTACTTTCTCCAAACGACTCCGCCGTAACCATATCTGAACTCCACGACGGCGGGCAGTGAGCACTCATTTAACACCACACTGTTAACACCCCGGAAAACCTTATTGTTCGAACACGTCACGCTCACATTTACCGGCAACTCAACACCAGTCCTAAATGAGGGAGTTACAACTAACTTGGAGGAGCAACTGCCCACCACCTCAACCTTACTCTCTAAACTGCTTACTGGGTCCTCAACCAAGTACTCCCTTAGGTTCAAAGTGATTAAGGCGAGGTCCTCATTGCGGTTAAACCATTTATATGTTATCAGTATCCGTAAACCATCACTGCTGGCCTTTAAGGTATCGGCGACGACTAACTCGTTGAGTCCAGGTTTGAGAGCTTGTGATCGTCTCTTAAGAACTTCACCACCATCTTCTAAGTAGGTTATGTGTAGCTGGACCTCCTCAGGGGTTGGGTTGAGAACCTTCAACCTCATACGTACTAAGGTGTTATCCTCTGTCCCCTCCATACATCCGTTTAAGGAATGCTTGACCTCCCCGACGACGAGTTCTTTAAGCTCAACCCTACTAGCCCTTATCTTGAGCTCCTTAGCAACCTGAGCCAGCACAGCATCTAGGGTAGCTTTAAACGTTAACTCCCTGCCAAGGATTGTTGGCTTAACGTTGAAGTGCTTCGACTTAGGGGACATGGTGAGGGGTTCCGGCGATATAGTCACCGGCCCCTTGACTGTGAGCTGCGAATTGCTGGACCAAGGAGTTACCTCAAGTATTGGGTAGCTATCAACGCTTAAGTCAGTCTTATCGATGCGTATGTCAACGTCGTGGAGTTCGGTTAGATCGTAAATTAGGGCATTCCCGCCATGAATGCAGATCAGCTTCTCCTTAATTAAGCTGCATTCCAACGGCCTATATGAAGAGATGTAGTCAACCATCCTGTAGAGGTCTAAGGACCTCAAACTCCTTAAGACTATGTATTCATCATCTGCGTGACCATTTAACACTCTGTAGCCCGCCAGAGCTTTAAACACGTTACCTGTGATTACGTAAGGGCTGCCGTTAGAAATCACCACCAACTCACCACTACGAAGTTTCCCCACAACCTTAGGTTTAGGTAGGAGTAGTAAGTGATTGAAGTTCTGTCCATCAAACCTGATGAGTACTCCGAATTTACTGTCATACAGCACGTACTCGTGGTGTACGTGCGCTACCGGCTCCAGCGGGAGCGGCATCTTCAGCATTTCATCAATGGATATTAAGTAGCTGTTACCTGAACAGTTCACAACCCCTAAACCATCACCAACCAACACCCCTTCTACTGCGGTGCACTTATCGAGTTCGTAGGTCTTACCTAGGTTCAGGTACTTAAAATTAATTGCCGCGTAGTACTTCCTCCTATGCTTAAACACAGTCAACGCCGTGGTACATGAGTCCGCGTAGTGGAGGTCCTGCACTTCCGCCACTTTGTCCTCAAAATGAGGTGCTAGGAGGTATCTCCTACCACCATTACGGATGACCACTAATGGTGAACTACCTAAACCCTTAACTTCAACGTCATCACACCCCCTCATAAGGATCTCCTCGTCCCCGGTGGCCGGGTTAAGACTACTTAGCACGTCATCACAAACCTTCAGCAGTGAACCATCACCTAAGCTGTACACCACGCAATCTATACGTAACTCGCTCCCGTCACGTAAGTACACCTTAGAATTACCGTTGTCTCTGACCAACCACATCCCATTACACGCCACCTTCATGTCCTCGCTGATGACCAAGCTTGGTGATTCGTCAAAGCTACTAACGATGGGTCTGACAATTACCTTGTTAAGAGGTACGTTCTTAATTAAAACCCACCGATTGACGAACCCCTTAAAGCCCTCCGCCCCCAACATCTCGTAAAGATCTACAGTAGTTATCAAATCCGGGAGCTTCAACTAACCCACCCAAATAGTACCTAATAAAAGCAGTGTCGCGGCTGAAACGGCAGTGATTTTAGGCGTGTTGAAAATTACGTAATCGACGTAGAGGGAGTAACTTATGGTTAATAGGTAAACGTGGAATCCGTAGCCTAACGCTTCGACCCCAGCTAATGAGATCATCGAATTCATGAGCCAGGGTACCATCAATGACATCGCGATGAGGGGTACGGTACTTACGAAGTACTGCTTAAGGTCTTCCAACATGTCCAGTGTGATGACCCTTAAACTCAGCAGCAGTTCCTTACTTAAAGAACCGTTAACCATGGACTTAGTCAATACGTAGTAAGTGTACCTACCCAGCCATGAGTTAAGCATGTTCACACCGCTCGAAACGCTGTTTAGATCTAGGTTGGCCCCCAACCCCTTCCAACTCTTGGACTTGCACCTACTTAAAACATCCTTCAAAGCACTGACGGGGTTTATTAGAATGTGAGGCGTCTCAGCGAACATATGGATAATCTTAGGTATTTCATAGATCTCATAAATCACGCCGTAAAATCTGCGTATGCCTATGACACCGTTGATTAAAAACAGAACCGACGTAGTAATCACCAGGTATTCAACTTTTGTCGAGCCTGAGAAGATTTGGTAGGCCGTGTAGAGCGCGGCTCCGTAAGAGGCATAGGTAAGTAGGTTGGCTTTCCTACCGAATTTGAGGTACGTCCTCAGATGTTGTGTGTTGCGTGGAAGGACAGCTGCCGAGGCTATCACTAGTAGGGGCGTCAAAGTAATTGCCGATGTTAGGTGCCTGCTACCGGAGATTACTGAGAGGGAAAACATTAGAGTCGGTAAGTAACTGACCAATATGCCGATAACTAGGACGGTGGTTGTCCTTAGCTTAGTGAACGCTTTTGTATCACCTCCGAGCTTGCGGAGGAGTTCGGTTGAAGTGTGTGAGAGCCACGAACCAACAATACCCCTGGAAACCGTGAGGACGTAGTCACTTAAAAGCCTGGAAACGAACTCGGATGGTAAGTACTTAACGTAGAGGTTAACTGCCTCAAGTAAGGTCAGGAACTTCCTATAAACCTTCAGTCTCAACCCCTCCCTGCTTAAGGTGGGGAAAACTCCTTCCCAACCGGTTAACTCGCATACATCGCTGATTAATTCGGTGGAGTCCGTAGCGGTGATAGCCTCAGAGATTATGAAGTACGTTAACTCGTTTTCCAGCATCTTGCCGCGGGCTCTCGCCAACAACCTATACTTCATGTAAGGGAATAACGCAGCGGTAACAATGGAGAAAGCAGTCAACAACAAAATTTGATTCGTATCAACACCGGATAGGATACCTACGGAGGTGAGTAAAGACCCTAACACAGCTGAGCTGATTAAAAAGTCCTTGGCAGTAGACCTTAGGAACATCCTCCAATCCAATATCGTCAAGCCTGCCCTAATCCTAAGACTCTGAATCCCCCTCACGTAACTTTCCAGGAGGGATTTCATGGTAACTACCTACCCCTTAGTTAATGACTGAACGCAGTTCCGACGTTCTTGAGCCTAATACTCCTCTTAATCAACTCCTCGTAATTTACTTCATCTCCGAACGTGTAGATGTTGTTAAGTATTATGTTGTCCGTCTCACTGTCATATAGAGGTTCATCGATGCTGACCACGGCCCTCCTAACAGACTTACCGGTGAATACGTAGTTAATCGTTACGAAGGACCAGAACATGCAGACTTGGTAATTGCTTAGGTTTATGGGAGGCCCTGTGAGCCTTATAATTGCTTCCCTCACGTTACCCCCGTGGAACGTGGTGAGACCTCCTAAGCCCATGTTCATTGCTTGAACCAGTACTTGGGTCTCAGCCCCTCTAGTCTCCCCGATCACTATGTACTTGTTAACGGACGCTCTTAAAGCGGCCTTGGACAACGCGAACTGGTCTAAGTAGTTAGTTGCTGCAGAGGATGTGGGGACTACGTACCTAATCCAATTGCTTTGCGGTAGTGGGTCTATCTCAGGAGTGTCTTCAATGATGACCGTCTTCCACGAACTCGGTACGAAGTCGTAGAGTAACGCCCTAAGCAACGTCGTCTTACCGGAGCCAGGAGGTCCCACTATCATGATGCTGCCCCTAGCCCTCACTAAAGCGTTTAAATACTTAGCTACCGCTTCAGGCATGACCCCATCGTCAATTAACGATTTAACGCTTAGTGCGCTGTAACTCCTCTTCTTCCTGATGGTTATTTCAGGCCTGCCTAGGCTTATCTCATGGAGGACTAAGTGTATTCTATGCCCTCCATCGGTGTCAGGCAGGTTAGCATCCAATATAGGTGATGACTTCGTTATCAATTTGTTGGCCTTCTCAGCAAATAGATTAATGTATTTAAAGACCTCCTCTTGGTCACTTAAGACTATGTTCGTCTGAATGTAATCAGCCTCGGGGTCCGCCTTCAAAACCTTACTATGCCTCACCCATACGGGCCCCACCCCCGCAACAGTGATGTCCTCTATGAACGGGTCATCGATCAACACTTGAAACTTCTTATACTTTAACTCCTTCCTTAAGGCGTAAATGAACTTAGCAATATCATCTCTACGGATGTTGAGGACCTCCGAGACCACCCTGGAAAGCGTTAGTTCGTCTAGGACGGCCCCGGAAGGGATGGAATTCAATATGACGTCGACGTTTTTGGAAATCACCTCCTCAACATCCTTGCCGATTACTTCCTCTACTAAGTACTGGTATGTGTTGTTGGAGTACTTAACTATCTTAACGCTTGCTATACCTACTTTGTATTCGTCGATAACTTCGAAATCGTTCAAAAATGATCGCCTTTTGAAACCTGTTTTCCCTTAAACAAGAAAAACGGCTGATTAACTCACCACTAATTCCACAGGTACCTTACTACCTGAAACATCTTTGAACTCCAGCACGATCACTACCACTTTGGAATCTATATTGGGTATTGTCAGTAGCATTGTTGCCTCACCATTAGGACTTAAAGTTTCCCCACCTGAGATGGTCTCAGACTTTACCGAGGTAGTGGTTCCGTTCGATAGTAAGGCAGTAACGTTAATGTTACTCAGATTTAATTCGTTCACCCCCCTGTTAACAACTTTAACTACAGCGGTGAAGTTGTTGCCCCTGTAGTCCATTGACACTAAGCTGGCAGTGACCTTAGGTGCGATTGAGTACGCGGTCACCCTACCCACTTGGGAGGATAGCCAGTGCTGAACTGCGATGGTTACAGGTATTGCCACCGAGATCAGTGCCAGAACTATTATTAAATCACTTACACCCCGCATCAATTTATTTCCCACATACTTTCCACCCACCCGAACTACACCCCCAATACATTTACCCCACTTATAAAGCGTTCGAACGCTGTCACTGATTAGCTGTAAGCTTTTTAGGTATGTGAACGCCTACCCTACTTACCGGTGGTCTAACTGAACGAGTTCAGACTTAGACTTAAACAGATACTTTCAAGTATGAAAGATAGGGTAGTTACTCCAGGAGATGTTGTTTCAGCCACAGGACTGCCTAGGTACGAAGTACTGGCAACCTTCCACATTCTAGAAGCACTTAACATCGTAGAGCTAGTGAACTCCAAAGGTAATTATAGAGTCTACAGGTTAAGCGAGCTCGGTAACAAACTACTAATTGCCCTGGAGAGGGAAAGCGATACGTTAATTAAAGTTAGTGGGTTGGGATCCAGTGAACAATTAATCGAGGCAACATCCTAATTAGCCCCAGCTGAAATAACCAAATAAACGTATTTGAGATCTATTCTCCGGTTAGGCCGTGGGGATTCCTGGCCATGGAGTGTATGTAACGCATGGTGCGTGGCTTATACTGCTTAATAATTAACTTGAGAAGAGGTCTAGCGGTCGGTGTAGGCCGGTTAGGGGTCGTATATCTTGAAGAGGGGGTTTACGTCTACATAGGTTCTGGGAGGGGTCCCGGCGGCGTCCGCAAACGTGTCCTCAGACACTGTTTAAGGGGTAAGAAGCCTTTCTGGCATATAGATTACTTAACAGTTAGTGAGTTCGTGGATATCGCTAAAGCAATAGCGGTTCACGATGACACACTGAGCGAGTCGTTCCTGGCGAGACTTATCGGGACGGACGAGTGCTTCGAACCTGCCGTAGAAGGTTTCGGCTGCAGCGACCTCAGAAGTGATAAGACCCACCTCTACAAATTTACATGTGCATCAGATGTAGTTAACCACATAATCAGTAAATTAGCTGGTGGTGGGGTACCGCCGAGCAAGATTAGCTTAATCGACGCGTGTTACGCCTAAGCTCTAGCATTGTGTAGAACTTGTAAAAAACGTTGAGAGGAATTGGATTTACTTAACCGGTATTCACGTATATGAAATCAAACCTACCCTAGCCAGCTGCTCCAATATCATGGCTACAGGTTCTCTTAATTCCTCTTCTTTTATATTCTCCTTACTTTCCGGGACGCTTGATAGTTCAATAGTTATATCCTTTACTAACTGCTCCACAGTCTTCTCACCGCTGCAGAGGCTCCACACGTAGTAAGCGCCTGACGCCAGCGCATATACGTCGTTCTCACTCAACGCTACCAGGTAGTTTTGACCGTCAAACCCCAGCTCACTGCCTTTCTTTAACGGTTTAAGCTCCTTAACCCTGTCGTAGGTTGCGGTACCTTGACTCATCTCCAACCCCTTGACCTACCCCTACCGCCTCTCGGGGGTAACCTCCTAAAGCCCCCTTCACCACCCTGCTCAGGCGCTTTAGGCATCGCGTCAGGTATTTCATCACTTTCCGGAGCTAATGAGGTGTCAACCTTGTTTACCTTACCACGGCCACCTACGTTTAACTGCACTTCATTCCTGAACACAGATGTCCAACCACCAACAACCTCAATTACCTCACCCTTGTTAATGGTTCCAGCAACACGGCCCCATAACGTGAGCTTGACTTTACCAGTACCATCACCGACTAAGGCCTCACTAATCGTCCTCTCCCCTGCCTTAGTTCTTATGACTTTGGGGTTGCCCGCTTCGAGAACGCGCACGACGACGTGCACGTCTTCCATTCCTGGCTTTAGATCTATTACGTTTACCTTACCGCTTTCCATCACGTATTTCAACTCCGATACGATAGACGAGTGTAAATGGTTTTGGGGTTTTTAAACCTATATGAAGTCCCTACTAAGATGTTGCATGTCACAGATTCTTCGGGGAGTTGAGAACCTCCCTCACGATGTTCTTAAATCGATTAACACCTAATACCTTAATGAACCTACCCAGCTTAGGCCCCTTAGGCTTGCCGAAAAGCATTAAGTAGATTGCTTTGAAGAGCTCTGAAGGGTCCTTCCCCTTACTCCTAGATATTTCGTAAATCTTATTGTGGATGTCAACATCGCTCATACTTTCATCTAACGACTCAGATAATTCCAGTATTAGGTCCTCAGTGGAGGGGGGTGGTGGTGACGGCCTGAGTTGGACATCGTACTCGTCTGGTAGTAAGTTATTCTTAATCCATTCCTCCACATATGATTTCAGCTCAGCGACGGATTCGTAATCCTTAGTCAACCCTGAAATAGTTTCCCAATCCTTATATATCTGGTAGTATACCAGTAGCTCACCGAATGAGGTGTTCCACCTAACCCCACCGCTTAACTCCCAAGCCCTAAGCTGCTTCACATCCTGATACTTCCCATCACCCACCAATTTGTATTCCTCGTAGAGCGATAAGAGGAACTTAGGGTCCATTCTTAAGTTCCTGTTCTCCTCCAAATCATGTTTTAGTAGGAAATACTTGATTACGGCAGGGTGTACGAACCTCATGATATCTGAGAGCGACCCCAAACCCTTACTTTTACTCATCTTCTTACCCTCTATGAGGACGAAGCCGAACTTGAAGCCCACAGGGGGTTCTTTACCGAATATCTTCCTATGGATCTCAGTCGCAGTGTCCCAAGAGCCCCCCTTGGTGAAGTGGTCGACGCCACCACCTTCAACGTCAACGCCGAGGAAGTCCTGCCTTGACGGCCAATCAAGTCTCCAAAGGAGCTTCCACTTACGGTCTTCTAAATGCATGCTGCCTTTGAAACCGCAACTACCGCACTCATACGTTATGACGTCGTCATGGAATGACGTGACGGAGGTGCTGTCGTTCCTACCGCACCTACCGCATATGGGTTTGACGATCCCTAACCAATTTGGAGGTAACTTCCTAAACGATGTTGTCTCTAAGACGTTCCTAACTTCATCCAATCTGTTGAAGAAAAGCCTTGCATAGTCGTCGTACCAACCCTCGAGGTATAGTTTGTCAGCTGTTAGAACCTCGTCGCACTCGATCGCGAGCTTCTTCATCAGACCCAATACCTCGTCAAGGAAGTGGTACCCGTAACTATCATGACACCCGTACGGGTCTAAGACCTTACACAACGGCATCCCGAGGAACTCCCTCAGCTCCGAGAACGTGGCGAGTTGCGAGGGTATGCTGTCTAAGGAGTCCATAGTGTCAGCTATGAATATGAAGTAGGACTTCCGGCCGTGCGTCTTAATAGCCTTAGATACTGTGTAAGGTATTAAAAGCTCCATTATCGTACCCATGTGTGCTGGACCTGACGTGGTTAGTCCTGAAGCAACTACGTACAGCTCGCTATCTCTTAAGGTGAAAAGAGTCTTAACGTACTCGTCAACCCATGACATCATCTATCCCTGAGGTACTTAACATCAAAGCTTAATAATTAAACTTGATGTTAGGACTTAGCAATCAAACTCGACGTTAAAACTTAATAATCGAACTTCGATATAATTTAATTGAAGCCGGGTCGTCTAGCGGTCAAGGATGCGGGGCAGGTAGCTAAGGGCTATCCCCGAATCTGGAATTGTTGGGGAACCCCCGTGACCGGGGTTCGAATCCCCGCCCGGCTACCACTAACTTCACCCATTCCCCAACCTCTGAAAGGTTACCCAGGGGATAAGGTGGCTGAGGACATATGTTCTAAGCGAAAGCTGAAATTGATTAACACTTAAAAACCACTGAAGTACTATCAAATGTGGCGGCCCCGACCATAGTGGCTAGGAAACACCCGGACTCGTCAGATCCCGGAAGTTAAGCTAGCCACGTTGGGAAGGGCTGTGAGATCCGAGAGGTCTCGCAGCCCTCCCAAGTTGGGGTCCCGCCCAATTCACCGCATTCAGTGCTTCTCCGAACCTCAAGAACGCGGGACTCATAAAACTTAAATCTGTGATTCATTTATTCTAGAGTGGTGCCGCCGTAGCTTAGTCTGGTCAGAGCGCCGGACTCATACGGCCCATCTGGGAGATCCGGAGGTCCGGGGTTCAAATCCCCGCGGCGGCACTTACGTGATAGACTTAAATCTGAGTGTTTAGCCAACTATACATGGGATGATTAGTGACTCCAAACGTGAGTTGATGAGCGCCTCCATCCCTGAATGACCACCTAACCTAGAACCTCCTAACATCTATCCAACAGTTCTTTCCATGTTTTGCTACCCGTTCACGCGGTTTTGACCACCGCGCATTATCTCTGGGCTGTCTTCAGCTCCCTACGCAGTTCATCTTCGATTATGCTCTTAATCTCGAAGTTATGAACCCTAACTAAATGTAGGTAAAGACCCCTCTTAGTGAAAGAACCCCTACCACATAGTCTACACCAGAGTAAACCACCCCTGTCCTCAGAAACCCACTCAGACACCCTGCCGATCACCTTAAGCACTATTCCGTGCATTGAGGTACCGGATATAGCTACCAACTTACGTTGGTCGTAACTTATCCTTGACGCAGCCCTAGCCACAAACTCTATGAGCCTCTCCGACAGCACATCAACTCTGGACAAATTAACCACCTTCGTAGTTGAGCCCACCCACAGCTAGTGTGAGACCCACCAATACCGTTTGAAGGATTAGTGCCGGATCACCGCTCTCCATAACCTCCCTAACAATATCACACCTGCTTAACTGTAGGGAAAACGTATCCGCGAACTCCTCCAACACCTCCTTCGCTAGTTCTGGGTCGTTGAAACCTTCCCTAACCATCAAACCTAACGACACGACGTCGTTGATGAGCGTTGACAGCTTAAATTCGTCCCCAACCTCCCAGAGGGAGACCTTAATAGCATCGCGTAACTCCGCAGCAAGCCCATCAACATACTTATTTGTGTGTAGCTCCATCACAAGTTCTGAAGTTAGGAATTTGAGAACCCCTATCAACTCATCACACTCCTCACCAATGCTTTTAAGAATACCTATTACGGAGGCCGTCCTCACAAGATCATCAGCTATCACTTCGACGTACGATGCCTCGCTGAAGATGGACTCCTCAGAGACTGAAGTGACTGCATCACTCAAGGCATATCTCCTGAGAGTACACTACTGTTCATTAATCGTTTAAATGTGGTAGGTCTGTTGTAACGCTGGTATGAGTTATTAGCTGGGGTGTCACTGCTAGTACCTCCCCCACATGACTATTAATAACGTATTAAGATCGAAGAGTTTATTTCCACCACCGTCTACGGTATGTTACCGTTTGTCCCTGGTTTCATTTAGTTGGGAGAAGTTCACACCCGAACGGTAGTGATTGAGTTAACGACCTCCTCAGCATAGGTGGGGTTAGGTTAACGTGAACTCTTTTAGAGTATTAGCGACCGCGCTAACTATTGGTAAGTACTTTGCCTCAGCGCACTCCACCTTACCGTTGATTACTGAGCACGAAGGCGCTGTCACAGCAATTTCACCTCCCCTCAAGACTCCCTTAACCGGTGGAAACGTGTTGGTGGGCTCTAGGATTAGGTAGGTGATGCCTGAAGGTATTGCCTTGGAGATTATTAGTGATTTTGGCAGTGATTTAAACACATCGCGCAGTTCTTTAATTAATTTAAAAGTAAAGCCTAGACCGATCTCAGTGAGTAAACTTTCTAAGCTCTCATATCCTTCAATACATAGGTTAAGGTAAACCTCAGCGGACACGTTAGTTACCCTTAAATCGAATAAGAGGCCGCTCGGAGTTAAGATATTTAGGCTTTTAACTCCCCCGGCTGACACCGTGGTAACTTCGGCGCCGGCAATTAAGTTCGAGGCATGCGCTTTGAGGTCGTTTAAATCCACGTTGAGGTCCTTGAACATTACGTGAACACCTACGAAATTACTAATAAGGGTTGTTTTAAACTGTTAAGTTATAAAGTGCCTCATGACTCACTACAGAACTTATCCATATACTCGACTATCTTACGATAAGTATCTACTGCAGCATCCGTACACTCTACCTTATATTTGATGTTGATAGCTCTGAGGCTGTCGATAACTTTACATCCCGCAACCTCTACCACCCCTATCCCGGGCACCTTCAGAGACGCATAGACAATCTTAACGCCATCTATGGACAATTCGCCTGAGGTTTCGTAACACCAACGCATGGCTGGAACATCGGCACTTACCAACACCTCACTACCTAACTCTATGATGTTAATCCTAAGTTGCCCATCTATAAGTAACTCCTTAACACCCTTCAAAGAAGCCAAAGAACTCTACCCGAGAGCTCTAAATCGGTACTAAATCGCTTTTGCAGTACGGGCATTTACCGCGAAGCCTTTTATAGTCGGCTAGGCAGTAATAGACGTTAGCAGTTGAGCCGCATTTAGGACACGCGTACACGGCATCATTACCTACCACTAATTTCCTATTACATATGTTGCAGCGCTTGAGCACCCAACCAAGGTGCCCCGCCGAATTCGTCCCAAGTAGCTTGACCATTCCCTCCTACCTCCTACGTACATTGTATGTGGAGGGCTTATAAATGCTAAGATCTCATCAATTCAATTGGCCGCAGTTCCTACTCAGACACACCTTTATATACCCTTGATGCTATTAGATTAAATTTAGTTAACTACAACAACTATAGATGGGTACGATGCCGTCGGTTAAGGTCTACGCTGTGGGTGATGTCCACGGCAATAGGTACTTCAACCTGTTCCTAGCCTCCCTTAAGTCGTTGATAAACTCCAGACCCGACCTAATAGTATTCGCGGGTGACATGGTTGATGAAGGTAACACTAAGGAGCTTAGAATGATAGTGGACAGCGTTAGGTCTAGATTTAGGGATGTGCCGATAGTAGCTGTCTTCGGGAATGAGGAATTCCACGAAGTTGAGGAGAAGTTCATTAACGAATATCCTGAAGTTCTATGGCTTAATGACTCGCTTGCCATGATCTACGTCAATGACCTGAAGGTAAGTATCATAGGCAGTAGGGGGGTACTCGAAAAGCTCACGTATTGGCAGAGGAAGAATAGGCCAGTCCTTGAACGCGTGTATAGGGAGAGACCCGCAATTATTAGGAAACTACTCATCGACGTGAAGAAGGTTGCAGATGTAACGATATATGTATCACATTACGCCCCAACATTTGCTACCGTTAAGGGCGAGCCTGAGAAGGTACTTCCCTTCATGGGGTCTAGGAGTTTAGAGGATGTTCTGAAAGACGCCAAACCAGATGTAGCAATACACGCGCACGCACATAACTCCAGGGTTTTAGAGGCAGTGTTAGATGGTGTCAGAGTGTGTAATGTGTCCCTACCTGCTAGGAAGGGGATAACAGTCATAAACGTCGGTCAATCCAAAGACCTTACAACCTACATCAAATAGGAGGACTGACGTCCCCTTAGTCCTAAGGGTGGTTAATCCCTGCTCGTACGATCTAAACTGCTCAGCGATAGCAGTGTGGAAACACATAACGCAGGTATTAACTCGGTGAAATCGCGGCCCTTACCCCTAAACTCCTTATCAAGCTTGAGGAGCTTGTTCATGATGCCACGTTCTTTGAAGAGTTCCTGTCCGAATGAAATGTTGTAAAGAGCTTCCAACCCATACATGTACGAGGAGACCGTAGCTAAGTTGTAGTCGTAGGTCTCCTCATAGGTTTTAATAAACCTACCTGCCATACCCACTACGACGTCCAACTTATCAATTAGCATGCTGAGCGGTAACACCTTCCTACTCAACAATATGTACATGTTGCGTAAGTTCATGGAGTTAGTCCTGATAACCCCTTCACTAATACCCAACTCCAGTAAAAGACGTTCGTACCTCCCTAACTTCTTAAGTGTTGAGTACAGTTCGAGGGTGTCCTTAACATCTGAGTACATCATCAGCGACATGATTGTCTTCCTAAAAGTACTCAAGTTCATCACACGCTCACTAGTTAACGTGTATGAGACAGCGATGGTGGCAGGGATTAACATCAGGTGTAACTCAACCACGGCGTTTGACGTCAACTTACTGAAAGATGATGATATAGATTGCGACAAGAACTTACCTAAGTTTGCTGACGGTATCCCAAGCGAACCCCTAGCTATCGACTCACCTACGTTGATTGCTTGAATATATGTGTTCAGGGACGTTGTCACAGTCTTTAAGTACTTATGAAGGTCCTGGTCATGTATGGAATATCTATGGGGTGCTCCTGGCTTAACGTACGAATACACGCTTAGGTCGACGGATTCCACCAAATACTGCAGAACCTTCAACCTTAATCCCAGTATCTAATCTAAGAAGTGGAGTTATAATAGGTGTATGACCCCTAGGACCGCAATCATGCGCTATAAAGAGGGTTCCTTCTCCTTAACACTGCCAACCATGTATATGGCATCGATGGTTAAGGTACTACCACATTTCGGACACTTCCCTACCTCCAACCCCACATAATCGCCTTTGCTGAACTCCTTCTCCACATCATAGTCGTTCTGCACACACCTCACCTTAGTGATTACCTTAGGGCTTGCGGTTGTCTTACTTTTACCCTTCTGCATAAGCATCATAGCTATGGTGTAGACGACGAGGACCACGGTAACGATTAACATAACCAACGTGAACACGTCTAAGGCGCCACGTAACTGAACCATTATAGCACCCCTACACTGTTACCTACCCCGACGACTATCACGGAGCTTCCCTCACTCACACCATTTATTATGTTCTTAACCCTCTCGAGAGCCTTTAAAACACCTTCGTAGACTTCCTTAGTCATAGTGTTTATTGCTTCCTCCAGCGACATCTTAATAACTACTGCATCCAACGGTATTCCATACTTGGTTGCAGCCCTTTCGATACCTATCTTCTCAGGCCCTACGTCCCCAATAGCAGCTCCCACACCTTCAGCTACCTCCCCAGTTTCCTCTATCTCCAGCTTCAGGGCCGCGTCAACGGTGATTATCCTCGCAACATTACCACCCAACATCTCAACCAGCTTCTCAACAGCTTCCCCAGGCCTACCTACAGTCGCCCCAGGACCCTCAGCCTTTATGGCGTAAACCCGCCTGCCGTTAATGGTTGCTTCGTAATACACCGTGTCCTCAACTAGTTGCTTCGGGCTAGCGCCACCAACCAAGTACCTAACGAGTAGGGGTCCCGCACCATCACCTATAGGTGTTCCCGAGAAGAAAGCGTCTAATGCCTTGCTGTACGAGTTAACGATCCTGATTATGTTGGGCATCTCAAGAGCTAGCTGCATGAGCAATACCCAATTATTGTTCTTCAAGCCTAGCTTGAAGTAATGCTTCAATACTTTATTAACTGAGTTAATCGCTGATGCGATCTCCAGAGCAACAATTGCGTTATACCTTTCGGATTTTTGGATACCTAACATGTACTTCTCAGCGTATGACTTAACGTTAGCATCCCTGACGTTAATCAGGTGAGAAAGCCTCCTAATAATGTCTATAGGCTCTATGTCAACCGGTTCTATCAGGAAGTAGTTATTGATGAAGTTATCCACAACCTCTTTAGGAGCACCTACGTTCAACTTACTTAGGTAGTTTATCAGCCTACGCCTTACATCACCTTCGATTTCATCCATCTGCACCAACCTACGTCTTATATATGACGCGAACCTCCACAACTGAATTCTTTGAGGTACGTCAGTGAAGTTAAGTATGAATGATATTGCAAACATTAAAAGCAGTAACAGGTACCAGGTGTCGCTTGAACTTCCTGCGTCCATTTACGCATCCTCCTTAAAGCCATATTTAAACCTCAATATATACTTTCATCAGGGCGGGGGGCTGCGCCTGTAGTTCTGCATGCACTGTTTAGATGTCCCAAAGTGACTAGCAGTAGGTATGTCAACCCCCACCCCGTACGTCTGAGGACCCACACTGGTTTAGACCCGCCACAGCAACTCCGTTAGGGTTGAGAAGCTATGAATTCTTTTCCGTAATGATGTGAAGCTTGTTTACTGCCGAACTAGTGGTCGATTTTGAGGGTGCTTCAGACCTATGCCCAGCACGTGAAGAAGGGATGAAGGTCAACAGTGGAACATTGTATCAGTGCTTAGGGTTCGTTATCACTAAGACGTCGTCACCTATTAAAACTGTTTCCTCAAATTGTGCCACACGCGCCGCGCTCGACGCTTCTTGAAGTATTGGATATTTCCTAACTACGTTTTTATGTGCTAATGAGTTTAGGACCTCCCTCAACATGTTTACCGGTAACCTGGTTTCGTGGACCAACCACCTCTCACAGAACGGTAGGGTCTTGAACTTATCTAAGATGTGATTGACTACTCGGAGCTCCAGCTCTGTTAGACCTTTGAATTTAGTCCTAGTTAATGCGTATATGTTGACCTCATCAGATTCAACTACGTAACCCCTACCATCGGATACGAACGGTTCGATAGCATATGCCCCACCCCTCTTAAACCTTCCCAACTGAAACATGTCGTTATAATTGGGTATTACATCACCTGCATGTATTAAGTACCTCCCCAAGCTATGACCTCCTAAATTCTTAATAGGTTTAAACCCATACCTCTTGGCGGTCTCCTCTATAACGCTTCCAACATCTGAAAACCTAACACCTTCTCCGACAACGTTTAAAGACCTCTCCAACGCTTCCCTCGCACTATCTACGAGTAAATCGAACCTATCATTGTAGGATATGGTTATGGCTGTGTCAGCTATGTATCCGTCGCAGTGCACACCTATGTCAATTTTGACCACATCACCCTCCATCACAGATCCTACCTCATCGAGTAGGGGTGTTTTATGAGCTGCCACAGCGTTAACTGATATATTCACGGGGAATGCTGGCTGCCCTCCTAGTTCCTTAATCACGCCCTCGACGGTGTTCGCTAGTTCGAGCAGTTTAACGCCCGGCCTCAGGTAACTATATATGAATTGCTTAACCCTCCAAGCGATTTCCCCGGCCCTTAGATACTTACTAACCACCTCCTCATCCATTAGGCCACGCACCTACCCAGGTAATGTTAGCGGTGGGGAAGTTAAATAAGGAATATTTCAGCCCTGCACGGGCTCTTCACCGATCCGACCTTTCGAGCCTCATCACATATTTAAGTCGTGTTACCGCGTTTATAAAGGTGAGTTAAGGGATTGAGGGTAGTGGTAGGTATCAGCGGCGCTAGCGGTGTTATCTATGGGTTAAGGCTCATAGACTACCTAAACCATCTTAACGGGTCTGAGGTCTTCGCGATAGTTACTAAGAACGCCCTCAAGGTAGCTGAGCAGGAGTGCTGCAGCAGTGAAGCGTTCTTAAACATCATCAGGTCTAGATGTAAGGAAGTCTTCATGGATGATGAATTAAGCTCCTCCCTCGCGAGCACATCAGCACTGCACAACTTCAACTCTATGATTATTGCACCTTGCTCGTTGAAGACCCTCGCATCTATTGCTAGTTCCTACCAAGATAACCTACTGGTTAGGACGGCTGTAAACTTCCTTAGGTTGAGGAAACCCCTCGTGTTGGTTATCAGGGAAACCCCCATAAGCACGTTAGACATATTTAACATGCTTAAAGCCTCAATAGCCGGTGCAACGATACTACCGGCGGCGCCGGCGTTTTACCCAGGCCCTGAGAACGTTAAGGACTTGATAGAATACGTTGTTGGGAAGGCTTTGGACGTGGTGGGTATTGAAAACAACCTCTACACACGTTGGAGTGGTGGGGCTACTCAAGGAAGGCGTCTTTGCGCCCAGTTCTTCGGCCAAGAATGTCTCTAACCTTACCGCCACCTAACTCAGCCTTCTCCACTTCCTTGAAAAAGTCCTCACTCCCCTCACTGAACTTCACTGCTAAAGTGCATATACCGTTCGGCAGCAACGCCCTCCGCTCGCAATAACCGAACTGGCATTTATAACCTAAGCACTGATCCCCGATCCACCTACACATAGCTGATTTCTGCACGTGGCCCTTAACAACTTTGTTAGTGAACACTATGGCGCCTTTAGAGCATTTAAAGAACGGACACAGTTGGTTACATGACTTACCTATGGGTAGGGGCTTTAATTCCCTATCACTTTCCTGGTGTCTTCCGAACCTCTGCTGCCTGTCTGTCGTTTCCAAGAGGCCCACCTGACACTGCTGTACTTCCTATTTAATACCTACGGTTTAAACCATTTAAACATTATGTAGTCAACCTCTTTATCGGGATAGACAACAGCTATCAGCAGTTTCTTCCTAACGCTATGTGACAACCTCCCCCACCCTACTAGGTCACCTGGGTCCACAGAACTATCAAATCTCACGACCTTAACTAAGTATGGGGCGTGTTCCAAGCCTGGCCTGGACCTGTAGACGGCGAAGTCCGCCCCGTACTTGAGACCGGAGCGAACTACGAATCCCTCCCTCCTCAACTCCTTATACACATGGTAGAGGTCGTCGAAGTTAGCTATCCTCTCATTAGCTATAGCTCTTAAATCCTCCAACCCTAAGACCCTACCCATGTGTTCTACGTAGATAACGTTATTCTCAAGCAGATACATACCCTCAACCAAGGACAACTCTAACGGTGAGTTAATGTCTGTGGTCTTAGGTTTTTTAACACCCAATGGCTTACCGAAAAACCCCTTAGAGAAGATAGTCCTGGCTGCGCTTACTTCAAAGACTATTAATTTAGAACCAACTAGCTGCGCTTTAATCATTTTCAAATCCTGTGGAGTGATATATACCTTAAGTTGGTGCCTACGTCCTTTAAATGGTCCGCCGCATCCTCTAACTTATCGATTAACTCCTTCATGAGGACTAAGCTACCGGCGTCAAGTTCCTTAGACTTCACCACCTCAACCAACGCGTGCCTGTAGAAATCATCAACGCTGTCCTCCAACTTTACTACGCTATTGTATACCTCCCCAACCTTCCGCGGATTCACGGAAATTAAGGTGAGCATGTTGTCAAGCTCCTCCAACATGTTAATACTGCCCTTGATCATCGACTCCAGAAGCAGGTAGAGCATGTCGCTTATCTTGGTCTGACCTTTAATTGAGAGGGCAAAAGCTCTGTACGAAGTAGCCTCACAGCTCTCAGCGCACCTCAATATGCCGTTAACTATTGATACGTATATGTCCTTATGGATTAAGGCGGGTGAAACCCTAGTAATGTAATCTACGATCGTTATTGTGTTGTTCTCAATGCTGTTCTTAATGCTTCTTATCCTCTCATGCCTTACCTTAACTACTTCCAGCTTGCCCTCACTTAAGTCTTTGATCTGGCTCATCACTTCCCTAAACTCCGCCATCACGTCCCTGATAAGTCCCTTAACTCTCTCAACGATGTTTGACTCAGCTATGCTCTCATTACTTCCAATACCCAACTCAAGCCTCAAAGCCTCCTCACTCATAATGACATTACCACACTATGAAGTTCTAACCGGATATATATGTGTATTGCATTAGCTGAGTTAACCCTACTCAGGGTTTGGAACGCCTTTCCCAGACCTAGCTGCGTTGATGGCTCTACTGAAGTGATTGATTATGTTGTTTACCGTCTCTATGTCGTTGAGTAAGTCCTCCAACGACATAAGCTTCATCCTACCTTCCCGCACGTACTTAGATACCTTGCTCAGCAACTCTAGCTCGTTGTTGAAGGCTACTAGAATGTTGTATTCAAGTAACGTGTAGACGTCTTCGCTTAAGCTATTTGGAGCCTTTCCTTTCCCGTATATGAGGACGGTTAGGTTGAGGTAGGCCCTTCTATTATGCCTCAGATCCTCCACTAACTCCTTAACGGACTCCTCCCCTGAGGAACCCCTACTGAACTTACTTAACTCAGATCTCAACCTATTTAAAAGCCTCTCATGGGTCAGCGTAGTTTCCTGAACTTCTTTAAGTACGTCAAGATATGCCATTTAGGAGCCTCTGACCGTTACTATGCTGTTGTCGGCTATTCCCTTAGACTTCATAACCTCTGGGTTCCCTAACACTTCGTTAGGGGGTAGTTTCTCGTCCACTACGGGCTTAAATCCTGCAACCCTCCTTCCACCAACCACGACGCAGACCGAGTCCTTAATCCCTAACTCATCGGCAAGTGCTTTAGGTACGCGTAATTCATCAGGTTTCACTGATTCGCTGTACTTCAACCTAATCCTCCTTTCCTTTGGTTTTGACTGCTTATCCATTAGCGACTGTGGAGGAGGAACTACAGCCACTAATGACTTTATATCCCTCTTGGCTGTCTTCTCCTCACCCTGCGTCCCAGACAGCGGGTTCACCGTATTAAATTCGGGTTGAGAATTATTTAAGGATTAAAGACGTCGCGCGGCTTTAAAGGTCTACCTCCATTGCCTAAACACCGACTGCTGAGGGGCTACTTGAGCTGCGTTATGTCTAAAGAGCTTGAGAGGAAGCTTGCCACCTTCGCAACCACTTCATCCTCTTTAACCCTGATTTGAGCCTTAGAATCCCTGTCACGTAGGGTTACCGTGGAGTCTTCTAACGTTTGGTGGTCTACCGTCACAGCTACTGGGACCCCGATCTCGTCAGCCCTTGCGTACCTCCTACCGATGGATCCGGAGTCGTCATAAATGACGTAGAACCCACTCTTAACAAACTCATCATACATCTGCCTAGCCCTTAACTCCAAAGCCCTCTCGTTAACTAATGGGTACACAGCCACTTGGATGGGTGCTAAATCCCTCGGCAGCCTTAGAACTACCCTACCCTCTTCCTCACTATACGAATTATCTAGAACGACCAGCAACAACCTCTCAGCACCGAAGGAGGGCTCAACAACGTGGGGTATTATGTGCTTCCCACTTATTTTCTCAGATACCTCCTGAACGGTGATCGCGTCCCTAGGTATTAGGAAGTCACCAAGTCTCACGTATTCCCCACCATCCGCAAGTAAAGACCTTAAAGTGTTTAAGTCAATGGATGACAAAGCGTTCAACACATCTGCTGATCTTTCCTTAAACATCTTACCTATTAGCGCCTTATTAACAATCACTTTTTGAGTTTTGACTATGACTGGTTTATCATATCTCTTAAACACCCTAAGGTCCTGACCGCTGTGCTTCATATGCATGGATAGGTCGTAATCGGTTCTGTAGGCATGTCCTGAAACCTCAATCCATCCCCACCTACTGATCCTAACTAATTGGTCGAAGGTTTGTGCTGAGTAATGCGCTTTTTCATGAGGTAGTTTCTCTTCAAAGTACATCTGGCTCTCCGGGATACCCAACTCCTTAACGAAGTTCCTCGCAATGCACATCCAATAAGCTGTCCAAGGCGTTTTAATGACCCCAAGTTCTAAGGCCTCCTTAACACCTAACTCGAAGGGGTCATTAACTCCCTTAACCCTTTCATCGGCTGTTAACAGTCTTAACTTACCCTCACACCTATCTAGTAGGTCGCATGAGGGGTTCTCAGGGTCGAAGAAGAACTCGACCTCCATTATGGTGAACTCCCTAAGCCTCACCATGCCTTGCCTAGGTGAGATCTCGTTCCTCGCAACCCTACCGATCTGTGCTATACCTATTGGCAATCTCTCCCTGAATGCCTCGTAAACACGCTTAAACGATGTGAATATTCCTTGAGCTGATTCAGGTCTTAAATATCCCACGTCCTGGGAGTAAGGACCTATAGTTGTCGTGAAAAGGAGGTTAAACAGCCTCGCATCGCTTAGGTCGCCACCGCATGCAGGACATTTAACTTCACCCTCACGTATGACCTTAGTGATTTCATCAACGTCCATCCCTTCCACCTTGATGTTCAAGCGCTCCTCAATAAGTTGGTCAGCCCTAAACTTCCTACCACACCTCAGACACTCGACCACCGGATCCGTGAAGTGCTTTACATGCCCGCTTGCCTCTAAGACCTTGTAAGGCGTGATCATGGGCGTTTCAATCTCTACGACCAGATCCTGATGCCTCCTCACGAACCATTCCCGCCACTTCTCAACGATCCTATTCTTAAGCAACGTACCTAGAGGGCCTAAGTCGTATAAACCCGCCACACCGCCGTAAATCTCATACGACGGCCAGAAAAACCCCCTCCTCTTAGCCAGTTCGACAACCTTATCATACTTATCGCTCACACCCATCTTCACAGACCATATAAGTAAATAGGGTTGAATCCCTTATAAACAGAATCCAATGCCTCACCGGAGTCCTCACCTTAAGGTTTGGGATGAGGGACAGTAATAGCAAAATATTTAGTGAGTGAACAGCCTCTCATTAGTTGGTGAATGGTTTGGCACTCGAGAACACCGTCCACCATGAGGTCGGGTTCGAATGAAGGAACTCTACATAGCTAAAACCCCCTACGTATTTAACGGGATTAGCTCGAAGGCTGATAAGCCCCTCTTCGCAGTAGTTGGGGTTCCCTTAGACTCCACATCAAGCTTCAGGCCTGGATGTAGGTTTGCCCCACTACATGTCAGACTGGTTTCCCAGTCACTGGAGTTATTCTCACTCAGATCGTTGGTAAACGTTGAGGACATCCCTATAGCGGACTTGGGCGACGTGGTAATGCCTCATGGGGACGTGCCCAGGGCTCTGAACATCATCGAGAACGTTTTCTCAGAATTGATCGGCGACGGGTTAAGGACAGTGGCTATAGGCGGTGAGCATACTTCAACTCTAGGCGTTGTGAAGGGGGTGGTAAAAGCTTTGGGAAGTGATTTATGTTACCTCTGCTTCGATTCACATAGCGACTTCAGGTACGAGTATTTGGGGAGTAAGACCAGTCATGCATGTGTGAATAGGAGGATATATGAATTGTTGGGAGGCAATAAGGTCAGCTTAGTCGGCGTTAGAGCGATTTCGTACGAGGAATATAAGGACCTGAAGTCCTTGGGTATCAGGTACTTTACCTCAGCACACATTAAGAACCTAGGCTTCAGAGAAATTAGTAGGAACATAGCTAAATCGCTAGAGGATTGCTCTAAGGTGTACCTGAGCGTTGATCTAGATGTCCTCGACCCGGCTTACGCTCCAGGCGTTACAACACCTGAGCCTGAGGGGATCTCACCCACCGAGCTGCTCGACATCCTCCAGGCGGTAGTTGATGAGAGGTTCATAGCTTTTGACGTGGTAGAACTTTCCCCACATTATGACCCATCGACGACATCCTCCGCAGTAGCTGCTAAAATAATCAACGAAGTAATTGCCATGATCTATGCAGAGATTCGTCGTGCTCGGGATTCATAGTACCTCCCGTCATTTTTACGTAGTCCTCCTCCATCGTTAGCTTCACCAACGTTTGTCCCTAGATGCTCGTTGATATGTGTTCATGTTTGTTTATTGCATCTAGGGACTTCCACCTCGTCCACAGGGTTTTCGGTACCTCTGTGGGGTCATGGGCGGCGTTCACCCCGAACGGCATGCGGGACACATCTACGCCTAGCTCTGAGGGGCTTGGAGCGTTGCTCCCATCACCTCCCAGAGCTCTGAAAAACAGGTTCCAACATGCAACAACGTCCCTATGCCACAGCTCCCCTCCCTTACTACACCTACCGATTCTGGAGCCCTCGAACCATCCCTATCGAAGTGAGCGGTAAAAACTCCGCGAACGGCGAACCTCAAGGCTGGTTCGGTCGGTCAGCCACGATGAACTACCGACGTTCCATGTTAACTTTTTATTTTTCGGAGTTAGATTAGTGTGGTGATTCAATGGTTAACAGGGTTAAGGAGAAAGTATCTAAGGGTGAGGTAACCTACGGCACCTGGATCACCTTGGGATACCCGGAAGTTACTGAGGCCTTATCCAACTTACCATTTGACTGGTTCGTCATAGATATGGAACACACACCATTAGATGTTAAGGACGTGGAATTCTTAATGATGCCCTTAAGATTCACGAACGTTGTACCACTCGTTAGGGTCCCGTGGAATGACTTCGTAATAATTAAGAGGGTTTTGGACACCGGCGCGCAAGGGATTGTAGTACCCCAAGTAAGCAATAAAGAAGAAGCAATACAAGCAGTTAAGGCATGTAAATATCCCCCGCAAGGTATTAGAGGTGTGGGACCTAGAAGGTGCATCATGTACGGCTTCCAGAGCGCTAAAGAATACTTCAAGAAAGCCAACGAGGACATCCTGGTAATAGTTCAGATAGAGACGGAGGAAGGACTCAACAAAATTGAGGAAATAGTCGCGGTTGACGGAATTGACGGCGTATTCATAGGTCCTAACGACCTTTCAGCATCGCTGGGGATATTCCAGGAGTTCAACAACCCAAGATACATAGCTGCAGTGGGTAAGATCTTAAACGCCGCTAAAGCCGCTGGTAAGATAGCCGGCATAATGACCTCGGACCCGCAGGACGCTTTAGATAAGGTTAAGAAAGGATTTAACTTTATAGCCTTAAGACATGACATAGCCTACATGATAAGAGGATACACTGACGCGTTTAAGGCTTTAGGAGTCCTTAAGTAGTCGAAAGGAAGAGCCAAAGGATTAAACAAACACATAATGTTTTTCTTCTTTATAGAAACCCCCACCTTTTTGATGTTGAGCACCTTCGACAAGCCCTCAGGAAGAACCGCAGGCTTGAGTTAGGAGTTGGGTCATGGCCATCGGTATATATCAAAATAAAAACATATATAGTTTACCTCGTATTGTAAGGTGTGTGGAGCCGCCGTAGCTCAGCGGGTGGACTTTCGGCGTACCACGCCGAAACACTAGGCGCCGCCCTGGTAAGGCGGAGGTCCCGGGTTCAAATCCCGGCGGCGGCTCCACTTCCGGCTTAATTGCTCAGTAGCAAAGTGGTCAGATGTCACGAAGTAATCGATGGCTCAGCTTCAGACATGACTTGTCAAAAGCGCCCTGTGCCGAAAATGCTTAAGCTCATGCTATTGAGGGAAAAACGTGTTTATTGTTTAGAACTGCCTCGGTGGGATTGATGACCTATCCGAATAGTTGACTTTAAATGTTTTAGGTTTCAACGCAGAAATTACATATTCGAACGCGGTCCAAGGATCGCTCCTCTCGCCGCATGTATAAATATCTAATGTGGCGTACCTGTACTCGACCCACGTATGTAGCGCTATGTGGGATTCGGTAATTAGTGCCAGCACCGAGACCCCTCCTTTAATGCCTTCAACCTTCCATGACTTCAACTCAACTAATGTCATGTTGGCTAGACGTGCAGCCTCCCTGACCAAGTTCCTGAGGAATTCTTCGTCCCCGATAGGGCTTGGGTCTAAGTCGTAGAGGTTTGCAAATATGTGCTTACCGACAATTCCCTCTGGGTTTAATACGTGATCACTTACCCCTACGATCTGGGTTTGAGCCATCTTTCTATTATATCCTCCTAATCAATGCATTGTGAGAAAGCTAGTTTATAAGCTTAACGGATATCGAAACCCTGACTCAGCATCTATGATACAAAATCGTTCAACACCCGAAACATCTTACACCTTTTACGTTAGGTATTACAGCTGGAGGCCTCACTCCTAAGGGGTGAGGGGGTCAGGCGGTGCACTTCTTTGGCGTTGTTGAGGAGCGAGGTCCTAACGTCGTCTAGGAACTCGAACTCTTCCAGCACGATCTTCTGCAACCTACGCAGATGTACCTCACTAATGCTTAACTCACTGCTCAGCTTCCTAACATCTAGACCGTCCTCTGAAAGCATGCTCAATGCAATCTTAGCCAGAGCCACCTTAGCTCTATCAGTCCTTGACACCAGTCTAGGATACTTTCTCATCACGTCCAAGACCAGCTTCACGTGCTCACCTGAGGTTAACCTGTTGAGGTCCACGTTAGGCTTCTTAAACACCTTCACCAACTGTGAGTGACCTGAGGAATACCTCTTAAAAACGTCGTTATCTACTACCAGGCCGTGCTCGGAAGCCTTCCTAACAAGCTTTAAGTACATCCTTGTGTGCTTGTTGAGTGACGGGTTCTGTCTAACCTTCTTCGAAGACCTAAATTCATGGTTTCCTCGCTGGTTAAAAGGTGTGTGGAACTGGTATATCACGTCTATCACGGTTCCGCAGTCGCCACACACTACACACCCCCTCTCATAGTCCCACACAACGTTCGTTGAGTGGCAGTAAGTGCATCGCATGGGAACCACCGAGGTGGCACTCGACTAAGACTCCTTAATAACGTAGCTGTAGTATTATACCTGTGGGTGTGTGGGTTGAGCGAAAGTAATGTCGCTGTGGGCTTCTTAGTGAACCCCATAGCCGGTATGGGAGGTAGCGTCGGGTTGAAGGGGACTGATGGGGACCTATACGTGGAGGCTATAAGGAGGGGGAGTAAGCCCGTAGCCCCTCACAGAGCCCTTAGATTCCTTAGGAAGCTGAGGGAGTATGCAGATGATTTAACGCTTGTAGTCCCCCCTAAAGGTATGGGCTGGGATTACGTTAGGGAGTTCTTCAAACGTGCTAAGGTGTTGGATCTCAATATCGGTGAGACAACTTCCAGGGCGGACACGATACGTTCGTGTGAGCTGATGATTAGAGAGCGCGTAGGTTTAATAGTTTTTGTGGGCGGTGACGGCACAGCTAGGGACGTATTCGACGTCGTTAACACTTCACTCCCCATACTGGGCGTACCTTCAGGCGTTAAGATGTATTCTGGGGTGTTCGCCTCAAGCCCCGAAGCCGCTGCAGAGATCGTGGCCTCATTCATCGGAGGAGATGCCCAAATAGAGTTAGGTGAGATAGCGGATGTTGATGAAGCGTCATTGAAAGATGACGTCATTAGAACCAGAGTTTACGGTATCGCTAAGGTGCCGCAGTGTAAGGGATTGTTAGTACCTTCTAAGGACTTCAGCAGTAGTTCGGAGGCGGATAAGGATGAAGTAGCCGAATACGTGGTCGAAAACATCATCGAGCCAGATACCCTATACTTATTAGGTCCCGGCTCGACCATTAAAGCAGTAGCGGATAGGTTAGGTGTTAATAAGACGTTGTTAGGTGTTGACGCCTTCTTTAACGGTAGATTAGTCGGTAAGGACTTGAATGAAGAGGAAATACTGAAGTTGTTGAAGGTTTATGGGAAGGCCAAGATACTGCTGACACCTATAGGTAGGCAAGGCTTCATACTTGGTAGGGGTAATCAGCAGATATCACCCTCCGTGCTCAGGGCTGTAGGATGGTCAAACATCATCGTAATAGCAACCCGTGAAAAGGTCCTTGGATTGAAGTCCTTGAGGATCGATACAGGGGACGCAGAGCTTGACAGGAAGCTTGAGGGTTACATCAGGGTTATAGTGGGCTGGAACGAGGAGGTAGTGATGAGGGTTCAGAACTTCACTTAATCACCAAGTTTAACATCCCTACCCAACCTACTTAAGAACTTAGACGTCGGAGACCTAGTCAATGGGTGGTTCGCCAATCCTAAATTCAGCCTGCTGACCGATGTATTCTTCGGGTACTCCTTCAACTTTGCCGAGTCATTATACGCCTCCTCAACTATCCTCTTATATAACTCTGCGTACGCCTCTATGTTTTCCTTAGTCTCACTTTCAGTGAATTCAACCATATGCGCCTCGTTAACGATGAGTGGGAAGTATATTGTGGGTGCGTGAACTCCCTTATCTATCAATGCCTTAGCTACATCCTCAGCACTAACCCCGGTATCCTTAAGTAGGTTCTCAAAGCTTATCACAACTTCATGCTTCCTAAACCTATTCCTACCGTAGGGTATTGAGACCCCCTTCACACCCTCAATCAACTTGATGAAGTAATTAGTGTTCAGCACCGCAACTTCGCTAACCTCCCTTATGTTAGGACCTAAAGTCAGTATGTAGAGATATGCCTTAACCAGAGGGATCACGTTGCCGTAGAACTGGGAGACCCTACCAATACTTCTTCTCCTACTGTAGTTAAGGAAGTACCTAACACCATCAAATCCTACAGTGGGTACCGGCAGGTAATCAACTAACTCTCCCTTAGCACACACCACTCCGGCACCAGGCCCTCCACCACCATGTGGTGCTCCAAAGGTCTTATGTACGTTGAGGTGGACTATGTCGAAACCCATATCACCAGGCCTCACAACACCTAATATACCGTTTAAGTTCGCGCCATCGTAGTATAGGAGGCCCCCCGCCCCGTGTACCATATCAGCTATCTCAGTTATCCTGCTCTCGAATATCCCTAAGGTGTTGGGGTTAGTTAGCATTATGCCAGCAGTTCTGCTGCTTAGAACACTTTTAAGTGCATTAACGTCTACCTCACCGGAATCTGAGGTCGGTATTCTAACAACTTTGAATCCAGCCATTGCAGCGCTTGCCGGGTTGCTCCCGTGGGCGTTGTCTGGTATTATCATCTCATCCCTAAAGGCCTCACCCCTATCGTTGTGGTACTTCCTAATCATTAGTGCCCCCGTCAACTCACCCGAGGCACCTGCTGGTGGTTGAGGGCAGCACTCATCCATACCTGTAAGTTCTGCCAACCAGTTCTGCAACGAGTACATGACCGCTAGAATGCCTTGAACAGTGTCCTCGGGTTGATACGGATGTAGGTCAACTACGTGTTCGTCACCTGCCAATTCCTCACATATCTTAGGATTGTACTTCATGGTGCAGGAACCCAAGGGTACAGGCCCCAGATCCACACCATAACTCATCTGACTCAGCCTGGCGAAATGCCTCACAACCTCGACTTCGGATATGTTCGGGATTTGAGGCGGTTCGGACCTCACAACGTTCTCAGGTAGTAAGTTCCTCACATCCCCGACTTCCTTGAGGAACTCATCAACATCCCCGAAATAGAACGTTGGCTTTCCGTACCAGCCTAACTTGAGCAAAAGCTCCTCATCCCAACAAGCTTGCCTCCACATCAACGACCACCCAACAAATCCTCAATGTTCGAAACGAGCATGTCTATGTCGGACTTACTGTGAAGTTCTGTGAAGCACATCACACACGCCTCCCCGAGCTCCGGGAACTCACTACCTATGTACTTACCGCCCAATATCCCTGCCTCAAGTAACTTGCGACTTAACTCGCTGTAGGAACCCTTCTTGAAGGTTAGGGTGATTTCCCTGAAGTACTTACCTTTGGGGAACGCCAGTTCAACACCGTTAACGTTTGAGAACCTCTTAATGGCGTAGTACGTCCTTAGCAGTATGGCCTCCCCGAGCTTCCTAATACCCTCAGACCCGAGCAAGCTTAGGTAAACGGCTGACGCGATAGCCATTAAAGAGCTGTTTGTCGTGATGTTAGATGTCGCCCTCTCCCTCCTTATATGCTGTTCTCTTGCTTGCAGTATCATCGTGTAGCCCAGTTTACCATTGGCATCTAAGGTAGCGCCCACTAATCTGCCAGGCAGTTGGTTGACCAACTTCTCATCCTTAATTCCTAAGATGCCTGCAGTCGGTCCACCGAAATTCATCCCCAACCCTAAGGACTGGGCATCCCCCACAACTATGTCGGCGCCTAACCTCCCAGGAGCTTCTAAGACACCTAAAGACACCGGTAATGCGTTAACTATGAGCAATGCACCGTATTTATGGGTCAGCTCCGCTAACTCCTTTAAACGGGTTTCAATACAACCGAAGTAGTTAGGCGTCTCTACATAGAGTGAACTCACATCACCCCCCTTAAGCTTATCCTCTACTTCGTCAATGCTAACACCACCTTCCGACCTTTCATAACCCACCCTCCCGATGACTATTCCCATACCTAAAGACCAGGTCTTAATAACCTCATAGACTTCGGGATTAACGTTAAGCGGTACTAAGACCTTCCTCCTTCTATTGATTCTTAAAGCCATCCTAACCGCCTCAGCGGCTGCCGTACTACCATTATACATCGATGCGTTAACCACGTCAACCCCGTATAGTTCAGCGACCATGCTCTGATACTCGAACAACGCCTGAAGGATGCCTTGCGAGATCTCCGGCTGGTAAGGTGTGTACGCAGTGTAGAACTCAGCTCTACTAATGATGTGCTTAACTACTGCCGGAACGTAATGCGCGCAGACGCCACCGCCAGTGAATGGCGGTGGATCTCTGAACACCTTGTTCTTAGAGATCAGGCTCTTGAAATAGCGCTTAACCTCCAGCTCACTTAAAGGTCTCCCTAAACCTACCTTCAACTCACTACTGAGCAACAAATTTCTGGGAACATCGTTAAACAACTCTGAAATGTCTGCAATGCCTATGGAGTCCATTAAGAACTTCTTAATAGCGGGGGAGGAGTTAGGTATCCACTGGTGAGGCAACCTCAAATCCTAACTAATTAGATTAATAGGACTTAATAATTTTCAAGTAAATAACTCGTTTGTGGTTTAAATGAAGTATTCCCCATTAATAGATGTTGAGAGGTCTTACGGCGCCAATTTAGGCTCATTCGCCGGATGGCTAACACCCCTCGACTTCGGAGACCCCATCAGTGAATGCAAGGAGGTCAGACTTAGGGCAGGTGTTTTCAACGTAAGTCACATGGGTAGGTTACTCATCAAAGGGGTTAAGTCCTACGAATTCCTCCAGAAACTGGTAACTAAGGATTTAAGCCCGCTTAAGCCGGGGGAAATGTCTGGACCGGCGTTAATACTCAATAAGTCCGGGGGCATCAAGGATGACGTAATGATCTACAAGTTAAGCGACATTGAGTGGTTAATGGTTTGCAACGCAGTTAACAAGGATAAAAACATCCAGTGGATGATGAGCCTCAAAGAGGATTTAGGCATCTCAGGCAACGACTTAACGATTGAGGATCTGACCGATAGCTCGGTATTGATAGCTGTTCAAGGACCTAAATCGCTTGAACTCCTCGAGTCCTTAGGGGTTAAGGATCTGAGCTATATGAAGTTGTTGAACTTCGTTCTAGGGGTTAAGGTAGGTGATGCTGATGCGTTTCTAGTGAGCCGTAGTGGCTGGACCGGTGAGGAAGTCAGGTCATACGGATTCGAAATATGGTCCGACACACCTAACGGTGTTAAAATCTACAGAGAACTCCTTAGAATGGGGATTAAGCCAGCCGGTCTGGTGGCGCGTGACATTCTGAGGACTGAGATGGGTTACGTGTTATATGGGAGTGACATCAGCGAGGACGTAAACCCCATCGAGGCCAGGTACTGGATGGCCCTCACAAAGGGTAAGGAGGAATGCATTGGTTGCAGGGAAGTTTGGGATGCGTATGTAAAGGGTGTTAGGAGGTTGAGGCTGGGCTTTAAGTTGAAGAAAGGTGTTAAGGTTATACCCAGGCACGGATATAAAATCTTAGCAGGCGGCGAGGTTGTCGGGGAGGTGACAAGCGGCTGCTACTCCCCAACAGCTGAGAGGTGTGTGGGGATGGGATATGTCAAGACATCACATGCGTACTTAGGCTACAGCATGGATGTGGTTGTTAGGGATAGGGGATATGAAATTAAATTATCTGATTTCCCACTTATCTAGGGTGCTAAAACAATGGTTGGAGACTACTTGGTTGTTAAGACGCCGTTAGGTGAGTACATGATAAAGGTAGGGGAGAACATAAGGTACAGTGAGAGTGATGAGTGGGTTAGGGTCGAGGGTAGCATCGCTGTGGTCGGTGTGAGCGATTACGCTCAGAAAAAACTGAGGCAGATAGTCAACGTGGAATTGCCTGAGATTGGTAGGTACGTCAGTAAAGGTGAGAGCGCCGCGATCATAGAGTCGGTGAAGGCTGTGAGTGATGTGTACTCCCCTCTCAGCGGTAAGGTTTTGGAGGTGAACGAGTCCTTAACACTCCACCCGGAGTTAATTAACACAGACCCGTATAATGAGGGCTGGCTCTTCAAGCTCGAGGTGTTAAGACCTCAGGAAATTAACGAACTGCTAAAGCCTGAAGAATATGCGAGTAAAATTGTGAGCAGCGAGAAGTGAGATGCTTCTAAAACTGCCCCCCAGGGTTAAGGTCTTAGAGGCTTTGGGGTGTGTTGCCGATGGTAGAGTTAGAGTGTTAAGTGATTACGAAGCCGAGGTAACCTCATCAATGGGGGATAGGGTGTATAAAGTTAGGGTGGATTTGACGACCCGCGAGGCATACAGCAACGATAACGGAACCCTCTATAGGAACTACGTCGGATACCCTATCATCGCATTCTTAATGGTTAAGGGTCTGCTACCATACGACAAGGAGATAGGCATCGCTTTGAAGGGGATCAGCTGGCGTAGGATCAATGAGGAATTTAAGAATTACTCATTAGTCGAGGCATACATTAAAGACTTGCTGAGAGGTAAAGGTATTAAGGAAGCATACGTGGACGAAGTAATCGAGAGAGTGCTTGGTAAGTTGAAAGCGCTCTCACTCTCCAGGATGCATGAAGGATAGTCACTTATAATACCAATAAGCAAGTTTTTGTGGACGGCTACTATGGTTAAGAACTACGTGACGCTGAAGGATGGCTACCAACTAATCATGGAGTTATTCCTACCCTACAGACGTAGGATTTACGAATACAACTCGTTGATCAAGGACACCGGCTACTACCTAAAGCCCATACACTTCGTGATTAAGAAGGACCTAAACATGAAGTACCTCTACTTCGGCAGGTACTGGTACAGGATTGTTAAAGGCCGCAGCGGAAACATTAAATGGATCTACGTAGGTAGGGAGAAACCTGACCCAAACCTACCGGAGCCACCTATAAACCCCTTCGAAGGCCTTAAGATACTCGTAAACGGCAATGACGTACTCATCGATGAATACGTCTATAAAACATTAACCACGATGGTTAACAGAAAGGCCTCACTGGGAGATGCTTAGGAACACATTCACATCCACACTCAGAGCTACACCTACTCACACCAACTGTTTTTAATACATCATGTGGTCACTCCGTTATCGCCTCTTAGACGTGTGTTCGTTTGAAGGTGATGAAAACTATGGGATGAGTCTACCATGACAGCTCAGCTGTTGAGGTGCGTAGGCCGCGTAGGGTTTCCGACATACCTCAAGCAGCGGAACTGCCTGTAGGAGGTGTAATCAATTTATAAATGCTCGGCATAAGTTAGACACGTAGGCAGAGGGGTTGAGGGAGGTATTACCGTGTCTGAGAGGAGGTATTTCTCTAGCAGTGTATTAAGAATGAGGCCGTCAGTGATTAGGGAGCTGGTGAAGAAGTATCCTGGTAGGGGGACATCATCACTCTAACTGGGGGCAGACCCCACCCCGACACCTTCCCTGTCAAAATTATTAAGGAACTCGTTGCTGAGGCCATTGAAGAACATAAGGACATAGTCCTTCAGTATGGACCAACTCAAGGGTTTCCAGGACTCATAGATGGTGTTAAGAGCTTTATTGGGAGGAGGTACGGAATCACTTCATCAGACATTGATGTGTTAATAACGACCGGTTCTGCGCAGGCGCTTGACCTAGCTGGGGCGGTATTTCTAGATCCAGGGGATGTCGTGGTTGTTGAAGCGCCAACATATACAAACGCTATCGATGCCTTTGAACAGTACGACCCCAAATTCCTTCAAATCCCCCTCGACGGTGACGGAATGTTGGTCGATGTTCTTGAAGGCGTGCTTAAGGGGTTGAAGGCCGAGGGGAGGGCGGTAAAGCTTGTTTACACTATGCCCACTTTCCATAACCCGACAGGGGTTAGTATGTGTAGTGATAGGAGGAAGTATCTCCTGGAACTCGCCAGCATGTACGACTTCCTCATCATAGAAGACGATGCGTACCGCGAGTTAACCTACTCTGGGGAGAGCCCCCCACCGATAAAGTACTGGGACTCTGAGGGTAGGGTCATCTACTGCGGTAGCTTCTCAAAAATCCTAGCACCGGGGCTCAGGGTAGGGTGGGTCGTAGCAGACCCTGAAACCATCAGGAAATTCGAAATAGTTAAACAACGCCGAGACCTACATACCAGCACCCTTTGCCAGTACGTAGCTGCGGAGTACATTAGGAGGGGTTACTTAGAACAACACATTCCTAAAATAAGGGCGTTCTACAAATCCAGGTTAAAGGCGATGTTAAACGCCTTAGATGAACACATGCCTAAAGGATTTGAATGGACTAAACCTGAAGGAGGTATGTTTGTCTGGGTATCCGGTCCAAGAACGTTAGACACAACACTCATGCTTGACAGAGCAGTAGAGAACGGTGTAGTGTACGTCCCGAGCGAGGCCTTCTATGTAGACAGAAGTGTTAAGAATGCTATGAGGTTAAACTTCTCATATCCGAGTGAGGAGGAGATCGTTGAAGGCATTAAACGACTGGCAAAAACATGTAAAGAAGTGCTGACCTCACCTTCGCTCTGAAGGCCGGCACCCTCAGACGAGAACCCTGAACGACCATGAAGTGCGTAGGTCGCGTAAAAACGTATCTCTTGGGACAGTTATCATTTAATCAATTTCCTTTTCGGAGGTAAATGCCCTCATCTGTATCTTTTACCTCTTAGCCATTCGTATTCTGAAAGGCACTAACTCGGTTATTAAGTGTAGCCCCGGGGTTAATGAATACACGTTCTCAGCCACGCTGAGGACTGCCGACGCTGTGGCCCTATCTCCTTGAATACCGGTACATCTCCACCTAATCACGTGGTCCTTACCCTCTATGATGATCTCATCGTATTCAGGTGCACCTACATACGCCAGGAATTCTAGCCTGATGAACTCTTCCTCTCCTATGTATCCTGCACCAACACCTTTAATACCTGCCACGTAACCGCCCTCAACGACTACGCCCGACGATTCAACCCTGCTCTGAGCTATGACAGGTTCTTGAAACTCGATAACCTTACTTGGCTGCACTCCTGCGGCACTACATATCAGATATATCGACTCGGCATACCCTACGTGGGCCGTCAATTTTCCCTCAGATAATGCTTTACTGAATTCCTCAGGTTTAAGTCCTAAGCCCACTTTCTTCCTAAAGGGCTCCCTCCTACTAGCTGCGTCAAACGATCTGACGGCAGTTATTTTCCTGATGACTGGGACTATAGCACCAAACGTAACCACTAAGGCATCCCATATGTAACCTGGATTAACACCTGCCCCGATGACGGCTGAGCCGTAGTCCCTAGCCAACCTATCCAAGTCCCTCGCCAAGACCGGGTATCTGTAGTAAGGGTATGAGAGGGTCTCACACGTAGACACCACCGGGAGACCCATCCTAACAATGCTTATCAACTGGTCGTACACTCTATCCAGTAAGGACCCCGTAGCATGGAGGACTACATCAGCATCAGCTAATGAGCTGACACTATTGCTGACGAACGTGCCTAAGTTACCTACACCCAATACGGAACCTACGTCCTTACCGACGAGGTCCTCCCTTACATCAACAGCTCCTACAACTTCATGACCCCTTTCAATAGCTGTAAGAGCTAGAAGCCTCCCTATAGCCCCAAAACCGTAAATACCCACCCTCATTTTCTAAATCACCATGAGGCTATAAGGTACAACTAATATAAACCTGATTTAACAACTTAACCCACTTGTGGTGCCTGAGGGCAACCCAGACACTTAAAGTAAGTACCGCGTTCGTCCACACATCATACGTCTCCAGACACTCCAATAAACCCAATACCTGAAGGAGGGAAGTTAATAGAACTTTCTCAGGGAAGCTCAATTAGCACTTGCTGGCAGACCTATGGCGTACTCAGGTTCTTACGATGCGGATTGAGAGGTGGGAAGATATACATAAGTAAACATACGGACAGTCCATTCCTTATTTTTAAAAGTAAATTTTTATATTTTCTGAATTATCTACCTAGTTTGAAAATCGACTGGTGTTAGTCCGTGGATGTGCAAGGCATAGATTACTTGGTCACCGTGATCGGGGACTTCGTTAGGGAGTGCGGGCTTGTGTTAATAGCCGGTCATCCGGGTTCAGGTAAGACCACTATATCAGCGTTCATGTGCGTGCATGCACTGCAAAACGGTTGTAGGTCTCTCTACATATCCTTTCAGGAGGATAAGGAGAGGTTATTCAATCAGTTAGCCAATGTTGGTGTAGAGCTTAAGTTTTATGAGGATAGGGGATTGTTTAGGTTCGTTAAGTTTCCTGTACCGGGAAATGAGGAGGTAGTGCGGGAGCTCTTTGATGGGGTATCAAAGATCTTATTGGATTTCAAGCCGAAAGTGGTCGTCGTAGATTCTGTGACGGCCGTCCTTGAAAGCTTTAGGGAGGACGCTAAGGTGCGAGTATTTCTTCAGAACTATTTCTGGGAGCTTCAGAGATCGATGAACGCGACTGTGGTTCTAATATCGGAAATACCACCCGAACAAGAGCACGTAGGACTTGGCGGGTCGGAGTTCGTAGCGGATGCTGTGCTAGTACTCAAACGCAGGATTGTTAGGGGGCTCGTTACGAGGTATATGGAAGTTAGAAAGGTTAGAGGTCATGAACTCACGGTAGCGGAAATACCTTTCTCAATTAGGAGTGGGAAGGGTCTGGAATTCTACCCGCCGACAATACCCTCAGAGATTAAGGCCGTTAAGAAGAGGAGACTCCTATTTCACAGTATGGGAGTGCAAGTTGTTGAGGCCGAAGGCCCCGCCTCAACCGTATACATAGATTACCCACCTGAGCTATCGCTCTCACCACTACTGCTGTACACCGTTTTAACATACATCGCCGGTGATGATGGAAGGATATTGTTTGTTGAGTATAATTTCCCAGAGGAACATGTGAAGACATTCCTCGAGGAGAGCCTCCGTCTGTATGGTGCGGACGAAGTCACGGTTAAGTACGTCCTCGACAGAGTTGTTGTTGCTTCCATCAATCCAACCGCATACAGTGCTACTGAATGCCTGGCAAAAGAACTCACCCTAATTGAAGAAGTTAACCCTTCCGCCGTAATATTTCATGACGTATCTATATTCAGTATGGAGTACTCAGAAGACCTACAGGACTACACAGTTACATTATTCAATGAATTACTCAACCTAAAGCGGAAAGGTATTGGCGTAGTCAGATGTGGCAGTCGAGTAGATCCTAAAATGAATAAACTCAGCAAATTGTTAGCAGACCATTTCATCAGTGCAGTATGTGCTGATAAGTTGTGCAGCAAATACGTTTTACGCATAGTAACGAAGGGGAAGGTGATTGTAATATCCTCAGCTGAGTTAGAGAATCACATCAAGAAAGTGGTTGAGTTACTGAGGGGGAGGGTTGAATCGTGTCAGAAGTCATCGTCGTAGGTGATACCCTCGTGCGATAGAGCTTATTGGGATGTGTGTAGGGTTATGTGGAATTCCAGTGCTTCATGGTTAAAGGTTGAGTGCATTTACGATACTTCTAACGCGAGGTTGGTGAGGTACTGAAGGGATCGACGGTGTTAAACATCGTTTGATGTACCAACCACTTCGAGTTTGTTAGAATTATGAAAAGTTTATAAAGTGTGATGGTTAAGAACCTCTGGAGGTATTAGGGTTTGGGTGCCCAATTATCTAAGTCTTTGACAGGCATTCTCATCATCTTGATAGTTGTCGCGGGTGTTGCTGGTTATTTTGCAGGTTCTTCAGCCGTTCCACCTCCTAAGACTGTCACGGCTACGGTTACCCAGACCGTCACAGCAGGTGCTCCGGGAGGGGCTACCGTTACCGTGACGACCACCGTAACTAGGACTGTTACAGTAACTGCGTCACCGACTCCAACACCAACTACTACGCCGGCGACCCCTTACAGAATAAGGATATTCACAGGCGGGACGGGAGGTGTATACTACCCGTTAGGGTCGGCCATGGCTGAATTAATGAACAAGTACTCAGGTGGGATCATAACTGCTACGTCGGTAACTAGTGGTGCTTCGGTGTCTAATGCTCGAGCCCTAGGGGCTAAGGATGCTGAATTCGCATTGATCCAGAATGACGTAGCTTATTACGCGATTGCAGGGGTGTACATGTTTAACGGGAGTGCCGTAACAAACATAAGGGGTGTTCTCTCACTATACCCTGAATACATCCACATAATAGTAAGGGCTGACAGCGGCATTAATAACCTTTACGACCTCGCTGGTAAGAGGGTAGCTGTCGGCGCCCCGGGAAGTGGTGCGGCCGTTGAGGCTGAGATACTCTTAAGGGGTGCGGGGATATGGGATAAATTGACACCCCAGTATTTAGACTATAACCAAGGGGCTGAAGCCCTCAAATTGGGTCAGGTGGACGGGATAGTTATCTGTACTGGGATAGGTACATCGGCAATCGTACAGCTAGGTACTACAACACCTATTAAGTTGCTCAGCATACCTGATGACGTAGCTCAGAAGCTGATGCAGGAGTATAAATTCTTCGTGTCAGGAGTGATCCCGGCAGGGGCCTATCCAGGACAGCCAGAAGACGCAAAAACGCTTGCAGTTATGGCCATAGTCGCCGCCAGGAGTGACATCCCTGAGGATATCGTAAGTAAGTTCTTGGAGGTGATCTTCGACCACCTAGACGAGTTAAAGAAGGCTCATGCCAGGGCTGAGGAGATCTCCCTAGATAAAGCCCTGAAGGGTATGAGTGTGCCACTACATCCCGGAGCTATAAAGTTCTACGAAAGCAAAGGTATGAGCATACCGAAGGACCTACGGCCTTGATTCCTTTGGGAAGTAAACCAACACTGTTTTTCATATTCTTCGCGGTCTTCTTGGTATCATTAGCTAATGCAACAGTTATTAAGGTCCTCAAAGTTGTTGTCGATGATAGAGAGGTGCTCTTCTTCGAAGTGCCTGTGAGTAATATAACGCTAACTTTTAAACACAGCCACCTCACAACTGAGGTACGTGAAGTATACGAAGTACGCCTCGACCGGATATGCATTAGGGAGGTAGTATGGCCCGTAGGTGGGGCTGGGACGCCAGCCTCCCTTGAGGACCTCAAACACCTCAACGGAGTTGTTGAAGTGAGGGGAGGTAATTACGTGGTAACTGATGTTAAGTACTGCATGGAGAGGAATTTTACGGTAAACACGGAGTTCATGATGGATTGGAGACTCACTGTAAACGGGTACGAAATTAAAGATGGTGGGGAGGTTGAGCTGAGCGTGGTTGAAGTCACCGGAATTCAATACTTATTAACTAAGCTGGAACTCGCTATAAAATCACTTTTATTTTTATAAACAAGACATAGCTTATTTTAGTGGGTGTCCTCCATGAGTGATGCTCTAGCAGTTGTTGAGAGGGCCAGGAAGGGTGCTTCCCATAAATTCGTCCTCGCCTTAGCCGCAATCTTCACACTTTACGAATTCTTCGTCGTCATGGGTTTTAACTTCGTGCTTTACAGCATGTTAGAGAAGATCGGGGTTAAGATATTAATCCTTCTTTACGCCCCAGACCTCCAGCAAAGCATGGCTTTCCTAATGGGTATTCTGTTGGTAGCCATCTACACCATCAAACCCCTAAGAAAGGGCATTGGGGAGAGGATTCCTGTATATGATTATGTCCTCGGATCCCTTGCCTTCATATCGTTCTTCTACTTATTCATCACATACCCCGAAATAATCAGGTTAGGGTACCTTGAGTTAACTCCTGATAGGATCGTAATGCCTGTCATCGCTATCATACTCTTATTCGAGGCTGCTAGGAGGTCCTTAGGCATTGCGTTACCGGTAATAGCCTCGGTTATAATATTTTTGGGATTTTACTATGAAGGCTTTAACCTTAGATTACTGCTCAACCACATGTATTACTCTAGGGAGGGTATATTCTCAATACCCCTCTTCGTGATGACCTCGTATGTTTTTGCGTTCATTTTCTTCGGGGCGATACTTGAAAAGATGGATGTCGGGAAATACATAACCGAGCTAATATTGAGTGCTGTTGGTGGCAGGTCCGGAGGTCCGGCCAAGACGGCAGTACTCGCAAGCGCTTTCCTAGGTACCATTTCGGGGAGTTCCGTAGCTAACGTCCTAACAACAGGTACTTTTACAATACCACTAATGAAGAGGGCTGGGTACCCACCTGAGGTAGCCGGCGCTGTGGAGCCGGCTGCATCAACTGGGGGACAGTTAATGCCTCCCATCATGGGTGCTGCAGCATTCATAATGGCCGAGTTCTTAGGGAGGCCTTATAGGGATATAATAATTGCCGCCGTGATTCCGGCAATAGCGTATTTCGCATCAATATACATATTCGTGGATAGGGTCACAAAAAAATTGGGAATTAAACCGCTCCGCGGCGAGAAACTCCCCTCATTTAAGGAATTGGCTAGTAAGATTTACTTATTGGCGCCCATTCCTTTAATAACCTACCTCCTCCTCGTGGGACTAGAACCTCAGTACGCTGTTACAGGGTCCTTAGGCGCAGCAATAGTTGCCGCATGGTTTGCGAAGCCACACATCACCTTAGGCTCTAAAATCATATACATGTCCGCGGTCATTGCTGCCGCATTACTGGCTTACATCTCAGGGATCTCCGTCAGCGCTTCATTATACTTCTCAGGAGTTCTCTCATTGCTGATTGCAATCGCTGTCGGATCCTTGATCAGGGGAGGAAAAGAACTAGTAAGCAACGTCATCGATGCCTTTAACTCAGCTTTGAGGACCTCGGCCTCAGTCTTCCTAGCCGGCTCCATCGCTGGAATGATTCAAGGGGTTTTAACTATGACCGGTTGGGCCACGTTAGTAGGGTACAGGTTAATAGATATCGTGGGAGGTAACATATTCTTACTAATGATAAGCGTTATGTTCATAAGCCTCATACTTGGCATGGGCGTCCCCACAACGGCAAATTACATAATCACAACGACCATTTCAGGCGTCGCCTTAGGAAGAGCTATCGCCGAATGGAGCAGCTTACCGTTTAAATCAGCGCTCCTAGTTGCTCACATGTTTGCCTTCTATTTCGGCATACTAGCTGATCTCACACCGCCTGTGGCTCTCGCAACGTATGCGGGGGCCGCATTAGCTAAGTCAAACTTTTGGAAGACAGCATTTAACGCATCTGCCTATGCCATAGCCGGTTACTTAGTTCCCTACGTATTTGCCACAAATCCATCGTTGCTTATACTGCCAGCGCAACAATGGGACCTAACCACCATAACCTCCTTCATCAACGGAGTCTCAGTCCTCGTGTTAACAATGCTATTCCTAAGCTCAGGTGTTGTGGGGTGGTTAGGAGGCCCACTAGGTAGGACCCAGCGAATAGCAATTACTTCACTGAGTGTCTTAGTTTACGCCTCAGCCGTGATGCTAAAACTCGGAGCTTTCTTAGTGAGCGCCATAGCTGTCTTAATATACCTAGCGCTATACTTCGTTAATTTAAGGAGGTATAAGACGACCAAGTGAGTGCAGTTACTGAGAACTTGCCCTCCTTAGAAGTTTGGGTTCACTGGAGTGTCTAGAGGTATATGATGTATAGACGGACACAGCACTCAACTTAGGTGCCTAAAGATTGCTCTTATCCGCTGTCGGGAGCTTCAACAGTCACAGCCGCCGAGAAAAGGTCGACCCTTCTGGATATTGTTGCCGGAAGCGTGGACGGAGGTCCGCAAGTCATACGTCTTCGATGTAAGTGATGAGCCTCCCAGCCACAACTGCCTAGACGTTAAGGATGTTAAATACCAGTGACGTGCATATCCGCCTAGCGGTGTGGAGCCGCCGGCGGGATTCGAACCCGCGACCACCGGCTTACAAGGCCGGCGCTCATACCGGGCTGAGCTACGGCGGCTTCCGTAATTTTCTAGGTTGCATGTTTTTAAGTGTTCATTATTTTTCATTAATACTTATAAGCGGCGGGACGTAAAGTTTAAAAGGCAGTAAGGTTTAAAAATGTACCTTATGTGAGGTGAGGTCTATGCCTGAGAAGGTTGTAGATTCCAAATGCCCACCTGATAAAATAATTTACGATGAGAGTAGGGGTGAATACATTTGTCTAAACACCGGTGAGGTTATTGAGGAGAGGGTCATAGATCAGGGTCCTGAGTGGAGGGCATTCACGCCCGAGGAGAGGGATAGGAGGAGTAGGACCGGATCACCCTTATCGCCTACCATCCACGATGGCGGACTCTCAACAGTCATTGATTGGAGGGACAGGGACGCTATGGGTAAGAGGTTGGAGATTAAGAGGAGGTTGGAGGTCATGAGGTGGAGGAAGTGGCAGATCAGGACTAGGATTCAGGACAGCATTGATAGGAACATAACTCAGGCTGCCGCCGAACTTGAGAGGATCGCTGACCAGTTAGGTCTTCCTAGGGCTGTTAAAGAACATGCAGCATCTATTTACAGGAAGGCTGTCGAAAGGGGTGCTGTTAGGGGGAGGGCTATAGAATCGATCGTTGCCGCCGCGCTATACGTCGCATGCAGGGTTTATAAAATACCTAGGACTTTGGATGAGATCTCACAATACACCAAGACCAGCAAGAAGGAGGTCGCCAGATGTTATAGGTTGTTGGTAAGGGAACTAAGCATCAAGATACCCATATCCGACCCCACCGACTTCGTGCCTAGGATCGCCTCAGCCCTAGGTTTAAGCGGCAGTGTCGTTAAGAAGGCATCGGAACTAATAGAGAAGGCTAAGGAGGCTGGGCTTACCGCCGGTAAGGACCCAGCGGGACTTGCAGCAGCTGCGGTATACATAGCGGCTCAAATGCTTGACGAGAGAAGGACCCAGAAAGACGTAGCTCAAGTAGCTGGAGTCACGGAAGTAACCGTTAGGAATAGGTATAAAGAACTGACAACGTATTTGAAGTTAGACGTTCCGCAATGAACTGATACGCCGGTGCCTTAATGTCAACCCCATTCGACGCCGTAAACAGTGTTCTACCTTACATTAAGGGGTTGGTAGCTTGGAACTTGAGTGGTAGGGGGTTAAGTCAGAGGCAAATAGCTAGGGCCTTATACGTGTCGCAGGCACTCGTATCTAAGTACCTCTCAAAGCCCCCGCAGTACTACATAAGTAAGCTCAGGGGGTTGGGTATTGATGAGGGTGAGGTGGAGAGCGTGGCTGAGGTAGTCGCCAACTACATTCTGGGTAAGAGGTTAGGGGACGCCACATCATATTTAACCATATTCCTGCTGACTAAGCTCAAGGAAGGCAGGCTGTGTAAGGCGCACAGGACCTTAGTACGTGGACTCGGAAACTGTAACATATGTCACTACTTAACTCCTGGGGTCAGTGATGAAATAGTTCAGAGGGTTAAGTACGTTTTGGAGAATTTAGAGGTCATGCAGAACGTACAAATGTTAGTCCCCGAGGTCGGGATGAACATAGTTGAGGCCAGACCTAATGCGAGGTCCATTTCTGAGGTTGTTGGGATACCTGGACGGGTTGTTAAGGTATTCAACACAGTTAGAGCTGTCTCAGAGCCCACTTACGGCAGCAGTAAGTTCATGGCATCACTCCTGCTGGAAGTTATGAAGTACTTTCCGAACATCAGAAGCGCTGCGAACATAAAGTATTCGAAGGAGATCGAAGACCGCATAAGGAAGCTTAAATTAAACGTAGTTACCATAGGGCCTTATGAAAGCAGGTCACTTGAAACGGTGCTCTCGTTGGTTTCTAACGAGTTAAGTAGGTTGAAGATCTGTCCGGACGCCATCATAGATCTAGGACCTCCGGGATTAGAACACCTCATCTACCTACTCGCCGAGGACTCCCTTAAACTGCTTGAGAAGTTCAGGCTCCTAACCTCTACGGCTTAATCATAGTGGGCCCGCGGGGATTCGAACCCCGGACCACCGGGTTATGAGCCCGGCGCTCTACCTGGCTGAGCTACGGGCCCCGAGTAATTAGTTAATACTAACACCTTTTAAATTTTAGAGCGCTATTAGCTTACCGAAGGTAAAATTTATTTTACCAACCCTTCATTTAATAGAGTGAGGTAGCCGGTATGGCATCATTTAAGGTCAGTATAAATCAGGAAACATGCATTGCGTGCGGCGTATGTTACTCACTATGCCCACAGGTCTTCGAGGCTGGAGAAGACGGGAAGTCTCAGATAGTAGCGCAATCTAGAGTAGGGGGCAAAGTGACTGAGGGCGAGGTGGAGGAATCGCTAAGGGACTGCGTTGAAACCGCTAAGAACTCGTGTCCTACATTCTCAATATCAACGAGCTAACCCCTCCATGTTAACAGAAACTAAACGAAGATTTTTACATCAATAACTTTTAAATAAGTTCCTGAGGCATGCATGTAGTAATTGGTGATCGTCCTAAGTTGTCAGAAGTTGTGAGTCCCTACGTACAGAAAAACAAATGGGTTTGAAGGTTTCAATTATGTACTCACAACTTGATCTTCATCAGCCTTCCTTCATACATGGCTTCAACTACTTTAAGGACTCTCTCCTTGGTGAGCTCTATGGGGCTGTTAGGTCTCGGCCACTCCTTAACACTTCTTTCCGCGAGGGTTTCTAGCTCCGACTTCGAAATACCCACGTCCCTCAGGCTTAGGGGTACGTCTAAGTCCTCAACAAGTTTCCAAGTTACTTTCACAGCTTCCTCGGCCGCTTCCCTGACCCCTAGTTTGGCGGTGTCCACACCAGCAGCCTTAGCTATCGCAGCTAACTTCTCCGGCACCGCCGGTAGGTAGAACTCCATTACATATGGTAACGCCATACCGCAGGCTGTTCCGTGATGTACCTTGAACTGCGGGCCGAACGTCTGCGAAATACTGTGTCCCAGAACAGTCCTTCCGATGTTCAGCGGTGCTCCTGCAGATGTAGCCGCCAATGACATGAAGTACCTCGCCTCAGCATCGCTGCCTTTATAGTAGGCCCTCCTCAAATACTTGAACACCAGTTCAACTGATACAAGTCCTAGCGCGTCTGACATCGGAGTAGCATCTAAGGATATCATACCTTCTACAGCATGACTTAATGCGTCAAGACCCGTGCCGGCAGTAACTTTAGCGGGCAGAGTGTAAGTGAAAACAGGATCTACTACAGCTATGTCCGGGATGACGTTGTAACCGTTAATCCCTACCTTACCCACACCCTTAGTGAACACTGTGTATCTGCTCACTTCGGAGGCTGTTCCGGCCGTGGTCGGTAAGGTTATAACTGGAGTCAACCTCTTAGGTATCTTGTCCATACCTATGAACTCCTCAACATCCTTATCCGGGTTGTCCTTAGCCGCAGCACTGACCTTAGCTATGTCCAACGTAGAACCGCCTCCAATACCTATCACCGCCTTAAAGCTGTCCTTCCTTATATAGCTGGCCGCCCTCCTCAAACAATCTATGCTGGGCTCGTACTCCACATCAGTGTACACATCAACTGAGTAACCGCCCTCCTCCAAGCTCTTAAGGGTCTTAACAGTGTGTTCCAAACCCTTAATGGCTGGGTCTAGGACTAGGAGGACCTTAGACCCTTTCTCAATTCCTAGTAGTTGGAGTTCGTTGCTCAATTTCAGAGCGCCGTTTACCTCGAACACCACCCTCTTAGGCATGTAGAAGAACGTCGGGGTTGTAATTAACCTATGGACTAGATACATTGTAATTCAACCTCCGAATTATGAATAACGGGTGAAGTTATAAACGTTATGAGTTCAACGCCATCTACGCCCGGATGTGGAGCCCGGACACCTATGGCTCCAACAGGAAATACAGCGGCGGAACGTCTTAGACGTTAACGCTTAGGGATTTATAACCACTTCATACTCGCTTAGAAGTTCCCTCAACTTACTTGCCTGAGCATCATCTATCGCGTATATGTTTAACGTGCATTCGTATGCCTCACCATATAAGCAGTTTAATGAGATCACATCATATCCACCGTCAACACATTTGTTAATTATTCCCTCCACTTCCTTAATCTCATTAAGCCTCACCCTAACTTCAACAGTCACACCTTCAGCCCTCCCCCTAAACAAGGGCTTCAAGACTATTTGCCTCCCCTCCAAATCAGCTACAACCTCGAAATACATCCCCGGACCTACGCCTAAGGGCTCCCTAATATGTTGTGGTATCGTCACCCTTCCCTTATCATCAATCTTAACTAAAGATTTAATCCTTCCCATAACGTACTACCGACGCGGGTGGCGGTTTAAAAAGTCACTACCTGGAACTTAGCGCTATCCTCTCAACTTCTTCTTTCTTAGCAATGGCATAGCTCTTAGGGTCGTTGTTGGCTGCAGCGATTAGCTCGTCCGCCAAACATTCCTCAATAGATTTCTGACTCCTAAAGGATGCTAACCTAGCCCCGTCAACTAAGTTCTTCAGAGCTATGTCAACCCTTCTCTGCGGTGAGACATCAACAGCTACGTGATAAATTATACCACCATACATTATTCTAGTCGTCTCCTCACGTGGGGCCGCGTTCTCCACAGCCCTCACAAGCACTTGGAGAGGGTTCTCACCAGTCCTCAAGTTCACTAACTCGAAAGACGTTTTAACTATGTTGTAGGCTAGGTGTTTCTTACCGGTGTTCCTTCCAGGCCTCATAAGCTTGTTGATCAGCCTCTCAACGATGGGTGTCTCCGCCTTACCGAACCTTCTATGTTCATGTCTCCCACCAGTATGCGGTAGGTAGACAGGCTTCAACGATATGTACTTCTTAAGGCTTGGGTCTCTGACCACAACCCCCTCATATGACCACTTACCGAACACCAAAAGAGGTGCTGGTGGTGAGTTAGCAGTGTCTGATTGAACGCTCATGACCTAGCACCCTGACTACCTAACGGGTTTCTGCTTCTTCCCCTTTAACAGCTCAGTTAAGGAGACCCCGTTAACTGCTATGACCTTATACCTAACCCCAGGTAAGTCACCCATGGACTTGCCCCTAGTACCACCTATACCTGCGATTAACACCTCATCATGTTCATCTATGAAGGTTATACCACCGTCGTAGGGGACGAACGCCGTCACCACCTTCCCGTTCTTAACTAACTGAACCCTCACACACTTTCTAAGGGCTGAATTGGGTTGACGTGATTCAACACCGACTTTCTCTAGGACTATGCCCCTAGCCATTGGGGAGCCTTCCAAGGGATCGTACTTTTCCTTAATCTTCATCATCCTAACCCTGAACTCCCTCTGACTCCACCTAAATTTAAGTCTCTTCATCGATAGTTTTCTAGCCGCGTACAGACCGCTTGGTGCTTTCTTACCCGGCATTACTTAACTACCTTTAGGGATTCTTGCTACTGTACTTTAAAAATTTATCAAACGATGCTGACGGACTCAATGTCGTAATACCTCTTCAACACTAACTTAGCCTTAGCCACGTTCCTGCCATCCTTACCTATAGCAACTCCCTTGTCCTTGGGGTCTACGGCAACGTAAAGTACCTTCTTACCGTTCAATGAAGTAACTAATCGAGTGCTTAAAACCCTAGCCGGGAGGAAGATGTTACGGACTAAGTCCTCGAGATTGTCCGCGTATTCGATCACTTCAACCCTCTTACCTAGGATTTTAGACAGCCTCTTAACGTTAATGCCACCCTTACCCACCGCCAGCCCTGCTTGCCCAGGCGATACGATGTAGATTATGGAGTTACTCTCCTCATCCACTATGCAGTCATGTACTGAAACACCTGTGAGGTCCTGGAGCAACGCTATGTACCTTAACTCGTCTGATGTTATTTTAACTTCAGGCACTCCTCATCACCCCGAATGCATGAATTCTAATAACCTACTACCCCCCAAATCTAATATCGCAATGACCGTTACCGGGAAGGGCTTACCACAAACCAACCCTAAGTCCCTACTACTACCTGTGAAGTTTATCACCGGTATGTTGCTTAGGCTGGCATACCTCCTAATGTCGTCGTCGTAGCTCTTAGGTATCTTACTTGCCACCACTACGGCTTTGGCCTTACCCAACATAATAGCCTTCAAAGACCTGTTGAAACCTAGTACTGCCTTGCCTGACTTTAACACGTTCTTTATCTCGTTTTCCAGTTCCTTTGATATTGTTGACACTTCTTACCACCTCACTTAGACCTAGCCAGTGTGGGATTCATTGCCAGGTTGACTAGGTTCGTACCTACAGGGGCTAGCTGCCCTATAATTACATTCTCCGCAACGCCTTTAAGCTCATCTAATTCCCCTCTAGCCGACGCATCGAAGAGGTGCTTAACAGTTACCTCGAACGAGGCTCTGGCGAGGACACTGGTCTTCTCACCAGCTATGCCGTGCCTCCCAATCTGCTTCACAGTGCCTGTTAAGGTCATCATATCGGCAACCAACATCACATGCCTCATATCCACGTCCAGTCCCTGCTCCTCGAGGACGTTATGTATTTCGTTAATTAATGCCTGTCTGGCGGCCTCAATGCCAAGCACGTTTTCAACCTCATATATACTGTTAGTGAAGACCCTCCTTGGATCTACTCCGTCCACCTTGAGAACTGCATCCAAGTTGGTGCCATCAGTTATCAGCACGTATTCATTACCCCTCCTCTGAACTATAACCCTGTTGATCCCTTTAATACCTTTCAGCTTAATCTTCAGGATCCTATCACGTAGTTTCTGAATCTTCATGAAGTCATAATTCGACGGTAACTCCACGTAAATCCTATTCCCATCGTCTTCATCAACCCTCACCCCCTGAGATACGGCCTTAACCTTACTCAATGCCTTAACGACGTCAGCAGACGTAACACCTTTATCCTTCATCATCTCAGGGTCCAAGTCTATTATTATGGATGACGTCACTAGATCTATATCGATCCTAGCGATCACGTTCTCAAGCCTCGTCGCTTCTATCCTCCTAGCAACCTCTAATGCCCTCTCCCTCTCATACCTATGCTCCTCATCCAGATGTATGACCATTATGGGGGTTTCAGGTAACTTCCTAGCGTCAACCAACTCGATAAGTCTTGGAAGTCCTAAGGTGACGTTTAACTCCCTAACACCAGCGTAGTGGAACGTTCGTAAAGTCATCTGCGTGCCGGGTTCACCAACAGACTGCGCCGCAACAGTGCCTATGGGCTCCCCAGGCTCCACTAAAGCATTTAAGTACTCATTAACTGTTAGGTCTGCTATCCTGCGTAGCTCCTCCTTAGTGAGGGGTAATCCCTTCACCTTCTCGTAGAGTTCGTTATATATTTTAGGTGGGAGCACTTGCTTAGCCGGCTCCAATATTTCAAGTAGTTCTTCCTCAGTCGCGTTCATAGCCTCCACCCGATAACTCTCTCAATAATTCTGTCTATGTTGACAGCGCTTCCATACGATGACTTGCTGGGATCAACGCCGTCATCACCGTATGTGAACTGAACTATGGAGTTATTAGGAGTCCTCACAGTTAAGTCGTAGTCCACTCTGAGGTCTTGCAAGGCGTTTATTAACCTCCTCTGCATGTAGCCGCTCTGGGAGGTCCTCACAGCAGTGTCCACCAGTCCTTCACGACCTCCCGCTGCGTGGAAGAACATCTCAACAGGTGTTAGTCCTTTAACGAAGGAATTCCTGACAAACCCCCTCGCCTCAGGGCCCATGTCGCCTGGCTTGAAGTGAGGTAACGTCCTCTGGTCGTATCCCCTCCTAATCCTCTCACCTCTAACCGATTGTTGTCCGAGGAGCGCCGCCATCTGCGTGATGTTAAGTATGTTACCCCTCGCGCCAGTTCTCGCCATAATGAAGACGTTGTTGAACGGATCCAAATATCGAGTAGCTATCTCACCAGCACTATCTCTGGCGTCAGCTAACACCTCCATGATCCTGATCTCAAGCGATTCCTCCATAGTCCTACCCGGGATAGGCTCCAACTTACCCTCCCTATACTGCTCAACTAGTTCGAACACCTTTTTCTTAGCTTCCTCTATCACGTTATTGATTTCCTCCACAGCCTTAGGAGGAGGCGTTACGTCCTTCAACGACATCGTGAAGCCACGCATCTCAATAAACCTCAAGAAGATCTTGAATATACTGTCCATGAATTTCCTGCCGAAATCATTCCCGTATTCCCTAGTGATCCAGTGAAGTAGGCTCTCAGATTGCTGCGCACCTAAAGTCTTCTTATCAAGAACACCCATCAACAGCTTACCCCTCTTAACGACCACGTAGGAATCCCAGAAGCACTTATAATCATCACACCTTAGAGGCCCTGCAGATATGTTAGCCCTTCCCTTGAAGTTGAAGTCTGCCGGGAGGAGTAGAGTTATAATCTGCTTCCCACTCCACAAAACCTTCGGCGATAGAACAGCCGGCTCCGGTATGGGTCCTTCATAACCAGAGCCTGAGAGCAACTCTGATACCTGCTCCTTAGTCAGTAAGGTAGTCTTAGATGAGAGTAAGTAGGCACCACTTATGTAGTCTTGGATACCGCCTATTATAGGCCCTCCATACCTTGGCGATAGGACGTGTTCCTGTACGAGGAGTAAGACCCTGGCCTCAGCCCTGGCTTCCTCGCTCTGAGGTACGTGGAGGTTCATCTCATCACCGTCGAAGTCCGCGTTGTAGGGCGGGCACACCGCTAGATGCAGCCTGAATGTCCTGCCCGGCAATACCTTAACGATGTGTGCCATGATCGACATCCTATGTAGTGAGGGTTGCCTATTAAACAGCACTATGTCACCGTCCTTCAAATGCCTCTCAACTATGTAACCGGGCTTTAAGTTTTCGGCAATCGCCTTCAAATCCTTAATGTACCTCAAATCTATCCTCCTCCCATTAGGGTCTATTACGTAATTCGCTCCCGGATGCCTGTAAGGGCCGTTCAACACATGCATCCTCAACTCCTCTAGGTTCCACCGCGTGACACGCTCAGGCACGGTGAGCACCTTAGCTACTTCCTCAGGGACCCCAACCTCGTTAATGCTTAAGTTGGGGTCAGGGCTTATCACCGTTCTGGCAGAGAAGTCCACACGTTTACCTGATAGGTTACCTCTAAACCTACCCTCCTTCCCCCTAAGCCTTTGAGCTAAAGTCCTCAAGGCCCTCCCAGACCTATGCTTAGCTGGTGGGACCCCCGGAACTTCGTTATCGAAATACGTGGTTACGTGATATTGGAGTAAGTCCCATAGATCCTCGATTATTACCTCAGGAGCTCCTGCATTTATGCTCTCCCTCAACCTATCGTTGGTTCTAATGATGTCCACGAGTTTATGGGTTAAGTCGTCCTCAGACCTGATACCCGTCTCTAAAAGTATTGAGGGCCTAACACTTATGGGCGGTACTGGAAGCACCGTTATAACCATCCACTCAGGCCTCGCCAGCTCCGGATCGTAACCCATCAACCTTAAGTCCCTATCACTAACCCTCTCCAACCTGGCGCGGACGTCCGTAGGCCAGAGCCTCCTAGGACCCTCGCCCCCCTCCTCTATAAATGACGTAGGCTTCTCCAACTTGATTTTAAACTGCCTACTACCGCAGTGAGGGCATTCCATAACCCTTATCGCTTTCCGCCTAACGTAGTCTGTGAGACTCCTAGCCAGTAGTGGCCACCTACCCTCAAGCCTCTTAAGCAGGTCTAAGTACCTATTAAACTCCTCATCAGGGATCTTCAACCTACCGCAATGTCTGCATGTTGCCCTTAAAATGTTGTATATGTGTTTGACGAACCCCACATGAATGACGGGCTTAGCAAGCTCTAAATGACCGAAGTGCCCGGGGCACGAAATTATTGAGTTCCCGCATGTAACGCACTTCTGACCCGGCTCAATAACACCCAGGCGCGGGTCCATTATACCTCCTTCAAACGGCAGCCCATCCTCATCATAGACGTCCGCAGTTACGATAGCCGTAACTGAGATCTTCCTAATCATCTCGGGGGATAGCAAACCGAACTTAATTCCCTTAATGATTTTCTCCTCACTCATACTACCTCACCTCATACCTGCTTCCCAAGATCAACTTGGGATAGATTAACATGCTCATCAACTCATGGAGAAGCAGTTTAAATGCGTAAGAGATGGTCACGGGATGTAACCTGCCTTTTTCACCGTGGACTGGGCAGACGTACCTGCCCTTCCTCCTATCATACCACCCTATCAGGCCACATTCCTCACATACGTAAACCACTGTTTTGTCAGAACTCTCAGTGAGTCTCTCCCTCAGTAACGCCGCAGCGCCGTGACCTATTATGCAGTCCCTCTCCATCTCACCAAACCTCAAACCTCCCTCCCTAGCCCTGCCCTCAGTAGGCTGCCTAGTCAGTATCTGGACAGGCCCCCTCGGCCTGGCATGTATTTTATCAGCAACCATATGGTGCAATCTCTGATAGTAAACCACCCCTATAAACACCGGCGTATGTATGAGCTCGCCCGTCCTACCGTCATACATGGGCTCCGTCCCATCAGCTGGATAACCACGGATAACTAGTTCCTTGCTTAGGTCCTCAACCTTCTCACCGTAGAATGACGTACCATCCACGAACCTACCACTTAACGCAGCCACCTTACCAGCAATCGACTCAATTAACTGCCCGATCGTCATCCTGGACGGCAACGCGTGGGGGTTTATCACGAGGTCGGGCGTGATCCCATCAACTGTGTAGGGCATATCGTATTGAGGCACCGCCAACCCTATAACGCCTTTCTGACCGTGTCTTGATGCGAACTTATCACCTATCTCAGGAATCCTGAGGTCCCTCACCCTGACCCTCACCAGCTTATTCCCCTCACCGCTGACAGTTATCACCACAGAGTCAACCACGCCCCTCTCACCGTACCTTAAGGTCAGCGAGGTATCCCTCCTAGAACCCCCAGCAATTCCGAACTCCTTATACTCCTCAAGGAACCTGGGCGGTGATGTCTTACCCACCAATGCATGGCCTCCTGAGACCTCCACTTCAGGAGCTATTATGCCGTCCTCATCAAGTAATGCGTAGCTGTCCCTCCCCCTATAACCCCTTACATTTGAGTCAGGCACCTCTATCCGGTCCTCCTGACCCCCGAGGTACTTCCTCTCCTCAGTGGAGTACTCTCTGAAGAACGTGGACCTAGCTAAGCCCCTTTCTATGGACGACTTATTAATTATCAATGCGTCCTCCATGTTGTAACCAGTGTATGAGAGAATCGCCACTACGAAGTTCTGCCCGGACGGCCTGTCGTTATACCCTAATACCTCCATAAACTTGGTTTGGACTAAAGGTTTCTGCGGGTAGTGTAGGAAGTGGCCCCTGCTGTCAAACCTCAGCTGGAAGTTAGTTGCGTAAACACCTACCGCCTGCTTGGCCATAGCTGATTGGTACGAGTTCCTAGGTGATTGGTTGTGCTCCGGGTACGGTATGGTAGCTGCCGTTATTCCAAGTATTGATGGGGTCCACAACTCTAAGTGGGTGTGTTCCTTAGTCACGCTGTTGAGGTCCAATGATATGTACGCGTTACCCTCCTCCTCAGCGTCTAAGTACTCTATGCAGCCTAATCTGACTAAGTCTGAGAAGGTGTGCTTACCCTTCTTAACTTTATTAATGACTTCGGGGTCGAGTCTAACCTTCCCATCCTCAACTATCAGGAGGGGTCTTCTAACCCTGCCCGGGTCGCAGTTAACGTATACTTCGTTGATGTGTTCCGTACGCTTATATGCTACGTTAACTTCATGGTGTATTAACCCAGCCCTCCTCCTCCTCTTTATCTCGTTTACTAATTCCGTAGCATCACTGCTGGGGTAGTACCCTATTGGCGTCCCGTTCAGCAGTACTTTAGCGTAAGACAGTACGTTACTCAACAGTTCTTGGTCATCACTTAGAAGCCTCTCATACACTTTAGTTAACGGTATGACCCCTAAGCTGTAGAGAAGCCTTTCTACCTCAGCTTCATCAACCCCAACCGATATGTAGGAGCTTAAGGCCAGGTTTTTCACGAGCCCGCAATTAGGTCCCTCAGGCGTTTCGAACGGACACATCCTCCCCCACTGTGTGGGATGTAGGTCCCTAGCCTCGAAGTGTGGTTGTCCCCTACTCAGCGGTGCTACCACCCTCCTTAAGTGGCTGTGAAGGGATATCCAATTAGTTCTGTCTATTATCTGACTCACCCCAGTCCTACCGCCGACCCAGTTACCTGTAGCTAACGCTTGCTTGATTCTCTCAGTGATTAGGTCAGGCCTTACAAGGGCCGCCAAGTTAATCCTCCTACCCTTAACCCTAGCCTTCTCTAACTGGTACTTGAAGTCCTTAAGGAACTGCCTGAAAGCCACCCTAAATAGTTGGGCTAAAAGATCACCTGCCAACCTCAACCTTCTGTTCGAGTAGTGGTCCTTATCGTCCGGCTCCCTTCTCCCCAACACCAACTCCAATAGCTTATTCGCCATATACCCTAAGTAGAGCGCCTTCCTCAACCTTGATTCAGGCGTCGAACCACCTAAGTGTCGCAGGAAGTAAGTATCTATTATCTGCCTAGCCCTCTCTATCCTGGCCTCCCTGGCCTGACCTATGGCAACTCTAGAACCTATGTAGTCCAGGGCGTCTTCAACTGTTGTTACCTCAGATGCTTGAATGATCGAAGGTATTAACTCCTTCTGGATCTCAGGGTCTGAGGAGACCGCGAACATTATGTCCCTATCTCTCTCCAACCCCAACGCCCGCATCATTATCACGAACGGTATCTTGCCCGGAATTGGTGGGAAGTTGAGAACCAAGGTTGAGTCCTTCAACCTGTCCAAAATTATTGGAACCCTGTAACCTGCTGCTGATGATATCACCTTAGCCGTGTGTGTGATGTTGGTTCCTTCCTTAGCGAAGTCCACGAAGACCCTGTTCGGTGCCAGATCCTCCTGAGTCACTATAACTCTCTCAGAGCCGTTGATTATGAAGTAACCTCCAGGATCCCTCCAATCTTCACCCAGCTTTATCAGTTCCTCCTTACTCTTTCTTGAGAGGGGGTCCTTAACGGACTTAACCATTATAGGTAGTTCACCGACGAACACGTTCTGAACTGATACCTCAATACCGTTCTCAACTAAACTCATAGTTAAGTACATCGGGGCTGAGTAAGTTAGGTTTCTAACCCTACATAAAGTTGGTGAGACCTCGACTAAGGTGCCCTCAACTTCCCTGAACTGAGGCTCCCCCACCTCTATGTCCTTTATAACTACGTAGATGTTAGGGTCTGAAGTTGGGATGATGTTGTTCTCTCTGACTATTTCCTTAATCCCTTTTAATACGAACGCGTTAAAAGAATCTAGATGCTGTCTCACCAACCCTTTCTCATTGATGAAAGCCTCCATCAAAACCCATAGGTCATCGTACGTCATTTCCCCACCCTCCCTCACCCACTCACCACAAACCTATAAGCTATTGACTCACCTGCAGTTGGTGACTTCCTAATTATTCTCACGATATCACCGGGCTTAACGCCTAGTTCCCTAGCAACCGGGTCCGAAGCCCTGATCCATGGGAGTTGCTCAGGCCTAACACCGAGACTTCTTAACAACTCCACAACCTCCTCCTGACTTAATACCTCATGCTTAGGTACTAATTCATGTTCCAATGTATTGATTTTCTTCTTTACAAGCTTCCCGCTCATCTCGACTACATCTCCACGTCAATGTTAGATTCATAGGTAGTAGATGTTCTGAATTATTTTAAGCTTTAAGGATAAAAAATTTTTACAAGAACTAAGGAGCCCGAGGAGGTCGGACCCCAATAACTGGACTAGCGTTTTTAAACCTAGGTTATATCTGAATACATAGGTGGGCCCGTAGCTCAGCCAGGTAGAGCGGCGGGCTTTTAACCCGTAGACGGGAACCGACCGGCGGATGTCCCGGGTTCAAATCCCGGCGGGCCCGCCACACGTAAGAACGTGGAAGGAGTTGAACACAGGACTTCCCTTGAATTACGATATCGTCAGGAGGTAGGGCACTTACTACTTAAGAACGCCTAACTCAACGGGACGTGTTATGAAGTAGTGTGAGGTCCGAGTCCTCAACTTCACAACGCGTTGCCAAATAACACCGCATGAAGTTCACAATAAGTATTAATAACGAAGCATGCTTAGTTACTATTGGATGACGTCCTCAATGCCGAGTTCAACCAATGATTTGAGGGAACTCCTCAGAAAGTTAGCAAGTAGTGGGGCCCTAACCCCGGACTTCAAGGTCACCGCTACCTTAAGGTACCCGGGATTTGACGAAATTGACGAGTCTGAATTAGAAGACCTTACGAGGAAGGGGTTACTTACTAGGAGGTTTGTAGATATGGTCATAGCGTGCCCTAAATGCGGTTCTTTGAACGTATCAACTAAGTACGTATGCCCTTCGTGTTCCTCCTTGGACATCATTAAGTCCAGGCTGATACAACACGTTGATTGCGGGTATACGGATGGTGAAATTAAGTTCTCCAAGAAGGAAGGCGGTGCCCTAGTATGCCCGAAATGTGGGAGAGAGATAAGAAGTGAGAAAGACTTAAGGGTCTACGCCACGTTCTTCGAATGCATGTCATGTCACACCAGGACCTCGTCACCGAACGTCATACATAGGTGCCACAACTGTGAGAACATCTTCACACCTGTCAGCGCTTCGTTAAGGCCGATATACCTCTACGAACTGAGCGATAAGGGTCGTGAACTAGTTAAAGGATGAGTGTGGGAGTCCCCCAACAACAGAGCTTTGTGGATGTTTGCCCTAGTCAGTTGTGATGTACTTACGGAAGCACTACACAGCTAATGAAACGGGTAAGTAGGTTAAAGGTAAAATGGATCAGTTGTTAACTCCTGAAGGATACCAGAACCAGGGTCGGCAACGTGTGTATCAACACGAAGTTTATAATTAAGGCTAGAAGTACGTAGGGGAAGGCCATGATGATACTGCCCTCAATACTCTTACCGCAGGAGACCCCGGATACTAAGGAAACAACTACGGATATGTAGTACATGAGTGTGTATATGAGCTCTACGTCAGGTTTAACGATGAAGAGCGCTCCAGCACTTGTCAAGGAGTTCAATATTAGGACTACGAATGCTACCGTGAAGTCGTACACGATAACAATCATCAATAACAGTACGAGGTACTGCCTGAAAGTCCTCCTCCTGTAGTCCCGGTATGTATGTAAATAACTTAGGATGTTGGAAGCCCTCTCCATAACGTCTACGGACCTGCCACCACTCCTCATAGCCACCGAGAAGGTCCTCATCACGTACCCGTACTTGACACCGACGTCCTTCAGAACCATATCTACTGCGTCATCAAAACTTACCCCCAAACTAATTAAGGTGTCTAATCTCTCTATCATTGCCTTAAAATAGCCCCTTAAGTTCCGCTTAGCAAGTGATATAGCCTCGTACAAAGTTGTGCCCGACTTAAGGTAGACAGTAACATCCCTGAAGAAGCTACTTATCTGCTCATCGATGGACTTAAACTTCCTCACATCAGGTAATACCACCACAGCCAACAATGAATACAACACCAGTAAGGAGGCTGATAGTAAACCTGTGAACTTATATCCGTAGGGGAGCACGAGGAAGGATATTGAGTAAAACTTGACGTCTTCTACTAGGGCTAAGTAGTAGACCAGTAAATGAAGTAGTATTAAATACGTGGAACACGTTAACAGTATTTTCGCTTTTGGAGATAAAGTCATATCTCAACACTACTCATCACGTAATCTATTAAGATATAATACACCAGTGAGGATGCTGGGACTATTACCAGTGCCGTTATGATGAGGAGGAGGTAGGGGTTTATGATGCCTATAGGTACTAAGGAGGTGGTGGACGCAATAACTGAGACAACTAAAGGGAGGAGGAGTGCTACAGCCGCAAATGCCTCGGATAGCATACCCATAAAGTTAACCATTTCCTCAACCCTTGCCCGAACACCTGCAAAGTATCTCTCTATCAGACTGTTAACTACTGGCATGGGGTCATAGCCGCTTTTCACAACACCTTGCACAGCGGTGAGGAGGGAAACCAACGACCTACACGGGGTGATTACGACTAAGTTATTTATGACTTCATCTAAGCTCTTACCTAGGTGGAGTCCGTTACTGATCGCCTCTAACTCAATTCTGAAGGGCTCTAAGTCCTTGAATTTGTTGAGTTCGAGTAAGGCCTTAGTTGGGCCTAGACCAGACGTTAGTAGTAGTGAGAAAATGTAGAGGAATGCAGGATACTTAGCCTCTAACCTATATCCTCTGTTCATGTGCAGTAGCTTAGGGAGCGTTACCGCCACTAACACGAACGCGAACGCTGTAGCCGCCGCGCTCAATAGGACTGCCGTCAACATTCCCACTAATCCCATGTTAGGTGCCTGGGTGATGTTTAGTGCTGAGGTCACCGTCGTTAACGCCAAAAACATTATTGGAATAAAGAGCTTAATCAAATTCTCGAAATACCTGCTTAGGGAAGGAGAAATTCCCGACCCTACGACATACTTCTCTAATGCATTAAAGCGCTGGGCGAGCCGATCAGCTAGTTCACTAAGGTATCGCATAAGCCCCCACCTCAGACGTTGCAATCGAGTAAATTGTCAGCCAATTCCTCCTATAGTCCCTGACAACGCTCTGCAGGTCTCTGACACCCATTTTACGCTTAGCAGCCCATTTCATCACCGTGGCCCTCCTCAGCAAATCATTAAACACTTCGTTGTAGTCAACCTGTTTCCTCTCAGCTATTAGCTTAATGACGTGGCTGTAGCCGGAGAAAACCAGGGCGTCTTTATCACGGCTCCATTTGAATGGTGTGCCTAGTATTAACTCGTTGGTTCGAGGATCCACCCCCTCAACCTCCCTCACCTCTATGACCCTCCTAGCCACCACCTTCCCACTTAACTGAACCCTCCCCAAACAGACGTACACCCTAACCAACTGTAGGACGCTTTTAGGTATCTTGAAAGGTTCTGCCAGCAATCTCTGTATCGCTGATTCTGTGTTTTCGGCGTGCATTGTTGCCAGACCTCCGTGACCTAAGCTAACGGCTTGGAAGAATGTGTAAGCTTCCTCACCTCTGATCTCACCAACTATTATGACGTCGGGCCTCTGCCTTAACGCACTCTTCAGTAGTTCGTACAGGGTTACGTTTGCAACACCTGCCTCAGTGCTTAACCTAGTAATTAATGATATCCAGTTCTCACGCGACGTCAGATTCAATTCGGGGCTCTCCTCCACTGTAACTACCTTAACCTCCGGAGGTATTAGGAGTGACACAGCATTGAGGAGCGTGGTCTTACCTGAGGCCGTGGGACCTATTATGAGGATGCTCTGCAAATTCTCTACTAAGATCCATAGGTAGGCCGCGGCTAACGGGTCTAAGGTACCTAGATTGATGAGTTGAGGCAGTGTGAACGGCTCAGATTTAAATTTCCTTATTGTGAATGTGGACCCCCTCCTAGCAACGACGTCGAAAACTATGTGCACCCTATAACCCTCGGGCGTTAACATACCTTCAGCTATAGGTTTAGCTATGCTGACCTCTAAACCCGCCTTATATGCTAGTCGATTCACAATTAGCTCCAAGGACTTAAAGTCATTAATAACTACGCTAGTTTTCAACCATTCGTACAGGCTGTGGAAGACGTATATAGGTAAGTTAACCCCGTTGCAAACTATGTCTTCGAGCTTGGCGTCCCTCATCAGTGGTTCAAGTACGGAGTACCCGACTAAGTCCCTAGCCACATAGTATGATACCTTATCCACTACAACGTCGTCAACCATTTTAACGCCGAGGGAACCATCCTTAACAGCCTTCTTAATAGTGGCTATAGCAGCCTCAACGCTGCCTGACTCCCTCAAACTCCTACTGATTGATTCTCTCTCGAGTATCTTCCTCTTAATCAAATCGACTAACAGGGGTTCATCATTGGTTAACGTAGGCTCTATGACTTCATATACTTTCTCGCCTAATTCGTTAACATGTATCAAAGCATAGGAGTAATTTTCAAGTAGCGGGTAAAAATCGATGACGTTAGATATGGATGGCTTGCTAATTAAGTCTTTTAGGACCTCACCACCGCGGACTGTGCCGCTGGTTCCCTTAGACTTCCTCGTAAACAATTTGAACAAGAATACCACCTAAGTCACTGCGAAGACGTATGATGCCTCATATCCTCTAGCTGTTGTTACTTTAGCTATGTACACGCCTTTAGAGAGCATGGTTTTCAACTCAACGGTTATTTCGACGACACCACCACCCTTAACCTGAAGACTGCTTAAGTTCTGAGCGATGGTCAGCCCCGAGGTGCCGTTGATAAGGTATGATGAACCTATCCTGACTTCGTTATCCATCAAATTTCTGACGAAGATCCTAACCACGTTTCCCTCCACACCTACCGCCTCAATCTTCACCCTCTCACTCAGGAATGGCACCTCAGGGTTGGACTGAGATACCATCGACGAAACCCATGTCCATAAAATTGCCGAGGTAGCTATGGAGATAAGTATTAATAAAACTGTTGCGATGAGGGGTGATACGCCTCTCACTAAGTACACCGAGAGTTAGTACACTCTAGATAATTAAATCTATTCCTAAGTCAATGTCTGGAAGGCATAACAGATGTGCCTACCCACGACTTTCGAGGGGTTATGGGGTTGTTTCTGTGTTGTGTGGAGTTTGTTTGCTGTCGTGGTGTTTGTTCTTGGATGTGCCTCATGGCTGTGTCCTGTATGTGGGGGGTTAAGTCTGGGTGTGGGCTTCATGAGTTCTCGGGGAGGCCTTCCCATGAGACGAGGGGGAGGGATGAAAGTTAACGCCAAACCAGAACGGTGGCTCACACCCTGGTTAACTCCTTGAAAAACACCATGTTCGGAAGTAGGTCATAGCTCAGTATTAGTTCTGCCGCGCCCTCCCTGATTAAAACCAGCTTCACTACTCGGGAGATAGTTTTGAGGGAATTTAAGTCTTCGACCAATCCTAACCTGATGATCAAGTCAGCGATGTATGCCACCTCTTTACAGTTCTCTTCATCAACTTGGACAACGGCGACCGACCTCCTCAACGGATCCCTCCTAACTAAAACTTTGACGTAATCTTCGATGTATTGTCGATTTTTGTTAACGATCACGTAGACTAAGTTACCATCACCTCTCAAAGCTTCCTCCAAGACGTTTATGCCGTCACGTAACTCACTCACAAACGTTACGTCATCTTTAACTATCCCGTACTGCCTTAAAATATCGGCGTATCTCTGAGTTACATCACCTGTCACTATGTACCAGCGGTAATCAATGTAGTACCTCCTAACGATCTCAACGCCTACGTGGAAGGGGTATGTGTACGGGTTGCCCACAATTGCAATTAGGGCTGACTTAGGAAGCTGATGCAACACATGCGTTATAGGATCTACCATCAAGTCGGGCACCGGGGACTGGTTAAACACCTCACTTCAAAGCTACTTTACGCTCCTTAAGAGCCTTCAACAATTCTGCGGAGACATTATAGCAGCCAATACCTCTCTCCATCAAACCCTTGTACACCAACCTGCTTATGATTTTTGAAGGTTCTTGAACGCCGTACAATGCCTTCAACTCCTTCAAAGCTATCAACTCACCAACCGACCTGTACCTCACGAAGTAGTTAAGGACTGTAAGTTCTTCCTTCGTAAGCGTGTTAAGAATTTCCTTGAGCTTTGAGCACTCAACACTCACACCACTCTCCCTCAATAATTACGGTAGATGAAAAATAAGCATTTGCGACCAACTAAAACGCATATCTTAAGCCTATCCACAGACTTCACAGCCTAAGCAATGAGATCTCCTCTCACCGCTTAATTCAAACCTAAAACTTAATACCCTTATCCTCGATAGTTAAGAGGTGGCTACCATAAGCCAGCAACAGAAACAGTCTAAGGAGTTGAAGATAGTCACAAGGCCCGTTATCACGGTGGACAGCGTCAAGGGGGACCCTATCAAGTTAAAGCTCTTGCACATCATTAAACACTTAAATGGTGTCTCTGAGAAAGCCCTCACCCACCTAATCTACTTGCTCCAGAATGAGGCGAAGGTCCAGTTGAAGTACAGCTTTGTAAACGTTGGCGGGGTACCCTGCAGTAAGCAGTTAAGAGATGATGTGAACGTATTACTTTACCTGGGTTTGGTGGAAACAGACGCGGTTAGCAGGAAATTAAAGCTAACCAGTAATGGGATGGAGTTCTTGGAGAAGCACGGGTTAGACGAAAATGAGTTAAAGACATTGCTAGACAGCGTTGATGGGTTGAGAAGTAAGATTAGTTCCATAGACGCTGAGGCAGACCTAAGTGCCAGGAAGTTAAGGTCTTCAAGAAGTTAGGGTACACACAACTCCAATCCGATACACGCCACGCCTAAGATATGAGAGCCCACACATTGATGAGATCGTTTAGTCAACACCCTTTTAAATATATGTACGACCGAGGAATTGCTCGGTGGGAGTAGTGGGAGTTGAGGTGCTGTGGAAGATAGCTGATTTGTTCAGCTGGGTTGCGGCTATTAGAACTAGTTCTGAGTTCTTAGCCCTAGCTGGATTCATACTTGTTGGGTTAGTGGCACTCGTATATGTGGGCAAGGGAGTCTTTACGTTGGGTAAGTGGTTAGTAAATTTAAAGATTAGAGAGTTCACCCTAGCCCTAGCAGCGATAGGGATAGCATTAATAGTCATAGCTGTCTTAATGCCGTGAATAAAATGAGGAGTCAGGATATTTATTCCGACTAACCGTCCTGCATCGCTCCATGAAGAACTCGAACGCTCTTGACGTCCTTCCTTGAAAATTAATTACATTGCTTGAGTTACCTTAGAAGTGGGAGGTTCATCCACAATTACCTGGAGCCGGGGGCGGGATTCGAACCCGCGGGGAAACGGGTTTCCAACAATCACTGCAGCCCGCCGCCTTAGACCGCTCGGCCACCCCGGCCCTAAGATGTAAAAGCCACCAAGGTTTTTAAATCTTTTAAACTACTAGCACTCAATTTCAGCTTATAACTATTTACACCTTAATATGTGGTGGTGGTACTTATTTGGGGTATGATAGGAGGGTTTTGAGGGACGTGATTCAGAAGCTCAGGGATTCAGGGGTTGATGGTGTTTTAGTCGGTAGCACCGCGTTGCTACTACATTTAAATAGCAACGAATTTGAGGACGATATAGATATCTTCGTTACTAACTTCAGCCCTTGCATTGACGAAGATGTCGTCAGGGGAGTTAGTGCCAAGCTCGGTTGCGAACTATCACAGAGTGAGTGGGGGACCCCCGCACTTCACTGCCTCTTCAACGACGATGAAATTGTTATAGAGCTACATGAAAACGTTCTAGACCTCTACATACCTGAAAGCGTAATAAAGTCTGCTAGAGAGGTCAAGTTGATGGATATTAAAGTCAAGTGCATAAGTGTTGAGGACTACGTAGTTTTGAAGGCGCGTGCCGGCAGGGACCACGACTTGGAGGATTTAAACGTAATAGCCGACCTAGTTAGGGATGGGAAGCTGAAGCTAGATCTCAACATGGTCAGAGAGAGGATTAGGGAGGAATTCCCCGAAGAGGAAAAACTCCTGATAAGTAGGTTAAGGGTAGCCGGGTTGAAAGTATGAAACACCACTACCTAGCTAAGATGTACTTAAGCGGTCCTAACTACTCGGTCTAATTTGAGGGACAGGAATGTTGATGAAGGTTAGGGATGAAGGCATCTAATATTAGGTTCGTAGGACCTCACTAATTCCTACTTTTTACCTCCGAATTTCTTCTTAGGCCTTAAGTTCTTACTCTTACATCTGCGGCACTTAACAGCTCCTGGGGGGTTTGTAGCTCCGCACTTCCTGCAAATCATTTTATTGAGCAATCTCTCCTCAGCTATCTTACTCTTAAGCGGGTCCGTAACGGGCATCACTACTCACCGTGTTACCTCTTACTCCAATCCGCAAGCAGTTTATATATCTTTTTTAGGTAAGTTGAGTTCAACTTAAGCACATCTTAGCCGTACGTCATCATTGAGACCGGCTACATCCGACGATTCGCTAAAAATTATTTCATTAAGCGGTCTCACATGTAAAAACTTATATATTCGAGTATAAAGTTAGGTGTGAGTGATTTAAATGTTTGAAGAGGAATGGTGGGAAGAAGAAGAGGAAGAAGAGTGGTGGGAGGAAGAAGAGGAAGAGTGGGAAGAAGAGGAGTGGTAGGTTAAGTGAAACTTAGGCTCTTTTTGTAATTGCTTAATCATTCAACATCAATAATTCTCAGCATTGGGGAGCAGTTGATCAGAGTTAATCAGTGCTGTTTAATTCGATGCCATCCGAAGTCCAAGCCGTCACCACTCATCATCTACTTATTATATTTAGGGCTGCTTATAAGTTGTTATTACGGTGGTAGTGATGGTTAGGATAGCAGTAATTGACTACGACCTCTGCAGACCGGATAAGTGTAACGTAGAATGCATTAGGTTCTGTCCCATTAACAGGTCCGGTTCTAAGGCTATAGAGTTATCAGAATCTAAGGGTGAGAAACCCATTATTTATGAGTTAGTGTGCGTTGGTTGCGGCATATGTGTTAGGAAATGCCCTTACAAGGCAATTACAGTCACAAACCTGCCTGACGAGATTGAGAAGCGGCTAGTTCATAGGTACGGTATGAATTCGTTCAAACTTTACGGACTCCCAGTACCGGTTAGCGGCAAAGTCGTGGGCATCGTTGGCAAGAACGGTATAGGTAAAACAACAGCCATTAAGATATTGTCTGGGGAGCTCATACCTAACCTAGGCAACTTAGAGGTTACGCCGTCATGGGACTCAATTCTGAAATTCTATAGGGGGAGCGAGTTATATCAGTACCTGAGCAGGTTAGCCAATAAAGAGTTGAGGGTGGTGCACAAGATCCAACACGTAGACTTGATTAGGAAGTACGTTAAAGGTGTCGTTAAAGATGTATTGAGTAGGATCGATGATAAAGGTATGGTTAATGAGGTACGTAAATACGTCAACCTAGACAGTTGTTGGGATAGTAACGTGGCCACCCTAAGCGGTGGGGAGTTGCAGAAATTCGCCATAGCTGCTGCACTGCTCCGGAACGCCGATGCCTACTTCTTCGACGAACCATCGAGCTACCTGGACGTTCATGAAAGACTTAAAATATCAAGGGCTATCAGGGAGTTCACTAAGAATAAATACGTCATAATCGTCGAGCACGACCTGACAATACTCGACTACATATCCGATTACGTGTCAATAGTTTACGGTGACCCGGGAGTCTTCGGGATCTTTTCTAAGGTTTACTCCGTAGGCTCCGGAGTGAACAACTTCCTGATGGGACATCTACCATCCGAGAATGTGAGGATCCGAGCCGAGTCGATAACGTTCAATAAGTTCGGTAAGGGGTTTGAGGAGACGACCGGGGAGAGATTCCTCACATGGCCCAACCTGAGGAAGGTCTTAGACGGATTCGAGTTGAACGTTGACGCAGGTGAGGTGGGTAGGGGGGAGGTCTTGGGTCTGGTCGGACCTAACGCTATAGGTAAGACAACCTTCATAAGGTTGTTGGCAGGTGAGTTGGAACCTGATGAGGGTTACTTAACCGTTAGTGCGCTCAGGATAAGCCATAAACCTCAGTATGTTAAAACAGAGCTATTTGAGTGGACAAACGTTGAAGAGGCCTTTAAAGAGCTCTGTAAATCATCCCAGCTAGCATGTAGTGAGTGGTTCCAAAACGACGTCATTAAGAGGTTGAACTTACATAAACTCTTCCCAAGGGATATCAGCGAATTAAGTGGTGGGGAGTTGCAGAAATTCGCCATAGCGGTCGCCCTAGCCAAGGACGCAGACATATACCTATTAGATGAGCCCTCGGCATTCATAGACGTTGAGGAGAGGTTGACGGTATGTAAGGCTATAAGGAGGGTTGTGGAGGTTAGGAAGGCCGTGGCGTTCGTCGTTGACCACGACCTCACAGTGATAGATAATATAGCTGATAACGTCATTGTATTTAGCGGTGTTCCGGGGGTTTCGGGCAGGGCATCAGGCCCTGTGAGCCTTAAGCATGGCATGAACTCTTTCCTCAAGGACTTAGATGTGACTTTTAGAAGGGACCGCAGGACTGGGAGACCTAGGATAAATAAACCATACAGCTACTTAGATAGGTACCAAAAATCAATAGGTGAGTACTTTTACGAAGCTGTTGCCGAGGAACCTGAGGAGTGATCCGGGCTCACACGTTCATGTAGGATTTGAAGGACTTCTCCTTGGACATCATTTCCGGAACCTACGACTGCTCATCAAGTTTCATGATCTCCTTCCTGAGGCGCTCCAGTCTTTCCTTCCCCTTCATCAACACCTCGTTACAGGTCCCCACCACATCAGTAACTTCATCAACATTTACCAACACGCTACGACTTGACTTAACGGCGTACGTAAGTCCAACACCACTCCTTAACTCTAATACGATGCCGTCTCTCCGAAGACTTATTATTCCGCTGTGTTTGAACCCTGCAGCCCTTCCAGCTGATATAAGTTTACGGGCCTCCTTTAGGGTAGCTGTTGATATATGGAATATAGGTCCCGTCACAATCATCCATAACTTATTCAGCACTGGCTTGTTAAGTACTTCTAAACATTCCTCAACTGTTAACGGTTTATGTTTCTTAAAGACCACCGTCGATGCCTTCCTCACCCAAGGCAGCTGAGCGTCAACGAATATTATCCTACCGCTGCAGGAGCTAATAGTGAACGCGTCATCCCTCTTAAATATCATCAAGAGGATGTCCGCAATACCCTCGTCTAGGTAGCCTATGTGGAGGTCTTCTAACAACCTCCTAAACATTGATTCCTTCTTCTTCAACCATAAATCCCTGTCAACCCTCACCTTAAGACACCGACCTTACTGAGTAACTCACACGTCTTGCAAATAGTCCTGCCGTACGCCGTAGGTTCCCCACATACCTCACATGTGGGTAGTCGCGGCAACACACCGACATCACCGAGGTGTTTAGTCGTCAACTCATCTACGAAGTTGAGGAATCTTAGGAGTACTCCAGGCCTCACGACCTCAAGCCTATACAAGTACTCTCTAACCTTAGCCCTTAAAGTGGGTCTGCTAACTATGTAGGGACATTCAACCTCCTGAAACTTAAAACCACCTAAGTATGCGTATAATGCGCACTCCCACTCATAAACCTTCCTAAGAGGTTTTACCCTCCTAACGAATAAGTCGCTCAGTCGTGGGCCCCCGGGATGTGACTGCAGAAGCCTACTCAAATCACCCCTCAACATGTTGATGAATGCAGTCTGCGATTCATCATCTAGGTTATGGGCCGTGACCACTTTATCGTACCCCAACTCCCTAGCATATTTATTCACTATCCTCCTCCTTAACATGCCGCAGAAGGTGCATGGACTGACATTCAAATTCGACTGCAGCGAAGACTTCACCAAGTCCTCCAGTTCACGACCTACCGCCTCCTTAAACGATGTCATGATGATGTCTAGGCCCAACTCCCTACCACGATTTAAGACCCACGTAATATCTTCATCCCTGTTATAACCCCTAATACCCTCAAACACTGTGATGATCCCTAACTTGCTTGGTTCATGAATCTTCGACACAACCTCTAAGAGTACGAAGCTGTCCTTACCGCCGGAAACCGCTAGCAGTAACTTGTCGTTGTGGCGGAACATATCGTACTTGCGTACCTCACTTAGTACGCGTAACTCTACATCCTCAATAAAACATTTACTGCATAGAAACCTACCACTATGTCTTTGCAGTACTACAGCGTTGCCGGCACCGCAATTACTGCACGTAACTATCTCTGAGTCACCGCAATGATCGTATATTCAGCTGTTTTAAATCAGATGACGAAAACGATTACCTGGGAAACCTAAGTTAGGAGGGCTAACACAGCCCTAACTACGTTATTGATGTTACGTAAGTCAAGCACGTATTTGTCGTAGTCCAACATACGGACCTCTTCGACCCCCCAATCCATGAGTTTAGCAATGAAATTACTTAGGTTCCCGAACCTCCTTACCAAATATTTCTTCAACAGATGCTGCGTTCTTAAAATTGCTATTAAACCGGACAGCCTACGCCTGTACTCCACTAGGATTTCCTGAGGACTATCAAACCTTAGCGAATCACCTAAAATCCTCACCTGCCTGGTTATGCCGTAGATTCCGCCCCCACTCAAGGGCTTTACAACCGAGACAGCGTCACCAATACCTATAACGTTCTTGAAGGTCTGCCTACATGGTGGTGAAGTCGGTATTAACCCCCCGAAAACTTCTTCGATAGTCACGTCCGAAACCCCTAGCTCTCTGCTCACGTATACCTTCACCAGATGATTTAACTTCGCATAACTTACATAGCGATCCGCTAACCCAACCATTAAACGTTCATCGCTAACCGGCACAACCCACCCGAAGAAGTCCTCACTAACGTCGTTGCCGAAGATGACATAAGGTTGCTTCAGTTCATTCCGACACTTAACGAATGCTTGGATCCCTGCGAGGTATGTGGATTCACTACACATCCCAATGGATTTCGTAAGCGTTGCCTTAGCACCTTCTGCAATGATTATCATATCGTATTTCCTGATGAGTTTTCCGTCTATGATTAACGAAGTCTCAGATGTGTTCAATGATGTAACCTTTGAACCTAAGTTGAGCGTGCTCCCACGAAGTTGGACCTCCTCACTCAAGAATTTCTCAAGGTTGGGCCTGTCGATTAAGTGGATCGGGTTCCTAAACTTAAGTTCTATCCGTCTATTGGGTCTCAGCGAATGGATTAACACGTAACTTCTGAAGGTATTTAATACCTGGTTTTTAGTACTCGTGCCCAAGTGCCCAAGGACGTCATCACTGATTAGGCCCGTACAATGCCTTGGATGACCTACTGACTTATGCTCCTCGTAGACGTCTACCTCATGCCTACCAGCTACCTCGATACCGCTGAGAAGTCCTCCTATCCCGCCGCCTACAATGCCTACCCTCATCCCAACCTGGGATTACTAACATTTTAATACTTTAAGCGTTTCACTACGATTTAGGAATGATGTGTGGGTAGCTGTCCTAAAAACATGTTGAACGGTCCATGCGGCGGGTATAGGGGCACTAAGTGCGAGGTCTCAGGGGAGTGCGTGTGGGTTAAACTGTACAACACCCTACCTCACCAGGATAGGCGTTATGAAGTATTCACTAGGGTTAACTTAAGACCGATCTTCAAGATACGAGATTACCACCCACCCAGCAGGAGGCCTCTATCCAAATTCATGGACTTACTCAATAAAGGTAAGGTGCTCATGTATGAGGTATTCAGCCAACCAAGCAGTCGGGACATACCCGGCACCATTAACATGTTGAGTAAGCTATCAGCTTACGTTGATGTCTACGCGGTGGTTGACTCACCTATGGGTCTTATAACTTATGACCAATTAGCCCTGGCAGTAATGATTAGGAATTACTTAAGGGACTCAGATGTGATGATTAACGTAGCGTCACGCAATAAGCCTGTTGACGTGTTGGTTCCCTACTTAATTACGTCCCTAAACTGCGATGTACGGAACTACTTAGTAGTAACCGGTGATTGGCCTAGAAATGCCGCTAAGGGATTATTCGAGTTGGATTCAACACAGATCGTATACCTATGTAGACTCCTAAGTGATCTAGGCATCGACTACAGCGGTAGGAGGGTTAACGTGGGCAGTAGACCGGCCCACGTAGGGGTTGCGGCAAACCACTACAGCAGCTACTTAGAGTTAGAGGTGTTAAGATGTGTGAGGAAGTTAAGGGCCGGCGCTGAATTTGTAGTGACGCAGCCCATCTACGATGTGAGGAGGTTTAGGCAGTTCGCCACGTCTTTAAAGACCTATGAAGAGGATGTTAAGTTAATAACTACTTATGCCGTCATCGATAATGCTAGGAGGTTAGATACTCTTGACTCTTTAGGGATCAGCTTGAGGAATTCTGAAAGGGAACACATAACACATCTGCTGAAGGTTAATGACGTCATCACCGCAAATGAAATCCTTTTCAAGGAAGTTTTGGAGGGGGTTAAGGATCTTAGCGACGGCTTCTACATCTCCACCTACGGCAATAACGAAGCTGCCTTAGAATTTCTGAAAAGAATTAAAAGCAGTGTAAGGAGCGTGTAGCGGTGTTGGGGGATCATTGATTGGGATTAGCCCCAATCACCGCGGGGTTGGAGGGCCTTCTACTCTCCGCCGACCCTCCCTAACTAAGACTTACTTTGAGGTTAATAAACTCTTACATCAATCATTTCTCATGATTTTTATCATGGCAGTAACAGATAAATCTCCTGACTTTAAAAATCCTCTGACTTAAAAGACCTATCAACTACTTTGTACTCATACCTCCGCGCATTTAACGCTTTCACTATGTATCTAAAGGAGCTCTCAGGGTCTGTGTGTAGACCGCAAGAATAAACGTCAACCGCTGCGAAACAATATTCAGGCCACGTATGTATCGTTATGTGCGACTCTAAGATTATGGCAACAACGCTTACGCCTGGGTCGATTTTCCAACTCCTGACATCCAGTAAGACCATGTTACCCTCTTTAGCTGCGTTAACTATAACTTCGGTCAAGTACTTAGCATCTGAGAGAGTGTTCGGGTCACAATCATATAAATTACCGTAAACGTGTTTGCCAACAACTCTGTAGGCGGCTTGCACCCCCCCATGCATTAGTAGAGTACGCGCACCGATCATTAGCCCTCCAACCCCCTACTTATGGGGGACTTAAACCTTTTAAATTTATCCGTTTGTCCCTGGAGGGTCATTCCCATTACTTCAGGGTTTTTCAGAGTTGCCTCCAGGAACTTCTACCTCGCCCACTGTGCTTCGGGTATCCCTGCGGGGTCATGCGTGGTTGTCGAGCCCAACGGCACGTGGCTCCCATCTACACTCAGCCCTAAGAGATTTGGAGCGTTGCCCCCATCACCCCCTAGGGCTTTGAAAAGAAGGTTCCAGCAAGTAGCAACGTCTCTATACCATAATTCACCTTCTTTACTGCACCTACCAATCCTAGAACCGGTGTCATAGATTATGAGGGCCCTGTGTATTGGACACTGCTTCGAAGTGTTCTTAGGGTCTACGTAGACCACTGGTACGCCGTACTCCTTTGCTTCCCCCTCAATTGCTTTCTGAATACCTTTAAAGGATGTCCGATACATCCTATGGCGTAACTGTTCATCCTTAAACTTCATAATCATGTTGTCAGCTGGTCTCTTACCGAGCTTCTTAAGAACGATGGTGTACCGCATCTCGTAAGTTGTTCTAACGGCTATGTTTGCTATCTTCCACTTTACGTCCTGTTTCTTCTTTCTCTCTTTGAGTTTTCTGAGCGTTTTCTTCTTCGCACGTGATTTAACACCGTAGAGCTTCTCGTACTTCTCCTGTACTCTCTTTCTGCGGTAGTAATATCCTAGAACGAGCTTCTCCATGTTTGTCTCAAAGAGGTATGCAACACCGTCAACTAGTATAGCGATGTTGTTTTCATTGACGTCTACAGCAGATACCCCTCGTGCTTATACTCCTCAATTTCCTTAACGAAGGTTAGGTAGACTAGTAGCTGTCTGTTCTCATTATCAAGCTTTATTTTCACCTCAGAAGCAAGCCCCCAACATCTGTTGAAGTATTTCCAATACCGCTCGTGAGGTACGAAACCTATGGATAACCTTCCTTTATGAGTAGCTATTTCAATGGAGGTTAAGCCATTGAGTTTCCATAGGTGGCCGTCGAGCAATATGCTGATGTTCCTAACCACTGTGTATACCTTATCGGTTAGACCTCGCTTCTTCAGTTTTAGAAAGCTCTTGGCTCTGGTGCTAGCGTCTTGACATGCCGTGCAGACGTAGTGTGAAGGTAGTTGCGGGTGGAGATCCCTCATCTCACGGTATTTCTCTACCTTAAGCTTAGTAAAACCCGTTGCCTTGTTTCCAATAGCGTACATCATTAACTGTTCAACCATGTTACGACACATACCTTCGAGCTCGACGAAGTCATTGAATACCTTCCTAGGGAGGTGAACGCCTCTAACAACTACCCCTGCTTCGCATCCGCCGTGAACCCCTACTCCAAGGATGTAAGTCTGACCAGGCTACACGCTTACGCAGCACCCCACCTTAAGTGGAGGGAACTTCTGATGATGACTCATGACCGACACTTCCCACTTAAGACTTAACTTTGAGCAGGCCTCCAGTCCATTACTGCAATTCCTCAGGACCGAGGTAGTCGGTATCATGCTGAGGGGGTTATGAGGCTGTTTTGGCGGCTGGAGGGGTGGGGGCTGGTGATGAATGAGGACGGCTGGTATTAACACTTTTTAAGTTTGCAGGTTTTTGGGGAGGTAGATGGGCATTGCGGACTTCGTCAGGGAGCTAACGCTTCAGGTAGTTACGATTTCATGGTTCGTTTTCTTACTGGCCTGGTTCGTTGGTTGGGCGCTGAAAGGTTCTCCAATACCTTTCTATAGGTTGAAGAGGACCGGGCAATCGCTAGTTGAGGATGCGGTAATAGCTGCGTTCTGGTTGGCTCTGGGTAGCTCGATATTCTCACTGATTTCCTACATAACCTCAAATATTGCACAGCCGATGCCCCCGCCACCTCAGCCGTAGGCAGGGCCCCTACATGAGTGGTGATGACTTACAGTTGGTAGCGTTTAATTTGGCGCTACTGACTTACAATCTAGGCGTAGTGCTGTACTCCCTACCGATTCCGTTAAAATCCATCAAGAGGTGGGGAATTAACTTAATTACTGATGGCATATCGGCATGCATAATGATCTCATGTTTTACGTTGATTTTGGATCTAACATCGTTTCTACAAAACCTGTTAGGCGCTAATTGGAGTAACTACTTCACATGGATAGGTGGTAGGATTGCGCTGATTTTCTCAGGGTTTTCCGTGCTGACTTACATTTCCGGGCTTCTGAAATACCCCTACGTGTCCTTCCTTTCATCGCCTATCAACATAGTGGTTGGCTACTTATCAGCGACGTTTTCAGCACTTAGGTTGCTCGCCTTCTTGGGTTCATTCATACTGACGTATCACAGGTACCTAATGTTGTTAGGTATTGCCCTTTACTCAATACCTATGCGTATAGGTAAGAATGCAGGGGCGTACCTAGTGGCTATGTCCTTAGTCATGTATGTTGGGCTCCCTCTAATGCCGGCATTCGTAGAAAGTTTCCAAGCATCGATTACTAACATCGGTTTTGATAATCCCCAGATTAGCGGATACGTAGTAGATGCCTCAGGTGGGTTAGTGCCTAACGCAGTGATTAAACTCTACAAAGACTACGAGCTTGTGGGGACTATCCTAGTAGATGAGTCCGGGAGGTATGTCTTAGGCGGAGGATATGACCTGCTCCCCAAAGACTTTAACTACGACGTAGTGCTAGAGCTTTACGGGTTCTCCTTCACCCCAGCACTGAGCACCATCAACGACGAGGTCTGCGGCCCAACACGTACATGTGTCGTAAACCTAACCGTTCCGGGCCTCTTAACTTCCGCGAATGGTAGACTGTTGATCCCGGTACCAACAGATGCTGTGGTAAGCATGGTTGAGTTAAAGGAGGGTACCGTAGGCATATCTATAACTAGCACTTCCAATCAATCACAGCCCAACCTCTTACTAGCATATCCTAGGGGGACTGTCATACGTTCACTGAGCATTAATGGTGAAGTGACTAGTTGCGGATTAATTAATGATTTCAACTGGTACGGCATTCAAGTGAGCGTCTGCGAAGTAGTGGCGGCGAGTTCCCCAGCGTACGTTGAAGTTAGCTATGAGTCACTATACATTGAGAAACCGACCGTCAATGAGAAAAGAATCATAGCGGTGGAGGATGTGAACTCGATCTTAATTGACACCATTTCCTTAGGAATGGCGCTAATCTTCTCACTGGTGTTCCTCCCATCACTTTATATGACTTTACTACTGTCTATATCAGCTTCATTGGCTAGGTTCCTAGGCGGTAGGGGGTTACCTCTAAGGATGGTGTGATATGGGTAGGCGCATGCTTTACTTGGTACTCGCTCTAGGTGCCGCCTTAGTGATGGTCTCCTCCGCTTCGTTCATTGTCAAGACTTCGACCGTGGTCATCCTGATCGCAACGTTCGTATGTGAAATTGTGAGGGGCTTACTTAATAAGAACTTATAGTTCAGAATTTACTTGAATTCTAAAACATCGATCTTATACCAAATAGGTTTATCCTTGATAAGTGCTTCCACCTCTTCTTTAACGTTCCCCTCCACCTCTATGAAGTAGAGCTCCTTAACGACTTTACTCCTGCTGAAGGAGAGGACCTTATATCTAGATGATATCATTTCACGGACCCCATTGGCTAATCCTTCGTCGTAGGTCATGTACAGAACCGATGTCTTCACGTAACCCTTGTGCCCTGGAATCACTGAAATCACCCGCTTAAGTATCAATCAGCCTCCTATATAATATTTTAACCCACTTCAACTCGTTTTCGAACACTTTCCCCAAGTCGTAATCACCCTCCATTAACTTACTCATGTTCTCGATTACCCAGTCACAAGCTACTGATACGTGGATGTCACCAGTCCTCAAATTTAGGAGTAGCGGGTACATTTTGCAGGAGATAGGTTTCTTCGGATGAATGATGCATTCACGGCTTGCTATATCGTAGAATGGGCAGAAACCTCTCAACACCAATCTGAAGAACCCATCATCCAGCTCATCGAACTTCAATTCAACGCCGAGTCTTGCGGCCTCCGACGTCAGGTTCTCTAACTCATCTTTAAGCAGTATGGGTGATTCCTCTTCAGACACGAAGAAGCAGCAGTGAACGCATCGGTAGCATTTGAACGTTAAGTTACCCGCCATCAGTCAACCACTAACACATGAATTCCAGGGTGACTAGGTCACCGTCTTCCAACATCATACGTTCCCTTAGGCATTTATCGGAGATTAACTCCACAACGTTCTTAGGATTTCTGGACCTGAAGGGTCTTAAGGCTACCGCATCGTCTGACATGTTGTTGCGCGAGTTAACTATCCTGCAGAGCCAGTAGTAGAAGCCTCCGTACGTGACTCCCCCAACATTGATATCGCTTACGGTGTTCGGGGTGCAGTTAGCAGCTAATTCATCGACGCTTAAACCCCTCAGCGATATGTTCAAAGTCCCTTCGAATGGCTTAGATTTCAAGATACGGCTGAGTACCTCATTGTAGACGGGCATGCTTACGTATTTCCTCCCTTCGCCACTACCTGAGACAACCTCCCCCTCCACCCTTAGCATTGCAACCTCCTAAACCTTTTAGATATAGCATCGGCTATATAGGTAGGCTCTGGCAGGTAGTGCGATTTGAAGAGTTGGGGCACGATGAGCTTCAGGGACTCCATGGATACCTTATGCCCTATGGAAATGTAGAGCTTCCTACCCAAGCGTTCGTATACCATACCACCTACGCTGCCGTTAACCACTACGTACTCTGCGGAGTCTGGGTACCTCACGACAGACCCGTAAAGTAAGTTCTTAGCCACCCCTATCGTCGGCTTATCTAATACCAACCCCACATGTGAGGCCACACCGAACCCCCTAGGATGCGTAACACCGTGACCATCAACTACGATTAAGTCAGCATCACAGCCAAGTTTTTCATACGCTTTAATCATCAACGGCGCTTCTCTGAAAGCTAGTAATCCCGGTATGTAAGGCACTTCCACGACCCCCCTTGCGACCGCGTACTCTTTAAGATTTAACCCTGGGAAGTCCAGTAAGACTGCGGCAGCCACCCCGACATCCTTAGAGTATGAGACATCCAAACCTGCAACGCTGTTAACGTCCTTTAAGACGTAACTCCTGTCAACTCTCTTAGCTAGTACTTTCTGGATCTCCTTAGCCTTCTCCACGTCAAAGTATTTTACCGTGATTAAGCCACCTGATAGAATCTCTCATAAGACCCGCTCCTACTTATAACCGCCACGTCCACACCATCACCCGATACCGCATCCCTGGAAATAGCGGATCTAACCGCCTTAACAGCTAAGTTCTCAGCAGCCTCGAGGGTCAGGTCCTTCCTGTACTCGCTTTCTATGACGCCTATAGCTACTGGCGCGCCGGTGCCTACAGATGCGTAGTCGTCCTCAATTAGTGAGCCTAGAGGATCCATGACGAAGATGTGAGGACCTCCCTCATCAATGCCGCCGAATATGACTTCGGAGAGAAAAGGCATGTACTTGTACTGGTAGAGTATGATTGAGAGTAATTTAGCCGCCGTCCTAACGTTCATGGTTCTTGAAGTCTCCAATTCATACCTGTGTATCTCAACGTTCATTAACCTACTTATGGTTTGAATGTCTGCGAACAAACCCGCACATGCTAGGCCGAACCTACCCTTAATGAGGAATACCTTCTTACCCACCCTGCTCAATACGTAGCCACCGTACACGACCCTTTTCTCAGCTGCCAGAACGACACCCTCGTTGGTCTTGATACCAACTGCTGTGGCACCAGTCCCTATCTCCCTGTATGCCATACAACATCAACCGATTGATTATGTTTTTCAGGAATATAAGGTTTAACAAATAGTTGAGTTAGGAGATAGAGGGTGAGGGTTAACACCATCAGGAACGAATTGAATAGAGCTTACTGGACAGATGCGTCTGAACGGCGGAAGTACTCGGTATTAGTTATTGATAGGTTAAGCATTAACGGTTTGAAGGAGTACAGCTTGAGTGATGATGTGAAAATACTAAGTGATAGGTTGGTCATCGGGGATACCGTAATACCTCTTCACAGAGTTGTGGCCATCTTAAGAGACGGTGAAGTTGTTTGGAGGAGGAATGTATTCCAGAGAAAGTAAGGCACGTGCACATACCCACCTTCGATGAGGCTAGGGAGCATATCCTTAGGGCATGTTCGTTAAGTGTGGGGATACCTAAGGGTGTGAGGAAGAGACATTCATACATTTACACGGTTAAGATAGACAGGGTATATGGCTACTTGAGGAGGGCCTTCCTAACAAACTTTGAAAACCTCTCTAAATATAGAATAGATGGGTTCTACCTAGAAGCGATTAAGATAGCCGGTATCGAGAACTACGTTGAGCTCGTTAACGGCTTACGTAAGAAGCTGAGAACGATCGATAGACTGACCAGCATCTATAGGACTAAAGTGAGGTCATCCTTAGACGTTAGGGAGGCTAAGAAGTTTTTCAGAGAGTATGTTGGTAGGGTGTTGTCGATAATTAGGAGGTCTGATGATGAGTTAGGTAAGGTGAGGGACGCAGTAACCCTCCTCTCAAAGATGCCGTGCTTTGAGGACCTCCCAACAGTTGTTGTTGCAGGCATGCCTCAAACAGGTAAGTCGACCTTCGTCGGCAAGGTTTCAACGGCGAAGCCCAAAGTATCCCAATTCCCCTTCACGACCAAGGAGGTTGTTCTCGGGCATGCGACGGTTGAGGGAGTTAAGCTCCAAATCGTTGACACACCAGGAATACTGGACAGGCCACTGCATGAGTTGAACGCCATTGAGCGGAAGGCCTACGTGGCCATAAAGTACTTAGCAGACCTAGTTTTCTTCTTAATAGATCCCTTAGAAACTTACTACACGTTACGAAGCCAACTCAAATTACTCTCAAACATAGTGGAGGAGTTCGGAAGCGATAAAATCGTAGTTCTAATAAACAAGGTGGACAGCGCCGCACCTCATAAGATTGAAGCCGTAAAAGAGTTAGTCCACAAAAACTTCAGCGAAATACCGGTATACTGCATAAGCGCTTTACATGGAGTGGGATTACAGGAGGTAGTTGAGGAGGCCTTAAAACGTATACGTAAAGTCCTTAAAAGCGGTAATCCGTAGCGCCTCGCCCGGTAGTTGAGCCACAGCGACTAATGTTTTGCGATGGAGACCTAATGAAAATTAAAGCTGCTTAGCGATGCTATACGTGAATGGAGTGATGAGTACCTCCGGAACTGAGTAAATGATGTTAAGGCATTTGTCTGAAGAACTTTACGTGATGACTACAACAGTTTTAAATCGACCTGCAAACAATTAAGGAGATGATGACGGTTAAAAGCTATGAACGGTGATTGGTGACTGGGTTCTGAATGACCACACTACACCTCCAGCCACTTCTCGAGCTAAGTTCATGGCACTCTTATGACATCGTGTAGTACTTCAGATTAACACTCTTTAATGTTTTAATTATGTAATTAAAAACCCTGATCATGTTTAGTCGATAATTGGCGTTGTTCATGAATTCATTATTAAAGTAATCCTTCAAATTTTTTAAGGAATTTTTTATTTATAATAATTATTGTACTTTAAAGGTCTTACATAACCTTTAAACAATGATTAACCATTACTATCATGGTGATATAGCCATGTCCAAGAAAGCACCTGTAAAAGTTAAGGACCCGACAACAGGTAAAGAGGTCCAGCTAGCTCCGGAGAAAGTGTGGACTTTAGCGCCTAAAGGCAGGAAAGGGGTTAAGATAGGTCTCTTTAAGAGCCCTGAATCAGGTAAGTACTTCAGAGCTAAGGTTCCGGACGACTACCCAGCTTAAACACCTTAGACGGCCAGGACTCCGGCCCAAGTATGTAAAACAAAACCATTTTTTTATTATTAAGTTCATTTCCTTAAGGGGTCCTAAGTTGAGGATCGTGATTATCTCAGATACCCACGATAACCTCTCAGCCGTAGATAAGCTGAGTACGTACTTATCTAAACTGGATGCGGAACTGATGGTTCATTTAGGTGATTATGTCTCCCCATTCACTTTGAGGAAGCTGTTAACCACCAACGTAAGGTTCTTAGGTATCTTCGGGAATAACGACGGGGATAAAGTACTGATGCTCAAGGTTTTGGGAGCATCGGGTGAGATTCACGAGCCCCCTACAGAGGTTAATATTGACGGCCTAAGAGTTCTTATGATGCATGGTTATGGATCTAGAGAGCTGACGGAGAGGTTTGCCCACTCCCTAGCGTTAAGCCAACACTACGACTTAATAATGTTTGGACACACCCACACCCCTAAGATTGAAAGGGTTGGGAATTCCGTCCTACTAAATCCAGGCGCTCTTTCAGGGTACTTAACTGAGGCACCCACATTAGCATTCATCAATACTGAGGAGTTTGAATTATCGTTAATCAATGCTAACTCGGGAACAGTCTTAATGAGGTCAAGCTTTAAGGTAACTTAGCCGGTAACGGTGTGGACAACTCATTAAGGTTTAATTAACCTTATATTCGTAATTACTGAAGATAGTGGGGAACTTAATGGTTAAATGCCCCAAGTGTAACTCAGAGGTTAAGCCGGAAAAGAGTTGGCAGCTAATATCGCCTCTACCAGATTCAGAGGGCAGGATAACAATAACTGTTATGGGCTCGTTTAACTGTGGTAATTGCGGCTATAGGTGGAGGGGTGTTATAAGTAAGATTAAGACAGGCGGGGACGAGGTTGAAGTTGAGGCCGGAGGAGGGACTTCTAAGAAGGTTTTAAAGGGTGGTAAGTCGGGGAAGGAAAAACGGGCGGGCCAGGTAATAGAAGTGGATTTGAGTGACCTCGATCTGGAAGAGTGACTAGGTGGATGAGGTATAAAGTGCTGATGATATTGGGCGACATCATAGCATTGTTGTTATTGATAGTCATACTGCTTAACATCTTCGGAGTCATTGTCTTAGGGACCGTGGAAGGTCCCAGCATGGAACCGCTGTTTCAGACAGGTGACTTAGTAATAATAGTGAAGACCACCGATATCAGGGTAGGTGATGTGATCATATACAGGAAGAAATTAGGAGGCGGGTTTGTAATTCACAGAGTCATCGAAATACTTAATGTGAGCAACCAACTGTACTACGTAACTAAGGGGGATAACAACGCGTTACCTGATTATCAGGAATTTGAATTGGTTGGTGTGCCGACTCATAGGGTTGTGGGCAAAGTCTTAGAGATAAACGGCCTACCACTCAAGATCCCTGCAGTAGGTTACCTCTCCCTCATCGCACGTAGGTTGCTTTCTTAAGCGGTTGCCGCCTCAGATTCTAACCACTTCAGGCACGTCTAAATCAATATCAAACTACTTGATTTCGGTAGGTTTAACTCTCGGCCACTTTAACAGACCTACCGCTCCTATACTCCCTCACTATGTTTAGGAGCTTCTCATAATCTACCTCGAGTTTACCCCTACTTTTCCTACGCATCTCCTCCTCAATCCTCCGTAACTCCGTCACAGTTGATGCGGGAACTAACACTAACGCATCGTTTACCTCCACGAATCCGTCACATTGATGAACAACTAACTCATACATTTCCATAATGCGTGGAGGTATTTCCACGGATTTATGAATCACAAACTTCAACCTCAAATTCTTGGCAGTCTTAACGACAACTTCCCCGACATCACGTAGCTCATCCACGAACACTACCTCATCCTCACGTAACGCACCTAATTCCTGAGTCGATCTAGTCAGCTCATCCGCCGTAAGCGTGCGGAGACGCCTGACCAATACGTAATTACCGGTGAATAGAGAGTTAAATAAGTTCCTATAGCGGTCTAGGAGCTTAGTAGCATCTAACAACTGCCCCTCCAATTTACCTACATGGTCGTTGAGTTTCCTCAACCTGTGCTTCAACTCCGAGACCTCCCTGTCCCTAGCTACTTCAGCGTCAAACTCCACGGCCCTCAAGGTCAACTCCGTCTCCAACTCAGAAAGCCTCTTCTCTAATTCCTTAATCCGCCCCTTAAGCATGTCACGTTCCTTAGATACCCTCTCAATCTGACTTAGAAGTTCCCTATCCTTCCTATCGATCTCCTCATTAGCCAACAACTTAATGACACGCACTAGGCTATCCCTGCTATAGGTACTCTCCTTGCTGATGTAAGTACTTATTACGTCCTCGATCACGTCCGCAATGCTCCTACCCTTAATTATCTCGGCTTTATACTTCTGCAACTTCGGGACCGGTAACCCTATCTCATTAAGCTTTGAGGTGAGTTGCCTGATCTTATCCTCGAACTCCTTATACGCCTTTATACATGAAGCTAAGGAATCCCTTTCATGTGTTGTTCTCGTGCTTATCCCGTACATCGCCAGGTAATCGTAAACCAACGCATCCTTCTCACTACTGCTAAGACTCCTTGGCGGATAGTACAACATGGCGTTTAAGTTGGCTGCGAGCTTCTCAACCATCTCGGGAGGGGGGTTTTTATCAGTGGCGACTAGGACGGGCGTACCATGCTTAAGGACTATCTGAATTATTTTCTCCCTATCTAAGTTCTTACCACTGGTAAGAACTAGGGGTCTGAGATCTAAGTCAATTATCGCTAGCCCCGTCTCAATACCCGGATCCACCCCTACTATGAGGAACCTATCACCACGGGCATCGTTGAACATTAAGTCTATGAACTTCTTCCTAATCACCGGCTTAACCTTTATGCTGACGTCATAACCCTTCACAGACTTAACTACTTCGCTGAGTTCATGCCACGGCGAGTACACCGTGAATAACGCTCGGTCAATACCTCCCTCACTCTTCCTGAAAGTTAGGTCGTAGTCCAAACCCCTCTTATCCAGCTCCTCCTTAAACTTCTTAGTAGCGCTTAATACCGAAGCCCTCAAGCCCCTCTTAAACCTATCGGAGCTAGAACCCCCTGGCCCTGGAACTTTCCCCCTGCTTATAACGACCCTAACCTTATCCTCAAACAGCTTCAACACCGTACCGTAGCCCTTAGTGGAGAGTATTGCTAAGACCTCGGCCGTTTTCTGGGGCGGTAACTTACCCTGCTCGAGTTGTAGGCCAGTTTTAAGAGCTAGCTTGCGTAAATCTACTAACTCGTTGTTGTTTAAAGTTACTTGGACTACCTTGCTCTCGGGGGGTAGTAGGCGGAGGATCCTGATGAGGTTCCTCTTACTCCCACCTAGTTCCATGATGTTATCTAAAGCTATCCATTTAGGTCTGAGTTCCCATAAAAGCCTTATAAGCCTGCTCAAACTCACGCACTCATAAGTCGTGAGTTCATCATTCCTTAACACTGCCAGGGCATATGAGTAGTCACTTAATTTCGCGCCAGATGTAACAACGTCTAACCCCACTATCACGTCACATCTGTCACTCAACCCGAATTACCCCTGTAAGTCAAACCCGACTGAACCTACGCAATTGCGGTTAATAATCTTGTTACAATTATCCGCTACCGTTCAAACAATTCGACAGCGAGGGGGTGAGTCTAATGACGTTCGCACGGAGGACTACCTGCGGAGAAACTTATAAATTTAAAAACGCGAGATGCTATTCTTTGAGGGTAGCAGGTTAATGGGGGTCACTAAAGTCGATAACCCGTTTAGGACCTTGAAGACCGCTATAAATAAGAACGTACTGGTTAAGGTCAAAGATGGCTACGAATACATCGGCAAACTAGTTATGGTTGATTTGACGATGAATGTTGTCCTTAACGAGTGCATGGAGTACTCTGATGGTGGGAAATCCCCCATAGCCAAATATGGCACTGTCTTCATAAGGGGTAGCCAGATACTGTACATAGCAATTGATTACGGATCCGAGTAGCAATACCTACATTGCGTCTGCTGAGATGTTTGCAGGCATCAATTATATTACTGATAGTAATATTCTTGACGTTAGTTGTTTATTAAAATTAATAATGGCACACACGACCAATCTACAGGGAGGGAATATGTCGACGAACATAGTGATTGAAGAACTGAGATTCGTGCCGGTGGAGGAGCAAAACGTTGAATTGGTTGAGAGGAAGGGTTTAGGGCATCCGGACTATATAGCTGACGCCGTGGCTGAAGCTTCAAGCGTTGCTTTATCCAAGTACTACCTCAAGAAGTATGGTGTGATACTTCACCATAATTTAGATAAGGTACTCTTAGTGGGTGGGCAATCAGCCCCTAAGTTCGGAGGCGGCGAAGTATTACACCCCATCTACATAGTCGTTGCTGGTAGGGGCACTGAAGTCGTTATAGGTGATGGAAATTCTATGGAGTACGTACCTGTGGGGACTATAGTTATTGAAGCTGTTAAGGACTGGGTAAGGAGGAATTTCAGGTTCTTAGACCCTGAGAAGCATGTTGTGGTGGACTATAAAATCAGGAGTGGTAGTGCAGACTTAACACAAACGTATAAGCTGGGGCTTAAATCAACACCTCTCTCCAACGACACCAGCTTCGGAGTTAGTTACGCACCACTTTCAACTCTTGAGAAATTAGTCTATAACGTTGAGAGATACTTGAACAGCGGAGACGTGAAGAAGCCATTACCGGAAGTAGGGGAAGATGTTAAGGTCATGGGTTTACGTGTCGGCAATAAGATCAAGTTAACGATAGCTGCGGCCATCATATCGAGTCTAACACCTGACTTGGATCACTACCTGTCGGTTAAGGAGGAAATAGTTAATAGGGTGGCAGACCTAGCTGCTAAGGTAGCGGTAGGGTATGATGTGGACGTATATGTCAATACCGCTGATAACCCCGAGAAGGGAATTGTATACCTCTCAGTGACCGGAACTTCGGCGGAGCACGGAGATGATGGAGCTACCGGCAGAGGTAATAGGGTCAACGGCTTGATAACGCCTCTGAGGCCTATGAGTCTTGAAGCAACCGCGGGTAAGAACCCAGTAAGTCACGTCGGTAAACTATACAACATCCTGGCCAAGTACCTATGCGATAAAGTAATTAAGGAAGTACCCAAAGTTAGGGAGGTTTACATGGAAATATTGAGTCAGATCGGTAAGCCTATCAGTGAACCCTTAGTGGCGGTGGTTAAGCTAATAGTTGATGATAGCGCCAACTTCCGGGCAGTTAGTTCTGATGTTGAGGAGATAGTTAGGAGCGAGTTAAATAAAATAACCAGACTTACCGAAATGATAATTAATGAACAGGTTAGTATGTTTTAAGGTCGATGATGTTTGAAACCGGGCCTGAACAATGGTAAGATGATGATGGGTCGGTTTACTGATAACATGTTTTACAACTGCTTCCTAAATTGGCGTGGTCAAAACTCCTCGTACTGTGCTGAAACATCCTCACCCGGTCTTCGCAGGGATTGAAGTGACTAAAAAGAGAAAAGATAAAGGTGCGAAGGGCGGGGGTGAGGTTAGCGAGGGTAAGGAGGTGATTAAAGAGACGGCGGGGGCTAGGAGTAGAGGTGTGAGTAAGGCCAAGAAAGAAGTTGACATAGATTCCTGGCTTGAGAAGAACGTTGACGAGTTAGTGAACTCCTTAGGTCTGGACTACCTAGGCTTAAGTAGGGAGGAATATTTGGAGTTACTCAGGCATCCCGTGGAGTTGCTCTACGGGTCCCCGACTTCGAGGCCGGACGTCCAAACAATTGCTAAGAGGTTTAGGAGGTATTCAGATAACATCTACCCGCTCATGGCTCTAGCACTGCTGAACATTAGGGAGGAGTTGAGTCCTGAACACGTTGACTTCGTGGTCAGCAACGTGGACAGGGCTATTCTAAGTGTTGCGCCGAGGCTCTACAGGGAGGTGATTAGGTTGGGCAGAGAGGATGTACTACCACTTCTCAGGATGTTATGGAGGATTGCTTGGATGGAGCAAAGGTCTCGGACATTACCCATTACGTGCCCGAAGTGCTTATTCAACTCACTGACTAAGGACATGCATTGCTTGGTATGCGGCAACGTGGTCAGCGAGAAGTCCTTGAAAGAGTTTTTAGGTTTTAAGGATCTGCTTAAGAATTACCTACGGTCGCTGCAGTGTGATGAGCTGAGGGAGCTGACTAGATATGATTATTTGGTGGTTAACGGTAATGGGATTAAGCACCCTAAGGATTTGAGGGATGAGGGAATTGACGTGGAGGTGATGTTAGACAGCAGTGAGAGAACGTTAATTAGGGACATTTACAGAGAACTATGTGAGGAAGGAGTAGGTCTTGAAAGTACTTAACAGTGCTGACGAGCTCAGGAAACTGATTTCGATAAATGACATAGTGCTTGTTGGGTTCGTGGATCGAGACGCAGCGACTAAGAACTACGTAACCAACCTTCTTCAAAAGCTTGAGTCGAGGATTGGACACCTAGTAGACTTCGCGGTGTTTGAGGTTGATGCGGTGTCCGTCGACGCCGAGTTCAAGGGAGATGAGGGAATAAATACGTTACCACTGATAAGGCTATACTTTAAGGGGAAGAACGTGTTGGAGCAGGAGGACTGCTTCAGGGACATACAGGTAGACTACTACGTCTTGAAGGTTAGTATGAAGAGCGTGTTACAGCAGCACGGTGTCAGACTTACCTTTAGGCCAGTAACTTAAGGCGTGACATACCTCCTCAGTAAGCTGTTAACCGTTTTCAACAACGTTTGGCTTAGCTCTGGGTTGTTGTAGCTGAGGTCTCTGACCAATTCCTTAATAAGAGCATAATCGTTGCTCGAGCACCCTTCACCGTACGTCACTTCCGTGATAACCCCATCCAACGTTAGGTCGTAGATCCCTCTAACATAGGAGAACGCATACACCTCGTAGGTCGGGACGCTGTAAAAAGGTATTACGTAAGTTACATCCCCCTTCTTAAATGATGGTTGTAGTAGTGCGGGACCTAAATCACCGTCCAGTAGTGATTTGATGACTATCTCATTTACGTCGTTTAAAGTGAGGGGGACGGCTACTACGGGGATATTTCCACCCATCTCAGCATGTAAGACCTTTAGATAGTAGTTAAGTATTTCACATGCTGTGTCTTTGAGGCCGCCATAAACCTCCACTACTTCCAACGAAGTACCCTCAAATCCCATCTTACCTTTAACGATTAACTCACCAACATCCTCAATTAATTCCCTGTACCCCTTCGTGCTGAACGCTAAAGGTAGGACCCTGCAGCCGTATTTCCTCTCAATCTTATTTAAGAGGTAAAGCATTGTAAGACTCGTTATAAGCCTCTCAGGAATTATGAGGGATGCTACACTCACACCAGGACGTAATTCTTTCACATACCTTAAAGCCCTCTTAACAGTTCTGACTAGAGCCCTCTCAAAACATAAACCACACAGCCTTTCCCCTGACATCCTCCTTAAGTACGTAGCCCTCCTCCTACCGCATGAAGTGCATAGGAGCCCTAACTCAGACCTCAAGTCTGTCAAGTCGCTCCTCCCTAAGTAAGGCTCTCAACTTAGTTATTAATTCGTAGAAGGAGTTCTCATCAACCTCCTCCTCTAAAATCCCAAGTAATTCCATGACGTATGGATTTAAATAATCCGGGCCTTCAATAAGTCTAATCCTCAGCTCCCTCGCAAATTCGGAGACTGCGGCCTCATCAACCACTCCATGGTACTTAACGAATGCCAGAAAGCCCGTGAGGAGCGCTATGAATAAGTTGCCATTATCCACGTCTCCCGAGTCTATACGTTCTTCGTAGACCCTCATAATTGCTTCTAGGTCTAACCTCACAGCATCACCGAGGGAATTACCTTTCAATGGGCTTTTAATGCTATTCGTTTGCAGTATCAGTGCTGTATCAAGTCTCGTGTGGGTGTTTGTTCGGTTAGCTGGGACGTTCATTAAAGCTTATATAGAAGTCACTGAAATAGAATTCAAGGGATTAGAGTATGACTGCACTATATGGGATACCTGTCGTGATATTAAAGGAGGGTACGTCAAGGACTCAGGGTAGGGATGCTTTGAGGAATAACATAATAGCGGCTAGGGCTTTGGCTGAGGTTTTGAAGACCAGCTTAGGTCCTAAAGGACTTGATAAGATGCTTGTCGACAGCTTCGGAGACATAACAGTAACTAACGATGGTGCCTCCATAGTTAAGGAGATGGAGGTCCAACACCCAGCGGCTAAGCTATTAGTCGAAACCGCTAAGGCTGTTGACGCTGAAGTGGGTGACGGCACTACATCAGCGGTAGTTTTAGCAGGCGCGTTGTTGAGCAGGGCGGAGTCCTTACTTGACCAAAACATCCACCCGACGATAATCATTGAAGGCTATAAGAAAGCTGCTGCTAAGGCTTTAGAAATACTTGATGAGATAGCTATCAAGTTAGATGTAAGCTGTATTGAGACACCTGAAGGCTTAGCTAAAGTTAAGCCGGAACTAGTTAAAGTTCTTCACACAACTCTAGCTAGCAAGTACCTAGCAACACCCGACATTATTGAGAGGCTCATCGATATGGTGATAACTGCTGCCGTGGTGGCTTCCGAAAAGAAGGGTGAGGGACTCTACGAGGTGAGGTTGGATAACGTTAAGATTGAGAAGAAGAAGGGTGCTTCGTTAGCTGATTCTCAGTTGGTTTACGGTGTGGTCTTGGATAAGGAAGTAGTGCATCCAGGCATGCCTAAGAGGGTTGAGAGGGCTAAGATCGCCTTAATCGACGCACCTTTAGAGATAGAGAAACCTGAGATAGATGCTGAGATAAGGATAAGTGACCCACTCCAGATGAGGAGATTTATTGAGGAGAAGGAGAACATCCTCAGGGACATGGTTGATAAGTTGGCTGCTGTCGGTGCTAACGTGGTCATATGTCAGAAGGGTATTGATGACGTAGCCCAACACTTCCTAGCTAAGAAGGGGATCCTAGCAGTGAGGAGGGTTAAGAGGTCGGACATGGAGAAGTTGGAGAGAGCAACTGGAGGCAGGATAGTTACGAGCATAAGAGACCTCAGTGAGAAGGACTTAGGATACGCTGAACTAGTAGAGGAGAGGAGGGTTGGCAACGATAAGATGGTCTTCGTGGAAGGCTGTAAGAATCCCAAGGCCGTGACGATCCTTGTAAGAGGAGCTAACGACATGATAATAGATGAAGCCGAGAGAAGCCTAAACGACGCACTACACACTATGAGGAACATCTTAAGAGATCCTAAGTTGGTCCCAGGAGGCGGCGCACCGGAGATAGAGATAGCGTTTAGGTTGAGAAAGTACGCTGAAAGTGTTGGTGGTAAAGAACAACTAGCAATTCAATCGTTTGCAGATGCCTTAGAGGAAATAGCCATCGTGCTGGCATCAACTGCTGGTATTGATACGTTGGAAACCCTCATGGAGTTGAGGAAGCTGCACGCCGATGGTAAGATATACGCCGGTATTGACGTGCTGAAGGGTAAGGTCGTTGAAGATGCGTTGCTCATCAACGTAGCTGAGCCAGTCATAGTTAAGAAGCAAGTGATTAAGGCGTCGGCTGAGGCGGCGGCAGCAATACTCAAAGTCGACGACATAATAGCGGCTTCGCCCATGAAGAAGGAGGAGGGTAAAGGCGGTAAAGGAGGAGAAGGCGGCGAAGAAGAAAAAGGTAAGTTCGATTTTGACTGACGACCCAACGATTCCCAATCAACGGACCGTTGAACTCAAGGAATAACAAACATTTTTTACCCTTAAGATAGATTCTCTACTCGCGGTGTTAAGTGGATGCAGAGAGTGTTAGAGAGATTGAGAGATCTTGCGGGAATTAAGGTCGGGCCACCGAAGCCGACAAGATATGAGAAGGCACGTATAATCAGTGCGAGGGCGCTCCAGCTATCCCTTGGGGCCCCTCCCCTGATCGACATAAGCGAACTCCCTAAGGATAATGTCATAATAGCTATTGAGGAGCTCAAAAGGGGTGTTCTTCCGATAACGGTAATTAGGGTTATGCCTAATGGTGAGAAGGAGTTAATACCACTTAAAAAACTTTTAGAGCTTGAGGAGAAATTCTACAGGACTGCGGAAGGTTCAACCTCCTAAACCGAACGGTGACCCATATCTTGGGTAACGTCATGAATGGTGCGTCAGAGCCTACCTCAATCGTAAACAAGTTCTTCAATGTCGCTGAGAGCTTTAGAAACGAGGCATTCATTGAATATGTGGTTATCTCCAGTACGGGGGACATAGGCGATTCTTTCAATAAGTTGTACGACGAGTTGGTTATGTTGGATTACTATCCAATGCTGTATAGCGCTGGCAATGTAACGGTTTTGAGGGTTATAAACGGCAGGAAAACCCCCACTAACAAGTACAGGATCCCACTAGCACTATTCGGCCTAACACTGATTTCAGTTTTAATGACCGGCTACTTTATAGCTAATAACTTCTGCATCAACCTAACTATGATTACGGGCTGTGAGTTTGGTTACGGCTACATCATATATGAGGTGTTCCTTTTCACGTTAAGCGTTCTCATACCCCTAGTAATGCATGAGGTGGGACATTGGTTCGTGATCAAGGGGTCTAACATACCCGCATCTTACCCTGTCTTCATCCCGGCACCACTGCTCTCACCACTAGGCACTTTCGGCGCTATAGTTAGGATGAACTTCTTGCCGAAGAACCTGACGTGTTTGCTGAGACTGGGGGTTTCAGGACCTCTCATAGGGTTTGTCACATCACTAACTTTCTTCACCATCAGTTACTCACTTTCACCTAAGCTCCCGGTGGAGATGGTCTTAAATGCCTTAAGTGAGGGCTCGCTGAGGTACGTGGAGGTGGTCCCAATCTCAGCCTACCTCATCATGAACTTCGTCACGGCGATCTCTAACGCGGAACTAGTAACGGTACTTAATCCAGCAGCTTACGCATCGCTGATAATGATCATAATACATTTTATCAACCTCCTCCCAATCGGGCAGTTAGACGGTGGGCATGTGGTTAGGGGGATAACATCGGTTAAAACGCATTTTGCTATAAGTATGCTAACCGCGTTAGCGATGGTGGCCGTCTCACTAGCCGCTACGGTATTCTTCGGAGGTACCCTCATCTGGTTGGGGGTATTCTCCATCATAGCACTACTTATATCGGGGCTAAGGCCCCATATTGGGTCAGCTAACATGCTTGACACCCCTGTAGCTAAAGCCACTAAGATTAAGGTCGCCCTCATTTACACCGTACTCCTACTCCTCTCAGCACCCTTACCTACTGCGTAGGTTGCGATCATGGAGGTAGAACTTAAGGGACACACAGTCGTAGTTGCTGAGAAGCCTAGGGCTGCTGCTAAGATAGCCGCGGCTTTAGGGTTGAATAGGAAATACAAAGAGTTCGGGGTTCCTTATTGGGTTGGGAAGGTGGGCGGTAAGACAGTTGTTGTGGTGGGTAGTGCAGGACACCTCTTCACACTCTCAACTAATGAAAACAGCTACCCAGTATTCAATTATAGGTGGGTACCTAGATGGGTTGAGGACCGCGAAGCGAAGTTCTTGGTGAATTACTTCAAACTGATGGATAGGCTCTTCAAGGACGCTTCAGAGTACGTCAATGCGTGTGACTACGATATAGAGGGGTCTGTAATAGGTTACATGATCATATCTAATTTCGGGGACCCTAAGAAGGCTAAGAGAATGAAGTTTTCCAGCCTAACCTTAGATGAGCTAAGTCAGGCGTACAACAACTTAAAGTCCCTTGATTGGGAGATGGTTGAAGCAGGTTTATGTAGGCATGAACTCGACTGGCTATGGGGTATAAACGTCAGCAGGGCTCTGTCGGATGTCTTTGAGAGGGCGTACGGAAGGAGATACATCTTAAGTGCTGGGAGGGTTCAATCACCAACGCTAGTTGAAGTCGCCAACAACTCCTTAAACATAAGTACTTTCGTACCTGACGTGAAGTTCTCATTAAGGGTTAAGGTAAGTATTAACGGTAAGAACTACGTACTTGAGAACCTATTTGACCAATTCGACGATGCTGACCTACCTAAGTTAGTGGCGGAACGTATGAGGAGGGTTAGGCAGTTAGAGGTTGCTGAGTCTGAGGCACGGGACATGTATATAAGTCCTCCACCACCATTCAATCTACCAGACCTTCAATACGAGGCGTCGAGGGTTTACGGATATTCACCGTCTAAAACCCTCTCAGTGGCCGAAGAGTTGTACTTAGAGTCACTCATCAGTTACCCAAGAACCAACAGTCAGAGGCTCCCCAGCACCTTAAACAATAGGGAGATCATATCCAATCTCAGTAGGATTAAGGAGTATAGTGAACTAGCCAAGGAGTTACTTTCCAAAGATGTGCTAACCCCCACCATGGGTGAGAAAGACGACCCCGCCCACCCAGCTATATACCCAACAGGCTACATGCCTCCTAGGAACGTGAAGGTTGAAGCACTTAAGGTTTACGATTTAATAGTAAGGAGGTATTTGTCGTCCTTCGCCGAACCGGCGCACGTAAGGAGGGTTAGGAACGTCTTCGTCTTTGACTCCTTCAGGTTCTCATTGAGTGGTTCTAAGGTATTGAGTGCTGGTTGGCTGAAGTACTACCCGTTCGTAAGGTGGGCCTCAAAGGAAGTTCCCAGGCTTAAATCCGGAGACATGGTTGAGGTGGTTGAAGTTAGGGTATTGAACACCTACACCAGACCACCCCAAGGATATACGAAGACATCAATGCTTAAGTGGATGGAGTCCGTTGGAATAGGTACTGAGGCCACTAGAGCTGAAATCATAGAAAACTTATTCAAGAGAAATTACTTGAAGACCTCCTCCAAGCATGTAGAGGTAACTGACATTGGGCTGCAGGTAGTTAAGGTTCTAAACAATTTCTTCACGGACCTAGTAAGCGTTGAGCTAACTAGAAAGTTCGAAGCACTTCTAAACAACATCATTAAAGGAAGTGTTACCAGGTCGTCAGTGATTTCAGAGGCCAAACAAATACTTAAGAAAAAGTTAGACGATTTTAAGGAAGCCGTACATAAGGGGGGAAGTGGGGATGTCTTCAAAGCCCTAGGCGTGAGTAATGAAATAAAATGCCGGATATGTGGGAAATACGGCTACGGCATCATTGACGACATACCCTTATGTGAGCCCCACTTAATTGCCTACCAGAACATAAAGCAGAGGTACGAGGCTTGGAAGCGGAAACTAGGAATTGACTGGAATGAGTACTTGATGAAGCTAAGTAGGATTAAACTCCTTGGCAAATACTCCAAAGAAGTTGCAAACTACCTCCTCAACGGATAGTTTCACCAACCCCAGAGTTCCGAAGCCGTAGAAACTGAGGAGGTGGCGATAACCCTACAATGCGCTCTGTGGCGCGCGAGGGTGGCGCCGGGGGGAGGACTCGAACCTCCGACCACCGGGTTAACAGCCCGGCGCTCTACCTGGCTGAGCTACCCCGGCGCTATGACTCTTAATATTTACTACCGTATTAGGATTTTAAAGCTTTAATATGCGTTGTTCGACTAATTAATAGTTTTTAAAAATCCTGAACACCTCTTATGTTAGTAGTGAGCGATGTATGAGTGGGGAAATAATGTACAAATGTTGGATGTGCGGAAGGACTTTCTCTAGCAAAGAGATAGAACTGATCGAGAGAATAAGTTGTCCTTACTGCTCATCAAGGGTAATAGTTAAAATTAGGAAAGATGTCTGGAAGAGGGTTAAGGCCGAATAACACTTCATTCAGTTCCGGAGGATCGGAGTGGTTCAGCTGCGGAGTTAATTAACTGCTATAACTGCTAAGCGATATTGAAAGTGTAAAAGTTTATTAACGTCAATGACGAAGTTCCTAACTGTAAGGGTGTGAGATGAAAGGAAGAAACGATAAAGTTGATATAGAGGCTTTATGTGGTGGGTTACCTCCAGAGTTATGCGTCCAATTAGGTGCTGAGCAACAGGTTGTGAAAATCAAGGTTGAGAAGCGGAAGTTCGGCAAGGAAGTAACAGTTATTGAGGGGCTGGACCAAACAGTATTTGATTTGTGGAAGATCGCATCACACCTTAAGAGTAAGTTAGCTACTGGTGGGACGGTAAAGGACGGCCATGTCGAGCTCCAAGGCGACCATAGGGTTAAAGTGAGGAACATACTGATAAACGAGTTCGGCATACCGTCTGAAAACATTATATTCATAGAAGCCTCTGACTAAATGAAAGCACTTTTTAACCTAACAAACACTTAATCCACTCATATCCCCAGCAACTTATTGAGTAGTTCCCTAACTAAGTCAGCCACTAACTTACCGTCAACCTTACCGCGTAACTCCTTCATAGCTAGACCCATAGCTATGTTGAACGCCTTATCCTTCCTCTTAATTAACTCCTCTCGGTTAGACTCAATTATCTTAGTTATTAATTTAATTACTTCCTGTTCGTCCTTCTTCACGTACTTCCTCACTAATTCGTCAATGGACTTGCCAGGATCTAATGCGTACTCGCGCAATACTTCAACCACCCCATCCTTAGAAACCAAACCATCCTTCAACCGCGCTAAGACCTCCCTGATGATGGCGGCCGTTATCCTCTCTACGGGAACCCCCTCCGCCTTAAGTCCTTTAAGCTGTACCGTCAGAAGGGACGCTATGTAATGCGGTGTTATTTCATCACTTGAAAATTCTTTCACAAAGTCGTAGAAGTGAATGATGTACGGACTTCTGAGTAATTGCTTACTGAGTTCAGGACTCAGCAAGTACTTACCGACCAGTTCTTCGTACACGTCATTGGGGTCTCTTGGAACGTACTTCATCGCCTCCCTAATCAGGTCTTCGTCAACCCTCACCGGCGGTACATCTGTCTCAGGATACATCCTCGCAGCACCGGGCTGCGGCCTCACGTACCTGGTGGTTCCATCATCGTTGGCTACCCTAGTCTCCCTGGGTACTCCGCGGAAAGCTTCCTTAACCCTATGTACGACCGCGTTCACAGCCTTAATACACCTACTTTCAGGTCCCATTACAATCACTACCGCATCCCTCCCCTCATCAGCACCCAAAAATCTGTAAAGCTCCCTAACCTCATCAGCGCCTATGCCATACCCGGGCAACTCGTCGGTGTGTATTATACCTGCAACCCCTCCCCACTCACGTGCGTAGTCAGCTAACTCAGTACCGAACCGCCTGCCCGGCTGCACCTCAAACTTCAACAACCCCTTAAAACCTTTCAAAACACATGCGTAGACTTTATTACCTTCCTTTAAGTTGTTTGTTATCAGCTTGCTCTTGGAGTTTCTGAAAACTGATGTGACTTCAACGACGCCGTCCACATCATCCTCCTTGATACCCCTCAAAGAGATTTCGTCCCTGATTTTCAGGAGGTTCAGTTGCCTCATGACCTCGTATTTCACAACTTTGTCGATCATTTCAAGGTTCTGTATGCCCTTGATCTCGATCTTCGCTCCTCCCTTAATGGATACGTTGATGTCCTGCCTGATGGTCCCTAAACCCCTCTTAGCCTTGCCAGTGAGTCTGAGCATTAAGCCTATCTTAGAAGCAACTCTGAGCGCCTGCTCAGGACTCCTAATATCAGGTGCGGTTGAGATCTCTATGAGTGGTATACCCAAGCGGTCTAAGTTGTACACCACGGAATCCCTAGACTCCTCCACCTTCCTAGCGGCGTCCTCCTCCAAGCATATGGTTTGAATCCTCACAACGCCGTCCTCATCCGGTAACTCACCACCTAACGCCACGATAGCAGTTCTCTGAAATCCTGTCGTATTTGAGCCGTCCACAACGATCTTCCTCATCACATAGACTTCATCGACTATCTTAGACTTAAGTCCGAGTGAAACACCTATAGCTATGCTTAACGCCTCCCTATTTAACTCATGGGGAGGTTCCTCATCAAGCTCAACAGTGCACACATGTCCTTTAGGTGCTAAGTAAATAATCTTCCTCCCCTTCATGTACTCGTAGAGTGCGGCTGGGTCTATCTCCCCGGTCTCACTGCGAGCGACGCGTAAGTACCTCTCCACCTTAATAACATCCCCTTCCGGACCTTCGAAGAGCTTCGTAGGACATTTGCAGAATAACTTAGTGTAGGTGTCTAACTGCTGATGGATCTCTAAACCTACCTGAAGCCCCACACTGCTGTAGTCAATCTCCATGACACCACCTTGGGTAAACGTAATCATCGTGTGCCTCGTTCATTTCATAGACCAAGTTAGTTCTGAACAACTTTCTGACCTCAGATAAGTCGTTGAAGTTTGCCAGCAACCATGATAGCTTTACGTAAGCTGTCTCAGCCAACATGTCAGAAGCTGGTAGGACCCCCGCCATTAAGAGCTTCCTACCCGTGGTGTAGACGTTCATGTTAACCCTACCGAATATTGTTTGAGTTGCCATCGCAACGATTACTCCTTCATCAACCGCTCTCTTCACAAAGGCTATACATGAGTCGTTTATGTGGCCTAAGCCAGTACCCTCCAGAACTATTCCCTTAAACCCTTTATCAACTAAGTAATCTATTATCTCAGGGCTTATTCCCGGATACGCCTTAACGATTGCCACCCTCCTCTCAAAGTTGGGGGCTAGGATTAGGTCTTCCTTCCTACACCTCCTCAAGTATCTGTTGTTAATCATGACGACCTTCTTATCAGGGAAGACGACCTTGGCTAAGGGTATGTCATTTATCGATTGAAACGCATCCCTCCTACTGGAGTGCATTTTCCTGACCTTCACACCCCTATGCGCCAAGACATAGCTATCGGATATGCTCCCATGCATGGCTACGACTACCTCCCCGAAGGGAGCGTTAAGTGCTATGATGGCTGAAGCTATCAAGTTCAACGCCGAGTCGGAGCTGGGTCTATCACTACTCCGCTGGGAACCCACTAAGACTATGGGGAGGGGGAGGTTCCTTAAGGCGAATGCCAGGGCTGAGGAAGTGTAGGACATTGTGTCAGTACCGTGTGCAACTATCACAGCATCAGCACCCCCAACTATTTTACTCCAGACCGCTCTAGATATTGATGTCCAATGCTCCGGGGTCATGTTCTCGCTTAGAAGTCTGTAGAGGTCCACCACTTCAATGCTGCCTAACTCCTTGAGTTCCGGAACGAAGTCCATTAAGTCATCAGCGGTTAGTGCGGGTCGGACAGCACCTGTCTCATACTCCACTTTACTTATTATGGTGCCGCCGGTGCTTACTATCGAGATCAACTTCTCTGTAAGGCCCTTAACACGTGTCTCAACACGTCCCCCTTCAGAAACACCCACTTTAATGTAGTTCTCACTGATTACTTCTATACGTGAATTTGTGAGTGAAATCCCCACGTTATACCCATTAGCCAACTTTACAACAACTACGCCGTCCTTAGAACTCAGCTCCGTCGAGGGCATTACAACTCCTTCAATTACCTGACCATCCTTAATAATCCTGACTAGGTCTCCTGGCCTTAGATCTGCAGCCGTAATACCACCTAGGGATCTAAGGTCTTACCACACTACTTACTCTTCCTAGGCACTGAAGACGGTGGGACGACCGTAGGCACTGGTAGCCCGGATTCCTTTCTCTTCCTAATCCAAAACTCCCTTCTATTCCTAATCCTCGGGACTAAGTTCCTCCTGGGTTTGGGAGGTATTTTAGGTGTTGCACTCCTTACCTTACCAGCCTTAGTCATCGAACCGTGTGTTGGCATCTACACACCTACGTAACGATAGTATGAAGATATATAAAACTTAATGCCCGTCTTCCTCAAACAACTTAATCAGGTGTAAATATGTTTTTAAATTCGTTAGCGTAGTTAATCGAAGGTGTTAACGCGGTGAAGGTGTTTCTCACCGACGTCATAGTGGGTGCGTTTGCCTTAAACTCCGAGGGCAACATCATACATAAGGTTGTAGCACCTAACGAGATCAATAAGTTAGTTGAAAGGGCTTTAAAACTTGAAGACGAACAACCGACGGGGGAGTTCCTTAAACTGGTTGATGAGTTAGTAAGCACCTACGGTAAGGACTTAGAGGTTGTCGTAGATGTTGAAAGCTGTGTCAAGTACTTAAACAGTGCGGGACTTAAAGCAGTGTTAGAACATGATAACGAGGTCTTACTAAGGTTCAGAAACGAACTGCCCAAACACCTCGTTGAGCTGGGCTTCATAAAATCTGAGGATGAATACAGCGAGTTCCTACACACCATATCACTGAGCATAACCAGGAGTAAGTTAAGGAAGGTATCTCAGAAGAGGGATTTGTTGGCGGTTCAGGCCATCAGAGCTATAGACGACATAGACAAGGTATTTAACCTGTTCGCCTCAAGGCTTAGGGAGTGGTACAGCATCCACTTCCCCGAGCTAGATGACATAGTTAAGGAACATGTAGACTACGCTAAGATAGTAGCCGAGTTGGGTAGCAGGGACTACATAGACGAGAAAGGTTTGAGGAAATTAGGATTCGGTGAAGGCAGGATAAAACGCATAATAAGTGTCTCAGGAAAGAGCATGGGGGCCGAACTCTCAAACCATGACATAGAGCCCATACAGACCTTGGCCAACATAATGTTAGAGCTGGACAAACTGCGTGAAGGGTTAACCACCTACTTAAGTTCCGTTATGAAGGAAGTAGCGCCCAACACCACCGAACTCGTAGGACCCTTACTAGGTGCTAGGCTGCTGAGCCTAACTGGCAGCCTGGAAACCTTAGCTAAGCTGCCTGCCAGCACCATACAGGTGTTAGGCGCTGAGAAAGCTTTATTCAGAGCCCTGAGGACCGGTGGTAAACCACCTAAGCACGGGGTCATTTTCCAGTACCCCGAGATTCATAAGGCGCCTAGATGGCAAAGAGGGAAGATAGCGAGATCCTTAGCCACTAAGTTGGCAATAGCTGTCAAGGCTGACTACTTTACAGGCAGATTCATAGCTGATAGGCTGAAGAGGGAGCTTGAGGAAAGGATCAACGAAATTAAGACCACCTACGCTAAGCCACCGGTAAAGCCCGCTAAAGTTGAGAGAGCTAAGGGTGCGAGGCCTAGGAGGAAGTAACTTCTCATACCTCAACTAAAGTTTTCTCGTATGTTAAAATCCTTCAACGGCTGGTTTAAGCATTTACCAGCAACCAGACATGTAAGATTAATATAGTATTACGGCGGAGAATTAAGTGGACTTGAGTTTGGTGAAAGTGTTGAGTGACGTTCGTAACATAATTGAAAGTGAATTGAATAGGGTATCACTGTTTAAGAGTAAGGAGAAGTTGTACCCTGAGTACTTACCGAACTCCCTCCCACACAGGGAAAACGAGCTGAAAACGCTTGCGAACATATTCAAGCCAATGCTCCTAACGCCTGGGACGATAAGCCATAAAGCCCTCGTGGTGGGCGGTATCGGCACCGGTAAAACGGTCACTGCTCGAATATTCGGCAAGGAATTCACTCAAATAGCTAAGAAGAGGGGGTTAAACGTAAACTATGTCCACGTAAATTGCCACAGAGACCGCACGTTATTCGAGGTCGTGAACGAGATTGTTAGGCAGTTGAGGCTCCCGATACCTCAGAGGGGTTTATCAGTGAGGGAGGTCCTCAACTACATGTTGGAATTAGTGGATAGCGAGAACATGTACGTGGTGGCTGCTTTAGATGAGTTCGACTACTTCATCAACGTCGCCGGGAGCGATGCTGTCTACTTCCTAGTTAGAGTTTATGACGAGTTCCCGGATAAGGTTAAGAGGTTGAACTTCATATTCATAAGTAAGTCCGCCACATCACTGTCGATGTTGGACCCCACTACGGAGTCCTACCTGATGAAGAACCTAGTGATGTTCAATCCCTATAAATCGCATGAGCTCTACGACATACTTAGGTCTAGGGCTGATGAATCGATATTTGAAGGAGCTGTCTCCGACGATGTCTTAAGATACATATCCGATGTTGTGGGCAGCGATAAAGGCGGTCCTGGGAACGCCAGAGCCGCCCTTGAGATACTCTTAATAGCTGGTGAGATAGCTGAAAGGGAAGGTGCTATGAGCATATCATTAGACCATGTAAGGAAGGCTTGCTCGATAGTCGAACCCGATGCTGTGACTTTGAATGATACGCTGCCGTACTTAAGCCTTCATGAACTACTTACGTTAAAGGCTATAGTAACTGCGTTAATGGAGAGTGGGGAACCCTACGTGAACACCGGGTTGGTTGAGGAAATATATCACAGACTATGTGAGGACTACGGTGTTGAGCCCAGAAAGCATACGAAGCTCTACGAGTACATAGTGAATCTGAGGAGGTTAGGGATACTGATTTCTTCGACATCGTTCAAGGGTAGGAGGGGGAGGAGCACGTATATATCGGTAAGTCTAGCACCTTTAAACATTATCAAAGCTAAGGTTGATGAGCTACTTAAGGTTAAGGTAGCGTATGAAGGTAATGGTCAATGAGTTTTGAAGACATATTCTCTAGCAGGGGTAGGGTGAAGGTGCTTAAGGCTATTTTATTTCATGGTGAGATAAACTTGACGTCGATAATTAGGGAGACGAGGTTGAACTACGCCTCAGTCACCAGGCATATCAACTACTTAAAATCGTGTAACATCATTGATGAAATACGGTTAGGTAGGGTTAAGATATACAGGCCTAACTGGGTTAACCCACGTGTAAGGTATATAGAGGATATGTTGAGGGCCTTAAACGGTTGAGTTAATTAATGTTTGTCCATTAGGTAACCGTCTAACGTGCCTGGCCTACCTTTCGTATCCGGTCTTCTTTCACTCGGTTTTCCCTGCTTCGACTTCTCCACCTTCTTACTGGACTCAACCTTAAGCTTGTGCATCAGCTCTATGATCCTAGACGAATTCTGCGGTGATAGGTACCTAACCATGTTCTCCGTAAGGTTCAAACCCAACGCAAGCCTGGCCGCGGCCTCAGCGTTAACGTTAAAAATTATTTTAAGGTACGGCAGAACGTCGGACTTAACCTTAGCCTTAGATGCGTTTAAATGCCTGCCCACCACCTCAGCTAGCTCATCCCTCAATTGCCTGGTTTCCTTGGTTTTGGCAGCTATCAATACTTTTTGAGGGAAGTTATACTTAACCCATCTGTACTTGCCCTTAACATCGTTTATTATTGATAGGGACACCCCAGCAGACATCAACTCTACTGCGTAGGAGAGTAGGTCCCAACTACCGGTCTTAACGATCCTACCCATATATACGTCAGCTTTAGAGAGGTGGTCGTAAGCCCGCCATAAGTCTTCAGGGTCTGAGACCTGCCTAGGTAAGTTCTCGTTAATCCATTGTATGAGTTCGTCGGGTGTTAGGTCTGTTTGCTGCGTAGCTTGCTTAGCCTGCCAGGCGTACTTAGATATGAAGATCTTCCTAACTACGTCGAAGGGCTGGTACTCCCTGTTCCTCTGCCCTAGTAAGCTCTTAACAGATTCTAAGGTGACCTTTCCGTAACCCTCAGAGACGGCCTCTAAGTCATTTATAGCTGATCTTAGGTCGCCCTCACATCTTTCAGCTATGAAATCAACGGCGTCCTCATCACATGTTAATCTCTCCTCATTACATATCCTGAACAGCACCTTCTTGACATCTGTTTTAGTAAGTCTTCGAAACTCAACTAACTTAACAGCATCTCTCAGGGGCCTTAACCTAGGGTCCCATGGATCGTTGGCAGTCATTACTATGGGGTTCATAGTGGCCCTGATTATGTCTAAGATCGTTTCTAAAGCCCCCACATCAGCGGTCCCCGATATGCCGTCCACCTCATCTAAGAGTATTAACTTCGCCCTCCCCACGATACTCTTTTGAAGTGCCGCAACCCTGGCTACCCTATCTAGGTCGAGCCTCCTTCTGTAGTCGCTTGCGTTCATTTCGATGAGCTCTAAGCCGTACTCCCTCGCCAACGCTTCCGTTAGGCTTGTCTTCCCACATCCGGGAGGTCCGTAAAGGAGTACCGCCTTCTCCTGAGGTGTTCCCCTAAGCCACGACTCAACCCACTTTATGAGCTCTTCCTTAGCCTCTTCTTGATTAACTATGTCACCCAGCTTCTTAGGTCTGTACTTTATTACCCAAGGCAGTTTCCTCAAATCTTTAACCTCATCACTTCGCAGGTTTTATTGTCTTAGCAGCTCTCCCAAGTAAGGCTAACTTGGCTAGCAACGCGTTTAACTGAATCTCTTCGTCAGCACCTTCAACCAGCCTAAACTGAATCTCACCTAAGTAATCCGCGATTTCGACCCTTAAGGGCTCGGGCATTGACAGTTCCTGACTGAACACCTCCCTATGGATCTGCTTGATTATATCAGTCCCTGAGATACCGTAGGTGATCATGAGTTCACGTAACTTGTCTCTAGCCTCCATGAACTTACCTTCGAGAACTAACTGCATCATTTCCCTAACCTCCCTCGGATGCGCCAGCCCGACAACTTTAAAGACGTTTGATACGTTCACCTCACCTATGCTTGCAGAAGCCTGCAATATGTTTATGGACTTCCTCATATCACCCTCAGAGATATCATGTATGACTTCTAACGCCTCCTCATCACATTTAATACCTTCATTCTTGCAGATCCACCTCAACCTACCCACAACATCTTCCTTCCTGAGAGGTACGAACCTGAACACAGCGCACCTGGACTGGATCGGCTCTATGATCTTGCTCGGGTAGTTCGCCACCAAAATGAAGCGTGTCACATCGACGTACATCTCCATCAGCCTTCTGAGCGCCTGCTGAGCATCTGCTGTCATGTTATCCGACTCATCAAGCAGTACTATCTTGAACGGTACGTTGGCAGGTAGCTTACTCCTGGAGAACTCCTTAACCTTACCCCTAATCACGTCAATGCCGCGTTCATCGGAATTGTGTAATAGCACTGGTACTGTTCCTGCGAAAAACATCTCACCCCCCGGAACGCTTACATCGTAAACATAGTCGTTATATTCCACTAACTCTATATCCGTTATCTTGATGGAATGAATGTCTGAGTTCGCTATCTTACTCAATAATTCAAAAGCTTTCCTTTCTTCACCATCAAGCCCCTCCGGGCTGACCATGCTGATCGCTCTGGCGAGCTCCTCCTTACTGATCCTCCCCTCCCCCTCACATAGCTGACGCCTCAGGACATACCTCCAGTCCCCTGAAGCCTTGTTCAATAATCTCTCTATAAGATTTCTAATCGACGCGAGGTTCACTAACCCCGAGTTCCGCGACTCAGCACCATCTGCCCAATTAAGTCTTACCTCACAATCTCCCTGCAGGCTTGTTTCAACACCCGAGATCCTACCTAACCACACAATATCTGTAAGCATTTCCGCCGACGGCGAGCTCAGCCTAATTACGCTACACAACCCACCAACCCCGCCACCCCAGACCAAACCCTTCAGGAAGTTCAGGCGTGCATATGTTGGGAGGTCGAAGATGTATGATGGCATCCTCCTTCCGTAAGCCGTTTGATTACCAACACAACCAACTGCAGCTCCTTTCACAAATCTCACTAGATCAGCGCTTAGAGCATCTAAATAATTGAAGTTCGCGGTAGGTGTGCTGGGGGCTGAAGGTGTACAATTCATGAACGGGTTAGGTCCCGAAGCCTCTGAAGCATGTGCCGACAATGTTCCTCCCTCTGAGGTAGGTCCCTCAATGGCTACATCCTCACCACTACGCTTAGGAATGCTTGGTTTAACTGGGGGTACGTTAACTCTTCCTTCAATGTTTGCCGTAAAGGTGAGGAGGAAATCCCCGACCTTTAACTCACTCGCTTTAACAGCTTTCAAACCCTCCTCAGTCAGTACCATTATTGAGTGGTTCCCGGTTAACTCCAAGATACCTCCCTGCTCTAACTTCAGCCTCAACACGACAGGTACCTTATGCCGCATTATCCTGGTGACCCTCCCCCACTTAACCTTCAGGTCCTCATCGATGGTCAAAACCTCTAGGTCGTTCACTACCTTAGATGATATGTCCCCATCACATTCGGAGAAGTACAGCTTGTCCAGCTCCGCAAACGTTGTTAGGGTTGTCCTCCCGTTCATCCTAACAAGTATTGGGGTGTTTTTGGAGACAGATGCGTTTAACTCAAGCATGTACATCCTGTAGTCCGGGCCGTAAAGATCGTGAGCGAATGCGTGGGCTGCTGTCGTCTTACCGGTTCCCGGAGGCCCCGCAAACAGTAGGTGTGGCATGTTCCGCTCTTTAACAAACTGTTGTAACCTCCTGACAATATCTCCCTGGTTAACGATTTCTGATAGGGTCTTCGGCCTGTACTTCTCAACCCACAGAAGTTCCGCAAGTGTTCGCGATGACATTCATTCATACCTGATTAAATAGTATTAACTCAAACATATTTTAAAGAGATACGTTGTATGTCACCACCTAGCCGGTGGAATCATACCTGTGAACCACAACGCCCTGCAAGACCTCATTTAAAACCCTTACGATCCTGACCCTAACCCTCTCGTTTAGAAATCCTTTAGGTATTAAGACCTTATAACCCTTGTAGAACCCCACACCCCTACCACTTTCATCCATCTCCCTCACCAAGACATCTATTTCATCACCCACGTTAACCTCCCCCTTATTAGTGCTGTTATTGCCATATATGCTGAACCGCCTCACATCAACGTCGTACACGTTTCTATAGTTTCTGTACTTGGTCAACATATCACCACTGCATGCAGCAACGGTTGTGAGACCTAACTAAAACTGGTGTCCCACTACCCATACGTACACCCACAACTTACGAACACGTTTTACCACTCACATTTACCTAGATTAAGTTGGTAATGGGCTTATATATGTTGATGGTAGTTATGTTGTGGGTGTGATTACGCCTACGTGCATTCTGTTTCTGAGAGGTAAACATGTTGAGGTAAACACTTACGATGCCGACGGCAGGCTTATAAATCGTGAGGAACTCCATGACGCGGGCCTACTGGAAATATCGAACTCTGTGTCCGGGGTCAGAATAGTAAGATCGCAAACTAGTGATGTCATCACGGTAGTTTGTGAAGTGATGGAGGGCACATTAAAAACAAAAGGACGTGTTTTGAAGGTAACTTGAGGTTGTTTATGCGGTCCGGTGCTGGCTATAACCCGTCTTCTGTACTTCGGTGGTATTGGGCTTAGCGGCCCACCCGTACCTCACACGGCACTCATCGGTACTGCTTGGCCTTACTCCCCGGGGGTCGGCCGTTTCAACGCACCCCACACCGTACTCAGCTGGTTACTGGTTAAGTATTACTACTTAACCCTCACAGCATCATAGACATCTGGTGTGGGACGTGTCGTTTCTGTGCCGTTGCCGCAGGTCTCCCTGCACCTCTTACGAGGTCCCGGTACCGTGCGGAGGACGGAGTTTCCTCAGGGGGATGCCCCGTGACCACCAGCCAGCTCCGGACCGCATGTTTTTAACCGTGTTGGAGTTGATAAGTTTTAATTTTTCAACCTCCTCAAAACTTCGTCCTGGACCTTCATCAGTTCATCTACTGACGTGCATTGTGAGTAGATGGTTAGTAATTCCTTGTTTAGTTCGTAGAACGTGTTGCCCCATTTAGTTATTGATAGGATTCTGAGGGAGAGGTCTTTGAAGCCGGTTATGTATAAAGCAGCTGCTACTGCTTCCAAACTGCTCAACTTAGTTGCGACAGCGTAGTTTGTTGGGTTGCCCGCGAATAACAGTGGTAGCACTCTCTGAGGCCTCTCACTGGAACTTAAACGTTCAAGCTCTCCTAACCCCTCCTTCCATGAAACATCTATAACTGCGAGGCCGTGTCTGCTCACAAGCTCTTTATCCAGGGGCGTTAGTACTGTCCTGGACAGCGGGTTCAAGATTAAGCAACTCTTAGGTAGTGAGTGTATATTCCTTACTCTAACTGCGTAACCTAATCTAACCATCTTCAATGCAGAGCATTTCCTAGGGTCGTCATGCCCGTAACTAACTACAAATACCTTAACCATCCCATCCATACTTATTAAAAAGCTTATAAACACACAATACCTTAATTAACTAGGGGTATAATGCCTGAAGCCGTAGTTCTTGTCAATACAGACATTGGTTCTGAGGAGGAAGTCCTCAACCTGTTATCATCAATAGAGGGTATAGTTGAGGCGTATGTTGTCTACGGTGTTTACGACTTAGTTGTTAAGGTAAGTGCCCCCACAACTGAGGAGCTTAAGGAGATAATATCGAGTAAGATAAGGAAAATACCTAAGGTTAGGTCCACGCTCACCATGATCGTTGTTGAAGGCAAGACTCGTAAGTAGTTAGATGATTCTGAATGTCAGATGATCGTTCGAGGAAGTTACTGCATGTAGGACTTGACGATATAGATTCCCAGTTCAACGGGTGTACAACACATCTTGCGTACCTGGTGGTTAAGGAACTACTGAGGTCAACACATGTAGACTTCGTGGACTATCCAAACCTAGTTAGGTTGAACCCCTCAATACCGTTTAGAACTAGAGGAAATGGTGCTGTAGCCCTAAGGATGTCGGTCCCTGAAAGTGAGTGCGAACTAGTGGTTAACATAATTAAGAAGATGGTGGAGGACTACGTATCGAACTATGAAGATATGAGCGGTTGTGAGCCCGGCCTAGCAGCTGTTGTAGGTGATGTGCCGGTAGCGCTAAGTAAGCTTTACATGAAGGCATTAACGGATTTCGTACATAGGGACTACGTGATGAACGTCATAGAGAAAACACATAATTTAATCCTCCCCACGGGGATTTCAAGAGGTGTTGTGGGGGCTCTGGCAGCTATTGGGTGGGCTCAGGGTTCGGACTGCACCTACGAGTTAATAGCCTACCGCAAATCATCTGCTAATGAGGACAGGTGTGTGGATAACGACTCTGTGAGGAGGGTGGACCTTAAGTACAGGGACCATGTCTTCAACAATTACGATTATGAGGAGGGTAGAGTCCTTATAACACCACACGGCTATAACCCAGTGTTAGTTGGCATAAGGGGGGAGGAGCCTGAAATCCTCGTAAAGTACTTCAACGAGTTAAACATATGTGAGGAATTTGATGGTTATATGATATTTAGAAGTAATCAAGGTACTGACTCACACTTGATTAACAGAAGCTCGGATGAGGTACGAACGTATAGGACGTTATGTGTGGAGGCCACCATAAAATCAAAACCAGAGCACTTAAGGGGTGGTGACGTCATCGTAGAAATAGACACCAACCCACCAGCATATGCGGTGTTCTACAAAGAAACGTCGTTAACTAAGGTCGCTAGTGAGTTGGGCAGAGATGACGAAGTAATATTATGTGGGTCGGTTAAGCAGTGGAGCAATTTCTTAAATGTAATAAACGTGGAGAAAATCTTTATAAAGAGGAAGATTAGGACACAGGTACATAACCCCAAATGCCCTTCATGCGGCTCACGCATGAAATCCGCCGGTACTAACAAAGGATTCAAATGTGAGAGATGTGGGTTTAAAACGTTGGGCATGAGCAAGGTGGTAGTGGAGACAGTTGAAGATGTAAATAAGCTATACACCACAAGGACTAGAATGATGAAGCACCTAACAAAACCCCTATGTAGGTACGGTAAGGAGAAACGATGTACCTACACAAAACCCGTGGGAAGTTGGGTAATATGATCTTTACCACCCCTCTGTTTCATTTGTAACCCACTTAATTCCCACCCACACACCACAACAAACAGTCAGGGGACTGTGTTTTGATGATTAAATGTTGCGATGGGTGGTACCCCTCAACTTCATGTGGAACTCGTTTGGAGTAACTCTGATTTACATTATTTAATTTGTTTGGTGATTTTGTTGAATTATTTATGAGAGACCAAATCTCTTTATATTGAGATAATTATACAAACATTTAATCTACATCATCATTAATATTGAGATATTATGGGGTTGGGTTTCCACAGGAAATTTAGGGGTCTACCTCTGATTTGTGATTGATGTCATTGGTTTCAAAAGTGATGTGAACCCCTCCATTTCTAGTGGAGTGGGTCTATTGTCCCACTTTACAACAAGTCCGATACTTGAGTGGTTCGTTCCACCGCTAAATCTACGGTGAACCGAGAGTTGGTGACCTCATGTAGTATTTTATAAGGTCTATTTTCGTTATAATTCCCTTCACACCATCTTTATCCACGACAAGTACCGCTGGATAGATTAGCAGAAGTGATTCGACGAGTGATATAGGTGTTTCTTTAGGTACTTGAGGTGGTGGTGGTTCGACTGCGTCCAGAGCTGTTAGCCTCCTCAAATCCTTCCTACTTCTTAATATCTTCACTAACGTTGACTCATATATCATGCCCACAATCCTATTACCCTTATCAAGTACTGGGACTTGTGAAATGCCTTTAGAGTCCATGAGGTCTATTATCTGAGTTAGCGGTTCGTCAACGTAGACTGAGAGCACAGGTGTCGTCATGATTTTCTCCACGGTCTCACTTGTTTTTGATGTCCTATTAATTGCGTCCAGTATCTTCCTCAACGTATTCATCCTGGGGTTGACATTACCTTTCTCAATCCTAGCTATTAGTGATTGACTAACACCGGCTATTCTAGCTAACTCCTTCTGTGTTAAACCAACAGCTATCCTCATCCTCCTAATTTCATCTGGTGATGGTATCACAGACATCTGTTTTTACAATATGAAGTTAACTAATAAACTTAAAACCACCTTAACAAGTTCAAGCTCGTATTCAACACTAATGTTTAAGCATAAGTTAAGAACTTCTTCAAACATTTATAGGTATCAACAATCATGAAGGGTTGACCCTACACCGCCCAATAACGGTGCTCAGAGGTAAGCTGGGGGACATCCAAGGTGGTGTTTAAGCACACATCTCCACACACTCTGCTCCGTCAATTTGGAAACAGCTGAGGTTGCTAAACTAGTGGCGGAATGGGGTCTCAAGGGACGCCTAGATTTACAGGGTTTATTGGAGTCGTGAACCGTTAGTTAAATTCACTTGATTAGCAGGTTCATAGCAACTACAAGTGATACGAAAACCGCTGCCAGAACAAGTAAAGCCACAGGTGATATTGTAAGCTTAGACTCCACATCCTCAAAGAACCTAACCAGACCTGCCGCTGATTGAGGTCCCGAACTCTTCCTCTTCCTACTAGACACTTCAACACCTACAGATACTAAATTACTGCAAATTTAAACTATTCCGGCCTACAGGCTCGGTGCCTGCATGCAACCAACAAACTCCCAGCGATGAGCGCCTAACTTGGCCCGGATGTTGGGAGGTCTTAGTGAATCACATTCCTTAAAAGATTGTTAAGTCTATTAGGAATATTAGTGGGGTGCCATGGGTTTAACAATAGGTGAAGTCCAGGAACGAATGAGGAGGTATTATTATGAGAAAGACAGTGCCAGGGGTCTATACGCCACCTTCACCTGGTTCGTAGAGGAGGTGGGGGAGCTGGCGGAGGCATTACTCTCAAATGATAGGGGGAAGGTCGAGGAAGAAATTGCGGACGTACTAGCATGGCTCATTTCATTGGCTAACCTGCTAGACGTTGATGTTGAGACATGCATTAAGAAGAAGTACTCAACAGCCGTGTAAACCAGGAACGATCGATGTGGAGGTTTCAACCATTCCAACTTCTCAGAAGCTTAGAGTACTCCGTGTACGGTATCGTGTAAACCACTCTACGGTACCTATCTAGGAGGTAGACACTGTAACTTACGTTGAAGTCCTTCAAGTATTTGAGTAGGTTGTTAAGTATGTCGGAATCAACTACAGAAAAGATGTACATCACACCTTTAAATGACAGGTGAATGCCTGCAATAAAGATCAGTTCGGAGAGCGCGTTAGCTAGTCTGCACAGCAGTCCGTAATCACCCTCAACTCTCATTAGAACGTAGAGGGAGTTCTCAGGGGGAAGTGGTACGAGCCTTAACCTAAAACCCTTAACGATCTTACTGACATGGAGGTTGAAATGTCTGAGGACCTTCGGGTAATTTACCCCTAACACCTTACTAATCTTCATTGCATGATCGAACGGGTTTGTCTCTAGTTCCTTAATTATTAGCAGGTCTAAGAAGTCGAATTTAGCTCTCCCATACAGGCTTAGGTCGATGTTTTTGTATGGTATGTTACCTTCTCGGGCTAGCTTATGTAGCCTATCCCAATTAATTTTGAAAGACTTCTTAGTGAAGTCAAAGTGTTGTGTTAACTTAGCCTTAGAATATAAGGACTTATTAATGACGTCATACAGAACAACGTTCCTAAACTTCGAAACAACATCATTTACGTTGATGGTGTTGGGTATGTAGTAGGATATCAGAGTGCCCTGAAAGGGTAATATTATCGGCGCGTAGAAAGAGATGAACCTATCAGCGAAACCGTCTTTCAGAATGTTGTCCAGCTCTACCAGCTCATTAGTTATGATTACCAACCTGTTCAACCCTATTGCCAGGAAGTCAACTTTAACACCGAACGCCACTCCCAACCTCCTAAGCAATCCCAACTTACGTGAAAGCGTGTATGACGGTATGTTTAAGTCCCTAGCAATGTCTGTCTTCATAGGTAAGTACTCATAGGAGAGTATATGTTCTATTAAGCTAGCTAGAGAAAAATCTAAATTCCTATAGAAATTTTCGGAGAGTTTTTTCATCTCGTCTACGAAGTCTTTTCTCACAGTAGACATCGATCTAAATCTTACACACAGCACTTTATTAACATTTCCACATAAGACAACCAAACAATGTCAGAAAATTTAAACAAATTGCTTACTATCAAATAGTTCGGTGATATCGTATGGGTAAAACCGAACTAAAGTTAAAGTTACTCACATCACCAGCTCTCCCCTTAGCTGTGAAAATCGTAATAATGGGCCTAGCGGCCGCCAAGATCCTCCCGTTAAGGGGAGATCCCTACAACGCCGATTCCTTCTAAAGAGCAGAGCGTTAACCCCCGCCCCGTTTTTACTTTACAATTCGAACATTTCATATACGGAACTTGTATTCTAAAATCCAGTTACGTACTTCCAGCTTTAAGGAATAGCTACCGTTTAGAAGTTCATCGCTGAACCTTAAACTAATGACCGCTAAGTTCGAATCAACTTCTTTGAAAAGTACCTCACTAATCGTGACCTTATATAAATTCCCGGTGCTGAGCCTGTACAGGGTGATTTTCAGGTCCTTGCGGTTTTCCCCACGGGTTCTGATGTTGAGGATTAGTTCCTTGCCCTCCTCATCGTACATCACCGATTCTAGCTTCACTGTACTGGGGGCGGTTGCGATTGTTTGGTCCCCTGCAATTATTATCAGGGACCATGTAATTGTTGATGCCCCCATTACCACTAGGAACAGGGCCAGAGTAGCTGTCACCTTTGTCAGACCTTTACTTAGTAAGTTACTTAGTAAATTCATGTAGCATCTGATTGTGAAGACGCTGGGAACCTCTTAATTCATCCTGCTGTGATGCTGAGCTGTTAAATCAGAAAAATTTATAAAGAAATAACACTAACAGCGTTTCTTCACAGCCCTTATTAATTCCTCAGCCCTTACCAAATCATCTTCTATAACGTTCCCAGTAACTACTATGTCTGCCCCCGCATCAACTATTTTAACAGCATCTTCCGACCTCCTAATCCCTCCGCCAATTATTAGATGGGACTTACCGGTGACCGAGCTTACATACTTGATGTATTGAGGACTTACGGGTTGGGGGCTCCCAGAACCGGCTTCCAGGTATATGTAACGCATACCTAAGTACTCCGCAGCCAACACATATGCAGCACCTATCTCAGGCTTCTCCATTGGGAGCGGCCTCGCCTTGCCTATGAATCCCGCAGTCCCCCCGTGCCCGACCACTATGTACGCTGTTGGTAACGGCTCTAAGCCGTATTTCTTGATTATAGGTGCCCCGATCACCTGCGCACCAACAATGTAGTATGGGTCGTCCGAGTTCAGCAGACTCATGAATAACACAGCATCGGCAGCACGTGAAAGCCCGTTGACGTTCCCGGGGAAGAGTATCACGGGCTTACCATATCCCTCGAGGGCAGTAACTATGGAGTCGACATCAGATTCTGAGACACCTATACTGCCACCCACTAAAAAGGCGTCAGTGCCTGCAGCAACTAGCCTCCCAGCCACCTCATACAAGCTCCTTAAATCATGGACCTTAGCAGGGTCAATTAAGGATAGGTGTACTGTCTCACCATTCCTTATCTTACTCTCTATATAGTCGTTTACCCTACCCCTCCACTTCATCCTCACTAACACCCCTGTTGTAGACCACCTCTATACCGCCTTCGGTAAACTTATCAAGAAACTTAGCGTAGACGTCCACCTCTTGATATATCTTGGGTATGTTCCTCAGGGAAGCTCTTAGACCGCATTTCTGGTTACTGCATGAGACTACAGCACTCCCTTCATTCCTATCAATACTAACTGTTAGAGTCATCAAACCGCAGGTAGGGCATTGAAATCTGGTAGGAGGCTTCCTCAAAACAGGTGATACGCTCTTATACCTCTTCCTGCTTCTCCTCCCCATCAACACACCGTAATACCTGACGTTTTAAGGTTTATATAATTGTTTCCGCTATATTAACAACTTCCTTAAGGTGTTGCTCCTACCAACGTATACTACCTCGGTAACTATGTCGTTAAGCGTTTCGCTGTCGACGAGTAGCTCTTTAAACATCCCACTCACCTCAGCACATCGCTGGGTTATTATGTGGTAGCAGTACTTCTTAGAACCCCTGGTGATCACGTTTAACTCGAAATCCATACAGCTGCAATATAACTTAGGAACTATGAGGTAATCCCTTTCTTTGCTATTAAAAAACCAGTAATGGTTATCACCACACACCAGCTTCAGAACCCTTCTTTCGTAAAGGGACTCCCTAACCCTATCACTTAAATCGCTTAGGCAACTGGACGACTCCAAGAATTCCTTAACGACTTTGTAGTTTACGGTCATTCGATGACCTTGACTTCTACCTCAAGACCGTACTCTCTCTCCAACCTTTTTAACCTTTTAGATGCCTTCCTCAAATACTTTAAATCGTCCTTAGGCACGTAGATGGTTACTGACTTACCGTCAATCCTAACATCGGCTGATGGTAAATCCTTCGATATGATGCTCTTCAACCTATGCTCAACACTCGTCCTAGTCAAATCCTTGACGGGTACCACCACTGTCTGCTCCCCGAACGTGTAGATCTCGTACTCCAACTCGTTCGTGAGGAAGTCTCTGACCTCAACGACAGGGCGGGCGAGATCCGCCTCTTTAAGGCCTGTGGGTAGCTTAACAGTCATACTTACGACGTACACCTTACTCACCTCTCCCTTATCTATGAACACTACGGTATCTATTATGCTGGGTATCATGCCTAGATCAACCCTTCTGATGAACCTCTGCAGGGCATCTATCGGGCTCGTTGCATGAACAACCCCCACCATCCCGATACCAGCTAGGCGTAGGTCCACGTAGAGTTTGAAGTCATCATCAGTCCTCATCTCATCAAATACCGTGTAATCAGGTCTGCTAAGCAGTAAGACATCATGTAACTCATCAGGGGATGCGTACACCTTAGAGTACTGCGTTACTTGGGGCGGTAGCCTCATATCCCTAGGCGATTCGATGGTCTTCACAACCTTCTTACTCCTTGAGTAGTACTCAGCCAAAGCCTGGGCGAACGTTGTCTTACCCATACCGGGGGCCCCAGCTATTAAAATACCCTCAGCCCTCTCCTCAAACCTCCTCAACAGCTTTTCAGGTAGGTTGTAATCCTCGAGTTTAGGTCTTACCAGAGGTTTAACTGCGGTGATTTCCCAGCCATTACTCATTGGCGGTCTAGTTATGATGACTCTGTAATCACCTAACTGCACTATAGTAGACCCCGGCCTGTCAACCTCAATAATGCTGTTCGGGCTGTTCCTGGCGAGCTCCATCACCTCATTAGCTATCAGCTCGATATCATCTCTTGTTAGGGACTGTGAGTCCAACTCAACCAGATACCATTTACCAGGCCTACCCTTCTTAGCTAAGGGCCTAACACCCTCCCTAAGGTGTACGCTCATGGTGTCCTTGTCGAAAAACTTATCGAGAACTAAACCTACCCCATGAGATGAAGCCATATAATACGCTTTAACCCCCAACACTTCAGCAGCAAGTGCTTGAACCCTACTTGAAGTTACTAAAGTACCACCCAAATCGTACGTAAACTCCAAAATGGCCGTATCTACGTTATTGATCTTCTTATTAATAGCTAAGTAGTCTATGGTAACCTTCTGCTTATCACTTAGGGCCCTTATCATACGTAGTTCTTCAAGTCCTATGAATCCTATGCTCCTACCCTCATTGGCCAAACCTTCAAAGTACTCAATAAGCTCACGGCAGATCACTAACCTACCTGAAAGCTTATTATCACTTAACAACTTACGTAGGGCACCGCTGATGATCGCTGTAGAGTCGGCTACGTAGACCTCCTCACCGAAGACCTTAACGTTACTCATCCATCACACCACTGCCTAACTTACATCATCACAATGTCGCATATATAGTTTTGAGTCACCTCTTAATGCCCTCCATCAACTTACGTTGAGGGACGTTATGTGAGGAACTAAATAAAAATTTTAAGAGCCGTACCCAAATATCTAGTGTAGGTTGTGGCCGCGGTAGCTCAGCCTGGAAGAGCGCGGGACTGTGGGCTCCTGAAGAGGTGGAGATCCCGAGGTCCCGGGTTCAAATCCCGGCCGCGGCCCCACCTCAGTGAAAAAGATTTTTACTCCTTCATAACCCTAAGTTAGGGTGTGGCGGTTTGAGGTTAAGTAGGTATGCATCGGAGGCTAAGAGGCTAGGTCTTAGGGTGTTAGACATCTATAGGTTGAAGGAGAAGGAGATTTTAAGATGTGTTTATAGGGGTAAGGTAGTCTTAATCGAGTTGTCGAGGTATAGAGACAGCATGGATTTGGAGACGTTCAGGAAGGAAATTCAGTCGAAAATACCGTCTTGAATGGCCACCACCTCGTTTAACGTTTTTAATTCCCACTTGGTTAATTAGCCCTGGTGGTTTGATGGATGCTTTAATAGCCCTAGCATCTTTCGGTGCGACCCTAGGTATTGCAGGCGGGGTAGTTGGGTCTGCTGGAGGTATAAGTAAGGCAGCTCCTGCAGGTCTATCAGTACTTGCTGAAGAGCCCGAGCAATTTAAGTACGTGTTGCTACTTTCAACGCTGCCTATGACTCAAACGTTCTACGGCTTCATATTCACGTTCTACACGTTAATGATAGTTCTCCCATCAATGCAGTTAACGCCGTTTAAAGCCCTAGCAATAGTCGGTATCGGGTTAATGGTGTTCCTGGCTGAGGCCCTTTCAGCATACTTCCAAGGAGTCGTGTGTATGCAGGGTGTTTTAGAGCTGCCTAAAACTAAGGGCAAGATATTGACCTCGGCCCTAATCCTGGCTGCATATGAAGAGCTATTCGGAATACTTGGCATGGTGTTCGGCTTAATACTGGTGTTAATGGTTTCAGGTCTTACCATCTAGGGGTTTTAAATGGGTATTGAGTCCTTAAGGGAGGGAATAATTTCGAAGGCTAGGGAAAGGGCTGACGAAATTATAAGGAACGCTGAGGCAAAGGCTAAGGAACTAATAACCGCTAGCCTGAAGGAATATGAAAGAAGGGTTAAGGAGGAGACCGAGAAGGAATATAAGAAATTAAGAGACAGCTACGAAAAAGCCTACAGCGACGAATTGCTCAAGTTGAACATGGAACTACTCGCATTGAAGAACGAAATCTTGAGGGACGTGAAGGAAACAGTGGTCGAGAAGCTGTGGAACGTGGCGAGGCCCGCAAGGAAGCAATCCCTAAAAAACCTACTTAAGGAGTCATTAAACCATGAAGTCCTTAGAGATTTTGATAAGCTCGTCGTGTACGTTGTTAAGGAGGACGTGGAGTTAATCAGGGAAATATTAGTTGAAGAGGACTTAGGGAAGGTGATTGAGGTTAGGTTATTGGATGATAAGTACCTCGGCGGTCTCGTTGTTGAGAGTTACGACGGCAGTGTGTTAGTGGATAACACATACCTAACCAGGATTGAGAGGGGTTTGAACTTAATCATAAGTAAGCTCCAGAAAACCGTTTTCAAGGAGGTGGGTGCTTGAAGCTAGGTGATTTCTCAGCCCTGTGCCGCCTAATGATGAGGTACTTCAAACTGCTGAGCGTGGGGGATGTGAGAAAAATCGTTGAATTGGAAGTAACGGGGTTGGACGACGTGTTAGCGTTTCTCAGTGGTTATGATGTAGCCAGATGCGTGTATGGGAACGTGAAGTTAGGTATGGGTTTAAGCATTGATGATTTATTCAACGAGTTGAGTATGTGCTGGATTAACGAGCTCTTCGACGTTCTCAGAACGGCGTCCCCAGATCTCATTAAATTTGTTAAGACCTACTTAGCGAAGTACGCAATATCAGCGCTGGTAAGGAGTATTAAGTACTTGCAAGTCGGTGGTGTTAGTAAACCTAGGTGCGTATTCGAATGCCTTGAAGATGGGCTGCGAAATGTTAACGAGGTCTTCGACGTAATTAATGTTGTGAGGGGCTGCAAGGAGTTTGAAAGTTCTGTAATTACTAGCGTCTTGTACCGTTACGCCGACCATAAGTTGGAGGAAGTAGATCTAGACTTGTTAGAGATGGAGCTCAACGAACGTTACTGGAATTGCCTAGTTTCGGAGAGCCTTAAGCTGAAGGACTCCATAAACTTGGGGAGAGTCATACGTATTTTGAAGGACTTCCACATGTTCGATACGGCATTCAAACGGAAATCAGTTTCAGGTGAGGACGTCGGCGATCTATTCAAACGTTACGACTACTCGGTGTATAGACCCATAATTAAGAGTTTAAACGCAGGCTTGTACGACTACATAGGCTACGTGTTTAAGTACTTCTACACGACTTCGATTCTTAAGTACAGCCCACTAAGCTACGACGTCGTACTGCTTTACATGTTAGGCAAGGAGTGGGAAGCGACGTTCCTCTCATACCTCATCTACAGCTTTACGAATGGTTTAGAGCCCGCATACGTGAAGAAGTCTTTAGGAGTTCTGGTTGATGCGTATGGCAGCTACCATTAAGAAGTTGGGCATTGCGGCCGTTGGTGACGACCTCTACGTACGGAGTATTAGGTTGATGGGTTTGAGTAAGGTATTAGTCGTTGACTTGAACGCCGATACCAAGGAGTTGAGGAAGGTGGTTGCAGAATTTTTAACGACGCTGACAAACGAGGGTGTGGGGCTGGTTATAGTGCAAGATGTGCTGAAGGAGGTGCTTGAGGACTTGCTCGACCCCTCCAGTACTTTAAAGGTGATATATCTACCGGATTTAAGGACCTCGAACAAGTTTAAAGTTAAAGATTACTATATTCAACTACTCAGACATTACATAGGCATATCGGTGGAGGTGTAGTCGATGGTCGTAGGTAGGATTTGGAGGATTTCAGGGCCGTTAGTCGTTGCCGAGAACATGCGTGGTTCGATGATCTATGAGGTAGTCTACGTGGGCAATGAAAGGCTGATAGGTGAGATCATAGGTATTCAAGGGGACAGGGCATTCATTCAGGTATACGAGGACGTGTCGGGTTTAAGTGTGGGTGAGCCTGTTGAGGGCGGCGGGAAGTTGCTCTCAGCTGAGTTGGGACCGGGTCTGATAGGTAAGGTCTTCGACGGCCTTCAAAGACCGTTGTCGGAGTTGGAGGTGCTTTCAGGTCCCTTCGTCAGGAGAGGTGTTAGAGTACCCCCACTACCTAGAGATGTTAAATGGCTTTTCAGGAGGGAGAAGGGGTTAAAAATAGGTGATAAGGTCGGACCTAACGACGTTTTAGGGTACGTTGATGAGACACCACTTATAACGCATAAAATCATGGTTCCGCCCAACGTCTCAGGTTACCTAAAGGAGTTAGTGAGCGACGGTGATTACAGGGTTGATGAAGTCATAGCTAGAGTTGGAAGAGGTGATGAAGTCTTAGATGTAATGATGTATCAGGAGTGGCCTATTAGGAAGGCAAGGCCATACATCAGGAGGTTAGAACCTACCGAGCTCCTAGTGACCGGCACAAGAGTTCTTGACGCATTATTCCCCATAGCTGTAGGGGGTAAGGCGGCAGTCCCGGGCGGGTTCGGCTCAGGTAAGTGCGTGGTACCCGGCACACCGGTGCTGTTGGCCGACGGATCGCTTAAAATCATAGATAAAATCTTCGAGGAAGCTAAGGGAGGTAAGCCAGACTTAAGCGTGGCTGAGGAGGTTTACGAGTTAGAGCCGCCGCTAGCTGTATACGGATTCAGTGGTGGGGAACTGAAGATTACTGTGGCGACTCATGTATATAGAGGCTTCACTGAGGAAATAGTTAGGGTGAAGACCTCCAGCGGTAGGTTAATTGAGGTGACCCCAGACCATAGATTACCGGTCTATGAGCCTGATGGGAAGGTGCTTGAGCTTAAAGCTAAGGAGTTGAAGCCGGGGATGCTCCTCATTGTCCCCAGAAAGATACCGATGGTTGGGGATGAACCCGCTTCCGAGATACCCTTAGAAAGGCTGAATGTTTACAACGATCTCGTCAGCAGGGATGAGGAGACTAATCGGAGGGTTAGGGAATTACTTCGTCAATCACTTAAGTTGGGAGAGGGTACCATAGACAAGTTAGTTGATGAGACCAACTTATCCAGGGAGGAGATAGAGGCTTTAGTTCACAAGGGAGTTTCAATACCTTTAAAGCTCATCGCTGCTGTTAGCAGAATCGTTGGTGGGGGTGTAGGACATCCTAAAGTACTAGGATTGAGAGAGGGCGGGGAAAGTGTTAGGATACCCGACAGAGTTACTGAAGAGCTTGCTGAATTACTCGGTCTAATACTGTCTAACGGTAAGGTCGTCGGGCAGACTGTAATGTTCTTCAGCAACAATGAAGTTCTCCTACGAAGAGTCAGTGATTTGATGAAGAGTGTGTTTGGGGTTGAGAGAAAGGAGTCCGGAAACGCGAACGGGGCGGAGGTGCGGTCAGCGTTAGTAGTCAGATTGCTAAAGGTCATCGGCATCCCCGACGTAGGGGAACCACAGACACACGAGGTTCCTGAAATTATTATGAGGGCTCCTAACAACGTAGTGACGGCATTTCTTAGAGGATTGTTCCTTGGCGGCGGAACCGTTAGCGGGGATGTCATAAAGTTCACAACCTCCTCTAAGAAATTGGCTATAGGTACAACCTACTTGCTATCAAGGCTCGGCATCCTATACACCGTGGACTTAGGTGAAGGGAGAAACACGATCTGCATAGCTAGGATTCCTGAAGCGCGTAAATTCATTGAGAAAGTCCTTCATAATGATGCCCCCGCTGAGGATTGGGGAGGAGTGGGAGGTCACATGCTCAGTAGTAATGAGGGAGGGCTGGTTAGGGCGTTTTTCCCTACATCGATGGGTGCCTTAAGGAACGTTCGTGATGTGGTCCCTAAGGAGGCGCTAGGTAGTGAGGGTACTTACGTAGGCAGCAGACCATGTGATGAGGAAAGTGTTGGGGTACGGGCTTCCCTTAAATTAACGACCATGTCGATGAATGTTAGTGGTTCTTCGAATCAGCTTGTCGAATGCCTTGAGGGTGTTTCAGGACTTCATGAGTGTGTAGCTTTGGATGAGGTCAAATCGGTGGAAGTTATCCATAATCCTACGGTGGTGTACGACCTGGTTGTGCCCAGCACTCATAACTTTGTTGGAGGTTACGTACCTACGATATTCCATAATACGGTGTTGTTGCAGACGCTGACTAAGTGGAGTAGGACTCAAGTAAACATCTACGTAGGTTGCGGGGAGAGGGGTAATGAGATGGCTGATGCCTTGCACAGCTTTAAGAGGTTAGTTGATCCGACTTCCGGTAGGCCGCTGTACGAGAAGGCCATCTTCATAGCCAACACCTCCAACATGCCTGTAGCAGCTCGTGAGACAAGCGTCTTCTTAGGAGCTACTTTAGGTGAGTACTTCAGAGATATGGGTTATGACGTACTCCTAGTTGCTGACTCAACCTCTAGGTGGGCTGAGGCGATGCGTGAGATAAGCGCTAGGATGGAGGAAATGCCTGGTGAGGAGGGCTTCCCAGCCTACTTAGGTTCTAGGCTTGCTAGCTTCTACGAGAGGTCGGGACGTGTTGAATGTGTTGGGAGTCCAAGCAGGAACGGATCCCTGACCATAGTGGGGGCTGTCTCACCTCCGGGAGCAGACTTCAGCGAACCGGTAACTCAGAACACGTTGAGGTATATAGGTACTTTAATCTCCTTAGATGTCTCGCTGGCTAACAGAAGGCATTTCCCATCGGTTAGTTGGTTATTGAGTTACTCGTTATACGTTGATAACGTCAGCGCGTGGTGGTCCAAGCTCGGTAGCTCCTGGAGTGAGTTGAGGAGGGAGTTCATAAGGTTGCTCCAGAAGGAGGCTGAGTTGATGGAAATAGTCCGTTTGGTGGGTCCTGACGCCCTGCCAGAGCAGGATAAACTCGTACTTGAGGTGTCCAGGATGATTAGGGAGGACTTCCTGCAGCAAAGTGCCTACCACCCCATAGACTCCTACTCACCCCCTGAGAAAACGTTGTTGATGATGGACATAATACTCAGGTTCTATAGGAAGGCTTATGATGCATTACTACACGGCGTATCTTTAAACAGTATTAAGGAGCTACCCGCCAGGGTCAAAATCGCGAGGATGAAGGAAGTAGATCCTAAGGAGTTTAGAGAGTTCTACAACAGCGTCATTAACGAGATAGAGGAATCCTTAAACAATTTAATGAGGGCGGTGGGTTGAGCCATATGCTGTCTGTTAAGGAGTTAAGAAGCGTCTTAAGTGCTAAGGGATCGCTGTTATTTGTGAAGTCCATTCCTGGGATAAGTTACGGTGAGATCGTTGAGGTCATGTTAGAGAGCGGTGAGTCAAGGCTGGGACAGGTGATCGATGTCTCGAGGGATGTCACCGTAATCCAAGTGTTCGGAGGCGTTAGTGAGGTTAACGTTAAAACGTCTAAGGTTAGGTTTAAGGGGGAAACCCTCAGAATACCGGTAGCTGTTGACGTGCTCGGCAGGGTGCTGGACGGCCTTGGCAGACCCATAGACGGAGGCCCTGGAATAGTTCCTGAGGACTTCTTAGATATTAATGGCGTACCCATAAACCCGGCAAGTAGGTTGCCCCCCTCAGAATTCATAGAAACTGGTTTGTCATCAATTGATGGTTTGCTGTCCATAGTTAGAGGTCAGAAATTACCCATATTCAGCGGTGCGGGGCTACCGCACAACAGGATGGCGACTCAGATAGTTAGGCAGGCAAGGGTTAGGGGTTCTGAGGAGCGTTTTGCTGTGGTATTTGCAGCCATAGGTGTTACTTACGAAGATGCGTACTACTTCATAAACTCGTTGAGGAGTGCCTCGTCGGTGGAGAACGTTGTCTCGCTGATTAACACTGCCTCAGCACCGACTATAGAGAGGATAGCTACTCCCAGAGTCGCACTAACCATTGCCGAGTTCCTGGCTTGGAGGTATGACACACACGTACTGGTTTTGATGTTGGATATGACGAATTACTGTGAGGCGTTGAGGGAGTTGAGCGCCGCTCGCGAGGAGGTTCCTGGAAGGCGTGGATATCCGGGATACATGTATACCGACCTGGCTACGATATATGAGAGGGCTGGCAGGATAAGCGGTAAGAAGGGCTCAATAACCCAGATGCCCATACTCACAATGCCTGACGACGATATAACGCATCCAATACCTGATTTAACGGGGTACATAACTGAGGGTCAGATAGTGCTCTCCAGAGACCTCTTCAGGAAGGGTGTGTACCCACCTGTCGACGTCCTCCTATCGCTCTCTAGGTTAATGAAGGACGGCGTGGGTCCTGGGAAAACTAGAGAGGACCACTACCAGGTCTTCATGCAGTTGATATCCGCCTACGCTGAGGGGCAGTACTTAAGGGAGCTTACAGCAATAGTGGGTGGCGAATCACTCAGCGATAGGGACAGGAAGTACTTAAACTTCGCAGACCTCTTCGAGAGGAAGTTCATAAATCAAGGCGAGTTTGAAAGGAGGACTATAGAGGAAACGCTCGACATAGGTTGGGACTTACTCGCCACATTACCTGAAAGTGAGTTAAAGCTCATAAGCATGGATTACATACGGAAGTACCATCCGGCTCATAGGAGTATTGGGTCCTCAGGTGCGTAGATGTCGCAGCAAACACTTAAAATAGTCAGACCTACGAAGATAGAGTTAATTAGGCTTAGGAGGAGGTTAGTCATTGCCAGGAGGTTGCATAAGATCTTAAAAGACAGATTAGTGGTTCTCTCGCAGGAGTTAATATCATTGGTTAGGGAAGCCATCCAGACGCGTAGAGAACTTCACGAAAAGTTATCTAGGTGTCAAGAGTTAGCGATGAGCGGGTACCTGACATGTACCACGGACGCCGTTGAGTCTTACATCAGCAAGAGGTACGTCAGCAAGTCATTAGTTGTTGGTTCTAGGATCTTCGCCGGCGTTAAGTTACCGTTCTACGACGTTGAGTCCCGTAAGGTAGCTGTAAGTAGCTACTTAACAGCACCTATATCCATAGAGCTATCGATGAAGTGCTATGAAGAAGCCCTCAGATTGGTTGTGAAGTTAGCAGAGGTCGAGGAAAGCATAAGGTTGATCGGTAATGAGGTATCACGTACTAAGAGGAGGGCGAACGCCCTTGAGTACTTCCTAATACCACGAATATTAAGTACCATCAAGTACTTGCAGGTAAAGTTCGAGGAAAGGGAGAGGGAGAACAAGGTCAGGATGAAGAAGATCAAGGAGCTCCTAGAATCAAGGGGTGTGGAAGTTGTCTAAAACGAACTTTGATGAGTATTTAGACAAGTACTTAGCTTACGAACTGAGGGTTGTTAACAGATACTTACCTATGAAGAGGAAGAAGTTGAGTGAGCTTATTAAGGAGGAGTACCCTAGTGTGGTATGTGCTGATGGAAGCCTCCACATGTTCAGGAAGGATGAACTGAACAGCATCCTCAGCCTCGTAAGTGACGAAGAATTAAACAACCTACTCCTGCCCATGATTCTTGAGTTAAGGGTCGATATGAGTGAGACAGTGGCTTTGGTTAGAGATAAATATGCTGCATCACTCATATCCAAGATCTTGGGCATTACGTATACGGGAGGTGACCTCTACCTATACCCTTACCAACTATCCGTACTGAGAAGGAGGGTCGGGACGTTAATTCAGTACTTCATGACCTCATCGGGAGGCCCTGAGCCCCTCGAAATTTCCGGTTAAAGCAATTAAGCAACATTTCCAAAGTCTTCAAATCCGAAATAATTTTGGGTCGCACATCAGCTGAGGGACTCAACGATCGACTTTTTACTTTCCCAGTAGTTTAATATAAACGGCCCCGTCCCCCACACACCACCCGAATGTCCGCGGTGGACTAGATGACGGCGGTTAGTCGGGCGGGGCACAAAGTCACCACTTAAGTATGTCAGGCCTCTTCAGCTGAGCTCTGTGCCTAGCCTCATTAACTATTGAATCTATGTTCTGTAGGAAGTTGGGGTCCAATTTTTTGAAGAGGGGTTGTGGCTTGCCTATTTTGTGCGGTGATGCTGGCGGTAAGCCCTCATTGCAGCGAAGCCCTAGCTCACTCACATCTATGTTTAACATCTTAAATAGGTTTGAAGCAAAGTTAGGCGTTATAGGGAGTAACATCAGGCCCAGGCAGTACACGCTAGCAAACCCTAAGTACAGAGTCGTTGAGACATCATCTATATCAGTTCTTGCTTTAGCCCACGGCTCCTTAACGTTCAGGTATTGATTCCCAGCCCTAGCGAGTTCCAGTATGGCGTCTGAGGCCGGTTTCATCTTAGCTACGTCCATGTACTCGCAGTACTTACGTAGTGAGGCGAGGATCTTATCCCTGAACTCGTAGTCAGTGCTTGAGTACTTTGAAGGAGTCGGCACCACCCCACCGAAGAACTTGTTGATAAGCGTTAACACCCTATGGATGTAGTTCCCTATATCATCGTTTAGTTCGTTGTTGATTATCCTCACAAACTCAGTCCATGAAAAGTTAGTGTCCCTACCTTCCGGCCTCATCCTAATCAACGCAAATCGCCAGTAATCAGGTTCCGGCACTATCTCTAAGGCCTCATCAATCCAGACACCGACCCTCCTACTCTTACTGAATTTCTGTCCCTCAAACATCAGGTACTCAGTAGCTGATATCACCGTAGGTAGGTTATAGCCGTCACCGCTCGCAATCAACATCGCAGGCAATATAATCGCGTGGAAGGGTATGTTATCCTTACCTATGAAGTAGGCCGTACCTGAGTTGCTGTTGAGCCAGTACTCACGCCATCTTCCCTCACAGCCCACCCTCTTGAAAAACTCTATTGTGGCTGATATGTAGCCTAATAGTGCCTCAAACCAGACGTAGATCGTTTTATCATCCGCGCCTGGGAAGGGTGCCTTAATACCCCACTTATTATCCCTTGTCACAGATCTCGGTTTCAACCCCATCTTAATCCATGAGATCGCGTAGTTCTTGACGTTGTCCTCCAACAGCTCATGCCTCTCCAACCACTCCCTTACTAAGTCCTCAACCATATCTAACCTGAAGAACCAGTGCTTGGTCGCCTTGAAGATGGGCCTACTTGAGCAGAAAACACATTTAGGTGAAACCAACTCCTCAGGATTTAACAATCTCCCGCAACTATCGCATTGGTCACCTCTAGCATCCTCATATCCGCAGTAGGGGCATATGCCGACGATGAACCTATCCGGCAAATATATGTTATCTACGTCGCAGTACGGCATTATCTGCTCCCTAACCTCTATGAAACCCCTCTTGTACATCTTCAACATCAGGTCGCTCACGAACTCCTTATGTGTTTCACTCTCAGTCCTGGTGTAGTTATCGAATGATATGCCCCACTCACGGAATAGCTTGCTCACATAACCATGTGCCTCGTTAGTCAGTTCCTGCGGCTCCACACCCTTCCTCCTAGCCTCGACTTCTATAACGGTCCCATGCTCATCGCTCCCGCTGACGAGCACCACCTCGTAGCCATGTAATCTCAAGTACCTCGCAAACACGTCGGCTGACAACACACTACCAATCATGTTACCTAGGTGCGGTACGGTGTTAACGTACGGCCACGCCGACGTCACTACCCACTTACTAAATTTCATTTCAAACACCTAAGTTGTTGTTACATATATATTTTCATTAATAAAAATTATTTTAGGAAGCTATGGGAGGGACTGACTCGATTCGGAAGTTATCGCCGTACATTAAGTACCCCTTCACGGTATCCCTCAATGAGTATCTTAGGAGATTCTATGAAGGTCGTGTGCCTATCACCTACTTAGTGGAGCACGTTAAGCAGGAGTACGTGGAGCGGGCCATAGCTAGGGTGAGGTCAGCGTTGAAGAATTCGAAATACGTGCCATCGGATTCTGAGGAGATGGAGCTTTCAGCTTTTTACATCGGATTAATACTGGCCTCAGTTCTAGGTAGGTGGTGTCTGTATAAGTACGCGGATGCTGAGGCTAAGAGGTCTTACGAGTACTTGCTAGGGGACTCTGAGGAGAACATCGTTAAGGTAGCCAACATCTTCGGGATTCAACTGGATTTTCTAGGCAGTCACCTAGACATGTGCGGGGAACGTGTCGTAGTAGGTTACGACGTGAGGACGTCGAAACCTGTGGTGCACTGTCTCCAATTTAGGGTTCCGATAACCACGTATCTTACGGGGGTCTCGAAGCTCACGACGGAACCCAAATGGAAGCTCGTTAATCAATACGTTAAGGGGGGTTATGTCTACCTAGGCAAGAGAGACGTTTCAAGACTTCTCCAGGAATTCATTAAGCACAAGCTGGTGGAGTCGGTTCCTGACTTAAGTGGTGTTAGGCTTGAGGGAAGGATCGGTGACGTAGTAAACATGTTGAAGGAGGAGTTGCCTGTGAAGGCTGCGGTTGGTGAGGAGTCCCACACACCACCATCTAAGGTAGCTAATCAGGTCGTTGAGGAAGCTCACCCTCCATGTGTTAAGAACATCATCGAAAAGTTGATGAGAAATGAGAACTTAGCCCATCATCAGAGGTTCGCATTAGCTGTTTATATGATAAATATCGGAGCTGATATGGAAGAGATAATAGACCTGTTTAGACACGCACCAGACTTCAACGAGAAGCTGACCAGATACCAAATAGAGCATTTAGCCGGTTTGAGAGGTTCTAAGCGGAAGTACTTAATGTATAGTTGTGATAAGATGAAGAGCTTAGGTATGTGTGTGGCTGAATGCGGTGTTAAAAACCCCCTCACATTCTACAAGAGATCGTTGAGGAACTTAAGTGGTGGAGGCAGTACTTAAGACGCTACAGCTTAAACTCGATTTTCTCGTACCCGGGTGTGTTAAAGCCTTTAAATGCTGAGAAGACGAGTATCCTCCCATCTGCCAGTATGTCGTATTCCACCCCTAAGTAAGCCTTTAAAACCCTAAGATTCCCAGTGAATATCCAAGTTACCGTGTAGTCGTACTCTACGTATTCGGGTTCGTAAACATCTTCGTAGATGTTCACCCCTCTCCTTAAATCACCTTTAAAAATTATGTGGAAAGTTAGGTATGGTCTGCTCTCAGAACCTCTAAAGCCTAGGTCGACCCCCACAACATTAGGGGAGACCCTCCTACCGTTAATCCTGACAACCTCCTCATCTATGAATGACTGCATGTTAGTGGCCGCCAAACTTAACTCCTCGTTCAACCTGTCCTCATCCCTCAGTAAGTTCCAGTAGTATAGGCCTTCATCGACGTAGTCAAAGATCACTTCCTGTGTTACATATCCGTTCTCACATACTACGAATGTTCCTTGAGCGTGGATTGGTTTGACTGTGGAGTTCATAGCGCTACTTTACGCTCTTCCTTAATAGTCCTCAACACGATCATGGTTGATGTTGAGTAAACACCTTCGATACCACCTATCATATCGAGCAAGTCCGACAGCTCCTTATGATCTCTTACAAGAACTTCTAGGACTAAAGCCCACTCCCCAGTAACGTCATAAATAGCCTTAACCTGTTGGAGTTCCTTTATCAGGTCGACGACTTTGGAGTATTTCTTTACATCGATATCGAGGAATATCAAAGCCCTCAACTTAAAGCCTAGTTTGGCGGGGTCGACCTCAGCTACGATTCTCTTTATTAACCCACTCTCCCTAAGTCTTCTAATCCTCATATAAACCGTTGAGGGACTTAAGTTTAGGAGCTTACCTATATCCGCGTACGTTAGGTCCGCGTTATCCTGCAAGATCTTAAGTAGTTCCTTATCTACAGGGTCTAATTCATCTGTTGCAGACATAAACTCTTCCGTGAATACTATTGATCTTCAGAACTTTAAAAATTTATTATTTCAGACCTTCGGTGCTAACAAATATTTAATTATGGTATCGTCGACTAACCTAAAACTTATTGACACCGGTAAGTCGGTCCCGTAGCTTAGTTCAAGCATGTCAGGCATGTTTAAGAGGTCAACGGTCTTAGTCAAGTAGTCGGTATCGTAGACGCTTTTGGAGGGTTCTTTAACCTCTAACTCTATTAGCGAACCGGCGGCCTTAGACAGCTTGGCTTGGGCGTTTAGGCCCCGCGCCTTAAGCAGTAGAAACTCTGTTGACTCAGCTATGAACTCAACACCCTCACTACCCTCTAAGTCCTTGATGGCATCTCTGAAAGCCGACGACAACACAACTGCCCTCACCTTGAAGTCAAGGTTTAACTCGGAGATCCCTATAGGTGAAACCTCAATGGACCTGAACTTATACCTCCTCCTCGTACCCCCCTCCAAAACGAGTTCGTAGAAATCTTCCATAGCTGTGAATGTAAGCTTATCACCTTTCTTAGGTTTCGGAACGCTCTTCACCAAGCTATTCAGGTTCAACCCTATTGACATTTCACTGGGGACGTCGTATTCTATGAACGTCGATGAGGGTATGGTGATCTCCGCCAGCGATACTCTGGCGGGGTCCAAAGCTCTTATGACGACTTCATCCGTGTTAATTATCAGTTCAGCCTCGTCGGCCATGTTGCCCAATACACGTAATAATGTGATAAGGACTTTCGCATTGGGATGTACCGCACGGCATAATGGCATAGCCAAACCCGACAATACAGCGTTTACAACTTAATAACCTTAATTTAAAAGGTCCGTTATGTTAGACGTATTCGGTTAGGTATTCCAGGCCTAACTCACGTAGCTTCTCCTTTGTTGGGATTCCTCTGAGGTCCCAGCCCCTAAGCATGTAGTACTCGTCCAACATCCTGTTGAATTCTTCACGTGTGAGTACTGCTCCCTTGGCGGCTTCGTCAGGTAAGGGATCTTCAAATATTCTAGCCGGCAACGTATCGTCCTTCCTACTTATGCCCTCTCTGCAGTTGAAAACTCTGATCAAATTCCATATTCTCTCGCCGCACTTTAGGTATTCCTCCACAGTGTAGTCGAATCCTGTGGCATTCCTCAACATTTCGACGACCGGTGTTGGGGCGAAGTCGCAGATAACTAATGAGAAAGCAGCAGCTCTTTCATCCTGCACTTCCTTCACGAACCTGGCCTTACCCTCAATTGAGAATCGAGGTATCCTCCCCTCAATTTCCGCCCTAGTCGTCCAAGCCCTCTGATGGCAACCGCCCCTATCCGATGTAGCGTATGCTAGAGCCATTCCCTTGGAGCTGCGGGGATCGTAGCCCGGTAGCTCCAACCCCTTAACATGCATCGCAAACCTCTCAGAACCCCTACCAACGACCTTAGATGCCCTGGCAACACCCTCAGCAAGTAGGTTACCCAGCCACCCCTCCCTGAAAGCTATTCTCCTTATGAGTTCTCTCTGGACTTCTGGGTCGCCGAACCTTATGTTAAGCCCCTCACATTCGTCGAGCTTTACAATACCGGTTTCACAGCATTCCATGATCCAGCCAATGACGTTCCCCGTCGAAATGGCGTCTAACCCAAACTCGTTGCATAGATAGACGGCCCTCGCAACGTCGGCAATGTCTTTTACACCGTTATTAGTTCCTAGCAATGCTATGGTCTCGTATTCAGGCCCTCTGACGTAGATCTCCTGCCCGTCCACAGTAACCTTACTCAACTTACTGCAGGCTATTATGCAGTTGGAGCACGCCATGTCCCTGACAACGTATGTGTTCCGCATGTAGTCCGCGTAGAGCTTTTCAGCACCGTCTAAAGACCCCCTCCGAAAGTTAAGTGATGGGATAATCGCATGTTCGTTCATGGGTTTAACCCAGTAAGGGGTTCCATACTTCCTCCTAAGCGGTATGAAGGGGTTCTCATTAATGGACTTAATAGCTTCTAAAACTGCTTTCCGAAACCCTTCCGGATTTGCCACCTCTACCTTATGCGACCCTTTAATAGCTATCGCCTTTAAGTTCTTAACCCCCATCACCGCGCCGGGTCCTCCTCTAGCAGCTATACCGTTCCTCTCTTCCTCTTTATCAAAAACTATACATGCATACTTAACCAGCCTCTCACCGGCAGGACCTATAACACCGACATGTGCCTTAGGGTCTGTTAACGCCCTGACAGCGTCCACGGTCTTACTCACTGTCAAGCCCCACAGGTCCGAAGCATCCCTTACCTCAACCGATTCGTCATTAATCCACAGATACACCGGGTGAGGAGCCCTACCTCTGATGATTATTGCGTCATAACCAGCTTTCTTAATCTCGGGGCCGGTGAAACCACCTACATGGGAATCAGTAAATAAACCTGTTGCAGGTGATTTAGTAACCACTACGAACCTATCCGCAGTAGGTGCGCCGGTACCTGTCAGCGGTCCCGTAACGAGTATTAGCAGGTTATCAGGGCTTAAGGGATTCACGCCGGCATTTAAGTTATCAATAAGTAATTTGGCTCCTAAGCCCTTACCTCCAATGAACATTCTGAGAACATTCTCATCAACTTTGTATGTTTTAACCTTATCATTTCTTAAATCAATATCAAGTACACGGCCTGCGTAACCGGTCAAAGATGACCCACCAAGTAAGAATGCTCAAAGTGTATAAAAGTGTATCTCAGCTGAGACAGGTTAAATCACCCGTCATCCTCTTCAGACTCATCATTTTCCATATGATCTGTCTCCACTGAGTTTTAAAGTGGTTAGGTTTAATATCCGCCTACCAGTTAGTTAAGTAGATGTTGAGACGACGGTCTCCTGAACAGTGAGGACTCTTCTCTTCACTGAATTACGTTGATGGAGTTCCCCAGCAATCGGTTTCTGACTCTGCACACGTCCACGTTGCCAGCACGTATTTAATGCTATCCTCCATTAATGTCACTACAGGTACTTGGGTGGTTTGGTATTCGTAATACATGCCGTGTTGAATCCTTTACCCATAGCATTGCTCGGCAATGGTTTAAGGGGTAACGTAAGTGAATGCAGGGGCTCCATAGGATCCATAACCTTCTCGACTGATCTTAGTCCATTAAGCGGCCGGAGCGTCGGATAGTTAGGGCGTCTACGGACGTGTAGGGCTTAACCGCTGGTACCGGCACTCCTTCAAACATCCTTCACTTGCTAATCTTATTAATTAATTCATTAAATTATATTAGAAGTATGGGAACAGGGAAACTTAAGTTAGGCTGAGGTGGTTGTAACGGATAACGAAGCGAGGCTTGCTGATATAGGGGTGTATGTTGGTGGATGTCCTAACTGCGGTGGAGTCATAAGCGATAGTAGGCTAGCTAAATCGTTGCCGTGTTCAAGATGTCTGCCTGAGGTTGAAGGAAGTGCCGACCTTAGAACGGTAATCGAGCTTATGGAGAGATTAGGGACCATCAAAGAGTTCAGAAAGCTTTACACCGCTGAGGAGGAGGTTAGGAGGATGGCGGAGTTCTTCGAGAGATGTGTCGGGAGTAAGCCCTGGAGCGTTCAGAGGATGTGGTTCCGAAGGCTTGTTAGGAACGCATCCTTCGCCATGATAGCTCCTACCGGGGTGGGTAAGACTACTTTCGGCCTCGTAATGGCCATGTATTATGCCTCCAAGGGTTTGAAGTCTTACATCATGGTCCCCACTACGATGCTGGCCATGCTAATAGAGAGAAAGCTCGAAGAGTACGTAAGGAGGGCTAAAGAGTTCAACATTAAGTACCTAGTAATTCATTCAAAGATCGGTAGAAGGGAACGCGTCCTGAGGGAGGAGATGTTAGAGGACGGAGAGAAGTTCGACATCCTAGTGACGACCTCTAGGTACTTGATGAAGAACAGCGCGAAGGTTCTAAGGCATAAGTTTAAGTTCATATTCGTTGATGATGTCGACGCGGTCCTAAGGGGCTCTAAGGTAGTTGACATCATTATAAGGTTAGCCGGGTATGATGACTCCGATATTGAGCTTGCGTTGAAGGTTCTGAAGCTCCGGAAAGGGTTAAGGGCTGCGGAGTCTGAGGACATCTCCAAGATAAGAGAAGAGATTCTGAGTAAGAGGTTGAATAACAACAGCGTGGTGGTGATATCGAGCGCTACGGGTAACCCGAGAGGTATCCGAGTGAAGCTATTCAGGGAATTGATGGGTTTCGATGTAGGTGCTAGGCCCGAGTTTTTAAGGAATGTCTACGACACCTTCCTCATCCCGCCGGAGGGTAGCAACCTCGAAGAATGTGTTGTAGGGATCGTTAAACGTTTTGGAGGGGGTGGTTTAATATACGTGCCTGTGGACAAGGGCGTTGAGTATGCTGAGTACCTAGCTGAGGTCATCAGCAGGAACGGTGTTCGGTCCGAGGCACTACACAGCAAGAACGTCAAGCTCGTGAACGAATTCATTAGGGGGGAGGTATCGGTTCTGGTAGGGGTCGCGACATATTACGGAGTACTGGTTAGGGGTATTGACCTGCCTGAGATAGTGAGGTATGTGGTGTTCGTCGGCGTCCCGCGACATAAAGTTCCTCTGAGGACTACTGGATTGAGTCCCAAGGACGTGCTAAGGCTTCTCACAATTATACGCACGGTTGTTAAAGATGCCAGTGAGAAGAGCGAACTTGATAGGCTCACACTATCGCTGAGGAGGAAGTTCATCCGCGCCTATCCGGGGGCCCTGATTAGGGCTAAGGAAGTCTTAGACGGTGTTAGGGATGCTGAGACAGCATTAGAGGAAGATTTACTCAGAGCGTATGAGAGGCTTCAGAAATACCTATCCAACGCTGAATTGATTGAGGAGCTTAAGAGATGTGATGAGGTGTCGATCGTTGAGGAGGGAGGCAACCTATATGTATTAATCCCAGACGTTGCCACATACATACAGGCTAGTGGGAGGTCCTCAAGGCTTTTTCCAGGTGGTATTAGTAGGGGACTTTCAGTAGTTGTAGTTGATGATTTAAGGCTTCTTAGGGGGTTGGAATCGAAGGCCAGGTGGCTGGTCGACGAGTTCGAGTTCAGGGACATCACGAAGGTGGATTTAGATAAGTTAATAAGTGAGGTGGACTTCGACAGGAAACTAATAAGGTCTTTAAGGGAAGGTGCTGTAAGTCTGTCAGAGATCAGCAGGCCAGCTGAGGAGATCTCACAGCCTAGGACTGTTTTGCTCATAGTGGAATCACCTAATAAGGCTAGGACAATAGCGAGGTTTTTCGGTAAGCCTAGCCTCCGGGACTACAGTGGGTTGAGGGTCTACGAGGTTAGCTTAGGTAAGTACACCCTGTTGATAACTGCCAGTGGTGGTCACGTATTCGACCTGATAAACAACTTGGTTGGTCAGGAAAATGTTTATGGTGTAATCCACAGCAGCTTGAATGGTGGATTTAAATTCGTGCCCGTGTATGCTTCTATAAAGAGATGCCTTAAGTGTGGCTACCAATTCACTGAGGAGGCCAGCAGATGTCCCGTATGTGGTTCCCAGAGTATCAGGGATGCAGCATCAGTGATAAACTCTATGAGGGACGCGGCATATGAGGTTGATGAAGTCCTCATCGGTACTGACCCTGACACTGAGGGCGAGAAGATAGGATATGACGTGTACGTCCTCCTAAGACCTTACGCTGAGAGCGTAAGAAGGGTTGAATTCCACGAAGTCACTAGGAAGGCAATACTCCAAGCCCTGAGCAATCCGAGGAACATTGACTTAAACCTGGTTAAGGCTCAGGTAGTCCGCAGGATCGAGGATAGATGGTTAGGATTCTCACTCTCCTACCTACTCCAAACCGATTTTTGGAAGAAGTACTGCAATGATAATCTAAGGTTGGCGTCAGACCCCAGATGTGTTGAGGGGTTTAATAGGAATTTAAGTGCTGGTAGGGTGCAGACACCTGTGCTTGGATGGATAGTCAAACGTTATGAGGACTACGTTAACAGTAAGAGGAAGTTCCTGGTTTTAAATCTGTTCGGCACACGTTTAGACATACCACTAACCGACGACTTGAAGGATGTGAGCGATGATGAGATCAGCAAGGTGTTAGTTAAAGTCCTTAAAAACCAGGTAAGCATTGAAGAGGTTAGCCCACCACCTCCCTACACAACCGATACTTTGTTATCGGACATAGTTTCAATGCTACGAATACCTGCACCTCAGGCAATGAAGTTCTTACAAGATCTCTTCGAGACGGGTTTCATAACCTACCATAGGACCGACAGTACTAGGGTATCTGAGGTCGGGATAGCGATTGCTAGGGAGTATATGAGTGCTACATTGGGCGGGGAAGTAGCTAATTACTTTACGCCGAGGGTTTGGAGTAGTGAAGGGGCCCACGAATGTATAAGGCCCACAAGGCCTGCAGACGCCGAGACAATACTTAAGTTAGTGAGTGGGGGTATCTTAGAATCCCCTGTGAGGTTAAGTAAGAATCATCTAGACATATACAACTTGGTGTTCAATAGGTTCATGGCTAGTCAGTCTAACCACGCAGTGGTTAGGAAGCAGAGGGCTGAAGTAGAGGTCTCGCTGATCCTTAACGATGGTAGGTGCTTGAAAGTGGGTGATACATCCGTGGTGTTCGAAGGCTTCGTGGACGTGATCTTCGACGGGTTCACGAGGTTTTACAGGTACTTCAAACCCAGTGGTTTGGTGCTTGAAGGGCATTATGAGGTTCCAAGAGATAACTTTAAGGTAGTTGTGAGGGGGGCTACTCAGCTGTTAACTCAGGCGAGTTTGATAAGCATGATGAGGAGAGAGGGGATCGGCAGGCCAAGTACCTACGCTAAGATCCTTGAAACCTTATTTAAGCGTAATTACGTAATAGAAAGTAAGAAGAGGGGGTACTTAATACCTACGCAACTAGGTAGTGGGGTGTATTACTACCTCACTAAACGGTTTGGCCCTCTGGTGTCTGAGGAGAGGACGAAAGAGCTTGAGAAGAAGATGGATATGGTTGAGAGCGGTGGGGCTGAGTACACAGACGTTCTCAACGAATTATATAGTGAATTGCTCAATCACGGTTTATTAAGGTGCTAGCTTGAGCGGCGAATTAACGATAGCGGTCCTGCACCTGAATGTAGATATAGGTGTTAAGGACTTCATAAGGGGTGTTGAGGAATTCGTGATTGATTCTAAGGGTAAGGGCGCTCAACTAGTCGTAATGCCAGCACCCCTACACCAGCTCATAGATGTGTTGAAGGGGTCTAAGAAGTACTCCGCTTACATGGCATCTATATCGGACTTAATCGATAAGCTCTCAGGCTTAAGCAATAAAGTGTTGACATATTTATTGGTCACCCCAGTAGTCCACAGAGCCGGTAGTAGGAAGTACCTCGCCTCAGTCCTCATAACACCTCAAGGGTTGACTCACCGCGTTAAGAAGGTGTTGAGCGAGAATGACCTAAACTTAACCGTGAGCCCTGGTAGAGATGTCGAAGTCTTAGACGTGTGCGGTATTAAGTTATGCCCCCTGATAGGCTCGGACATCAACGTGCCTGAGGTTCCAAGGCTATGTAATTATTTGGGTGCTGACGTCATCTTATCTGTTCAATTGCCCAGACTTACCCCGGTTAGGGAGGACATCCTCAAGTCAGTTTTAATAGTTAGGGCGGTCGAGAACTCAATACCTATAATTAACTTGGGCAGCTATACTGGGGACGGGGTTAGCCTAGCCCCGACGTTATTGGTGAGCAGTAGTGGTGACGTCGTGGACATGTACAACAACTTCGAGCCCAGCGTCTTCGTTGTGGAGGTCGCTAAGAGGAAAGTAGCACCGGATAAGAACATGGTTAGGTATTTAAAAAACATTGTTAAGTTGTTGTCTTAATATGTGTATTTAGCCCTCAACGGGGCCTATTACCTGTTTACCCACTAATTTGTTGATTCTCCCAACTTCGGCGTCAACTAGTTCCTGTATCTTCTTGATGTCCTCATCGGTCAGGTGCCTGAACCTTCCCTGAAGTCTTAAGTACTCCTTGACAGGCTTCCTCTTAGGAACCGGTGTCGTCACCTTGTAAGTACCGTTCTCGTATTCGTAGTTGATCCACATGCCGGTTAGCACTGCCATCCTCGCTACCTCTATGGATTTCTCTGGTTCGATCCTCCATCCAGGCACGCAGCTACTCAGAACATGTATTAGCTTAGGACCTTTAATGGAGAGCGCCTTCTTAACCTTAGTGTACAGGTCCACTGGGAACGCTGGGTTGGCGGTCGCTGCGTAAGGCACGTTATGAGCTATTGCGATGGCTATTAAGTCCTTCCTCTTCTTAGGCCTCCACTCGCCACGCCATACCTTACCCACAGGTGTTGTCGTGGTCCACGCACCCATGGGTGTGGCGCCACTTCTCTGAATACCTGTGTTCATGTATGCCTCGTTATCGTAGCATATGTAGAGGACGTCATCACCCCTTTCTAGGGTGCCTGAAAGTGCTTGGAAGCCTATGTCGAATGTACCGCCGTCACCGCCTATAGCGACAGTCTTTATGTCTCTCTCCTTAGGAATCTCTCCCTTCCTCTTTAACGCTTCAATAGCGGCGGAGATACCTGAAGCGACAGCGGCAGCGTTCTCAAATGCTACGTGGATCCAAGGAACCCTCCATGCAGTGTGTGGGTATACTGATGACGTGATTTCACCGCAGCATGTAGGCATTACTACTATGACGTCCTTACCGGTCGCCTTAAGAACGTGCCTGAAGGTTACTGCTGCCGCACATCCCTGACACATCCTATGTCCTGGCGCTAAATACTCTTCCTTAGGTAGATCCCAAACAGTTAAGGGCCTGCTCATTCTCTCACCCCAATAAAGACCGGTTCTTTGGGAACCTCCTTCACATCCTTATACTTAAGCAGTACATCAACCATTTGTTTTACGTTGTCCATAGTTAACAACCTACCACCCAATCCAGCTATGAACCCTAAGGTCCTCACATCTAATCCAGCCTGTTTAATCGCGCATGCTACATCGCTGTGTAGCACTCCGCCAGTCGGTGACCCTGGAACTAATGCCCTATCCATGACGCCCACCAACTTGACATTGCTTAGAGCTTTAGCTACGTCCTCGCTTGGGAACGGCCTGAACAGTTTAACTCTTAACGCACCTACTTTGAGGCCATCTCTCCTAGCCTTATCCACATACGCTTTGATGGTTCCCATGAAACTACCCATACCGACGATAGCTACCTCGGCGTCGTCTAACATGTAGGTCTCAATGGCTGAGTAGCTCCTGCCGAACTTCTTAGCGAATTCAGTCACAGCCTCATCGAACACCGCCCTAGACTCCTTCATAGCTTCCCATAACTGACGTTTGAACTCCATATACCAGTTTGGATCTCCAACAGGGCCCATTGTCACAGGGTTGTCGGGGTTTAAGGTTACCCATGACTTCCTCTTAGGTGCGAAGGATAATGCCTCCTCATCACTTACTATTTCGACAGGCTCAACCACATGGCTCTGTATGTAGCCATCCATAGATGTGATAACCGGCAGTAGAACTCTGGGGTCTTCGGCTATCCTGTACCCAATTATCGTCTCGTCGTATGCTTCCTGGTTGGATGCTGACATCATCATGATCCAACCGGCATCCATTACTGACATGAAGTCGCTGTGGTCGTTCCATATGTTTATAGGTGCTGATAAAGCCCTGGCAACTACGGTTAGGACCATAGGCAACCTGACACTGGACATGATGTAGAGCAGTTCGTTCATTAATGCTAGGCCTTGGGAACATGTTGCGGAGTACGTCCTAGCACCAGTTGCAGCCGCACCGATAGCAACGCTCAGCGCTGAATGCTCTGACTCCACGTGAAGGAACTCAGCGTCTAACTCACCGTTGGCTACGAACTCACTTAACCTCTCGACGATCGTTGTCTGCGGTGAGATCGGGTATGCAGTTATGACGTCAGGGTGGCATGCTTTGACGGCATAAGCTACCGCGTAATTTCCTCCTAAGGGAAGTACTTTACCCACTTAAATCACCTCCTCAACCATGGTTATTGCTTTAGCGGGGCATTCGTTTGCACATATACCACATCCTTTGCAGTGATCGTAATTAACCTTGTAGGTCAGCTTGTATTCCCTACCCGCTTTACTCTTATAAGGCTCTTCGACCTCAAGTATTGCGCCTTCAGGGCAGAACATCCAGCAAGTCCTACACCTAATGCATTTGTCTTGGTCAATTTCAGGCCTCATCGTCCTCCATTCACCAGTCTTATATTCAACGCTGTTACCGGGGGTTAGGATTACAGCTCCTATGGGTAATTTCCTCCATCCTGGTAGGCTCATCTCACTCCACCTTCACAAACTCGTAGGCTTGCCTAATAAGCTGTACGTTGGGGTCCACCAACCTCGGTGGGAACCTATCCTTAACGGCATCTATAACCGATTCTAAGGTAAGTATTTTGGTAGCAGCTATTAGGGCACCGACCATGGCGGTGTTAACTATTGGTGCCCTTAATACATCAACAGCTAGCTTAGTTGCGTTAATTACCGCTACCTTGACATCACCCCTCTTAAAGATCTCCCTAATCTCACTAGCTGACTTAGCGGTGTTGACTATTAAGTAGCCACCACTTTTGAGGCCAGCACCTAGGGGCTTTGGATTTGCAAGTAGGTGAGGGTCAGCCACGACCACAGCATCTGGTTCGACAACCGGAGATCTTTCGAAGATCTGTTGGCGGTCGATCCTGTTATATGCTATGACTGGTGCGCCTCTCCTCTCAGTGCCGAATGTCGGTATGGACTGTGCGTAGAAACCCAACTTAATGGCGGCGGTGGCGGTTAAATCGGCAGCAGTCACAATACCCTGCCCTCCTCTGCCGTGCCACCTTATCTCAAATCTACTCAAAATTTACACCAAGTTTAAATTAATGTGAAGATATTTTAAATATTAATGGCCTAACTATTATGTCCGGGGTGGTCTAGTTGAGTGAGCTTAGAAAGGTGATCAAGCTACGTGTCAAGTCGCTGAACGACCTGGCTAGGATGGCCGCTTCAGTGGTGGCTGTAGGCCAGCCAACGTACGTGATTAGGGTTAAGGAAGGTGAGAAGACGGTTTACGGATTATTAGCCGTCTTCAGGGATTACTTCAACTTACACGGTGTGCCACTACTCTACTACTACGTGGATGAGCACGGAAGCTTGGACGGGAATTACATATTAATTAAGAGTGATGAGGCTGGAGAGAAAGTAGAGGTAAGTAAGGGATTCAAACCAAGTTACATATCAATACCTATAGTTGACCTGGCCGAGAGTCCCGACTTCCTCACCTAGCTTTAATCTTATTAGCGGCGAACACTAATACTTCAAGGATGATGACGCCGACGTAGCCTAATGGGTGATGACGGGATGATGTGCTGAGCATGTCGCGAAATAAATTTAAATTAACTCGGCAACTTAATATTTGTAGTGCGTAGGGCCCGTAGCTCAGCCAGGTAGAGCGGCGGACCCAGTCAGCCGAGGCTCTTAACCCGTAGGTCCCGGGTTCAAATCCCGGCGGGCCCGCCACACATAAACATCAGAAAACGAAATTCCTACTACTTCATGAAGGTTTCGAGTTTAACGGTGCCGGCAATATCATCCCACGTGATGCCGAAGGGTATCAGAACCTGTTCCAGTATTGACCTAACGTAGTCGAGGTATGAGTCCACATCGATGTCATCGACCTTAGCCAGTTGAATGGGTTTGACCTTATCCTTAGACCTCACCTTCACGTACAATATGACGTCACCTCTCGTCACACTTATTCCATTACTGATCAACTGCTTAGCTGCCTTCACGTGTTGCGGCGTGGTTTTGACGTATTCGGAAGGGTCCTTATTCAGAGTGGTCCTGTAAGCCACTTCGTCTAGGACGAAGGATCTATCCCTAAGCTTTACGTACAGGTCATGCACTTTAAGCTTCAAGAATTCTTTGACGCTTTCCATGCTCTCAGGCGTGTTGCTGAGCCTAGATAATGCGTTGACTACCTCTATAAACGTCTCCTGCAGCACCTTAGGGACGTTCCTCTTCTTACCCATCAAGCCCTTAACATCTATGCTCCCACCGTCTTGGAAGCCTAGGTAATTCTTCTTCAACGCAAATGCCACGAACTTATAAGTTTTATCTAACTCCAAGTCCAGGCCGAAATTACTTACGACCCAATCCCTGAGCTCCCGCAGGGACTCCTCACCAGGTTTCCAAAGGAAGAGTGAATCTGTATCGCCGTATAGGACTTTGAGACCTAACTCCCTAGCCTTAGCTATAGTTGCTGATATAACATACCTGCCTATAGCCGTTACTGATTCGGCCGCCGATGGAGTGTAGAAGGGGAACTTGGCGTGACCGAAAACGCCGTAGCTCGCGTTTATGTAGACCTTCATGGCCCTTTGAACCACTTCGTACCAGCTTTTAAGTTCCTGCCTAATGTTGAGGGACTTGGATAACTTCTTATATATTCTAACTCTGAAATCCCTTAACATCCCCACGATCTGAGCAGTTATCCCCGCACCATCAACGCACACCTTATGGATCGTGTTCCCCTTCTCATCCTTAATTTCGTAAGACTTCGTACAGCGGTTTTCCGGCGGGTCTATGGTTTCGTAGCTTATGTTCCACCTCTTAATTATGCTGGGGTACAGCGAGGCGAAGTCAGCGACAACTACATCGAAGTAAACACCCGGCACTGGTTCGATGACTATGGCACCGGCATACCTCTTACCCCCAACCCTAGCTGCCGTAACTACCTTTCCCTTAGCGCTTAGTAAGTCCTCCTGGTTGGGGATTAGATAGCCCCTGCGTCTGTGCTCCCAGAACATGAGGTTTTTAATCCATGCGGAGACCTTCCTTCTAGTAACATCTTCGATACTCATCTTAGCTAGTCGTGAGATTAGGATTATTAGCTTCCAGACAAGTTCGTCATCAAATGTTGTTAAGGTTAGGGTCAGCCAGGCATCCCTGAAGTTATACGCAATTAATTTGGTGATGGGTAAATCACTTACGAAGGTGTCCACTTCGATCTTGGAGAGACCTATCAAAGCTACTGCGACGGCGTCCAACGTCTTCTCCTTGTACCTACCCTCGAAGGCGTAGTTCTGGATGGCCTCTATGCTGAAGAATTTGTAGAGGTCTATATGGAAGCCATGTCTAACACCTATGAAGTCCCTTACAACCTCAAACGGTATTGACTCGATTTCAATGCCTAACATTAAGGCCCTGTTCATTAGGTAGTGTAAGTCAAAGTTATCTCCGTTGAAGGTGATTATCAGGGGGTAATCGTTAACTATCCTGAAAAGTTCTTTGATCATAGCTTCTTCTGAGTCGAAAAATTCGACTGTAACACCGTCCGGCAGATCGCGTACGTCGCCGAAGTCAGCATTAGCCCTCCACAGAACCAGAACCTTCTGGAGCCCGTCATTGGATGCCAGGGCAATGCTTATTATGGGGTGTGAGGCCTCTTCCGGGTTAGGTACCCTACTCCTGTAAGGTGTGAAGACCTCTATATCTATGGCCAACCTCCTAATCTTCGGAGGTCTTAATTCGTAGATAGGTAATGTTGCAAGCGCTAATTTAAGCACCTCAGGATCCTCATCTTTGAAGTACTTAGCGACGTTGTTGATCAGTTCCTCACTTAGTTTAACTCCCACCTGCTGGAACTTTCCCTCACGCACCGAGTACATCATGCCGGGAATCAATCCTAGGTCGAATACGTAATTGTCGTGGTACTTTATCCTAGCTTCCCAGGCCTTAGGAACTAATTCCCTCAGGCGGGGCACTGCCTGGGGATCCTTCACAATAATCTTAGTTAATGCAACCTTCCTACCACTTAAGAGGTCAACCTTCTCAACCAACTCAGCCCCGTGGAAGGACTTATCAGAGGTTATTTCCTTGTTGTTCAGAACCTTGTCCGGTGGGAGGTCAGTTATGAAGTAGGGCTTATGACCTAAGGAATCGTACCACAAGTACACCTTATCGTTTAAGTCGTCGTAGAACTTGAGGTATGCCTTCTCCAACTCACCTGAGTAATAAGAACCCAGTAAGAAAGACTCACCTACTTCCTTCACAACCTCGAACCTCGTAGGGTGAAGGGTAACCATGCGCACCCCACCGCATTTCCTTAAGACCTTCAAGCTGAGCGAGTCGAAATGAAGGCTAACCACATCGTTGCCAGGTGTATTGCAGTTCCCGACGTACTGCAGCAAACTCCTATACTTACCCTTACTCATATAAACTTTCTAACCACCTATTAACCAACTACACCGATATTACTTTATTAAACTTCCGTACAAATACCCTTATGAATCGAGAACAACTGCTGAGGGCCCGTGGCCTAGCCAGGATAAGGCGCCGGCCTGCGGAGCCGGAGATCCCGGGTTCAAATCCCGGCGGGCCCGCCACACATAAACATCACTGACCTAGGTCAGAGTTCGCGGGCTCTATATCAGTCGATGATTATTAACTTTTAATGCTTAAATAATTCATATAGTTGGAGTCGCTTTTTGGGGAAAGTGATTAATGCTTTAATGATCATGACTTACGCTTCCGTAGTAGTGATTAATGGATTGGCTGCAGCCACTAAGTTCATCGGAAGTGTAACAATAGCGGAGATCTCCAGTGAGTATTCAACTCTCATAACCCCTGCAGGGTACGTATTCTCGATATAGTCAATAATATATTTTTACTTGGTGTGTTCGTTGTAGGCTCATTGTTCGACAAATCGAGCGGTGCCGTTATAAGCAATGGTGTGAGGATACTTTTCTCAATCTCTAACATGTTAAACATTTTATGGATAATACTTTGGCAAAATTCAATGTTATGGGCCTCGCTGCTAGTCATGGTGTTACTGTCCATTTCCCTGCTTTCCATATATTTAGAAGTTGATGCGATCATGTCCGGTAAGGGGCTAAGGAAGTTGATGATTTACCGCCTACCATTCAGCGTGTTTATCTCATGGATCATGGCGGCTACGACAGCTAACATCGCCATATATCTGTCCTCAATTAATTGGGGCCCTGCAGGTTTATTAGAGGAGGTCTCGGCAGTTATCGTAGGCGGCTGGACTCAAGAAGCGAGATTTCGCTTTCCCGCTCGTTCTGCTGTGGGTCTTCACGGGAATTAATGCGGGCAACAATTACCCATTATCCTCCTTTGTGCTATCGGTTACGGTTGAGGTACTGGCAGCAATAACGCTCACATCCGCAGTTTTACTAGTGTTGGAGCTTAGAAAGTCGTCTTCAGAATACTCTGCTCGATAAATGCGACACCCACCTAAGTTATGAGAGGGATCTAGTGGAACAAGACTCAAAGGAAGTCAGAATGTTAAGGTGTGATGGAATGGGAGTAAGCTCGGCCTTGATTTCCTCTAATCTGGTTAGGGAAACTTAAAATTACGTTTTTGATACCCGCTTTCAGTTTAACTCCTTACTCATCACTATATTCCCAAACGCGGAGACGAGTTTGTACTTACCTTCAGCCGGGGTTCTCACCTCCACTAGCACGCTCCAATAAACACCGTCCCTGAGCATGCTCACGGTTTTCTCGATTAAGGTTTTCCCCGTTGATGCATCAACTAATGTGAGTTTTAAGGCATTCGTACTCAAGTTGTTAGGATCGAATATCCAGACCCATGCGATAGTTCTCGTAGGCGAAGCAGGACTGACCAGCATTGAGTATGACTTAGTGGAGTTCTCCGCGACCTCCCAACCGTCAACGTTCTCAGGCTTGATACCTATTACGTTAATTGAGGCTTCCTCCGAAGCTTCATTGAATTCGAGATACAACTTTAGGTTAAAGTTACCAGTCCCCCCTGCACTCCATCTTAGGGTGAGTTTGGCAGCGTAGTTGCCGCCCTCAACCTTCAATGGTGTGTCATAACCTGGGATTAACATCATTATCCTGCAACAGCGTCCCCATATATCCAGAAGGCAGGGCATGCTAATTCTATAACTGCTTGCGTCGGACATCAGAAATAACTCGCCGTTTAAGATTAAGGTGAAGTTCCCTTCATAACTACTTAGGACCTTCCTAACGATTACACTGCCAGCGGGTATGTACACGTTACCTAGGTCGAATGTTATTTCTCCCTCACTACTACGCACTTCGAGCCCTACATTCACTACGATAGTTTTCGGCTCAACCTCTACAACGCCCTCCAAGTTAACCTCAAGAAGGTTCTTTATATGGAGTGCCGTAGGTATTAGAACTGCTGCGGATAGCAGCACAGCCAGGGCTAAATACATGGATGTTTTTATCCCCATGCCAGCACCGAATCACTTTAAGTATAGGTTAACTATAACTCTAACAGTTACACATACCCGTTCAAGTGGTCGAACAACCGTTGCCAGCATTTAATCCCCTCGGCTTACCTCGAATCACGATATCCGTTGGCGCTGAGCTCGGTACGAGGTGGGTGATAGTTTCACTGCTAACGTTAAGGACATTACTTCAAGCACTACGATTGTTAGCAAGCGTTTGAGTTGGTCGTCAGAATCGCTGTGGTTTGGATTTAACCTTAAATTCGAGTTATCTCATAGATAAGTTAGTTAGAACGGTGGTTATATCTGACGCTTAAGCTATATGTTGAGAGGTCTAAGAGCAGTAGCGGTAAGCACATGCTTAGGAGGCTTTATGTGGTGGTTGATGGGAAATGCAATAAGTTGGAGGTAGTGCCGAAGAACTCGAAGGCCATCAAACCAGTTTACGTGAAGGGTGAGGCGTTCGAACACGAGGTTGAAGTCCCTAAGGACTACTTCGCGGTTCAGTTGAAGTTTGTTCGCTGCTTAAGGGGGAGGGTTAAAGGTGAGATATTGGTCTTCGATTCTAATGGGAGACTGCTTTGCAGGGCTGTCTATAGAAAGCTTAAAGTTAGGGCCTTAGGATGCAGGGGCATGGGCCTCCTCAACATCATTGCATGCGTGTGCTCCGAGCTTAAGATCCCGGTGAAGAAATATGCTCTCATCAGGGGATGAGGAACTAACCGCTAAGGTTGTTAAGTCGTTAAAGTCCTTCAACTTCTTCATATTTCAAAGGAGTACGTACCCGGAAGTAGTTAATTTGCTGAAATCTGCTAACATAGTTAAGTTGGTCAGAATAAGCGGCCTCGACGGTGGGAAGGGCTACTACATCTTAGAACCGGACACTGCAGTGTGCGAACATGCTTGCTCGTCAAAATGCCCCTCGGATAATAACTTGAAGGATAAGTGCTACATGGAATGCGTCTCCAACTGCAAGTCATCGATTATAGATGCGATCATAACTAACTTGAACAGCGTTTATAAGAATTCGTCGAAGTCTGTTTAAAGGATGGAGCGCTGTGGAGGAGTACAAACAGGTAGTCATTGTTAGGAAAGACTTACGCATGAGTAAGGGCAAGCTAGCTGCTCAAGTGGCACACGCCGCAGTTGACGCGGCGTTGAAGACCTTGAAGGTCAGGCCCGAATGGGTTTATTCTTGGATTGAACAAGGTCAGAAAAAGGTGGTCCTCGCCAGCACTTCGGAATCGGAGCTCCTTAAGATATATGAGGAGTTCAGCAAGTTAGGACTACCTACATCCCTCATATATGATGCCGGTAGGACGGAGTTACCACCTAACACGTTAACAGCACTGGGGGTTGGGCCAGCACCCTCCAGTCTAGTGGATAGGGTTGTCGGGAACTTAAAACTGCTTTGAGGCACCCTTGTTGATTAAGGCCTCAGCAATGGATGAGTCGTTGGGTATGGAGTACTACGTCTGTGACCGGTTGAATTTAGGGGATTTACTAGAGTTTAGGAAGTCGTCGAACACCTTCAAGGTCTTCGAAGTATCCTTAGATGGGGTTAAAGCATCTCCGGAGTTATGCAGTGAAGATGGGTTGGTCGCAGCTGCTGGAAAATATGCGCACTACGTGATGTGTAAGGAGGGAGTTGACACGTTCTACGCACTTCAGCTCCTTAAGAAGGTTTTCGGAGGTGGGATAGGCTATGCTGGCCTGAAGGACAGTGATAGCCACTCATGTCAGTTCATCTCGTTAAATGTCAAATTCTTAAGTGGGGATCTGAGGGCCTATTACTCCTTAGGTCATGTGAAGCTATGTTTCCACAGGTTCCTTAACCGCCCGGTTAGGAGGGGTGAACTACTGGGCAACGTGTTCAACATATTTCTGTCGCTTAAGAGGGTTCTAAGCATTGATGAGGTAAAACTCCGGGAGGTTGAGGAGTTACTCAGATCTGCACTCCTACCCAACTATTACGGCTACCAAAGGTTCGGCACGATCAGACCTACCACGCACCTAATCGGCAGTGCTATAGTGAGGGGTATGTGGGATGAGGCAGTAAGGCTCATTGCTGGGTCACCGCATCCAGCGGAGGGCGAGTTGGTTACAGCAGCTAGGGAGGAGTTCGAGGCAGGTAACTATGGTAGGGCGCTTAAGTTGTTCCCTTCGAGGTACTGGATAGAACGCAGCGTATGTATGGCGATGATGAGGTACGGGGACCCTTTAACGGCCATTAAGTCACTTCCTATGGAGATTAGACACTTCTACGTTGAAGCATACCAATCCTACCTTTTCAACAAGGCATTGAGCAACGCGTTAAGGGCTTTAGGGAGTGTTGAGGGGGTTAGGGAGCGCTGCGAGACATTAGTAGTCCCAGGCACTAACGTAAAGCTACGTAATGATGTTTGTCAATCATCGATACGCGATGTCATGGAAAGCGAGGGTATAGGCTGTGAGGACTTCCTGGTGAGGGAGTTGGGGGTGGTTGCTAAAGGTCACGTCAGAGACTCAACATTTAAGGTCAAAGAGCTATCCTTGAGGATTATCTCCGACGGTGTTTGGATGGAGTTCATGTTGCCTAGGGGTTCGTACGCCTCAATAATCCTTAGGGAGATTTTCAAGGAGGCGGTTTATTGAAAAAATTTAGATTAACATCACCGTTAAAAATTTAGGGTTACTGGGTTCGGCATTACTCTTCTTCTTTCTTGCCTTGCTCGCCGGGCTTCTTGCCTATTTCTTTAGACCTAGCTGCAGCTATGACGTCATCGATCCTTAAGATCATTGCAGCAGCTTCTGTGCCCGCCTTCAACGCGTTTATCTTAACAGCTAGCGGCTCTATAACACCTAGCTCACTCATATCAGCTACCTCACCGGTGAAGACGTTGACTCCGTACTTGTACCCATCCTCCCTCCTATGCGATGCCCTAAGCTTCATAACGTACTCCACGGGATCTAAACCAGCGTTCTCAACTAACGCCACCACGATGCCTTCCAAAGACCTTGCGAACGCCTCCACCGCTAGTTGCTCCTTGCCACCGACCTTAGTTGCTACGTCCCTTATATACGATGCTACCTCGATCTCGAAGGCCCCGCCGCCGTAGGTTACGAGGGGCATTTTAATTGCGTCGGCTACAACGCATAAGGCATCCCTGAGGGACCTCTCCGCCTCATCAACAACCCTCTCTAGACCACCTCTGATTAATATGCTCACAGCCCTCGGGTTCTTAGTGCCTTCGACGAACACCATCTTATCCTCACCAACCTTCCTCTCCTCCACCAATTCGGCGTATCCTAAGTCCTTCTCAGTCAGGTCCTCTATGTTGCTCACTATCCTGCCTCCAGTTGCTCTCTCCAACTTCTCCATGTCCGACCTCTTAACCCTCCTCACTGCTAGGATCCCCTTCTTAGCTAGGAAGTGTTGGGCTACGTCATCAATACCCTTCTGACATATGACCACGTTAGCACCGACAGCAGCCAACTTATCAACCATGTCCCTGAGGATGTTCTCCTTCTCCTCAATAAATCTCCTCATCTGGAGTGGGTCACTTATCCTTATCTCAGCATCTATCTCAGGTTTCTCTATCTCTAAAGGTGCGTCGATTAAGGCGATCTTAGCCCTCTCAACCCTCTTAGGCATGCCTGGATGCACTACTTCCTTATCCAAGACCACACCGTAAACCAACTGAGAATCAGCTAACGAAGCACCGTGCTTCTTAATTATCTGTATATTGTCTAGATCCACGTACCACTTATCACCTCTTAACTCAGCAACCTGCTTAACAGCCTTGACAGCGATCCTTGAGAAGTAGTCCCTAACCCCGTGTACCGCCTTACTTGTTAGGGCTGTAGATGCGATGCGTGCTAGCATTTCCTCATCGTTGATGTCTATTGGTTTAGCGAACTTGTTCGCATAACTTATGGCCTCCTCTAACGCCTTCTTATATCCGTTAATTATGATGGTTGGATGTACGTCCTTGGCAAGCAGTTCCGCCGCATTCTTCAGCAACTCACCAGCAAATATCACAGCGGTCTTAGTACCGTCGCCAACTTCGTCGTCCTGACCCTTAGCAATTTGAACTAACATCTTGGCAGCTGGGTGCTGTACATCCATCTTATCTAAGATAGTCGCCCCGTCATTGGTTATTGTCACATCACCTAATGTGTCGACTAACATCTTATCCATTCCCCTAGGCCCGTACGTAGTTCTCAGCATCTCAGCAATTGTTACAGCAGCCATCATGTTGGCTCTTAAAGCGTCCGCACCTGTAGTCCTACTACTACCTTCCTTGAGTATTAGAACTGGTATCCCGGTAGGTCCTATAGTTCCTATAGCCTGACCACTTTGACTCATACTCTAATCCCTTGAATTCTATTTCAGTGACTTCTATATAAGCTTTAATGAATAACATCACTGAACTCCTAAATCGCCCTAACGAGGTTAATTAACATATTTAAGACCGTATATTAAACTCTTGTCTCAGGGGCCAACGTTGGGTAAGGTAAGGACGTCGTCAGTTAAAAGAATAGCTAGGAAGCTGTTGGAGATGTTTCCCGATAAGGTAAGCGTAGACTTCAATTCAAATAAGGAGTTGGTGAGGAGTAACGTATACGTGAAGTCTAAGAGGATGAAGAATCAGATCGCGGGTTATTTGACACGCCTAGCTAGGATGAAGTTAAGCACTACTTCCGAAGCCCAGGGTCAGTGATTTTGAAGATAGTAATTGAGCTTCTGGGAGTTCTACGTCGTGAACTAGGTCACAGCAGGGTTGAGGTAAGTTTAGATGATCCAAACATCCGGAGCTTGAGGGACTTACTTAAGTACTTGCTTGCGACATACCCTAAGCTGTCCTCAGCCATAAATAGTGACGGTACCTTAAACACCTCGTACATGGTCTTCGTAAACGATGTTGACTTCATGCTGGTCGGCGGCTACGACTACGAGGTTAGTGAAGGGGACAAACTCACTTTCATACCCATAAGTCACGGAGGCTCGAACGCAGCTAATGTTGATGAAGTATGGGGTAAGCTATGTGCGGATCTAAGTAGGATTGAGTTAGCTGTTTCTGAGATACGCCGCGACGAGGCCTTAAAACTTATAAATGAGATTGATGAGGTTCAGGTCGAAGGCTGCATTACGCAGGTACTCCCATCCACACTCGTACTATCTGATAAGCAAATCCTATTGGCATCGTTACTCACCTTCAAAGCTATTGAGGAAGGTAGGAACATAAGTAGGAAACCCCATATTGAGTTCTTGCTGAGGCTCTTCTCGAATAGGCAGATAAGTGACGTCGTTAACATGATCAAAGACGTACGTTCAAGCAAGTACTACGTCATAAGGGTGTGTAGGAGGGTAGGAGGGTCTGAGCGATATTCACCACTCATGGGTGTTGAGGTAAACCCTTCGGAGCTTTTTAAGATGTTTGAAGTGGAAGGGTTAAAAGACCTGGTTAAGGCGTACGGTATAGTCGGTGAGTCCGACTTAGATACGGGAAGGGCTCACTCGCTCATACTTACCAAGATCTCACTATTCCAGATAGTTTCGTAGGACGTGGCTGATATAATGTTTAAATACTTTACGGCGAGTTTTGTAATGGTGTGTTGTAATGGATTCGGACATTGTTGCGAGGATAATCAATAACGCCAAGGAGGAAGGGAGGTTTAAATTACTCGAGCATGAAGCCTATGAGGCCCTCAGAGCTTACGGTCTCCCAGTACCTAAAGCCGGATTAGCTAGGAACTCAGAAGAAGCAGTGCAGATATCTGAGGAAATAGGGTACCCGGTAGTACTTAAGGTTGTGAGCCCGGACATAGTGCATAAGTCGGACGTGGGCGGAGTTGTTGTGGGGTTAAATAACCAGTCGGAGGTTAGGGACGCGTTCAACAGGATCTTTAAAAACGTAGGTGAGAAGGCCCCCAACGCTAGGGTTTACGGGATCTTAGTTCAGGAAATGGTCCCTAACGGGTTGGAGGTAATAGTTGGTTCGACTAGGGACCCGACGTTCGGTCCATTAATACTTTTCGGGTTGGGCGGAATCTTCGTCGAGGTTTTAAGGGATGTGAGCTTCCGCATAGTACCCCTAACCAGATACGACGCTGAGACAATGATTGGTGAGATCAAGTCAGCTAAATTACTCGAAGGTTATAGGGGGCAGCCGCCTAGGGATAAGGCGGCGTTAACCGACATACTGCTTAAACTGTCTAAATTCGTTGAAAGCGTCAGCGAAGTCAAGGACGTAGACCTCAACCCCATAATGCTTTACGAGGTTGGTAAAGGAGCTAAAATAGCTGACGCTAGGATAATTCTAGGGTAGCAGTCCTCATGGCTGAGGAAGAACTAATCAGGCAAGTCAGCGAGTTGAGGGAAAACATAAAGAGTTTAGAGGAGCTTAAGCTAAGCACTAGGCAGAGGATAAAGGAGTTAAAGAGTCTGAGGGCGAGGTACCTAGAAACCATTAAGACGTATAGGGACAGGGTTGAGGAGATTAGAAAGGAGTTAAACGACTTAGATGCCAAGAGGAAGGAAATAATAATTAAGAGAAGGGAGTTAATCAGTAAGTTAAGGGATGTGAAGAAAGAATTCTTCGACAAGAAGAAAGAATTCGACGAAGTGAGCTCCTTCACTAAGGTCCCTATCACCTCTTTAAGGAAGAAGATAGACGCTATGGAGTGGAGGATTATAACGGAGTCCTTACCGCTCCAGGAGGAGAATAGGATTATTAGGGAGATAAGCAGGTTAGAGGGGGCTTTAAATAAGGCATTGGAGGCCAAAAAGTTAAGCGGTGAGTTATTGGACCTTAGGGCCCGTATCTCATCGCTTACGTACGAGTTGAACGAATTGAATGACGCTGTTGACAAACTCACCTCGGAAATAAACTCACGTAAGGAGGAAATACGTAATATAAACAAGAGTAGGGAGGAGATTAAGCGCAAACTTGATGAGATAAACGCTGAGATTCAGAAGCTGGTTCAAGACCTGATAAACACGTCATCAAAGATCAACGAACTAAGGGAAAGGTACGCATTACTGAGTCAGAGGTTGAAGGAGATCAGGGTGGCTAGGGCTAAGCAGGCTGAAGAGAAAATAGTTGAGGAGAAGAAGAAGTTAATTGAAGAGAAGAAGAGGAGGGGGGAGAGACTCACTTTAGAAGACCTCAAGATAATCTACGGAGAATACCATGAGTAGTTCTAGGAAGATAGCAGTAATAGCCATAGACTTCGACAACGATGTAGGTAAGTTAGGTGTTGAAACACCTGTTTTGGGGTACGAGAACGTACTTAAAGTAGCTAACGAGTACGCGCTTAACTCACCCCAGGACTCGGACATAAACGTCATTTTCACCGCTTTGAAGCTCTACAAAGAGTTGAGTAAGTCCGGGAACTCCTCAGTTGAGGTTGCGTTGGTAGCGGGTGATGAGAGCTCCTCATCCAGGGCGGGCATAAAGATAAGTGGGGAACTAGACAACGTGTTAGGATCTACTAACGTTAGTGAGGTCATAGTGGTCGTTGACAGCGTCGAAGATGAGAGGGTCTTGCCAATAATACAGTCCAAGGCTAATGTAGTAGGTGTTGAGAGGGTTATTGTCGAACAGTTAAGAGGTGTTGAGGAAACCTACGTCCTCCTAGGGAGGTATTTAAGGAAGGCGTTGGAGGAACGCAGATTCTCTAAGTTCTTCCTAGGATTTCCAGGCATACTGCTCCTCATATACTCGATCTTCCTAATGCTTAACTTAGTTGCTTACGCATCCCCTGTAATATCCTTGCTCATAGCGGCACTACTCATATTCAAGGGCTTCGGACTTGATGAGTCTGTCAGTAAGTGGTGGCGTATGTCCCCGATCACCAGGATTTCGTTGATCCTCACATCAATATCGGTCGCTATGACCGGGGTGATATTCTACATATCTTTAGCATCCCGAAACTACAGCTACGACGTGGGGTCAGCAATTTTGTACGTCAGTAATACACTTCCCTTCTTCCTCCTTTCTTTAATCCCACTGATAGTTGGCAGGCTTACGTTAAGAGTGCTTAGAAGGAGTATCAAGATTTGGAGGGATCTGATAGCTTTGGTAGTGCTCTTAATATTCTATCAGTTCCTAACAAACATTCTAGGTATCCTGGAGGCGTTGCAGCCAACAGATGTTCAGCAGATAATGATTGTTCTAAGTGAATATAAGATCGCTAGCACGCTGTTCACGTACATCATAGTTGTGATGAGTGTGAGCGCGGTCCTTTACATAATTGAGAAGAAGTTTGTTTAGGAATTATTTACCAAACCTCCTCTCCCTCATCTGATAGGACCTTATGGCTCTCCACAAATCGATCTTCCTTAACTCCGGCCAGAAGACGTCGCAGAAGTACAGCTCGCTGTACGCTATCTGCCACAGTAGGAAGTTGCTCAGCCTCAACTCACCCGAAGTCCTCATAACTAAGTCAGGTTCGTCTAAGGAATTGCTAAGATGTGACGTGTACAGGTACTTCCTGAAGAGGCCTTCGTTAAGCATGTCGATGCTTATACGCCCGCTTACCACATCGCTAACTATTCTCTGCACAGCATCCACTATTTCTTGGCGACCACCGTAGCATAGGGCGATGTTAATGCATCTCCCGTCGTAGTTCTTAGTCAATTCCTCCACCTGACGTACTTTCTCAACAAGTTCTGCAGGCACCATATCCAACCTACCGAACACCCTCACCTTTATTCTCTCATCATGGAGAACGTTACTCTTACTCATTAAGTCCGTAAATGCCTGCTCTATCAAGCTGAATAAGTGCTTCCTCTCATCCTCAGACCTATGTATGCAGTTCTCATACGACATCGCGTAGATGGTGACGACCCTAACACCTAACTCCCATAACCAATCAAGCAGTTCCTTAAGTTTAGCGTACCCCACATCGTGGCCGCATGTGACGGGCATACCTAACTCCCTAGCCCACCTCCTGTTACCGTCAGGTATGATAGCTACGTGTTTCGGTATTGGGCCCCCACTTATCTGGAACCATAACCACTTCTCGTAGACTTTATAGACGGGCTTCAAGGCAATGCTTAAGTACTTGCTTAACCTCCGCGCAACGCTCTTGGGCAGCAATTAACTTCTCCATTAATAACTCTGGTTAAAACTTTTTAAGTAGTTCCCTCATACATAAATGTAAGGTAAGGGTAATGGGTGTTTACCAAGGTAACGATTTTAGGAAGGTCTCGGGCGGTAGGAAAAGGCCGCACAGAAGTAATAGAAAGTACGAAGTAGGTAGTTACCCAACGCATACGGCCTTAAGTAAGGAGGAGCACGTCATAATACGTGAGAGGGTCAGAGGCGGTAACGTAAAGTTGAGGGTTAAGAAGTGTCTATACGTCAACGTTATCGATCCCAAGACGGGGAAATCGAAGAAATGTAAGGTCCTCAAAATACTAGAAACACCTGCGAACAGGGAGTACTCTCAGAGAGGTATAATAACTAAGGGAACCGTGATTGAGACCGAGTTAGGGAAGGCTAGGGTCACATCACGCCCCGGACAGGAAGGGGTCGTGAACGCGGTGTTATTAGGGTAAATTCAATGGGTGATGGTAAGAAACCCGTAGTTGTATGGCCTCAGTACTTAGACTCAGGCCTCCCCAGGAGGTTAGGTCGCAAACTTCCTAAGAACCACTCGGTAGCCAAACCAACCCTGGATGAATTAATTAATGCTTGTAAGGAATTAAAACTTGAGTGCGTAGCTGATAAGGAAGCGAAGTACCCTAGGACTTGGTATCTGGGCAGTGGTAGGGTTCTTGTCCATGTCGCAGGGGATGTGAGTAAGCTCGCATTGCTTAAAACCTTATCGAGTAAGGTTAAGGAGTTAAGAAGTCTGAGTAGATAATTACTTAAATGTATGGTTTAGGTCTTCTGTCCTCTACCTTAGCATTCCTTAAACTTTCGGACAGCAACGTCTCAGCCTCCTCAACAATCCTTGAGTACTCCATGAGGCCTTGGGTGCTTATGTTCAGGTTTAGTAACTCATTTACCTTCTCTATGAAGACTGCAGCAGCTTTCGGGTCGAACTTATCCGGTTCCGTGTAAGGCAGTATCATAACAGTAGGTACCTTTTCAATCTCCAGGGTTAGGAACAGGACTGCTAGGGGGCCCACAACATAGAGCCCTTTATGGAACTTAGGCTCAGGTAATTCCCTACTGCTTACCGAGGTTTTAAGCCATCTAAGCCTTTCATCGCCCTCTCTGAACTTACTGTTGAGGCCCCCAACAAGTATGAATTCCTTAACGCCTAAGGATTTAGCCCACCTAATGAATGTCCTGGCAAAAGCTACCCTCTCAACCGGTGCAGGCGTCGCATTATTAACTAAGATTATTAGTCCGTGGTTGTAGGACATGAACACCTCGTAAGGTGTTAGGATACCGTAATCATCGAGGGCTATGAAGTCAGGCATATACCTGCTGATGATGTTACCTACTTTCTCAGCACCCAGCTGAGTGACCATATACCTAGTAGCTATTGTGCCTACGTAGCCGAAGCCGGGGAATCCTGTGACCGCCACCCAATCACTCCTAGACTTCAGCTTCTCAACGTACTTCTCATCTACAACTACTTCAACGCTCACTCCGCTGACACCACACACTCCCTCAATTTCACAGCCACACCTCTGGTGAAGAACATCACCTCAGGAGGTGAGAGCGCTAACCTACCGACGCATAGTAGGTTATCATCTTCATCCACGACTAGAGCCTCATCACCTGCCCTTAACCTCTCATCAACGCCTAGTACGTGCCTTGAGAATAGGGAACCCCCAGCTATGACATATTTGACGACATCGTTAACCACTACAACCCTTAAGCCATCAGTTGATTTATGGAGTATTGAACCACCGTAGAGTGATAAGTTGAAGGTGAAGGTGGAGGCCATTACGGAGGCTATCCTCTCCTTCTTTGAGGTTAGGACCTCCCTAATCCTCCCAGTATTTCTGGATATCTTCAGTAAGGCGTCCTCAGGTATGAGTCGTTGGCCTACTGGGACCCCGAACTGGTAATCAGCGACGGCCCTCAAAACACTGACCTCCTCACGCAACGCTTCCCTAATCAAATACAATCATATCACCAAGTGCTTTCCTTCACCGCTCTTAAGCTCTGGGGCGTACTCGACCTCGTTAGTATACGGTCTAAACCTTTCCTTCAGCACCTTCTTGATCGCGCTCAGGAAGTCGTCAAACGTTACGTAGGTTCTGCCTGACCTCAATGCGGTGAAGCCTGCCTCAGTGCATATTGCCTTTATGTCAGCACCTGTTGCTCCTTCAGACATCCTAGCTAGGGTGTCGACGTCGACTTCACCGCTAACCTTCATTTTCTTAATGTGTATTCTGAATATCTCCAGTCTACCCCTCAGGTCTGGGAGTGGGATCTCAACGATCCTGTCGAACCTACCAGGCCTCAGTAGGGCTGGGTCAAGCACGTCTATCCTATTAGTCGTTGCTATGACTTTAACGTTATCTAGTGGGTCGAAGCCGTCTAACTCAGCAAGTAATTGCGTTAAGGTTCTGTGTATTTCCCTCTCCCCGCTGGTGCCTATGTCAAGTCTTTTAGCAGCTATAGCATCGATCTCATCTATTAGAACTATTGAGGGTGCCTTGCGCCTAGCTAGGGCGAACAACTCCCTCACCATCCGGGCCCCCTCCCCGACGAACTTCTGAGCTAATTCTGAAGCCACCAATCTTATGAAAGTCGCTTCTGATTCCCCAGCCACTGCCTTAGCCAATAACGTCTTACCGCAGCCGGGGGGCCCATAAAGCAGCACTCCTTTAGGAGGCTCTATACCCAGCTCCCTTATGATGTGGGGGTACTTCAAGGGCAGTTCGATAACCTCCCTCAGTTCCTGTATTTGTCTGCTCAGACCCCCTACGTCCTCATACCTAGTTTTAGGTCTTTCGATGACCTCCATGGCTCTAACGGTCGGGTCTTCTCTATTGGGGAGGACATCAACTATGGCTGAACCTCTTTGATTCAATGCCACATAGGTGCCTGGAAGTAACTTCCCCCTATCGACGCCACCGCTGATACTCACTATTAAGTTAGGGCCTGTGGTGCTCTTAACGACGGCCTTATCACCCTCCAACACCTCTAGGAGTATGCCCTCAATTAGCGGGGGCGCCATAAGCTTATCTATTTCCTGCTTGTAGTACTTAATCTCCCTCCTTAAGAGGGAGATCTCAGCCTCCATCTCCTGATTCCTCTGCTCTAAGTACCTCACGTAATCAAGGAGGTCTTGGTATCTCCTCTCACGATCTTCAGACACGCTCACACACCACACCACTATTAAAATAAACATTAAGAAAGCATATATACTGTAAGCCCCGTGGGCTTTAAAAACGCTGTGGCTGATAGGCTCTACGTAAGCAACCTGAAGCGAATTATCTTAACTTCGACGTTACCTCTAACCCTGTTGCCGTATATCTTAATCAGGTCCTTGATTAGTTCTTCCCTGTTGCTATATCCGTCGTATAAAGCGTCATGATCCGTCAGCTCATCCAATCTCTTGGTCCTAATGGTCTCCACCACAGCTGTCCCGACCCTCAAGTTACCTGCTATTATCTCAACGACATCACCTACATTGACGTTACTTCTAAGCCTTATCGTCGTGACCTTCTTCCCGAAGAGTATGTCCTTCAAATATTTGCTCTTGAACACTAGTTTCTTACGTGTCATCAAATAAGCTAGTTACGAGGTCTGTTTAAATATGTATCGCAAGTAACTCCGGTGATTAGGGTTCCAACCTCTTCTTATCGCGTGGGAATAGGGTTACCTCCCTGACGTTGTTCTTTCCGGTGACCATCAATGCCAACCTGTTCAGGCCCATGCCCCACCCAGCATGGGGAGGCATTCCGTAATCAAACCATTTCAGGAAGTAGTTGAAGCTCTCGGGGTTTAACCCTTTCTCCCTCAGCCTGGTGATGAGGACTTCCTTCCTATGTATTCTTGAGCTGCCTGAGGCAACCTCCAGGAAGTTGTATATGAAGTCGAAGGATTCCGTATACTCGGGGTCGTCGTCACGTAACTTTGTATAAAACGGCCTCGTATTTGAAGGCCAATCAACTATGAAGTATAGTTCCTCACCAACTTCTCTGGAGAACGTCCTGAGGTCTGAGGCTGTTATGTCATCACCTCTGCTGACATTCGAACCCAAGCCTTTGAGTGACTCCACAACGTCCACGTATTTGAACCTCTTTAAGGGGATCCTCACTTGCGGTAACTCATGGTTAAGTATCTTAAGTTCTTTGAGGCACTCCTCACCAACGTTCTTGATAACCCTGTAAATCACCTTCTCTAAAATCCCCATTACGTCCTCATAGTTCGCGAACGCCATCTCAATATCAACGCTTATGAATTCGGATAGGTGGTAGGGGGTGTCTGATTCCTCAGCCCTCCACGCGTGGGCTATTTCGAAAACCCTTTCGAAAGCACCTGCTAGTAATTCCTTATATAGCTGTGGACTCTGAGCTAGGAAGGCTTCCTTACCGAAGTAAATGACCGGGAATAGGGCCGCACCTCCCTCAGTTGCGGTGGCAATTATCTTAGGCGTGTTAACCTCTACGAAGCCGTTGTTGTAGAGTTCCTCCCTTATAGACTTAAGGGTTACTGAGATTATTTTAAATATTGCCCTACTCTCATCCCTCCTTAGATCAAGCACCCTCTCACGGAGTCTTGTATCTATGTCAGCCCTCACCTTACCTGTAACGTCCAGCGGTAGTGGTGCCTTAGCTATGCTGTGAACTACGATTGAACGCGGTACTATCTCAAAACCTCCTGGAGCCCTCTCATCAGCCCTCACAACACCTTCAACGCTGACGACGGACTCAGGCGTTAGTTCGTAGAACTTCTTTACCAGGTCTTCAGGGTCGGACCTGCTTATAACTACTTGCAGGTACCCGTCCTTATCCCTAATTATGAGGAATTTCTTACCTCCCAGGTCTCTTTTATTGTGAACCCAGCCGGCAACAACCACTTCAGAGCCAACCAGCGATTTATTGATATCACTAGATAGGTGGGTTCTGAATGGGCTCATACCAGATCACTTCACTCAGTCCTGATCCTAACGCTGTTCCCTATTAAATTGGTGAGGACCTCCTCAATGACCTCCTTACTTGCCGGTAAGTACCTGCTATCAGACTTAGGGATCCTGACTATGTACTGCGTGGACCCGTCGGGAAGCCATAAGGTGTTTATTCCTGAAACCCTAGCAGGCATAATTAGTTGGAGTGCTATATGTTTAATGTTGTTTGAGGATTTGTCTATTACACGTACTTTAACGCCTAAGATCTCAGACAATTGTTTGTCCAGCTTACTAATGAGCCGTGGGGTTGTGTATGAGTCCGGTAACTCGATCAGGAGTACCATAAAACCATCAGACCTGACAGCCTTGTAGTAGGTTGCTTCCTTAAGGAATTTGAACTCGGTGTTGTTCTCCAACTCAAGTAAGGCATTCATAACCTCAATTTCGTAGGGCTCGACAACTCTACTATCGACTAACCCCTGACATCGTGGGCAGAGGACACCAGACTTAACACATATCTGGTCTAACGGTATCTTCACTATAGGTCAGCTCACACTACCCGTGAGTGTCCTAAGAACTCTTTAGCCAGCAACTTAAAAAGCTTTTCATAGGTTGATGACCGATAACCATTAACCAAGGGGATGACGTCTCACATCCCTCCCCACATAAACATACGTACCTACACCAAAGCGGGAGGGTGGTTTGAGGTCAAGGTTAAATTTCTTTAAGTCTAAGTAGATATCGGAATTAAAGATGATTGTATCAGTTGATGTGGGAACTTCGAGCATTAAGGTAGGCTTGGTCAGTTACGACTTCAAGGTTCTGAGGAGCTACGTATTGAATGTCCCCCTAATTACGGAGCCTCCACCAGCTGCCGAACACGATCTAAGAATGTTGTGGGAGTTGACGCTGCGGGGAATCCGGGAAGTGGTTAAGGGGTATGAAGGTAAGGTTGAGGCAATATCACTCAGTACATACCTTCACGGTCTAGCACTGCTCGACCAAAACTTCGAAGTAGTTGCCAACGTCATGACTCACTTAGACAGGCGTTCGGCGAAGGCGCAGGAACTCTTAGAAGGATTCGGAGGGGAGCTCTACAGAAGGACCGGTTGTCCACCGATTTTCGTATCCCCGCTATGTAAGGCGCTGTGGTTAAGGAGTAAGGGGGAACTGATGCGGAACCTAAGGCTGTGCTTCGTTAAGGACTATTTATCCTACAAGTTAGTGGGACGCCACGTAGTCGACTACGGGGTGGCATCGGGCACAGGCTTTCTAAACATCCACACTCTGAAGTGGGATACCCTCACGTTGGAGTTATCCCATGTTGATGAGGGAATGCTTCCAGAGCTCTATGAAGGAGCTAAGGTGTACGACTACATCAGATTAAATGAAGCCGGAATTAACGATAAGGTGGCGTTAGTGCTCGGATCCTTCGACGGAGCACTTCAGAACATCGGCTACGGCGTATTCGGGTCAGACGCCGTTCTGAACTTAGGCTCTACAGCTGTCCTAAGGACACTACTTCCTGAGGTGGTAATTGATAGGAGTCCCGACGCTAGATTTTTCGCGTATTACGCCGCCGACGGATATAGTGCGATTGGTGGTGCATCAAACAACGGTATGGTGGTAGTGGAGTGGCTCAGGAAAGTTTTGGAGGGAGGCACTGTCTCAGCAGTTAAGAATATCATGTGTAAGGAGGGTATTTACGCGCTCCCATTCCTCGCTGGCGAGAGATACCCCTTCAGAGACCCCAACCTAGCTCTAACATTACTCGGACTTCGGCTAGAGCATGGACGAGGTGAACTCGTACGCGCTGTTATGGAGGGTATGGCGCTTACCGTTAGGGCGATCCTTGCAGCAATGGAGGAAAACGGGGTTAACGTAGAGAGAGTTTACTGTGCTGGAGGAGGGTGTAGTAACGAAGACTTAGTCGAAGTGTTCTCCAAAGCGTTATGTAAGCCCATAGTCATACACGCAAGCCCACGTGATGCCGTAGTCATAGGGGCATCAAACATTGCTATGAAAGCGCTCGGACACGTAAAAAGCTTAGAAGAAATAAGGAAGATTACTTACGACCAACTCACCCACATACACCCAAGCGCTGCGGACTGCGTAACGTACAGTCATTGCTTAGAGAAATATTTAAAACTAGTTAAAATAATGAAAACCATCTACACGTAGGGCGGTATCAGAGAAATATTATGACAATTAAGTAATGTGCATGGCACCGTATAATCGAATAAGCTATGGATAATGAATTTCTAAAATATTTTATTTTTTATTTCATTCACTCGAATCATTTAAGACGTCGGCTCACACGGTATACCTACGACAGCGTATACGATCACGTATACTCTGTCTGAAAGTCCTGAAACACTGCCTACGCTGCCCCTATATGGATACTGCCCTGGAGCTACTGTTTGCACCGTCGTTCGCCCCTTATGTTCACCATCTTGAAGCATGTAGGGGCTCCCCAAAGTTATCTCCCAAGCGAGAGTACCGCCGGTGTAGTTTATACTTACATTTCCAACCTTAATCCCTTTACTGAGGTTGTTTAATCCCGCAGCAGCATATATGTCCCACGTATACATCCCTTCATCTATAGGTCCGTTATTAGTGCGTCGAAATCTTTATGGAGTTATTAGGTTTGCGATTTCTGACATTTGGCTTGGTGTTTTTCGGTCAGTGCAAGCGGATCTGTGGTTCTCCACGTTCACTTACTGGTGATGATTTACTGACTTTCTCCTGTCAACGCCCTGTTGCTCAGGGCTCAGATAATTGGGGTTGCCTTCCCCTGATGATTGGCTATGTGATGGGGAAGGGGGATAAATAGGTTAGGGGTGTTAGAGAACTGTGCGGAGGTTCGATTAATTAAGGTTCCCAAGGTTGAAGCTGGAACCCCTCGCTCTCGACTCCTTCAACATTTGAGGTGTGATTGCTTTGGTGTTTATCTTTCTGAAGTCTGAATCCGACTGCAAGAGTTGTGTCGGCAGTACGCTGACTGTTTCTTCGTTCATGAAGAAATCTTGCGCTAAATGCCTGAGCTCCCACCCTACCCGATTCTGGGCTCTATTCAAGCTTTAGACGTCTAGGCGGTATGCCTAAGAGTAATTAATATCGAAAAGGAATGAGTTTTGAAGTGATTCCCATTTGATGGAAATCAGATACGTTCTTACCGAAGGAGGCTTAAGTGGCGGAGAACTCAACATGAAGCTGTGGTGTATTCATGAGGCCAATGAACTCAGGCCAACGAGCGACCCTGCTAACCGGCTTACCATTAGCGGCCTCGCATATAAGTTGAAGAACTGTGTTGAGGGAATCACCATGAAGCGTTAGGCGGGCCCGCCGGGATTTGAACCCGGGACCTCCGGCTCCGAAGGCCGGCGCTCCGTCCTGGCTGAGCCACGGGCCCGACTTTCCCTACTCAACCATCAATTTATTTCTTCCATTCTCATCCCCCTACTTTCTAATGAGCCTTGGGACAGTTTAATCACATGTGTGTTAGAGCTTCGGAGTTAGACTGAGATTGTGAGGAGGTAGGACCTGTCTTGCGAAGTAGGAAGTTTGCAGGGTAATGTCTGATTATGTCCTAATAAACCCTCCAAGCAGGCTCCGCCAACCGGGGAGCTAATCCCGAACGCGTATGGGTGTGTCGGGTGAGTATTAGTAGAGATGTGCACCTTCACCAGTTCATGGTGGGCTTCCCATGAAATGGGGATGGAAGAAGTGAAAACAATGCTAGATCAGAGCGGTCTTTGGGTTAGGGCTTTATGACGGGTTCACATACTTGACCTATATGTCGCCTCTAGTGCTGCCTTGGCCATCTCGTATATGGCTTTCTTAGGTTCTTTGGCCTTCATAATGGCTGATGATACTAGGACGCCTGAAGTCCCTAACTCCACAGCCTTAGCTACGTCTTCAGCTGATGATATTCCGGCCCCAGTCAATATCACGACATCCTTATTAACCTCACGCACCTTCAGCACGGTATTGCGTATTACCTCAGGCTTTACCTTCGACACAGCCATACTCGTTCCTATAAGCTCCGGCGGTTCTATGGCTATCATGTCAGGATTCAGTAACGAAACAGCTGCAGCTACCTCAGGTACGTCAGCACATACGAGTGTTTTCAAGTCCAAATCTCTCGCCTTCTTTACAAGTTTCGCTATCTCATCGATCCTTAACCTCCTCTCACTGTGGTTCGCTATGAACCCCTTCGCACCGGCCTCCTTGACGGCCTCGGCAGGTATGTGCCCCGTGTAGGGGCCGGGGTCTACAGGGTCCACATGCTGTGCGAAGATGGGCACCTTGGTGCTTGTGGCTAAGGTCTTCAGTTCCGTGAATGGCGGCGCCACCACTACGGCCACCCCCACCTCCTCAGCAACCTCCTCAGCTACCTTAGCTATCGATAGAGCTGCAGCCCCGAATGACGTGTTATATACCTTATAGTTGACTACGATGATGGGGGGCTTTAAAGACATTATAACACCATGGGAAAAACTGTTTAACCCTACTCTGAGGTGTGGGTACTAAGGAGCTCTGACTCCACCTTAGGCTTCTTAGCTTTAGGCTCCCCTGCAACGACTTTAAACCTGCCCTTAAGTCTTTCAAGGACTTCGGGCAGCGTCGTGTACTCCATTTCCTCAGGACCCAACCTATGCGGCATGAACGGCCCCATCCTCCTTATGTAATCAGCGACTATTTCAGCGGTCCTCCTACTGTTGTCGAAGGCTGGGTCGTCGAAGAGGTCTGCAGGACCTACGAGTTTTGCGTTCTTAACCTGGAAGCCTAACGCTATGACCCTCGGGGGCCCGTCAAACCTAGTGCATTTAGAGTACCTCAGGGGTACTGGCATGATGGGCCCGTAGTGCGATCCCCTCATCCAACCGGCAACCAAGTGCGGTGTTGCGAAAGGTTCCAGTATCTCGCCGACTGCTGGGAACCCTGACTGAGCCCTAACAATAGCTACGGGGTCGTCTTTACCCACGTACCTACCGGCCATGAGGCTCAACCTCTCCACACTAACGACGGCCGCTATCTCGTCGTCCTTCTTCCTCCGGACCCTCCTGACGATGTACCTACCCGTAGTTCCTATAATTGCTAGCAGGTCGTACGTCTCCTCAGGGAGGAAGAGCTCCACGCTCCTGCCCTCGAAGACGTCGAAGACCTCGAACTTGAATCCATCATGCAACTTGGGATCCACTACCAGGCCAGCTGTGTTGAAGGGGTCTGCGAATATCTTGAACATGGGTAGATTGAATGCCCCGGGCTCCGTCTTATCAGCCATGAATACGACTATAGGTTCTGAAGGCCTCTCCAAGAACTCCATCTCAGCCACCCCAGGTCCCAGCCCCCTGACATTGCCTGAAAACGCATCGCTCAATAAGTCCTGACCTGCGGCGTACAGGCCTAACTCCTTAGATACCTTAGCAGCTTCCTTGAATGCCTCCCAGGCAATGCCGTGCACCTCAGGTGAGTCAACCCCCTTACGGTGGGTCATTATGAGCTCTAAATCATCTCCCGCATTGGTCACGTAGAAGTCCTCTATTAAACCCCTAATCTTCGCCTCAGCTAAAATCTTAGTAGCGGCAGCTAAGGTGTCTGGGTGGACGACATGATGCCCAGCTAATGAACCGATATCAGCTTTAATAACTGAAACCGTAGTTAATTTACCCTCAACCAAACTTAAACACCGATCCGTATGTGGTGTTTGACGCTTAAATACTATGATGCATTAGGGACGCCGCTAAAATATCTTCAGGGCTCCCAGTAGCTAAGGGAAGGTTTAAAAAGTTTTTAGCCCAACGCCCTATGTAGTAATGGTGATGCGGTTGAAGTTACTGCATACTATTAAGCCGTTGACGTCTGGTCAGGAAGACCTGGTCAACGCATTAAGTAACGGTGAGTATGAAATAGTTGGTATTTTCGGACCTACGGGAAGTGGGAAGTCGTTGTTTAGCCTTGCCTACGGCATAGATTCCTTAGAGGAGGGTAAGTTTAAGAAATTAGTGGTGGTGAAGCCCCTAATAGACGTTACGACTGGGGAGGAGTTGACGCTGGCTAGGGCCGGACCCCAGTACGTGGAGCTGATTAAGTCGTACGTGGTTGATGTGTTGGGAGCGTTCATCTCGTGGGACGCCATAGCTAAGTTAATGAGTGAGGGGAAGCTGGTCTTCGTGGACACCCATTACCTCAAGGGCAGGACCTTCGACGACTCCTTAGTATTCATAGATGACGCACAATCGGTTAAGATAGAGTCGCTGATCGAAGTTATTTTGAGGGTTGGGAGGAACAGTAGGTTGATAGTTGCTGCTGACCCCATATTCCAATCACTGAGAGGTAGGGGCCTCCAGGACCCCATGTCATTGCTTAGGGATGTGCTGGCAAGTGAGTCTAAGGCCAAAGTAGTTGACTTGGGTATTAAGGATATCGTAAGGGCAGGGGCTAAGAGGGGTATTAAGCTAGCTATAGAGTACCTCATGAGGAGCCGTAGCCTAAGTGAGAATGAGGCTAAGTCATTGGAGGTTGTCAGAGCCCACGCACCGGATGCTGACATAGTAACCATAGTTGAGTTAGATGACATCATTAAGAAGTACGAGCTCTCATCGGAGCATGTGCCAAGTCTACTCGTAATTGTTAAGCAAGGCCACCTGGGCAGGTTGGTAGGGAAGGGAGGTGAGAGGATTAACGCCATGGAGAAGGATTTAAATAAGAAGATCAGGGTAGTGGAACTGACTTTAGACTTCACGCAGCTCATCAGAGCACTCCACCCGATTTCATGGGTTTGGAAGAGGGTCAAGGACGTAGACTTCGTCGGCGCGTACTTGGTCGTGAAAATATCTGATGACGTGCTAGGCCCGTTCATGGGCCAGAGAGGATCATATATAAGGTACCTAGACAGCGTTGTTAAGAGGTTATTAGGCGTCGGGGTTAAGGTGGTGCCCATAGAGACCGCTGGGGACGTCAAGGAAAAGGAAAAGAAGCGTAAGAGGCAGTAAGCCGATAGCTTAAGCGTACCGCATTCGTTCCATTCTATCGTTGACTTCCACTCCTTCCTTCCTATTCCGTGGGACTTCCGTCGCGGAGGATCGAAGACGGTGCTTCTGTCCAGCTGAAGGGTTTTAACGGCTACTATGCCCCTATCTTAAACCACATACTGTCTCCTTACACTCCACACAGAAGTAGAGTAGCTTCATAACACATATTCATGAACCCTGGGGACATAGCAACGGCTCAAACCATTTAACACTGAAGTCTATGGTTTAAACTATGTTGATTTTAATTGAAAGTGGCAAGGGTTTAGGGCTGACTAGCCGGTAAGCCGGTTCAGTGCTGCAGTGATTCATCAATAATCAGATCGCCCATCGTTGACATCATTCCGCGTTTATTACGGGTTCGAAGTTATTTAACTTTACACGTTCTTACCAATTGATTTCCATCCATCACGCGTCAAGCGCCGCGACCCCCCACATCGTTCCGTCCTGACGTGTTGTGTAATCATGGTGTGAGGGTAGCTTAAGATATGTGTTTTAAACTTTCTTTACTTCATAACCTTTAATTGTGGGGGATGCGTGACTCCAGCCAGTGATGCGGTGGCTGATTGCTTAACCACGTCCCCCACATGCGTTCATATTTATATATTGTACAATTGACTTATGGTTTGGTGTGTGCGGTGTCCGCGTTCAGTATAAGCGATGTGTACGCATTGCAGATAATTGATTCTAGGGGTGACCCCACCGTCGAGGTAGTTGTTGTGACTGAGGGAGGGGGTGTTGGGAGGGCGGCTGCGCCGTCGGGCGCTTCCAGAGGGAGTTACGAGTCATTGGAGTTGAGGGATGGCGGTAAGAGGTATGGGGGTAAGGGCGTTTTAAGGGCTGTTGAGAACGTTAATAAAGTCATAGCTCCCGCGATTAAGGGACTGGACTCAAGCATGTATAGATATGTGGACAGGAAGTTAGTGGAGCTTGACGGCACCCCCAACAAATCCAGGTTGGGAGCTAACTCGTTAACTGCCACGTCATTAGCTAACGTAAAAGCGGCAGCAGATACTTTAGGTGTGCCCCTCTTCCAGTTCTTGGGTGGGTTTAAAGCTAACTTACTCCCCACACCTCTAATGAATTTGATCAACGGCGGAGCGCATGCCGGTAACGAACTATCTTTCCAGGAATTCATGATATTGCCTGTGGGGGCTGATAAGTTCTCAGAGGCGTTGCGTGTGGCCGTTGAGATCTATAAGGAGCTCAGGAAGTACCTCAAGGAGAGGTACGGGCCTTCAGCGATTAATGTGGGTGATGAGGGAGGTTACGCACCTCCTATGAGGAAGGTAACGGAGGCTTTGGAAGCTTTAGTGAGTTCTGTTAGGCGGGCCGGATATTCTGAGGAAGCGGACGTGTTCTTAGCGTTAGACGTTGCTGCCTCACAGATATATGACGCAGATAAAGGTGTTTATAAGGTGGACGGCAAAGAGCTAAGTAGCTCCGACATGGTCGAATTCTACGGGGAGCTCGTAGACATATACCCGATAAAGATCATTGAAGATCCGTTCCATGAGGAAGGGTTTGAGGAGTTCTCAGAATTACGTAATGCGGTTAGAGGGCGTGTCTTGCTGATAGGTGATGATTTAACGGTGACTAATGTTGAGAGGATTAAGAAGGCGTTAGCGTCTAACTCTATTGATGGATGTATAATTAAGATTAATCAGGTCGGGACGCTGGCGGAAAGCGAGGACTGCATTAAAATGCTCATGAGTTCCGGTAGGAAAGCAATAATAAGTCACAGAAGCGGTGAGACGGAGGATAACGCTATAGCGCATATAAGCGTGGCTTATGAGACAGGCCTTATAAAGACTGGAGCACCGGCAAGGGGTGAGAGAACTGCGAAGTACAATGAACTCCTAAGAATTGAGTACTGGTTGGGTGAAGAGGCAAGATATGCGGGTAAGTCCAAACTAATCTAGGAAATGCGTGTGAAATATTGGTCCAGATCTTAAGGGATTAAGTAATCGAAGAGTGTGAGGTTGCCCACAGCTTTTTCTAACGCTTTATCAACGAGCACTATGGTAATCAAACACTTGAGGACTAAATCATGTCTGTTAAGGTATTCCACAATAACGTTTAAGTTCTCCAAGGTGAGCATGTCAACGATAGCTGCAACGTAGTCCCCCCTACGTGCTGGGACGCTCTCATAGCCGCTGACAGAATCAGTTGGTGGCTCAACACCTGTGCGATGTATTAAGTATATGGGTAGGCCTAACCTAATGGCTGTCAACGAGGTGATCAGTGCAGACGCGCCGGGCAAGGAGATGAGTAGCTTAAGCCCGCTGCCTGCCAAGTTACTCAGCATTTTATTTGATGTGTAGAGGCTTAAGAGGTTCAAAACTTTGTGGTTCGAGAGTGCTTTGGGGAGGTCCCAACCGCTCTTACTCAGGTACCTGTACAGGTATTCCTTAACGGATTCCTTACTTAGCAGCGAGTTAATAACTTTCCTCACGTTTTGCTCGTTGGGTACTGCCAGGCCTTGGGCATATCTACAAAGCATTGATGCATGTATGCCCAACTTATTCGAAAGCTCTTCGTAGGAGAACACTTCCTTATAAGCCATTAGGGCCTCAACAGCTTCGATCCTCAGCCTCAGGCCCCAGTACCTCCTCCCACCGTAGAACTGGATACGTAACCACCTTTCACATTATTATGCATTTTTAAGGATTTTATATACTAGGAAAGCATGGGATGAATTAGGTATATAAGCGCTGATAACTGATGAGAAACCCACGCAATGACCTAAGCACTTTTAAAGAACTTTAGACATCACTTTACGTACTTAAGAGCTTCCTTAACGACATCAGCTGGGCTGGCCGCCTTAGTTACTGCGGAACCCATTACGATTATATCGACCCCGCCCTTCACTAAGTCCCTCACGTGGTGAGGTCTTACACCCCCAGATGCTGATATGATTAAGTTGCTGTATGAGTTCTTCACATCCTTTACGACGTCTAGGACGTCTGCTATGGTCTTACCACTGGCTATCTGTACGTCAATGGCTAAGTGAATGTTAACGACTCGGACCCCGAGCGGGACCACTTCCCTGATGACGTCTAAGGTGTTCAGCCTGCCTATGGTGTCAACCACGACGTCTATGCCTGAAGACTCAGCCTCCCTCAAAGCTGATGTAATTACTTCGTTGTTAGCGCTGGCTAGGACTGATATGGCGTCAGCACCGTTCTCAGCAGCTAACCTGGTTTCTAAGCCACCGGTGTCAGCAGTCTTCATATCAGCTAGTACAACTGAGTTGCAGGCTAACGCCTTCACAATCCTCACAGCTCGGATGCCTTCAGACTTAATTAAAGGAGTTCCGACTTCAAACACGTCGACGTCCAAGCCTTCAAGTTTCTTAACAAGTTTCACCGCCTCATCTAAAGTTACGAAGTCCATAGCTATTTGAAGAAGTGGTCTGCCCAAAGTACCGAGCCTACGTATCAATGGCCCCAACAGCTAACACCAGCTAAAACCCCTCTGTATGCGCTTATATTAGTATGGTTAGATTAACGAATTATACACCTTGAAAACGGTTAAGCCAACAAAAAACGTTTTGAAATGTTTGTTAGCTATTTTTGTTTACAATGGTTGGTTAGTGTTTTGTTAGTCTTTCTTAGATATTAAGATCTCGATGGTTGACACTCTAGTCTGCTTTCCGTTCTGAGCAGTCACTACTTGACTCCCAACCTTTATGTCCTTGACTAAGACTCTGTCCGGCAGGAATCTACTCCTAACGATTTCAACTGCGTCGACAGCCTTGCTAATTGCCCTGCCTCTAGCCTTTATTAGCACCTCATCAACGCCTTGGTTTAGTAATGTTAGAGTTGCTAGTACGTAGTTCATCACAGGTTTCTTACCAACCAGTACCACATTACTTGAGATCGGACCTGACTGAGCCATGCCTAACACCTTATCTATCTCCTTACTGGTTACTCAGTTATGATGTTAGGGGTGAGTTTATAAGCTTTTAGTATAAAATCACGCGCTAACTTGAGCCATTCTTCAACACCTTACATTGGGGTTATGGGGTTGTTTCTGTGTTGTGTGGAGTTTGTTTGCTGTCGTGGTGTTTGTTCTTGGATGTGCCTCATGGCTGTGTCCTGTATGTGGGGGGGTTAGGTCTGGGTGTGGGCTTCATGAGTTCTCGGGGAGGCCTTCCCATGAGACGAGGAGGGGAGGGATGAAAGTTAACGCCAAACCAGAACGGGACGTTGCATTGCTGTTGCGGTATGTTAGGAACTTACGTATATGCCGGGCTTGAAGGGCAGTGCTAAACGCTTCTTACCGCCGAGGTCTGGGGCATTAACGTCATCTGTGTAATAGGTATGTAATTCATTAACGTTTAGTGATGCCTTAATATAGTTAGCTAATGAATTAACAACGTAGCCCTCATCCACACCTCCTGAAGACATTATAAGCTCCCTTACCTCAGGTCTTAAGGAGATTGCGAGCTCATACAACCTCTTAATCTTCCTAACCCTCTCACTTAATTCTTTAGGGCTTATAGCCTTACTGAGGTCCTTGATTATGTCGTTCAACGACCTGCCTTCAGCTACGTACCTCAACACATTGATCAGGTCGGCGTACCTCTCCTTACTGGTTACGTATAAGTAGAGCACCTTACCTTCCTTCACAAGCCTGCCTATCTCCCTCACATCGTTTATCAACGTCTTCACAAACTCAACTGATAGTTCCGCCTCAACATCAACTTCGTTTTCCATGTATGTAGGCCAGCGCTCATTGACCACCAGCGTGTTATTACCTATGCGATGCCACAATTCCTCTGCTATGTGGGGCACGTACGGCGCCATCATCTTTATCCAAGACTTCACGTACTCGACAACCACGTTCGATAATGAGTTCTCCGAGATGCTGATGTAGTCTATGAGGTCCTGGTACATGAGGTAGAAAATCCTCACAGCAGCTGACCTAAGCCTGACGTTGTTCAAGTCCTCTGTAACCTCCTTAATATGTCTCTGCAGCCTGCTCATCAACCACCTATCCATGACTCCAATCGTGGAACGATTGACATTGCTGTACACCTTAACGATCAGGGACTCTATGTTCTTTATGTGTTCAACAACTGAGTACGCGTAATCCTCCCTAAAATCCAAATCCTGGTCGATCTCCGCTGACAGCATTAAAGATGCCCTAAGACCGTCCGGTGAGTACCTACGTATAGCTTCCTCTAAGGTCAATATGTTCCTCTTAGACTTACTCATCTTCTCACCCTCCCTTAAAACCCAGCCGTTAACGACGATGGACTTGGGCCAGAACTCTTTCGGAAATATTGCAACGTGGTTAAATATGAAGAACGTCAAGTGGTTCGGTATCAAGTCCTTACCACTGCACCTAACATCGAGAGGGTACCAGTAGGTGAATTCATCCCGAATACTTCTTAGACGTTCTTCAGGGATCTTAAGCTTATCGCTGAGCTCCTTAACATCCCCAACACCTAGGAGTACGTAGTCCCAGAATTCCTTAACCAGGCTGGTGGACGGTATTGAGTACTCCCGGATCTTATTTATCACCGTGTAGAAGGCCATGTAGATTGTTGAGTCGCTCAGGCTTTCAATGATCCAGCCCTTCTCCCAAGGAAGTTCTGTTCCCAAACCCCTACTCCTAGCACACGCCTTCCTCTGCAACCACTCAACAGTCGCCTCGTATTGTTTCCTGGTTTCCTCAGGCGTTAACTTCATATTGCTAAGGGCCTCTAAAGCTAACTTCTTCCAGTTGATGTCCCCGTAATTTATGAACCACTGATTTTCTAGGACCTTAACCACTATTTCAGTCCCACATCTGCAGTAGACGGGTCTGTTCATAACTTCGTAAATGGATAAAGCGTAGCCGTTGTCCCCTAAGAACTTCCTAATGCGTTCCCTGGCCTTAGGTACTGGAGCACCGCAGACCTCTCTCCCTACGAACTCCCTACTCCCAGGGATGACCTCATCGGCGACTAACTTCTGTAAATCATCCCTCATAACACCATTTGCGAACTCGCCCAGGTATATTTCCTTAGTAGCTTTCTCAAGTAACTCAACATCTTTTTGAGACCTAATACCTAGCTTGTTTACGACGTCCCTGGCAGGTACCTCGGAATATCCCTGAAGCGTTATTAAAGGAATTGGTGGAGGCATCGACACACCTTCTTTCTCAGAGTGGTCCATCAACGCGACGTAGTCGTACGGAGCGTGCGCGGGAACGCTCATGACTAGACCAGTACCGAACTTAGGGTCGACGAAGTCTGCCTTCAGGATAGGGACTTTAAGCCCACTTAGAGGGTTCACGGCTTCCCTACCAACTAGCTCGGACCCCTTAAACCTTTCAACGATTTCAACCCTCATCTGATATGATATTTTCTCAGCAGCATCACATGAGAGGATCAACGAGTACTTACGTCCATCGCTGTATGATACCTCGCACCTGCAGTAATCTGAGTCAGCCCTAACCCAAAGGTTGGTAACTCCTAAAACTGTCTCCGGTCTTAACGTAGCCACCGGGTAGAGTACGCCCTTCCCTGAGGAGTCGATGAAATTTATTACGGTGACCTCACCTATCTCCGGCTCCACATCATCCTTAGTGTCATGCATGCCGACAGGCATTTGGTGATTGGGGCACCAACCAACTGGGTGGGAACCCCTCTCAATGAAGTTCTTCTCCCTCAGCTTCTCAAACTGCCATCTAATAAACGATTGGAATTCGGGGTCCACAGTCGTGAACTCTCTGCGCCAATCTATTCCTAGGCCGAAGTCCATCATCGATTTCTTAGACCTTCTGTGGAAGTACCTGGCCAGCTGCAGGGGATCTCTAAGCAATGCGATGTCTTCAGGGGTTAGTCCATAGAGTTCCTCCAATTCCTTTATAAGTGTTGCATCTCCCTTGGCTATGGACTCTGACATCGCAAGTATCGGGGTCCCAGTGTAGTGAAAACCCATCGGGTACAGGGTGTTGAATCCTAACATCCTTGCGTATCTAGCTAGGACATCTGCTATCAGGTAAACTCTGGCATGACCTATGTGCGCTGGTGAGTTAGGGTACATGAAGGCAGCAGTTATGAAGAACTTAGGCCTGTTTTCGGGGTCTGACTCGTATATCCTACGCTTGTTCCACTCGTCCTGCCATTTACGGGACACATCATTTAGATATTTGACATATTCAGTAGCAATAGGTAACCCCCAACTTCTAAACACATGTAGAATTAAATATTACTCTTCTTTTTAACCTCATCATCCAGTTTAAGTTTATTGTCAGCGCTTAAGGCATGATAAGGTTAAAATCTCCTTAGAGGCTTAATACCTCAGGTGGTTCTACGGTGGGTGAGAGGCTTTTCGGCACCGACGGTGTTAGGGGTGTAGTTAATGAGTGGTTAACGCCCGAGAACGCGTTAAGACTCGCCCTGGCCATCGGTTCATACTTCAAAGAAGGGGATAGGATATTAGTGGGATGTGACGGTAGGGCTGGCAACGCCTTCTTAGTCAACGCGGTTGTCTCCGGACTGATATCCACTGGCATTAAGGTGTTTTACGCTGGATTAACGCCTACGCCGGCACTTCAGCTGTACGTTAGGGAGCGAGGATTCGACGCCGGCATCATGATAACTGCCAGCCACAACCCTCCGGAATACAGCGGTTTGAAATTGGTGTTAAGCGATGGTGTAGAGGCAACCAGGGAGGTCGAAGAAGCTGTTGAGGAACTCTACCATGAGTTAAGGTTCAGGAGGGTTTCATGGTCCGTTTTAGGCTACGACGTTGTGGGGGTTGATGATGTCAACGACTTCTACGTGGACAGCATTATTGAGCACATATCCACGGAGCCTGTAATGATGAAGGGAATGAAGGTCGTTGTAGACGGTGCCAACAATGTTGGCTCCTTAACGACCCCCAAGCTGCTTAGGAGGTTAGGTGTTAAAGTCCTCACACTTAATTGTGATATCTCCCAACTCCCATACCGTAGTCCTGAACCAACTCCCGAAAACTTAAGCGATTTACCGGTAGTCGTGAGGTCTTTAGGAGCGGATTTCGGGGTTGCTCATGATGGGGACGCGGATAGGGCCATCTTCGTAGATAGGTTGGGTAGGGTTTTGCCAGGGGACAGGGCAGCCATCATACTATGCGAGCACATACTAACTAATAAGGGGGCCGGAGTCCCCAGGAAGGTGGTCACGGCCATTTCATCCAGTACGATGATAGCTGAAGTGCTAAGTAAGTACGGTGTTGAGGTGATTTGGACTAAGGTTGGAAGCATAAACATTGCCAGAACCATGATGCGTGAAGGTTCCTTACTAGGCTTTGAAGAGAACGGCGGCTTCCTTTATGGTAGGCATCAATATGTTAGGGATGGCGCTATGGCTGCAGCACTCATGTCGGAGTGCGTGGCGCTTAGTGGGATGGGACTCCATGAGCTGTACGAGAGGCTCCCTAAAACACACGTGATTAAGACTAAGGTCAGAATAGACCCTAGGCTTAAGCATGAGGCCCTCAACGCGGTGAAGGAGAGGCTTATGGAAGCGTTCGCCGAGGATGAGATCATAGATATCGACGGGATCAAGGTCATCAACCCTAACTACTGGTTCTTAGTGAGGCCCAGCGGTACGGAACCACTCATACGCATATTCATCGAAGCTAAGGATAGGGAAACGGCCGACAAACTATTAAATACGATTATGAAGTTGACAGATGAGGTGATTAGGAGGTGAAGTACTCACTAATCAACATCATAGCATGCCCTATGTGTAAGAACTTCCCCTTAAAACTCGTGGTCTTCACTGAGAAGACCTACCAACGAACTCCATCTGTTGAGAAACCCTTCTGCGACCTCTACTGCGGGTACAGGGGCGCGTACGTGAAGGATGTTAAGGAAACTCCCTGCGATGAATGCTTGAAAGTTGAGGTGGTTGATGGGATCTTAGTATGTGAGAAGTGTTTGAGGTGGTACCCGATATTAGACGAGATCCCGAGGATGTTACCGGACGATCTACGTAAAGCTGCTGATGACGTCAGCTTCCTCAAAAAGTTTTCAGATAAGATACCTAAGGAAGTTTTAGAGAGGGGCAGGCCCCACAGTTTAAACCCATAACACCTTATAAGGTGCGTAAGCAGTAATCAAAGGATGTGAGAATATGTCATCAAGGCTATCAAGAATTCTATCGTCACTCGGAACCCTGAGTGAGTGGGTAGACATGCAAAGGAAAGCTGTTGAGATGTTCAGCCAGATAAACGACACCGCAGGAGTCGCCGACAGACTAACGTTAGTCCTCATCATCAGGCAGGCATTCCAACACATGATAAAGACTTTAAAAGCATTTGATCAGTGGCTAAACGACCCCTTCATTCTCAACTACGTAACTAAGGAGATGCTGGTGGATGTGTGGACAACCACATACAACATATTGAACATGCTTCTAGAGCTCGATATAAGGCATACCTTAACTGTGAAGGAAATGGCTGAGAAGTTGATTAGGGAGGGGAAGATCCCAGCGTTCATGGAGTTAAGAGGTTATGAAGAAGAGGAGGGCAGGAGACCTACGTCACCTCTTTAACCATTAACCCTGAAAACCGACGTGTGTTTGTCTGAGGCTTTTCATCCCCCGCACCGGCTTAAAATGCAGTGGATCGCCACTGGTTTGCTGTGCTACCTATCTAAACTTATATACCTTAATAACGTCAATACTATGGTGAGATTGTGGCCGAGGTAGTGAGGGTTTATGAGCATCAGACTTACAGGGATGTGTACGTAGTTGAGTTAGAGGATGGTTCTACTAGGTTAGCGACTAAGAACCTAGTTCCAGGTAAGAAGGTCTACGATGAGTGGTTGTTCAAGTTCGGTGATGTTGAATATAGGGAGTGGAATGCGTATAGGAGCAAATTAGCTGCAGCCCTGCTTAAAGGTATTAAGGAATTAGCAATTACTGCCGGTAGCAAAGTGCTTTACTTAGGCGCCGGTAGTGGGACGACGGCCAGCCATGTGTCAGACATAGTTGGTTTGAATGGGAGGGTTTATGCTGTTGAATTCGCGCCTAGGGTTATGAGGGAACTCATAACTGTTGCGGAGAGTAGGAAGAACTTAGTCCCAGTATTGTCTGATGCGAGGTTCCCTCAGAGGTATAAATACATGGTAGAGCCCGTCGACGTCATATACGCCGATGTAGCCCAACCAGATCAGGCAAGCCTAGTTTCAATGAATGCCGAGCTCTTCCTCAAGAGCGGTGGGTACCTATACCTAGCGATTAAGGCTAGAAGCATAGACGTCACTAAGGAACCGGATGAAGTATATAGGCGTGAAATAGATACTTTGAAGAGGAGGGGCTTCGGGATACTGGACGTCATCCACCTGGATCCCTTCGACAAAGACCATGCTATGGTTTACGCAAAATATAAGGGTTAAGTTTAAATCACCCGTCGGCGAATAATTAATGGTTACCTACTACCTGCAGAGGTACTTTATGTCCTATAGGATGTCCCAGGGGGGTTCGGGCGGGAAGAAGCATGAAGTTAAGTTATTGTTGGAGAGAGTTAAGAATATCTTAAGCAGGTATGGGTACTCATTCGAGGTTCTAAATTACCCGAGTAGTTACCGTGAGAGATCTATAGATTTGGTGGCCGTTAAGGATGGGGATAGACTATTGCTGAGGATTAGAATGGGGATTAAAAACATGCATAGGGATGAGGTTAACGATCTGATTAATGCGGCATCAGCTATCCGTGCAGTACCTCTGGTTCTGAACGATGAATTAACTTACGATAACGTGATACATGAGAAGGACGGCATATATGTAATTAGTGATAAAACCTTAGATAGCATGCTGAGGTGTTCCCCAGACATATTCTTGATTCAGAGGAAGAACAGTTTCTACATCAGGATCAACTCCAAAAAACTTGAGAAGGCTAAGTCGGAGAGAGGTCTAAGCCTAGGGGAGATAGCGCTGAATTCCGGTGTCTCACGTAGGATGGTCTTCGAGTACTTGAGGAGCGACAGCACTGTAAGCCTGGAAGTTGCGGAACGCCTTATAGACATCTTTGGTGAGGACATCATAGAGCCCATAACCGTGGAGAGTTTGAGGTCAGGATTCGTTAAGGCGGCGCCGGACCTATCGGTGGATTCAAGTAAGTTACTAGACATGTTAGAGTTGGATAGAGATGACGCAGTGGTTTATAAGATAAGTAAGTCAGCGCCGGACTACATAGTCACTGCAGGTGATGGCTGTGAGCTTAGCTTCGTAATCGAAGGTGATGTGGGAAAGGTAACCTTGAAGGATATAGTGAGGAAAATACTGGAGACGGAGAAGTTAACCAAGGTATTTCCCTCGGATGTTAAGACGATTTTGGGGAGCAGTATAAGGAACGCCGTCTTAGATGAACTATCCGTTCACGGGACGAATCTTAATAAGGTTTCAATAATAGGTCGTAATTAGCTGAGTTCTCGGTAATCAATGATTTAATCAGCGGTGGTTCAATTGATGATCGTTATCACTGGTAGACCAGGTATTGGTAAGACGACAGTTTTCACCAAGGTTGTGGGTAAGATCAGAGAGCATGGTTTTGTTGTTGGTGGTATAGTGTGCCCTGAAGTCAGGTCCGGAGGAGTTAGGGCAGGCTTTAAGGTGGTTGACTTATTGAGCGGTTCTCAAGGATGGCTGGCACGTGCATCGGTCGATTGCCCGAAGGAGTTGAGGGTGAGCAAGTACTGCATTGACGTGGACGGCGTGGTATCCGTCGGAGTCAACGCGATATTAGAGGCGGTCAGTAAAGCCGATGTGGTATGCATTGATGAGATAGGGCCTATGGAGTTGAGGGTCGGTCAGCTTAAGGACGCTATAATTTATGCGTTGAGAAACTCCAGAAACGTATTTGCTGTAACTCATTGGAGGTTGGATGATTACGACGTACTCACACTGCTGAAAGGGGCGGTAAGGTATGAAGTTACATTAAGCAACAGGGACCTCCTCCCGGGAATCATTACGGGTGAGTTGTTGGGAGGTCTGGACATTAAGAGGCCTGAGCAGCATAGGTGACCAACTTTGAGAATGTTCGTCAAACTTTTGCTGGTATCTGGATATAAGATATATTACCTCTGTAGCACATATATTTGTTGATAGCTATAGAGGAGCCCTTAATGGATAAGACAAGCTTCGAGGATAAAATACTAGACATAGTTAAGAAGGGCGGGGAAGAAGGGGTCATTCAAAGTGATCTATGGGCTCTTCTAGGAGTGGATAGTAGGGAAGGTAGTAGGGCGGTTATGAAGTTGGTTAGGTCTGGCTTGATCAAGAGGGAGCCAATAATTTCTAAGGGGAGGAAAACGTATAGGTTGATCTACGTATCCAAGCAGTTAGAAAATGTTAAGCTCATCGTCAAGTTAAACCCTGCAATGAGAATACCTTGCTTCCTTTGTAAGGATTTAGAGAAATGTGGCTTGGGGAGCTACTTCAACCCACTGACGTGTGGCAGGTTAACCAAGTTCCTACAGATGAAGGACACCGCCTCGTGAAACTGTTTTTGGCTTTCATAAGCGCTAATATGCTTTGAGGCAGACCTCCGTAGGAGGGCGTAGGGAAGGATAGAGATAATGAACATCTATGTAAGCCCATCAATGCTTACATAGATAGGAACCTTTAACGCATTCCACCACCGATTCATAGTCCGCATCAGTCTTAACACCTGTTGGTGCTAAGTGGGTCCTACTCCCCTTAAAGCCTCTACTCTTCAAGCATTCGATGACCTCGGAGACTTTGGGCATACCCGTCTTTAACGTGCTTGCGATAGTTGTTATGTCATAGTAGTAAGGGGTCTGAACCTCTTCCTCAATTACAGATATCAGTTTTAAGAGCCTAGTGAAGTTAGGTAGGTAATCGTACCTAGTCTTAGCCACGTCCTTTAACCGACGTACGAATTCCTTAATGGTTATGTTTCCGATCCATAACGGACCTAAGACCTCGAACCTCTCCCCGCAGTTTGGGCAGTTCAAACTTAACGCTGCTAAGTCATTTATATGGTGTCTGTGCAGACAATTCCTGCAGTAAAGTATGTAACCCAATTCGTTCGCAAGCATGTCCTGAGACTTCTTAGCACCCCTGTTAACTCGGAAGAATAGTCTGTAGTAGTAATCATGGAACACTCCCATAACAGGTTCCACGTACTTATCCATTTCAGCAGCCCTCCTAGCTATGTAGCCAAGTAAGACCCGTAGGCCGACCTCGTACTTGAAGTCGGTCTTGGAGAGTCTGACGTCATACCTCCTCGAACCTGCTAGGTGTTTAACGCCTGAGAGTGCTGCGATGTCTGTTGCGGTCACCCCGATGAAGCCTCCCCTCGTAACGTTTGATAAAGTGCTCGTTATGAACGGTGTTGGACTTCCGTAGGGGTCTATGTCAATGAAGTCCAACCTGAATTTATCTTCCCTAAGCTTGTAGAGGAGCGCGTTGGCATCGCTGCGGTAAACTCTTGCCCTACCCACTAAGTTGTTTAGAACTAAGTTCTCGTTGATTAGAGTAACGGCATTGCTGTTTATGTCGTTGAGCACCAAGTTCTCTATGTTGGGAACTTCGAGGCAGTACCTTATACCCCTAACTCCTACGCCTGCCAGCATGTCCGCGACGTTAAGTCTGCACAACCCGAAATACTCGCATATGTTGGTTAGGGTAATTACTGATAGGTCCCTGTTCAACGACGCTCTAGGATTATAGAAAACGGGTGCCCATGAAGGCTCGTAAACACCGTCCGGTCTTCTAAATAAGTCCGGGTTAGGTACCAGCAGTACGGCCTTTCCCTCAACAATCTTAACGTATTCCATAGAGTTCCATATAGGTGAACTCTTTGTGAAGCCTTTAATTAATTATGGATGATCGTTGAGGTAAGTTTGAAAATTGAGGTTGGTACTGCAGCGAATTACCTCAATGGGCAGTCCGCTAGATCTCCACAACTATCGTGATGTTGTCGACTAGGTCCCTATACCGATTACGAACAGTTACTTCAGTTATGTTGCACTTGTCAGCTATTTCCCGCTGGGTTCTTTTATCATCTAATAGCACGGAGGCTATGTATAGTGCTGCGGCTGCCAAGCCGACGGGGCCCTTCCCGCTGGTTACACCCCTACTTTTAGCAATGCTTAATATCCTACTCGCCAGGGCCGAAACCTCAGCACGTAGCCCTAACTCAGACCTCAACCTATCTAAGTATATCTGGGGGTCAGGAACTTTGACCGTAATGTACTCACCGCTATCCCTGGTGATTTTCAGCATCGCCTTCCAGAGGTCATGCCTGGTGACTTCACAAATTCTCAACACTTCGTCGCGGTTTATAGGTGTTTTAAGGTAATTACATGAGAGGATTATTGAAGCTGCTACGAAGGCCCTAGCATTTCTATCTTTGATTATGCCTTTTGCGCTCAACCTCCTAATAATGGAGCCTGAGGACTCGTTGACTGCCTCGGGCAGTCCTAACCTACCGATGACATCGTTCATGAGGCTCAAAGCCTTAACCAACTTACGTTGCTTGTTATTACCTATTCTCAACTTCCTGTTTATAGATTGAAGCCTCCTCCCTTCATAGCTCCAGGTATCTATGGTCGTTGCTATACCTAGGTCATGCACCTTATTTGTCAGTTGTGACCCGGTCCTCGCCCTACCCGCGAATTCCTCCGGTGTGTATGCCCTCCACTCAGGACCGAGGTCTACGACCCTCTCCTCGATAACCTCACCTGTCTCCAAACAGACGTACTCTCCGTGGAGTTCATCAAATATTATTGAAGAATGGGGGCAGTTCATGTAGAACACCTCGAATATACTGCCTCGAACGGTTCTAACAAGGTATCACTTGTTAGGGGTTTGATTATTGCGTAAGGGTTTTTAGTAGGTCCAATCACGTCAACCAATAAGCCCACCACCCTACCATCAGAGGTAAAAACTTTAACCCCAAGTTTGGGGGGTCTGACATGCTCTGATATCTTAACCACTAACCTACCTGAAGCAGACCTGTGTGAGAAGTGGCCGAGTTTCCTCATCAAGCAAGCGCCCTAGTAAATAATCCAACACTTAATTATTTAAGACTAAGCGGGCATCACGCAGATAACGTGTTACTACTTAAGCTCACATTAGGGAGATGGAAATATCTAGTAATACCAAGATGCGTAATAGCATGTCACTCACAAGTTGTTCACAGCCTTCACGGCTTGTTCATAAACCCTATCAATATTCAAGTACCTCCAACACCCCCACCTGCCAATTAATGTAACGCCTTCCCCATTCAACGTCCTCACCAACTCATCCCTCGCTGTGTTGGATTTGATGGTGTGTATGGGGTAGCCGTACTCATGTGTCCATAGCTTGACGAACATCACCTCCTTATCAGGGTTTTCCAGGACACCAATCTTTGTTAGGCCTGAGATAACCTCATCTACCAGTTTGTCGTGAGGTAGTTTCTTAGTTGGTGGGAACGTAGCCTCAGCAATTAAGCTGGAGTACTCCTCGTTGTTGGGTGTGTTGTAGGAGCTGTAGTTCGATATCCATGCATGCCTGTGGAATATGACATCGTCCCTCGTATTGTAAACCCAATGTGTTGGGGGAGCCCTCCTTCTGAGTCCTACACCTACAACTGCTACCGAGTTGTAATCAAGTTGCTTAGACAGACGCAGCAGCACATCGTCACGTAGGTCCATGGCCATGATCAATTCGTTAAGCGGTATCGTAGATACCAACTTCTTCACCTCTATTGAGTCATTTACTAACCAACTGCCAGTTAATTTCCTTACCCTGGTTACTTTAACCTCCCTCACAACTTTAACCCCGTTCCTAAGGGCTTTACCTAGGACGCTGTTGAAGAGTGATTGGATTCCGCCGTGTAGGGGGTAGTAAAACCTTGCCTGTTCCCTATACCCTTCAGTCCTCACCCCAGCACCTGAGAAGATAACCTCCCTCCAATCAGGGATTGGCAACCTACCAGGTATGTGAACCCAGTCAACATCCATCTCCTCTAAGGGTCTTTTCCATAACTTACGGTTGTAAGGTTCGAGGTAAAGCTTGCTTAACTCCCTTCCGAAATAACCGTACATCCAATCGCGTAGGTTACGTGGTTCCCAGCCCGGTTCGTTACACCTGCTCAACAGACTCTCAACGAATGATACCAAGATCTCACCCCTTGTAGTAGGGGGTAGCGCGTAGAGGGAGTTCTCGAAGGGGTATGGAATGCTCTCACCGTTGAGGAGTATGTAGGACTTCCTTTCATGGAGTGAGACATTCCCATCTAGGAAGCTGAGGATCTCACTCAAGGTACTTGGGTTACTTGAGAATATAACATGGCTTCCACCCACGTCGAAGAGGAAGCCATCAACCACGGCGCTCTTCAGTAAGCCGCCCAACGAGTCGTCCTTATCAATACATACGATGCTGCTTCCAGGATACTTTAAAGAAAGTAAGTAACTGCTTACGGCACCAGCCCAGCCACATCCTAAAACCCCTATATCGAATGAAGCCAACGACCTCTCCCCTAACTTCAAGAAAATAACAGCAACGGTATAACTTATAAGTAGTTCCGAACACTATCTACGCCCTTAGTTAACGGGGTAAGTGCTAAGGAGTTCCAAACGCGTTACACATCCGCAGGTAAGTTTTAGGGGTCTTGAACACCTATGCAGACTCTGTAGTCTATGGGGGTGATGTACAGTTTCAAGTTGGAGTTGGGATCTAACCTACCCTTAAGCATGTTTAGGAGATCTCTAGCTTGCTTTTTAATGATGCCTCTTTCAAAAACTTTAACCTTACTCACCCTCAAATTAGCCAGACTCAGGTATTCGTCAATACATCTGATTAACCCCTCCAAAGATTCGGGGCAACATCTATCCACTTTAGTAATGCTTCTGACGTATGTTAGGTGGGTGTTTTCAAGCACTTTGATTATGTCCTCATAAGTTAGGGATGAGTATAGGAGTAACACGCCTCCGTACGAGCTGGCCCCAACCTTAACTAAGTTATCGTAAGGGTACAGGGCATCACCTACCTCCAGCGAAGCTCCCAACTCCTTACCGTACTCAACTGTCAGTACCGCCTTCAACGAATACATAAGCGCTACATCTGTTTAACTCTTCAACTTATTGAGTACTCTGCTCTTCTCATGATCGAAAAATGATGGGGGCAACCACGCGATCCATGCCGGTATCTTCTTTACCAACTCGTACGCTTCCTCCCAACTGTCAAGGTTGAGCTCCTTGGTTAGGGTCTCTAAGGACACTTCAAACCTCACGTATTTATTGATGGCTTCTAAGGCACTCTTGTCTATCCTGACTTCCTTGCCGTTGCTCAACTTAATGATTAACTCACTCACGGCTCAATACCTAAGTATAGGGGTAATCTGTCAGGCTTAAAAAGTGTTTATCAATCAACGAAGCTCATACATCCTGGGCGGACTTCGTAGAGCTCTCCAGCCCTCCTTAATCCCATCACGTATTTCTCAACGAAGTCCTCATCTATCCCCCTCTTTACTGCCTCCTTGACTATGTCTTTAACCTTAGCGCAGCCTGACTCGCTGCTCAACTCCCTAATTATGTCCTTTATAATTAGTTCCTTATCTCTAACACTTTTGGGTTTCCCAGTCATGATCACGTCTATGTCTATGTGGCCTGTCTCCAGGTCTATCCCGACATTCTCCAACATAACGCTCATTAGCCTTATAGCTTCGGCAGCGTCCTCAGCCTCAACGTAGTTTTTCAGAGCCATGCGTGCATGTGCTTCGGCAAGTCTTATGAGTGCTTCCAATTGCCTAGTAGTTATCGCTATAGGTGCTTCAGGGGCTTCAGCACTCTTCCTACGCATTTCCAGGTAGAACTCCTCGATCAGGATTTCAGCGTCCCTACTCAGCTTCGGCCTCACGTACTTCCTAGCATATGCCACGTACTTCCTTAAAACGTCTGGAGGTATTTCAGGTTTGACCTCTTCAATGCTTTCATGTGATTTCAAGACGTGTCTGACTAAGGACTTATCACGATCTAGGTTAGCTAAATCCCTTAACGTAAATATGAGGTCGAACCTTGATAGTATGGTTATCGGTAAGTTTATGTTCTCAGCAATCGGTCTGGACGGTATGTACCTTCCGTACTTGGGGTTACCTGCCGCCAGGACTGAGGTCCTGGCATTGAGTCTGGCAACTATGCCGGCCTTAGCAATGCTTACAGTGCCTTGCTCCATAGCTTCATGTATTGCAACTCTATCCTCATCCCTCATTTTATCTATCTCATCAATACACACCGTCCCCCCATCTGCTAGGACCATAGCTCCAGCCTCTAGGAAGTACTCGCCGGACTGCTTTTCCTTTATCACAGCCGCGGTGTTGTGGACTACGAAGCCATTGGCTATGAAGGAGTGGGAGTTATCGACTGTTAGGTCATACACCTCACTCCCTCGGATTTCTTGAATATCAACGACCTTAACACCGGTCAAGTCGTCATTTATATCAATGAAATCGGTGGTTGATGCGTTATGCTGTCCGGCCGCCGTAACGTCGTCTTTGATGCCTAATACGAACTCATTTAAGTTCTTAAGAGACCTCGGGTCATGGATCATCAATTCATACCAACCTTTGCGTGAGTTACGTAGCGATGGAATTACGCCGAACCTCCTTAGCACGATGTTAATTAGAACTGCAACGTCCTTATTAGGTAATGTTATGCGGACGTAGTCCGTACCAACCTCCCCCGCAATTGATAGTAGCCTCCTGATGAAGTAGGCCAGTACGTGGTCCGGTAGGCTGGGGATAAGTACCTCAGACCTCACCCTGCCGTCAGTTGACGGGACACCAAAAGCGTATGCCAGTGAGGCCAACGGCCTACATCTGGTCAGTGCCAGATATCCGCCATCATCCGCATACATCTCAGGGACGGTGTTGAGGTTGAATAGATTCTTAACCTCATCGATCAGCGGGAGTAGTTCATCTAACGAGGCCGCCCTCAGAACTAACCCCGAAGGATTGCCGTGCCTGTCAATTACTACCCTACCTCTGACATATGTCTGGGCTAAGAAATCACCGAACTCCTCATCAGGTCTAGGTATTTTAATCCACTCAACTCCCTTAAATCCCCTATGCCCTACTTCGAGGACTGCATCGCGAAGACGCTCATACCCCATATCAACATGACTTAGTAATCGTCTCAAGTAGCGTAACTGGATTACGGAATCATGGATCAGCCTATAGTAGGCCCACTTGCTTATGTGGGTTGCCTTGATCGCATCGTTAAGGGAGGGGAACTTGCTCAGCAATTCTTTCGTGAGTTCATCGACGAAGTTACCCCCAACCCTCACGTACGCGTCGTCTGAAAATGCGTCTAAAATTCTAAATTCAACGGCATGTTTAGGCAACCTCCGGACGGTTATTACGTAGTCACCTACCTTCAACCTCCCTGCCTCACACCACCTGACCTCACGCCCATCGTAGACTAGTAGCTTAGTCTCCGGAGTGGTTACTAAGTCAACACCTAATGAAGTGCTTAACTTTAAGGTGTTCTCACTCCACAGCATGTAGTACTGACGTGCGGAGTCGTAGAGGACTTCTCCGTTTAGGTATGTCGCGACCTCTACTCTTCTAGGATTGGCTGAGATTAGAGCACCCTCACTCAATTCAAAACTGCTTAAGTTCTCTTCAACGAGGTCCTTCATCTTAACTATTCTATTACCTGTGTAGATGAGCGTGTCCCCGCCGACGCATAGACCTGCGGCTGAAGACCCCTTACCAGTTGTGTATAGGCCTCTGGGAGCTATACGTGAGACGTATTGAAGTAGTTGGCTTTTGGCCGTCCCCGGATCGCCGACTATGAGGATGTGTATGTCCCCTCTAATTTTAGTCCCGTCAGGTGCTATCTTAGGTATTCCACCGAAGAGTTGGAGCGCTATAGATTCCTTTATATCCCATAAACCGTATATTGAGGGGGCTATACTAGCAATTATCTTCCTCCTTATTAGGGGGTCCCTACTTAACTTCCTGATGAGTTCCTCATCCTCCTTACCTAGCTTAACCTCCTCGAGGAATTTCTGAGCCACTATAACGTTGTTAGCCTCTATGTACATGTCGAAGATGGGGGAGAAGGACTTCCTCCTAGACTCTTTCAGGAGCTTGACAACACCTATGATGGATACCCTATCACCGGGTCTGGCTACGTCGACTATGTCATCCGTCAGTACTACCTCGACAGACCTGGGTATGTGGCCTGCAGGTACTTCCTCAGGTCTTTCCTGGAGGACTACTTTCTGCCAATTCTTGTACTTAGACTTCTCGATTACTAGCCTAAAAACACCTCTTACATAACCCCTGCCCTTCTCACTCATTACATCTTCCTTACATAGAGGGCAGTAAGCGGGTCTCTCAAGTTCATCAGCTATCTCATCCGACGGTAATGGGGGCCACTCAAACTCGTGTACCTCCCCAGTAGGTAAGATGTGTGCGTAAACGGCTTTGAACATCTTCTGCTTAGGCGGTGTGCCCCTTACTAAAATCCCTTCAATCATAACCAACTTATTTATGTGTTCGTTGGAGAGATCCCTTAAAGAGGTAACTAACGGTAAACCGCTCAACCTAGGGATGAACCTACCGATATATGAGGAGTACTCCTCATCGAACTCATAAACTACGTCCCTAATCGCCTCGGAGAACGTGTGGAGGACCTCATCGGGCTTCTCTGTAAGAGCGTCAAATAACTTAACGTCGAACTTAACTAGGTCTTCGTAGTCGACCACAATGCTTGTCTTCCTATCAACGATCATCTGCTTAATCCTCTCCTCGTACTTGTACCTTCCTTCATGGTCCTTGAACGTCTTCAAGAACTCAACGAATCTCTGCCGAAGAGATTCGATCCCACTCAACCCATCACTCATTCTTGACCGCCCTAGGTGATAGCTGGTTAAGCCATGACGACAGTAGATCGTTCAACAACCTGTAGAGCAGTAGTTCCTCAATCGTTAAGTTCTCCTCAAACCTCTCAAGCTTAGCGCTTAGAGTAGTAACGCTAACTATCTTATTGATCCTCAGCCTAATTAGGTCACGTAGGTTAGACTCCAACCTAATTGCAGCCATGGCGGTGTCAGCGTCCACCGACGAAGCCTTGACCGTGCTCAATAACTCCCTAATCTCGTGGTAGAAATCCTCTCTTAACTTCGTCATGGAAGACTTACCCATGCTTTTCTCACTTATCAAGTACTTACTTACGTCATCCGGCGTCGTAGGGGTGTGCCTAAACTCAACCACACCCAAATCGGATAATGCCTTAGCCAACCACCTAGGCAGCTCAACCTCTTGGCCCCTAGATACCGTCACAACGTCGCCGTCAACCGGTATCCTGCCTAAATCCTTAAGTACGACGGCCTTAACGCTCTTCAAATAGTGGATCACGTCAACGATTCTTAACAGTAGGTCGAACATGGTAATTCTTACAATTTAACTTCTTTTCCAAGTCTAATAAAAGTACTTACTTTTCAGTAACACGAGCCTACATCACCACTCAGCATCCGTGAGCTCAACACCGTATCTGACTCAACCTCAACACTTATATAGGCATCGTGAGCCCTTGAAGCCCAGGAGGTTTTAAACACTCAAATCACTACTGTATTGGTGATGAGGAATTCTCCGGAGCGGAGCGGTGAAGTGCCGTGTGAGGGCTGAGCTTCACTGCGTTCGTGGTTGTGAGCTTCCTCAAGCGAGGTTCTAGAGGCCAAGCACATCTAAGGTTTAAATTCGCCCCCTCCCACTTTGTTTTGGTATTAGGATGTCATTGGCGGCTATTGAGGAGGAGGCACGTAACATAATTAGAGAAGCGGAGAGGAGGGCTGAGGAGATCTTAGCGAAGGCCAGGAAGGATGCTGAGGAGCTGCTCAAGAAGGAGGTTAGGGTGCAGTTACCGCCTGAATTAATCAGGAACGTAGAGGAGGAATTCATGTCAAAGCTGCTTGATGTGAGGAGGGTGCATGAGGTTAGGGTCAGCGTACTTAAGGAGAGGTATTCGAAAGTTAAGGAAGAGGTAGTTGATGAGTACTTAAGGCTGGTTTTAGGGATGTAGGGTTGCTTGGACTTCTGACCTACCCCGAAAGACTTAAGTATGTAAGGATCATCGCGTTGAGGGACTACGCAGATGATTTGATTGCGACACTTCATGAACTAGGTATGGTTCACTTAGAGGAACTTAAAGGAATACCTGATGAGGAGTTGGGAGTTCTTAGGAGTAAGTTGGCCTCAGCTGACGAGCTAGCAAAACTGCTGAAATTTGTTGAGAGCTACGTGGGCACTGCGAAGTTAGTTGAGGTTAGGGATGAGTTAAGCGTTACTGGTTTAGAGGATGAGTTCCTTAAGACCCTTCAGTCCATTAAGTCCTTAAAGAGTAAAGTCGAGGTAATCGTCAATAACATTAGTGAAGTGAATAGTGTATTAGAGAGATCTACGAACATGATTAAGTATCTGACGGCTGTGCTCACCTCATGCGGCAGCACGTTCCTAACCAACTTAAACTTTGAAGGCGAGATACTGTTCGCTAGGCTGGTTAAAGCCAAACGCGATCAGGTGGACATGATTTCATCATCACTCCAAGGTGTTAAGGCAGTGTGCGTGGTTGAGGTAGGTGAGGATGAACTACTAGTTAACTACCTAGGTTTTAAGGAGGACTTAAGTAAGTTTAAAGAAGTTGTGGCGGAGGTTAAAGCTGAGGTTCTAGACGTACCGCAACTCAACTTAACGATCCGAGAATTCGTTAAGGAGTTGGAGTCTAAGGTGAACACACTTAAAGCTACTTTAGATAGGCTTACATCAGAACTCGATAAAACGATCAGTGACAACCTGGGGTTGATAGCTAAGGCCAAGCTCTTACATGAGCTCTACGTTGATAGGGTTGAGAACGTGTTGAAATCTGTGATGAGTGATTACAGCTACATAATTCAGGGCTGGGTTCCTGAAAGGGATTACAACACCTTAATCAACACGGTATACAGCAAGTTCAAGTACGTGTACGTGGAGGAGTTGAAGGACGCCGTAGTCGAGCCGCCGACCAAGTTAAACAACAGCGTACCTGTAAAGCACTTCGAACTAATAACGAAGCTTTACGGTATTCCGAGGTATGGGGAGTGGGATCCGACGGCATTGATTGCGTACTCGTTCTTCATATTCTTCGGGTTGATGACTGCTGATGCGGTCTACGGCGCAGCGATAATACTTATAGTCAAATACTTGCTGGATAGGCTGGGCTTCGTTGAAAACCCCCACTCCGAAGGTTACTTAAGCCTTAAGGGGATGTTATTGGTGTTAGGTGTGTCGGCAACCTTCTTCGGGGTGTTAACCAATACATACGCCGGTTACCCACTACCCTACTACAACCCAGTAATCAATGTAGCAGACCCCATGTCGTTTATTTCATTAGCTTTGGTGATAGGACTAGTACACGTTAATTTAGGCCACTTCTTAGGTGTTGTGAGGGCTTTGAAGATGTGGGATAAGGCCACCTTACTCTCAGAGCTGGGGCTCCTGATAGCTGAGTTCGCAGCATTACCCTACATACTGTACTACTTCCTGAAGGTGAGTTTGCTACCTTTGAGTGATGCTCACTACAACTACCTGCTCTCCATATCCCTGGCAGGTGTTACGGCGTTGATTGTTGGCAGGTTCCTGGGTCTCGGGTCAGTGGGTCTCTTCCTATGGATATTCGACCTCACAGGTTTCCTAGGCGATGTGTTTTCATACACGCGTTTAGCTGGGATAGGCTTGGCTACCTACTTAATGGCTAGAAACTTCAACGACTTGGCGTTGATGGCGGCTGACGCGGTCCGCACATCCGTAAGCATTCCTGTAATTAACCTGGCGGCAGCTTCGGTCGTTGCTTTAGTAATAATCCTGCTTACAAATACGATCAACCTTGTCTTCGGCATCATAGGTTCCTTCGTACACTCCCTCAGGCTGTGTTTCGTCGAGTTTTTACCGAAATTTTACGAAGGCGGTGGTAGGGAGTTCAAACCGCTTAAAGTTCCGTCGATGAGGTACGTATTAGTGGGGAGTGTATAGGGAGTTAATTCGGTGTCAGTAAGTTGGGCGGGAAAGCTATAGTGATCAGCGGTACGCCGGGGGTTGGTAAGACTTCAGTAGCACTCAAACTGTCGGAGATACTGGGCTGTAAGTACCTGAACTTAAGCAACTATGTGTTAGACAATAAACTCTTCGTCAGCTACGATACTGAGACGGACTCATTCATAATCGATGAGGAGAGGCTGAAGGCGGCTCTAAACGACCTTATCCGCAGTTCTGGGGGTTGCTTGGTGATTGACAGCCATTATGGTGAGTTAGTTGATGATGAATGCCTCTTTAAGTTAATAGTCCTCAGGTTAGATCCTAGAGCACTCCATGCCAGGTTGGTTAGTAAGGGCTGGAGCGGCAGGAAACTCGTAGACAACATCGAATCAGAACTAATGGGTGTTTGCACCCACAATGCGTTGAGGGAGCATGACAGGAGTAAGGTCTGCGAGGTGGACGTCACCGGCAAGGATTTGGATGAGGTCGTTGAGGAGGTTCTGGGATTGATTAACGGCACCGTAAGCTGTAAGGTGGGAGTTGACTGGCTTGTGAGGGAGGACATAGTTGAGGATGTGTTAGGCATTATTGCGCGTTCAGATTTACGTCAACTCTAACCTTAACCACGTGCTTTAACGTTGGCGCATCCACGAACGCTTCACTAACGCTAAGCCTTGGCAATGCGTCACGTAATTCGCTGACCCCTAAAGATCTAACTATGACTTCTATGTCGGTATTAGACTTCATCGCGTGGACTATTTTCAGGTTGCAATTGGCAAGCACCTCATTACTTACAGCGGAAGGTGACTGAGTTATTAGTACGAGGCCTATCCCCAACTTACGTACTTCAGCGACTAACCTTCTTATAAGTGATGAGTTAGCGATGTGATGGGCTTCATCAATGAACAAGAAGACATTACTCAGGGGTTCCGCACCAGCTTTCTTTAAGTCCTCTAACAGCTTAATGAGTGCTAACGCTGCCAACCTCTTCAACTTGAGGTCCTTAAACTTGCTTAACGAGATAACGCGGACCTTCCCCCAATTGATTGGGGTCAGTCCTAAAACTGTAGACGGATGTAGGTCTTGATATAGGTCCTCGGTCTTAGAGTTGTAGATTAGTTTCAGCTTCCTGAGTAGGGCAGTCCTAGTTTCCGCCATCCACCTAGATTCGACCTGGACGCTTTCCAAGTAGTTTATCAGTCCCCGTATAGTTGGGTCATTACCGTCATCATCCAAAAACCTGTAAAGCATGTACGTCTGAGCATCGCTCAGCTCTAAAACATCGTTTAGCATTGAGATAAACTCTTCAAAGTCTTTAAACATTAGAGGGATTTTGAAGTCATTATACGTCGCTACATCGCCTTTAGCCAAGGATTTGAAAATTGTTGGGTATTCATCGTTCCAGTCGATTACTAATACGTGTCCATGCCTAACAAGTTGTGATGCGAGAACAGCCGCGGTGGTGGTCTTCCCTGAGCCTGTGGAGCCAACTATTAATGTATGTCTTAGGAAATCCCCCACGGGTAGTCCAAACACCCTTTCAAACCCATCCCCGTGCATGTATCCAAACACTATTAAATCACCATAAACAGCCGACGCAACCTCATTGACTACTAAAGAATCGTAATCCACTACAGTATCCTTCCTAAACTTAACCTTGCTTAGAAAGGGTCGACCTTCACCACAGCATCGTTGCAGCTAACCTCATTAACCCTCACGTTGTAACCGTAAGCCGCTATGAGCACCTTGAACATGTTTTTACAGCTCACCACATCCTTAACTGATGAGAGAACTATCAACGACTTATAACCTCTTCTAGAAATGGATGTCACCACGTCCAGATGTACGTCCTCGCAAATCCTGACCAAGGCCTTCGCAACATCTAGGAAGTTAATCCTTACATCACTCTTTTTCCCTTCATTAACTAGTTCGAAGCATGCGGTACTCTCCTCCCGTGTTTCACTTCTGGATCGGGTCAGGATCATTTCAACGCAACCAGTAAATAAGGGAGTATTTAAAGGGTTCGGAACTCATAACGTTATAAGTTCTTCAATAGTATAGGATTGTGTGTCCTGGTATGAGTGTGGGAAGCGGGTCGAATTATGTGGTATATGAAGGTGTGGTTAAGAGTGTTGAGAGGTCCCTAATCCCGCAAGTATTTATAATTACGGTGCGGAGCCACGACGCTGAGATCACATTCGACATCCATAAGATGCTCAAAAACTTCGAAGTCAACGACAAGGTTCGGATAACCTTATCTAAAGGCAGGCCCGTCTTCAGGGAGGGCGTGGATTTAGTCATGAGGGGTTATGTAATGTCCAAGGGGGTTGAGGGAGGTGTTTACCAGTTGCTGATCTCGCTGTGGGGTTTTCTCTTAATAGTTGAGTCTAACTCTGATACTGCCTACAACTTATTCGACTACATGGATGAAGTGTACTTCAAGCTTGAGGTTATTTGAAAATTAATTAACTAAGTTTAAAAATATGTACTTCGTTATGAAGTGTAGGTATATGAGATGAGTGTTTCAAACGTTGCGAAGAGGCTGGTGAACGAAGTTGTCAACTTGGTGGATAAACCCGTGGTTGTTAAGTTAGTTGATGGTAGGACTTACGAAGGCATTCTACTAGGTGTGGATGTGAGCGAGAGGTTATCCCTCCACCTAGTGTTGGGAAACGCTAGAGATGATAGTGGAAACGTATGCCATAGGGTTTTAATACATGGGGACAGGTTGTCGGAGGTAATTTCCAAGGAGCAACCGATGTTTGACCCAAACGAGTTCTCATCATACATAGTGTCTAAGCTAAACCTACCGCCCGGGTCTGTGAAAGTTGTTAAGGAAGCCAACTTAGTAGTGGTGTATGATAAGTATAAAGTAAGTGAGAACGGTGTTGAGGGTTCAGGACCGTTGGCTTCTAAGCTTTACAGCCTTTATCAAGAATATATGGAGTTAAGGAAGAAGAGGATGTAGAGTGGTATTTGAGGTAAGGGATAAAGACTTAGGGGGTAGGATCGGTAAGTTAATAACTAAGAGCGGTGTTATAGAAACACCTGCCTTTTTCCCAGTCGTGAACCCTGTGAAGCAGTCCAAGGAAGTACCTGTGAGTCTGCTGAGGGATTTAGGCTTCACCCAGATAATCACCAACGCATACATTATTAAGAAGACCGTGGGTAATGAAGTCCGCGATATTCATGAGTTCCTAGGGTTTAGAGGGGTTGTGATGACTGATTCGGGCGCCTACCAGCTCCTACGGTACGGCGGTAAGAAAGTGAGGTTAGATCCTGAGGAGATAGTGAGGTTTCAGGAAAGTGTTGGCAGTGACATAGCTGTCATTGCTGACGTACCTACCAGAGATGACGCCACGTACGATGAAGCGTTGTACAGCGTTGATGAGACTTTAAGGAGGGCTGCGCTATCAGCAGAACTCATAAGTGGTAGTAAAACGCTGTGGGTCTTACCAATCCAAGGAGGGGTCCACCTAGACCTAGTAAGGAAATGTGCTATGGTGGGCAAGGACTTGGAAGGTTACTCTATTTACGCGATCGGTAGCCCAGTCCTACTCATGGAGAAGTACGAGTACTCTAAAGTCTTTGAAATGATCCTAACCGTTAAAGAGGTGGTACCTATTGATAAGGCAGTGCATTTGTTCGGGGCCGGGCATCCGATGATAATTCCCTACGCGGTGGCCTTGGGCGTGGATATGTTTGATTCCGCTTCATACATTCTCTACGCTAGAGGTGGTAGGTATATGACCGAGAGGGGTACTTACATGCTTAAGGACTTGGATTATCTGCCATGCGAATGTTCCATATGCAGCAAGTATGACGTCAAGTCCCTACTCGAGATGAGTGCTGAGGAGAGGGTACGTAACGTAGCACTCCACAACCTCTACGTAATTTTAAGGGAAATTAAGAACGTAAAGGTCGCTATCAGGGAGGGCAGGCTTTGGGAGCTCCTCGAGGAAAGGGGGAGGGGACACCCGTCGCTAAGGCGTTTACTCAACCTATTCACGCGTGGTGGGTTTCAGAAATGGTTCGAAGTCCTAGACCCCAGAATACGTGGTGATTCCCATGCCCTATTTCTTTACGAAGAGACGTCTTACTACAGACCTGAGGTAGTGAGGCATGAGAAGTACCTGAAGGAGTACGTGTTTAGGTTCGGGAAAAAGAATCGTACGGCATTATTACTGCCCATGCTGGTCACAGGAAGCGGTGCTAAGGTAAATCCTGCATGCAACAACATCGCAGTTAAGTTAGACGCGCAGCCTGAAGACACCTACGTCTACGTACCCTTCTTCACGGTAATCCCCTCATTGTTACTCTCAGTATACCCATACTCCCACTTCAACATGCCTGAGGTTGTGGATGTGGGTACTTTGTCATTGTTCAGAAGCAGGTTTAGGAAGTACTTAAGGATGTTGTTAAGTAGGTATGAGGGTGTCGTGGTGTTTACATGTAGGCGCCACAGCTGGAGTTCTGAGAGGTTCATTAGGAAGGCTCTGAAGGACTTGCTAGAAGGGGCGAACCTAAGATTGGTTAACTTGGATAATCTTAAATAATTCCTTAAGTTAAGCTTTATACAGTGCTGTTGATGAGGAATCGAAGGATACTGGCGTCTGGGGGTTCTCGCATCGGTGTCAGCGAGCTAATTTCTTCACTGCTTGTGCTCTTCATAACCTTAGCACTAGGTGCTGTAGTGGTGGTCATGATTGATAACTACTCCTATAACGTCAGCACGCTGTTTAAGTCGGATGTTGAGAGGAAGGCTGCGGACCTCATGAAATCCCTGGACGTGGTGATGGCTTCAGGGAGCGGGTCAACTAATGAGGTTAGGCTGGTCGTCTCTAACGGTGTCGTCAAGCTCAGAGTAATTGCTGTATACGTCGATGATGTACCGGTGGAAGGTGTGGATCTGGTTTTAGACCCACTGGACATAAGGGTCGTCGACCTTAAATCACCGGTCAAGCTTGCTGCCGGACACGTCTTCAAAGTTAAGGTGGTCTACGAAGGCGGTGAGGTGGTAGCATATGGGTACACGTACGAGTAGTGGTTTGAGCAGTGTAGTTGGTTTGGTCCTGCTGCTGTTGGCGTTAATCATCATATCCTCAACGATTTACGGCATCTACCAAAGCGTTGAGGATTACAGCTTAATGAGCTTGAGGATGTTTGAAAAGCAGGTGGTTCGTAACTCCATCACATACACAACTGAGTGCTGGTATGAATACGTAAATAGAACTGCGGTGATTACGTTAGTAAGCAGGTCCCCTGAGCCGTTCCAAATAATTGGGTACGTCGCATTCTACGGTAACTTAAGCTACGAAGTGATTAAATTAACTGAGGCAGAGGTTGTTCCACCACTCGCTAACCTTAAATTGAGCTTGAGCTTAAGTAAGGAGCCCCTGGGGATTTTCATAGTTGTCCTGGTAAGGGATGAGGTCACCCACTTAGTGGTTAGGAAGGGGTGAACGTGACCCACATATTCATTGCTTAGTCACCCTTATGTCCGCAACCACTTGGTATGTCCTAGGGCCTACAGACCTAACAACCCTGCTCAGCACTACCTCAGCACCTACTCCTAGGTCAGCACACTTCTTCATGTATTTGCTGATTACGTTATTTATTGCTATTTCCTTGCTTGGAGCTCTTTCGAACTCGTAGACATGTATTATACCTGACTTCCTAACGGAATTAACCGCCTTCTCGAAGTACTTAAACGCCAGTTCAGGTAGGGGCATTAAGACCCTATCAGCCGTCCCCGCGTACTCGTTGATAACTACGCCGGAGTCACCTAACACTGGTTCCACCACTCCCTCGACACCGTTTAATTTCACGTTCTTAACCATGAGTTCATACGCGTATGGGTTTACATCTATTGAGACTACCTTGGAAGGCTTGGCATGCTTGGCAATTATTATCGAGAACAGCCCAGCGCCTGCGAACATGTTTATTACGAATTCACCGTCCTTCACATCCTTAGATACCCTCAGGTGTTCGTAGCTGAGTGCTGGGGATATGTAAACTTTTGCGATGTCTATGTAGAACGAGCATCCGTGCTCTCTGTAAATCGTGGTGGTTCTGAACTCCCCGGCTAGGTGTACGTACTCCCTAGTCCTGTACAGGCCGGTTATGGGCGAGATCGAAGCCCAAACAGATCTGACGTAGGGGAGTTTCCTCACAATTTCCTCGGCTAAAGGCTTTAGGACGTCTAAGGAGGTTTGAGGCGGTTTCCTTATTAAGGCAATGTCACCTATGATTTCCACCCTACTCCATATACTGCTCGCTGCGTCCTCACCTAGAACCCTAATCGCAATGTCTCTGAGCAGTCTTCCACACATAACTAACTACCGTTGGTTCCAGTCTTAATATAAATTTATATTTAAAGAATTGTTATAAATCTGGGTGGTTCTTTGCCTACTTTAAGGTCAGGTTATATAATAGTGGGGGCGTACGCCGATAAGATTAGGAGGGTAGCCTTCGCACAGCTAAGAGATCTCATTAAAGAAGGTAGTGTGAAGGGACCCGATGTAGCGTTCAAGGTAGCTCAATTAAATAAAGTCTTGTATAAGGTTTTCGTAGAGGAGTTGAAGTTAGGTAAGGGAGATGTTGTGAGGGTATCGGTAGATTATGAGGTGAAGGAAGGGGGTATTGAGTGGTTGTACGATACCTTAAAGGTTGAGGCGTTTAAGAGGTTGCCGGAGAGCGAGGTCATTGATGTGTTAAGTAAGGTGAAGAGGGAGGTGAAAGCCGTTGTTGAGGCAGCGGTGGCATTTAATGTCGAGAGGCTAGGTGAGACGGAGGACGGTGACATAGTCTACGTTATGAAGTTAGGTGGTAGGGAGGTGGGCGCATTCATAGTAACCCCGGTAGACAACGAGTTGGTCTTCGTGAAGAGGGGAGCTGCGTTAGAGCCATCACCTATGGTCATGGACAAGTTGAAGATAGAGTGCGGTGGTTTAAGCGTTGAGGAAGCGCTGGCGAAGAACATCGATAAGTTTACCTCAAATGCTAGGTACGTAGACTTCAATGAGGCCGTTAGAGTCATAGAGATGGTCAAGAAAAGGGTCGGTGTGGAATATAAGGTCGAGAGGTTAGAGGAGTTCGAAGAGTAAATCAATTAATGAATTTTTTAATTACGTCTTCAAGTCTGGCAGTAGCTTTTCTAATTAAGTCAGTTCCAACACTTAAGACCTCACCACTGTCCACCAGTACGTTGTCCCCCACGATCACCGACTCAACCCTAAGTTGGCCTCCCACCACCGCGTTAGCTATTGCCTCTACTGATGGAATTAAAGGCCACGCAGGCGGTTCCCTGAAGTTATATATGATCAGGTTGGCCCTCTTACCCTCCTCGATGCAGTTCATATCGTCGAAACCAATTATGTGTGATGTAGCGCTCGTCGCGCTGTAGAGTAGGTCCAAGCTGTTACTACCTGACCTAAATAAGAACCTCAACATATCGAACACGTCGTATGTGATGTTATCACCGATCCCAAAACCTTGGAAGGGCTTCCACGACTTCAAGGTGTTGTAGGTCCTTATGACGGCTAAATCGCTTGGAGGCTCATTAATAGGGTCTACTACGACGACCCTACTCCGGTCGAACTTCCTCAGTGATTCGAAATTATCGGCCCCTACGACGAAGACCTTACACTCCGGGAACTCCTCTAAGTCCACACCCTCATTCAAGTTACCGTGGACGGAGATGGCCCCAACCACGTTTTCAACTCTTCCATGCCACCTCTGCATGATCAACTTAAGTTCGTGGTAGGGGTCGTAATCACGTAAGTCCGTATTGATTGGCGAAGCGAGCACCACAGGGATCCCAACGTCGTGGGCTGCCCTCGCCACATCATCCAGGTATATGTCTGAAATCATCATCGAAGTCACCCCCCTATTAAGCAAGTCTGTGAAGGCCAGCATCGCGGAGTAGTAAACATCACTCCTACTTAAAGTGGATAGGTAGTCGTTAACCTGCTCCCTACTTAGAGAAGGCAATATATGTCTTAAAGGGTAAGTAGTAACTTTAGTGTGACCGGAGGAGACCCCCGGGATAACTAACCTCCCCTTACCCGAGATAAGTAGTTCGGGGTACTGGAGTTCCTCAGGTACCTCGCCGCTACCAACAGCTTTGATCACCCCGTCATTTATGAATACGTACCCGTTATTAATTACTAAGTCATGTTTTCTAGAGAGCGTTACCACGGTCGCGTTAGTTATTAGTACTCTAACCACTTCACACCATCCTAAGTAGAAACGCTCCCATTAATTTAATTTTTTAAGTATTGGTGGACCGGCCGGGATTTGAACCCGGGACCTCTCGGGTGCAAGCCGAGCGCTCTTCCAGGCTGAGCTACCGGCCCTATTAATGTGTTTACTCGTTGGGACTTATAAAAGTCGTTGTCCCTAAGGCCGTGTAGCTTGTGAGTAATCGATGCTACTTGATTGAACGATCGCACCCCGCAACTTAGTTGGGCTGGGGTCTAAAACCTTAATAAGTTTCGTGTGGATCGTTTTTAGGGTCTTAATGAGTCTGAGGTTTGAAGTAGTTAATATACCGGTGCCCGAGGGTACTAGCGTCATCATCGGTCATTCACACTTCATTAAAACAGTTGAAGACATCTACGAAGCTTTGGTAACTTCGACGACCTCCATTAAATTCGGGGTGGCATTCTGCGAAGCTAGTGGGAAGAGGTTGGTGAGGAGCGACGGGAACGACGAGAGATTAGTTAAGCTTGCCGAAGAAAGCGCCTTGAAAGTCGGGGCGGGACACACGTTCATAGTGTACTTAAGCAATGCCTGGCCTATTAACGTCTTAAACGCCTTGAAGCACGTTCAGGAAGTCACCACTATATATGCGGCGACGTCAAATCCGTTGCAGTTGATAGTTGCTGAGACCGATCAAGGTAGGTCTGTTTTAGGGGTTGTGGACGGGTTCAAGTCTTTAGGCATTGAAGGGGAGGAGGACAAGAAGGAGAGGAAGGAGTTCCTTAGGAGGATAGGGTACAAGCGCTAGGAAGTGTATGCAAGGTTATGTGCGCTGTGAAAGTAAAGTGCTTCGAGATCACCGAGCTTGAGGTTGCTGAGGTAAAGTTCACCGCGTTGAAGTTGGTTAAGGAGTTGGTGCTCGACGGGTACCCTAACGTGGACCAGCTAAGTTTGAGTGAGTTTAAGGACTCAGACCTTCTGCGATGTGATTGTGTATTACTAAGCAGTTGTGAGGGTTCCCAGTGCAGTGAGGTATTCGAGTATGTGAAGGCGTTTAAGACTCCTAGTGTGACGATATCACCTCGACCCGATAAGTTGGTTGGTTTATCAATCTTGATGAAGCCCGCTGACGGTAAGGAGGTTGACGTATTTTACGGGTCCCAGCTAGAGGTCAAGGATTTCGAAGTGCCCAGTGATACTTACGTATTTGAAGGCGATTTAAGTTTCAAGAGCTGTGATGCCTGCTTAGGGCTCATGCTCAAGACAGAGTCAGGGATTAGGCTACTATTAAGCAGTGAAAGGGCTGAGGTTAGTACGCCTAAGAAGGCTGTTAAGCGGAGGAGGAAGAAAAGGAGGGTTAGAAGGAGGTCAAAGAAGAAGCGCTAACACCGCCTTTTGAGTGTGAAGCCTGTTCTCCGCCTGATCCCATACCGCAGACCACTTACCGTCTATTACCTCATCAACCACTTCCTCGCCCCTCTTAGCAGGTAGGCAGTGCATGAAGATGGCGTCCTCCTTAGCCAGCATCATCAAATCGACGGTGACCCTATACATGCTGAGGTCTGCAATCCTTTTAGCCCTCTCAGCTTCCTGTCCCATACTCACCCAGACATCAGTGTACACAACGTCCGCTCCCCTAACAGCTGCTTCGGGCTCCCTAACCACCTCGATCGTTGACCCGTGCCTTCGAGCATCGCTTTCAGCTACCTTCAACACTTCCTCTCTCGGGTCGTAGCCCTTTGGGGTTGATATAGAGATGTTCATTCCGAGCTTAGCTCCGGCTAATAGTAGCGAGTTAAGGACGTTGTCAGTGCCGTCTCCGACGAAAGCTAATTTAACGCCTTCTAACCTCCCTTTCTTCTCCCAGATGGTGAATATGTCGGCTAGCGCCTGGCATGGGTGTTCTAAATCGCTTAAGGCGTTAATTACGGGTATGGATGAGTGTTTAGCCAGTTCCAGTAGGTCTGAGTGCCTTGAAACCCTGGCAACTATCCCGTCTACGTACCTGCTCAGGACTCTGGCAGTGTCAGCTATCGTCTCACCTCTCCCTAGTTGAAGGTCGTTCCAATTAAGGTAGAGCGAGTGTCCGCCTAGCTGGTACATAGCGACTTCAAAGCTAACTCTGGTCCTAGTGCTGGGTTTTTGGAATATCATCGCTAAGCACTTACCGGCTAACACTTTGATTACCCTCTCGCCGGAGTAATACCTGGTCTTAAAGAGTTTCGACGTCTCCAGCAAGCTGATCAGTTCTTCCCTACTGAGGTCTGAAATAGAAATCAAGTCCTTACATCTAAGTTTCCTCAATAACTTCACCCCAACCTACTCACCGTGAATCCAAATAAATTTTAGCTATAATGTGACATTTAATGTAGGGAGTTTATGGGTGTTGAGGAAGTCTTCAAAGTCATCGATAAGGTGATTCTACCTAAGGGTAACGTTAAGCCTGGCTTCACCGGATACCATGTCTACATGGCCCTAGCTGAGTGCGCAAAGGGTCCTTCAGGGAGGAAAGTGCTTTCCAACGTTCTAGGCATTGGTGAGGGCAGTGCGAGGACTTTGATCAGGAGGTTGTCAGAAGCTGGTTTAATAGTAGTTGACCCGGTAGCTGGCGTGTTACTAACTGATACGGGTTTTGAAGTCCTTAAGTCTTTGCGGAGTAGGCTGTACGTCGTTGGGGATTTCGACCTAAGCGATGGGGAGGTATGTAGGGACTGCAGGATATCGCTAGTCCTGCTCAGGGATGGGGTTAAGTATGTAGAAAGGGTTGGCGGCGTACTACATGTTAGGGATCTAATAGTTAGGAAGGGGGGTCTTGGCGGGCTAATACTGTATTACATTGACGGATCTCTCAAATTACCTGATTCCAACGGCTTACATGAGGTCACTAACCAAGGATTCTGGAAGAACTTGTTAAGAGGCTTAGACATCGTAGGTGGGGACTGCATCTTAGCCTCCATATGTAGGAAGGGGGACCCTAACTGTTCGATGTACGTGGTTGAGGCAGCCCTGGATATTTTGAGAGGTGTTCTTCGATAGGTGGGAAGGCGTTAGTCCTCTACAGCGGTGGGAAGGACTCACACTACGCTTTGATTAAGGCTCTAAACCTAGGTTACGATGTAGGGAAGTTGCTCGTGGTCAGTCCATTGAGGCAGGATTCTTGGCTCTTCCATGCGGTGAATGTCAACTGGTCTACCCTACACGGTACGTTGTTAGACATTGACTACGATTTAATGAGCTGTAGCGGCATTAAGGACGTGGAGGCAGTTGAGCTGGGTAAGAAGTTTAAGGAACTTCGGGATTACGGGTTCAGGTACGTGATCAGCGGTGTTGTAGGGTCTAGATACCAAAAAGCAATCGTGGATAGATTATGCGAGGAGGCAGGCCTGGTACATGTAGCACCCCTATGGAGTTACGACCCCTACACGTTATTACAGGAGGAGGTTAGGACGGTGGGATTCATTATCACCGCATTGCAGGCTTACGGCTTAGGTATTAAATGGTTGGGTAGTGAGATAAATCTTAGCAACTTAGAGGAATTCATGGACGTTTGTAGAAGGTACAGCATTAACCCTGTTGGCGAGGGCGGGGAATTCGAAACGTTCGTCACCAGCTCACCCCTTTTCAGGGGGAGGAGGGTCTGCATAAAGTCCGGTAGGAAGGTTTGGTACCCAAGCCACTGGGTCGGGTACTTAATCATAGAGGAAGCTGAGATATGTTGAGCTTTACTTGATCCATGCGTCAAGGCCCTTAGCTCTCGACTTAACGCAGTCTTTGAACGCCTTCTTCAACCTCTCCAACGCGGACATCACTCTCTCATCGGAGAAGTCGTGTTGAGTTACTAGGAACTCCTTGATCAGTCTTACATCAGGTTCAACCCACTCAACCCCGGACACATCAGTTACTGGGGGGTTCAGGAAGAATTCCTTGATTTTAAAAGGATCTACGGGGAATTGAGCGTCAGGTAAGGCCTTAAGGGCTTTCTCCAGGGAGCCGTAGGTCTTGATGAGTTTCAATGCTGTTTTAGGGCCTACCCCTTTGACACCGTCTGGGTTGTAGTCGGTACCTAATAGTATTGCTATGTCTATTAACTGCTCCCTGGTTATGGATAAGGCGTTTAGCAGGGTGTTAAGTTCTAAGACCTCCGGCTTGACCTCAACGTAGATGTCTTTCTTAGGCAATTTACGCTTACCTGAAATGGTTAAGTTCCTCACAAGTCTGGGGGACCCGAAGAGTATTGAGTCGTAGTCCTGGCTAGCTGTTGACCACGACAAGTTCTTTAATGTCATGTAGGCGGCCTGCGCTTCACCTTCGGAAGGTGCTTGAACGTAGGGGATACCCATGTACTCCAGCAATTTCTTCGCCTCCTCAACCATCTCGTTAGTGAGTTTGGAGGAGATTTGGGCGTATCTATATGCCGATTCCAAGTCACCACGTTCTAAGGCCTCCTTATACTTAGCTGAGGCCTCACTCCTAACTAAAGACCTCTGAGCGATCTCCTTGGATTTCAACTCGGGCGGTTTCCCATCAAATACGTATATGGGTTTTATACATGCTTCCATCAGGTTTATAGTCCTGTAGAACAGACCGCTTAAGTGACTTGTCACCCTCCCCCTCGAATCCATTAGCGGTGTTCCATCCGGCTGCCTAATAGCCGTTAAGAATTGATATAACGCGTTATAGGCATCTATGGCTATGACTTTCCCGTGGAATTCCCTCAAATCATTGACAGCTTTAACAACATTATCAGGTATTAGGTCCCTTAAGTTAACACCCACTTCGGATTCCATCAATGATATTGTACAGGAGTTTAAAACCTCTTAAAAGTTGATGTTGCGATGGCGGATGTCATATTTTTAAACTCGGCTATGAGATACTAGTACTGGTCACCCATGATGGAGTCAGAAGTACATCCCAGTAGTAAGGGACCTGTGATAGTGGAGTCTTCGACACCGCCAATATGCAGTAGTTGCGGCAAGTTAGTATCACCTTTGGAGAAGGGTATTAAGTTTCTATGCCCTAATTGTGGGTCAGTGACTATATGGCGTTGCAGGATGTGCAGGGAGTTTAACGTCAAATACGTTTGTCCGAAATGCGGTTTCGAAGGACCTTGAGGTGATGCATTACGGCTAAGATATTAGCTGTTCTTAAGGTTTACCCTAAAGACGTAGACGTCGATTTAGATGGTGTAGTTGCCGACCTGAAGAAGGTGTTACCTTCTAAATACGAGCTAGTTAAAAGTGAGAAGGTGTATGTGGCATTTGGGCTTCACGTCCTTAGACTCTACTTACTAATGCCTGAGGACGTTGAAGGTGGTACTGAGGAGGTTGAAGGCATCATAAGGGGTTTAAATGGTGTTGAAAGCGTGGAGACCGAGCTACTCACTAGAACGGACATAAGTTAAAGTCTTCTTACCTAGCTGATGGGGCCGAGGACGAGGTTCACTTGTTCTGCAAGCCCTAGCCTAAGTTGAGGCTTAGGTATTTGCCTTTGAGGTGTGGCGAGGTCCGTGCTTGGAGTTCCGGGCCGGTCAAAATAGGTTAATGATTAAGGTGCTTAAACTTACATCATAACAGTTTAAAACATTTCAAAACCCGACAATTATCCTGGGAGTTTAAAACTGTTGTGCCGGTAGTATCGTTAGAAGAGGGGTGAGTGATATCACAGACAATCCTGGCGGCGATAGTCCTGAGAAGCCCGCAGCACCTCAGCAGAAAGTCAGGAAGGAGATAGTTTTAAGGGTTGCTGAGGCTAAGCAGAAGGATGCGACTAGGAATAGGGTCAGAATAGATCTGAGCCTCATGAAGGAGTTAGGCATTGAGGCGGGGGATGTTGTAGAAATCGTCGGTAAGAAACCCACAGTAGCTGTTGCATGGCCCAGTTACCCTGAAGATGAGGGGAAGGGGATCATAAGAATGGACGGTATTACGAGGAGAAATGCTGGTGTAAGCATTGGGGATAAGGTGGTTGTGAGGAGGGTTGATGCTAAGGAAGCAGTCATGGTTAGGTTAGCGGTGGCGTCCCCCTCTTACTCGATATCATCGGACAGCAACTTCGCTAGCTACGTCCTGAAGAGGTTGATCGATTACCCCCTCCTAGAAGGTGACAACGTCTTAATACCGGTATTAGGGCAGTCAGTACCCTTCGTTGTCGTTCAGACGAAACCTGCAGGACCTGTAGTAGTTAGGGACACAACTAAAATTGTCATCCTTGAGAGGCCGGCGGAATTCGCTAAGATCCCTAAGGTGACTTACGAAGATGTGGGCGGTATGAAGCACGTGATCGAGAGGATGCGTGAACTGGTTGAGCTTCCGTTAAAGTACCCAGAACTTTTTAAGAGGTTGGGTATTGAGCCACCTAAGGGTGTTCTGCTCTACGGCCCTCCTGGATGTGGGAAGACTTTGCTGGCTAAGGCAGTAGCTAATGAAATAGATGCTTACTTCATAGCCATCAACGGTCCTGAGATTATGAGCAAGTTCTACGGGGAGAGTGAGGCAAGGTTGAGGGAAATATTCGAAGATGCTAAGAAGCATTCTCCGTCAGTGATTTTCATTGATGAGATAGATGCAATAGCTCCTAAGAGGGATGAAGTGGTTGGTGAGGTTGAGAGGAGGGTCGTAGCGCAACTACTTGCGTTGATGGACGGTTTGGAGAGCAGAGGTGATGTCGTGGTTATTGGGGCAACTAACAGGCCTCACGCCTTAGACCCAGCTTTGAGGAGGCCCGGCAGGTTTGATAGGGAGATCGAGGTCCCACTTCCCGATAAACAGGGGAGGTTTGAAATACTTCAAATCCATACCAGGAGCATGCCCCTCGGCAAGGACGTCGACTTAAATAAGGTTGCTGAGACAACACACGGTTACACAGGCGCCGATATAGCCGCCCTAGTTAGGGAAGCAGCCCTCAACGCACTGAGAAGGTACTTACCTAAAATAGACCTCTCCAGGGGTGAAATACCTACCGAACTCTTAGACTCCATGGAGGTCCTCATGTATGACTTCATAAGCGCGTTAAATGAGGTAATACCAAGCGGTCTCAGGGAAATCTACATAGAGGTGCCTGAGGTCAGGTGGTCGGATATCGGTGGCTTAGAGGAAGCCAAGCAGTATTTAAGGGAGGCAGTGGAATGGCCGCTCAAGTATCCAGATAGCTTTAAGAGGTTGGGTATTGAGCCACCTAAGGGTGTTCTGCTCTACGGCCCTCCTGGATGTGGGAAGACTTTGCTGGCTAAGGCAGTAGCTAATGAATCTGGCGCTAACTTCATAGCGATTAAGGGGCCTGAAATACTCAGTAAGTGGGTCGGTGAGTCTGAAAGGGCTATAAGGGAGATCTTCAAGAAGGCTAGGATATATGCGCCTTCAGTAGTTTTCTTGGATGAGATTGATTCTATAGCTCCGGTGCGAGGGGTTTCCGATGACTCACATGTGACCGAAAGGATAGTAAGCCAGCTACTCACGGAGTTAGACAGCATTGAAAAACTCAGGAACGTATCGGTAATAGCTGCGACTAACAGACCTGATTTAGTTGACCCCGTTTTGCTCAGACCAGGGAGATTTGACAGGACAATATATGTACCACCCCCCGATAGGAAGGCTAGGTTGGAAATACTCAGGGTACATCTGAGGAGGGTGCCGTTGGCAGAGGACGTAGACATTGAGAGAATATCAGACATAACAGACGGTTTTTCAGGGGCGGACATAGAGGCATTGGTGAGGGAGGCAGCGTTGAACGCTTTAAGGAGGGACATAAATACCTCCTTAGTAACGTTTGAGGACTTCACCCAAGCTCTCAAATCCGTGCAACCATCACTAACTAAGCAAATGATTAAATTCTACGAGGATTGGGCAGGTAAGATCAGGCAGAGACTACCAAGGTATCACATCACGCCCAACCTTTAAGAGCTGACCGGCCGGTAAGATTAAGGAAATATCCTTAACGTGATTTACGGAGTTCTGAGCGGGCTACGTCAATTAGTCCTCGATGTTAGGTAAGGGTAGTGAAGTCGTTTCCGTAATGGTGTAAAGCTTATTTACCGCAGTAACTGATGATCGATTTGAGGGTACCTCACATCTGTGTCCGGTATGTGGGGACTAAGCCCGAATGGGTTCGGGTGGGTAAGTACCGGATGAATGCGCCGTCCCCACCCATTCACGGCGGAAGCCCTCCCATGAAACGGAGGGATGAAAGCTAGCTAAACCAGAACGGTTGTTGGTGACTATGGGTAAGGTTAAAAGTGTTAGGGGGTGTGGATAAATATGCGTCAGGTAAACCCACTTCCATCCAACGTAATGGCGGAGATACTTGAGGCTTTAGGTGATGGAGGTGGAACCGTAAAAGACAAAGACCTGTATGACGTGCTTAGGAAGAGATATGAGATAACCTATTCTGACTTCCTCAAGTACTTAATGATTCTGGAAATCAGGGGCTTCATAACAGTGTCAACTGCAAGGGAAGATGTTAAAATAGTTTCGTTGTCGACGCATTTGAGGTAGTCCCACATAGTTTTAAAAGTTACATAACCGGATCGGTTACTTGAGTGTGTAGCCAGTGGTTTACGTTAGGGAGTTCAACAGCTTCAAGGAAATGTTGACATCCCTAGACGAAGACATAACACATGTTAAGAGGGTCTTAGGCGAGTTGTTAAGGAGGATGGAAACCTTAAAAGTTGAGGTCGAAAATGAGAGGGCTTTAAGAGAAGTGCTGTCTAAGGTCGGTGTGGCTCAAAGTCAGCAGCATGTTAGTAACGTAGTTAACTTAAAGAGGGTGAAGATATATATAAAGCCAACAGCTGAGCAAGAACTGGCTTCACTGGAGTCTTTCGTCGAGTACTTAACTAGTAGGATGGTTGCATTGGAAAACGTGAAGAAGGAGCTGAGCCTGTTTTCTGCCGCAGAAATTGAGGCGAAAATCGAAGTGATATACGTTGACGGACTTCCCAAAGAAATCTATATTAGGTAATCCGTAGTACTTGGACCTAAAATTGGTGCACAACAACCTCAGAATTCGAAATGCTCGCTCCTGTAAATCCTCTCAGCAATCTTACCCCTCAACTTCACTACAACAACCATACTAACGACTATTAAGGTCGCTATGACTATTAGGGGCATGTTCCTCATTATTATTGTCATGGGTTGGGGTTGAAGCACCACTCGTTCGGCGATGTCCGTGGTCAGGTCAAGGGACTTCACATAGTCGTTGAAGCCCCCATAACTAACAATTAACTGGAATGATCCGTAGTAAGTTGATGCTGAATACCTACCGTTGTTATCAGTTACCCCTCTAGCCACCATAGAGCCTGTTACGGTGTCTATCAAGGTGACGACTGCACCGAAGACCGGGTTGTTCATATCATCCCTCACCATCAGTGTTAGCGTATAATATTTCCTACTTAGCGGTACGTTCATAACGGTATCCGCGAATAATTTGACAGTGGCTTCGTAGTCCTTATACAACACCATATACTGCAGTTGGGGCTTCACCTTCACTACGTAGATGCCGTAGGGCAGTGTTATGTTAACTGCGTCTCGCACACCACCAACGACCATAGTATCGTTCGCCAGTACATCGAATAGGCCTAGGAGAGGTCCGGCCGATACGTCATAGAGATTCAACGCTAGGTTGTATTTCTTTCTGTTGAGGACAGCGTCAACGATGCTGTTCGTAGTTAGGTTTACGGTCGTTGCGTACTCTTCGTAAACGTCTTCGTACCCCACGTCGGGTAATACCTTAATGCTGTAGGTTCCGTACTGTAGGGAGATGGTGTAAGAATGCGTGCCAGTAGGTAAGTTCACAACTGTGTCGTTAATAATTACCTTAACCGGCGTTATCGGAACCTTAGAGATGATGTCGAGGATCCTGATGAGTAATGAATAGGTCATTCTATCAACACTTGCAATGCTGGTTAAGTCTCTGTCGACCACTAAAGACATACCCGTCTCAGTATATATGGCGTCGTAGGGTGGTTGCGGGCGGGTCCTGATCGAGTGGGTTCCGTAGGGTAGTGTTAGGTTGAAGGTGTTCTCAACACCGCTTACGAGTCTCACATCGTTCACGTATATGTCGTAGAGTCCTTGGACATCCTCACCCGTCACCCGATCTAGTAGCTTGAATACTACCGTGTAAGTCCTCCTAGGTACTTCTATATTGAACGTCGAATTTGTCATGATGTTGATGTACGTCTCCGTAGGGCAGTACTTATCGCTAAGATGCGGCGGTATCATTATTCTGACCTCATGCCGACCTGCCTTCAGAGTAGCTGTCAGTGAGCCGTTGACCACCCTTATAAAACCTAATTCATCGATGGAGAGTATAACTTCATCAGTGGTTAGTTCTTTAGTAACTTCATCCACAATGTTTAAGGTTACGCCATACGCCTTCCTTTCCAAAACCAAGTATAAGACGCGGTGCCCGTCCACTAGCACCGGTAGGGATGTTTCCTCGTAGAAGTAGGTGTAGGCACGTGCGGGTCTTACAGTTAAGTCATGGGACCCGTACGGGAGCTCCATTATGTACTCCTCAGCTGACAGCCCGCTCGCCAGTAGCTTGCCGTTTAGGTATATTTCGAGTGGTACTTGAGGACCACCGCCGTATTCGTCTGAAAGGATTATGTGGACAGGGTATGTGGTGTAGTTGAGTACTACCGTATATGAAACTTCCCGAGCTTTCGGGACTTCAACTGTTAAGTTTGTGGGACTTAATTGAGGCGTTTGCGGATAGATAGACACTAAGTACTTGCCTGGGAAGATGTTGCTAAGCTTCAACATACCGAATTCATCGCTTGTGAACTCCTTACTTACGTTATCATAGGTGAACACTACCTTAGCATTAGCCACCCCTGTGTAATTGGGGGTCAGTATGTTTAATGTAAGTGCGGGGAGTCTCACAGCGTCCACATCCAGGGGTCTGGAACCGTAGGTCATCAAGTACTTATCGAGGTTCTTGACGATTACTAACCTATTACCCCCACCAATAGCTATGAGGGAGAGATCTAGGGACGAATCAGCGAACCTCATCCCCCCTACTTTATACGTGAGTGAGGTGTTGAACCTCAGCAGAGGTAGTTGGAGGGGTTCCAACGAGAGTATTTGGAGACCTTCGGTAGTGTATATCACGTAGTAGGGCCTTCCATCAACGTGCGCTAACTTAGTATTTAGTGGCTCACCAACTGCTATGTATTCTTGCTCGAGCCGGTACGTTTTACTTAGTTCGTCGTACACGTAAATCTTGACCCTGCTATCTCTCAAAGCGGTTACTATGTACTTACCTCTCGCATCAACGTCCACGTATTTCACCTTCGCACCATCGGATCCTAAGTAATCGTAGAACATGAGGTCTGCGAAGGTTAGGTTTTTGTAAAGGTACGTTATGTTGAAGTAGTTGAGGTGCTCCGTCATTAACAGGTAGGCAGGTCCCCTCATCTTTGAGGGGCTGAATATATAGAGCGGTGTGCCGGTATAGTTACTGAATTTTAAGTCGGTGATGATTTCGTATTCCACCGGGGCTTTACTGAAATCCAACACCTTAATATTAGCGGGCATGACCTCTGTAGCCTCCTTAGTGTTCGGTCTGTACGCTAATGTAAAATTGAGTTGTATCATCTCCGGCCTCGTCACATCTGACAGATTTAACGTACGCCTGTAAGCGTGGCCGTAGATGTCGTAGAGGACTACCTCTGCAATGTATCCGAGCGGGACCAACACTACCCCCCAGCCTTCATTGCCTAAGTTCGCACTGTAGGAGAACACGATCGAGTTGGTTCTAACGTTATATAACCTCACCTCTAGGTATGAGCGGCCCGCAGGATACTCGGTATTGTTGTAGATGTATACTGCGCTGATGTTCAATGATGCTGTCAGACCGCTATATGTCAGGAATACTTTAGAAGGGTCATAATAATAGCTCCCATCATCTACTACCTTAACTGGGGCGAGGGCGTAGGGTGTGATGCCCTCCAACGCGTAGCTCATGTTACCGACGGTTGGGCCAATCCTTAAGACGCCCTTACAGTTAATATCGAACACGTACAGGTATTTCTCCGAAGGTAGCTTCTTGTTAGTGCTTAAAGCAACTAGCTTAACCGTCGTGGGTGCTCGGAGCAGGTGGACGGAGTTTATGAAGAAGTCGGCGCCTTGGATGTAATGGAGTTTCTCGTAGAGCCTGCCCCTATCGATCGATAACACCACAACCTCACCTAGGTCGGTACCTACCGCTATGTACATTGCCGGAAACCCATCGACGGCGTACGACGTCACTTCCCCACTTAAGGGATATGTGAACAACGTTTTCGGTGAGAAGGTTTCCGAGACGTTTATGAGCTGTATAACGGATGTACCGTTCGCTGAGCCGAGTACGGCTACAGTATCATTCGATAGCACGACCAAATAATTGACCTGGACGTCCAGGCTGAACTCGTAGGAGTACGCGCTATGGCGGAAGTCCTCTGCTGAAGTGATTAACGATATGCTGGGCGTTAATGTTGCGATCAGAAGCATCAAAGAACAGAGTATCTTCACCTTCCTGCACATCAGATTCAAGCCCATCGGGTATTTTACGAGTACATAATAATAAACTTACCGGCTTAGAGGTTAGTCAGTAAAATTAGTCGTTAAGTAGGCGATCACTTCGACGTTCTTCTAAGCCATTGAGGCAACGTTAATTAATGTTGCTACGCTTATTGATCTTTGGTATGCAGGAGCATGATTAGTTTTATTAAGAACTTTTTTAAGGGTAGGAAAAAAGAGGCTGAAGCTGAAACTAGTGTTGAGGAGGTCATTCATGAGTCGGATGTTATGTCCGCTAAGATTGTTAGGACTAAGACGTACCTGAGAGGGGACGTTAAGGTCTTAGATAGGTATCCGTTGGTCGATCCTTGGGTTGAGGCGATAATTGTCGAAGACCTACGTAGCGGGGACATCATATACAACGTTGATGAGGTACCGTTGAGCGAGCACGAAGCTAAGGCGTTGAAGGACATCATCGACTTCCTTACATGGGAGTTGGAACCCCCCGGAAGCGGTGTAGATATCCGTGAGTACTTCCAGAAACATGCTAGGAGGGCTGTCACCATGTTTCAGATAAAGTTAGGTAAGACACCTAAGCTGTCTTGGGCTAAGATGATGTATTACGTCGAACGGGAGATTCTTGGATATGGGTTCTTAGATCCTTTGTTTAAGGATCCTAACATCGAAGACATCTCATGCAATGGACATGGGAAGCCTATCTACGTATGGCACAGGAAATACGAGTACATACCCACCAACCTACAATTTCTTACTGACACCGACTTAAACAGCTACATAATTAAGTTAGCACATATGGCCGGCAAGCACATATCCCTTGCCTACCCGGTGCTTGACGCTATGCTGCCGGGAGGTCACAGAGTAGCAGCAACCTTCCAAAGCGAGGTATCGGTTAAGGGGCCCTCTTTCACTATAAGGAAGTTCAGGGAAGACCCAATAACAATAATAGATATGATAAACTTCGGCACGGTATCCCCAGAACTAGCGGCGTACTTCTGGACACTAATGGATTACAAGATGACCACGTTGGTCGTGGGGACAACAGGTGCTGGTAAGACCACTACTTTAAACGCCTTAGCCACCCTGCTCAGACCTACCTACAAGATAGTTACTGTGGAGGATACGCCTGAGATAAGGTTACCTCAAGAGAACTGGGTTCAACTAGTTTCGAGGTCCACCTATCTCGCTGGCGGGGAGATAAGGGAGATCGGCTTATTTGAGTTGGTTAAGCTGGCTATGAGATATAGGCCTGACGTATTGATAGTGGGTGAGGTCAGGGGTGAGGAGGCCTACGTCCTCTTCCAGGCAGTGGCGACCGGGCACTCAGGAATTACCACGTTACATGCTGAGAGCGTAGATGCAGCTGTTAAAAGGCTGACCTCACCCCCTATGAACATTCCTCAGGCGTACATACCTTTAATAAATTCTGTGTTAGTAATTAAGAGAGTTACTAAGATCGATGAGGAAGGTAGGCCCAGACCTGTTAGGAGGATAACCAATGTGTGGGAAATAGATGAACAAGGTAAGTATATCGAAGTAAGTAGGTGGAACCCTGCTAAAGACACATTTGAAACACGCTTCGACAACAGTTATGCGTTGAGGAAGATCTCCGAGCTTAGCAATAGGACATTCTCCGAAGTGTTGGAGAGCTTAGATGTTAAGAAATCTATTCTCCAGCGTTTAGCAGTCAACAATATAAGGTCATATGAGGACTTAGCCAAGTACATCTACAGATACTACGTTAACCCGACTGAGGTGTTGATGAGTCTAGGGGTTGGTAAGTAGTGGTAAAACCTACGTCGATTGTTATGGTATATCTTGACGCCGTAGCGTTAACGCTGTTCGAGAAGTTATCGGTACCGTTAGTCAGGACGTTTGATTTGAACAAGAGCATTAAGTTAGCGGGCATCCACATACATCCAAACATTTACGCAAGTAGAGTACTCCTCCTCACCACATTCACTGGTTTTATTTCCATTATTATCGTCTGCTTACTGGTAATGATGCTACCGCTCACTCCATTGACTAAGATCGTCATCCTGGTCCTCCCGATCATTGCATGTATAATGGTCTTCGCTATCGGGCTGATTTACCCCTCGTTGATGGCATCTTTCAGGAAACTATACATCGACTCCGAACTACCTTTCTTCATCACCTACATAGCGACCATGGCTAGAGGAGGTGTTACGGTTGAGAGGTGTTTGGAGAGAGTTTCCCAGATGAAGATATTTAAATACATGAGTAGGGAGGCTGGTGAAATCATAAAGCGCGTAAAAGTTTTTGGTGAAGACCCGTTACTTGCCGCTGAAAGAGTCTCTTACATTCATCCAAGCAGTAAGTTCAGGGACATAATGTTTGGTTACGTCACCGCGTTACGGACAGGTAGTGACGTAGTCCACTACCTCGAAACCAAGGCTAGGGAAGCTCTCGTTAATAGGTCCGCGGAGATAAGAGCCATGGTAGGGAGGTTAGCGGGGCTCCTTGAAGTGTACATCATAATCGGTGTTGTCGCGTCGCTGACGATGTTCACTTTATTCGCTGTTAGTGGTGCGGTAGCGATTGTTGGGGGTCCTAGACTCAGTAGTTTAATGGACTTAACGATGCCTCTACTGTATAACTGTGTGGTACTGCCATTGTTAGGTATTTTGATGTTGATATTGGTGCACGTTTCAAGTCCGAAGACCACCCTACCCGTTAGAGTTCCTTACTACATGTTACTAATGTCAATGCCGTTCGCTGTGCTTGCCGCTATGTCTGTGATAGTGATAGGTGGTTCCCTACACATATTCGAGGGGATTCTCAAACCTAGGGACCCGCTCGTCATATCGACCTCATTAGCTGTGGGACTCCTCACGCTTTCAATCCCTCCATCGTTAGCGTATACGTTAGAGATGAGAGGCACTAAAGGTATGATCAGATCCTTAGCTGAATTTCTAAGGGACTTAAGTGAGGCTAGGAAAACCGGGCTAAGCCCAGAGAAATGCATCATAGCGGTGTCCGAGAGGAATTACGGGAATTTAACATCTATAGTTAGGAGGACAGCTGCAGGATTAGCTATGGGTATTACGTTAGAGAAAGCTCTAGCTAGAAGTATTGGTAGGGTTAGGGATTGGTTCCTCGCCATCACTTTCAGGTTCTTAATGGATTCAATAACGTACGGAGGCGGAAGCCCTGAGGTCATGGATTCTTTGGCAAATTTCGTTCGAGCACTCTCCGACTCTGAGGAGGAACTGAGGCGTAGTTTAAGAGCTTACGTGATGTTACCGTACTTCGGTGCCTTACTGGTTGCCTCGGCCCCCTTAGTAATCATATGGCAGTTGATGTCATCCGCAAGTCAAGCACCGCAGCCCGACATGCTGAGTAATCTGCTCGTAATGCTTTCCACGGGGGCTATAATTAATTCGTATATCTCGGGATTGATAGCCGGTAAGACATCACGCATGGTGTTAGCTGCCGGATTTACGCATTCCCTAATGACCACTTTACTGACTGTTGTCATGTTGTTGGTTACGATGTATGTGGTGGGGTTTGTCTGATTTGAGCCGTGGTGCGTAGGTTAGGGTTGAATAAATATATATGTTTCGGAGCTTACGTTTAAGGGGTTTGAGTGATGGAGGTCGACCTACCCGGCGAATTAGTAAGGTTGCTGGATGTGGTCAAAACTCATAATAGGTGGAGGGGTTTTGAGTGCATTAACCTGATTGCTTCTGAGAACGTCATGTCCCCGTTAGCTGAGTCCGCCTACTTAAGCGATATGATGCATAGGTATGCTGAGGGGAGGCCGGGTAAGAGGTACTACCAGGGAACTAAATATGCGGACATCGTTGAGGAAATGGTTTCCAGATTATTCAGCGAGTTGCTAAGAGTCAATTACGTGGAACCCAGAGCCGTAAGCGGCACGGTAGCTAATGCCGCCGTATTTAGGGTTTTAGGAGGACCTGGGGACAGGGCTTTAGTAGCCCCAGTCCAGGCCGGTGCCCACGTATCCCACACTAAGTTCGGTACCCTCGGTGCTTTAGGCATAGAACATGTTGAGATGCCTTTTGACAGGGATTCGTGGAATATAGACGTTGATAAAGCCGTTAAAATGGTTGCGGAGTTAAAGCCCAAATTCGTAACGTTAGGTGCTAGCGTGTACTTGTTCCCACATCCAACCAAGGAGATAGCGGATGCGGCGCATGAGGTGGGTGCTTACGTAGTTCATGACGTAGCTCACGTACTAGGGCTAATAGTTGGCGGGAAGTGGCCCAACCCGATCCATGAAGGGGCTGATGTGTCGACATCATCTACTCATAAAACATTCCCCGGACCTCAGGGGGGTTTGATATTCACTAATAATGATGATTTATATAGAGCGATATCTAGGGTCATCTTCCCGTGGTTTGTAAGCAACCACCACCTGCACAGGTTGCCTGCAACAGCGGTGACAGCCATTGAGATGAAATACTTCGGTGAGTCATATGCCGAGCAGGTGGTTAGGAACGCTAGAGCCTTCGCTGAAGCGTTATGTGCTGAAGGCTTCAAAGTACTTGCGGAGTCCTTAGGCTTTACCAAATCGCATATGCTGGTAGTAGATGTTGCGGAACTGGGTGGGGGAGCTAAAGCGGCTCAAGAACTTGAATCAGCCAACATAATAGTTAACAAGAACTTGCTCCCGTGGGACCCTCCCGAAGCTGTTAAGAACCCGAGCGGCATAAGGTTAGGAACTCAGGAGATGACGAGGTACGGTGCTGTGGAAAGTGACTTCAAGGAAATCGCTAGGCTTATGCGGCGCCTGCTTATTGAGCGTAGAGACCCGGAGGAAGTGAAAAGGGAAGTCGTGGAGTTTAGGAAGAGGTTTACTGAGGTTAAATACACGTTTAAGGTTAGTCCAACTCTAATTAAATCCATAAGTAAGGTAAGTTTGTGGTATTGATGTCCTTCTGGGATTTGATGACTTGGAAAGAATTTGAGGATTTTGTCGACGATTCTACCGTAGCTGTGTTACCAGTCGGTAGTGTTGAACAACATGGCACTCACCTGCCATTGGGGCTAGATTACTTAATAGTCGATGAGTTGGCTAGGAAGTTGGTCGAAGTAGCTGGTAGCTCAGGGGTTAAGGTTATTAAACTGCCTCCGATACCGTATGGATTAAGCAGCATGTGGGCAGGTAATCCGGGAACTGTAGAGGTAAGCGATGAGGCCTTCATGAAATACGTTTACGACGTGATCAGGTCCATAATGAGATGCGGTATTAGTAAGGTCTTAATACTTAATGGTCATGGGGGCAACTCAGAGGCCCTAAAGCTGGTCGCCAGGAAAGCTGCCGACGAAGTACGCGGTAATTCGCTCGTTGCGGTCGCGTCTTGGTGGGAGCTCGTAGGCGACGCAATTAACGAGGTGTTCGAGAGCAAGTTCTTCCACGCCGATGAAGTTGAGACCAGCGTTGCGATAGCCTTAGGTATCAGGGTAGTTCACGGGGAGGTAACGGGTTCTGAGATCGAGAGGAGGTATGACGAATTTTGGCATAGTTTAGACCTCACCAAGAGACCTAAGGTTTACGTGTACAGGTTTGAGGGGTTTAGGAGGTTCCCAGGTGGTTATGGGAGCCCGGAAAAGGCTAGTTATGAAAAAGGTGTTAAGTTGGTCAAAATTCTCACAATGAGACTTATCAAGTTAATTCAGGACCTACTTGCGGGGAGGATTTAACGCAGGATCCTGTACTCAACGCCTGAGAAAAGGTAGGCTTGATTGGTCTTAACCAATGCCTCCAGAAGCTTTGCCTCCTCACTGCTTAGAGTGCTAATACTTGACACCTTGATGGGGAACTTAGACTTAAACGAGTCAAGGAACTCAGGAGAAACTACAAGATCTCCCACTATGACTGCTTTCCCCCCGTTTACGTAGTCCTCCAACGGTCTATCGACCAGCCCTTTAGCCTCATCAACACTCATAACATGCCTCAACCTAAGGGTTGACAGAAACTTATCTAGGTCTTTGCTGGGCGGCCTTGAAGGTATTTTAGGCAGTGACTTCTTAATAACTTTCACTTCATCTTCCAACTTACTAATCCTACTTTCTAACTCACTGACCTTACTGACCAACTCGTTGACGGTCTTCAGCAGGTTGTCGCCGATGGTGCTGGTGGTGGTAGCATGTGCGTAATCATAGGTAGCCACAGGGCTTTCAGCTACTCTGACTACGTAACCACCTCTACTACTCCTGATAACCTGCCCTAACTCCCTGAGCCTGCCGATCGCTACCCTAACTGATGCCAGGCTCATACCTAACGCATCGGCGACCTCCCTAGGTGTAGCCCCAGGATTAGCCCTTAAGTAATTCAGGACTCTGTCTTCAACGCTCAACCTTTATCAAGGATATAAAACCTTATTAAACTAATAAACTTGGTGACACCCTAACCATAGATAAGAGGCGGTCAACGGGTTAAGGAGCTGAGACCTTCATTCCCTGACCCGGGAGTTAGTAAGTTGTTTCCGTGTAATGTAAAGTTTATTTACTACCATAGCCGATGATTGATTTTGAAGGTACCTCACACCTATGCCGGCATGCTTGGTGGGGTAAGCCCGAAGAGGTATGAGCATATGGGATGTTCGAAATATGGCTTAGGAGGAGTGGGGATGTGACAGCGGTGAAAACCTTCCACGAAAGTACTCGATGGATGTGGGGGCTTCACCCCTTCACGGTGGAGGTCCTCCCATGAAATGGGGGATGGGAGAGGTGAAAGTTAACGCAAAACCAGAAAGGTTATCCGTCATGGGAAAGCGTTATCAAGACCTAGGAAAGGTTACGAAGCGCTTACTAAAGTCATATGGTATTAAGGCTAGGAAGAAGTTAAGTCAGCATTTTATAGTCGACGATAAGTTGTTGGATGAGGTTTTGGGGCATGTCGCTAGGTTGAAACCAGTCAACGTAATAGAGATTGGTACAGGCTTAGGCTTGCTTACTGCAAGCCTAGGCGATATAGTCAAGTACGTGGCAACTGTAGAGTTGGATGGTAGATTAGCCACTGTCGCTAAGGACTTCATCTACGAAGAGGTTGGTAACGCTGTTGATTTAGTGGTGGGGGACGGGGTTCTACTACTTCGGTCTGGTTTAAGAAGTGTAGACACCGTAGTTTCTAACGTTCCATACGGTATAACCGGTCCGTTGATAGACTCCGTGATCAAGTCTAATTGCAGAGCTGCAGTGTTAACGCTTCAGAAGGAGGTTGCTGAGCGGCTTGCAGCGTCACCAGGTGATAGAGGTTATAGTAGGCTAACAGTTATGGTTAACACGTTCATGAAGGTGGAATTAGGGGGTCTCTACCCTCCAACCTCATTCGTACCAAAGCCCAAGGTAGATTCTATGGTAGTCGTTTTAAATAGGTATAGGAATTGGAGTGATTGTTGGAGGGGGTATGAGGACTTAGTGAGGTGTTTGTTCAATCAAAGGAGAAAGATGGCTAGGAAAGTTTTGAGGGGCTGTATTGATGGGGGTGTGAGCGCTGAGCACCTCGCCATATTGGACAGCTTAGTTGGGAGTAGGAGGGTTTACCAACTGGAAGTTGAGACACTACTTGACATATACTCAACGCTCTATCGACGTAGTATTTAGGTCATGCTAACCTTAACTCCCTCCCTGAACACTATGTTCAATGCAGCATACATGTCGGTTGTGAACTTGGTTTTATAGCCGCTTAATGGGTTCCAGAGTCTAGAGGATGAGTTCCTTTCATCTGCTACTATGACTTCAAACCCTGATCGAACTAGTCCCTTCATGAGAGTGTCGAGTTTGTTATCATCATTACCGGTGGAGCTACCCAACTTTACAACAACCTTGGCGGGAGTTAGGAACTTCCTAAACCTATTTATGATCTCTATCAAATCTTCAAGCCTTGCGATGTAACCTGCTTTAAGGAGTAGGTTATCGGAGAGTATAACGTACGCCAACCTCCTGCCCGCGTCCACCCCCACCTGAAGCACCTTAACGTCTTCAATTCCGAAGGCTCTAACTATGAATCTATATATCGAAGCATCATCGCTTATTAAGTAGTAGTTGACCCGACCCACGTCCATGCATCTCTTCAGTATCTCTAAGCCCTCATCATCCACTAGTAGTAGGTCGCGGTAGTTCGCAAGCGATTTAACATCATTTGGTACGAAAAGCTCTATATCGAAGTCCTTAACAGTGTCTAACAATCGCATAAGTACTCTGGGATTATATATGAATGCTGCTACCGGTGCACCCCTCTTACGCTTAGCTATGCGACCACCGTGATAATTATTAAGGCATCTGATAATAAAGTTTATTGAGAGTCAATATACCAAAACCTGGTTTCAAGGTGATATCATTAGGGTCTGGGAACTCGTTAAATTGCTCGACGGCAGGGTCTCACTGATATATGGTAAGGCAGGGGTGGGTAAGACGAACCTTGTTCTGTCCCTCCTAAGCCTCATATCCTCAACTACGGGCCGGAGAGTCATATATGCCAGCACTGAGGGCTCCTCATACTCAGCCATCTTAGGTAGATATAACTTCTCGGAGAACGCTTTGTTTGCTGAGGTATATGACAGTAATAGCCTGCTTCAATTAATGCTTAAGGTACACGAGGTCTACAAGAAAGACTTGAAGGCGATAGCTGTAGACACCGTGAACAATTTTTATAGGGCTGAGGTTAGTTACGACCCGAACGCTGGGAGGGTCTTTAACACAGCTATGGCCCTGCTTGCAGATATGAGCGTCAATAACGGCGTCACATGCCTGCTTACAGCTCAGGTAAGCGGTTTCGATGATGAAGTTAGGATGAGTGGTTTTCAAGTGATTAAGTACTGGTGCGATAACGTGATTAAGCTCGAAAGGCTTGATAGCGGTGTAAGGAGCTTATTTGTTGAGTTCCCTAAAGAAGTTAGCTTAGAGATGAGGTGTGTGATCGGTGATGGAGGTATTGAGTGGTTGGATTGCGGATCCGAATGATGTTGCCCTGAAAATCGTGTGGGCTCTGATAGCCTTCCTACCCGCTATGGCTACCAACGCGTTACCGGTGCTCACGAAGGTTTTATTCAAGGTTAGACATCCTATAGACTTCAACACGAACTTCATTGATGGTAGGAGGGTTTTAGGTGATGGGAAGACTTGGGAAGGATTCGCATTGGGCTTGTTGGGCGGCTCATTGGTGGGGTTGGGGTATGTTTACGTTTCCAGCAATGCTCTATGGTCCTTATACGCAATCCTCACGGGTTTGGGTGCTTTATTAGGTGATTTAGTTAATGCCTTCGTCAAACGCAGGTTAGGGATGCGGGAAGGGGCACCATTCCCGCCGTTCGATCAGGTGGACTACTTAATGGGCTCTTACATCATCATCAAGCTATCTAAGGCTGATTCGTTACTAAACGTTCCACTGGAACCGCTGTCCCTACTCATAGCTATGGCTATATCTTTAGTACTGCACCCGCTAACAAACTTCGTGGCTTATCTACTCAGGGTTAAGGACGTACCTTGGTGATTTAGGGCTCATTAGCTGTTCTGAGCGTAAACCTATGTCTCACGTACTTATCCATCGGTGAGAATCTAGGTGGATGTGCTACTGAGGTACTCCCACCGCATTTAGGGCATACTTCTTGAAGTGTGTAGACTCTGCACTGAGCGCATTTACGTAGTAGCCAACGCGTCAGCGTTCCCTCTCATAGCTGTAATTGACGTTGAGTGTTTTGGCGGCCTCTTCCGCTAGGGAGACGTACTTGCTTAATACTTTTTCAGCTTGTTTATAATCGGCTGATGTGACTTCGACCCTATATCTGGGGGCACCTATGGTGTATACCTTAATTGACGTATTCCTATCCAACTCCTTGCTAAGCACCTCAAGGGGCTTCAACAACACCTCCTTAATCTTACTTATCCCGTCACGGTCTGCGGTAGTGAGCATCAGCATGCCCTGTATCTTAACTTTCTTAACCTCTATATGTTTCTTCACTTCGTCCATTAGGGGGGCTATCCATTCTTCAGGGACCCCAGCCTTCCTAAGTACCTCCTCACCTCGGTACGCGGTGAGCTCTAAGCCAGCAAATATTTCCCCGTACGCGTCCTCTAACTTCCACCCTACCTCCCTGTATGCATCATCTAGGGTCTTACCTAACTTTGAAGCGACAACCTCGAGTAATTTCTCAGCTCTTTGAGCTCTCTTCCACTCAAGTAGCTTACGCCTTTGTTCGCTATCACTCACCCTCTTAAGGGATATATCAACATGTTTCTTCCTTCTGTCAACGCGAATTACCTTAGCCACTACCTTCTGCCCTTCCTTAACGAACTCCTTAACATCTCTAACCCACTTACTGCTTACCTCACTCCAAGGGAGGTAGGCTTCATGACCTCCGAACTCCTCTAACCTGACGTACGCACCGTATTCGAAGGTCTTGACAACGGTTCCTACTACTAAGTCACCAACTTCTGGTAGCTCGCTGCGCTTCCTTACCATCGCATCAACTCATGATCTTTATTAACTCGCCCAGCACCTTGGCCTTACCACCTGAGGGGACTACGAGGACCGTCCCGCACACCAAACATCTTGAGGGGAAGGACGCATGGTCAAATACCACCTGCTCGTTACCGCATGAAGGACATCGAACTTTCACGAACCTAGACCTAGGCATAGGTATTAGTGCTTTCTTCTTCACCTACTTCACCACCTCAACCAGCTCAGCTTTCTTGAGCCTAATACCCCTTCTATGAGTTATGTAGCCGCATTTAGAGCATTTAAGCTTAAGAACTACTTTCTTAGTAACCTTCGCAAACCTCTTCTGCTCAGGCTTTCTCTTGCTGCCGTAACCCTCCTGCTTACGTGAATATCTTCTCTCACCTTCAGCTAGTGACCTACGTTTGCCGTGCTTATATATTGTAACGCTGTGTTCCGTGTGTGTTTTACATCTTGGACAGTAGCTGTTCAACTTCTTAGGTATGCGCATACGCATCACCTATTTACCTAACCACCTTTCTCTCATCCTCAGATCTGACTTTAATTATGCCTAAAAATATCGCGCAACTAATGCAGTAGCATTTAGTGATGGGGTACTTAGCAATTATAGCTCCTTTCTTCTCTAACTCGTTAGCTAACTGCGGGTCCACCGGCGAGTAAGTCCTAGTAACGCATACTACCTTATCCTCAGGGGTTAACCTCCCACACTGATCGCAATGTACGGCGCCTACAGACCCTTTGCCGCCTTTATGCCTGCCTCTGCTTTCCCTTTTCTTAGGCGTAGCCGCACACCTCTCCGTATGTTTTCTACTTCAGTATTTTTAATTTTTAGTATCTGATGTGTGCCCCACACTTTCCTATGTCCTAAAGGGTGGGCGGCTTTCTGTGTAGATCTGCTGGGTGGTTTAGTGCTAACTTTAAAACCGTTAACTTTCATTAGTTGTTGGTGTTGATGATTGAGTGAAGTCAACGTGTACAGAGATCTTGGGAGGCCGTTTTCTGAGTGGTTCGACTACGTTTTAGAGGTTGCTGAGGTCTACGACTACGGTAGGTACCCGGTTAAGGGTATGGGTGTCTGGCTACCTTACGGATTTAAAATTAGGGCGAACGTCATTAACATCCTAAGGGGTTTGCTCGACAGTACCGGACATGAAGAGATTTTACTACCTATGCTAATACCTGAGAACATACTTAAGAAGGAGTCGGAGCACATCAGGGGTTTTGAAGATCAGGTTTACTGGGTTACTCACGGAGGTCTGGAGCCCTTAGACGTTAAGCTTGCTTTAAGACCTACAAGCGAAACCCAGCTAACGTACTTGGAGAGTTTCTGGATTAAGAGCTACAAGCAACTACCTAAGAAGTACTACCAAATTGTGAGTATCTTCAGGTATGAAACTAAGGCGACCAGGGCAATGGTTAGGGTTAGGGAGGTAAGTACGTTCAAGGAAGCGCATACCCTCCACGAAGGCTTCGAAGATTGTGAGAGGCAGGTAGTTGAGGCTATAGAAATTTACAGCAAGTTGTTCGACTCCTTAGGCATCCCGTACATAATATCCAAAAGACCTGAATGGGATAAGTTCGCTGGAGCTATATACACCATAGCTTTCGATACTTTACTCCCCGACGGTAGGGCACTACAGATCGGGACCGTACACAACCTCGGCCAGAACTTCACCAAGGTTTTCGAGGTAAGGGTCCAGAAAAGTGATGGAAGCATCGATTATGCTTGGCAAACCAGTTATGGGATCTCCGAACGTGTATTAGCTTCAATGTTTGCAGTGCACGGCGATAGGAGAGGTCTAGTACTTCCAATCCATATAGCTCCAATACAGATAGTTGTGATACCCTTGATCTCATCTGAGACGCGTGATAGGGTGTTCAAGTACTCTAACGCTGTCCGTGAAACGCTTGTGAGCAGGGGTTACAGGGTTTATGAGGACTTACGTGACGAGCTAAGGCCGGGTGAGAAGTTCTACTACTGGGAGTTCAGAGGTGTTCCACTCAGGGTTGAAGTAGGGATGAAGGAGGTGGAAGGAAACTACGTAACGATATTTAGGAGGGACACCTTGGAAAGGATAAGGGTTGGGTACGAGGAGCTTCCACGTAAGGTTGATGAGATCAGCTCCGACTACAATAAGAACTTGAGTAGCAGGGCCTGGCAGGCATTTAAGTCGAGGATCGCAAGGTTCACGGACATAGAAAGTGCTAGGGAGTTCTTTAAAAACACTAGAGGCATAGTGGAGTTGCCGTGGTGCGGTAAGCCCGAATGCGGATTGAAGTTAGCTGAGATGCTGGAATGTGATGCCTTAGGTACTCCGTTAGACGTCAATGCTGGGGGTCACCGATGCGTCATATGCGGGGCTGAGGCCAACACGTTTATGAGGTTAGCTAAGAAATATTGAGAGATGGGGTTCGGACCTAATTAGTAGCACCACCTAATCATTGATTACCGAAATCATTTTAGATGATCGAACGTAGTTAGTTATGGAGGCGTTTTAGGTGGGTGGATATGAACTCATCGAACACGCGTTAAGCGAGGACTCTAAGAAGATCAACGCCGACATCAACGCGTTCGTACTATATAATGACGAAGCGTTGAACGAAGCGGAACGCATTTCAAAGCTCGGCCTGGAGCCCTTACCGCTAGGAGTTAAAGACATCATATACACTAAGGGGTTACGGACCACTATGGGTTCTAAGCTCTACCGTGATTTCATACCTGATTACGATGCTTACGTGGTTGAGGCTCTTAAGAAAAGTGGATGGGTGGTTGTAGGTAAAACGAACACGCACGAGTTCGCATCTGGGGCGACAACAACTTCAAGTATCTTCGGCCCAACTAAAAACCCGTTAGACCTCACGAGGATAGCCGGCGGTAGCAGCGGGGGTTCGGCAGCGGCGGTTGCGGCTTCCCTAATACCTGCAGCCCTAGGAACTGATACGGCCGGCTCTGTCAGAATACCAGCTTCATTATGCGGTGTGTATGGATATAAGCCCACTTACGGTACGATCAGTACTTACGGGGTGTACCCCTTAGCACCTTCGTTAGACACGGTCGGTTTCCTAGCGAAGGACGTGAATTGGATTTACAAAATCGCTGAGACCTTCATCAGGCTCGAACGTACTGAGTTTGAGGTCAGGGATCTGAGTTTGGGGATACCGACCTGGTTTAAGGTCCCTAAGCATTTAAGGGAACAGGCTCCAGACCTGGTGGAGGAAGTTGAGGACGCTTTCCTTAACTACGTATCTAGTTTGGGCTGCAATTTTAAGGAGGTTGCAATGCCTACTGCTGAGAAATACGTCTGGCGGTTCTTCCCGGTAATTAGGTATAGTGAAGCTACGGCAATCCATATGAAGAACAGGGAAAGATGGGATGAATACAGCCCAGACGTCCGTAGGTTATTGGAGAAGGGCCTCGAGTATAGAGCTGTGGATTACTTAGAGGCCATGTCTCGCCGGGAAGATGTCAGGGACGAACTCGGCAGGGTTTTGAAAGATGTTAACGCCCTCATCACCCCGACGGTCCCCATACCGGCCCCTAAAATCGATGAGGTGTTGGGTAAGGAGGATGGGGGCATTAGGAGTCTACTCACCTATGAAACAGTGTATGCTTCGTATATCGGTGCCCCAGCTATTTCAATACCGACTCTCAGTGTTAGGGGACTGCCAGTGGGGATTCAACTCATATGTGGCCTCGGAGAGGACTCTAAACTGCTGAGCGTTGCTTCCGCAATAGTCTCCAGAGTCAGATGATGATCCGATAGTTAATCGAATTGTTTTTAAGTTTCGATGAAATTCTTTTAGTGGAATCGAAAGCATTTTTAATTCGTACGGAGGAATAGGTTGGGCGGTGGGATGGGTTCAGCCGATAAGTGCTTTGATGAAGTACCGAAAATTACCGTAACTCCTCCCGGCCCTAAGTCTAAAGCGGTTGCGGAGGCTGACGGAGAGCTCATCATGCAGTCCTTCAGCAGATGGTACCCGTTAGTGGTTAAGAGTGGTTGCGGGCCGGTGGTAGAGGACCTAGACGGTAACCTCTACATAGATTTCAACTCCGGTATAGGTGTTATGAACGTTGGGCATAACCACCCTAAGGTCGTTGAAGCTATTAAAGGTCAGGCAGATAAATTACTTCACTACTCATTGACTGATTTCCTGTATGAAGAGGCAGTGCTACATGCTAGGGAATTCCTAAGAATAGTACCCGTCAACGGTAGTAAAAAGGTGTTTTACTGTAATAGCGGTACGGAAGGTATTGAGGGAGCTTTGAAGGTTGTCAAGGGTTACTTCAAGAATTCTAGGCAGTATGTAATCACGTTCGTAGGTTCATTCCATGGCAGGACTTTAGGGAGCTTATCACTATCCGCAAGCAAGCCGATCCATAGGAAGTACTTCCAACCCCTACTCCCCGGCGTGATCCACGTACCGTACCCCGATCCCTACAGATGTCCTCTCAATGCGGAAGGCGATGAATGCGGGGAGGTGGTCATATCATTTATCGAGGATTACGTGTTTAGGAGGTTGGTTGAAGGGGATGATGTAGCCGGTATCTTTATGGAGCCTATTCTGGGTGAGGGGGGATACGTAGTTCCCCCAGACGACTTCCTACCTAAGCTTAGGAAGCTATGCGATGATTACGGGATACTGCTGGTGTTCGATGAAGTTCAATCCGGTATAGGGAGGACCGGCAAGTGGTTTGCAGCAGAGCACTGGGGGGTCAGTCCAGATGTCTTAGTTTCTTCTAAGGCTTTGGCTTCCGGCCTGCCCTTAGGGGCAATAGCCGGTAAGGCGGAAGTTATGTCATTACCTAAGGGAACCCATGCGTCGACTTTCGGAGGTAACCCCGTAGCTTTAGCAGCTAGTAGGGCTGTTTTGAAGGTTATAACGGATGAGGGACTACTCGAAAACGCGGCTAGAGTTGGGGAGTCAATCATGAAGAGGATCTCGGAGTGGGTTGACGAATACGAGTTAGTCGGTCACGTCCGAGGCAAAGGGTTAATGATAGGTATAGAACTGGTTAGGGATAAGTCGTCTAAGGAATACGCAGTTAAGGAATTGGGTAAGGTCTTAATGGAGTCCTTCAAGAGGGGTTTGGCTGTTATAGGTGCTGGTTACTCAGTCATTAGGGTAGCACCCCCGCTCGTAATATCAGAAGAATTAGCTCATAGGGGGTTGGATATCTTAGAGGAGGTAATCAGGGAAGTAAACAATGATGTCAGACAATTCAAGTATTGAGGACTTAATAATTGAGATCATAGCTCGACAAGGAGTTAAGAGGTTCCGCGACCTAAGGGAGGGATTGGAGGCATTAAACACCGCTGTAAGTCCGTTAGAGTTGAGGGTTATAGTTGCAGATATGGTGAGGAGAGGACTGCTGGGCAAGGAGGTATGCGGCAAACTCAAGAGCTTCTCATTCAAGCTAGTTGGACAGTCAAATCTTAGAGGCTATCCAGTACGTAATTCTTGAGCCATCACCTAACTCTACTGAGACCTTAATGGGTAGTGAGGGGCCGAACTCGACCGTGGTAATATCAGCTAGCGTCAGTGAGTTAGCTATGGCTTTAAGTAGGTCTAAGTCGTACCTACTGAATACTTGGGATTCCCTGCTTTCTAAGGAGTACAAGGGTCTGTCCAAAGCCAAAGTTTGCCTAAACGCCTTATTCTCTGATGTGCTAGCAACTCGGACGCAGTCTTCCTCATACCTAAGTTCCAAGTCTTCACCAATTAATTTAGCGTCGGCGATCACCTTCTTGAGGTCCTCGGACGGTATTTGAAATTTCACAGGTAAGTCAATACTGACCGAACCAACTAACTCACTGCCGACATCCCTAACGTCTACTGAGTAGTTCCTCTCAACACCTGTCCTCATATTGATTAATGCCAGTTTTAGTGTTCTACTGGCTTCCTCAAACTCCATTAAGACGCTGTCATTCTTAGTCGCCCTCCTTAAACTTCTGAGGAATTGGACCTTATCAACGGTCAAAGTGTTAGCCTTCTTAGTCTCGAACAGTTCGAACGCTGTCTGGGGTACCGCGATCTCCACCAATAAGTTCTTATCTGGGCTTAGTGCACGTACAAGCAGTCCGTCGGAGTTAATGCTCATAGGGACCTCATCAATGGGTTTCAGACTTCCTTGGAAAATTTTCTTAATCCTAGCCCCTACGGGGTACTTAATTCTGAACATGAAAGCCCCACCTAATTATTAAGCCTCAAACCAATTTAATACTTACTACACGGTTAACCTACTTTGAAGAGGTTGCTCAAGATGTGTAAAGTGAAGTTGGTGAAAAGCTTCACCGGTCACATATGTATCGAAGGCAGTTGCAGGAGCGTTGTTAAGGTACTAACACATTTGAAGGAAGCTTACGGTAGGGATACATCGGATATCAACGACGCTTTGAGGATACTAAACAACTTCAACTCCTTCTACGATATGATGAAGAGGAAGTTTAAGGACTTCGTATCGCCTAAGAAGGATGAAGGAGACCTGATTAAGGGTTTAGTAACCGTTGACAAGATCAAGCTCTTTAAGAAGGATGGTGCGGAGCTGGTTCAACTGATATTCGATAAAAGGATTGGGTTGGACTTCATATCTAAAGTACTAATGGAGTTAGGGATAGATTTCGAAGTGATTCAAGAGTGACCTAATTCAACAGTCGTTACTAGATAGTTGGTAGTGGGCTACCCGCTCCACTCAGGTCTCGAAGATCTTGCATGAGGTCACCGAAATCAGCTGCAAAGTCTAGCGCGTAGGTAAGCCTTGGGGGTCTCCATTCTTAACGAGTTCCATTTCAAAACATTATCTGCGGATGCGGAGAGTACGACATTTTCGAAGGATCGTATATCCATAAAGTGTGCTGGAGGAGCACTTAACGCGGTGAAACGTCTTTAAGTCTCAGTAGCCTCCACTTGCCTGAGAGGAACGCTAGAACACCTAATGTTAAGCTGCTCAGCATCCTGCGTACTCTTACTGGGACTTGCTCTTCCCTTTCTTGGATCTTTTGGCCTTTGCCGTCTCCGTGGTTTTCTCCTCCCTAGCAGGCTTTGACGGTTTTCGCTTCTGCTTCGCTTCAGATGTTTCAGAGGCGGGCAGTAAGCCTTTGATGCTCTTCTCGATCTCCTCAACCCTAGCTAGCATGAGCTCCAATCCCTCAATCGTGAACCCCCTTAAAACTTCCTCTCCCTCCTCCTCGACTACCTCGCCTTTCTCCTCTACAACTTCCTCTACAGGAACTTCCTCCTCTTCCTCACTCAACTGATGAACCCTCACTCTTTACATTCTTTAATTGCCTTCCTTTAAGTTTTAATGAGGTATAGGCCTCCCTCATCTCTTATCCTCACCAATGCATCATGTTTCTTAAGATTTGATACCAGATCCCTAACTAGTTCGTACTTGACGTCACTAGTGCATAAAATCCTCGATATGTAGTTAAGGTTATTCACTTCCCGAATGGCGAATGATATCACGTACGCTGAGTTAGCTACGATGCCTGTCTCCAAGTCAAGTGGTTGCTGTGTTACCACCACAAGCCTCACACCAAACTTCCTGCCCTCCATAACTAGCTTACTTAGCAACGGTGCGACTTTACCGCCCATGAATCTGTGAGCTTCATCAACAATTATAAACAATCCCTTACCTGAGGTCTTAATATAGCTTTCCAGGAGGTGTAGGAGGCTCTCAACGTAGACGCTTATTAAGAACTCACTTTCCACAACGCTTAAATCCACGACTGTTAACCCCTCCACCAGGTCTTCAGGCCTTAAAGCGGTGGATGTTGAGTATGGGTTCCTGAGTAAGTCCAGGTAAGGAATTAACGTACTAAGCACTTCCTTGCTGAGGTGCACCTCCTCAGAGGAGGGGCCGCCTTCTAAATGCTTGATGAGAGTTAAGTAGACATCGTTGAATGTGGGTGTTACTCCACCTAACCTCTCATAAGTGTTCAGTATTAGGGCGTATAAAGAATACTTCTGAACATTACCTAATCTGAACACCCTCCTGATCATATCGCTAACTTCCTCAGCCCTCACGTTAATCGGCTTACCTAACGTGTCCAAGGGATTCACAGGGTTTCCGATCGGTGTTAATACCTTACCCTTCAGCTCCCTAACCAATCCGACGTATTCTCCGTGAGGGTCTATGATTAGAACAGGGTGCCTCCCTGCAAGCTGCTTAACGATCTTCATTGCGAGGTACGACTTACCACTACCGCTCATGCCGACTATGACCATATGCCTATTGTCGGGACCGCTGATGGGTATTTTAACATACCCTCCGATAGAGCGTTTAAGCCCCACACCTACACCAAACTTCCTAATAACCCTACCTAAGATGATATAATTTCCCCCGACCTCCAGGTAATTAAGGCTGATGAGGACTATCGAAGGTGTTGAGGCCCAGGAAAGCGTTACGGTCGCCACCACCAACGTAAGCGTTAAGAAAGACCTGAGCGAATCGAATCTGGGTTGAACCGTTAAGGAGGTTACGAAGGAATTGCATACCAAACCACAGATGAACAAGTACAGCCTCAGGCCTGATAAGGCTTCGCCGATAACCAGTCTATTTAAAGTAGGTATCAGGGAAATGAAATACGTAGCTATGAGGGAGGAACCTAATATCATGAGGAGGTCACCTAAAGACCGCCAACCCGCAGATGCCTTAGGCATAGTCAGGGAAGTTCTTCTGAAGAACGATGAGCCGGCCGCAACACCTACCAAGTACGGGAGCACTACGTACGTAAGGATTGAGAGGTTGGAAATGTTGCCGAGCCTCATAAAGTGAATTACTGTTAGGACAACTCCTTCCGCGGCAATCACAGTCACATCGCCTAAGAGGCCTACTAGGACTCCTAAGCCGAAAACGATGACATGTGATGCGTTAACGGTTAGCATTAAGGTGATTAATGAAGTAGGAAGCCCTAACAGCTCGCCGAGCATCAAGTTCGACAGCAGTAGAAGTGCAGCGGCGGACAGTCTCCTAAACCCTAACGCCTCCATACAAATCATATCTATACGTCGAACGTATAAGTTTTTCGTTGACCTAACTCTATACGTGTTGGAAGTGGGAGATGCTGAAGACGTGTCACGCATGCTTCACCCCAGCCTAGTTAAGGTTATGTTCAAGTATGGATACAGCGACTTAACAGAAGTTCAGAGGAAGTCCATACCGTTAATTAGTGAGGGGCATGACGTACTGATAGTAGCTCCCACGGGAAGCGGGAAAACGGAAGCAGCTACCTTCCCGTTGATTTCTAAGATGTTGAGTGACCTAAATAAGCACCAACCAATTAGCTTAATGTACATAACCCCTCTTAGGGCTTTGAACCGAGATTTGATGAGGAGGTTAGCCAACATATGCTCCGACCTCGGTCTAAGGGTTCAAGTACGTCATGGAGACACACCGCAGAAGTTGAGAAAGGATCTGGAGAAAAACCCGCCCCACATAATGATAACCACTCCTGAAACCTTCCAATACCTCCTGATAAGTAGATCCTTACGGGAATACTTAGCCAACACTAGGTACGTCGTTATAGATGAGTTACATGAGTTGGTTAGCAGTAAAAGAGGTTCTGAGTTAATAGCGTCCCTCAGCAGATTGGAGCTGATAGCTAATAAACCGCAGAGGATAGGGCTGTCCGCAAGCATAGGTGACATCCAGCTCGCGAAGAAGTTCCTTTCATATGGCAGGGTAGTTAAAGGGGTCGTAATACTTAACGGTAGGGACATGGAAATCGCCCTAATAACTCCGTACGACTCAGGGGTCTTGGCTGATAAGGCCTCCTTAATTAAGGAACTGTTGAACAGGCATAGGGAAGTGATAACCTTCACCAATACGAGGGATGAGGCCGAGTTCCTGGGACTAAAGTTGCGGGAATTAGGGGCCAACGTATTCGTCCACCACGGTAGCTTATCGAAGGATGAGAGGGAAGTTGTTGAGGATAAACTAAAGAAGGGTGAGATAAAAGGTGTTGTTGCGACTTCAAGCCTTGAGCTAGGCATTGATGTTGGTAGTGTTGATGCAGTCGTTCAATCATCATCGCCTAGACAGGTCGTCAAGCTAGTTCAAAGAATCGGGAGGAGCATGCATAGAGCAGGGCTTAAGGCTAAAGGATACGTCGTCTCGGACACTTCCTTAGACGACATTTTGGAATCGCTAGTTATCATACGTAGAGCCCTTAATAACGAGTTAGAAGGTTTCACCGTTCATGAGAATTCGCTCGACGTATTAGCTCATCAAATAGTGGGCTTACTCCTTCAGGAGGGTGCGATGGATGTTCAGTCAGCCTATGACGTGCTACGTAACTCCTATGTCTTCAGGAACCTAACTCTGGAGGAGTTCACTGCGGTAGTTGAGTTACTTTCCGAGCTCTCATTAATTAAGTTGGACGGCTCCTCGATCAAGGCTACTGGGAAAGGTAGGATTTACTACTTAACCACTACCATGATAGTTGATTCACCTCATTACTTAGCTATCGACTTAGTTACTATGAGCCCTATAGGCCGGTTAGATGAGGAGTTTGTGGCGTTGGAACTTAATGAAGGTTCCTCCTTAGTCCTGGGTGGAAGGTTGTGGAAAGTAATTAGCATCGATGAAGAGGAGAGGAAAGTCTATGTAGAGGAAGCGGGTGAAGGGGAGTATCTAATCCCTTCCTGGGTTGGTGAGACGATACCGGTTGAGTATAAGGTTGCGAGGGAGGTCTGCTCGCTGAGGAGGTTGGTAGCCCTTAACTACCTACCACAGCAGTACGTTGGGCTTATCTCGGAAGATGCTTTGAAGTACCTAAGCGACTTAATGTCAAAACACGTTAAGAGTGGGTACCCGCTACCTACTGAGAGTTTGGCAGTTGTTGAGGTCAGGAAATCAGCGCCACTGATCATCGTTTTCCACGCATGTCTAGGAAGTAGGGCTAATAGAGGTTTGAGCTACTTACTGGGCTATGCCTTCACCAAACATCTAGGTTTAAACCCATTAATTAAGTCAGACCCTTACAGGGTAATTATTCAGCTACCTACTTACTTACCGTTGAATGTGGTTGAGTCTGTGGTGAGGGGAGCCCTCTTAGAGGTTGATTTAGAAGACAGGTTTAAGGAAGCTATGAGGAAGTCTTCCATGTTCAAACATGTGCTAGTCAACGTTCTCAAGCGATTGGGGGTAATACCTGAGAACGCCCCTCTAAACATAATTAACGCGCTTGCTAGGAGATTTGAGGATAACAAATTAATATGTGGTGAGGTAATTAACGAACTCATGCGCAGGTACGTAGACTTCGCGGTGCTTAAGGGATTCATCGGTAGGATTGCTGAGGGGAGGACGTTGGTTAAGTTTATAGAGGTTAGTGAACTGTCACCAATAGCTCTTGAAGGCCTTAAGATACCGGGTTTCAGCGGGAGGGTCGTGGCTAGGTACATCCCTAAGAGCGTGGTATCGGAGATGGTTAAGAGGAGGTTGTTGAGTAAGAAAGTTAGGCTGGTGTGTATGTTATGCGGACATAGCTACGTAAGCATTATTAAGGACCTGCCTGAGGACATCGTATGCCCCAGATGTGGGGTGAGGTATGTAGGTGTTAGTAAGGAACTGGACGACTCAGTAGTTAAGTTAGTGCTTAAGGGGTTGAAATCAGGTAAGAACTATAAATTCATCCTAAGTGGTGATGAGAAAGAGAAGTTCATTAGGTTGAAGGAGTCAGCGTACCTAGTCTTAAACTACGGTAAGAGGGCCGTAATTGCCTTAGCTGCCCACGGGATAGGACCCGAGACGGCTAAGAAAGCTTTGGGTGTCAGGGATGAGGTCGACTTCTACAATGTGATATACGAACTTGAGAGAAAATACATCTCCACTAGGAGGTTTTGGGACTAAACACGTAGTGATTCGATTAACGTAGGGGCAAACGGTAGTTAAGTTAATTCGCATAGAAGTCTTAGGACCTACTGCGGAGGGCTTAGCCCTAGGCTGAGATGGAATGCTTATAAATCTGTTTTGGGGAAGTCGTAGTGGTGGTTTCCATGCCTGTGTGCTTCGGGGGCCGACCTTATGATGCTTATGGTAGTTATGTCCAACAATTAAATCACGCCCCCGAAGCAGTTGTTTTAAGCCCCCTGCGGTGGGGGTCAGAATATTTGTGGTGAGTTAGAATGCCGTGGAGCATACTGGAGTACTTGAGGAAGGAGCCTGAGGTGCTTCGAGACTCGTTGAAGAAGAGGTTCATGGATACCTCCATTGTTGATGACGCTATAAGGTATGATGTTGAGTGGAGGAAAGTGTTGACTGAGGTCAATAACGTAAGGCATAAACACAATCAGATAAGCCAGCAGATAGCTAAGTTAGGTGAGGAGGAACGTAGGGCTAAGATAGAGGAGGCTAAGGAGCTTCTCAAGGCGATAGAGGCGCTCGAAAAGAAGTTGAAATCTATAGAAGAGATGAGAGATGGTCTGCTTTCCTCAATGCCCAACATAGTCCACCCGACGGTCCCAATCGGTCCGGACGACAGTTACAACGTTCCGGTGAGGGCCTGGGGTAGGGCTAAAGTGTATAGGGAGTTCTTGAGAGACTTCCTGAAGTTTACTGTAGAACTCGGTGTGGGGATGGATTACGAGGTAATTGATTGGAAGCCCGTAGGCCACGCAGATATGTTGGAGCACGTGCTTGGCTTAGGGGATACGTTAAAAGCTGCTGAAGTTGCTTCATCAAGGTTTTACTACCTATTCGACGACGTCGTCTGGCTTGACATTGCCTTGCTGATGTATGCTATCGACCACCTTACAAGTAAGGGGTTTAGGTTAGTCCTCCCTCCCTACATGCTTAGACATCAATACATGGCGGGAGTCATAGATTTAAACACGTTCAAGGACGCGATCTACAAAGTTGAGGGTGAGGACCTATACCTAATAGCTACTGCTGAGCACTCGCTCGCTGCCCTACACGCCGGGGATGAAATACCTGAAGATCAGCTACCGCTACTGTATGTAGGCGTTAGTCCGTGTTTCAGGAGGGAGGCTGGAGCAGGCAGCAGGGATATTAAAGGGATCTTCAGGGTGCACCAGTTCCATAAGGTGGAGCAGTTCGCCTACGCATTACCTGAGCAGAGTTGGGATCTTTTCGAACAATTAATCAGTAATGCTGAGGAACTTTACCGGGGCTTAGAGCTGCCGTACAGGTTAGTTAACGTGGCTTCAGCCGAGCTAGGGGCTCCAGCAGCTAAGAAATACGATTTAGAAGTCTGGTACCCGGCCCAAGGTAAGTTCAGGGAATTAGTTAGCTGTAGTAACTGTACTGACTGGCAGGCGTATAGGCTCCGCATACGGTATTTGAAGCGTAAGGGAGGTGTTAGGGATTATGTCCACACACTAAATTCGACGGCTGTCGCCAGCACTAGGACTATTACGGCAATACTTGAAAATCATCAAAAACCGGACGGCGCGGTTGAGATACCGAAAATGCTTCGTAAGTACCTAGAACACTTCAACAAAGCGCCTAAGGATTACATATATCCGGCTAAGAAGTTTGTTAAGTAGGTCGAACAAACGCGCTAGTTCTGAGAGGAAGTTATCCTCCTTATGCCTATAGTCACTTTCTTGCCTTCAAGGTCCCACTCAACCACGTACATCCCCTCCCCCACGCTGATCAATGACTTGGACCTAGTCTCATTTAGGATGAAGTCGCGGAACATGTTTATCGAGTCTTTAATCTCTTCATCATCGGTTAGTATTGCCAGCTCTATGTACTCGTCCACTGCTAGGTTGGCTTTATTTCTCATCACCTGCACCCTCCTAATCACCTCCCTAGCAATTCCCTCGTAATATAACCCCTTATCTATGGCCTTACTCATACATATTTTAAAGGTGTTGAAGTCTTTGGTTAAGTACTCATCACTTAAGCACTTGCTTGGTAGTTCAGCAGTTACTGAGACGTCCTTAGCGTTTGCCAGGAATTTAACGATGTTCAAATATTCTGAAAGCATCTTTAATTGCTCACCGCCTAACTCGATGATGACTTCCTTAATAGGCCACCTCAGCTTAATGCCGAGGAGGTTCCTCATGGAACTTACGGACGCGTATATATCGAACATCAATTCGAAGGCTGCCTCCAGGTCGTTCCTTATGTAGCTCTCATCAACTTCAGGTAGCGTGGTTAGGTGAAGGCTCTCAACTTCATCTGGCTCGAACTTCATAACGAAGTGTTGCCATAGGTACTCGCTTATGTGTGGTATTATAGGTGCGAGCATCTTCAAAGACTCCTTCAACACCTTGTAGAGGACGGCGTATGCGACGAATTTATCGTTGCCTTCCTCTTTCCAGACCCTCGGTCTCACAATCCTCACGTACCTGTGGCTAAGATACTCTATGAGGAAGTTGAACACGGCTCTACTCGATTGATGTAGCTCGTACTTCTCCATGTAGGAATTATACGCCCTTAAAGTGCTGTAGAACTTCGAAAGTATCCAGAGGTCTTCGACCTTCGCCGACTTTATGAGTTCCTCCAGTCTGTGGGTCTTAGGGTCGAACTTATCGAGAGACATATACATCTGAGCGAATCTGAAGACGTTCCACATGACGTTCAACTTGTTGATCGTTTCCTTGACTTCGTCTGGGTCGAAAGAGAAAACATCGCCCGGCGCGAACTTGGTAAGTATGTAAGCCCTGACTGGGTCAACGCCGTATCTGTCGAAAATGTCTTGAGCCCAGATGACATTGCCTTTAGACTTGCTCATCTTTTGGCCGTACTTATCAACTACGTGTCCTTGGATAAGCACGTTCTTATAGGGTGGCTTACCGTTCATCAGAACCGAAGTCACGAGTAATGAGTAGAACCACCCCCTGGTTTGGTCTATGGCTTCCGTGACGAAGTCGTAGGGGTACAGCTTCTCAAGGAGCTCCGGGTTCCTCATCCCATCAACGCTGGCCATCCAAGCAACCCCGCTGTCAATCCAGACATCAATTACGTAGGGTTCACGTACCCATTCACGGCATTCATCGCTCAGTAGTCTTACGTTATCTATCCAAGGTCTATGCACTAACTTATCCTCATCTACGTTGGGGATTTCCGCAGCCAGCTTGATGAGCTCCTCAATAGAACCTACAACCAACAACTTATCGGGGTCTTCCCTGCACCTCCATATGGGTAGCGGGGTTCCCCAAATCCGTGACCTGGATATGGTCCAATCCTTAGCGTTGGCCAGCCAGTTGTAAAACCTGTCACGTAGCTTCTCCGGATAGATCCTAACCATGTCTAAGCTCTTAATTAGGTCGTCCCTAATTGATGTGATTCTTAAAAACCACTGCTTGTCAGTCCTGTAGATTAGTGGGGTTCCGCACCTCCAGCAATGTGGGTACATATGAGTTATGGTTCCTTCATGTACTAAGAGACCTTTAGACTTTAAGACTTCAACTACCTTACTTGATGTTTCCTCAACGCTTAAGTCTTTAAAGTATCCCCCCAACTCGTTGAAGACCCCATTGACTTTAACGCTGTTGCTTATCGGTAAGCCGTACTTAATACCTACTTCGTAGTCCTCAGGACCGTGCGCGGGCGCCACATGAACTAGTCCTGAACCCTCGTTTAATGATACGAAGTCAGCAACCACTACCTTATGGGAGTTTTCATGTTCTCTATGGACCGGAACCTCCTCTAAGAGGGGATGCTCGTATTTCAGTCCGTTTAGTGCCTCACCCTTCAATTCCTCAACGCAGACCAATTCAACACCTAGGAGGCTCGATATGTTAGGAATTAAGTCCTTAGCCACGTATAAGTATTCGTTTCCCAACAATGCTTTGCAGTAGTCTCCATCCCCTCTGACGGCCACTGCTTCGTTATCTATTAACGTCCACGGCGTGGTGGTCCAGATAAGTAAGTACGTTCTGTCATCATTAGCCACCTTAAACTTAACGTAGATGGATGGGGATACCTTCTCCTCATATCCCTGGTCCACTTCAGCATCGCTTAGCGCCGTTTCACACCTGGGGCAGTACGGAAGAACCCTAAAACCCTCGAAAAGCAGTCCCTTCTCGTACATTTTCTTAATGAAGTGCCATACGTGCTCTATGTAGTGTGCTCTACGGGTTTCATAAGCACCTTCCAGGTCGAGCCATAGTCCCAACCTGGACGTCCCTACGTCAGACCATACCTTCAGGTAGTGGTCCACTAACTTATTGCACTCGTTTACGAATCTCTCATAGCCAAGTAACTCCACGTCCTTCTTATTCCTCAGGCCTAACTTCTTTTCAACCTCAACTTCAACCGGTAATCCCTGCTCATCCCAACCGCCCTGAGCCCACACATTGTAACCTTTAATCCTGTAGTACCTAAGTACGAAGTCCTTATACGTCCTACCCCTGATATGTCCTATGTGTGGGTAGCCGTTAGTAGTAGGGGGTCCTTCTAGGAAGGTGTACGCGGGTGCGTTATCCCTCCAAGCTCTCCATTTAGAAGGTATGTTATTCTTAATCCAGAACTCCCTAACCTCCCTTTCGACATCCTTAACCCTTAAGCCGGCCAAATCAATAACTGACACCGATACGAAACTAGCCCTGTACACTTAAAAATCTTAAAACCCAATTAACGTAAACGTTTAAATAGACTTCCCTTAAGTTTAAGTTGGTGTGGATTATGAGTTCGTATGGTCTAGAGGGTATTCCAGAGTACGGGAAGGACTTGATAAACAGATTTATGAGATTCTTCAGACCTAGGAGCGTTGCCGTCGTCGGAGCCTCAAGGGAACCCGGCAGAGTTGGGTACGCGGTGGTAAAGAACTTAATTGACGGAGGATTTCAAGGGAGGATATACCCGATAAACCCCAGGGCTACGGAGATATTAGGGATTAAGTGCTATCCTGACGTTAGGCAAGTGCCGGAGCCTGAGGTAGATTCTGCTCTAATAGCTATACCGGCTGCCATGGTGCCCGACGTCATTCCGTCATTGGGTGAGAAGAATGTGCCGGTGGCTGTCGTTGTCTCATCAGGCTTCGCCGAGACCGGCAACCCAGAACTGCAGGAAAAGTTAGTCAGCCTTGCAAGGCAGCACGGCGTCAGGATCATCGGTCCCAACACATACGGCATATACAGTCCTTGGTACAACTTGAGTCTGTCATTCACGATACCCTACGACCATAAGGGAGGCTTAGCCGCTGTGGCTCAGAGTGGTGGTGTCGGGATGGCTGCCTTCGGCTACGCTAGGTGGAAGAAGATAGGGATATCCATAAATGTTGGGTTAGGTAACATGTCAGATATAGATCACGCAGACCTGCTTTGGTATTTCTACGCTGACGAGCACACTAAGGCAATAGCGCTTCACATGGAGTCCATAAAGGATGGTAAGAAGTTCATTGAGACAGCTAGGATAGTATCTAAGAAAAAGCCCATAGTTGTGTTGAAGGCTGGTAGGACGGGCTACGGTGAGAGGGCGGCTAAGTCACACACAGCAGCGCTCACAGCCTCCGACGAGGTAATTAACGCGGCGTTTAAGAAGGCGGGAGTTATCAGGGTTTACGCATTAGATGAGTTATTCGACATAGGTAGGTCTCTAGCGATGCTTCCACCACCTAAAGGCGAGAACGTGTTCATAATAACCATGGCTGGAGGTTTAGGTGTATTACTCTGCGATGCCGCGGAGGACAACAAACTCCACTTGATGGAAGCACCTCAAGACCTAGTAGATGAGTTTAAGAAGTTCGTACCACCCTTCGGCGCATTCGGTAACCCCATGGACATCACGGGATCATGCACGCCTGACATGGTTCAAAAAGGTATTAAGTTAGCGTTAATGCATCCTAAGACAGATGCTGTAATTATAGGTCACTGGCACACAGTAATTACACCGCCCATGGAGTTCGCTAAGTCGGTTGTTGAGGGGGTCAACGAGGCAAGGGCTAATGGTATGGATAAACCTGTGGTGGTCTCGATGAGCGGTGACATACCTGAGACTTTGCAGGCGATTGACTATATAGAGACTCACGCGCAGGTTCCTGCGTTCTTCTGCCAGCCTGAAAGGGCTGTGAAGGTACTCGGATGCCTGTATCAGTGGGCTAGGTATGCAGGCGTTATGAGGAAGTGATGTCAACCCCGTTCCAGGCTGGATACGTCGTTAAAGGCTTTTTTCAACCTTTTATACGTGTCGTTGATGTCTTCGGGGATTACCTTCACGCCAGCGATTAGTGGCATGAAATTAGTATCACCCGACCACCGAGGTACTATATGCAGATGTAGGTGGCCTTCAACCCCGGCCCCAGCAACATGTCCTAAGTTAGCCCCTATGTTATAGCCCTGAGGCCTGTACTCACTCTCTATAGCCTTCAGCGATAGTTTCACAAGCTTCATGAGGTCAAGTAGTTCTTCATCGCTTAGTAACTCGAAGCTACTAACGTGTCTGTAAGGCGCTACCATAACGTGGGCCGTGTTGTAGGGGTACAGGTTAAGGATTACGAACGAGCTGGAACCTCTGAACACTACGTATGATTCATCGTCTTTTTTATCCCTAGCGTCGCAGAATATACAATTCCTATCATGCGGCTTAGTAATGTACTTAATACGCCATGGAGCCCAGAGAACTTTATGACTCAGCGGTCACCACCTCAAAAAGCCTAAAATCAAACTGAACGTTTCGTAAATAAGCCCTTCAGGAGTTATTAATGCGAGAACGTATCCGATAGTTATGAAGAGTATGTGAGGTAGTGCGGGAGTCACCCAAATACGGTCGTCAGCCTTCAAGTAGCCTTTATTCAAGCACATGCTTACCTGATTTACATGTTCTCTAGAGTCCTCGTTTATGTCAAAGGACGCCCTACACACAACGCTGTAGTTCTTGGGTCCGCATTTAAACACCGTTAACGGATACATGAACTTACTCTTGAGGAATGCCTCTACCTTGATGGGTTTGCCGAGGAACAGTAGCGGCCATTTAGGCGTTTTGCCGCAGTCCAGTTTCTCGTAGAGGTTCCTATACTTCACGAGGTTTAGGACGAAGTTGCGTATAACTAGGGTTGAGGGTATTAGCGTTGAGTAAAGGAGGGTGAGCAATGATATGGGCAGCACATTAAAGTAAGGTGTTGACAACCCTATTAAAAGCATTGCCAGGAAGTCGGCTCCACCTATAAGACCTAACAACGTGAAGATCAGGAGGAGCAGGGCAGGTAGGAGGGAGAAAGCAATCACCAAGACGTTCGGTTTTGAGATAAAGTAGGCTGATAAGACCGAGATCAGTAATGCGGGAACCCATATAAACTCCGCGATTTCCCTAGTCCTTAAGTCGTAGTAGGTTGCTACGGTCAGGGTGATAAGAGTAGCTGAGATAGGGATCAGTTCGTAACCTAATTCGAGGTTGAAAATCATTCCTCAACATCCTTAATTCCTGTTTCAGTGATTGCGAAGACGGCCTCGCCCTCAGGTAGGTGCGGGGCGTCGACGACCCTGGCGATCCTTCTATTACCTCTACTACGCCTTAACTGGACCCTGACCCCAGGTGCGTGCGCCAGTATATGGCCACCTACAGCCTGTGTGGGGTCCCCATAGAAGACGTCCGGCCGTGCCATTACTTGATTAGTCACCACGACAGCTATATCGTACATGTCGGCGATCCTGTTAAGCTGATGTAGGTGTCTGTTGAGCTTCTGCTGTCTAAGCGCTAAGTTCTCACGGCCTGGATATTCGGCCCTGAAGTGCCCTGTAACTGAGTCTATGACTAACAACTTTATGTTTTCCTTAGGTATTAGTTCAGTGACCTCATCAACTATCGCTATTTGGTGGTCGCTGTTCACAGCCCTAATATACATGATGTTCCCCATTACTTCGTCTGGGTCCAGGCCCACCCCCTTCGCCATCGCTTCCACACGTTCCCATCTGAAAGTACCCTCGCTATCTATGTACAACGCCTTACCAGCTAAGCCTCCTCTCTCCACAGGTAGCTGGACGTTGACTGAGAGCTGATGACATAGCTGGGTGTTGTGGAGTATTAACCCGTTAGGCTCTAAGAAGTAGTGAATATTTGGAACAATAAGGTCGTACACGTAGTCATCGTACTCTACGGTCTCCACGTCCTTAATAACGTGGTGTTTCAGACCTTCGAGTGGTGCTATACCCCCTAAGTCAGCACTCCCAAACACCTCCACGCGTTCTAAGCCCTCCGGTGAGGCAGGCTTGAGTTGTTTCTTAACGCCCACAACCACATGTCCACGCCTTAAGCATTTGGCTGGGCACCACCTAAGGCGCCCATCTACATAGGTCAGGACAGGGTGGTTCAGCGTGGTTCTTAGGGTGGTTCCGTCGCCTAAAACTATTTCCCTTACTTCCTTAACCTTTTCCCTGTAAATTCCGGCACTTCTAACGGCTACGATATTACCTTCCACGATTGACGGGACGTATAAGTCGTTGACAAGTACTAGTGAACCCCCGTCGTAGGCTACCTCCTTAAAGGAGTTGCTGAACTCTATGTACGTTCTCTCAACATCATCTATGCGGGGTTCATCGTTTTTGAAGTACATTATCTCTGTGTCTTTCGTGAAGCACTTACCAGTTCCGTACTCACCAAACAGCTCTGTGATGGTTTTAATTTCGACGCCACCCCCCAACAAGCTGTCTAAACTCTTAGAGCCTGTTGTGATCTTCCTAACGCCTAACCTCTCCTTCTTAACTTCTAAGGCGGTCTTAAACCTGAGGCCTAAAGCATCCCTAGCCTGGTTAACTATCCTCTGAGCAGTTGGTAGCGGTATACCAACAACCGTTGCTAGCTCGTTAATGTTAGCAGCGGCTAAAGCCTCCAACGTCCTATACCCTGCCTCCCTCAGTTTACTGACTATTGTCGGACTGATGTTAAGGTCCTCAAGCTTCTTGATCTTAACATCGCTCAAACTCCCACTTCCAAGCCCAATCCTATGTTAAGTTTTTAAAGCGAAACTATTAAACTTACCGTACCTTAATATTTGAGTCGGAATGTCCGCCAAGAGCCGCAGCGGTTTTGAAAACCCCGTAATGCACTAAAACTCAGATGCGGTATTGGGTGGGGAGCAATTTCTGATTAGGGCATTACGATGCATTCCTTCTTAGTCGCCTTCCTAACCTCATCAGCGAAGACATCTGCATATGAACTCCTCACTGAGTTAACGATCACGGCCTTTGGGTTTGAGTTAATTATGTAGTTCATTAATCCTTTGAAGTCTGCATGATCGCTGAACGCTACTAACCACCTCCCACCGCCTAAATACCTGTAGGGTTTTTTGAACTCCCAACCACTTAGGACTATCTTAGAAGCCCTCAGGCCATTTAGGTTGAGGCCACTCCTGGAGTTCACGTGGTCGAATATTAGGAACCAATTGCTTCTCAGCACTTCCTTCCCCTCCTTCGAGTTTAAGGGAACGTAGTTGCCTATACTTAGTCCGTACCTCTCAGCAACTTTAGTCATTTTGTAGACCTTAGGTGTCAGCAGGTAAGGTGCTTCCACCCCATTAGTTCTAAGTAATTGCATGACCTCCTGGAGCTTTCCGTGATAGCCTTGAATTATTACAGGTCCCTTACTGAGTAGCTGCTTAGTCAGGTCCGCAAGCACATCCTCTATGTAGTCATCAAACTCCCTAACATATGAGGGACTACCGTACACCGCATCGATGATTAAGATGTCTGACTCAATTATTGGTGTTTCCTTACCAGGCTTCTTGAAATCACCCGTATAAACTATCCTCAAACCATCTTCATCCACTACCACCACTTGAGATGAGCCAGGGATGTGGTGTGCTTTCTCAAGCGTGACCTCCAACCCATCAACCATGATTTTCGAACCGTAGTCGAGCCTGAGGCAATTACCCATACCAACAGAGTGTCCTAACTCGGCTAACCAGTCCAATGTTAGCGGAGTTGCTGCGATACCCCTACAATGAGCGATGCTCCTACTTAAATCCCTCACATGGTCTGAGTGGGCATGTGTGATAATCCTTAATGAGTTGTTGGTGTGTCCGTCAATAGCTAAGGATTTATTGATCAGCACAGCACCCCTATCGCTGATAGTTATCTCAGGCACTAACAGCCACCTGCAAAATCTCTGAACTACTATACAGCAAGTTTCATTTTAAAAGTTAACACGGAGGCAGACAACGCTCCGCACACCTTAACTTATTAACCTCTCACATCAATTCCAAGTATGAGTGGGGAGATTGCGGGTACTCATAATCCACGCTGAGCACTTCAAGTATGAAGTACGTGAGAAGGCTGTTGAGGAAGCTGAACCAGCCCCGGTGAGTGGCGGGGAATTCAACAACGTGCTCGTAGTATTCACGTCTGTTGAGGACGGTGATTGGAAGGTAATTAATAACTTAGCGGTTAAGGTCGTTGACGACGTATCGAACATATGCTCAAAGACCAGGGCTTCAGCCGTGGTTTTATATCCGTACGCGCACCTGTCATCGAAGCTGGCAGGTCCGGAGGAGGCGATGAACGTGTTGAACTACTTGTTTAAGGTGTTCAGTGAGAGGGGGATCAACGTATATAAGGCGCCGTTCGGCTGGTACAAGGCCTTCGACATAAAGTGTTACGGACACCCGCTCTCCGAGCTATCTAGGGAGTACAGAGCGGAGGAAGTTGTTAGGCAAGCAGTCACCTCTAAGAAGTACCTGATAATCACGCCCGATGGAGGTATTTACAGTCCTGAGGAGTACGAATTTAAGTCAGGAGAGGAAGACCTTAAGATATTGGTTGAGAAGGAAGTCTTCAGGAGGGAGTTACCTGGAGGGAAGTCACGGCTCCTAGAGGTCTGCAGGAAGTTTGGCTTCGAATGGGAGCCGATGTCGGACAGTGGTCACTTGAGGTATCAACCCCACGCCACTGCGATGGTCGAGGCTGTTAAGGAGTATTCTTGGTCAGTCGTTAAGTCCCTGGGAATCCCAGTGCTTAGGGTTATGGGTACTAACATGTTCAACCTTAAATTCAGGCCTATCAAAGAGCACGCTGATTTATTCGGTGACAGGTTGTATGAGGTTGAGTCGGAGGGCAGTAAATTAGTTATGAGGTATGCAGCATGTCATCAGCAATTCGCCATGATCAAGGACTGGCTGATCAGTTACAAGGAACTTCCTTTAGGTGTCTTTGAAGTTGCTGATAGCTATAGGTTCGAACAGAAGGGTGAGTTAGTCCTGTGTTTCAGGCTGAGGAAGTTCTACATGCCTGACCTCCACATACTTCTAAAGGATTTAGACGAAGGTAAGGCCTTCTCCTTCAAGGTTCAGGAGAAGATACTTGAGGAGATCAGGAAGTTGGGAAGGGAGTACGTAGCGATCTACAACGTAAGTGAGGACTTCTTCGAATCAAATAAAGACTACTTGGTAGAGCTCATTAGGAGGATGGGTAAACCTGCACTGATAACTCTCTATCCTCCAGGCATATACTACTGGGTCATCAATGTCGAGTACAACGTTATCGATGAGCTTAAGAGACCTAGGGAAGTGGCCACGTTCCAAATAGATGTGGGGAACGCGGCGAGGTTCAACATAAGGTACGTGGATGAGGCAGGAGTTGAGAGATACCCAGTCATAATACACACCGCCATAATAGGCTCCATCGAGAGGTACATCTACGCAGTACTAGATAAGGCTGTCCAGGATGAGGAAGCTGGTAAGACTCCAAACATTCCAACATGGCTCGCACCAATTCAGGTCAGGATAATACCCATATCTAAGGAGTTCCTAGGATTTGCGGAGGAAGTATTGAATAGCTTGGTGAGGAAGGGTATCAGGGCAGACATAGATGATAGGGATCTAACACTCGCTAAGAGGATCAGGGAGGCAGGTATAGAGTGGGTGCCTTACATAGCGGTTATAGGTGAGAGGGAGTTTAAGACCAAGACAGTTAACGTCAGGATAAGGGCATCCAACGCTCAGAAGACGGTCACTGTTGAGGAGTTGGTGGACATGGTTGATAAGGACTTAGAAGGTTATCCCAGAGTCAGTTCAACCCTACCTCATTACATGAGTCTTAGACCGGCACTTCATTACCTGAAAGAGCTTTCCTAAACGGGTTAACTTCATTTTTAAGCGTTCAACGTTTTCGGACGCAGGGACGTGGGAGAGGTCATAAAGTTAATTAGGTAACGTCCTGGAGTTTAAGTCGGATGATGAAGCTCTATCAGTGATCTGTGATCGTATGAACCTCCGCTGAGTCCTCCAGTAAGACCTCGTGGAAGGTGTTCTTCCTACATGTGCTGCAGTAGTGGTACAGTCTCCGGAATTCGTTGAGGTTGTAGCTAACCGTGAGTTTCCACAGAGTGCCGCACTCCTCACACCTAAGTGAGTACTTACTCAACCTGCATCCATCATACTGATCAGGGCTTAAACATATATAAGCTCTAGACTAAATTATTGGGTGATGAATTGAGGTGGGCCCGTAGCTCAGCCAGGCAGAGCGGCGGATCGTTAGCCGAAGCTCCAGTTCACCAGTTACGGGTCTGACGACCGCAAGGGATGATAGGGGACTGGAGAAGAGACCCGTAGGTCGGGGGTTCAAATCCCCCCGGGCCCACCATAACTTACTAAATTCTGTTGGTTCAGTAACTCAGAGCTTTGGCCCCACATCACACCTCAGATATTAAAACTCATCACACACTCAACCCTAGATCATGTGGGAAGCTGTACTATGAGGTTAAAATACGTTTGCACTACCGTTCTGGTCTAGCGTTAAGTTTCATCCCTTCTTCATTTCATGGGCTTCCGCCGTGAACGGGTGAAGCCCACATCACGGGCGTAGGTCTAAGGCACCTCCAAGAACAACCATCACCACGTTAGTAAACAAACCTCACGCAACACAAAACAGCTTCATAACCCCTTGCTCCACATAGTGGTAGCTCTCTTCTTCTTGACCTCACGCACTGCCTTATCCAGGTACTTATACACCGTTGAGTGCTGCCTTCCCTGGATAAGCATCTCCACAGCCTCTTTCGCGAGGTTGACGCCTTCATAATCCCCGATAATGGCTATGAGGTCCTCGTAGACTGAGATGTAGGTCCCAGTGATCTCTTCAATGTTCTTCTTCACTTTACCGCCCTCGCCTATTATCCTGCCCTTAATCCTCGTAAGATGGTTTTCCGAGTCAGTTACAACGGTTTTTAAGTCGATGACGAGTAAAATTTGGTCGTCGTTTAGTAGCCTCCAGGCCCTCTCAGGGGCGAAGCCCGCTGCTATAGCGTTTATGAATTCCCTGGCCTTAATCACGTTTGCCACCGGTGTATTCGGTGTGGAGGGCTCAACTATGGCGTATGAGTTCACCTCATCAACGCTCACCTTCGTAAGCGTCCTCCCCTCCAACTCCCTAAGCACTTCACTGTTATTAGCGGTGAGCACTCTCACCCTATCTGGTGGAACTTTGACGTAGAGCTTCAGAACACCAGGTAATACCTGCGGCTTCTGAGTACTTGAATCCACCTGTTACACCGCAGTTATAACTTATTGACAACTAATTTAAGTTTCCAATATCTTGGTCAGAACTCGCTAGGTTCTTCGAACCCCTTACCCGAGACGTATTCGATTAATTCTTCAACACTGGGTGTCTCCAACCCCACAGCCCTGAAGTAGCTTACCAGGTTACTTAAATCACGTGTGAGTAAGTCAAAAGCGTTTGGGTGGGTCACCTTCACCGACTGACTTACGTCGATTATGTAGGGGAGGTCTTTATAAATCATTATGTTGTACTCGCTTAAATCTCCGTGCACTAGCCCAGCATATCTGTAGATCTTCCTCAAATCATTGATCACCTTGTAGAATATTTCCTCATATTCGTTGGTTTCTAGCTCAACTTCCTTAAGTAGTGGGGCCCTCACTCCCCCCTCACCGATGAACTCCATCACTAACACGTTCTCGTACTGCGCTATGGGATTAGGCACGGTGGCGCCTGCGTCGTGCATGAGCTTCAAGTTCTTGAACTCCTTACGGGCCCACGTGCTTACTAGCTTCCTAGTCGATTTAGGGATTTTCTTAAACCTCGGGTCCCCGAGTAAGTACTTAAGCATCCCCTTCCTAAACTCAGCTGATGATGTGAGGTATATCTTAACGGCTAAGTCATCGCCGTCGAATGACTTACCCCAGTAAACCCTGGACTCCTTACCCGAACTCACCACACCCTTTAACTCGTAGAGGGCTTTCCGCCTACACAATTCGATGATCGCTAGAACGGTTGCTGAGTCAAACACCTCCTCAACTGTTTCGAAGAGGTCTTTATCGACTTCCCTCCTCAGCTTACCGGTGGCCTTATAGTACATGTCGAGAAACTTATCGATATCGCCCCCTCTTCTTATGGAGAACCACCTTCAATTAAGTCCTTGCTGAGCAGGCCGAGTTCTATTAGCTTCTTACGTTCATCCCTCTCATAGCGGTATATGATGTCCCCCTTATCGTTCTGGAACTCCCACACGGCGACCAAGACGACATCCTTAACGTTTATCCAAACCTTCTTCCTCAACTTCCCCGGAATTCTACACACCCTAACCACTCCGTCCATGCAGAGAGCCTTAACGTAGTTAGCGCCGACCGCATCAGTCACTACACATATGACCTCACCCTCAGCTGGTGTTGGCAACTCCCCGCTACTACTGGGCTTACCCTTCTTAGACATCGAACATCACTTTTCAACATGTGCTAAGTAAATTCTATCCTTATAAATTAATAATTTCACATTAGAACCTGGCACCAAACCCTCTGAGAGAGGTAATTCGTAAGTAGCGCTCCCGCGCAAACCTCTCACCAGGACCTTACCGTCCAATACCTCCATTACGCGACCATCGAGTACTTCGTATTCATCCCTCCTAACCAACTTTAAATCCCCACCACTTAAATCGTCGACGTGTAATTTAACGACATTACCTGAGTCAATCATCCTAACCTTGACGAAGTTCCGACGTATTTCCTCAACTAAGGCTGGGCTGCCACCATGTAGTACTAAGTCCCCAGGCGATAAACCGAGCAGTCTGAGGGAGATGGTCAGCCTGGAAATGTTCTTACCGCTGGAGGACATCCCCACAACCTTCCAAGACTCAGATACAACCCCGCCGTACATTGATATTAGATCACTAGCCAACTTCCTAGCAACCCCTTGACTTAAGACCTTAACGTTCAAACCCTCCCTAACGGGTTCGATCTCAGTTATATACCTGGACGTGTTGGAGGACCGCAACAAGGTATCAACTAACTTGCCCCTCAGCACATCATCAAATGGCTCCGAGAAACTCCTGATCTGAATAACAGCTTCGTAGTAACCACTCTTAACCTTCGAGCATTGCGGACATAATGACCTCTTCATGCTAAGACTTACTTGGAACTCCGCAGAGACCTCAGCGTTCCTTAAAAAACCTTTGAAAAATGCGGTGACTTTACCATCACCAACCCTGACATCGAGTGACCTCAGCTTAAAGTCCCTATGGAATTCGCATTTGCTCAATATCAAGTCTCTCAGGAAGTCCTCCAACCCAACACCACCTAACCATCTGTTTCCGGATTGTATGGAACCGCATGATGGGCAGGTGATGACTTCAACTGCTTCTGGGGGTTTTACGGCCCTACCCTCAGCAACTAAGCAACTCAAACATAGGCCGTCGATAATTAATGCAGGCTCCTCAACCCCGCACCTGACGCAGAACTTACCCAATAGAAATCCCTTAAACCTTGACGAGGTATGCGTATGGGACGTTACTGACTCTTAAAATAGCTTCTGGATGTATGTAGCCAGCTTCAACAGCCTTCCTAACTACGTTCTCACCCACCAACATTGCTGAGGCCGCGCCCTCAAGCAGGTGCGGAACATCATCCACATGTGCTCTAAAGCCGTTGAAGAAGTCCCTACTAACATCCAACACCGCCTTATCATCCCTTAACACTTTACCTAAGACCTCCTCATCACATATAGCTACTACCGCCATGACCCCGTCGTCATAGTAAACTTTGGCGTATACGTACATTCCCCGCACCTAGACGGGTTTAACAGGTGTTTCAGCGCCGCATGCTAGGCAGGAAATGATCCAGACCCTGCCCTGCTTCTTAAGGACGGTATCGAGGGAGTTGCACGTGCTGCACTTAACGTACGTCATCAGGAACCTATTAAATAGTGTGTTTAAGGTCTGCGACGAGATCCTACCAAATATTGTTAAGTTATTTGAGTCGTCGAGGGAGCCCCTAGCAGCCAACTCCTTAAGTAAGTACCTCATAACAACTCTCGGCTCCCTCCTGATCCTGTCACACACCTCCTTAAAGTTCTTTATATGCGTGTGTAGGCCTACGTGAACAACCTCCAGCTGAGGTAACTCTATCGGCTGAGCTGCGGACTTAGACGGTAGGCTACTGTATAGCCTCTCAAGCAGGTACTCATACCTCAACACGTCGTCGGATATACCCATCACCTAGGATATTGTAGCTATTAAACTTTTAAATTCATAGACACCGTACGTTATCCAGGGTAGGAGTGAAGGTCTACATAGAGACTTACGGATGTGCCTTAAATAGGGCTGACTCATCGTTAATGAAGGCACTCCTACTTAACAGCGGTCACGAGGTAGTGGAGTCCGTACAGGATGCTGATGTGGCCATAGTCAACACATGCACTGTCCGCAGGGATAGTGAGGAAAGAGTTCTGAGGAGGTTGAAGCAGTTGAGCAGGTTCTCTCTTAATAAGAAGTTGGTGGTCGCTGGCTGTATGGCGAGCGTGCAGCCGTACACCCTGAAGCAGGTGGTTCCGTACGCCTCGTTATTATCGCCGCAGAACATAACTAGAATAGTGGATGTCGTTGAGTCGAGCTATGTTGAAAATCTGATATCAGGTTTTAGGGAAACATCCCAGCTCCCTTGCAGTGTTGAAGGAGCTGTAGCCTCAATACCTATAGCTGAGGGGTGTTTAGGTAACTGCAACTACTGCATAGTCAAGATGGCCCGCAGGAAGTTGGTGAGTTATAAGCCAAGCCTGATAGTTAAGGCAGTTAGGGATGCTGTCACCAAAGGTGCTGTGGAAGTGGAACTGACAGCACAGGACACAGCTGCATACGGGTTAGACCTAGGTGACACGAATCTACCGAAGCTGATTCGGGAAATAGTGGAGTGGGTTGAGGGGGACTACATGGTGAGAGTTGGTATGGCGAACCCAGACACTGTGAGGCGAATACTTGACGACCTAATCGAGGTTCTGAGGGAACCCAAGGTGTTCAAGTACCTACACATACCCCTCCAAAGCGGTGATGATGGAGTACTCAAGATGATGGGAAGGGCGTACACCGTGGACGATTTCATGGGGATAGTGAAGGAGTTGAGGAGGAAGGTACCTGCAATAACGTTAGCCACAGACATCATAGTGGGGCACCCCGGTGAGGGGGAGGAAGAGTTCGAGAACACGGTCAAGGTAATAAATGAGGTACAACCAGACAAAACACATATAGCCCAATACACGCCAAGACCTAGGACGGCATCTAGTAAGATGGTCCAGGTGAGTGAGCAGGCTAAGAAGGCTAGGAGCAAGTTACTAACAAAGATCGCTGAAGAGATCGGTATGAAGATAAACAGCTCGTACGTGGGGAGCATAGCGTACACACTAATGACTTCCACGAGCTTCAGAGGGAACGCAATAAGAGGCAGACTGATAAATTACAAACCAGTAATAGTCTTCACAAACTCAGCAGATATAGGGAGCCGGAGGAGAGGGTTTACGTTAATAACAAATGCAACGTTCTACGACCTCAGAGGGGAGTACCTTAAGTGAGCAGAAGCAACACACGCAAGCATCGTTCAATCAGCATTCCCCCACTAAGTCAGTAGAGAAAGGCTGTAGCAACAGCTATATATTCAATGCCGGTAGCTGCCTCTCCTCCCCCACCACTCTGCGGTTGGGTGTAAAACACTTCCACAATAACATCGTAATATGTGGTGTTCCTCGATATAACATTGTAAAAGTACCCGAACTGCACCACGGGAAACAATACATAACCTTCATAAACGGTCACATTATATGAACCTTTAGGAACCTTCGCTGAAGACAGTGTTGCGATGTTGGAGATGGAGTTGGATGAGTTGAAGCTATCAGATAACACAACCCTAATGAGTATTTGCTCACTAACATCTTGAGAGCTTGCGGTTGTGGTTTTCAGGAAAACGCTGATGAGTGTTGTGGCATTCCTAATTTCGACGTACCTGCTGAAATTGATCGCGAATTCCAGTGATTTAGCACTTGAATTAGTGGATACTACATAATATTTATCTCCCACCTTATGCAGTACGAGGAGTTCGGGCGCGTTGTTCTTATCCATATCCCTAAATTCAGCGCTAACATTCACAATTATGTTGACTTGGTCAGCCCTGACCCACTTCACGCTTGAGTTGTAGTACACCCACCAAGTACCGTCGTAGTATATGGCTGGTAGAGGGTCCGTGCAGTTCCTTGAATCTATCCTACACCTTATTACGGTGATGTCCTGTTCAAAGAGCTTTGAACCCCCAACTACTTCCTCACCGGTCAGACCTAGTGGGGGGGCTGTTGGAGGTCTGGGTGTCGGGGGTAGTAGTTCAGATATTTTGAATACTCTTCCCCGCGCGGTCACTATCGCTTCGAGTTCTTGGAGACCAACCCCTAGGTTGCTTATCGGGAGTATTCCACCGCCTGCCGGTATGGTTATGGGATTGACGTCCTGAGGCCCCCCGGTCTTGGTCCATATTCTAACAATTGTTATGTCAACGGGGCTCGGGTTTATCAGTGTGGTGTTGTCCACGCTTAGTTCCAGTTTTTCAGACCATCTCTCTATCTCGAATTGAGATCTTAGTACGAAGTTCCTGGTCCCCGTCGTAGTTGTCGATATCGTAGTGCTTAGTAGGAGGGGTATTATGACCAAGAGGAGAACGCTAACTACCACTAAGCTCCCCACAACCTCTGCCTGCCCCTTCCTTAACGGCCCGACCACTCCCCTACCCCCTCATCAGGTAGTAAAGTCTTGCGATTTCGTAGTACTCATCCCCATAATCCATTAGCAACACAGGTACTATGTACTTGAAGCCCGTCACTAAGGCCTTACCCACGTTTATCTTAATCAATGTTAAGTTCAGGGGGGTTGGCTCGTACAGTACTTCATAAACGTATAGTGTGTTGAGGCCTGAGCCCATCAGCGGCACGTAGTTCCCAGTGGCGTCCGTCATGTAGATTTTCATAGCACTCACTCCAGTGGGTGGTCTATATGCGGTTATGTCGGGTGGTTTGACCGACACGCTCACCTCAGCCGGACTTAATGGGATTAAGCCTGAGAAGGTCCCGTACTCGTTGGACTTGAAGAGCGTTAAGTAGTACTTAGCTGGTTCAGGAATAACTTTGGTGAGTCCTAAGTACAATATTATGTTCTCACGGGTTGAGTCATCTTTCTCAATGAATATCACCACCTTGGCAGACTCATCCGCTAGAGCGTTCCTGAGCCTTATTTCGGAGCTCTGAGCGTTGCTCAAAGATATGGAGTAGGTCATGAACGATATGCCTAATATTAATACAGCACCGAGGAGCACAATCGTGCTAATAACTGGGGATATCCCATCACTTAACCTCATGTGGCACTATCCATTAATGTACGGAGTTCAGAAATTATAAGTGTTCCCCAACGTATGTGGGGCTTAGTAAAACAGTACTTAAAGAACTATGTATCACTCTTCCTCAGGTTTTGTGGTTGTTAGATCGATTGCCAGTAATTCGACTTCCTTCTTGATCTCTTCGTTCACATATGGTGATACTACGACGACCTTATCATCTATTAAGTCATCACCCACCCACCTATTCTCATAGCTTACTACGTACACTGGTATCTTGGCGGTGACCTCGGAGGATGACTTCCTGCTCAACCCGTACTTCGATAGGCTTTCGTAGAGTTCCTTGCTTAGAGGTAGTTTCAAAGTCACTTCATGCTCGTATTTCATAGCAATTAAGTCGGATGTCTTAGGTGACCACTTAGGTAGTACTTCTGCTACGACCCTCTTAATAGCTTCTTCTAGATCAGCGTCCAGTAGCTTGGAGTCCACTATGGTCCCGCCCTCGACGCTCAGTACTAGGGTCCTCCTACCGTTCACGGGCATCACCTCCTGTAGAGGTATACCTTATGTTTTAAATATCCATCGCTGCATACCTCAACCTTAAATGGAACCCACCCCGGTATTTCAAACTCGTGGGATACGACCCTGGAGCCGTTCCTCAACTCCCTCTCGAGCTTAGGTTTCAGCATGTTGTTCACGCTGGTGAGTAGGAAGAGGGTCACAACAGTCGCCTCGCTTAGGTCCACTTCAAACATGTCTGCGTGTAGTATCTGAGCTCTATCACCTAAGTTTAACTCACTGATCTTAGACCTAGCAACCTTGACCAGATCATCCCTAATCTCAACTCCTACTGCCTTCTTAACATTGTATTTGGTCAGCGCCCGGAGTACTATCCTACCGTCCCCGCATCCCAGGTCGTAGACTACGTCCTCACTGCTTACGTTAGCTAGTTGGAGCATCCTATCGATAACTACCTCAGGTGTGGGTACGTAAGGTACTAAGATCCTCCTACTGTATTGGTTCTGGTCCGTAGTCTCATCCACTTAAAATTGTTCGAACCTTAGCCATGATTTCTTCATAACCCTTCTCTAGGTCGGGCTTTAACTCACTATCAAATGGGGCTTTAGATAGTAGCAGGACCACCTTACCGTCATCTAATTCAGCTAGGAGCTGGGGGATCCAAGCCATGCCTAACTCATCAGTGTCACCATGTTCTATTAAGAATATGTAGTCCTCCTGCCTGACCTCAGTCTCAACCCCCAACTCCTTAGCTGTTTTCTCAGCCAAGGTTGTGAAGTACTTGTGGAGTGGGTGGTAATCAGCCGTGACTAGTATTAGTTTTTTGATCTTACTCATCAGCACACCGATTAGATAGGTGGTGAGGAGCTTTAAAATATCTATTTGAGTCAGCGAGCATGAACACATCACTCCTCAGTTCCCGGATTCCTCCTCATTCAACTTAGTTAAGTGTTAAGCCGTAATATGCTTAACGATTAAGTAGTGAGGAGTTTTAACATCTGACGCTGTATATGATCGGTTCAGATGATGCTGGGTAGGCTTAGAGGGGTGTTAAGCCCGCTGAGTCTGAGGGTGGGTAAGGCGTTAGGGAAGTATGGTGTCTCACCGAACCAGCTAACATTTGCAGGTATGGCAGCGGCTTTAACCACAATACCTGCGGGCATTGCCGGGCTCCACTGGTTAATACCGGTCCTCATAGCGGTTTCCGCAGTGTTTGATTGGCTGGACGGGGCTGTGGCCAGGGCCACTTCCCGGACCTCCGCCCTAGGTGGGTTCATAGACTCCTTCAGCGATAGGGTTTCAGACATCTCATACCTAATAGCCTTCAACTACTTGGGTATTAACACCTACTTAGTCTTAGCCGCTATTCCTACATCACTCCTGGTCAGTTACGTCAGATGTAGGGCTGAGTCACTAGGCGTTGGACTCGAGGGGGTAGGTCTCTTAGAGAGGGGTGAGAGAGTCCTCATAATGTTTGTCGTCTCAGTCGCGACGTTAGCTTTAGATGTCTCGGTGGGGGAGTACTTACTCCTAACTATGATTTTCCTGAACACGTTAACTATAATACAGAGGGTAGTACATGTTATCAAGGTGTTGGGTGGTGGGTGAGGGCGGCTACACTGCATGGATTTTCACCATAGGTAATGAGGTAGTCCACGGCAGGGTCATCAACACCAACTCAGCATTCCTTGGGAGGCGTTTAGTCTTACTCGGCTACGACGTACTAGGTAACATATCCTTGGTAGATGACGTGGATTTAATCTCCAGGTTTATTAAATACGTCCTCCCAACCTCTAAGGTAATCATCACCACCGGCGGCTTAGGGCCTACGTACGATGATAGAACGTCAGAAGCCTTGGCTAAGGCATTGGAGCTTCCCCTAGAGCTAAACGATGAGGCGTTCAGGATGGTTAAGGAAAAATATGCGGCTTTGAACCTACCTCTAACCCAGGAAAGGGTGAAGATGGCCATGCTCCCCAAAGGCTCCAAACCAATACCTAATAAGGTAGGTACGGCGCCGGGGATACATGTGGAAGTTGACGGCAGGATCTTAATATCGCTGCCCGGAGTCCCTAGGGAGATGGAAACAATGTTTGAGGATTATGTGGTCCCCCTCCTTAAGTCTGTAGGGCCTAAAGTGTTCTTCGCGGAACGTGAGTTTGAGGTGAGGGGCCTCCCGGAATCTTCCGCGGCGGAGTCAGTTAATAAGCTGCTTAAGAAGTACTCGAACGTATACGTCAAGACACAGCCTAAAGGGACGGAGTTAGGGAAACCTATCCTGTCAGTGTACGTATGCGTTTCAAGCAAGGTTAAGGAGGAGGCTGAGGGCGTCGTCAACGAAGTAGTCGATGAATTGAAGGCAAGCTTCATCGGTAAGGGAGGAATCATCACGTCTGATTAGCGCGTTATGAGTGAAAGAACCTCGCGCTGAAGGGTTGGGGAGGGGTGTCCCGCCGCCAACGTGGTGTTCGATAACGTTCTTGGTGGGAATCAGAACGGTGGTCAACTAACGTAATCGTAAAATTTATGTACCCCAAATATTGGAGTAATAAGGGATTCCTCTGGCCAAAGTTCCCGTTAAACTGGTTTCATGGGATGAGATAGTTGAGTGGTCTAGAGAGCTCTCCAAGATCATTAAATCGTCGGGTTTTAAGCCTGACGTGATAGTTGCTGTTGCTAGGGGTGGTTACGTACCGGCAAGGCTTCTATGCGACTTCCTAGGAGTGGAGAACTTGTTGTCGATCCAGAGCCAGCACTGGACTGAGGCGGCGAAGGTAGCTGAGAGAGCTTTAATTAAGTTTAAATACGTCGTTGATTTAAGCGGTATGAACGTGTTGTTGGTTGACGACATAGTTGACACCGGGGAGTCCTTAATGCTTGCTAAGAACTTTATAATGAGTGAGTGGAGACCTAAGGAAGTAAGGATAGCTGCACTTCAGTGGATCTCACCTGTGGCAAAGTTGAAGCCCGACTTCTACCTAGTTGAGGTCAAGGAATGGTACTGGTTCCAGTACCCCTGGACCAGGCTTGAGGATACGTACCAATTCATTAAGAGAATGCTCTCAGAGGTGGGTCATAGCAGGAGGGAGTGGACCTTGGATGAGATTATTGAGGAGTTCAAGAAATTCTACGGAGTGGACGTGGGGTTGAGTTACTTTAAGGACGCCGTAGAGTTATTGGTTGAGAACTCAGTCTTAGTCAAGGCAGGCAACAAGTATTTGATTAAGTCCTAACCTGACCCGAGTGCAGTCCTAAATCCTTAAGTTTTGAATCCGCGATCAGTTCCGCCTCACCAATCACCTTCCTCACATCCTCGCCGACGACTGCACTGACGCTTGACTCGTTAAAGTTCCCCCTAGTCTCGCGGATTAAGTCATTAACCTTATCATCTATGTCCTCAATAATTATTGAGAGTTCCGGTATGTTGAACGAGTACTTCTTCAACTCCTGTACCACTCCCTTAATTACGGCTAAGTCCTTAGCAGTGAGGCTGAGGAGTGTTAGGGTTTCAACCCTAATGATTAGGACTTCCAGGATTGCCGACATCTTAGCTAGGGAGCGGGTTAGCAGTCGCAGGCTCTCCAACTCCTTAACTAACGACCTCCTCACCTCAGGGTTTTCGGAGCTCTGCAGCTTAGATCCCATTGCCTCGACCTTAGAGGTAACCTTGGAAAGCAGGAAGTTCGTCCTGCCGTACCCTAGCTTAAGGTAGTGCAGTAGCTTCACTAAGTCGTACCTGCTATCAGATTTCCTCTTAAAGATGATAGTACCCTCATAAAATCTTGTCCGAGCAAGTATTTAAGTAACTTACCCCTAATCAATTAGTTATAATTGATTACGAGGATCGGTCGGAACCGGCGTTCCCAGCAACTTCACCGTTGGGGGTATGGAAAATTTATAAATTTGAGGTCTAAGTATTCTAACGGTCTCACACCCCGCCGTAGCTCAGCGGTAGAGCGCCCGGCTGTAGTGTGGGGGCGCGGTTACCGGGTGGTCGGGGGTTCGAATCCCCCCGGCGGGACTTCGCTAGCTCAAAACGGTACACTACCTGCTATGCACAAGTGCTCTCTTAATAGCGTCCATGAGCTTAGTACGTAGTTCCACATCCACTAAGAACTCCCTCAAGTCCTCTAAGACCTTCTTCATAACGTCTACCTTATGCCTCACTCCAGGTATTAATGCCTCCGGGTAGTCCAAGGTCTTAACGGCTTCGTATATATTGTTCGCTATGTTGAAGTAGTCCCAGGCATCACTCACCGTCCCAGAACTGATAAGCTCTAGGGCGTATCTCTTAAGCTCCCCTACCAGGTCCAGGATTCCTTGCAGGTATGGTATGTAGTGGACTCCTAGTTCGTCCGGGGAACTCAACTTCTTAAACTTCACTATGTTCAGGAATTGAACTGCTTCGACGTATTCCGTGAGGGCTGTTAGATACAGGTTAGAGTACTTAAGTTCGGGGTGTGGGGATAGTTCAGCATCTAACTCGCTCAACTTGGCCCTTAACTTGCTCAGAACTTCCTCAGCCTCACCCACCCTACCTAGGTGTACGTACGTGATGGCCAGGCTTGATTCACGTGTTATATCCCTTATGGTCCTTATCAAGTGTTCCCTAACGGCGTCCTTGGACTTAAGGATCTCATCTATGGACTTTACATAATTAATTATTTCCGACATATCCACATCCTTGAGATCATGAAAAGGGGACCAAATAAAGCTAGCGCGCGTGCTTACCGCTCCTCGTCGGTTCAATACATGCCTTACTTACGTAACCGCCGCCGATTACGAGGGATTCATCGTCGGGTGATATCTTAGGATATACCTCGTAGGTCGTGCAGTCGGGGATGCCTGCCTTAATGAATGCTTCATGCCTGTTAACGCAGCTCTCACATCTGCCGCAGTGGTGGTCACCGCTTAAGTAGCAGCTCCAAGTACCGTAGATTAAGTTCCCGAGCACTTCATAACCTCTCCGCAGGTTTTCAGACTTACTTAAACCTTCACGGCTCGGGCTCCAGATCTCAATCCTCCTTTGACCCCTGAAGTGACATATCCTGAAGGCTGCCTGCAGTGACTCAATGCATTCCGGTGAGCAGTCCGGGTACTTGGGCTCCCCAGTATCATCCCTCGGTAGTGCGTCGTCGTAATGCGCACCGTAGATGACGTAGTCAGCATTTATTGTGTAGGCGTAGGCTGTGGCTATTGATAACAGCACAACGTTCCTTATCGGTACCACCACCGTTGCTTCGTAGCGTGACTCGACCCCCACAACATCATCGGTTAGTTGGGTCCCTTTCCAGAGTTCCTTCATGAATGAGAGGTCTATGACCCTAAACTCAGCTATCCTACCTTTAATGTTCATCTTACCCATCTCGCTGACTAATCGCTTAGCAACTTCAATTTCTTTGCTGCCTTTCTGTCCGTAATTGTAAGTAAGCACGTGTGCGGTATACCCTCTAGATAGCCACTGAGCCAGGTAGGAGGTGCTGTCTATACCCCCACTCATCACCGCAACTACTGACCCGCTCATGCAGCCATCCTCGGTCAAAGTTTGCCCAAAATCTTGGGTAAATTAACGTTCACGGGTTTCTCAGCAACTCCGTCCTCAGTTATTATGGCTGATATCAGTTCTGGCGGGGTTATATCGAACGCAGGGTTCATTACATCGACATCCGGTAAGGTGATTAATGTCTTACCAAGTACGTACCTAACCTCGTTCGGATCCCTTTCCTCGATCACCACATCCTCGACCCTCGTAACTGGGTCTACAGTAGATCTGGGAGCAGCCACCAGGAAAGGTACTCCATGTCTCTGGGCTAAGACGGAAATGGTGTAAGTGCCTATCTTATTAATCACATGTCCTGACAGTAGAATTCTGTCAGCACCGACAATTACCTTATTCACTAAACCCTTACTCATGACATATCCAACCATGTTATCCGTAATTAACTTTACTGGGATCCCCTCCTTAGCTAACTCCCACACCGTTAGCCTAGCACCTTGCAGCACAGGCCTCGTCTCCGTAGCGATAACCCTCACCTTCTTCCCTGAGTACCATGCAGCCCTGATAACACCTAAGGCCGTTCCGTACCCGGCGGTGGCTAACGCACCTGCGTTGCAGTGGGTGAGTACCACATCACCGTCATCCAAGTACTTCGACCCGTTAATACCTATCCTCCTGTTAACATCCACGTCCTCCTCGTAGATTTTCATCGCCTCCTTAATCAGCAACTCTTTAAGGTCTTCAACACTCCCCGAGTGGTTATGTACTAACGACTTAACCCTCTCCAAAGCCCAGAAGAGGTTGACTGCGGTGGGTCTCGTCCTAGCGAACCTGCTTATCACGTTGGTCAGGAACAGCTTAAACTCATCTAATTTGTTTCCGCCGTAGTTATACGCGGCTAAAGCCACTCCGAGAGCGGCTGCAACACCTATCGCTGGAGCCCCCCTTATTTCCATCCTCTCTATAGCTAACGCAACCCTCTCATAGTCGGAGGACTCGATGTAGACCTCCTCATGCGGTAGCAGCATGGTGTTCAACCACCTCACCTTGCCATTGACCCACCCAATAGCCCTTACTTCCACTCCCTCACCTAGTTAATGGCTCTCAACACAGAGTTATAAGCTTGACAAATTCGATCATATGATTAGGTGGTTTGCAGGTGCTGAACATCCACTTAAGAGATGGAAAGTTCGTAGTGTCTGACGGCTTAGATGAGGTTAGGGAGTTAAACCTAGGCAACTATATCAAGTCCTCAGGCGTCGTGGTATTGGACACATCGGAGGTTGCCTACATAATTTACAAGAATTTAGGTAGGTTAGTGGTTGATGGTAAGGAAATAACCATCGATGAACTGTTTAATAAGTACTCCAGAAACCCTAACGACTGGATCAAGTTCGTTGTCCTATGCGATTTGAGGGAGAGGGGTAGGAAGGCTAAGGCAGGCTTCTCGGATAACTCCCTAATATTCGAATGCGATGGTAGGTACTTAGTCTACGTAACTGAGGAGAACTCACCTGTGACCCCTAACGAACTTGTGAGCTGGCTCTCATCAGCACTTTCCAAGGAATATGAACCAGTAATAGCTATCGTGGACGCCCATGGTGATGTAACCTACTACGAGTTACTCAGTGTCAGGGCCCAAGATCTGAAGGAAGTGATCGTGTAGTGTTCAGGGTTGAGCCAGTAAGAGGTTTCAGGGACGTACTCCCCCCTGAGTCGGAGTTCCTTAGAGCCGTAATAGAGCGCTTCATAGAAGTCGTTAATTCCTACGGCTACAGCGAAGTAATCCCACCCACGGTGGAGTCGTTCGAGCTATTCGCAGTTAAGTCCGGCCCTGAAATCAGTAGGTCAATGTATGTCTTCAGGGATAAGGCCGGTAGGGAAGTATGCCTAAGGCCTGAGCTCACAGCCAGTGTTGTGAGGATGTACATTAGGTCACTGCTTGCCGAACCCAAACCAATTAAACTCTTCTACGTAGGTAACGCGTTCAGGTACGAAGAACCTCAGCTAGGGAGGTATAGGGAGTTCTACCAGATGGGGGTTGAGTTAATAGGTGATAATAGCCTGTACTCAGACTTAGAGCTGTTTTTAATACTGAGAGATTATTACAGGTCCTTAGGGCTAGTCGAATACACAATAAAGATAAGCGATGTCGGTATATTGAGGAGTCTCTTCACGTCATGGGGTGTGGACGAGGAGTCTCAGGACTTAACACTCCACTACATGGATAAGAAGATGTATGACAAAGCTGCTGAGTTAATAAGCAGGTACGATAAGGCTGACCTACAACTATTTAACGAGTTAACCAAGGTGAGGACAGAATCACCTGATGAGTTGATTGATGCGACTAAGGGGTTAAGAATACCTGACGAGGTAAGGGAGAGGATTAAGAGGTTGTACGATGTTGTCTCACTGATGAACTCGTTAAACGTTGGTAGGGCAGTGATAGACCTAAGTTTCGCTAGGGGTCTGGCCTACTATACCGGACTCATTTTCGAGGTCATAGTACCAAATCTGAACATAAGCATCGGAGGCGGCGGTAGGTACGACAATCTAGCTGAGATGTACGGAGGTCCGCCAACACCCTCAACAGGTTTTGCCTTAGGCGTTGAGAGAACGTACCTAGCCCTTAAGGGTTTGGGGCTCGCCGATAAGTTGGTCGACGATGATAAGGTCATGCTGATATCCTTGATTGAGGACTACACCTACGTGGACAAGGTCGCAAGCACTTTAAGGGGTGCTGGCTACCCCACGAACGTGAGATTCACTACTAAGGGTAAGTTGGGGGACGTGCTCGGGCTCGCAAGCAGGAAGGGCTACAAATACGTAGTACTCATAGGTGAGAAAGAACTTAGGCAGTCAAAGGTGACCGTCAAGAACCTGATCACCAAGTGGCAGGGCGAGCTCAGCTTATCCGAACTGCATCGGTTGGGTGAGCATTGAATGCAGTTAGAACCCGTTAAGGACGTTAGGGTTTCACCCAACATTAGTTTAAGTGAGCTGGTAGAACTCTACGGCGGCATCCACGGTTTTGGGGCTGCCCATCTCTACGAAGCAATTAAGATACTGGAGGAGATGATCAGAGAATCGGACCTGAGGTTCATCTCCTTCACGGGGAACTTAGTTGCAACCGGGTTGAGGGGATTAATAGCTCAGCTGATCTCGAGTAAGATATTCAACGTAGTCGTAACGACATGCGGTACCATCGACCACGACGTAGCCAAGGCAATGGGTGGTAAGTACCTAAGGGGCTCCTTTGACGTAGACGACGTGGAGCTGAGGAGGTTAGGCTACCACAGGATCGGGAACGTCTTCGTGCATCAGTCAGATTATGGGAAACCCGTAGAGGATTTCGTCAGGCAGCTCTTAGACGAGCTAGTTAGGATTAAGAGTAGGTGGGGTGTTAGGGAGTTACTGTATGAGGCCGGGTTAAGAATTAGCGATACTAACTCAATACTAGGCAATGCTTCCAGGGCTGGGGTACCTATTTACGTTCCAGGGATAGTTGACGGGGCCTTCGGCACAGCGCTCTTCATTCAGTCGCAGTTCGTTAAGTTTGAGTTAGACCTATTTAAGGACATGAAGGAGCTATCGGATAAGGTCTTCACGTCTAAGAAGTCTGGGGCGTTGGTGATTGGGGGAGGTATTAGTAAGCACCACACTCTCTGGTGGAATCAGTTTAAGGACGGCCTGGACTACGCGGTCTACATAACAACAGCTGCTGAGTGGGATGGTAGTTTAAGCGGTGCTAGGACTAAGGAAGCCATAAGTTGGGGTAAGGTGAAGGAGTCAGGTAGGCATGTAGTTGTTTATTCAGATGCTTCGATAGTCTTACCAATCATTTCTGCTTACCTAATAAGTAAGGTGACCTAAGTCCCTCAAATCTTACTTAAACCAATGCTGATGATGTAAGCTGCGATGAGTACGGCCCCCACCATACCTGACGGAGAGACGTTGAATAGGATGGCTGCCTCAAGACCTAAGATGCCAGCTAAGACACTCACGGCTACGGCCGTTAGATACGCCCCTCCACTGCTTTCAGTTAGCTTGGAAGCGGTAATGGATGGGAGTAGTATGAGTACGTGCTGAAGTATGAAGCCAGTGACCTTAATTAGAGCTACTGAGGTAACGCCGAGTAGGATGAAGAGTGTGTAGTCGTGTAACCACCCACGCTTACTCACCAACCTAACATAATCTGGGTCTACCCCGGCATACACGTGGTATTTAAGGCTTGCAACCGTTAGGGCAGTAGTTAGTAGGGCTAGCAGTGATGTTGGGATTAACTCGGCCCAAGTTGTTAAGAGGGGGTCGCCTAAGATAATGCTCCACAAGCTGTAGCTGAGTCTGAAGGTTGTTAGAACGTGACTCATCACCACCACTGAAGCGGAGGCGGTTAAAGCAACGTATATTGAGGTAACAACATCGCTATCATATCCTTTACGGATGAAGTGTCCGACCGCAGTCATTAACAGGCAACCTACAACGATGGACCATAGGAGGTCGTTAAGCAATCCAACAATGTTGCTTAGGACTACCGCGATGACTGCGGCCAGTAATGCTGAATGTGGAGCCGCACCCGCTAGGAAGTAAAGCCTCCGCGCTGAGACTAAGACGCTTAAGTTACCGTAAATAAGCGAAGACGTTATGATTGTCAAGAACCACCTAAGGAATAGTAATTGAATTATTTCCAAGTCTTAACACGCCTCAACGCGATCATTAGAACGATGAGTAAGATGAACGTGGTTATCAGAGTTATGCCTTGATGATCAGCTCCAGGACCGGCCTCGGCCTCCTTCAAAGTAAGGTTCCTAAAACTTTTAGTTAGGGCTTCGAGCTTAGCAATAGTTGAACCAGAGGCAATGGGTGAGGGTACCCTCAGAACCGGTATGGAGTACTTCGAGGCCAGCTCACCCAACGCGTTGTCTGCGGTCGATCCTTCCCCAACAATCACAACGACGTCTACGGCCCTACTGCTAATCAGTTCCTCAACACGGCTCACATCGCCGGGTGTAGGGGATACCTCTGGGTTAACTACTAGGTATGCAACTACCTTAACACCCAGCCACTCAACAGCGTACTGTGTCATGGGCGAGCTCCCAACAGCTGTTAACTCCTTAACGCCTACAACCTCTTTTTTAACATCACTGATACGTCTAACCACCTCACCCAACTTCTCTTCATATACCTTACTGCACTCAGGTCTTAACCTGCTAAGCTCTTCCGCCACAGTCTTCATGAATGCTAAGTAGTTCTCAGGGTCGTAGGTGACTGCATGGTAATTGATTAACTTAGTTCCCGGCACGTTACGTATGCTTATGTTAGGCACCTCGGGGACCTCTACGAGGGACACGTTTAACTCGTTACTCATCTTCAACTCCTCTATCTTACGCTCTAGGTGAGTGTGCGATGTTGAGATCACTAAATCGGAACTCCTCAACACTTCGACATCTTTAGGACTCAAGGAGTACTCATGGGGGTCAACACCCGCTGGGACCAGGGAACGCACTTCATCACCATCACATAGCAGTAGACTTACATCATCGGCCAGGTACTGGAAAGTGGTTACAACCTTAATACCTCTAACATCAGCAGAGGTTGCATGTGATGCTGTGGCTAAGATGATTATAGCAACCGCTAGGTATTTTCTAACTGCGACCGCGTCCATGGCAGGTATTAATGTGTGCACAAAATATTTAAACTTTCATGAGGAAATGTGCACATGGAGCTTATATGAACTTAGTAATTAAGGATCTATCCATAGGTTACCAATCACCCTTAATAGAGGGCATAAACATCGCTTTAAGCCCACCAGCCTTAGTACAGGTAATAGGTCCTAACGGGGTTGGTAAGACAACGTTGTTCAAGACAATTGCAGGGTTTATAAAGCCTTTGAGGGGTAGGGTGTTAGTAGGCGGTACTGATCTCACAGGCGCACCATCACTAGCCGGTAGGTACGTCGGTTACGTACCTCAGCTATCTTTGAATCCCATAAGCTCGTTCCCGATGTCCCTGTGGGAGTTCCTCAGATACGGCTTAGAACTAGCTGGTCGGGGACTCGGAGATGTCTGGGATGAAGTAGCTAATATGTTGGAGTTAGTGGAGATCCCTAAGGACTTATGGTTTAAGGACATCCGCAAGCTGTCCGGGGGACAGAGGCAGAAGGCATTCATAGCCAGGGCCCTCCTAAGTGGGAACTCAATACTGCTTTTAGATGAGCCGCTCTCGAACTTAGACGTGACTAGTAGGTCTCAGCTGGTACGCCTCCTCCTGAACCTATCTAAGGAGAAGTTAATTGTAGTCTCAATGCATGACCCAGCCCTATTCCTGCAGTCATCGAAGTACATAATCCTACTGGGGCGCGGTAAGTACTTCGCAGGAAGCCCCAATGACGTTATGAAGATTGAGATACTCAAAGATATTTACGGTGAGTCTGTTACATTGGTAGAGAGATGCCAGCACATTTTAGACCTACACTAGTCGGTTTATCAGCCGAAGAAGTTGTCCGGTAACCAGATGTCTGCGCTTGAGCTGCCCGAATCGCCACCTCCCTTAATACTGCTAAGCCTCAAAGACCTGCTCAAGGTGACGGCTTTAGCAGGCCTCCTCACCTTGGGCACGGCTAAGTTGTTAGTTAATAGTGGCACCACTACCTTATCAACCAACACCTCAGCAATTGGGCACACCTCCAAGCAGACACCGCATCCGGCGCATTTCCCGCTATCTATTTCTGGTTTGCCATCAACTAACGCTATGGCATTATTAGAACACCACAAGACGCACGCACCGCACTTCACGCACTTCGCCCACCTCATAATTAATTTGATAACGGTTATCATCAGATCTAAAGCGTTCGTGTTCGCTAAGTCATTAACTGTTACCTCAACCGAGTTATCAAGAACCTTAACCAAGTAGTGGGGGGACACGAATTCGATCCCCGAATCATCTTCCCTCACAGTCATCTTCCCTAGGACACACGCCTGCTTGATTAACCCCTCATAGGGTAGCGCTATGTTGAAGATGACTTTACCCTTCGTAGCAGTTATCTCTCTACCAATGATCTTTAGCCCGGCCCTGGTCTCATACTCGCTGTACCAGTCCGCCTTGTAGTTCTTACCTAGGCATTTTACTTCAACCCTCCTTCGACCACCTGACGTTGGGTCTAACCACCTCCACAAGGCATACTTAACCCATGCGTCGGGTAGCTTAAGGTCGTGGCCCCATTTAATCAGACGTTCCTCCCACATGGTCCACAGTTCCGGGTGGGTTTTCATTAACATACAATGTTCCGCTATGTTAGCTGCTGGACACAGGTAACACCCAAGCCTGTCAAATCCGCGCTCGTACAACGGGTTATGGGGTAGTTTATTGGCAGTTATGTAAGCCCATACGGCTATCTGGGGCCATTCCTGGATTGGGGTGATGTTAAGTACGTGAGGTATCCACCTATTCCGCCATACGTTACCGCTGAGGGCTCTATCAATAGATTCCATCCCCCTTTGGCCTACCACGTTTAAAACTCCTTCAGGGTATGATGACTTGTAGAATTTTGCGAGCGGTATTAGCTTTACCAACTTACAACACCACCTGAAGTCCTTAGCAGGTGGCCCGAACACTTTCAGGTAATCCCAGAAACTCCTGGGCGGTTTAACCTCACGTAGGCTTAATCCGTAGTAACGTACGGTGTCAACCACGTTGTCTAAGGTCTCAGGTAGTTCCAGCCCTGTGTCGTTGAAGACTACCTCCGGCTCCAGCCCAGCCCTTAAGGTGAGGTCTAAAGCCACTAGGCTATCCTTCCCTCCCGAGTAGGACACGGTCGCAGGCAACCTTACCTTAGAGCTCAGTGCGTAGACCCGCTTGATGCCGCGTGAGACCAAGGTTCTCAACTTCGAATCATTAGCTCTAATGAAGTCTTGAAGGGAAGACTTACCGGTCACCATCCTCGAACGCGTTGCCTTACTGAAAAGTGTTTGAACCCTGACCCTACTGTTGCGCACTACCGCAACACCTAATGGTTCCCCATCCTTACCTACGACTACGTACTGCGTGTCTTCCTCGTCCTCAGCGACTGCGAGTACGTCTAAAGGCTTTGCCTTATCCACGGCGACCGTTTTAACCAAGCCTTCCTTAACGGCCACTTCAGCACTGTACTTGCTTAACCTCCACCTCCACCTAAGCTTTAGAGGGTCGAAGAAGTACCTACCTACGACGACGCCTCCCACTAAAACCTCCTTCATATCGTCGTAGTGGGGGACCTTATTGATGAGTACTAAGCTACCTTCAAGGTTTAACTCCTTAATGAGTGATGAGCTTCCGAACTCGTTAATGATAGACTCCCTAATAACCTCCATATCGCCTGCGAACGCAGGCCTGATGTCACCGGGCGGGTTCAGCCTGACCTCAAATCCTTCAGAGCCACATGCATCACACATATCCTGAATCAAGGGTACGTTGCAGCTGGGACACCACCTCACCCTAACTTGCAGGGGCCACTTAAACCTCATTTCAACATCCTTGAATAACGTGACCATAGAACTTATAAGTAGGCTTTAAGCCGTTCCGGTCTAACATTATTCCATCACTTCCTCATTTCATGGGCTTCCGCCGTGAACAGGTGAAGCCCACATCACGGGCGTAGGTCTAAGGCACCCCCAAGAACAACCATCACCACGTCAGTAAACAAACCTCACGCAACACAGAAACAGCTTCATAACCCCTATGATTGTTAGTGGTTAAAAACATGTCATTACTCGTTAATTCGTGTGTATTTCTCAAGTACTGACGCTACTTCGTCCAAACCTAGCTTACTAAGCGTTGACTTTCTAGGAATCCCGTCATTGTCCCATCCCCTCATCGCGTAGTACCAGCTGAGCATCGATTTATAGCCATTTAGGTCTAACTTACTACCGGCAAGTGGGCCTTTGCCTAAGGGCTCTTCGAACCACCTCTTAGGCGGTGTATCCATTGATGAATTCCATTTAACGCCTTCGGCAGCATATTCCCTGACCCAGAACGCCCTAATCAGGGTATAAATCCTGTTCGCTATTAAGTAAATGTCATCCCAGCTGTAGCTAACCCCAGTAACTGATTTGAGGAATGTGAGGTAGGTGTCCAAGCTTAGGGATGTTTCAAGCCATGGGAACCTACACGTTGTTAGGGATTCGAACAAACCACCCCTTATGTTCTGCATCCATATGAGGCGTTCGACCTTTTCCCTACTGTAATGGAAGCGACCTAGCTTTATCTCGGTTGCAATGAACCACGCATCCTTGTGGTGGGCACCTATGGGCGATGTACCGTATGCCAAGGCCATACCTGGTGCGGCATGGCAGTCGTAGGCGGATATCTCAAGTCCCTTAACATGCATCGCGCAGTTCGCAGCATCACCGCCTAACTTCTGGGATACGTTCCTCACACCCTCAGCAAGGAGGTCCCCCAAACCCTTCCTGTAAGTGATGTCCTCTATGAGCTCCTTGAACTTCCTGTAATCACCCCACTCAATCCTTTCTTCAATTACCTTCCTCTCACTTAATTCCGCAGCGAAGGCCAACACATTCCCCAGACTTATCGTGTCAAGTCCGTAGAGGTCTGCCATCAAGTTCAGGTCCGAGACCTTGTCCAGGTCACCTATCCCGATGTTAGAACCTAGCATGGCAACGTTTTCGTAATCTAATTCTGACTCGTTAGTCACATCCCCGACTACGTACTTAACTATGTTACCGCAAGGTATTTCGCAGTAGGGACATCCCTTCTGCCTCACTTTAATTAGCTCCATAGCATCACCACTTATTTTACTAGCTTCCTCGAAGTAGCCTTCCCTGAAATTGCGTGTGGGGAGGCAGCTGTTCTCATTAGCCCATGAAATGGTTGACATAGTACCCTGCCTAATCCAGAACTCATAATTAGCATCTCTCTTAATGCGTTCGTACGACTCCTCAGAGGCTTTCTTGAATTCTGCAGGACTGTGGACAGGTATGTCTTTAGTTCCCCTAATAGCTATCGCCTTAACCTTCTTAGACCCTAAAACAGCGCCTATTCCGGGCCTCCCACCGGATCTCCCGAACTCGCTTATCACTGTTGCGAACTTAACTAAGTTCTCACCAGCGGGACCTATGCTTAACACCGATACGTCACTCCCGAACTTCTTAGTTATCCTCAACTCAGTTTCCCACGTGGTAAGACCCCATAAATCATCTGCGGGTACGAACTCCACACTATCATTATTTACTAAGATGAGGGTGGGTTTTTCAGCAGCGCCCTCGATAACTAAGGCGTCGTAGCCACACCGCCTCAAACTAACTGCAGCCTTAGTCCCTATGTTACCATCTCCGTATCCGTGGGTTAGGGGTGATTTAGAAGCAACTACTAATTTCCCGGAGCTAGGTAGGGGTAAACCTGTGAGGGGTCCTGCGGATATGACCACCTTATTAGAAGGTGAGAGGGGGTGCGTGCCTGCCTCCAAATCCCTCCAAAGTATGTATGCTGCAAGTCCCCTACCGCCTAGGAACTTAAGAAGCACTTCAGGATCTAGGCTCTCTGATGATGACTTCTTACTGCTTAAATTTATCCTTAACAACTTACCGTGCCATCCGAACACATCGACACCGATAACTATGGGATTACAGATTAATAAAGGTAAGGACGGGTGGTTAGCACGTTGCACTAGCTTTAATTCCGCTTAAGAAGTGTTTCTCTGGGTTATCTGAGTTGGACATCAACTTAGTTATTGATGAGGGTAAGGTGGTGAGGATATGCGGCCCTGCTAGTGTTGAGGTGGTCAGCGGTGAAGTACTCGTTGCCGGAGCACCCTTCAAAGCGACCAGTAGGTTAGTCATTAACAGGTATAGGAGTTATGGGGTGAAGGCTCTAACTCGTAGCGAGTTAAGGGTCGTATTAGGTGATGGGGGATCTCTAGATGAACCTCAAGAGGGTGAGGAAGTTATTGACTCATGGCTCAACATAAGCGATGAAGTCCTAAAGCACGGTAGGAGGTTGCGGATCATCATATTGGGTCCTCCGGAGGCTGGGAAGACTTCGCTAACGGCTTTTATAGTCAACAGGTTGATTTCCGAAGGACATGAGGTATATGTGGTGGACGGCGATATAGGTCAGGCAGACATAGCTGTACCATGCACCATAGGGGTTAGTAAGCCCAAGGAGAAGTTCCTTTGGTTGAGGGAACTACAGCCAATAATGTTGAAATACGTTGGTTGTAACTCACCGCAGTACTGCCCGCACCAATTCATGGTAGCCTTCCAGGAGGTCGTTCAAGAGCTTAGAACTGCTGAAGCTGATTTGGTGGTCAACACTGATGGGTGGGTCTACGGCCACAACGCCTTAGAGCTTAAAGAGTTAATGATTAAGGTGCTGAAACCCACCCATGTAGTGGTGCTTGATGAGGTGTTATACGCTTACTTCAAAAACGCTTTAAGATGTGATGGTGTTGAAGTGCTCCTAGCCCCGAAGCCTAAGGTCGTCAGGGAACGTAGTAAGGATGATAGGCGTTACTTAAGACACCACTCATACATGAAATTGTTCAGCGATGTGAGGAGGGTTAAACTTAACGCAGATGGTATTGCGTTGATAGGGTTCTGCGTACTTAACGGTAAGCAAGTAAGTCCTGACGACTTAGGTAGCTACGTTGAGAACTACGAATTAATACGCGGCGGTATCACTTACTCCTCAATACTCCACAACACCTTAAACCTGGTCTTCAAGAAGGGCTTCAGAGTGAGCCCCACTCAAATCATCTGTAGGAGCAAGGATTTGGAATTAAACACTGTTTTTGAGGGTGATGAGAAGGGCTTATTGGTCGGTATTTTAGACCGCGGCTTGAGGGATGTATCAGTCGGGGTAATAGATGAGGTGGACTACGCGGGTAGAAGCATATACGTTATAACCCCTTGGAACGGTGCTATAGGTGGGCTAGTAACAGGTAAGATCAGACTGAATGAGAGGTATGAGGAGATTGGTCGGGTGGTTAAATGCGTAGTTTGAAGGGCTTCGTAGACCAGCTCTCAAGTGAAGGTATGGTGGTTAGGAAGCATAGATTGAAACCGTACTTGGAGCCTACGAGGGAGTTATTAGAGTCCGACTTGAGGGGTACTACGCTGGTCTTCGAGGTTGAGGGTAGTGAGTTAACATGTGTTGGAAACGTAGTTAATAGCAGGGGGAAGTTGTATAAGGCCTTAAACGCCTCAAATGATGAGGAGGCATATAGGAAGTTGCTTAACGCCTTAAACTCCGGCAAACCCAGTGGCGTGGAATTTGAAGGGGATTTCGAGGACTGGTTCGAAGGTGTGGACGTCAACCTGGGAAAACTACCTTTCATAAAGTTCTATGAGAAAGATGGTGGCATGTATATCGACTCATCCATAGTTGTTGCTAGAACACCTGAGTTGGAGAGTTTCAATGCATCGGTCCACAGGCTCATGTTAGTATCTAATGATAGAATGTCTATTAGAATAGTTCCGAGGCACCTTTACAGGATCGTCAGCCTGAACTCCAGGCAAGGTCTTGAAACCCCGGTGGCAATAGTCATTGGGGTCCACCCAGCCCTACTCCTGCTGGCTTCCCTCTCACCACCTTACGGGGTCTTCGAATTGGGGCTCATTAGCGAGTTGACTGATGAGAAGTTCGAGTTCTGTAGGACCCCGCTCTACGGTCTTCCGGTTCCATGTAACTCCTCAGTCGTTATGGAGGGTAGGATAACTAATGAGGAGGTTGATGAAGGGCCTTTTTTAGATCTGCTCGAACTTTACGATAGGGTCAGGAAACAACCAGTAGTTCGTGTGGATAGGGTGTATTTAAGTAGGTGTGCTGAGGAACGTCTGTTCCACGTGATCTTACCTGGGGGTATGGAACATAAATTACTTATGGGCTTTCCAAGGGAGGCAGCCATATGGGATGGGGTCAGGAAGGCCGTGCCTAGGGTACATAAGGTTCGGCTGACACCTTCAGGGGGTTGCTGGCTACATGCGATAATCTCAATCGATAAGAACAGTGATGGGGATGCGAAGAACGCTATCCTAGCAGCCTTTGCATCTCACCCAAGCCTGAAGCATGTCGTAGTTGTGGACTCTGACATAGACCCGGACAACTTGGCAGATGTTGAATGGGCTATAGCAACTAGGGTTCAAGCAGGCGATGACTTAGTGATTATTAGGAATGCCCGCGGCTCCACGTTAGATCTTAGCTCCGCCGACGGCATCACGGACAAATTGGGTGTTGATGCTACGGCACCGCTAAGTAGGTTCGAAGTGTTTAGGAGGCCTAAGACTTAGGGGTCATCATATGTATTTAAGCAGTGTTGAGGAGAGGATGGTTAAAGGCGAGCTCGGGGAGGCTAAAGCACTTGCTTTGAGGGTAATAGTCAAGGTCGGGGAGGCTCTAGGAGCTGAGGAATTAGTTGAGATCTCACATGCTCATATCTCAGGCATCTCTTATCTGAACATAGGTGATGCAGGACTGGAATTGATTGAAGATTTAGCCGGTGGTGGGTGTCGCGTTGAAGTATTCACATCAGCAAACCCCTACATGGTGATGTCCGATTACTTAGGTAGCAAACATGGGAGTTCGGCAATTAATAAACAGCTAAGGATTATCAGCGCTTTAAACCGTATGGGTGTTGAGTTTTATACATGCGCGCCTTACAACCTAAGACCTCCTAAACTAGGCGATCACTTGGCGTGGGCCGAAAGTAACGCGGTTCTATACTCCAACACTGTGTTGGGTGCTTTCAGTAACAAGGAAGGAGGTCCTCTCGCGTTGTTCGCAGCCGTTGTTGGTAGGACTCATAAGTCGGGCGTGCACTTAGCCACTAACAGAAGGCCCAAAGTATTAGTGAGGGCTTCTAACGTAGATGGGTTAGGATTCGGGTTCTTGGGGTTAATGATAGGTGAGTTAGTTGGTGAACGGATACCGCGTATTTCAGGGCTCAAGTTTGGGGGCACCTACGCCTTAAAGTCCTTCCTAGCTGCCTTAGGTACTACGTCGAACATACCTATGGCTGTGATAGATGGTGTGACCCCTGGGTATAAGGAGTTAATCAGAGATGGAAGTTATGAGGAGACCTTCAACCTGGGGGTCGATGATGTTAAATCATACATGAGGGAGTTCTCAGCAAACGTGTTGAGTGGTAGGGGCCTTTACTTGATTGGTTGCCCGCACCTCAGCTTTAGGGAATTAACAAACGTTCTGGAGATGGTGGAGGAGGAAGCCAGTAAACATAAGAGTCAGCGCGACTTCAGCGATAGGGAGTTGTGGATAACGACTCACAGGGGCTTCATGGGAGGAGGGCTTGGGGAACTTCCTGAGAAGCTTTCGAGGTATAACGTTAAGTTGGTCGGCAACGCATGTGCTGTGGTGTCGAGGTTGGACTTACTCAAAGTTGATTATGTGGTGACAGACTCAGCCAAGGCCTGTAGCTACATAAGGAGGTTATCCAAGATACCGGTCTTAGCGCTCCCAACCAAGGAATTGATTAGAACTTACTTCACAGGTGAGTTAAGTGCGGAGTTATAATCTTAGAGCTCAAGGAACTGGGGGTTGGGATTGAGGTTTAAGACACCGGTCAGGCTGGTTGTGGAGGGTAGTGCTGAGGGAGAGGTGTTGTACGTTAGCAAACCCATATCGTTCTTGGGGGATTTAGATGTCGAGTCAGGTGTTTTACAAGGCTATGGATGTGTTAAGGGTAGAGTGCTGGTTTTCCCAGGCTCGAGCGGTAGCACCGTAGCCCCCTACATAATCTACTCCCTCGCTAAGAGGTCTTTAGCCCCTTCAGCAGTGATCGTTAAGAACCCAGATACATTATTGATAACAGGGTGCGTTCTTTCGAACATACCAATGGCTGTGGCCAGTGATTGGGTATCTCTCACCAACGTGTTGAGGGAGTGCGTTGCGAGTAAGTGTGTCGGTAGGTTACTAAGTGATGAGGGTGTTTTCATCGTTGAGTAGAGGGTTCTTGATAGTTATTGAGGGAATTGACGGGGCTGGCAAGACATCAGTTTCCCGTGAAGTGGTGCTGAGGTTGGAGGGGTTAGGGTATAAAGCGCTTTACACTTACGAACCCTACACGGAATTCATAACAGAGCTACTGGATAAGTACTGGGATGAGATAGACCCTAAAATGCAGACGTTGCTTATGGCGGCTGACAGATACTACCACATCAATAAGGTGGTGTTGCCGTACATGATGTCCGGATACGTAGTAGTCAGCGATAGGTATTACTACTCATCAATTGCTTATCAGGGCGCGCAGGGAGTAGATCCGAACTGGATATTAGAGGTCAACAGGTTTGTGGTGAGGCCTGACATCGCCATCTACATAGATGTGGAACCAGATGTGGGTTTGAGGAGGAAGAGTTCCTCCGAAACCAGAGTTAAGAGCGTTGAGGCCAACATCGACTTAATCGGGAGGGCTAGGAGAATATACTTGGACCTCGTGTCCAGGGGAGACCTCGTCCTAGTTAATGGCATGTCCGACCTAAGGCATGTTGTGGACGAGGTAATGAGGAACACCTTAAATCTCCTGCGCTCACGAACCGGCATAGAAACGGTCTAACATAAATCGATGGCTGAGTTCACGCCTTCTCACCACGCCTTATCAATATCTTCAACCTCCTCACCCTTTCTAGGACGTCTAGCCATGCTTCTAACGCCTTAACAACCTCTAAGTCGCCCGTGCTGGAGTCTCCTTCCACCAACTCCTTCCTCAGCTTGTTTAGTGCGCTTACCGCAACCCTCTCCAACTCGTCCAACGATGCTGTAGTTGTCACTGACAATATTTCCTCATCACTTCGAACTATTTGGACCTTACCATGCGTTGGGCACACGACTTCACCGCTCCTAAGCCTGAAGAGTGGTAGTGAGCATATGGGGCATGACTCACCAAGCATCACCGCCCCAGCCTTGAGTAGCTCACCCATCTTTTTAACGCTCAGGTCATCTTTACTTATTTTTAATCCCATTAAATTATTTAGACTGCGTTATTAAATTAACTATGGTTTGGTGGGGGTGGTGTGATGAGCGGGGAGTCCAAAGTGGATAAGGGACTGCTCAATGAGGCCAAGATACTCCAGGCCGTGAGGCTTTTGAATAGAATAGTTAGCGATTCAAGCGTTCCTAGGAATATTAGGAGGGCCGCGATAGACGCGCTCAACATGTTGCAGGATAAGAGTTTATCACCCGGAGTTAGGGCGGCAAACGCCGTGGGTGTGTTGGATGATGTGAGCCAAGACCCGAACATGCCCATACACACCAGGACCGCTATTTGGAACATAATGGCTGTGTTATCTACGATTAAAGATTGAAGGGCTAGATAGTAAGATGGTGTTTAAGGTCAGGGTCAGGGGTGTTTACGCCACAGCCCTCTCCAAAATACTCCACGAGAGGGGATTTCAACTAGTCGACGTTAGTGATGTGATAGCTAAGAGGTTAGGTATAGGTACTTCGAGGGGTGAGGTGGCTGACGTAACGGTGAAGTCAGATGATGAGGACCCCTCAAGCATCTTAATCATCGGCTTCCCGAATGCCGTGAGGGCTGTTGTGGACACATTGGTGGATGCACTACCCTACGTAGTTTTAAACATGCCCGAACTGGGGCTCTACACAACCTTCAAGACATTCATAATGGGTAAGAATGCAGGCGAATGTATCATTAAATCACCTTACGGTCCCGCGCCAATAATAGACGTCAGCGAGTGCGTTGAGGGGTTGGAGATATGCGCGACGTCCATTAAGGTCCCCCTGAGGAGGGGTGAGAAGGCAGTTTTCTCAAGTAAGTTAAGGGTAGTCGGCTACTACGCCATAGTGGGCAGGGGCAATAAGGTAACGTTCAGTGACTTCATCAAGAATGAGAACAGGATCTCGGACCTAGTAATGATATCGTCTAGTTATGTGAGGAAGGGCTATGCCATTCACTGGAGGAGTAACGTTGATGACGCAGACCTTAAGAAGGTCATAGAGGAGTTAGATAATCTAATCATCAGGCTCCATGATCTCGAGAAATCGGTTGCTCAGAGCAGACCCTTAGACGTAGTCTATGAGGGTGAGAAAGTGGCGGTGATAGTTCTCTCATCAGTATCTAAAGATTTCTTAGACGGCGTTAGAGGTATGGTGACCCCGACAGCCCTCTACCACCACCGCCTAAGAGGAATGGAGGACGCGTTCAAAGACGTAATTGAATTGATAGATGTGGCGTCACGTCACTTAGACCCACAAGCCCTAAGCAGGTGCGTAAGGGAGTGGATCTTAAGTAAGTTCTTAGAATCCGATGTTATATCGATAAGTCATGTAAGACCTGACGGCAGTGTGGTGAGCTTAAGTAAGGGTAAGATCCTAAAGGTGTTGAGCGACGGTGTGCTATGCCTTAACCTGGAGAGGGAGGTCTTAAGTGGTGGAATCTACGACGGATTAGGGGTGGCTAAAGAAGTGGGTGATAGAATAATCACTGAGGTATGCGAGGGCAGGTGGTGGGTGAAGCACGAATACATCTCATCTGACGGCAGGGTGAAGGGGGTGTACGTAAACATAAACACACCTCCGGAGTTCCTTCCATACAACGTGATTAAGTACGTGGATTTAGGTATTGACCTCGTGAAGAGGGAGGGTAAGCTCTGCAGGTTGGTGGATGTGGGTGAGTTCAGGGAACTGATCCAGCGCGGCTCTTTGAAGTACGATATGGTGAACGATGTGATTGCCTCGTTGAACGAGTTAATTTCTAAGTTCTGCACTTCTCAGGACAGTCCTAACCAGCCCCCTTAGGTGTTAGAGTATTTTCATAATGTAGGCTAACTTATTAAGGGCTAGATAGACTGCCACGCTTGCAGGAACTCTGAAGCTCATGTACTTGGTGAGCTCCAACTCATAGCCTAATGCCTTAACCCCCCTTACATCGGCTGTAGGTAGTATTATCGCTGAGTGGTTCGTAAATGGGGAAAGCTCCTCCTCCAATTCGAAGTCGTAGACCTCTTCAAAGCTTAACCCAACTACCTTGAGACCGGTCTTACCATTTAAGCTGTCCTGGATTCGAACCAACCTCGAAATGTCTATCGTTACCTTTTCGTCAACTTCCACAGCACACTTAGGGATTAAGGACTCCAAGTACTCAATGCTGAGTTCACTCACAGAGCCAGCGAGTTTCTTGGAGATCCTTCTCCTCCAACCACCTTCCGATGTTTTAGGGAGGCTTACCTTAACACCCTTCCCAACGGCTGGGATTACGTAACGTGTGTTTAACTCAGTACCCTTCAAGTAGTCAACTATTTCCTTCCTCGCTGATGAGCTGAGGGTGAGCCATGAGGGGTCTTTAGGATGTACCCTTGTGTGGAACCCCCTATTACCTGAGAACTGGACGTAGATTTCTTCTCGGGTAAAGCCTAAGTCACTAGTGAGCACGTCCAGGAGCTCTAGCTCATGAGCCTTAGCCAACTCAATGCACTCTCCACTCATTAGTTCAACTTCGTAGCACTCACCGTCAATGCATGAACTTACTTTCACCGGAATGCATCCAGGTATTTCATTAGCATCAATATCGAATATCAGGTCCGAGCCCACCCAACCCTTTTCGTCCATGTTGTCCGCTCCCGGGTCTCTGTAGAGGGCTGATGAGAAATACGCATGCTTGGGCGTTATGGAGACGATGTACTCCTTAAGTAGGGCTAATGAGTTGAACGACTTATGCCTTATATACGATTCGCTATCAAACGTCTGGAAGGCGAACTCCCTCATGATGAAGTCTTCCGGGACCTTAACATCGGCCCTCAGGTAGTAATTCCTGAAGAGCTCCTTGATGATCCCTTTAGTCTTATCACTCAACTCTCGGTGCGACATAGTAGTTCATCTTAACACCTTGCGGTAGGTCGAAAACCAACTTGCAGGGCATTTCAGGGCCTAGTAATATGTCAACGTTTCCGGAGATCCTCATGGCCAACTTGACGTATGTGAAGTACTCCAAACCGTACGATACCTCGACGTCAGGTTCGTTGACATCAACCTCTGTTAAGGAGCCTGAAGGTACGTCGAAGACCACCTCCCCCTCGCCTAAGTCGCTTCTAACGATTAGGTGAAGCTCTTCACTAGAGGCCTTCAGAGCTAGGACATCGCCCAAACCCTCCAAGCTACTAATACCTTCGTATAGGAGGTTACCTGGGACCCTAAACCTGTCGACTAGGTTAAGGTTTAGCTCAGGGATTGCCTCAGCCTCACTACCTGTTTGGATCGGTATTACGAATTCCCTGCTGACCCCCTTCCTCTCAAACTCTACGGTCATGGAAGCCTCCCCAAAGCTTAATGATATCTTGTCGTCCTTCTCAGCGCTGCGTAAGATCTTACCTAATTCCTCCACATTCACGACAGCTTCGAGTTTCTTATCCAACTCGAACAAGTCGAACGATTCCCTAGGCATGAAGACCTCTACTAAGGAAACTCTTGAAGGGTCTATGGCCTTAAAAGTTAGGCCTTCTTCATCAACTGTTAGTAAGCCGAACTCTATGAACCTGCTCACACCAACCATGATGTAACGCCAGACCCTAGCATTAGCGAACGAGATCTTCATAAATTTGACCCGATATAGTGGAGTATTCGAGTTTTTTAAAATCGACTGGCTCCTCGTGGAAAAGTACGACGCCGTAGGTGAGATTACTCAACGTCCTCCTCTACTTCCTCACTACAGTACTTCAGGGGCATCATTAACTTAGTACAGAATACCTCCGGCTTAGCAATTGCCCTGAGCACATCTATACTTACGTCCACCGAGTCAGGAGGCGCTAGGATCTCCGACTCAGTGGTTAAATATCCCCCCACTCCCTTCTTAAGCCCTACTAAAACCACAGGCGTCTCTAAAACCCACGCAAAAAGTTTCGCCTGCGTTCTGGCGTATTCGTTTATCGGGTAGAGCTTGAATTCGTAGTAGGTTCCTTCAGACTCCTTGTACAGGTCTGGCTGAGCGGCTATGAAGATGTTGTCGGCGTAATGCCTGAAGGCTGTCCTAGGCTTCTCCCCTACTACCCCAGCCCTCAGCAGTGCTGAGTAAGCTCTATAGGCCTTAACGATTAAGTCCTTACGGTATATTCCCTCGGATTTAAGTCTTGAGGCAACCTTTCTCACATACCAGACAGGTGTTTGTGAGTACCCACCCCTCAGGTAGATGTGGTTCGCTAACGCATACTCTTCCTCAAATATCTTACCGAACTTGGCTAATATCTCGTCACCTTCGATAGGTGTGCTTAAAACCTTCGCAAGGTCGGACGACCTCACAACTAAAACCCTAACAACGCCTGAGTACTCATCAACTTCCTTAAAACTCACGTCTCTAACCCTTGATGTTATGTTATTTCGGGGTCGGTGCATCTATACTTGCACCTTGGCGTAGGTCTCGAGGGTTAAGCAAACATACCTGTCCCTCATATCATCATTTCCCTTCTGCGATGGTTCTGAGCCGTACCTTAAAGGTTCTTAAATTCTGCTAAGACGTTCAGTCCTTCTTACCTGTCTTCCTCGCCTTCATCGTAGAACTCAATGCTGATCCTGGCCTTAAGCTTCTCGGAAGGTGTTGCAGGCACGTTATCACCTAGATCGACTGCGAAGACCACTTGATTGCCTAGGGAGTCCTTGAACCTGACCTCAGCTACGTATGCATACTTAACTCCCCCCTCAAAGGCCTTCATGATGTTCTCATATATCCTGGATAGGGCTATCTGAAATGAAATCGGATTGGCTAAGTCCTCAGGGCTTAGCCTTATTTGAGCCATGTTAAGCATGACGCGCTGTATTCTGGCTTCACCATTGAATTCTGCCTGAAGCATTGCCCTTACCAGAGATTAATTGGCGTTCTGTGGTAATAAGCTCTTTCACCAAATCTTAAGTACTGTAGCCAACACACCTATTGACCCTACAATGAGTACAGCTAATAAGGCTTCCAGTTTAAGTCTATGTACTAAGAATATGAAGACGATTGCGAGGACTAAGAGGAGTATGACTTGGTGAGGTGTGCGGAAGGAGCCTAAAGTGCTGCGTACGACTGAGTAAGCCGACAACGTAAAAAGACCCAAAACAACTGCCTTTAAACCGTTCAGAAAACCTTTGACGTACAGGTTGTCAACACAGTATGCGAGCCCGTAAGCTATTGCAAGGATCACTAGGAACGGTGGTAGGACTATGGCAAGTGAAGCTATTGCGGAGCCCGGAAACCCTCCCACCTTAAAGCCTATGTATGTTGCGGCATTGAGTGCTATAGGCCCCGGGGTTGAGGCGGCAATAGCTATCAGGTCGTTGAACTCCTCCTCACTTAACCACTTAGAATTCCTGACAACTTCCTCCTCAATTAAGTTAATTATAGCCCAACCACCGCCGAAGCCTACGAAACTTATTTTAATGAATTTGATGAACAAATCCAAGTAGAGTGTTAGGAGGTGGAACAAGGGTTGGACTCACCGACTGCTACGGTTTAGAGCCCTCAACACGAGCTCTGAGATATCCAACACCTCAATGTCTAGGCCTGCGTTCTGGACCGCCGTACTTAACTGAACCTCACAGCTAGGGCATGCGGTAACTAACTTCTTAACCCCTTCCGGTAGGTCACTTAGCCTACTCAGAGCTATCGAAGAGCTGCCCTCGGGGTTTAGGGGCAGGTACAGCCCGCCTCCTCCGCAGCAGTTGCTCTCAAGTCCTGAGCCCCTCATCTCAACTAACTTGACCCCATTAATCCTTTCTATTATCTCCCTAGGCTCCTTCAATACCTTCATATGCCTCCCTAGCTCGCATGGGTCGTGGTATGTTATTGTTTCTTGTAGTTCTAGTTTTGGTAGTTTTCCTTCTTTTAGTAGTTGGTGTAGGTATTCTACTATGTGGTATACTTTTATGTCTGTCTGTATTCCTAGCTCTTTTGCCTTATCCCTCAGCGATCTCGTGCATGCTGGGCAGGTCGTTATGACTACCTCAGCCCCCGATGCTTTAATGGCTTCAAACGCCTTACTTAACTGCTCCTTATAACCCTCTAAGTCCCCGTTCAGGTATAGGGGCCAACCACAACACGGCTCGTTATCTAAGACGCTTACGCTGTCCCCCGTTACCTCAGTAATTAATTCGTGGGCGGCTACTGCCGTTTCAGGCCTCCTGATCGATGTGGTGCAACCGGACCAGTAAAGAGTTCTCGAGTTCCCTGCAGGCCTCTCCGGTAGGAAGTCGATCCACATACTCTTAATGCTTGAGTCCACTCCGTAGGGATTACCTAATCTTAAGATGTTTTCAGCCACACCACTTACTTCCTTTATGATTACACCCTTGCTACGTAGGTACGCCCTACCCTCCAAATAAGCGTCAGTTAGCTCAAGCCCTGAAACGCACTTCACTGAACAATACCCGCATAGGGTGCAGTAAAGCCTTAGGGCCAGATATTCCCTAGGCTTCAACTTACTCTCACAAAGACCGTGAAGTAGGAGCATCCTACCTCTCGGGCCATACGTCTCAACGTGGTCACTTGTTTTAAGCACCGGGCAGACAGCCTTGCAGAAACCGCATTTCTTGCATGCGTCTACGTATTTCCTTATCTTAGTCAGGAATTCCTCACCGCTGTATGTGGCCATGCAGACACCTCAATCAAATAATTTCCCTGGGTTCATAATCCCCTTCGGGTCGAACACCTTCTTAATGCTCTTCATTATATGTAATACTTCGTCACTACCTCTCATCGCTAACTCCCTCTCTAGGAGATGTTTCTTCTGAGCCCCCACCCCATGTTCAGCTGAGGCCGAACCCCCTAACTCGACGGCTATTAAAGCCAGCTCATCGTTTGCTTTATGCCCCCTCTCCCATTCATCACCAGAGGTCGAATGCATCCCTACGAAGGTGTGTAGGTTCCCATCACCTGCATGACCGACGGCGGCTATAGGTATCTCGTACTTCCTCGAGACGTCTTTAACGGCTTTCACCATAGCTGGTAGTTTGGATAAGGGTACGCACACATCCCCTATGATGACTACTGGGTAGAGCCTCGAGAGTGCTGGGTACGCGGCTTTCCTAGCGATGTAAATCCTCTCCAGTTCTTTAGGCTCCATGGCTACCTCAACTTTAAACGCCTTATGCTCTAAGAATATGTTCTTAAAGGTGTTGACTAACCTCTCAATGGATTCCGAATATCCGTCAACGTCTGCTAGGACGGCTGCGGCAGCATCCGGCAGCCCCAGCTTATACACGCTATCCACTGCCTGAAGCGTAATATCATCCATGAATTCTAAGACGAGCGGATTCAGACCCCTACGCCTTATAGTGAATATGGCTCTGGCTGCGTCCTCGACATCGTTGAAGAATGCGAGCAGGCGCCCGATTCTTTCAGGAAGTGGAACTATTTTAAATACTGCTTTGGTGATCACGCCTAAAGTGCCTTCAGAACCTGCGAATAACTGGGTTAACTCGTAGCCTAACGCCTGCTTGTAGACAGGTGAGCCTAGGTGAAGTACCTTACCGCCCGGCAACACCACCTCAAGGGAGAGGAGTACGTTCCTCATAGTTCCATACCTAGCCCCCCTCATACCTCCACCATCGTTGGCTATCGTACCGCCGATGGTAGCTACTTCAGAACTTGCCGGGTCTATCGGGAACATGAACCCGTACTTCCTACATTCCTTATCGACCTCATCTACCGTAGCGCCTGCCTCGGCCTCCACAATACCGTCGTCTACAAACACCCTGATCTTGTTCATAGCCCTCAGGTCTAGGATTATCCCGCCTGTTAGCGGTACAGGAGCCCCGGTAAGGCTGGTGCCACTACCCCTAGGAATTATGGGTATTGAGTGTTCGTCGGCGAATTTAAGTAGTTTGACCACGTCCTCGGTAGTATGTGCTCTCACCACAACCCATGGGGTACCGCTAAAGATTAATGAAGAGTCAAATCCGTACACGTAGAGGTCCTCAGCTTCTGAGAGGACCTTACCCTCGCCCAATAAGTTCTTCAACTCATTTACTAATTCGGGAACATTCATTCCGAGATACCCAAGTATATTTCCGGCGTCAGTATTTATTATTTCTTCGATTAGAAAATTTAACTAATTCAATAAAACCTACCCATGTAGCACTTCAAATCGGTTCAATAAAGCGCATAGATGCGCGGAATTAAGTTTATTAAATCAAAGTCCAGTATTTAATGGTGCACATATGGTTAAGTTCGAGGAGTTCGAACTTAAGGAGGACTTATATTATTGGCGTAAGGGTCACACATGGGCTAAGATCGAAGGCCCTGACAGGGTCAGAGTAGGTATGGATGACGTAGGCGTTAAGGCAGCTGGTCAGATAGTTTTCGTGAGGTTAAAACCTAAGGGGGCTAAGGTCAAGCAGGGTGACGCCTTAGGTGTTTTGGAGTCCGCTAAGTGGGTAGGCCCTATAGAGTCGCCCATAGGCGGTGAGGTGATTGAGGTTAACGAACAGCTTAGGAAGCAGGCCAAGATACTTATGTCTAGCCCCTACGGCGAGGGATGGGTGGCCGTCATTAAGCCCTCCAACCTGGAGGCTGACTTAGCTAACTTGGTCAAGGGCTCAGACGAATCAGCTGTTGAGTGGTATAAAAAAGAAATCGATGAGAAGATTAAGAAGAAGTGAGTTGCTGGGCCCTTACTCAACAATCAATGCTGATTTTTTCCCCAAGTGCTTCGATTCCCCCGCTTAACTTCTCAATCCGAATGGGTTTCCGTAAATCTTCACGTTCTCAGACACCTTCATCAGCTCCTGCGGGGTCAGGCCTGCTTTGAGGAGTCTCTCCCTCAGCTTCAGGATCATGTTAGGCGTGTCTATCTCCATAGGGCATATGGCCTTGCACCTACCGCACGTTGTGCATGTGAACGCCATAGGCGCTGCTTTCTCTAAGCTATGCGTGAACGCAGTCCAAACGGCACCTATGCCGCCTATGTACCTATAACTCCACACGATCCCACCGATCTCACGGTATACTGGGCAGTCGCTCAAACACGCGCCGCACCTTACGCAGTAGGATGCCTCCTTGAAGTCGGGGTCAGCCATCATCCTAGACCTACCGTTGTCAACCAGTACCATGTGGTATTCCTTAGGTCCATGCACACCTAAGGTGAGCTTCAGCTCTATGTCTGCTGTTCTGCTGGGGCCGGTGATTAACGAGATGTAGACAGGCATTAGCTGGCCTGTGGCGTTCGGTGTGATGACCCTGGAGATGAGTAACGCATCCTCAACTGTTGGGACCACCTTCTCAATTCCTGAAACGCATATATGTACTGGTGGGGCGTTCGTTGAGAACCTTGCATTACCCTCATTCTCAATCACAAATACTGTCCCGGTATCAGCCGCTATTACGTTGGCGCCGCTTATCCCTACAGTTGCGTTCACGAACTTCTGCCTCAACTTCTCCCTTGCAATACTGACGAGTTTTGACGCGTCTGAAGGTACTTCCATGTCAAATACTTTAGAGAACGTCCTAGCTATTTCCTCAGTCGTTAAATGTATTGCGGGATATATTATGTGGGAGGGTTTTTCGGACCTTAACTGGATTATCCACTCACCCAAGTCGGTCTCCACAACCTCAATGCCTTTCCTAATGAGGGCTTCGTTAAGATTTAGCTCCTCAGTGACCATCGACTTCGACTTAACGACTAATCTGGCGTTGCATGCCTCACACACCTTACTCACATACCTAACAGCGTCTTCAGCGCTCTTAGCAATGTAGAATGAACCGCCTAACGATTCTATGTTTTCTTTAGTCGCCTTAAGGAGTTCATCTAAGTGTTCTATGGACCACGTTTTGACTTCCCTAGCCCTCTTCCTGTAGTAGTTGTAGTAGGGTAACTTCCTAAGGGCTGCGTTACGTTTCTCCCAGTAAGTCCTGGTGAACCTTTCTAAAGCCACCTTAAGTACTTCGTTCTCCAACTCCCTGGTTAATTCATCCTTATACGATTCGAACCACGAACTCATACTAATCAACTCTCTCAATAAGCATGTTCACGAACTCCGTAATATCCAATACCTCGTAAGATTTAGTGCCGTAGAGTAGCTCGCTGATTGAAACACCGTCTCTCAGACTCTTAACACATGTTGGGCACGCCGTAACGACCGCGTCAACGCCCAGCGGTGAAACGTCATCCTTAATCCTAGTGACTGCGATCTGAGTTGAGAGCTGAGGTAATGAGAGCCTTAGAACTCCTCCGGCACCGCAACACCTCGAACCCTCCCTACTCCTAACCATCTCAACCAATTCAACCCCTGGAATGGATGTTAATATGTCCCTAGGTGTGTCGTAGATACCTGAGTGCCTGCCTAAGTCACATGGGTCGTGGTAAGTGACACGCATCTTAACTCCATCCCTAAACTTAAGCCTACCTGCCTTAATCCCCTCGTAGATGAGATGGGTTGAATGCATCACCTTAAATGGTATCCCACCTAGAAACTTGGGGTAGAACTCGTTAAAGCACCTAAAGCAGCCGGGACAGTTCGTAATAACTTCCTCAGCCCCTTCGGCCCTGATAAACTCCACTACATCGGAGGCCAAACTCCTGAACGATTCGTAATCCCCGACAAGCGCTAACGGATAGCCACAGCACCTCCCCTTACCAGCGCTCTTAAAATCAACTCCTAACCTCCTCAACAACCTACTAACTTCATCAGAGAGATTGGGAAGTAAGTAAGAGGTGGTGCACCCAGGCCAGTAAAGGAGACTCACCAACACCACCGAATAATCTAAAAGCAACGCCTCTATTAACTGTATCGGGGCAGAGACAACGACGGCTAGCCTATTAGAAACATCTAAATCACAGTTCGTTACGTCCACTCACTTCGGCTGAATAACTTAGAATATGGGCATATCATCAACGGGTTGGGAAACTCCCTTAATGAAAAGTTTAAAATACGGCTGGCGTTAAAGATAGTGTCGGTGGGCCCGTCGTCTAGCTGGTTAGGACGCCGCCCTGACGCGGCGGAGGTCCGGGGTTCGAATCCCCGCGGGCCCACTACATAATCCTCCGGTCATTTCCTCAGCCCCTTACGGGTGCCCAACGTTAATTCGGCAGCGACACCTCAAGCATGAGAGCTTTTGTCTTCAAATGCTCGCCGGTGACGCCTTAACGTGTGGAAACTCTTCGTGTTGGCTGCGGGGTCTGAATCTCTCATTGGCCGGGGGTACGTATTTACCAGTCTGCTTCAATGGTCGGTTGCCCTCAGCGTGTTTGCTGGTTGTAAAATTTATAAGCTTGAGTTTACTCTTTCTGTTTAGGCCCCCGAATGCCGCGGTAGTATAGCCCGGCCTAGTATGTGGGCCTGTCGAACCGACCTTACGTGTGGAGAGCCCATGACCCGGGTTCAAATCCCGGCCGCGACACAGTTGAGCTGTGCGGTAGGCGCCATGGGGGCCGCCACTTGCGCGGTGTTCACTTCCTCAGGTTGGGGTACCGGTTCTGTTCATAGCTTCCGCCCTCAATATCGTTCCGGCCCTGACTCTGGTCTTGCTTCCTACGTGCGGCGTTTGCTTGAGCATGTTTTGGAGTGACTTGCTAAGGGTTATTGTCCTACGGCTCATCGCTTTGAGTATTAGGTCTTTCCTTATGTCAGGTGATATGGCTACGTTTCCCTCAACGATTGCCTCGCTCCCAACAACTGTTAGGTATATATGAGAGGCTGCACCAATGACCGCTTTTGGTTGGATCGAGCTCCAGAACACCTCAGTGTACACGTCTACGTAGGTCAGCTCTTCCAGTGAGGTGTACTTACCTATGAGTGAATACGCGTTTACCTCCGCTCCCTTACCCACGTATGCGGGGCCTTCTAGGATTGTGTAATGGTCTATCACAGCGTCCTCCTCAACTATTAGTGGGCCCTTAACAACCGCGGTTGGGGCGATTGATGCCCTAGAGGATATCTTAACCCCGTCTAGTTCGCTGAGTATGTAGTAGTTGGCTTTAAGTAGGTCCCATGGGAGGCCTATATCAACCCACCAACCGCTCCAAATAGCCGCCTTCAGGACCTTCCTACTTATGTACTTCCTTAAGGCAGTGTCCACATCCGCTTCTTCCTCTAAAGCCGTAACTAACTCCTTATCGAATACTGCTACGCCGCCGTACGCGTAAGCGCCCTCCACGTCCGAGGAAGGTTTCTCAACGAAGTCTGTTACCCTGTTACCCTCACCAAGGGTTACCGCACCGTAAAGTTTGACGTCTTCCTCGGGTACTACCATGATTGTGGGCTTGCCGTACGTTACGTACGCGTTCATTATCATCTTATACGCATCGTGGGGGACTAGTGTGTCGCCGTAGATCAGCAGCGATGCCTTATCGATGAAGTCCTTAGCTGATAGGATAGCGTCCCTAATACCTGCACCGACTTGCTTAACTACCTGCACGTCGATCAGATCCCCGTACTTCACGGTTACGTCTTCGAATAACGTGGGTTGGTCCGAGACTAACACGACCTCCTTCAAACCACACGCTAGTAAGTTCTCAATAACCCTCTCAACCACGGATTTGCCTGCAACCTTAAGCAATGCCTTAGGCATACCACCGCTTACTAATTTAATACCGCTCCCAACACCTCCTACTAGAACTATAGCCCTCTCCAAAACAACCACCTACACGACGGTAACAGTTTTAGCCAGGTTCCTCGGCTTGTCCGGGTCGTAGCCCCTAGCGACCGCTGTGTAGTAAGCTATGAGTTGGTACGGTATAACATAGGCCGCTGGTGCCAACTCGTGTTGAAGTGGTTGGAGCTCGAAGGCGTAGTTGAAGTACTTCGAGATCTTGTTAAGTCCTTTAGGGACTACAGCTAACGTCCAAGCACCTCTAGCAATCATTTCCTCGACGTTGCTTAATATCAGTTCCAACTCATCGCCCAGGATGGTAAAAGCTACTGGGAACCCCTCATCCACTAGCGCTATGGGTCCATGTTTACTTTCACCTGCTGGGTAGGACTCGGCGTGCACGTATGCCACCTCCTTAAGCTTCAGAGCGCCTTCCATGGATGTTGGTAAACCCAGACCCCTTCCTAAGAAGTACATGCTATTCTTCGCACTTATAACTCCTGAGAGTGCCCTGGCCTTAGGCTCGCTCACGGCTATCGTGACCGACATGATCTCAGGCAGTTTCCTCATCTCGGACTTAAGATCTGATAACTTACCTTCGGGCACCGTTTTAAGTTTCTCAGCCAACCTCACAGCCATGTAGCTCAGGGCAACTACCTGAGTTGCAAACGTCTTAGTTGCAGCCACACCTATCTCGGGACCAGCCCTAGTGTATATCTTCAGATGTGATTCCCTCGCTAAGGCACTGTCGATCACGTTAGTTAAAGCCACCGTTAAAGCACCTCTACTTTTCAACTCACGTGCTGCTAGGAGCGTATCTATGGTCTCACCAGACTGGCTCACAACTATCGCTAAGTCCTCATCATCCACGCTATCAGCAACCCACCTAACCTCAGATGATATTAAGGCATGTGCTTTTATGTGAGCCAATCTGTTGAGGAGTATGCTCCCGATAATTGATGCGTGGTAACTCGTACCTGAACCAACGACTAATACCCTTTCAGCCTCAGAGATCAACTTAATTATGTCCTCCAAACCATCCGATAAAGAGATCAGGGTGTTCGCAACTGCCTGCGGTTGTTCATGTATTTCCTTAAGCATGAAGTGTGGGAAGCCGCCCTTCTTAGCCATCTCAGGTGTCCAATCTATGTACCTAATCCGCGATCTATAGTCAACTAATTCCGTGTCAGGTGGGCTTCGGTCGAATTCGTAGTTCTTATTAATTAGTTTCTCAATGACCACCGAGTCCTCCGATACGTAACCTATCTCATCATCCTGCACCACAACCACGTCCCTGGTGTAGTCAAGGAGTGCTGGTATGTCGCTTGAGACGAACTTAACTCCTCTCCCCACCCCGATTACTAAGGGTGAGGTGTTTTTGGCGAAGAATATTTTACCGGGGTCATCTAAGTCCAAAACCGATAATGCGTATGAGCCCTTTAGGAGTGACGCAGCCTTCTTAAACGCTTCGTAGGGGCTGAAGCCCTGTCCCTTAAACTCCTCTATGAGGTGGGCCACCACTTCGGAATCCGTCTCACTCCTAAACACGTGACCCCTACTAATCAGTAATTCCTTTATCTCAAGGTAATTCTCGATAATACCGTTATGTACTACGGCCACCCTCCCACTGCAATCGATGTGTGGATGTGCGTTAACATCACTCGGCTTTCCATGCGTAGCCCACCTAGTGTGGCCCACGCCGCAGGTGCCGTCGAATTCATCGAACGACAGCTTTGAGACCACATCATCTATCTTCCCCCTGCTCTTCCTAACGATTAGTGTGTCATCTGACAGTATTGCAAATCCTACCGAGTCATAGCCCCTGTACTCTAAGTTCTTAAGACATTCCTTAATCACTGCTCCAAGCGGTTTTAGGAGGAGCCCCCTCTCCTTGAGCACTATACCAACTATTCCACACAAATTAGTTACCCACCGAAAACGACGTATGTTAGGGTCACTACATCACCATCCTTTAGCACTGTGCCTAGCTCTTTATCGGTTACCACCCTATCGTTCAATATTATGAGCACGTTACCTCCTACCTCATCACCGCTCGGATTTCGGAACTCTTTCTCCAACTCATCACCGTACATTCTCTGCAGTAGATTTATGAGGTCGCTGACAGTGGCCCCTTCCTCTAGCAACACCTCGTCCCTACCCCTACCTACTATATCTCTAAACCTCAGCATGTATTCGACTACTACTCTAGGCATTTACGACTTCCTACTTCTTAAGTTGATTTAAAGTGAATGCTAGGCCTAATTCCTTGAGTTTCTCTTCCCTAGGTATGCCTGTCTTAACATCCCAGCCCATGAGTTCGTAGAACCTGCTCAGCATTAGCTTAAACTCTTTGGGGGTCGTGTGGGCTCCTTTAGAAGGTCCTTCAGGTATGGGCTCGTATAAGATCCTGGGGGGCGGGGCGTTCCTATCCGCATCGCCACTAAATCCTTCCCTAACCTCCAGAACCCTTATCAGGTTCCTAACCCTTTCAGCAACCGTCATCAGTTCCCCTAGGGTTGGTTCCCAACCGGTAACTAATTTGATTATCTTGCAGTGTGTTTCACTCGGTAGCCTCACACCGTAATACCCGCTGAAGAACCTACACGTAATTAGGCACTCCTCGATCATAACTCTGAGGATGGTATCGCGTATTATCTCTGGCTTTCCATCAATTGAGAAAGCCCTGACCTCAACAGGGTTCGCGTACTCTATGTCATGCGGCCTTGCATCATGATGGGAGCCACCCCTCCAACCGACCGAGTACCCCAATGTCCAGGCCTTCACAGCCCTAGGTGAATGACCAGCCAACTCCAAACCCTTAAAGTGCATGGCGTATGTCTGGGAGCCGCATCCAATGATCTTAGAAGCCCTCAGAACTCCATCAGCAAGTAGGTTGCCTAACCAACCCTTCCTATACCCAATTCTCTCAATTAACTCGACTAAGATGTCCCCGTTACCGAACCTCAGTTCTAAGCCATCGCACTCCTCCTTGCTGAGGACCCCCTTCTCATATGCCTCCATCGCGAAAGCTATTGTAACACCGGTTGATATCGTGTCGAGCCCTAACTCATCGCAACTCCTAGCGGCTGCGACCACTGTTGGGAAGTCGTCGACACTCACCATAGAACCTAAAGAGTATAAGGTTTCGTACTCAGGCCCTTTAGCCCAAATTCCTGCGTACTTCCCCTCCCTTATTTCCTGGATCTTGGCGCAGCCTATTGGGCAAAACGCGCACGCTACATCCTTGACCTTATGATTGGGTATCGTCGTCTGACCACTTATCTTTGATGCACCTTCGAACACCTCAGTCTGCCAGTTCCTGGTCCCCAAACCTCCCAACTTATTCACAGTATCCATGACGGCTGTAGTTCCGTACTTGACCAGGAACGGGTGGTTCCTGGCCTTCTTAGATATTTCCCTGAAGAATACTACTATTTCATCTGGGTATGCCACCTCGACCTTCTTACTACCGCGCACGGCAATTGCCTTCAACTTCTTGTAACCCAGCACTGCCGCTATACCGCCCCGTCCAGCCGCATGTATGTCGTGGATGACGGCTGATATCCTGACTAAGTTCTCGCCTGCAGGACCTATGCATGCAACCTGGTACTTTTTATCACCCAGCTCGTCCTTGATTTCTTCCTGGACTTCATACGTCTTCATACCCCATAGTCTGGAGGCACTTCTAAGTTCTACGTTATCATCGTCAATCACTAAGTAGAGGGGTTCGTCTGACTTACCAGTTATTACTACCCCGTCATATCCGGCCTCTTTTAACTCCCTCGTCAGGTATCCGCCGAAGTTGGAGCTGAAGAACCTGTTGGTGAGGGGTGATTTAGATATGAGTAAACCCCTACCGGAGCCCGGTATCAAAGTGCTTTGAACAGGGCCTGTCATTAAGAAGACAACGTTCTCAGGGCTTAAGGGCTCCACGTCCGGCGGAACTAAGTCGTAGTAGAGCCTAGCACCTAACCCTAAGCCTCCTAAGTATTCTTTTAAGTACTGCTCTGGGACTTCCTCCTTAATAATGGTGCGGGTGGTGAGGTTGATCTTGAGGATTCTGGATGAGTATCCATATAACATACATGTAACCTAGATAAATTGAGTAACAAGGCATTAAAACTTTATATATAACGAGTATTGCTCACACCTCCTTGAGCTAATCCTCGCGTGTTCAAACGATGCGGAAGAATTTTAAAAGACTCCTAAGGAAATAGTATGGAGGGTGTGGGTAATGAGTACTACATATGCTGAACTAGGCGATCTACGTGAGGGGAGCTTCATAGTAATTGATGGAGAACCTTGCCGCATAGTGGAGGTTAGTAGGGCTAAGACCGGTAAGCATGGAAGCGCTAAGGCACACGTAGTCGCTATAGGTCTGTTCACAGGTGATAAGAAGACCGTGGTTGCCCCAGTAGATCAGAGGGTTGAGGTACCTATAATCGATAAGAGGTCCGCCCAAGTAATAGCGACTACGGGTGATGCGGTACAGTTGATGGATTTAGAGACTTATGAGACGTTTGAGGCCGAGCTACCTACAGGCGATTTAGCCGGTAAGTTAGTTCCAGGCGTTGAGGTAGAATACTGGGTCATCATGGGTAGGAGGAAGATAATGAGGACTAAGTGAATTTGATGAAAGGCTTAGAGGCAGTTAGGAATTTAGTTACGTCCTTCCTGAAGGGTAGCGAGTCATATGAGAGGGCTGTTGAGGAATTTGTTAAAGAGCTTCAGAAGGTTTTAATTAAGGCTGATGTGAACGTTAAGCTAGTGTTCGAGTTCACTAAGGAGATCCGTGAGGCAGCCCTTAAATCCGAGCCGCCGCCAGGTGTGCTGAGGCGGGAGTGGTTCATCAAGATAGTTTACGATAAATTCGTTGATTTGTTCGGTGGTGAGGGGGAAGCACAGGCAGTTCCGAGTAAGATACCCTACACGATCATGTTAGTAGGCGTCCAGGGCTCAGGTAAGACAACCACAGCTGGTAAACTAGCTTTATACTATAAGAGGTTAGGCTACAGGCCTGGACTGATAACTACTGATACGTATAGGCCCGCCGCCTACGACCAACTGAAGCAGTTAGGAGAGAGTGTTGGAGTACCCTTCTACGGGGACAGGAGTGGTAGTAACCCAGTAGCGATTGCTAAGGAGGGTATCTCAAAACTCGTTAACGAGTTAAAATGTAACGTAATCATAGTGGATACTGCGGGCAGGCATGGCTACGGGAGTGAGGAGAAACTCCTCGAGGAAATGAGGGATCTGGCAGGAGCTATAAGACCTGACGAGGTCTTACTGGTCGTCGATGCGTACATGGGTCAGAAGGCTTATGACCTGGCTCGGAGGTTTCATGAATACACGCCCATAGGCTCCATAGTAGTGACTAAGTTAGACGGCACCGCTAAGGGTGGCGGCGCACTCTCGGCGGTTGCGGCTACGGGCGCTAGGATTAAGTTCGTATGCGACGGTGAGAAGTTAGAAGACATCGAGGCGTTCAACGCTAGGAAGTTCGTAGGTAGGTTACTGGGTTTAGGTGACATCGAAGCACTTCTCAAGAAGTTTGAGGTGTTAGAGGAGAGTAAGGAGGTTGAGAAACGTATTGAGAGAATGGTGACTACCGGTAAGATCGGTTTAAGGGATATATACCTGCAGCTCCAGTCTCTGAGGAAGTTAGGTCCCCTGAGGAAGGTCTTAGAAATGATACCAGGTTTGTCCCTCCTTTCGACTTTATCGGATGATCAGATAAGGCTTTCTGAGGATAAGATTAAGAAGTGGATGAGCATCATTGAATCCATGACCTACGAGGAGTTGGATAACCCCTCAATAATTGATAGGAGGAGGATGAGGAGAATTGCGATGGGGTCCGGAACTTCGGTGAGTGATGTGGAGGAGCTCATAAAGTACTACGAACAGCTAAAGCGTTTGATTAAGGATTTAAGGAGGAGGAGAGGTCTTCTAAGCAGGTTAGGGACTGAAGGATTAAGGGTATGAGCCCCTTAGACTGTAATATACTGTCTAAGTCTGCTGAGATCCTGCGTAGGTACCCCCTATGTAGTAGGTGTTTGGGTAGGTTGTTCGCTAAGTACGGCTTGGGGTTAAGCAATATAACTAGGGGCAACGCCATAAAGACCTTACTCCTAATGGAGTTACACAGGCTTGTCTCAGCAAACATAGCGAACTTAAACATGTTGAGGGAGGTCTCAGACAACGTCGGGGTTATGCCGCAACTCATCAGTAGGTACTTAGGCACTGTGCCGGCTAGGAGGAAGTGTTACGTATGTTCTGGTGAGGTTGAATGGATGATCAGCAGGCTTGCGGAGGAGGCGGTTTCGGAGTTGAGCAGGTTTAGGGTTAGGAACTTCGTCATCAGCATCCGCAAAGGGTCCGAGATGGAGAGGAGGGAGCTCGACATAATTTCGGAATTTAACTTAGACTCATGGGAAAGCATTCGAAGGGAGTTGAAGAGGGAGTTAGGTAAGAAGGTTAAGGCGTTGACAGGTCTTGAACCGGAGTTCAAGCACCCCGACGCATCAGTGTTAGTGGACTTAGATGCCTTGGAGGTGAAGGTAGTTACAACACCTACCTATATACTGTGCAGGTACGTTAAGTTAGGTAGGAACATATCCCAGGTTAGATGGGTTTCTAAGGACGGGATCAGAAGGCGCCCGCTAGCGGTGGAGGACGTGGTTGAGCCGGTTGCTAGGTTATTAGGAGCTGAAGCGTTTCAGATACATTCGGTTGGCCGTGAGGACGTGGATGTTAGGATTTTAGGTAATGGTAGGCCGTTAGTTCTGGAGTTTAAGAACGTTAAGGATAAGACGGCGAGGGTTGAGGAGTTAGGTAAAGCAATAACGCGTAATGACCTACTGTTCGTGTTCCTTGACAAATTCGTCGACCGGAAGCACTTGAGGGAGGTTAAGTCTAAGAAGTCAGTGAAGGTTTACAGGGTCCTTACACTTTCAAAGAACCCCCTAGGCAGTGATTCAGCTGAAGTCCTAGCACGTGAGTTTTCTAATAGGGTCGTAGAGCAGAGAACCCCTACAAGGGCTTTAGGGAGGAGGGGGAACTCAACACATATGAGGAAGGTTTACGGAGTTAAGTCAAGGGTGCTCGGCGGGCACCTCCTGGAGATGTTGGTAATGTGTGATGGGGACATGTATGTTAGGGAGTTTGTCCATGGAGATGGTGGTAGGACATCTCCAAGCATCGCAGAGGTGTTGGGCACGGAGTTAGATGTTTTAGAGATTGATGTCGTTGACATCCTTTACTGAGCCTCCAGCATAGGAACCTATATAAATTTTAAATGTAGAAAATACTTGGTTAGTTGGTGACAGCAATGGTCAAAGCATCTCAGGGTCTCAGACGTAAAACAAGGAACATATTGAAGAAGAGTGTGAGGGAGAGGGGTAGTGTGCCACCCCTAAGCATGCTCATGATAGAGTATAGTGTGGGGGGTAAGGTCTGTATAGTACCTAATCCAGCGATACATTTCGGCATGCCCCATAGGAGGTATTACGGTAAGGTAGGGACTGTTGTCGGGAGGCGTGGCAGGGCATATGCCGTTGAGGTTTTCTTAGGTGATAAGAGGAAGTTACTCTACGTGATGCCAGAGCATTTAAGGCCTCATAAGCCTTCCTAGCAGGGTCCGGTATGGAATTACTTTCGTATAGGCACCTAACGTATTCTGAGGTAGCGGAACTCCTCAAGAATTTAATGAGCTCTGGAGAGGAGTTCAGCCACATGGTTTCAAGGGTTTACGAGTACGCCTCTAAGATGGTTAGATGTGTTAACGGCGGTGAAGTTGTTGAGGAGTTAGTCAAGCTGGGCTTGAAAGAAGTCACCGCCGTGATGTTAGTTAATAATTGTCCAGGTTCTGTGGATGAGGTCAGGGTTTTACTTAACTTTGAGAGCAAGGTCTTCGAGTCTGAAGAACTTGAGAGGATTTTAGAGATTTTAAGTGGATGTTGCCGGCAACGAACTAAGGATTAGTTCGGTGTTATTGTTTTGAGCTCGCACAAACCCAGAGACGTTAGTAGGAGGGTGTTTAAGGAGGAGTACGCAATAGTACTCGATTTTCTACCTAATGGAAATCCTGTAGATATCCATCACCCATCTCATAGGGTTAAACCGATAGCGCAGGCCATAGGTGATAAGTACTTCACGCTGTTGGAGTTCCATCCCAAGCCTAGGGTATACTTAACGCAGGGTGAGAGGGTTTTAGTGAGCTTCTCTAAGAAGGAGTTGAGGGATAAGGTAGATTACGTGTGGGACGGTACCGTGACGTACAACGACCTGACTTCAGTGGCTAAGAGCTTCCTCCCAGAAGCAATTAGGAAGATAATCATGGATAAGGAGTGGGTGTTCGTAGACTTCTTCAACGTCGCAGAGCCCGTCACGCTGAAGCTCCACTCCCTTGAGCTACTGCCGGGCATTGGAAAGAAGTCCATGTGGTTAATACTCGAGGAAAGGAAGAAGAAACACTTCGAGTCCTTCGAGGATTTACAGCAACGAACGAAAATAGTCGACCCGGCCAAACTAATTGTGGACAGGATACTGATAGAGATACAGGGACGCGATAGGTACTACCTGTTCTTGGAACCTCCTCCAGATGTTGGAGGTGTCATGTACATAAACTACCTGAGGAAGTTGTACGATAAATACATGATCACGTGAGTTAGGCCTGCGGGTATGTGGGATGAGGTTAAGGCTGGTCTTAGTTGAACCTGAGGGTAGGGTGAACATGGGATTCATATTGAGGCTTGCGAAGAACTTTGAAGTAAACGATATATGCGTTGTGAACCCTAAATTCAATGTGACTGATGAGGAGGTCCTGAACTTCGCGGCTAAGGGGTCAGACCTGGCCAAGGAGGTTAGGATTGTCAGCTCCTTAGGTGAATGCCTTAAGGGGTCAGACCTCTCCGTATGCACCACCTCCCACTACGACGTTGACTCAGATATTGTTCGCCAATCGATAAGCCTTAAACACTTGGCCACTATAGCGTCTAACTATGATCTAGTGGCGTTGGTGTTCGGACGTGAAAGTGTTGGACTGACGAGGAACGAGTTAAGAGAATGCGACCTAGTCATGAGTGTGGACGTGGGGAGTGAGTACAAAGTATTTAACCTCTCACACGCTGTCGCTATAGTGCTTTACGAATTACTCAGCTCTAAAGCACTGCAACGTCCTGTATATGGGAGCTTAACCAGTAAGGAACACTTAAACTACATCATTAATTATGCTGGGGAGGTGGCCGCAGACCTAGGCCTAAATAGGTCCGATGTTGAAGTAGTTTTAAGGCATGTTCTGAGCAAGGCATTACTCACGAAGGCTGAGGGTAAAGTCCTTTACAGATTTTTCAAATGTGTTTACCACACCATTAAACGGCGCGGCGAATCATCAGTTGTAGACGGTCCTGAAGGAACCGAACTGGTCAGCGGTTAAAGTACTTGATGTCGATGTTGGGAGTTCCTAAGGGCTATTGAGTACAGCGTGAGGGCTACTTCAGCCGCCGGTCCTATACCTGAGTTAAAGTGTTTTGGGAAGACATGGGTTCCTAAGGCAAGTTCACTTCTGATGAATCCTGTTTCACTGCATGAGACTACTAACATAGAGTTATCTACGATATCAACAGCTTCAAGCGGTTGGTAATCATCACTTTTACAAATCAGGTATATCTTACTAGGTTTCAGGAGTTCAACTGCTTCACTAATCGACGGAAGTACTATCAGCGGCTTACCCAGCTTATAAGCTAACTTACTGATTTCTGGGACGCCCACCTGTGCTGCAGTACCGACAGGTTTTGTGACGACCAGAGCGCTTACTAGGTCAGGGTACTCGAAGTTGTAGACCACCTTAGCGACGTCCACCAGTTTTTGAGGGCTTGATGCGTTGTTAGCTACCACGATGAGACCCTTAACCATTGAGGCACCGTTGCTAACTAGTTTAGGGGCTTTAAAATTGTGTATTCCTTGCAGACTTAAGTACTCAGGAACCTAAGCACCTCCTCCGCCAGCGCCTTAGAGAGGATGTACGGCACGGCCTCCCCAACCTGATTGTACTGTTCGTCCCTACTTCCTAGGAACACGTGGTCGTCCGGAAAACTCATCAGCCTAGCCTGTTCCCGGACAGTCAGTAACCTTAGCTCAAACGGGTGGATGAACCTCGAAGCACCTAGGACCGTAGGGGAGGGTTTGTGGGGATCTAACTTAATTAGGTTAGGTATGAGTTTCTCAGCTCCTTCATACATGATTAGGCCGGACCCCCACCTAAGTCTTGCAACCCTCCTAAGCTTCCTGTAGCTGAAGTTAGGGGGCGGTTCATGGTTAGGTATCTCCGGGTCTTCCGACGGCTCCGGCAAGTCTTTAATCGCGTTTAAGACCGTCACAACCGACTCAACCGGTTTAGGCTTCAAAGGAATGTTCGAGATGAAGACCCTGGTCCTCCTCGACGGGTTGCCGTACCTCTCAGCCCTTAGAACATTGAAGTAGGCCTTATAGCCCGCGGACCTTATCTCATCACTCAGCGCGGACCTTAAACCATCTTCAAGTATTGCCGGGACGTTCTCCATCACGAATACCTTAGGTTTAAGGCATCCAACGAACCCTATGTATGTTAGGACCAACGAACCTTCGAGGTCTCCATAAAGCCTGTCGAGGGGTTCCTTCATACGGGCCTTATTAGCCGCCGTGAAGGGTTCGCATGGCGGGCTACCTATAACCACATCGACCTCAGCTCCCCCAATCATGTACCTTAAGTCATCGCATGAGAGATCCCTCAAATCTTCACATAGAACTGTTGCGGTGGGGATGTTCGCCTTATAACTCCTTGCAGCCGCCCTATTCACATCCACGGCGAGTAAGATGTTAAACCCTAAGTCCAGAAAGCCCCTGCCAAAACCTCCCGCACCGCTGAACAGGTCAACGAGTGAGGGACCTCTCCTCATTAAATATTTCCTCTTGAAGGCAGAGGATCAGTTCTCTAAGTCTTTTCTTGATTTCGTGGTTTTCAGTGAATTCCAGAGGTGCGTTACATCTAGGACATCTGAACTCGTTCTCTAAAGCCTCATCGAAGGGTAGCCTTATGTCGTCCCGGAAGCACACGTAGAAGGAGTTCTCTTCCTCCAACTTAAGCCTGTCTTCAAGCCTCCTCAAAACGGTTCTCTTCCTACGTAGGAGTAGTTGATTCAAGTGTTCGATGTCAGCGTACCAGTAATAGACGAACTTTCCGTCATTCTCATCCTTTTCCCTACGGTAAGTCACTACCCCTAGGGCCTGCAAGTCGTAGAGGGCCTTCCTCACCTCGTTAACGCTGATGCCCATCTCGGAGGCTAGTTCCTCATCTACGAATTCGGAGGAGTCCCTAACCAAGATCTTAAACACATCGCAGCATAGCTCACCGCAAAACATCTTGACGAATTCTAGTAGGTCCTTCAATTCCTCAACCACACCGCACCACCACCTTACCTTTTTCACTAGGCACTATACGTATCTTAGCATCGGAGTAAATAAAGTGTAATTCCCTACCCTCAAATAATCTGTCTAGGAATACAGCCAACGCCCCAACTTCAGAATGGGGTTGATGCCCTATGGCTATATTGTAATCGGCTAACTCGTATATGATGCCGGGCACTTTCTCAGCCCCCACAACCACCAGCAGATCCTTACCTGAGGACCTCAATCGACTGATAACCTCATCCACGTGGATGCCGTACATAGTTAAGTGAACCACTAAGCCCCCATTACTTTTCCACTCGTTAATGTATGAGATGGGGTCCACCCCACTCATTATTTTGAAGTCAGCACCGCCCCAAATGCTACGTACCTTCTCAACAGACCTAACAACGGTTTCATCATTAGTTTCAGCTAGTACAAAACCGCTTGCACCGAAAGCCCTTGCCGTCAACGCCACATGTGTTGTGATCCTCTTATCCCTCACCGGCCTGTGACCCAACCTAAGCACGTAGACCTTCATGGTACCCCCGTGACGAGCTCTGAGATGCTTTCCTTGAGGAGGTCTAGGTTTATTTGCTTGAGGGCTGAGAGCGGTATCACCCTCCACTCCCACTTATAGTTGTTGCTCAGAAAGTCCTCCACAGCCCCTAGTTTCATGCTCAGTCCCTCCTCATCACTTATGGAATCGATCTTGTTCAGCGCGACTATTATCGGTTTGCCTACGTAGCCAATCCTGTTTAAGACCTCTAATGACGCCTTCAACTTATCGGTTATCACGTTCAGGTCCTCAGCGGAGTCAAGTAGGAGCACTGTTAGGTCTGACTCAGCAATTTCCTCAAGGGTTGCGTAGAAAGCCTCTATAACATCTGCAGGTACCTTCCTAATGAATCCGACGGTGTCCACGAAGATCACTTTCCTACCATTAATTAATGCGCCTTTAACCTTAGGCGATATAGTCGTGAACATACCCCTACCAACAGGTTTACTCTCATTTGTTAATGTGTTGAATAACGTCGTTTTCCCGGCGTTAGTGTAGCCGGATATGGCCACCTGCGGGAAGCCGTAGCTAGACCTCTTAACCCTCTCTAAGTTCCTCCTATCCCTAAGCCTTTGAAGCTCTTCCTTGATCCTCGCAAACCTCCTCCTCACGCTGTAGTAGTACGCGTCGGTTGCGTATCCACCAGGCCCGAGGAATCCGGGCAGCTCTCCCAGCTTAGCCCTGCGTACCCACTCCTTAATCAACGGCAACTCGTGCTTTAACCTTAACATCTCTATTTGGAGTTTGGCCTCCCTGGAACCTGCATGCAGTGCGAAGATCTCAAGTATGAGTCCAACCCTATCCGATATGCTGACCTTCAACTCCTTAGTAAGGTTTATCAGTTGCCTGGGCTTCAACTCATCGTATACGTATACCTTACCAACTTGGTGATCGGATATGAGTTTTTTCAGGAGGCCTAACTTACCCCTGCTTAAGTAGTAGTTACTACTACTTTTCCCGTTCTTAACAACTACTTCTCCCACGATGTTTAGGCCTAAGGTCTTAACTAACGCCTTAACCTCATCCAGGTCCTCATCTAGAGCGACTACTAAGACGTTACAGCTGTTCATAAAGTCGGGTACCTACTTCTTCTCCCTTATGTTAACTATATCACCTAGCGTGAGCTCTTTAGATAACTTCTTATCAGTTACTACGTAATCATTTTTTTCGATGACAGGCTCAAGCAACTTTATGTTTAGGACTTTCTCAAGCTTCCTTGCTAACTCTATCGTGGGAACTAACCTACCGCTTTCCAGGCGTTTAATGACGTTCTCACTCTCCCTCACCGCTTCTGCCAGCACTTTATGACTCCATCCAAGGGTCTCGCGAGCGTTCTTTATCCTGGCTGCGAAGTCATCTACTACCTCGTACTCATCCCTAACAACATCCTTAGGTCTCGAGGTTCTTTGAATGTTAGGTGATGTAGCTTTCTTAACCTCCATCTGCGTCTTAATGGGCTCCGAGGTCAGTTTCTTATTCATTTTCGCATAACATGATGGACATAAAATAAGTTTAGCCCCTTCAACGTAAACTATCTTCGACGATCTCCTCTCAATCGTGGTGCCACATATCTCACAATGTACTAAGTTACTCATGAGCCCTACCCTGTGGTAGTATCCAAATAATTTAGCTGATCAGTGCCTTATATCCTAATGGTAATCTCTAACGGATCTTAAATGGCTTTGATCCTCGTGTGGATTTCGATTATGTCGCCGTCCATTAACTTATGTTCCAACCCAACCCTCTCGCCAGGGTATTTGGCTGATGGACCCCAAATCCTAGCATACTTGAAGTATTGAAGTAACTCACTTCTCAGTTGTTTTACGGCTTCAGAAACTGTTGCACCACCCTTAAGTATGAGGGGTTTAGGTGAGGGCGATTCGCTGTTAGGTTCCTTGGCGTAGATCCTTATTATGTTGAGGATCTTGAAGAGTTGCTTAGGGATCTCGCCCAACCCATAGCCTGTCCTAGCAGACGTCACTACAATCGGTATTGACGGGTAAGATGCTTTAACGTTTCCCAAGAAGTTGTTAAGGTCGTACTCGTCGACTAGGTCCGATTTATTGGCTATGATTATGGTGGGTTTGTAAGTCACATTCTCGAGGATGCTCTTCTCCACATCTTCCAAGGTTACTTCGCCGTATATCTTCACTAAAGCATTGTATATTCTATAGGACTCCAATAACTTCTTGACATCATCTAAGGTGCAGTCTACGAGCTTACCTAGGGTTATGACCACAACTTTTTGATACGCCTTAGACCTCTCAATCACTGCATAACCCTTAGGCTTAGTTACGTATACACCTGCCTCACCTAATTCCTTAATTACGATTTCAAGTTGGTGTAGGGGCTCATTACTCAGGTCCACTACCACCATCAAGGCGTCGGCATTCCTTGCGAGCCCCAGAACACGTGGCCCCCACCATATAGCACCTTCTGAGATCCCCTTAACTATGGCAGGTGCCTCAACTAGCTGGAACTGTACGTCCTCATAGATGAGCATACCTGGAACTGGGAACTTAGTAGTGAAGGGTGCATCGCCTATCTGGGGTTTCGCGTTCGTCAGTCTGCTTAAGATCGAGCTCTTACCGCTTGAAGGCATCCCCAAGATAACTACCTGAGCTGCCCCTTCCTTTTCTATGAAGAAGGATGGACCTCCTCCCCCAATCTTTTTAGACTTCTTTTCCTCGATCTCCTCCCTCAGCTCGGCCATCCTCCTCTTAACCCAGTAGACCAGGTTCTCAGTGCCTTTGTGTTTAGGTATGGCCGATAAGAACTCCTGAAGCGCTTTCAGCTTCTCCTCAGGTGTCTTAGCGTCCGAATACTTCACCCACTTAGCCTTAGCTTCGGCAGGAAGGTTAGTGACCATCACTCCTCCACAAGGTGTTAAGCATCATAAACTAAATACTTTACAGCTGGAGGTTACGAAGCTGTTTTGTGTTGCGTGAGGTTTGTTTACTGACGTGGTGATGGTTGTTCTTGGAGGTGCCTTAGACCTACGCCCGTGATGTGGGCTTCACCTGTTCACGGCGGAAGCCCATGAAATGAAGAAGTGATGGAAGTAAATGCTATACTAGGAACGGAACGCAGCGGTCGATGCCAACGTCGAACGTGCGGCGGTTTAACTATTAGCTGCACATAACTAATGTTTAATTCCAGCAAAGTCTATCTTAACTGGGTATGGTGCTTGCTCGTATTAGGTGTTGACGAAGCTGGTAGGGGATCCCTGATCGGGGATATGTTCGTAGCTGCAGTAGCTTTGGGTAGTGAGGACTTAACTACATTAGCCGAGCTCGGAGTAAGGGATAGTAAGAAGTTGTCTCCCACCACCAGGGCTAAACTCTTCGGTGTGGTGGTTTCGTACTCAAAGTATGTCTTCGTTAAGAGGTTCCCACCGGATTTGATAGATTCAAACAACATCAATTCGTTGTTCGTTAACGCTATTAGGGAATCGGTCAGAGCTGCATATGCGTTGGGCGTGGAGCCTTCCGAGATTTACATTGATTCTATATCAGATACTCAGAAGGTAGTTAATTCGTTGGCCGGCTTGATACGTAAGAACGTTAAGCTAGTCGTCGAATATAAGGCAGACGAGAAGTACGTAGCTGTCGCAGCGGCCAGCATAGTAGCGAAGGTCCTAAGGGATAAGTGCATTGATTACCTGAGGAGTTTTTACGGTGATTTCGGCAGCGGTTACCCTTCAGACCCTAGGACAGTTAAGTGGGTTGAGGAGCTCTTGGCGTCTAGGAGTTCCCTGCCATCAGTAGTCAGGCTGAGTTGGAAGACCGTTAAGAGGTTGAGGAAGCGTGGTAGGACTTTAGAAGACTTTACATGACCGTTCTTCCTAGCTCAGAAGCCTGGTTACGTTCATTCGATCAACCCTTACGAGTTTCATCACACAATTTATTAACTGCGGAGGGGGTAAAATCCTTAACCCTGTCAAATAGGTGACTATTTAAACTTTGAGAACTGATTTAACCATTGGTTCGGGTGTGTTGGGATTAGTGGCCGGAAGGCTTTAGTAAGTGAAGGTTACCTACTCCTCATTCCTAACGACTACAGCTTAGAACCGTTGATTGAGTTGATAAGGTATCTCAACCTAAGCAGGGGGAGGTTGAAGCCGCTGGTTAACCTGAGGACCTCTGCTGTTACTGTGTTGTTGGGGAGGGTGAGGAGGACTGTGATAGCCCCACCGCTTTCTTTCTTCATCAGCTATGAAGGGAGGGGGGAACTATCAGATCGACTTCGTGATTTTGGTGTCTCGATATATGAGGTAGCTGATGACTCCTGGGTTGAATGTAAGGAGTTACCTTCAACTGTATCCGCACTCACTGATGATTCCCTGGCAACCCTCCAAAAGTTAAACGTGGATGTGTTGAAGGTTGGTGACGTAAGTGAAGTCGTTAAGGACACATGCGGCTGTGTGTTAATCTCCTGCGATAGGTGTTTAGACCTAGATATGTTCAACGAGCTGATGCTTAAGGTGAGGTACGTAGTGGATCTGAGGTCCGTTGACCAGCTGAGCAGGGAAGGTATAAGGGGCCGTTTAAGATATTACTTCAGAGACCACTTACTCGTTTATGGTGTAGGCTTCAAGGATTTTCAGGGACTTGTAGTTGATGTTCAGGGGTTGAGGAAGATCCTAACGTACGGGAAGCCATTAGTATACGTTGACTCCAAGTACTTGGTTTTAGAGATGCCTAACAACTCCCTAGTATTTACCGGCGGCTTGGACTTGCTGGATGAGTTCTTAGTACGTGCGTTGATTTATTCCTGCTGATCTTCGAGATCTAAATCTAACTCGGTGGTCTTACGCCTCTTTGACTGAAGTTCCTCACTGGTACCCTTCACAACTATCTCATACAGCACTGCCCTCTTACCTTCTTTAGGCCTCAGCAATCTCCCCAAACGCTGTACGAACTGCCTCCTAGAACCTGTTCCAGCAACTAATACGCCGACCGAGGCATCCGGTATGTCGAGGCCTTCATCACCTACCGTCGTGACTACTAACGCACCGCTCCTCATCTCCCTGAACTTGTTCAGGATTAAGTCCCTCTTCCACTTATCCACATCCCCGGTGAGTAAGAGGGCTCCCACACTATTAGCTATCTCCTCCGCGAGGTCCACGTAATGCGCGAACACTATTACCTTATTACCCTTACTTAGTTCCGACTTGATTATCTCTTCGGCCTTCCTCACCTTGTTCTTGGACTTCTGCACTAAGAGCTTTATCGACGTATGGATTTTAAGGGCTTCTAGGGCGGTGTGGTCTCCGTTCTTAGCTGCCTTTAGTACGTCCTCAAACCTACGGCCACCAACCAAGGCCCTATACCTCCTAAGGAGTTCTAAGTACTTCTTCCTCTCATCATCTGTTAGTTTGACATACACCGTTATTACCTCGTAGGGTGCTAGGAAGCCCCTCTCAGACAACTCAGCTGGTGTCTTATGATACACGACCCCTCCCATCAAGGGGAAGAGCATTGTGTGTTTCCCGTCCTCCCTGTAGGGGGTTGCTGAAAGACCCATCCTGTGCGGGGCCGTTGAGTTAAGCGCTATATGTTTGAACTTCTCAGCCGGTAAGTGGTGAACTTCGTCAATAAGTAGGAACGTGTAGTACTTCATCAGTTCCGAGACGTACTTGAAGGCGGTTTGGTACGTAGTTAAGGTTATTGGTGCTACCTTCTTCTCCTCGCTGTAGTACATACCAATGAGGGCAGGTGATGCGTTCGTAAACTTTATTATGCTGTCCCTCCACTGGGTGAGTTGGTCCTTGGTGTACGCTACTATTAGAGCCCTCTCGTTTAGGGCTGCAAGTGCGGCGATACCTATGACTGTCTTACCAGAGCCTGTGGGTAATGCTATTATACCTCGATGGGAGTTTAATGACCAGCTATTAAGCGCTTCCCGTTGGTAGTCCCTCAACTCCCCCTTAAACTCTAACCTGACAGGCAGTGGTTGAGATTCCCGCAGGTCCGTCCTGTTGACGACCCTAACCCCTAGGTCTGAAAGGGTTTTAATTACTGTGAAGAGGTAGCACGGCACCACTTTAAACGCCTTCGAACGCCTATTGTAGACCACGTAATTCCTGATCTTATCGTATATGCTTCCTAAGTACTTGTTAGGGTGCATTATGATTGAGCCGTTCTCTAGTTCCAGTTCCACTGAGAGGTTGTCCCTCCCTGCCAACTGCTTGGTCAGGGCATCCACTAACTCGCCTGTGTATGTGAAGTCATGCTTTTCAAGGATGTCTATGACGTCATCCACTTCGTAGCCGTTCCTTAAGATCTTGTTTAGGTTTAAACTGAAGTTTGAGACACCCTCATCCCTTCCCAAATAATCAGCAATGCTTAACACTTCCTTGAATTCCTCATCATCAAGCCATTTCCTGGTCCTCACCACGTATGGGTTAATCATAATCACCTAAGCTTTCAACTTACCACATAACTCCATATACTTGAACAAAGTTAAAACGTTTTGCTAAGCGGCTCAACTAGAGAACGATTGGGTGAAATTAAGTTTAAAACGTCGGCAATCAATTTTTAAGTAAGGTGTTTAAATATTGAGCAGTGAGGAAGGTGTTGTCTCAATAGGTAGCAGGCCTTTAAGCGATTACGTTCTCTCAATAATTATACTCTTCAATCAAGGTATTAAGAAGGTGGTGCTCAAAGGTAAGGGAAGCAATATAAGTAAAGCAATAGCAGTATACAACGCGGTTAGGGATAGGTTAGGTGAGTCCGTTAAATTAGAAGGCGTTGAGATAGGGAGTGAGTACTACGGCGGCAGGAAAAGGGTCTCATACATTAAGATGTCACTTACGCGGTAGCCCGCACCCAATAACACGTTCATATAGCCAAATAATCCAGAAGTTCAGCCGCACTACCCTCAAAGTTTACGAGTTGCCATCTCCTTTTGAGAAACGTTTTCGGAATTGATCTAAGCTACAGGACTCCAGGGTAGTGACCTGTTATCTCGTCCTTTAAAACTTCTAGGCACGGAATTAATCATTCGAATGCATGGACGGGGCGATGACGCTATCAATAAAAGGGGTCACGATATTCTTAAAGATGTCATTGACATGTATTTTAATCAAATTAAAAACCACGTTAAATTTAAATGCGCGCACATCTTCGGTCGTATCTGAGGATGTTTAGTTGAGGCTGTGGTCGATCCATCCCAAGTATCTGGACCGTGTTGGCTTAATTGCTGTTTGGAGGGAGGGGCTTCTAGCTAAGCGAGTTCTCGAGAGCAGGACGAAGGGCTACCGTAATCACCCCCAACTTTTAAGATTTAAAGGGTATGAGAAACCGGTCGATTTGATTGATGCTTACCTCTTCCAAATTTATCTTGAAGCAAGGAGGAGAGGTTATTCGTTTGATTACTCTAAAATAAGGGATATCAGGCTTCAAGGAGTTTTGACAGTAACCCGCGGGCAGTTGGAGTTTGAATTCGCTCACTTATTGAAAAAACTTGAAATTCGTGATAAGGAAAAGCTTGAAGAATTAAAAGGCTTAAACCCTAAAGATATCGAGCCTAATCCACTCTTTAGAGTTGTTGACGGCGATGTCGAGCAATGGGAAAAGCTGAAAACTGGCTGATTTATCTCTCCCTTCTGGCCAGCACTTTCTCAACCATTTTAAGAATCTCTTCATGTCTCTTCTCATCATCAATTATCCATCTGAGAATTGTCCTAAATTCTTCAAGATCTATCTTAGCTTCATCCGCCGTTAACTCAATCAATTTTACATGCATTACCATCAAATATTCTTCAGCAATAAAGCTCTCCAGCTTCATTAACCCCTTTATCAGCGAGATGAGCTCCGCGGGGTTTACCGCACTCTTACTCAGAAATCTCTCAGCATCGTCCATGGAAGTCTTCCAAGTTTCACCCCAAATATCCCCACACTCTTCCAAGTGAATCTCAATAACCCCAGATAACCATTCGCTGATAACCCTAAAACACTCAGCATGCTTAAAGGAGTCACGCGCAATAAAAACTAAAAGACCCTTAATGAGCTTATCACTCACCAGCTCAGCAATATGCTCATAAGCATTCGCAACCCTTTCCTCAACCAAACCTGAACAGTAAAGGAACTTATCCAAATCATTTCTAGACGCTAACTCGCCCATAAAGTAGACCTATCTAGTGTTTGAAAAGAAAGATTTTAAATTTCTACCCAGCAACGAGGCCTTGCTGATAATTTTAGCGCAACGTTGTAGAAAACTTATTTTCCTCGAAGGGAATCCTCACCCTACACCGATTCAAGGTTTCAAAATCCATCATCCTGCCTAAATTTGCATAAGGTCGCAGTCAAGATTTATGCGTGAAGCTTCCTTCACGGGTTATAAAAAGGACAGTAGCTTATAATGAAAGTGTTTTGCTATCCATTTATAAAATATGGGGTTATGAGGCGGTTTTGTGTTGCGTGAGGTTTATTCACTACCGTGGTGATGGTTGTTCTTGGGGGTGCCTTAGACCTACGTCCGTGATGTGGGCTTCACCCGTTCACGGCGGAAGCCCTCCCATGAAATGAAGAAGTGATGGAAGTAAATGCTATACTAGGAACGGTCGAGATTACAGTGGTAAACCATGAGGGGAGGGAACCCTGTGAAGAGCTTGTGGGGTATTCGATGAAGGTTATTTCGCATTTCGCTGGGAAGCCCTACGAGGGGTGTTGAGGGTGTGAGGGGTTCCCATGCAGTTCTTAGCTACGAGTTAAAAACACGGCCACTACATTAAGGACTTTCTAACTGATTATAAGCACTTACTGCGGAGAACCCCAGATACGATTCAGAGCAACATAACCTGGATTGAGAAGGGTTAGAGAAAGCGCCACCTAGTCAAGGGAGGAAGCGGGGTCATAAAGAAGTGCTACTAAACCAGAAGACCAATCCTCACGCCCCCGAGCTCCAACGAGTTCAAAAGGAAGTTGAGGAATGAGCTACTGGCAGAGTGGAAGTATGCTCCCTTCATATTCCTCTGCCAGCCCAATAACGGACTTTTTGAGATGGACATGCCGACAGTCTGTAACAGAGGCAAACGAACGTAAATCGCTCGATCCTTAACTGCATGCGTCTTACCTATGTCTAGCTTCGTTACAAACACTAACATGAGAGTATGTATTCACGTACCTAAATCTCACCGGTAGACTAGTGCGGGGGGTGGGATTCGAACCCACGCAGGCCTACACCAACGGGGCCTGAACCCGTCCCCTTTGACCTGGCTCGGGCACCCCCGCACCATATAATGTTTACTGCTCATAATTTAAAGTTGATATTTAGGGTTAGCTCACCTGCTGACTTCTTCGTAAGCTATGTTTAACTGTTTAGCGTAGTCGTACGCCCTCCTTAACTCGTCATATGTTGGCCTTCTCGATATGTCTGGGTATTCGTTCGGTTTGCTCAGAACCAGGTACTCAGGTCTGTACTGGTCCATTATGTTTGCCAGGGCGTTGGGGCAGTTAGCCGATATCCAGCTCAGCACTGGTTTAGTGCAGCATTCTACGTGGTTGGGCATAACTAAGTGTCTGATAATTATCGGGTCCCCGTTACTGCATATTATGCTGTGATTCCTACTCACTACGTCGAAGTAGTTATTAACCTTCGAGAGTCTGGCCGCGCATGAGTTGTTGCCGTACTTGAAGTCAGGCAACCATATATCCATCACATCCAGGATGATGGTTAGACTCTCCGTTGTTAGGTACATGTTACTATTCCATAGTTGAGGGATGTTAACATCAAGGTATCTAAGTGAGTCTAAGATCGTTAGTAGGTTAGGTGTGGGTTCCCCTCCTACGTGGTTTATGTTTATAGCCCCTTCCTCATAGAGATGTTTCTGAATCAACGCGAGTTCCTTAGGACTCACCCTAATCCCGTCATACGGCCTTAACTGCGAGATATCGCAGTTTTGGCAGAAAACGCATCTGAAGTTACAGCTTCCGTAGAATATGGTGCCACTGGGTATTAACGGTGCCTCCTCACCTATGTGTAGGAAGTAACTACTTACGTATGTGTCTAGGCCAAGCCTGCACATAACACCCTTGGATTCGTACCTGTTAACACCGCAGCGCCACTCGCACAGGTTACAGCTTCTCAGGATTTCCCTCACTAGTTCAACCTTAACGTCTAAGTAAGTCGTTTTAGGGGTTTCCAGGTTCTTAAACTCCTTTAAACTCATCTTCCCTCCCTTCACTTCGTTGAACAGCTCACCGAACTTAACCGACAATTCTTTATGAAGACTTAAGAGCTCCTCATACGTATATCCTTTCAAATTACCTTCGTTTAAGCCAACCTTCTTACATATCAAGTACTTAGCCGGCTTCTCACCGTTCATTACTTCATAGTACCACTTAAGCCTCTCCAAAACCCTACCTTCCCACACACCCGCGGCGTCAGGCCGTAATAACCTTAAATTAAATCTGGACATACCGTTAAGTGATTAAGTTAGTGACAATAAAATCTTTAACAACCTTACCATCTCTTATCATAACCCCCTCAGTCATCAACAACCTCTTCTTGAACTCCACAGCCTTCCGACCGTTTAACGTATACCTACCCAGCCTTCCATCACTCATAACCACCCTATGGCAAGGCACAGCTATCGGCTTAGTATTACCCCTCACTAAAGCCCCCACATGTCTCGGGTGGACGCCTAACACCTCAGCTATAGCCTTATAAGTCACTACCTTACCGAGGGGTATTAGTTGAAGTATTGCCGCGGTTACTTCGCTGAGGATTTCACCTGGATTCTCGGCCTTCCTCACATCCCCGCGAGGGGATACCACTACGACCTTAACTACCGTTGACGATTGCCCCAGAACTCACTGCTGTTTTTTAGGTCTTATGGTTATCGTGCCTTTTTCATCGTCCCTCTCAATTATGAATTCCGTGCCGTACCTGTCCACAACGCTCTTAGGTATGTAGAGGTTTAATGGCAAGGTGTAGTAGGTGTACGTGTAGACCTTATCTTTAACGGTCTTCTTACCCACGACCTTGCGAATGCTTACCTCCCTAACGGTAATCGTCATCAAATCACCTATTGTAATTAAGGAATCAATACTTAAATCTTTTTCTATACATTAGCTAAACAAGACGTCGTCCTGGAGGTAGCTCCTACCCAACTTCAAAGCTATTTCAGCCTTACATAACTCGTAGCCTAGATAGGAATAGTGATCTTTAGATAGCTTTGGGAAGTCCTTAGAAATAGCCCTACACAGCGAAAGCGGGTGAGGACCTACGTACCTCTTAATGCATGACTCGTTTCTAATGCTGTGCACGTCAACTACGATGTTCTTACTTACCTCATCCACGTATATTTTGAAGTAGAATTCGTCCTCAACTTTCGGGGGGTACATGTGCAATACCGGCACGGTCTCAGCCCCTACCTCAGGGGGCTTAACAGACTTACGTCTCTTCTCCTTAACGATTAATAAGTCCACTCCAACATCTATCGGCGGTGACTTCCTCACATATGCCCTGTGGACCATTTCACGTGCTTTAACCGCTTCGTTGACGGAGTTAAGGCTCTTCCTACTTTCCTCGGTGATTAGAAGGACGCTCACACCCAATTCAACGGCAATTGAGGTCAGTAGAGCTATTACTGAATGCGTGTCCGCGTCCATTAATTCGTAGACGTTGGAGAGCCCCATCATTAGAGGGTAACTCAAATGCTTCGATATGTGGTAGTACCTCACCAAGCTCTCTGCAAGCCCTAACTGAGGGGGTTTAATTAAGGCATCCACAATTATTTTTGAGAAACCTCTTCTAACGGCCTCATCGACCGATTCCTTAATCGAATCGCTAACGTCCTTAGAGGAAGTTGTGGTGCTTGGTATTACCACTATCGCACTGTCTTTGCGGTTGCTTAGTGAGGCAATATTGCCGGCGTCTACGTTCATTATTATGTCCGGGCCCACCTCCAGATATTCGATCAAGTCGTGTGTCGGTGTATCTATCCCTACAGGTTTGCGGAACCCTGATCTGATCTTTCGGAAGAGGTTCTCTAAAGCGTTCTTAGACACCTTATGGTCTATTGGTAACCCAACGATTACTGCATCAACGCCTAACGCGAAGGCCCTCTTAACACGTTCTAATACTGCCGGGCAGTCGCTGTCCTCCCTGAACATGACTTCGTAGAAGAGTACTAACGGCGGAGGTTTTAGGGGTATCTTAACGCCTACTACCTCGAAGACGTATTTGGGCTCAACCACGTTTAGGAACTCGGACCCGTACTTAGCTGATAGGTAGTTCTTAATTACGTCGTCGGCAGGTAGCTTGGTAGAGAACCTCATCCCGGACTCAATGAACTTTATCACGTCTGGGAGGTCCCCTAAATACTTGGGTCCCTTAATAACTTCAGCATTAACAACGTCCTTAAGCATTGATACGTCACCTATCGTAAGACCTGGAACTATCACGTAGTCATACCTACCTTCAACCATTCGGGCTAGTTCCTTAGCTATGTCGGACGCGGTCATTAAAGAAGCTACCGGGTAGCTTAACCTACATACCGTGACTTCATGGTCTTTGATCCTGCTAGCTACTTCCTTAGCTAAGTCATAGGCGGACGAGCTAGTTACCACCAACACCCTCAACAGCTTAACACCTACCAGTACATCAAGACTGAGTTAAGAGATAAAAGCTATTTAATCAGTGTTAAACTTTTATAAGGAAGGCATGGTATGAAGGTCACGTCATTGCTTGACTTGGAGGGCCTAATACTTAACGGCTTCGTGCAAAGTGTGGAGATGTTGGACTGCGAGTCCTCCGGAGGTGTTAGGCTGTCCAGGCTCGTCTGTAGGTTGAATGACGGCAGCGAGGTAACTACTGAGTGCTACGAGTATGCTAGGCTGAGCAGGATCTACTTGCTGTTCGTGAGTTACAGAAATAAAAACCTAGCTAGTAAGTTGGAGAGTGAGGCCGTGATGAGTGGTATTACATATGATCTGGAGTAGTGATTTAGACACCAGAACCTGAGCTCTACTTAAAATTTTTAAAAAATGTAGTATAGGCTAACGTTTATTAACCCTATAGTGAATCACATTTAAACGTGAGTTAGTGATGAAGTTTTGCCCTAGGTGCGGAGCTTTAATGCTTCCCAAGAGGGAAGGCTCTGACGAATATTTAGCATGCCCTAAGTGCGGTTATAGGGAGTCCTTAAAGGTTAAGGAAGGTTATAAGGTCTCCAGACCTGCTACGAAGGGTGTGAAGGTTAAGACAACCTCCATAGTCAGCGAGGGAGGTAGGAAGATTAGGTCTAAGGAGGAGTTCGAGCAGGAGAAAGAGGAATATTACGAGGTCTTCCTCGATTTGATGCATGAGGAGGAAGGCGGTGGGGAAAGTAGTGAGTAATTCAGCTGATGGTTAGGGTGCATAGGGTCAGTTTTCACTCATACCACCTTATCTAGAATAGAGTATTGAACCAGGGTGTGAAGTATAGCTAGTAAGACAACACCTACAAATACCGCATCAATGGGGTAGCGAAGCGCATTCATCCAGTAGAAACCCATCTACAACATAGGTATATAGAGCTCTTTAATAAGGAAAACCCTTTTGTATAACACATTTACTAGAGGTCTAGTTGGGAATGAACAGACGAGCACATGGTGGGTAAATGAGAGAATTCAAATCTCCTGGTATAAACCCGTCAACTAGTGTTTACAATGTAAACGCGGATTGCATTGAGTACAGAGAGTCTTTGATTGATAGAATACTCGAGGGAACCCTTGGTAAAACAGCATCTATGATGAAGATGACTGATGAAGCATGGATAAGACGTGCAAACCCATGGAGTTTTGCAGCCAGGCTTCCACTCCTACTACTCCTCACTCTTACCTGCTGGTCTCGTGCGTATATCGGGTGGTTTTTCCTAATCCCCCTAGGTATAATCATTGCATGGACTTATCTAAATCCAAGAGTCTTCCCCAAGCCCCGTTCAACCCGTAATCGGGCGTAACTGGGTTAGTAAGGGTGTTTTTGGCGAGAGAATCCTTGTGAATAGAAAGGGATATTGTATTGAAATACCAAGACACCATGTTAAAGCCGCATTTGCACTAACAATACTGAGTATGATGGGAACAGTCATCCTGCTCTACGGATTAATCACACTAGAATCCCTATCCACAATAGCAGGGTGCATCACCACCTACCTCGGCAAGCTATGGTTTGTTAATAAAATGATGTGGTTATTTGAAGATCTGAAGGAACACCCAAAATTCAAAAATGGATCTATAAGCAATAAAAATACACGAAGCCCGTCACACTCCATAAACAACTCTCTTCACTCATAAAACCCCATAGAAAACAAGAGCAACATGGGGGAGGGATAAACCAGTGTGGAATTAGAACAAAAATACCTGTAGAAGCCTACTTCAACCTCTTCAAGCAGTAAATAGTTAATACTGCAACAACACCTATTACAATCAACACAGTAATATACGGCTCTGGTACCGGATAGTATGGTGGACTAGTAGCAAAGTACAAGTCAACATAGTAGTCCACAACACCGTCCAGGACCTCATTCCAGGTATTGGGAACTGTCTTGGTGATCACGTCTAGAGCAGCTGTGAAGCCCTCTCGAGGGAAGCGGCGTTGCGGTACTAATGTTTTAAATCGCTCTTTATCAAATTAGATTCAAGGTTACGCATCGATGAATGATGAGGTAATTAGACTAGTGAACGTCAGCAAGGTATACGTCAGTGCGGGCGGTGTGAAGACCTGGGCACTTAGAGATGTTAATCTATCAGTGCGTGGAGGTGAGTTCATCTCTATTATGGGCCCTTCAGGTCATGGGAAGTCAACCCTTCTCTACGTTATCGGCACTTTAGAGAAGCCTACGTCTGGGAAGGTATTTGTGGATGGGGAGGACACTACCGTGATGAGCGATGAGGAACTTTCTAGGCTGAGGAACAGGAAGATAGGGTTTGTTTTCCAGCAGTACAACCTAATTAATAGAATGACTGTAGAAGAGAACGTCGAGCTGCCCCTAATTAAGTTAGGTCTACCCCGAGCTGAGAGAAAGAAGTTAGTTAAAGAGGCATTACTTAAAGTGGGTTGCGAACTTTCATGGCTGACCAAGAGACCAATTCAATTAAGTGGTGGGCAGCAGCAGAGGGTGGCTATCGCAAGGGCTCTAGTAACCAATCCCCCCATAATACTCTGCGATGAACCCACAGGGGCTTTAGACAGCAAGTCAGCTGAGGTGGTGTTGGAAATCCTTAAGAAGCTTAACGCGTTAGGACATACAATAATCATGGTAACCCATGACGTAAACGTAGCATCAATTGCTAAGAAAATCCTCCTGATAAGGGATGGGACCATAGTCGGTGAGAAAGTACCTAACCTAGCATAAGTTGTGAAGGGTTTGCAAGCACGCCAAGACCCACATAGGCCTACGACCCCTACATAAGTTGAACCCTTTAAGTGGGTAGTACTTATGCTGCTATGTGGGGCGAGTTATCTTCAAAATTTATTACTCCTTAACTGGTAAAGAGCTACATGGTTATGTTAGTGTCGGGTGTAATTCGAGCGGGAATCGCCGCCATATTTATAGCTTTAGTGATACTTAGCATGTTCGCCATTTACGGGTCCTTGCACGCATCGGCGTTAGAGCCGGAGTTCAAACTCGTCGGATATGGTTGGTACTCACCAGCAGATCCTGAGAGGGCTTATCCGGGGAGTTCCAAGGTGAGGTATTACGTGTCGCTACTGTACACAGGCGGTAACAGAGTGAATAAGGTGTACGCTGAGCTCTACCTCCCCAAAGGGATTACCACCTACTCGGAGGGTCTTAACGTGGTCTACAGCGAGTCTGATGCGGTCCTAGACAGGTATGACGTAGTTACCTTAGAGTTCTCAGAAATCAACATTTCGAACACGTTACGCGTTGGGACATACCAAGCCGAGTTGAGGCTATCCTACTTCTTAGTTGGAGGTGCGACGTACACCATCACGATGTACGTCCCCTTGGTGATCAGCGGCATACCTTCAGAACCTTCGGAAGTCGTTGATTATTACTGGTCTACTAGGGATGGATTACGGAGGTCTCTAACACCCGGATTTAAGGATGCTAGCCTACACCTCTACATGAGGGTGAAGGACTCTGTAACTGTGCGCAACGTCTATGCAACCTTAATGCTCCCGGAGGGGCTTACCTGCGGTGGTTTGAGGAACGCCACATCAGTCATTGAAAATGCACGATATGTTAAGGGGGACCTCGTAGAGCTCAGGTTCAACGGTATTGACGTCGACGACACCTTATCCGAAGGAGAATTGAACCTCACCATATATGTCAACTTTCAACTGGACCTGTACGGATTAACCACCAACGTAACCCAATACTATAACCTGACCTCAACCATCCGCTACGAAGCCCTGAACGTGTTAGGGCTGGTGAATTCGTTCTGGGGTAGGGATGAACCAGTACCCCTATACCCTAACACGTCTAAGGCCGCCCTGTCAGCAATTTTAATGAATGTTGGTACGGAAAACGTTTACGGATTGACCGGCAGGCTTTCGTTGCCTGAGGGCTTCACACATATCTACGGCGAAGGCGTAGTTAACACGTCCTACCCAGGCAGGTTAAGTCCGGGTGCTACAGTGACCTTAGTCTTCGACAACATCAACCTAGGTAGCCACGTAGCCCCAGGCACTTACATGTTTAAATTGGTCGTTGAGTACTTCATAGAATCCGGAGGCAGTTCCATCAAAACATTGCAAGAGTTCAACATCCCAATGCAGGTTTTAGGGAAAAGCGATCCTGTGTCAGTAATTGCTGTCAGCTGGGCAAACGAGTACGGTGTGGCATTCCCTGCAAGTAGGGAAGAACTCGATGTAGTTCTATCCAATTGGGATGAGTACGCGGTCGACCTAATAGAGCCGGCGGTGTCCTTACCAAAGGGTTTCAGATTATTAAGTATTGGGGGGGGATTGCCTAAACGGCCTACCTCCTTACTCCACATGTTCCCTGAGACTTGTCGTAGATGTTGACAGTGATGTAACACCAGGCGATTACGAATTAAACCTAAATTTGAAGTACTTAATGAGGGTAGGTGACTCTGACGTAGTGCGTTACGGTGTTTTGACTCACGGCTTCAAGGTTTGGGAACCAGCAATCTTCGGTGCTAGGTTAGAACCCACTACAGTAGTGTGGGGCGATGTGACCAATCCCAGGGAGGCGTTACCTGGCAGTAAGCTGCTCCCGCTGACCATTGAGTTAGTTAACGTTGGTAGGGACGTAGCCAGCGGGGTTGTGTCTAGGGTCACGCTTCCTGAGGGTCTAACCTTAGCATACCCCGACAGCAACGCCTCATGCGATAGGGTTGAGAGGGGTGGGAGCTGCATACTTAGATACTACGTGAATATTGACCCTTCGGTGAGGCCCGGTACCTACACTTCGAAACTTACCGTCAGGTACGTAACCTACTTCAACTCAGCCAATTTAAGTAAGGCCGAGACCTTCAACATAAACCTATCAATAAGTCATTACCCAAGGGAGCTGAGGCTCCACGTAGTTGAGGCGAATTGGAGTAACGGATGGGCCGCATACCCTGGCGATAAGGCAGTTTTTAGTGTGAGGGCTGCGAGCCTAGTCCCGCACCCCATATACTCAGTAATATCGAGGCTTGAGCTGCCTGAGGGCTTCACATGTGAGGGAGTGCACCCATGCGAAAGTTATTACCCAGGACCTCTGCAGCAGTACCAGCAGTTTAACGCATCCTTTAAGGTGTTGATTGGCAGGGATGTAGTGCCTGGGACATACTACGGAAAGCTGACATTCGACTACGTAGTTCAATCAGGAGGTTACGGAATCAGGTTAGCCGACACCTACACCATTGAGGTGTCTGTGAGTGATATATCAAGGTCTATGAGGTTAGTGGGGATTTACTGGGTTAACACTTCACCCTCCAAGGGCGATGTCGGCTTAATGAGGGTAGTTCTAAGATGTGATGAAATACCTGCTTTAAGCGGGTTGGTAATAACGCTCAACTTACCTGAAGGTATGGTAGCACTTCCCAACAACTCCACTAAGATCTCAATACCTTACCACCAACAGCTCCAGCTAGTTGGGGTACCCTACTTGGGTGGATTACCTGCGCAGCTACTCGCACCACCTGAGACGGTCAAAGGGAGTATGTTATACGTTGATGTGCCCGTGAGGATCTTGGAATTAGCAGAGAACGGAACTAAGATGGCCATCACTGCGGAGTTCCTAGACCAATGGAGTACCGCTCAGGAGGTTAGCATTGAGGCAGAACTCCCGATCTTAAGTAAGTCAAGGCTCCTTGCAGTCGAGCCGGTGGATAACGTAGTCGTAGCTGGCAAGATTGTTAGTGAGGTTAGATTTAAGTTCTCAAACCTGGGTGACTCACCACTGTATAACTTGGCGGTGTTCGCTGTGTCACCCTACACCGGAATAAGCCTCTCAGACCCGGTAAGGTTCATCGACTTCATCGGAGGCGGTGACTCGGTGACCTTGACGTTTAAGGCTGTGGCAAATCCTGAAGTAATCGAGGGTCCCTACCCAGCATTATTCGCGGTAGTCTTCCAGGACTTCGGTGGTAGGGTCTACACATTAAACTTGACATCAACTTTAATAGTTAAGGGGTTGGAGGCCCTCAAACTGCTGAGTCCTCAGATAAGCCCCGAGGCAGTTGTTGGTGGGAGCACTATAACCTTCTCAGCCACGGTAGTTAATGAGGGTAAAACACCTTTAAGGCATGCAACAGCTTCCATGAAGTCGGAGGCGATCTACTATGAGAGCTCGTACTACATAGGCAACATAGATCCCGGATCGCAAATACCGATATCGTTGAAGGCGTTTGTCAGGAATGACATACCCCCCGGCAACTACAGTGTGAAGGTATCCATAACGTACTACGACGCGTTCTACGAGTTAAGAACTTACGAGGAAATGCGTTACATTAACGTAGTGGCCAACATGACACCGACCCAGACGCCGCAGACCTACGAGTTCCCGACGACGAACGCGTTGATCATAGCAGCGGTTGTGGCATTCGTCGTAGGTGTCACAATATTTTACCTAGTCTGGTTTAAGAAGAGGGTTGGAAGGAGTGCTCAACCTAGTTGACGTGATTGTCCTGGCGTTCAGCGCCTTAAGGGAAAGGAAGTTAAGATCCGCCCTAACCATATTGGGCATAGCTATTGGTCCAGCCGCAATGGTGTCCATAATAGGGACCACTGAGGGCTATACGAGCACGATCGTTGAACAACTTCAATCTCTGGGGCAGAACACCGTGGTAGTGTTTCCAGCCAAGGATTACAGGTTAAGCGATTATGACGTGGATAGGTTGAAGAATTTAGAGGAGGTTGACATGATTACACCATTCTATCAATCAAGGGGACTCTTCAGAAAGCCTGACGGGACTAACATGACGGTGAGCATTTACGCCTTTGACCTGAACGTCCTTAATAAGATATTGGTCGGCAGCACAATAGCTGAGGGAACGATACCACCACCAACGCTGTACACGTACTGCGTGGTAGGTGATAAACTCGTATCGAGTGGCAACGTAAGGTATTACGGGGTGGGGGATGCTATAACACTCAGCATATTGGTCATGAAGGATGGCAAGCCTTCGTTGAAGACCCTATCAACTAGGATTTCAGGTGTTTTAGCACCTTACGGCTCGGTGTTCCCGGTAAATCCCGATGAGTCCATATTCCTCCCATTGCAGGCCGGGAGATCCCTGCTAAACCTTAAGGAGTACTCAGGCATTTTCGTAATTGCTAAGAGCGCCGAGCTGGTTGATAGTCTAGTCAATAAAATTAAGGAAAACTACGGCGATAACGTCCAAGTGATCTCCCTGAAGGAAATAGCTAAGACCGTGAGCAACATAATAAACATACTTGACAACCTCTTCTTCACCGTGTCATCGATAAGCTTCGCGGTGGCGTTCACCGGCATAATGTCCACGATGTTCACCTCAGTCGTTGAGAGGACTAGGGAAATAGGTGTGTTGAAGGCCTTAGGTTTTAGCGGTAACGACGTGTTGATCTTGTTCCTCTTCGAGTCCATCCTCATGACCATGATAGGTGTTGCCGCAGGGATTTCAGGCGGTGTTGTTGGAGCCTACTTCATAGCCTACAGACCCTTAAAACTTGTGGCTACGTGGACCGTTGTTTCGGAGCCGAAGATCACTTGGTGGCTGATAGTCAGAGCCCTCGGAATGTCCTTAATGGTCGGTGTGGTCGGTGGCTTACTGCCTGCTTGGAAGGCATCTAAGATGGTTCCCGTAGAGGCCTTAAGGTATGAGTAGAACACACTAACATTAATATCCTAGGAACTCACTATATATTGGTGTTGATGTTTGCCTTTGAGGGATAACATCATAGACGGCAGGTTTAGAGGTATGTCTGTTAAGGTCTCACTAATCAACGGTGAGGAATTCGACGGTATTGTAGATGATGTCGCCAAGTACGAGTTAGGCATAACGGTGAGGGACTCCTTCTACATAGTATTCAGGCACGGTGTTACATGCGTTCAGGTGAATGCTGCAGACCTCCACGGGGAGCGTGGAACGGAATTGGATGACTCGTTGATTACGTCGGATTTCATAGGCGTCGATGTGGATGTGATGTTAGTGAATGGGAGGGAGTTAAGTGGTAGGCTCATGAAGATATCTAGATACGAATTAGGCATTAGAGTTGAGGATAAGGGGTTGATAATACCTAAGAGTAACATCATATACTTAAGGGTTCACAGGGTTTGAGTGATTAATAATTTATTCGTATTCCCTCCACACGTGACCGCATTTAACGCATTTATAAAACCTCGTCGGTGGTTCATCCCCTTTCCTGGTTTGAAGGAACCAGTAGTAAGCTTCATCGCTCCCGCATTTGGAGCATGTCACAACACCTTTGACCGTGGGTAACGTCTTAACGTTCTCTGAGGACTCTATGACCAGCATCCTATCCTTCTGTGAGTGTCTGATATTTTGGCTTAACGTGTACTTGATATCATTGCCCACCTCCTTCTTAAAACCGCATTTGGGGCACACTAACGCGGTCTTACCGCCTCCACCTTTCTTCTGCGGTACCAGCAACCCCCCGCACTTAGGGCAGAACTCCATCGCAATCCCACCCAGACCTTGTTGTTTAATCTACTTTTGAGTCGTTATAAGCTTTAACCCGTCCCTAACCAAGTCAATTATGCGTCTACCCTCGGCGATTACGTTGCTAAGTAGTTCGAATTCTTCACTCCCTAAATCAACTGTTATAACTTCCCCATGTCCAGCGAGTTTAATGACCCCCCCTTCAGGTAAGGATAGGTACTTTACCTCACTGATTAGGTTGTTTGACTTAAGGTGTTCATATAACTCCTTAACGCCTCCCTTAACTACTCCGAGGTGTTCTAAGCCCTTAGCACCTCTCTGAATTACGTATAAGATGAGCTCATGGTTTACGTACTCAGCTACTAATACCCTGACCTCGTCCTTGATCATTTGCTTATTAATTCCTCACAGACTCTGAGAAGTTCTTCGGCGGTGTCCGTAACCTCTTTAATTACCTCCTTAAGGGCTTCAAGGGGCTTCTTTGTACCATCAGTCACTACTATCACCTTAGGTGGTTCCGTGAGGGGGTGGTCTATGGAGTACGCAGCTGTCTGCACGTTCGGGTGGTTGAGCGCGTACTTAGAAAGTAGGTTACCCATCGTATGGTCCTCACCGATTAACCTGATAATTAACTCCCTGTCACTTAGCTTATCTACCTTGATCGTCTCCCATCACCGTTAAGTATCGAGTACGGCGCCTTATAAGTTATTGAAGCCCTTGTGTAAGGTTTATTAGTCTTAAGGTTCATGATCATCATGGGGTGTTGAGTTGCCCACAGCTATAGTGTTAATCAATACTGAAATAGGGGCCGAGAACGAGGTGGCGCAGCTGTTGATGAAGATGGAGGGTGTTAGGGAGGTTTATGAAGTTTACGGGATCTACGACGTTGTGGTTAAGGTTGAGGCCCCAACTCATGAGGCATTACGTGAGATAATTATCAATAAGATAAGGCGTATTTCAAAGGTTAAGTCAACCACGACTATGCTGGTTATTGAAGGGAAGGTCTTAGGTTGATGTTCCTTCAGCTATAACCCACGCTATTTTTTAGAAATTCTAGGAATAGAGGTGCGGGTGCTAAGGGCCTACTCTTGAATTCCGGATGTGCTTGGATCCCTAAGTAGAATTTGTGGTTCTTAAGTTCCATTATTTCGGGGAATCCCTCATCACTGTAGCCGCTGACCATGAATCCCTCAGATTCGAAGAGATCTACGTATTCAGGGTTTATCTGATATCTATGCCTGTGTCTCTCGTAAATCACTTCAGACCCGTATATCTCAAAGGCCTTGGTGTTCCTAACTATTTTGATGGGCTTACTCCCCAACCGCATCGTCCCGCCTTTATAGATTACCCCTTCCTGAGATGTTAGTAGGTCCACGACTGGGTAGGGCGTGTTCGGATTCACCTCTGTGGTATGCGCTCCCCGTAACCCTAAGGAATTCCTCGCAAATTCTACAACCATGAGTTGGAGTCCGTAGCAAATCCCAAGAGTAGGTATGTTGTTCTCCCTCACCTCCTTGATGAACATTATCTTACCTTCAGCACCCCTTTCCCCGAAGCCAGGCAGTACTACGGCACCTGAAATACCTCTGAGGGCGTCCTCAACTTTGATCACATTCCTTTCAATATCTGTTGACTCAATCCACTTGAAGTTTACTTTGACCCCTACCTTCGCTGATGAGTGCCTGAGGGCCTCGACAATACTTAAGTAGCTGTCTTTCAACGATGTGTACTTACCTATTAAGGCTATGCTCACTGCTTTGTCACAGTTTCTTAAGTTTTCGACGAACTCAATCCACTGAGTTAAGTCGCATTTAGCGTCACTAATGTTTAGATCTAGCATTCCGTTGAGAGTTTTAGGGAGGCCCTGCTCATATAAAATTAAAGGCACTTCATACACGTACTCTACGTCGTGGTTGCTGAATATAGCGTTGTAAGGCACGTTTGAGAAGAGAGCTAACTTCTTCTTAGCTTCATCTGTTAGCGGCTCCGATGACCTGGCTACAATGATGTCTGGTTGGATACCTATCCTCCTCAGTTCTTGGACGCTGTGTTGTGCCGGCTTAGTCTTCAGCTCACCAGTTGTCCCCAGCTTAGGCACTAAAACGACGTGTATGAACAGCGTATTCTTAGGGCCTTCCTCAAGTCTCAACTGCCTAGCTGCCTCCAGGAAGGGGAGGCTCTCAATATCGCCGACCGTACCACCTATCTCCACTAAGACGACGTCTGAGCCTTGCTCCCTCCCTATAGACCTTATCTCATCTTTTATCTCATCGGTTATATGGGGTATTATCTGAACCGTCTGACCTAGGTACGCACCCCTTCTCTCATTTTCGATAACCTTCAAGTATATCTTGCCTGTGGTTATGTTGTTCCTTTTATATAGGTTGATGTTCAGGAATCTTTCATAGTGGCCTATGTCTAAGTCTACCTCCCCGCCATCATCGGTTACGTAGACCTCGCCATGCATGTACGGATTCATAGTGCCGGCGTCCACGTTGACGTAGGGGTCTATCTTAATCGCTGTGACGTTAAGACCCATACTTTTAAGGAGTAGGCCTATGGACGCTGTGGTGACGCCCTTACCTAACCCCGAAAGCACGCCACCGGTCACGAATATGTATTTACGGGGCATCAGAATACCACAAAGAATTGAGGGGTTGCGGGAAATTTAAGCCTTAAAGGTCCTCCCCAGCTCATTGGGGGATAGCTTTAATAAGTCCTTAGACTGCATAGTCTTCTATACGGGTTATTAGATGCTGATATACAGTGGCCTATGCCCGAACTGCGGGGGAGACATAGATGAGGTTAGGATGAGTCGGGGGCTCCCCTGCGTTAACTGCTTACACGTCGACGTTGATTCGGGTACACTCCCCCTCCCCAAGTCCTTTATTAGGGATAAGTTACTCAACACACGCAGGTTGGGTAAGTACTTAAACTTCTTGGATGTTGAGTCCGAGTTGGAGGAGTTCGGTAAGTTCTTCAGGGACGTCAGCGGTAAGGAACTCTGGAACATTCAGAGGACGTGGGTTCGGAGGATGATCTCCAATGAGAGCTTTGCGTTGATAGCGCCTACAGGGGTTGGGAAAACAACGTCGTTACTGGTTTACTCCCTGTACAGGGCTGTGAACGGCGGTAGAGTGCTTTACGTTGTGCCAACAAGGGAGTTGATGAACCATGTGTACAGAACCCTAAGTAATTATAACAGGTTTGGAGTCAAGTTAGCTACATCGGACGACGTTAAGAGCAGTGACCTCCGAAGGAGTTTCATAGCCGTCGTCACCCATAACTTCATACACAGGAATAAGGAGTTACTGAGCGGTCTTAAGTTAGACGTGGTTGTTGTCGACGACTTCGACGCTTTGTTGAAGACTTCATCTATAATCGATTTAATCCTCAAATGTATAGGGGTCGGTGACGACTCAATATCCTATGCTAAGAACCTAGTTGCATTGAAGAGCGAATTAGCATATGCTAGGTACTCAGGTAATAGCGAATTAGTCACAAAGCTTAGGGAAGAACTGTATCGGAACACTTTAAGCTTAGTCAAGTCTATTGACTACAGCCGCTTAGGTCAGCTATTAATCGCTAGCGCAACTGGCAGGAGCAGGGGTGAGAGAGTTAAAGTTCTTAGGGAGATCTTAGGCTTCGAAGTTGGGGCCATAAGTGATTACTTGAGAAACGTGGTTGAGGTTTATGAGGAATTTAGTGAGGCCTCACTTAAGGAGTTACTAACGAAGTTGGTTGGAGGTACCTTGATCTTCGTCAGTAAGGATTTGGGCCTGAATTACTGTAAGCAGTTGGCAAACAATTTGAAGGAGTCAGGGTTTAGGGTTGCTTTAGCCACATCTAGGAAAGCTCTGGACATGCTTAGGGATGGTGTGGTGGACGTTGTTGTAGGTGTCTCCACGTACTACGGGATCATGACTAGAGGCATAGATGAGCCGTTGAAAATATATAACGCCGTGTTCGTCGGCATACCCAAGAACGAATTCTACTTGGACAACATATTATTGAATCCGAGGACCTTCATCTACATCTGCACCGAACTATCTAAATTGAGCATAGGCTTCACTGCCCCCGAAGACCTGTTGCGTAAGTTGAGAGGCCTACCGCCGAAGAAGTTTAGGGTGCTCACATATGCTTTGAGGGATCTGGTAGAGGTTGACGGACAACTGCTGGAGCTTAAGGAAGCTATACTTAAATCATCGGAGAGTGTTAAGAGCCTCATTAACGCCTACCTACGTGATCACTCCAAACTAGTACTAGGCGATTACATACTTAGATATAAGAACGGCAAAGTTGTGGTTTGGTCCCCAGACATTATGACATACATCCAGGCATCAGGCCGGAGCAGCAGGCTGTATAACGGTGCGATGACGTTAGGCCTCTCCGTAATACTCGTTGATGACCTAGAACTACTCAACGTATTCATCAAGAGGTTGAGGAATTACGTGCCCAGCGCCAACGTAAGAAGTTTGAAGGAAGTTGACTTAGAGGAGGTTAAGGAGAGGCAGGTTAGGAGTAGGAGTACGTTCCCGGGGATTACCTCATCATTAAACACTAGCGTCAGGTCTGCGTTAATAGTTGTTGAGTCACCAACTAAGGCTAGAACCATAGCGTCGATGTTCGGGCGGCCTGGGAGGAGATACTTAGGTGAGTACGTGGTGTACGAGACCGTGATCCCCGTGGATGGTAAGGTCTACGTGGCATCCATAGCCCCCACGTTCGGGCACATAACTGATTTAGTGGTTGATGAGGGCTTACACGGTATTAGGTTAGGCCCTGATGGTTTAACGCCTGTGTATACTTCTATTAAGAGATGTTTCGACTGCGGGTATCAGTTCACTGATAGGGTTAACGAGTGTCCGAGGTGTGGCTCTCCTAGGCTAAGGGATAGCATTAAGGTAGTCGACATATTGAGGAAGCTGGCTCAGGAAGCTGATACGGTGTTCATAGCTACCGACCCAGATGATGAGGGTGAGAAGATAGCGTATGACGTGTACCTATCCCTGACCCCCTACTCCCAGGACATCAGGAGGGCGGAGTTCCACGAAGTAACTAGGAAGGCCTTAGTTGAGGCCCTCAGGAGTTCTAGGGGGATAGACATGCTTAGAGTTAATGCTCAACTGGTTAGGAGGGTCGATGATAGGTTTGTAGGTTTTGAAGTAAGTGACATGCTTAAGAAATACTTCAACAAACACTGGCTTGGGGGAGGTAGGGTCCAAACACCAGTCCTCAGTTGGGTAGTCGATAACTACATGAAGTACTTGAGGAGCAGGGGTTATAACGTAATAATAAGGGTCCTTGACAGGTACTACTTAACTGTATTCCTGAGGGATAAGGATGAGGCATCCAAACTCGCTGAGGAGGTCAAGGCGAGTGGAATTAAGCTGAAGAAGTTGGGCAGTGAGGTCAGAACACTCCAACCCAGACCCCCCTACACCACGGATGAATTGCTTATCGACGCATCCAACGTTTTGAAATTACCGGCAAGTGCTGTCATGAGGTTAGCCCAGGACCTATTCGAGTTAGGTCTCATAACTTACCATAGAACTGATTCGACCCACGTATCAGCAACAGGAATTGAAGTTGCTAAGGAGTACTTAAGTAAGGTGGGTTCGTCGGCGTTATTTAAGCCCAGGTCCTGGGGTGTGGTGGGGACGCATGAGTGCATCAGACCTACCAGATCTATAGACGGCAACGAGATCTACAACTACACAGTTAACGAGCTCTACACGAAGCTCACAGGAAGTCATTTCAGGCTCTACAACTTGATATTCGATAGATTCATATCCAGTCAGGCATCCGAAGCTGAGGTCAGGTTCAACATATATGAGGCCGAGATCGGGGGCTTCAAGAAACTGGTTGAGATCCCGGTAAGCATTTTGAAGGAGGGTTTCCTCAAGATATGTAATAACTTAGCCGTGATTCCGTCGTTCGAGACGCAGGAAATGGTGGAAATAATGCCTCAGGTTGTTAAGGTTGTTAAGGGTTCTGAGGTGAGGTTACTTGATGTAGGTAACGTCATCAAGATCATGAAGAGTAAGGGGATCGGTAGGCCGAGCACCTACGCTAAATCGATAGATAACAACATAAGGCATGGGTACCTAATACTCTCTAAGAAGAGGATGTTCCTGATACCGACTAAGTTAGGTATTGAAGTGTATGACCTACTCTCCAAGAACATTCCTGAGGTGGTTAGTGAGGTTGCGACCAGGGAAGTTGAGAGCCTTCTAGAAGCTGTTAGAAGTAATTTACTTAGCAGGGATGATGCGCTGACCCTACTTCTAAGCGATGTCGTGAACATAAGGCTTAGAAGTGCCACGCTTCTAAATGATGTTACAGGGAGGTATGAGGGTTCGGAGGTGTCTGTCAGCTGAAGTTGTGAGGGCGGGTAACGTGATGACGGCCTCAATCAAAGGCTGATTGATGCGTAGTGAACACTTAACTTCCTCTTCTCAACGTTGCCGCACTTCAAACATTTCAGAGTGTCTGATTGGTGTTTCCTCATTTGCGAGCCGCACACCGTACAGTAAGACATCACCACACCTAGTTTCTGTCCCTTAATGGTTATGCTGTACGGAGTTGTGTTATTCAGTATTTTGGCCTTAATGATATCACCGACCGCTAGGACGTCGTTGAAGTTCTTAACATATCCTTCCTGTACTTGAGTTATGTGTAGTAATCCTGTGAAAGGGTTGGCGTACCTACTCCCTGACTCACTAGCGAACAGCTTAACCACGGCGAGCTCCTCATGGAGTACCACAACAAGTCCGTACACCGTATCCCCCTTCGAAGGTAGTTGGGGAGGCTTAACGCTTGGCCTGACGTTAATCGTCCTCAGCCTTAGGTCAGGGCTTACCTTACCCACGACAGCAGCTCTTATCACCCCCTCTTCCTCGTAAACCCAATTACCTGGGAGGAATTCCTCTATGACGCAGAGCGCTGTGCCTGGGATGGCATCCATGTCCATCAACTCCTTCAACCTACTCATCCTCACCACCTCACTAGCAATAGGTTTGAATGGTTTTAAATGATCTAATGTTGCGGGACCTCACCATGGGATTATGTAATCATTAACGTTCCTTAACACCATAAACGCCTCACCAGGTGTTAGGACAGGTTTTTCAAAGTCTTGTAGGTCATCGATAGGTATTCTAGGACATGCAGTTATGACGAACACGTCTATGTCACCACTGTCTACGTTCCTCAAAGTCTCCCTGCTTATGAACAATGACTGACATTCAATGTATTTAAAGCCCTTAGAACTTAACGCGTTAATTAGTTCTTTCCTAACACCGCTCCTGAACTGACCTTCAACCCCGTGAATTAAGCACCAACTCCTCGCATCTAAGGAACTCATGACCTTACCGTAGCGGACCCTTAAGTACTTCTCCACAACGTTATCTAGGAGCCTTACCTCACCCCTGTAGAGGTCTAACTGTATTATGTGTTTCTGCCCCTTGGTAAGTAATCCCACACCTAACGGGTGGAAAAGACCGCTTGATACGATGATGTAGCTATCTACGGCGTTCGAGTAGCTTAATACGTCATTAAACCAACACCCCATAATGGCAGCATTGTTCAAATTGTTGAGGACTTTTATCCCAGCATTCGTCAAGGAGTTCCCAAGAATCGCTAAGGTCTTCTTATGTTGATGAACTGTGTAGATGGCTACCCTACCAGCGTTTAGAGCTCTTAATAATTCTTCAAGCTTATTAATTATTGAGTCCTCACTAGGCTTTAAGTTGCTTAGGAAGTCTAGAAATACTACCTTCCCCTCAGGGTGTGTGGTGTAGGGGTACGGTTCGTGGCCGAAGTGAAGTACTGCATCGTACCTTTCGAACATGTATCTGTTGAGCACGCATGAACCGTAGATAGGGTTAGCATCGACTGTGAATTCAACATCCCTTAACGCATCGGTCAGTTCTTCCAATAACTCGGTTGCGTAGTGTTTGAGCCCATCGGGGAGTTGAATCAGCACCCTACTCGCATTCCTAATGCGTACTTCCTCAACGACCTTGCCTAGGTCGTAAGTGTAGTACTTCCTTAACTCACTCATGTCTGTACTTCACTTAAGCTCTCAATAACTACCTCAGCCTTAATACCTATTTTAGAGAGCACCCTCCTCATGGCCTCCTTAGCCTGAGGAACGAACTTATTAGGTACCCTAACCTCAGCCACTACATCACCTTCATGTACCCTGGCAGCAGTACCTATAGGCCTACCAAAAGATAACCGCATGCCGTCCTGAAGCCTGTCAGCACCTGCGAAGGCCATCATCTTGTTCTCCCTTAAGACGTGGTGAGGGTAAGACCTAATGATGAGTAAGTAGTTCTCATCACCAACATGCTTACTGAGGTACTTATGTGCCATGACCCTAGCGGCCTCCAAGGCATTATGCCTTACTTGGACATTCTCTCTGGCCACAAGCCTAACCACAGTATCGAAAGCGCCTTTGCTATTACCCATGACGAACTTAACTATCTTAGGCTGAGGGACACCGCTAATGTAATCCTTCCTAGTATACGGGGGCTTCTTAAGCTCCTTATAGCACCTACCAGGCCTTAAAGGCACTACCACCACCTAACTAGAAATAAACACCCCACATTTAAAAACTCATTATAAGTAAGCATGAAGATCGCACAGCTCAAAACTACACGTCAGATAACCCATAACGACCGAAGATAGTTCACAAACCTAGACTGAGCTGTCGATCTGTGGTCGAATTCCCCCTTAATTACTATATACCTTTTCTTCGTTTCCGTTCTTGAGGTGTGGTGCGTGGTTGGGTTTAGGAAGGGTATCGTAGGTATTGAGGCTGCTATAGTGTTGATAGCGTTTGTGTTGGTTGCTAGTGCTTTAGCCTTCGTAGTGCTGAACATGGGTATGTTCACAACACAGAAGACTAAGGAAGTAATAGCTAGGGCTTATGAGGAATCAACAAGGGCCATAGACATAGCAGGAAACGTAATAGCAAAAGCAAATAAAGCAGCGAACAATATTAACTTAGTCGCCATACCCATAAAGCTAACAGCCGGTTCAAGAGCAGTTGACCTGAATAAGACGGCTGTAGCTATAACGGTAATACATCCCGACGGGACAGCTGTACACACGGATAACGGATATAAATATGTTAGTAGTACGTTTAGCTTCATTAAGGATTTCGGCACTGTTACAGGTTTAGACAGTTTGAATGCTACTTGGGTTTATGTTAGGACTGATGAGGATACACCGGACAATTTGTTGGAGCCTGGCGAGATCGTGCTATTAGTGTTCAAGGTTCCAGGGAATACCGGGCCGTATAGTAGGATCATTGTCGAGATTAAGCCTCCTCAGGGTGCTTCAGTAACTGTTGAGAGGGTTGTGCCTCCTAAGATTGACAGCGATTACGTAGACCTAGACATAGGCTAACCTTTAAAATGTTAGAGAGGTGTTACGTATGGGGGTTAAAATGATTGGGTTTTTTTACATCAAATCAACTTCACGTGGTTTGGGTAAGGAGTCTGCAGTAGTCCTCCTGGCCTTCATATCAACTGCTCTCGTGTACGGTTTCATTATTTATTCATATTCCTCTCTCTATCGGGAACCCTCCTCTCAGCTCTACTCAGTTTCATCTGTGAGTATTTTTTACAGTGATGGCAGTGTTTGGAGGTTGGATATCCCTGTGTTCGTCAGTGGTGACCCGCTGGACGTTAGCTCTTTGACGCTCAACATCTCTGTAGGCAGGACAACGTTGTCCATGTCCACCCCCGTAGATACCTTCAGGTTTAGCGGTAGAACGATCTACGGATCTCTCAAGGGTTCCTTGACCTCTGGCAGGGTCTTCGTATCAGGTGATGGTGGTTTCTACGTTGAGTCATTTGTCTATATAGACTCCGCAGGCAGGTATAACGTAGTTATTGATGATGACCTCAACAGCGATCTCGACAGTGATTTCCTGATTAGGTTTTTGTCAGGCGTGCAGGTATCCACTGATTTAAGCTTGGACTCTGATGAGGTGCTAGTAGTTGGTAAGGGCTCCACGTTATCTTTGGATTGCTTGAATGCATTGATGGCGCTTACCTCCAAGCCCAGCGCCTACGTTAGGGTTTTTGATGGTATTACCAACTACGTGGTTAGGGTCGCAGATCTTCTAGCTAATTTAAGGTCCCCTACGTTGTTAATTAGTAGTTCTTCAGACCGTGTTAGGGCTGGTGATAAAGCCGTAGTCACCGTCCTACTTCCACATAATTTAGTCTTAGGTGGTTCTCAGGTATCCGTTAAGCTGTCTGCTGGTGGCGTTAAGATTTTAGATACCTCATTCAACGTACCGTCAGGTGTGAGTGGTGTTGGGTCAATCATCCTACCTGTGAGGTGATGATTTTGCTTAAGAAGTTTAAATTGGTGGTAACTCTCTACATTTTTCTAGGTCTTACCTTAGGTATTACGGGGGTATTAATTAGCCTGCTATCCAACGCTGGTATGTTCTTCAGCGACAACACCCTTCTGAGACTAACCTCCTTATTCCTAGGTGCTCTCTTACTGGTAGTGGGTTCCCACTTAGTCATAGCTGGTGTTTCGAGTTTGAGGAGTACCTCTTAATCAGAAAGAAATAAATAATCCCATTCAATACGTTTTAATGGTATAGTGAGACTTGAGATGGTCATGTAGCTGCCCATTATGCCGACTACTAGTACATCCGGCGGTACGTAGGTTAGAATCGGTAGGCAGTAATAGCTTAGGTAGCGATGTTGATACACAGCAGCAACCAGTTGAAGGAGTGGTTGAAGGTTTAACACCCAAGGACCAAGAATTGGAGGCTAAGGTGTTGGGGCCTCCTCAACAGCTCCAGACGTTGGACGTGACTCAGGTTAGGCAGCTGGAGGAGGTCGCTGAGGTTAAGGTTCCCCAGGAAGTCATCGAGCGTTTCGAACGTCTTGAGGAGGAAATAAGTAGGTTGCGTAAGGAGCTGAGTGAATTAAGTGAGAGTATGAAAGCTGTTATGGTTGAGGTGAAGGAGGCGATCACCGAGGGCTCTAATCCCTTCAACGTATTGCGCGAGAAGCCCAGTAGCGGTAAAAGCGGTAGCGGTTCTCAAAGAAATGGTAAGAAGTCATTATCAGCCTCTTTCCCAAATCTCCTCAAAACTGTTAATCTCCTTAAAATAGTATACAAGATGTTGGATGAGGTAGGTAAGGAACAGACTATGTTAATTCTTAAAGGTTACGTGGATGTGGGTGTTATCGACGAGGATGTCGGTGAGGTTCTAATTAAGTTGGTCGAATTAGCTGACGCTATGAGGAGTAAGGGACTAACTTTGGAGAAACAATTACCGCATGTCTTCGCCCTGTTTAGGGCTCTAAGCACTGGCGACTCAGTCTTAGATGGGTACTTATTGAATGAGTTGTTAAAGCGTGATAGGCTTGGCTAGAGGAGCTTCAGCAGTCATAGTTGAGGCACTGCTACTGCTCACAGGTATATCCCTAGCTGTGCTCCTCTCGTCTGCGGTGATGTCTAGGGTGTCGGCGTTTCAGAATAGGTTTACATCAGCATTCTCGGAGGTGGTTCAATCGATGAGTGAGAGGCTCGCCTACGTCTACAGCACTTATAACGAGGTTGAGGGTGCTTTCGCGGTCTACGTGAAAAACGTAGGTAGTTATTCGGTTTATGGGGTGGAGATGTCTACAGTTTTCTTTGGCACCGTAGGTTCTTCTTACTACTTCCCGTACTGTAGCGCGGGGGTTTTCACCGGCTGTTGGAGGTTTATAGAGTTTAACAATGCTAACGGCATTGTAGAACCTGCTGAAACCGTAGTTATCTACATATATAACTCCACGAGCGTCGCGCCCCCGTACTATTTCAAGTTAATTACGCCTAAGGGCTCTATAGTTGAGTCGGAGTTCACCTTAATTCATAGGTGATCTTATGTCGGTTTCGGCAGTCGTCACCGCATCGATCATGATCGTATCCATGATTGCCGTATTAGCGACCTTAGCTAACTTCATAGTGACGTATGCGGTTAACATGAATAAGGTCTTAGAGCTCAAGAGACTTGAAGGTAGTTCTCAAAAACCGATGTTGTTAGTTGTTGATGCTTACGTTGAGGGATGCAACATAACTTTTAAGTTAAGGAATTTAGGCCCTACCTCGGCATTTATGAATCCTTCATCGACTTTAATTGTCGACTACTATGTAAATGAAACTGCAGAGCATGCTGTGGAGGTGTTAAGTTACGGGGTCTCATGGTATGTGGCTGAGTTAGTGGTAGGTAACAACTCCTATCCGATGGCTGTCGGAGAACCTGTGGAGTTGAAGCCAGGTGCTACAGCTGTTATTAGGGCTTCTCTGGGATTCGTCCCATCACCTAATCAGACCGTGGTACTAGTCCTCATGGATGGTAGGGGGGTCAGGACAGAGTATGTCTTCACATACAGTTAGTCGTCTGACCGTTGTTAGCACCGGTAATGAAGAACTGGACGTTAGGTTAGGTGGTGGACTACCATCACCGTCGTTGATCTTTATAGAGGGGGAGAACGGTACTGGGAAAACATCTTTATGTACTCAATTCATTAGGGGTTACTTGGCCAGTGGTTTGAGGGTTGTTTACGTAACCACCGAAAACACTGTGAGGCAGTTCCTAGATCAGGCGCGGAATATAAGCCTAGACCTCACCAATTACTTTTTAATGGGTCAGCTGCATGCGCTCTCAGCCAACTTAGAAGGCATTAGCTGGGCGAGTGATAGGGTTAAGGACGTGGTTGATTCCCTGCTCACCTACGTCTACGGCCTGATGGGTAAGTACGATGCATTCGTTTTTGATTCTTTTAGTGTTATACTTCACTATATAGGTGATGAGGATCTGCATACGTTGTTAACATCATTGAAGAACGTTGTTAAGAGGGGTAAGAACGTGATCATTACAGCGCATCCAGGTATTATTGGCGAGAGGTTAGTCAAGGAATTAGTAGCCGTATCCGACGTCTGCTTTAGGTTAACATTGGGGGAGCTCGGCGGTAGGGTTGTGAAGGTAATTAACGTCATTAAGATTAGGGGGTCGCCGACGCTGGCTGAGAATACGGTGGCTTTCGATGTAGATCCAGCATTCGGTATTAAGGTCGTACCGCTAGCATTAGCTAAAGCTTGAGGTGATGCGCTATTTATTCGAACCAGAATTTAGTTGGGGCAGTACTCAAGAGCTCATAAACCTATCCAGGAAGTACCCATACCTAGGGAAGTACATTAAGGAGATCTCAACAAGTGTCGGAGTTCCCCAATTCCTTGGTCAGGACTTACTCAGTAGTCTGAAGAAGGCTGTAAACGTTAACTTACTTTACGTAATTGATGAGGGAATATTCGTACATGTCTACATGCCTCCCGGGGGTACTACCTCAGGTTTTAGGAAATACGTAATTATAGAACCTCCCAGACCCCCTCAAGAACTTTTCAGGATTGTAGAGGAGAGGTTAGCGGAAGTTCTGACTGAGGAGGACATATCTTCAGACCTTTCCGAGAGGAAGAGCGTACTGCTTAAAGCGCTTGGTAAGGTCGTTGAGGTAGTTAATGAGTCGATCAATTATGGTGAGTTGGTTAACAGGAACAGGAATAAAGCTTTAACTAAGTTGAAGAGAGTACCAGTAACTCCCAATGATTACAGCAACTTAGTATATCACTTAGTGAGGGATAAGGCTGGATTAGGCGTCCTTGAACCGTTGCTTAAGGACAAATACATTGAGGATATATACTGTAACGGCGTCGGCTACGTCTACTTAGTGCACAAGGTTTTCGGACCTTTGGAGACCAACATATACTTCAACACCTCTGAAGAACTTGACAAGTTCATCATAGAGCTGAGCGAGAGAATAGGTAAGCCCGTGAGTCATGCGAGGCCCATAGTCGATGCCACACTACCCGACGGCAGTAGGATCAACATTGTCTTCGGAGGTGATGTAAGCCTTAAGGGAAGTAGCTTCACTATCAGGAAGTTCAGTAAGGTACCTATGAGTGTGACCGAGCTTATAAGCCTAGGAACCATGGATGTCTTCGTAGCTGCTTACATATGGATGCTCTTATTAGAGGGTATGAGCGGATTCGTGAGTGGGGAGACAGCATCAGGGAAAACTACAACGCTGAACAGTATAATTGCTTTTATAAGGCCCACGGCTAAGATAGTCTCCATAGAGGACACAGCGGAAATCCAGGCACCTCACGAGAATTGGTTACGTGAGCTAACTAGGGACACAGGCAGCTTAGAGACCAGCGTAACCCTCTTCGACCTACTTAAAGCAGCTCTGAGGCAGAGACCCAACTACATAATAGTCGGTGAGATCAGAGGTGCTGAGGGTAACGTAGCGTTCCAAGCCATGCAGACAGGGCACCCAGTGCTTGCGACGTTCCATGCGGGCAGTGTTGAAAGACTTATTCAGAGGCTGACCTCACCACCCATCAACGTACCCATCACACACATAGATAACTTGAACTTCGTGTTGATTCAGAGCGCAGTCTATAAGGAAGGTATCCTAATGAGGAGGGTAATAAGTGTCAACGAAATCGTTGGCTACGACCCCAAGTCCAAGTCAGTCATATTCGTACCGATATATACCTGGGACCCGGTTAAGGATAGGTTCACCTTCAGGGGGAGGGGTACTAGTTACTTGCTTGAGGAGAAAATAGCTGTAGCTAGAGGTATTTCTAGGAGGAACATGACTTTGATATATGATGAGCTTAACTTAAGGGCTAACATACTTAAGGAATTAATCTCGAAGAAGATCTTTAACTACTACGACGTGTTTAAGGTCATTGTTAGGGTGTTCAACATAGTTGACAGTAAGGCTAAAGCATCTTCTAAGGAGGAGACCCCCTACGCGGTGATCAGCGGCCTTGAAGAGGCTTTAAATAAGATCCGTAGGGGTGACTTAGTTAAGTAGGTTGGAAGTTCATGTCGGTTGCCAGGAGGTTTGCTGATAAGTACTTTCTGGCATCGCTGTTCTCTACGCTGGCAGTAGTGATATACTTCGGGGAACTATTGTATGTGCCACTGCTCCTAGTACCTGCGGCAGTAGGTATTCTGAGGGTAGGCCTACCTATTTTAAGGAGTAGGTTTAAGTTCGCTGCAATTGACTTAGACTTACTCTTCCTCCTCATACATATGTACGCGATATCTACTGGGAAACCACCTCGTAAGAGGTTATTTCAGTTAAATTGCATTGTGGGTGGTTATGGGGACTACGGGGAGAGCTTGAACAGGATAGCTACATTAGCTGTTGATTGGGCTTACGGATTCGTATCAGCTATAAGGCACGTGTCCAGGAGCGCTAGGAATAGGGTGTTTACTGACTTCTTATTGAGGTTCAGTGAGGTCTTAAGAACTGGTGAAGATCCGGTAAACTTCTTGCAAGTTGAGTTATCAGCTATGAGGAGGAATTATCAATCACAGTACTACAGGTCTATAGACGTTATGAGGATCGTTCTAGGTCTTCACACGACTTTAATGAGTTCAGCAGCGTTCATACTCACAGTTATGGCAGTGCTGTTGATGATTACAGGCGGTGATATAAATATCTACGTAATGACACTTATAGGTTCTGCGTCGTTGGTAGCTCTGTTCACTGCTGTAATCTACGTAGTCGTCCCCAAGGAATGGTTGACACCGAGGGTTAGGCCGAAACCCTCAGCGATTTACAGAAGGTATAGGGTATCCTTAATTTTCTCGATCCCTGCAGCCATCGCGTTAGGTTACCTAGCGTACACAGTGTTTAACGGTTTGGAGTACTCCTTAATGGTTGCGAGCGGCGCGCTCTTAATACCCGGCCTAGTTGCCAGGAGACTGGAGAACAGGATAAGGTCTTTGGAGACCTTCTACACCATATTCATACGTAGTTTTGGATTGACCTACGCCGTCATACCTAACTACGCTAGGGCCCTTCACTCAATGCTTATGAGTGATTTCGGGCCCCTTATGAGGTATTTGGCCTTACTGTATTCTAAAATCAGTAATGGGATCGACCCCAAAATAGCTTGGAAGCACTTCATATTCGATACGTGGAGCGAGTTGATCATGAGATCTACTAACATATTCGTAGATACCGTCGACGTTGGGGGTAACGTCAATAGCGTTGGAACTATTTTAAGCGACATCCTTACTAGGATAAACGATTTAAGAAGTGCTAGGGAGAGGGTCGCTAGAACCTTCGAAGCAACTACGTACATAATGCAGGCCTTGGTCTCAGCTATAAGCATGACTGTCATAAGTCTCATTAAAATGTTTTCAGATTATATCCAAGCACTCACCACAGGTATTGAAGTCGCGGAATTTTACGGGCTCCCAATATTCGTAGTGCCACCAGAGGTCATAGCTATAATAAATAACCTCACCATAATTTTCCTGGCCTCACTGACCATAATGAACGCGTTAGCCATTAAACTAGCTTACGGAGGTGTGCCGGAAAGTTTTTGGCAGCAAGTCTCCATATTACTCATAGTTACTAGCGGTGCCGTGGTCGGGATGAGGTTGATGATGAATATACTTTTCGGCGGCCTACTTATACCACCGATCATAGCCTTAACATAGCTAATCTTATAAAATGGGGTTACGTAATTGTTTGGGGATATGTCCTGGCTTTATGGAGGTATCTGAGTTCAGCATGTGTGATATTTTCACTGCTTTTGCTGCAGAATTTACCAGTACTGACCAACTCCCAAAGCTCTGATTTCCCCCCACTAGTCGTTAGGAAGTCCGTGGCCTGGCTTGATGATAGCGGCTTATGGATCTTCGATATCTCTCTCTATTCGTCAATGCCTTGGTACATTGGTGATTTAGGGTATGTCGCATTGGTCGCCACGCTCAATACGGCACCTCCAGGGAAGGATCTCCACATAATTGTTAGGATCGTCACTAGTGATGGTAATGAGTTGGTGTCTAAGTCTGCGGGTTCTATCTCATCGACCAGACCAGTCATCAGGGATGAGATTCGGTTCGTTGTTTCTTCGTTCTACTTCAGTACTAATGGCAGTGTGACCGATAGGAACGACCTTAAGGTCCTCGTGGAGGGCTACATAGATGGTAGGAGGTACGAGGCCTTAATAGACCTCCCGGTATTTGTGTCCACGAAAACTGCTAGGTTAAGCATTAACGTATTCGTTAACGATGTTCCCGACTACAACTTCTTGTTCGAATCCATCACTAGGGTAAATATAAGTGCGTTAATACGCAACACCGTGGCTGAAAGCGTTAATAGCGTGGTCATCACTTTCTACATTAACGAGTCGGTCGTTGATAGGGTTACGATAGACAGGTTGGGTGGACTAGAGTCTAGGAAAGTTGCGACGACGGTCTTCAAGCACTACACACCAGGGATCTACTACGTTAAGGTCAAAGCCGTGTATTACTTGCCGGGGGGTGTTCAGGAGGAGGCTAGCGCTTTAGGAATATTGGAGGTCGGCGGAAGGCTTAGCATCACCTTAAACGTGGATAAGTCCGTAGTTATGGAGGGTACTCAAGTCGTTTTCACAGGTACCCTAACACCACCCACAGTTGGTCAAGTAATTCTCGAAAGGCTCATCGGTAACGTATGGGTCATTAGTAGCGTGGTAACGTCTAATGCATCAGGCATGTTCGCAATCCCTTGGGTCGCTGAAAACGTACTGCCCGGATACGAGTACATGACACATACGTTTAGGGTCAAGGTCCTCATCTCTTCAATAGGCGGTAACGCGACAGTGTACAGCCCCACGGTTAGGGTCAACGTATTCCCATCTGAGAGGGTAGTGGACCTAGTAGGTGATATATCATTAGACGTCGTTCCCGATACAACATTTAAAGGTTCCAAGGTTTCCCTACTGATTAGGCTACGTCCCGCGCTACCCTTATGCGTTCCTGCAAAGATCGTTTACAGGGAACCCACCCTTTACGAATGGGTTGAGGTGGGTGAGGTTGTTGTCTGCGACGGTGAGGGGAGCGAATCATTCGAGGTCAGGTTAGACCCCGGTAAGTACCTGGTGAAAGCCGTGGTTGTTTCCAAGTTCAGGAGGGTTGAGAGCTTACCTAAGGCCCTTACGGTGGTTGGGACGCCCACACTCAATCTAGACGTTAAAAGTTCTGTAATATATGGAGAGCCTTTGGAGGTTAAAGTCAGACTACATCCGCAACCAGAAGGTATTGTTCAAGGCAATCTCTACATCACTTATAGGGAGGCATTGATCGTCAATAGCACGCTCCCGATAGTTAATGGTGAGGCAAGCACCCTCGTGAAGGATTTGCCAGGGGAGGGAGTGTTAAACATCACTGCATGCGCTTCAGTGTACGGTGCTATGATATGTAATACGAGTGAAGTAAATGTCATTAAGCCATCGATGATTATTACCCCCACGTCCACAACTGCTGAAGTCAACGCCTTAGTGAGTTACTCAATAACCATTACACCTAAGCAGAGATACGCTGTTAAACTATCGGTTCTTCAGGATTCTAGCGTAGTCAGCTCGTACAGTGCTGAAACTGATGATTTAGGTATCGCTAAGCTGGATGTTAAAGCTCCCTTAAAAGCCGGTAAGTACACTGTATTAGCCGAAATCCCCGGTAAGGGGATATCAGCTACCGGGACTTTAAACGTTATTGAGATTGTGAGGACCGTAAGATTAGAACTACTGAATAAGTCTGTAGAACCTCTGAGTAAGGTAACAGCAAAAGTAACTCTGTATCCGCCGCCGACGGCCCCCACGCCTGTGGTACTGCTTATTCAAGTAGGGGGTAGTTGGACCACCGTGTCCTCCGACTTAATTACAGCAGGTGATTCGAAGGCGGTGAGTTTCACGGCCCCGGAGCGGGAAGGTACTTACCAGGTCAAGGTTCAGGTTCCAACACTTCAGGTGGAGAGTAACACCGAAATGCTGAGCGTTTCATCACCGGTATTACTGAGGCAGGAATACCTTTACATGATACTGGGGGCTTCAGCGGTTACCGGTGTTTTTCTCTTCTTACTTGGTAGGAGAAGGAGAAGATGATAATATTACAGCTTATTGATGTTTTTGACCTCACACAGCTGACCAACATCTTATGGTTATTGATAGTAGCTTCTGCGGTGATAGCTTTGGTCATCATAGCTGTATCTCTCTTCACATCACCAAAAGCACTCAGAGGTGGTGAGTCCGGTGAGAGGCAGGAGATTTCCCCTGCAGGTGATGAGGATACCGTAGGTAGAGGTAGGGCGGCATTAACGGATAGGAACTTAGCGGACGTATTGAACTATTTGAGGGGTGCTGAAGCCACAAGCCTAGATAGCCTAATGACTCATTTGTCAGAGGATAGGGAAACCATAAACGCAGTCTTAACGATGTTGAAGGAAGAGGGAATCGTGGAGATATCAGGCGGTGTGGTGATGCTGACAGAGAAAGGGAAGAAGAAGATTGATCTAATGAGGGAGAAATACTGGTTCAAAGAGATTGAGAAGCGTGAGGAGTAGTTAAGGAACGCTGAGGTGGAAGTCACCGTGAGATGGAATCAAAGTATTTATTAGACCTAACGTATTCAGTTATCTTGGTTGGGGGCCCGTCGTCTAGCTGGTTAGGACGCTGCCCTCACGCGGCAGAGGTCCTGGGTTCGAATCCCAGCGGGCCCACCATCTGAGGCTTCCTCAGCACGGACTCTATGATTACCTCATTGGTAGGTGAAGTACTTTGGTTTGTTTGCCGTGTTGGTTGCGTGTTAAGGGCGGCCCTAAGAACTTGTGAACGCTCATGTTTAAACTTATAAATTCCTTATAGGGACACAAGGTGCTGCGGAGATAGCCTCTATGTGATGTGTTTAGCATTTCGGAAAAATGCATTCAATTTAGTAAGCTTTGAGGATTTTCATTTGTCACTAAGTTCAACTACTTTCAGCAGGTTTCCACGCATGTCATAGATGTGGAGAGTTAGTTTCAGTCCTCCAGGTAGGTTGTGGGTTGCGCATGCGTGACATGGGTCATACGCCCTGTACGCCATCTCTATCATGTTCAGGATCCCCTCATCCACCTCACCGTTCTTTATTAGGTTTTTAGCGGCCTTGCTCACTGACATCGATATTCTGGCGGAGTTGTGCTGTGTGGCTACCAGTAAGTTGGCCTTCCTTATCATGCCTCTATGATCGGTTTCGTAATGATGTATTAGCACTCCACGAGGTGCCTCAACAACCCCGATACCCACACCTTTAGGTTCCTCGGGTATGTTCCTAACGTTCGGCTCTGTAATTTCAGGGTCTTCAGCTAACTCCTTAACCTTCTCGGCGGCCTGTATAAGCTCTACAACCCTTGCCCAGTGCATTGCTAACGTGTGATGTACAGGCTTGGACCCTATGACCCCGTACATTTCTTCGTAGGCCTCCTGCGCTTGCGGCGTAGCCATACCATCGGCGACGTTAAGCCTGGCCAGCGGTGCCACCGCGAACACACCGCTGTCTTCCCCATCCTTAAACCCTTTCCAACCAACGTTCCTTAAATATGAGAACCTGACGTAAGTCCACGGCTCCACGTGCTCAGCTATGTGTTCTAAGTAATCGCGTACATCGAACTTGGCGAACTCCCTACCGTTGGGGTCCACAACCCTTAACATGCCGTCGTAGAAGTTAACCCTGTTGGCGTTGTCTACTAAGCCCATGTAGTATGTCCTATGTGTGTATGCATCGCTGAGTATTAGGTCGATGTATTCCTTATTCGAGAGGACGATGTCTTTGAAGACTTTACGGGTGAATAACGCAAACTCCACTAACATGTCAGCGGTCTCTAATAACTTATTCCTCAACCCCTCATCAATAGGCTTAGCGACACCTCCAGGTAAGCCGAAGACTGGGTGGATGACCTTACCAGCAATCGCCGTTATCATATCCCTAGCAGTCTTCCTAGCTTTAATGACCTTTAAACCTACTTCGGAACCCACCTTCCTCAACACACCGAATACGTTCCTTTCAGACTTGGGTGCTTTCGGACCAACTATGAAGTCAGGACCTCCTAAGATGTAGAGATGTAGTGCATGGTCCTCGAACATGAACAGGTTGTAAACTAGTTCCCTTATTTTCTTAGCCGGTGACGGCGGCTCTACGGAGTAGAGATCGTCTAACGCCTTTGTGGCAGCCATGTGGTGTGCTGTGGGACACACACCGCAGATTCTAGAGGTGATTTGCGGTGCGTCCTCGGCAGGTCTACCAACTAAGAACTTCTCAAACCCTCTTAACTCAGGTATCTGCAAGTACGCGTTGACCACGTTACCGTTGTCGTCTAGGAATATGGCTATCTTTCCATGTCCTTCCAGCCTAGTTATAGGGTCTATAACTAAGGTTTTACCCATGTGTACCACCTCCCGATTCCTGGTACCTACCTTTAATTAACGACTTAGGGAGTGAGTACCTGTAGAACCAACCTACGGGATCCGCAACGTAGTCATTGATGATTTTCTCGGCTTGGGCCTCATCATCGAAGTCAAGTATTGAAGCCAGGTATGACAGCGCCCTAGCACCGAAGTCCTTGACGTTGTCCAGGGCACCGAAGCAGCCGGTACACGGCATGCCTCCCTTGACGCAGAGGGCTCCGCAACCACCCCTAGTCACAGGACCTAAGCAGAGGACCCCTTGAGAGAGATAGCACTTACTCAGGTCTAATTTAACTTGGTGCACGCGTTTGAGTTCCTTCAGCAGGATCTTCTCAGGCTTGGTCTTGTTTAATTCGCATTCATCGCATAGGGACTTATTGCTGGCCCCCAGCACACTTCCCTTAGGAGGTAGCTTACCGCTTAACAACACTTCTAAGGACCTCTTAACGACCTCAGGCGGCGGTGCGCAGCCGGGTATGTAGTAATCCACACTTATGACTTGGTCTAAGCTCTTCACGTACTTCAGCAACTTAGGTAGTTCAAGTTTCTCACCGCCATTAACCACGACCTCCTCCTTAGGCATGACCTCCTCAGCATTCACAACTGACGGAGCTTCAACGTATGCGTACCTCAGTATTTCGTCCCTGCTGAACAGGTTTGCAAGCCCTGGGATACCTCCCGTATGAGCGCAGCTACCGAACGCTACCACGAGCTTCGACTTCCTTCTGAGTAGTTTAACCATCTCTTCGTGTTCCGTAAGCCTGATGCCGCCGTTTATGAATGATACGTCGATGCTGCCATCAGGCAACGCCTCAACGTCGGACTTCTTGAAGTCTACGGCCACCGGCCAGAACACCACCTCGATAACCTCACTCAGCTTTACCAGTTCCTCGGCTAGGTCGACGAAGGCTTCCTCACACCCGCCGCAGCTGGCACACCAGTACAGTGCCACTCTCACTTTCTCACTCACCGCTGAACACCTCCTTAAGCCTTAGGGGACCTAACTTACGGATATGTTCGACGAAGTCTGAAGCCACCCGAGCCCACCTCTCACCCTCGCTCGCTGAGATCCATTCAAGCCTCACCCTCTCGCTGAGGCCTAGTTCCTTGAGAACCTTCTTGAGGAGTAAGTACCTCCTCATAGTCTTATAGTTACCTGAGATGTAGTGGCAGTCACCGGGGTGGCACCCAGTTATTAGGACTCCGTCAGCGCCTTCCTCCAACGCCTTGAAAACCATCTCGGGACTCACCCTACCCGAACACATAACCTTAACGATCCTCACGTTGTGTGGGTACTTAATCCTTGAGGTCCCTGCTAAATCGATACCTGCGTAGGAACACCAATTACATGCGAATACCACTATCCTAGGTTCGAACTTACCATCGGTCACTGCTTAACACCTCCGGCCAACGAAATAACTTCCGAAAGCACTTGAGTGTCGGTAAAGTAGTTCTGCTGCATAGCACCTGAGGGACATGTCGCAGCACATGCGCCGCAGCCCTTGCACCTTATTGCGTTGACTTTCGCAACCCTCCTACCGCCCTTCTCCTCAATAGTTATTGCATCATACGGACATACTGAGGCACATAAACCGCAACCGCTGCACAGATCTTCGTTAACGACTGAGAGGTACGGCACGGACTCCACGTAACCCTTAGATAGGAATCCAATGGCAGCAGCTGCTGCAGCAGCCGCATGCGCGACAGTATCAGGGATGTCCTTAGGTCCCTGAATAGCACCTGCTAGGAATATGCCGTCAGAGGTTGTTTCGAACGGCCTTAACTTCGGGTGGAGTTCTAAGGCGAAACCACCCGGATCGCACGATACTTTGAGAGTCCTCCTCAAGCTCTCCCAATCCTTAGGAGGTTCTACAGCCCCTTCGAGGACTACCAGGTCGGCCTTAACGTTTATCAACTGCCCGGTGTTTGAGTCGTAAACGTCGAATATTAGTGACCCGTCCTTGTCTTCGAAAATCTCCGCGGGCCTTCCCCTAATGAAGAACACGTCTTCCTCACCCCTGAACTTCTGGTAGAACTCCTCATAGCCCTTACCGAAGGCCCTTATGTCGGTGTAGAACACGAGGACCTTAGCATCCGGTATGGCGTGTTTGATGTAGTAGACATGTTTCACAGCGGCCGCACATCCGAACCTACAGCAATAGCGCTTATGTTTCTCATCCCTTGAACCGGCACATAGGACTATGCCTACGGTCTTAGGTTCTTTGCCGTCGGAAGGCCTCACTATCCTACCTTTCGTGGGACCGTCTGCTGATGATAGCCTCTCAAGCTGTAGGCCACTTATCACGTTCTTAAACCTACCGTATCCGTATTCCGGTAACTTGCTTAGGTCGTACAATTCATATCCTATCGCAACTATGATGACCCCCACGTTCAGTTCTACATACCTCTCCCCCTGATTGTAGTCTATTGCCCCGACGGGGCACACCTTCTCGCAGACCCTGCAGATACCCTTAGTGAACCATAAGCAGTGTCCCCTATCTATTACGGGCCTCCTAGGAACAGCTTGCGGGAATTCGAAGTATATCGCTTTCCTGGTACCCAAACCTTCGTCGAACTCCCTGGGAGCCCTCCCAGGGCATTTCTCGACACACGTCCCACATCCCGTACACTTGTTCCAGTCGACGTAGGTAGGCTTTAACCTGACCTTAACTTTGAAATCTCCGGCAGATCCTGAAACGTCAACTACTTCGGAGTATGCGTATATGGTGATGTTTGGATGTCTGGAAACCTCAACCATTAGAGGTGTTAGTATACATTGGCTGCAGTCCAATGTCGGGAACGTCTTATCCAGCTGGGCCATCTTACCGCCGATGCTTTGCTTCTTCTCTATTAAGTATACCTTAACACCTGCATTGGCCAGGTCTAGAGAAGCCCTGATACCAGCTATACCGCCCCCAATAACCACTGCCGAGTTAATTACCGGTGCCTTCTCAGTAGATATTTCGAATAAGTGAGGTGCTCTGGCAACAGCCGCAGCCACTAACTCCTTAGCCTTCTCCTCCGCCTCCTTCGGTGTATCCTCATGGACCCAAGTGTCATGCTCCCTTATGTTGACCATTTGAAGTAGCCACGGATTCAAACCAGCCCTCTTCAAGACTCCTTGGAATGTTGGTTCATGCATTCTAGGCGAGCAAGCGGCTACGATAACCCTGTTCAGGCCGTATTTCTTAATATCCTCTTCAATTAGGGATTGCCCCGGCGACGAACACATGTACATGTAATCTCTCGCAACCACCACGTTCGGCAACTTGCTCGCAAATTCGGCAACCTTAGACGGGTTTATGACTCCACCTATGTTCTTACCGCAGTGACATACGTATACGCCTATCCTAACATCACTCATAGAGGCTCACCCCCAACTTCTCCAACACTGACTCAACGGGACTTACATTTAAGTTCAAACCCAACTCCTTCGGGCTTAATCCGATGGCTAGGCCGACAAGCTGTGTCAGGTAGAAGACCGGTATTGAGATGCTTTCATCACCTACCTCACTGCGTGCAGCGTCCTGCTTACCATCGATCATTTCCATGCAGTAAGGACATGAGGTGCTGGCAGCGTCGAATCCATACTCCTTAAATGTCTTAATCTTAGACGCGGTTATTAGTAATGCATGTTTAGCAGAGTAAGGTAGGATTGTAGCACCGCAACAACCCCCTCTATCCGGGTAGTAACCCACTTCAGCACCTAAGGCTTTGAGAACAGCATCATACTTCCTAGGCTCGGAGGGGTCTTCAGGGCGCGGTATGTCGGAAGGTCTTAGCATGTGGCATCCCGGATACGAAGCTATTTTAATCCCTTTTAGGGGCCTCTTAACTAGGCTCTTAATCTTCTCAACACCTACGAAGTCGTGGAGCACTTCCAAGGTGTGGTAGATTTCAGCGTTAACGTCCAGTTTTATCCCCTCCTTGCTGAGGAGGTCCGCGATCTCATTCCTCAATGCATCGTCGTGTTTAAGTGAGTCCTTCACTTTCCTGAGTGAGGTATCACATCCATTGCATAACGCAAGTATAGGCAACCCCTTCTTAGAGGCTAGTGAGAGGATCCTTGCCGACATGTAGTACCAAGCCTTCTTACTCAACCCCTTCATAGGGAAGCCACAGCACCCTGCCTCCGGGAACTCAACTAACTCAACCCCCAGCTTAGGGAAGACGTTACGTACTGATATCTCGTAACTGTACTGCCTTGTTGGTATGGTACATCCTAGGAAGAGTAGGAACCTACTCATTGGACACCACCCAACAACTTCTTCAGATTCGTGACCGTCCCCTCATGAATGTACGGTTTAACCAGCTCAGGCAATGATAAGGCGTCCCTACCGTACATCTCGAAATCCTTACCAAGTACCTCAATGGGCGGTGAAATGTAGCCTAACTCAACCACATTCCTGGCCATCATTTTCAAGTCCTCAGGCGGTTTGTAACCCATGGCTATGGATAGGTTCTTCAAAGCTATCACCACCTCAACAGGTGCGACCTTCTGCGGGCAGTACTCACTGCATTTCCAGCACTCCGTGCATGCCCATATAATGCCGGAGTCTAAGAGGTTTTTAATCAGTCCCAACCTGGTTAGGGCTACAATTAGGTGTGGTTTGTAGTCCGGAATTACCTTGGTAGCGGTACACGCGCTTGTGCACTTGGCGCATTGATAACAGTATTGAGGGCTATGGGGTTTCACCAACTCTTTAACTTCCCTAAGAATCTTACTATCCAGTAGTCTTACTTCTAGTGTCACGACCCTCAAAACCTCCCCAACTAAATACTAAGCAGGGTGGGGTAAAAAACCGTTTCCCATTTAATGAAGTTTTGTTACTATAAACCCGAATAGTTTTAACTTAATTGTTAAGTAATTGCTAATATAGCATCAGTTTCCCAAACTTCATGTTTAGGGAGTGATTTAAGACTCCGCCGACCTGTGGTGTTAGAGCTTACCGCTAGGTTCTTCTGTTAGGTAATCCTCCCCATACCCCAAAACCCGTTGTATTGCAGCGTAGACCTCGTCAAGGCCTCTCCCGCTGATTGCTGACGTGGGGATTACTTCAAATATCGATTCCCTAACGACCTCGCAAAGCCTCATCGCTAATTCAACATCTATGATGTCTTTAGAGTTAAGTAACTCATCACACGTGTACTCTTCATCAAACATCTTAATTGCCTTCAACTCCTGTTCTGAGGAAAGTAGGTCTGTCTTGGTGAGGACTATTATCTGTGGTTTCCCCATTCTTAACATGGACGAAATCGAAAGCAGTAGCATAGATATTGTTGAGATGGGACTTAACGTAAGGTACGAATCTATGAGGAACAAAGTCACTGCCTTCCTCCCCTCGGTTAGGTAGTTGATCAGTAGTGGACCCACCCTCCTAAAGGCTACCACCTCTAACTGTCCAGGCATGTCAACTACAACGTAGTTGTTGCCGAGGGATTCAACCTCGTTCTTAATGTCGGAGATGTAGTTCACTAACATGTCCGTGGCAGCTATTAGAGCACCGTTAGGGCCCAAGCCATATTTGTTCATCACATCCTTAACACTTACGTAGTTCCTCACATCCACGTCTGGGTCGTAGGGCGTGAAATCTGCCGCCGGGTCGAAGTTAACTTTAGCTACTGACATCTCGTGGTCCTCAATCCAGTCCGAGAGTGCTTGCGTTAAGGTTGACTTGCCTGAGCCGGCGGGGCCCATCACGATTACGTAGTACAATCCTACCACCAACTAAGTCTGCGGGTTCTCCCTTTAAAGGAGCCTACGATGTTGATCTTGTACCCGCAGTTGGGGCATGTGTTATCATCCTTCAACCTCCACTCGATTATGTCGAACCCATACCTCCTTACTACTAGGTATCCGCAGTTAGGGCAGTAAGTGTGTTCTAAATCATGCCCCGGCACGTTGCCTAAGTAGACGTGCTTCAGTCCTTCGTCGATGGTAACCTTAGCGAGTCTTTCGAGCACATCTATGGGCGTAGGTGGGAGGTTCGACATCATGTAATTCGGGTAGAACCTCAGTAGATGGAAAGGGGTTTCAGGCCCCAGATTCTCACTAATCCACTTAGCTAACCTCCTGATGTCGTTCTCGTCATCGCCGTACTTGGGTACTACTAGGTTAGTGATCTCAATGAAAATGCCTTTATCCCTCAAGACCTCCAAAAAGTTGTATATCGGTTCCGGGTCCGGGACACCCATGTACATTCTGTAGAACTTTAAATTCCCACCGCCTTTGAAATCCACAGTTGCGGCATCCATGTATGGGGATAACTCCGTTAAGGCATCTTCACACATGTAGCCGTTAGTTACCATGGTGTTGAACATTCCTTCCACCTTGGCAAGCTTCGCTACATCGTACATGTATTCGTAGAAGATGGTCGGCTCGTTATATGTGTAACTAACACCATCCGCCCCGTACTTCTTGCATAGCTTAACCAGCTCCGCTGGTGGGTAGTACTCACCGTAAATATCCTCCCTCCTAGACTGGCTTATCGTCCAGTTCTGGCAAAACATGCACATGAAGTTGCAACCGGCGGTGGATATCGATAAAACAGATGAGCCAGGCATGAAATGCATCAAGGGCTTCTTCTCGATGGGGTCTAAGTTAACAGCTGTCAACAGTCCGTAAACCAACGTGTACAGCGTCCCTTGGCTGTTATACCTTACGCCGCAGGCACCGTACCCCCCACTAGCTATTGGACACCTCTTATAACATAGGTTGCAGAGTACCTTACCGCCCTCCAGCGACGTCCAATGTCTAGCCACCTTAACCCACGGCTTTTTGAGGTCGATCAAGGCAGCTCACTATATCGCACTTAGTTATGAAGCTAATAAGGGTGATATTATAACTTAAATTCCTTCTTCAACCATCATTTAATAGGATGCGAGTTGATTGCTGCGGGGCTTTCAGGGGCTAATGCGCTGGACTTAAAGCTTAGTCAGTTACTTGGAGTTAGATTAATACGTGTTGAGGGTAAGACGTTCCCAGATGGTGAGACGTACATCAGGTTTCACGGAGGTTTGGAGGGTGAAACCCTAGTAATAGTCCAAACACTCTACCCGAATCAAGACAGGAAGCTCTTCGAGTTGTTGCTCAGTGTGGATACTGCTAAGGACTTAGGGTGTAAGGAGGTCGTTGCGGTAGTTCCCTACTTGGCTTACTCACGACAGGACAGGAGGTTCTTGGATGGGGAGGCTGTGAGCGTTAAAGCGGTTCTCAAACTCTTAGGTTGTGTTGGCGTCGACTATTTGATCACTGTAGATATCCACAAAGCGAAGTCCCTGGAGTATTTCCATGGGAAGGCTCTGAACTTGGATCCCATCCCCTTAATCGCAGACTCCATCAGAAACGTGGTTAAGGAACCGGTCATCATAGCCCCCGACCAGGGAGCATCGGATAAGGCTAGAGAGCTTGCTCAACTAATTCCTAAAGCAGATTACGTGGTATTCAAGAAGTACAGGGACAGGTCCACAGGCGAAGTATTTCATGAGGCCTTAGAAATCGACATAGCTGGCAGGGATGCAGTGATAGTTGACGATATAATTAGCACTGGCACGACGATAGCCAACATAGCATCATACATTAAGGAAAGAGGTGTTTCGAGGACGTACGTGGTATGCAGTCATCCTTTGTTCGTTGGAGATGCCTTAAATAAGCTACGCTCAAATAACGTCTTCAAGGTATACGCCTTAAATACTGTGGCAGTCCCTGAAGGGGTTGAGTCCATAGATGTAGCCCCCCTAATTGCGGGGGCTTTAAGGAACTTAACCAGGATTTAAGATGAGTGGGGTTAAAAAATACTACGTCGTGCTGTCCGGCGAGCATAGGACGCTCCCCCCATCGGAGTTAAGGGCCATAACCTCGGCTGAGGGCATTGTGTATAGAGAATTAGCTCAGTTAGACATGGTTACCATCTTAGAGTCAACCGACGAACTGCCTACGTACATAGCAAGGTCCGCGTTAACCAGAGTTCTGGGGGAGGTTGTGGACGTATTTGAATCTGACGTAGACCCGGAAAAAATGGTCAAGGACGTGGATTGGAGTTCCGTAATTGTTAACGGGGACCGATACACCGTCAATTTAGTACGAATTAAGGAGTACTCCGCTTGGGTTTCCTACGACCGCATAGTAAACGCTGTTAAGGAATTACTCCGTGATAAGAAGTTTATCAAGCATAGCGAGGCTGAGGAATTGAGGGGATCTCTATCCGTGATCGACTTCGTACTCAGCGATGGTTTAATTATCGTAGGTAAGAGACTTTATGAGAGGAAGTTCTCAACCTTTAGTAGCAAAGACCCTAAATACAGACCTGCGTACAGGCCGGGGACTATGAAGTCGGTCATGTCTAGGGTTTTAGTAAATCTGAGTAGGGTAAGCGTGAAGAGAGGGGAAACCTACCTAGACCCCTTCTGCGGTGTTGGAGGTTTATTAATTGAGGCGTGTTCAATGGGGCTCAAGTACTTAGGTTCCGACGTAGATAGCAGGTGTGTAGAAGGTGCTAGGAAGAACTTAAATCATTTCAACTGCGATCCATCAGCAGTTGTTGTTGCGGATGCTTGTAGGTTACCGTTTAGGCTCGTTGATGGTGTGGGTACGGATCCGCCCTACGGTAGGTTAAGTAAGAGTGGGGGACGTAAGAGCGTTTACGAGCTGATGGAATGTAGTGTTAACTGCTTAGCGGATGTCATTAAAAAAGGAGGTTATTTAGCTTTAGCCCAATCCAAGGACGTTGAGTTGGACGATATCCTGAGCATCGCAGGCTTCAAATTAGTGGAGAAGCATTACAACTGGCTCCACAGGTCTTTAATTAGGAACATATACGTGGCTGTTAGAGTATGAACCTCAAGGTAGTTTTCTTGGGTTGTAGAGCACCTTCACCAGAGCTCGGTGGATTCACATCCATCGCAGTAGTGTGTGGGGATGAGGTGTTGCTCCTGGATGCTGGTGAGGGCACCCAGAGATATTTGACATTAGCTGGATTAAGCCTAGCTAAGGTTCGGAGAATATTCATCACCCACTTACATGGCGACCACGTGTTAGGGCTCCTGCCACTTATGGAGTCCAGGTCATTACTGAACATCGAGAAGGAGCTGACGATCTACGGACCCCCAGGCATTAAGGAATACTTAGAACACAGCATGAGGATGCTTAACTTCGTTCCCGCATACAGGTGTGAGTTCGTTGAAGGGGAGGTGATTAAGGTGGATTGCAGCAAGTACTCCGTTGAGTCGTTCCCTGTTAATCATTCAGTGACTACCTTGGGCCTTAGACTTAAAACCCGTAATAAAGTACTGGTGTACACGTCCGATACAGTCCCATGTGATTCGATAGTCAAGAACGCTGAAAACGCTGACGTACTGATCCATGACTCAACATATAGTCACGCTGACTTGGACAAGGCACGTAGACATATGCATTCGACATCCGTTGAGGCTGCTTTAAACGCCTCACTCTCAAACGTTAAGACCTTGATACTTACGCATATAAGCATGCGTTACGACAACGTAGTAAAGCTGGAACGCGAGGCTAAGTCTAAGTTCTTCAATACGGTGTTGGCTGAGGAGTTAATGGTTTTCTTCCCGTAAGCCAATCATACTTTCGGTATGGGGGCTTCCCACAGGGGCTTCCCTCTAGATGTCTTGGGTGCCAGCCAGTCAATGACTTCCCTGATCTTATCCGAGGTTATTGTCAGGATTATCGGTCCGAGCGGTGATTCTTCATCATGTGTTACCAGTGACACCTTACCGGCGTAAGCCGACTGCTTGTGGAGCTTAAGCGTTATGGAGCTGTTATCTGTTAGTGATTTCAGCATCAAGCTACGTGCGGTATCCAGTATCCTCTCAATTCGTAGGAGGCGGTGCAACTTTATCAATGACTTAACGTCATCCGACGTACCGATTAATAGCTTGTAACCCCCTCCGAGATCTTCAGTACTTAACTCGCTTACCTCAACTAAGTTGAGTAATGCTTTCTTAACCTTCTCAACGTCCTCAGTCGGCTTAACCTCAGTCTCAACACGTATTTTGATCAAAGATTAACTAGCTCCCTGACTTTATTCACTACATATCTAGTTAAATCATCTACGTTTAAACCTTCATTAACAACCATTAAGTCAGCTAAAGCTATCACGGAACCTACACCTAGTCCCAACTCGGCTAGGTCCCTTCGAAAGAACTCATGCCAATCCTTAGGATCCCCTTCCCTCCCCCTCCTACTCAGCCTTGAAAACCTCGTCTTAGGGGATGAATGCACGGCTATTAGGTAGACCTCACCATGTTCCTTAAATGCGTTAACCTCATCTAAAGACCTCACACCATCCACTACAACTACCTTTACGTCCTTTTCAATGACTTCCTTGATGACTTCCCTTGCAACGAAGTCCGAACCGTATTTCCTTCGGACATCCTTGGCGAGCTCCATGAGCGCCTCAGATGTTGGTGGGATCCCTCTCCTCACCGCTTCACGCCTAATCACGTCACCCATGGAGACGGTCACATCAGCCAGCTCTCTAATACTGCTTGCCACTAAGGATTTGCCGGAGCCGGGCATCCCCGTAACACATAGGAATACGTGCTTAACTTTATTAGGGTTATCGATGCTTAACACCTTAATTGGTAGTAAGTCTGAGTTCCTAATTAATCTATATTCACAAGCCAATAACTCGGTCCCCGTATTAAGTTCGCACACCTTTATGTTTAATTGAGCGGCAGAGACTAAATGGTGTCTGAATGCCTGTTGTGTATAGGTGCAAGTTATGCGGTTCCGTGCTCTATTCTTTTGATAAGGTTGGGCAGGACTTCTACGGTTTGCCAACACCTTCGGAACTATCTGCTAAATTGGGTGGTAAGTGCTCCAGGTGTGGGAACAGTTTAGGGACGCCCAAACTAGACGGCATTAAGCTTTTCAAGTAGTGGTGTTAAGCCATAAAGGTCTCTTAATGACGAACTTATACAACCACTTCCTAAAGTCTTCGGACTTGCTGTATAAACCGCCCAACAAGTCTAGTTTGACCGTTTCGTAACCGGTGACGTGTTTGGCCTGGAGAATCTTCCGGCCTTCGCCAGCAAGTACGTCATATGGTGTTAGGTATCGCCTCCTCTTCATAACAACCAAGTTACCGGACTCATCTATCCATGGACCGACAACATCTTCAGTTCCTAAGTACTTACTTAGGAACTTACCTGCGTCCTCAGCCCTAGATGGCCTAGGTCCTAGGTGGGTGGTGTACGGTGATAACTCCTGCGGCATCACTTCATAAAGCATTACACAGCCACTCACCTCATCACACCATACGTCGCTGTCGACGACCTCAAACCCGGATTGTCTTAAAATCTCACGGCCGCGTCTTAAGCATTTCTTGAGCTCACCCCATATGATATCCGGCGATGTACCTTCCTCGTAGATCACTAAGTAGCCAACCACTGCCGTCCCACGGTGACTGGCTAAGTCCTTCACGTAACTCCATGGTCGTACCTCTACCTTTGGATTGAAGTAGTTAATGGATGGTCTTTCCAGAAATGCCCTGCTGGCTAAGACAGCTGTGTAGAAGGACTTAACTGACAAGGCGGCGGCCGCATTTCTCCTGCGGTCCACTGGGTCTGGGAAGATCAGCGGCTTTTTATCGTATATTCTTAAGTAATCGCTGACGGACTCATAACTCTTTAGTAGGTCGATTACTTGGGGCTGGTTCCAGCGTGCCATACCTTTAATAGCCTCCAAGAGCGACCCGTAGTATATTATGAGTAACTCTGTTAGGTAGCCTGAAAACCCCTCGGTCTTTATCTCAGCGCCGTAGACTCCGATTCCTTTGAAGAACTTCTTAAGGAGGCGTACGTCGTTTAACATGTCCTTAGTTAACTTACTTTTGACGAATTCCGTGTGGAATACAGTCCTATCCACGGCTGTCTTAATTTCCTCAACATTATAAGCCATGAATGCGGGAACCACGTCCACCTCGATGTCCCCTTCCTTAAACCTTAGGTATGGATGTGAAGCGTAGAGCTTCTTAGGTTTGTAGTCCTGCAGGACTGCAAACATTTTGTCCACTAATGACTCCAACCACTTCTTATCCATGCCTTCATACCTTATCAGTACGAACACGTCTAGGTCTGTATCGTTTTTGAGGTGGGTGCCCTTGCTGACGGATCCCTCTAAGCTAATCCTGTACGGGTAATTGAGTTCCTTAAGTACGGTATCTAAGCGAGAGCTGACTGAATTGAATAGCTCTATGGCTCGCGCGGTTTCCTCAGGGCTGGGTAGGATATCGTTCAGGACTTTATCGCAGATCTCCCTAATATTTTCTAGACCCATATCAATCAGCTAGGGTAACCTCAAATAAGTCCGAATATATAGGACCCCTAGGTGTTAACGTGCTCTTCTTGAGTTTGACCCTAGTCACGTGGGTTGTACCCGCATCGATGTCTGAGGCTTCGGCGAATAACTCCGATAAACACTTGCTTGGCCTAAAATCTTTCACGCGGGCTAGGGTGAGGTGGGGTGTGAAGTCCTCTCTTTCGGGAGGGAGGCCCAACCTCCTTAAACCCCTCTCTAAGCAGTCGCGGAGGAGTTTTAGCTGGGTAGCACCTTCAGATATACCTATCCATATGACCCTTGGCCTACTTACTGAGGGGAAAGCACCCACGCCTCTAAGCCTAGCTGTGAATTTCTTGTGGGTGGATGCGCACTCTAATGCCTTAACTATGTCATCAACCAAGGCCTCGTCAACTTCGCCAATAAATCTCAGAGTTATATGTAGGTTCTCATCCTCAACAACCTTCAAAGCGGTCTCCGACGAACAGCTCTCGATCCTCCTCTTAATGTTGATGACCCTGCTTAGCACTTCCTGATTCTCTATCTCTACGGCTACGAAAAGCCTCACCATAGGGATCATTAAGATTCTAGTCAAAGGCTGTATAAATGTTTAAATAATTTAATTTGAGTTTAGTTATAGGTGTGGGGGCCGTAGTCTAGCTTGGCTAGGATGCCAGCCTGGGGAGGAATCCCCACCGGACCGCTGGTAGGGTGAACAACCTCGGTAAGGTCCCGGGTTCAAATCCCGGCGGCCCCACCATGACTCTTAATAGACTTAATTATAGGGGCTGCTTTCCTAACAGCTTCATCCAAACTATCTGCAGCTACGTTTATTACGAAGTTGGTGCCCTTAATCCTCAGCTTAAACCTATGTTCACCGTTTACGATGTATTCCTCAATAAGTTCTAGAACTATTTCCTTCTCACCCAACCCGCTGCCCTCTAATTAACCTGACCGCATCAGTTATTTAAAAGTAGGTGACTATTGGCCCGAGCTTAAGCCTACTTCCGACATTCACGAATGACTCCCTGTCTCGGAGGATGAGGTCATCATTTGTGAGTCATTTGAGGAAGTTCTCTAGGGAGGGTATCAGTTTTAAATCCCTGAGCACTTCTTCAAGTTGTTTGCTATTTAGTAACGTTTCCTTACCTATTTTATATGTTTTATCATTCAACCTCTCCAACTCTTCCAACCTCACGGCTCTCCACCTCTCCCCTGACACCTTAACGACTACGAATGCCTGACCCCCGGACCTCTCGGCGAATTCTCTTAACTTACGAACTTGCTCCTCACTTATGTATATGTTATCAATTTTAGAGCGGCTCTTGACCTCGAAGACTAGAACGTTGCGTGATTTGATGGCAATGACGTCGGGGTATTTGGCCTTCTTAATTTTAGAGCCGCTTGCGGGAGCTCTCATGACTGCGAAACCCATCTTCCACAGCTTGATCACCAGCTCACGCTCTGCGGTATACCCCTTCGATCTCCTCATAAAGCACACCAACTACCAGTTATAAACTAGCTTTCGGGATAATTAAAGCATAGGTTTAAATTCAGCGTAGATCAACTCCAACTAGGTGCGATTAGTGATAGACCTGTTTACGCTGATATTAATAGCGTTCGTAGTGGTTATTGTCCTCTCACTCCTTAGCGCAAGCATTAAAGTCGTTAGAGAGTACGAAAGGGCTGTGTTATTCAGGTTGGGTAGGTTGGTGGGGGTGAGGGGTCCAGGACTCTTCATCATAATCCCATTCGTAGACAGTTTGGTCAAAGTTGATTTAAGGGTCGTAACCACAGATGTTCCAAGACAGGAAATTATGACTAAGGATAACGTAACCGTCAACGTGGATGCCGTAGTCTACTACAGGGTAGCGGATCCGGAGAAGGCAGTGACTAAAGTGGCTAACTACCCCTACACCATAACGTTACTGAGTCAGACTGTGTTGAGAGATGTCATAGGTCAGGTGGAGTTGGATGACCTGCTCTCTAAGAGAGATGAAATCAATAAGAAGATTCAAAGTATCATAGATGAGACCACAATGCCTTGGGGTATTAAAGTAGTTGGTGTGACGTTAAAGGGTGTCGAACTGCCCGAGAATATGAAGAGGGCCATGGCTAAGCAGGCTGAGGCCGAGAGGTGGAGGAGGGCTAGGGTGATTGAAGCTGAAGGTGAGAAACAAGCCTCTAAGATATTATCGGAGGCTGCCGAGGAGTACGAGAAACACGCAGTCGCCATTAGGCTGAGGGAGCTTCAAACGTTGACCGAGATAGCTAAGGAGAAGTCCTTGATAGTGGTTACCGAGACTTCGAGGCCTGAGTTAAGTAGTATAATGTCAACATCCATAGGGGTTGTTAAGCACTTAGGTAAGGAAGGGGAAGGAAAGTAAAGCATGACTTATCGACCACTCAAATCTGCGGTGGTCGCACTCCTCCTAACCTTACTTTCCGTCCCAGCATTCGATGCTGCGTCATGGAATGAGGCGCTAGTAGTTGAAATCAGGCCGCCATGGGACACCATAGATCCCGGCACAGCTGAATGTGTTATTAATGCGTTGAGTGAGGCTGAGAGCTCCAAGTACGTGCTGATATTACTCGTTGATTCGTACGGAGGGTGGCTCGACCCAGCGCTAGCCATAGGCGACGCCATACATTCGTCTAAAGCCCCTGTCATCGGCTTCGTAGCTGGTGGTAAGGCGTTAAGCGCAGGTACGTTAATACTCCTCCCCACCCATGTAATAGCGCTATCGCCGAACTCCATAGTAGGTGCTATGCAGCCAGTCTCCTACGACCCGTTGACTGGTAGCATTAGATACCTGAACGAAAGTAAGGTACTGAACCCGATTATTGAGAAGGCAGTACTGTACGCGGAGGCTAGGGGTAGGAACGTGACGCTGGTTAAGGAGTTCATAACGAGTAACCTGGTCTTAAATGCTCAGGAGGCTAAGGATCTGGGTTTAAGTGATTTAATAGTTAATGATATGTCTGAATTGTTGGCTGAAATCAACGGTATGGAGGTAACTACAGCCTCAGGCACCCAGACCATACAAGTGGTTGGGTATAAGTACTACACGTGTGGTTTGAGGTCTAGGACACTCTCAATCCTTAGTAACACCTTAATCAGCACGGTGTTGCTTAGCGTGGGGGTTATGGCGCTCATATTCTCAATAGCATCCGCCAACCTCTACGCTGCCTCACTGGCGTTGGTCTTCCTAATCCTCGGACTCGTAGGCTCAGGGTTTAACCCAAACATAGCTTCATTAATTATGGTGACGCTAGGCTCACTGTTGCTCATGTTTGAACTGTTAGTGATTCCAGGTTTCGGCGTTGTGGGTGTTGCCGGAATAATACTCCTGGTGTTCGGTATCATGTTAATCCCCTCATCAATCCCGGTCACAACCGCGTTAACGCAGGAGCAGTTGGTTACGTTTAGGATTACCGCCGTAGTTCTGGGCATGATTGGGGCCGCCACAACAACGCTAATATTCGTGAAGTTATTTAGAATTAGGAAGATGAAGAAGCAGTTATTCGTCCTCGAAGGGAAGGTCGGTAAGGCTATAGATAGGTTAACACCCAATAGTTTTGGGTACGTTATCGTAGAAGGCGAGTACTGGCTGGCTAAATCAGAGGAAACGATAGAACCGGGGGATCCGGTCTACATAGTTAAGCATATGGAGAACTACCTGTTGGTGCGTAAGCATGTCTCTTAGCGGATACGCAGACCTACCGCTACATAGTGGACACGTGCCCAGGTGGTTGGCTGAGTTAATGAAGTCCCTGGCGAGGAAGATAGTTGAAGTATTACTCATTGAGTTCGGTAATGAAGGACTTCTTAGAAGGCTCTCCAACCCATTATGGTTTCAGGCGTTCAACAACGTAATAGGTATGGACTGGGATAGCAGTGGCTCAACCACGGTAACAACGTCGATCATAAAGCACGTGCTCAACGAGCTGAATTTAGATATCAGGGTTGCTGGGGGTAAGGGACGCGCATCATTGAACGTCCCCCAAGAAATTTCAAGATATTTTGATGAGTTAGGTGGGAGTACATCATTAATCGAAAAATTAGTCAGGTGTTCTAAACTGTCCGCTAAGGTTGACGGTGTCTTACTTCAGGACGGATTCTCGCTCTACCACCACGCAATAGTATTCGATATGAGTGGTAGGTGGGTGGTGGTGCAGCAAGGGATGAATCCAGGAAGCAAACTAGCGCGTAGGTACCACATCGCCTGGTTCACAGCGGACGTTATAGATGTAGAACCTCATTCGGGCATTTCCTCAGATCATGTCGGTGAGGTGCTCAACCTCACAGACAGCAGTTCGCGGGGCTGTAAGAAGGTGATTTTAGATCTAATCAATAGCGGTCCCGGGAAGTTAGTTCCTATGATTTCAGAGGTTAACAGGATTTTAAAGAATATTAAACCATTGCAATCTTATGTGGAGACCTCAGGACCATGCCCTAATCAGAACTACTTTAGAGTGAAGGAAATACCCTACTACAGACCTGTCAGGGTTGATAAGGCATTAATAGCTAAGCTGATGAAAGCCTACGAAGTAAGGCCGTCGAATATGGAGGAAATGTTGATGATATCCAAGGTTGGGGCTGAGGTGGTCAGGGCATTGAGTCTGATTTCAGAGTTAATCTACAGGGAACCTCCATCACTTAGGGATCCGGTGACACACCCTTACGACCCGTTTAAGTATGCTTTCGCTGTTGGAGGTAAGGACGGGGTACCGTTTCCCGTGAAGAGGGAGCTCATGATAGCTGTAATCAAGGAGTTAGAGGAAGTAGTTAAGGGTGCGGAGTTAGGTAATAAGGAGAAATTGGTAGCTTTAAGAGGTTTGAGGAACTTAGCCCCCAAGGAGTTCGGCTGAACACTCCATGCTCCAGCAGCCTTGCCTGAAAACATTTTAGCTTAATAACCTAGAACGCCTTCATATTGTGGTGACGTTAATTGCCTAAGGGTGAATTGCTTGAGTTCCTCAGATCTGAGGTTAAGGGAGTCATCTATCAAAACAGCGTCTTAGACGAGATTAAGTTAGGCGGCAGAAGCTATCCCAGGTCTGGTAAGTACTTAATTGAAATTGATGAGCCGCAGATAGATGAGCTATACCTTACCATGGTCTCAGTGCTTAGCGAACCTGTGAGTAAGGTTATGTGGAGAGTGAGTGTTGATGGATTGAACATTACGCGGGAGTTCAAACCCCAGATAGCTAACGAATCACCTATTGGGAACATCTACGCTGTCCACGTCTTTGATTTAAGTAAAATCGTTAAGGGAGGTAAGACATATACGTTAACAATCTCATGTGATTCGTCAATGCCTGTAATCGTAGATGGTTTAGAACTAGTTGGTGTAAGGAGGGTTGATGGGGTGTCGACCGGGGTGTCTTATAGGGCTGGATGCGTACTACTTAACCCATCTGAGTCGTACTCGATTAGGTCAACCTTCTCTAAGCCAGGGCTCTACAACGCTTCACTATTTATGAACGTACCATCAAGGAATGCCCTAGTAGATATCTCCCTAAACGATGAACATGTAAGGACGTTGAGCGGCTTGCTTGGGTTGAGTAACGTACAACTATCTAATCTAAGGTTAAAGGGGAAAGACACGTTGGTCATTAGGCATAGGGAGACCGCTGAAATGTACCATCCAAGGTTCATAGGTGTGTACTCGGTTCTCAAGCACGATGTTAACTGCAGGGGGCCTGAAGTCACTATGACGTTAGACGAAGTCTTATGTGAGGGGAAGGAGTGTAAGCTCTCGGTAGTTCTCAAAAACGAGGGTGATATCGCGTGCGATAACGTCATGGTCGTCGGGTTCTCGGCTGGGAACATATTACTTCGTGACGTGATCAGCTCTATAAAGGTTGGGGAGGAAGTTCGTAAACGTTACTGCGTAAACGTTAAGGGCGTTGATAACAGAGTAGTGCTTAAAGTTATTTACAGAAGATTCGGTAGGCAGATCATTAATGAGGTAAAGACAAGCTTACCGGCTGTCACTTAAAATCTGTTCGAACCCAGCCATAGTTGGTTGGGGGCGGGAACCCTCAGAGCGTTCTTATCAGGAGGTCTGCTAGGAAAGCCGTTATTCCTAAGAACATTGCTACTTTGGTGTAGCTTCTAAGCGATGATGAGGTCTTGATTATATCCAACTCGTCTGAGGCCCTCATCAATCTGATCACGGAGTATATGAGGAGAGCGTCAGTCACTGACGCTAAGACCAAGTATGGGGTCCCGTAGATGCCCGATATGTATGGATAAGGTGAGAATAGCACTACCATAATCATTAATAGTATGGAGACTTTGGACGCGTACTTAACACCTCTCACAGCTGCGAGGGTCTTCACACCCATTCTCTTATCACCAGCTACGTCCTCCATCCCCTTAACTACCTCCCTCGCTAGGGTGAAGATGAACGCATAAGTGCCGGGGACTAGGGTGTACTTCACCAGCGTTAGGTCTCCGTAAATTTCGGACAGAACCAAGCCGCCGAAGATTATTGAGTTAGCGCTGGCTACGCCGACCGCTAGATTACCTATTAACCCCTCCTTCTTCAACCTTTTGGAGTAAAGTACCAGGAGCGCGCCATTGAAGATGGCGTAGGCGAGCGAGAAGACACCCACGTAACCCGAAATGATTATCCCTGCAAACATGAGGGTAAGACTTAAAATTAGTGCTTCTTTCTTACTCACCCTGCCCGAGGGTATGGGTCTGGAAGGTTTGTTAACAGCATCTATTTCAGAATCATAGTAATCGTTCACAACGTACCCTCCCGCAGCAACTAAGATGACTGCAGCTATGGGGAGCATCATTAAAGTGAGGTTCAAAACTATCTCATCACTTATAACGGCGTGTACCGCTTCGAAGCCCAGAAGGGTGGCCATAGCGGATGCTAGCAGATTATGAACTCTTAGGATCTCAACGAACCCGCTAACCCTCCACACAAATCGGCTCACATCTACCACCCTCGGGACAGCCCTAAACCAGTAAGTATAACATCTTACATCCTTATTAATTTAGGTAACACCATTTGAAGCTGGTGGCCTGATAAAAAACCTCAGTAATACGCAGACGTTTGAAATTTATTTGTCAATGCACCAAGATATTACATGATGTCAACTATGCGTGCTGGTAAGAGGAGGTTTGGGGTGGCACTATCTTCAGACATTGCTGATGAATTAGACAGCATCGTTAAGGACTTCAACGTCAATAGGTCTGCAGTGATCGAACATGCTGTGAGAGGGTTTATAACAGAGTTCACCCATTACCGAAGGCCCCACAGGTGTACGGGGGTTCTACTGTTATTCGATCGTGGACATGGAACTACCTCAACAACAGAATTTATCGACAAGTATAAGGACTTAATATTAGCATACACTCACCACCACGTAGGGAATCACTGCGTTGAGGTTTTAATAGTGAGTGGGGAGTCAGAGGTGATTGAAGGGTTGCATAAGAAGGTGTTGGAAAGAGGATGTAGATGCCGTTATGTACCACTGGAGTACGGCTGAGTCTAGGATCCCTAGTCATGGAACTGAGTTATGTCTCAAAGAGCGTTTACCCCCTAAGCACGTATATCCTCTAGGACGGAGACATCTGCATGGTTTAATTATTTGGAGTAGAGTGTAGGAGTTGGTGGTGGAAATGTCTAAGATTAAGAATAGATGCAATGTGTGTGGTAAAGTGTTCCCCGAAGGTCAGGGGATTACTTTGAGAGTTGACGATGAGGTGATTACACTGCACAGTAAAAGGTGTGCTGTGAAGTTCCTGAAGGCATTTGTTGATGACTTAGACCCCGCGGTTTCCAAGGAGTCTGTTAGAAGGGTTAAGAAGAACTTTGAGGAGATCCTAAGTAAGCGTTCCTCAATTACTAGTAAGAAGATATAGAAACTGCGGTTAAGTTCGGACCTCCCTTAAGGCCCTAACGATGTCGTCCTTAATTATGAGTCCCACTAAGAGCCCTTTCGAATCGATGACAGGTAGGCACCCGATCCTGTTTTTGACCATGATATCTGAAGCCCTGGCTAAGTCCTCATCATGATTTACGGTGATGGGGTCCTGCATCATGATGTCTGAAGCCACCAGAACTGAGTGTGTTCTTAGCAGTTCGTAGAGGTTCTTTGAATGTCTGCGGGCATGTTTAAGTGATGAGGTTTCCGTCTCCAAACCTAACAACGTGTGAAGCAAATCACTCCGCGTTATAACCCCCACAGGCTTACCTCCATCAACTACGACGACCTTCTTCGCTTCGGATTGAAGCATTAGGTCGAACACGTAATATATACTGTGGGTTGGTGAGACCGTAATGAGATTCTTCGTCATGAAGTCAGACACTTTAAAGATGTTGTGAAATTTGCTGGAGAACGCCCTCAAAACATCGTGCTTAGTTATTATTCCAACAAGCTTGCCATCATTGTCTATAACTGGTAAGGAGCCTAGTCCACGTCTTATCATAAATTGAGCTGCCGACTTTAAAGTCTTGTTAGGTGATGTGGCGAATACCGGACTTGTCATCACCTCATCGGCCACTATCGCCTCTAAGGGTTTTGAGTACCTCCTACGGTTGTAGGCTAATTTACTGAAATCACTCTTGCAGACTATGCCTACCACCTTACCATGTTCTACGATTACGACCCTACCAATCTTATGCGTCAGCATTAAGTTCCTGACGCTGGCTAGGGAGTCTTCCTTAGTAGCAGTTATGACCGGAGAACTCATAAATGACAACACCTTAGGAACCACCGACATCACCAGCTCTCAGTAAGTTGTTGTGGCTATTAACTACTCGAGACCGGAATATATAATTATTTCTGCCGTGAGCGGTTCAGTTATGTGGTGAGGTTACAACTTTATCGATCCGGCTGGGTCCCGGGATTCTGAGAATTAGATCGTTTAAGTCCACATACCTTAGCCTGGGATCGCTTTTCTTGAATGAGTCAACAATTTTCTTAGCCACAGACTCCTTCCTCTCACTTCCAGGCCTAATTACGGCGTAGTAACTGCACCTACTCCTCACGTAGTCTTCAGGGCCAGCCACTAATTTGTAGTACTTATCATCCATAATCAGAACTCCTAAAGCCAGCTCCAACTTCACATCATTCAAGTAATTTTTCTCCCCGTAGATCATGAAGGAGCCAGGTGTTAAGTATTCACCGGCTGGGGGTTTCTTACTCACTTGATGTCCGTAAACCCAGAAAACGTCCAGAGCTGCGAAACCCTCCTTCCACCCCCTACTGTAAGATGCGGCCAGGGTGGCTACTTCGGTCAAGCTACTTTCTGATGGGTGCTTACCCCCTACTTTCAATATGAATGCCGGAGCACCGGTGATATCTGCATGAACGAAAATATCGTCATCGCTTAGGTATTTCCTCACCAGTTTCTCGTTCTGACCGGAGTCCCTACCGCCAATGGCTAAGTAACCTTCTGAGGTGATGATCCAGTGATACTTATCGTACCAGTCAACCCTCTTAATAAGTGGTGGGGAACTGAGGGCCTCCTTCTCTAACATCAGTACGGACTTCTTCTTAAGGGCTTCCGCTAAGACTTCCTTAACCTTCTCTATCTTATCCTCGCACTCGCCGATCTGTGTTTTGAGCCTGATTAAGTAGTCGTTAACCCTCTCTCTGATGTTTAACTCTATGTCGGTGTCACCAACCCTCACCTTAACGATGCCCTTGCTCCGGTCGTAGTCCGAGATGCCGCACACCTTAACCTGCTCCCACCCATACCTCTTGATGACGGTCTTCACACAATCGCTTACCTCCTCCAACACGTTGTAGTTGGATGCTACTAAGTCGTGGAGGTTTTTGAGTTCTTTTAACCTAACTGTTAGGTTTGCTAATTCATTTCTAAGGTCGTCAGCCAGTTTATCAATTCTACTTAACTCATCTACCAGCGCCTTGGAGTCGCCGGTGACGAGCTCGCCGGCAGTTAGTTTTAGGAAGTATTCATCAACGGCTTCGTTAAAGTTCTCAAACGGTATCACATTTAATTCTTGGGGGAGCTTTGATGGTCTGAAAGGTAGGAACGAAACGTACTTCCCATCATTCCTAGCTATGATTACAGGTTCAGGTTTCTCAATGACTTTATTTACGAAGTGGGTCAACTTATCCTTAATTTCCGCCACCGAGCTTCCGGGGGTTATGTCCCGCGGCCCGTCACTTAATACTTCATTGACTACTTCAGGTGGGATCCCTAAACCCCTTACGAGTCCGCGTGTTAAGCTATCGTACTTGCTAAGTATTTCAACCCAGTCCCTTGTTTCCAAAGTCCTAAAGTCCTTGTAGGTGGGTGGCGGTGTGTAGGGCTTACCAACCACGACCTCCCTATCCCTGACCTTGAGCCCCTTACTCGTGACCAGCACTTTACCACCCTCATCTACTAGGGCGATTAACCCCCGAGGGATTAGTTCGACGTATAAGCTATACGTACGTCCCCTACCTTCGAGCTCTACAACAGCTATCCGCTCAAATTCTACTTGCTTAACGTCACATACCTTTAAGTTGTTGAGGAACCTCCTGAACAGGGTCGTCCTCCCTGCGGATTCCAGCTTAGAGACATTCTTCGTCATATGGATTCTTTCAGCCGGTTTGAGGAGCAGGTAGTTAGTCTCAAGTTGGTTCCTAAGCTTTACAATCAGACTCCCAGCTATATCGGTGTAGATGTTGTCGATGTAGGAGTTCAGGACCTTAACCCTTAACTCACTTAAAGACACCGCCAGGTCAAGCGAGCTAAACGCCTTCTTTACCGTTAGGCCTTTATCAGACATCTCATTACCTAGAGCTACAGCACTGCTTAAATTTATTCGTTTGAAGCTAAATAAGGTGTGGGAAATGGATATTGTGGCGCTTAAGGCTATCTACGGCGTAGTGTCAGGTATTTTGCTCTACATACTAACAGTGTTTTTAGGTGCCTCCGCCTTCAACGGATTGATGGACTACATACTAGTCGTCACGTACTTCTCACTCTACGTAGGGTATATTCCGTTGATGAACGTGTTTAAAATTTCCCACAGGAAACACCTAACGAAAGGCATAGCCGTCTATTATTCGGTCTCCTTCCTCACTTGGGTCATCTTATACGACATAGCACCGTTAGGGTGATGAGGACTTCGTGAGGGATGTGGAAATTAACGAAGTTGAGGAATGCGTTAAGTGGTATAATGCTCTGTCAAGTAATTACGATGAGTTGTATGGGGAAGAGCAGCGGACTAAGTACGAGACCATATTCAAGTATGTGCGGAAACGTGCGGGTACGGTGCTCGACGTAGGATGCGGCACCGGAATATTACTCGAATACATGGTTGGGTCTGGATTTGAAGTAAATCGTTACGTATGTGTTGACGTCAGCGATAAGGCCGTTGAACTAGCTTCGAGGAAGTGGGCAGCATCTATGGAGGGGAACGTTTTGGTGGACTTCGTCGTTGCGGACCTCGTTTACCCGCCTCTAAGGGGAGGGCCGATGTTTGACTTAATAGCCATGATTACGGTTTTGAAGGAGAATTACAACATAGCCGGCATAATCGGTAGGTACGTTGGTATGGTCAAGAAGGGAGGTTTTTTGGTGTATACGGTGATTAGGAGGGGGTTGAGGAGTGATGAATTAAGGTACGAGGACGCATACGTGGTCAGCACAGCTGGCGGGGTCTTAAAGATATCTGGGTGTGGGACTGATGTTAGACGGAGGACATGATATGGTGTTTACTCAGGTCCTCGACCGATGCGGGGGTCGCCTGCATACGCTTTCAGTCTATCCAGTCCTTAAGTTCTAGCTTCTTAGGTATGTACTCGTCCATTAGGAACTTAAGTCCTTTGCTCGTAAGGGCTTCTATCTCTAGCTTAGACTCTTTCTTCAGGAATATGTCGACGATCTCGCTTCTCCATCTAGGTGTTTGGAACCATTTATAGTTGATTAGCTCCTTAGCCCTCTTTATATCCCTCTCCTTAGCTTTGATTATGAAGTTCCTCCTCTCTGACTCTGAGAGGTAGGGGGCCTTCTTTATGTTGGGGTCCCCGAATATGTCCGAAGGCATCACGCCTAAGAACCTCAGGCCTGGAGTGGCCAACCTCTCGCTCTCATATGAGAGAGTTATAGAACCTATCTTGAAGACGCTATATATGTACCATCCGTAGGGGTCGCTGTTATGGAAGATGAATCCGTATGAACCAACGAAGGAGTTGCATTCAGGTACCATAAAGTCGTACACGTATCCCGCGTAATCCTCCTCAGATACGTCAATTACCTCAACCAAGCTCACATCCTTTGCAGGTGGGGTTTCTGAAGAAAGCTCTCCGGGAGATGGTAATGCTATCCTAACAAAGCCTTCGTACTCCTCGACACCGCGCGGTGTTATACCTGAGAAAAGCAAGTTATTGAACAACTGCTTAGCCTTCACCCCGTCCTCGACCTCGATCGAGTACCCTTTTACATGGTCTACGTAGATAGGAGGAGATGGGGTCCCTTCGTAGGCCACCGCTGCGCTAAGCGGCTTACTGGTAACCGCTAGGTGTACGAGTGGCCCATGCAACGTTTCTAGTGGTTCGTAAGGTGCAACACCTTCATCGAAGTAGGTGGGGGTCAGCCCCCCTGAACTAAACTTTACAGAGGTTCCGTGCTCAGATTCAATACTTACCGATGGTGTGTAAGGTAATTTAGATGCCACCAGTAACGAATCGTGAGGCATTAAATCCTTCGCTGGCAGGACGGTTATGACGCCATTCCTGACTACGAAGAGTGAGTGTCCCCCGGTGACCCTGACGGTCCCTCTGCCCTTGGTCCTAATTCTAAGTAACTTACCGTCAATCCTATGTCTATATACGTATCCCACACGCCTCCACTCGATCTTCCCTGAATGAGGGTTCCAAGCAGGTACTTCTAAGTCTATGAAGACCCTCTCAATCTCACTTCGGGTGAAGTGATGGCCTACCAACTCCTCTATAGGTCCTATCCTGACCTCACCTGTCTTGGGATCTCTAATTATTACTACCTCATCTCCCGGTATGCTGTCGGTTATTATGTATGTGGGTAGCTTTAACTCATCATTCAACCTCCTAACGAATCTTCTGGTAGCCCTGTCTGGCTGACCGGCACTTGTTATTAGTAGCGTTTTATACTTCCTCCAAAATCCCGCTCTATGAAGTTGTTGGAATACGGCGTCCTTCTCCACGATTAACACGTACTCGGCGTCGACGTCTAGGAACTCTATGAGGTCCGGGGTAGGTTCTATCGAGTAAGCGCCGTGACCCATTTTACTTAGGTCTATGGCATCGTCACCTGACCTTATCTTCATGTTCCCCACAACCTTCCCCTTCTCTTTACTGAGTATTAGCAGTTCCTCCCGGAGGAGGTTTATAAATACCTCTATATCCCTTATGACGCTGTCAGATTCCTTCTGCTCGTCCCACGTGTTCTCGTTTTCGACCCTACCCCTAGCACTTCGGTACCTTATGGTGTGTTTACCTCTGTAGAAGAGGTCACGGATCGTGGGGTACTCGTTATTGATTAAGGCCTCATATATTATCCTAGCCATTAGGACTGTCTGCATGAATTTCTTGGCTTCCCTCACATCTAAGAATGTCCTGCTCATTTTTTCAGGTCCTAAGAGGAGGAGTTTCCTATCTCCATCATATATGGTGTTACTTAACGTCCTCTTGGGTAGTATTATGGTTGGACTCTCACCTCTGTTGATTTGCTCGACCAATTTCTTAAACTCCTCAACTATGACCTTCACCGCTTTATCTCTGGCACGCCTATCAGCCGACGAGATTAGCTGCATAGGATCACCTACTCAACGCTCAAAACGACATCTTTGACATCCCTGATCTTAACGTTCTTGAACTTGTTAAGCACTAACCTCATCAGGTTGTTGGTTATTGCCTCAGGGGATAACTCGTTAGTTATTGCCGATAAAGACGTAGCTACGTCAGGGATGTACTTGACTATCTCTATGGCTTTCTCAGCTTCTTCAGTTTCCTTCCGCTTCCGAATTATGTAGGACTTCAACTCACGTGCAACATCCCTGATGCAGCTCTCAATCTCTTTCTCTAACTCAGGGACATCGGCTATGCTCTCTTTCCCTACACCTTTATACGGAATCTTAGTACTGCAGATATGGACTAGGATCACCAAGGGTGCCGGCCACTTGACTTCGTAAGCGTCCCAATTAATGCTCCCTGTCTTAGGCTCAATTACCTTCCAAGCTACGTCGGTGCTCTCATCATAGAGTAACGGTATCTTGTTAGCGAATCTGAGCAGTACAGGTTCTTCGGACGGTGGGATATCCCCCCCGAAGGCCAGACCTGCCTCGACAACGAATGGGTGGCCCTCATAAACTCTCGGCTTACGTGTCTTAGCGGTTACGAATTCAGGCTTTAAGATGGTCATCAAACCAGTCTTTATTATCTCTTCCCCAAGGTATGATAGGTGGTCAGCCCTAGGTGGTTTGAAGCCATTATATTCTTTTAATGATTTAACCAGTAATTCGATTTCATCGTTAGACAGGCTCTTCGGGTCTTTAGCCGGGTCTATCTTAACGGTATCGAGGAATGTGGTAGAAGTTATCTCACCGATCCCTTGGAACTCCTTAATCAGGAACTCCTTCAACGTCTTAGCAGTTGTTGAGTGTATTAACATCTTTAACTGCTCCATGTCAACGCCGTGTGGATGTGGTTTGACCTCCTTCGGAGGCCTCGGCATTAAAGTAGTGCTCCTTTCGAAGTAAACTACGTTGCCCGAAGGATCTTTAAATATGATTGAAGCGTAGGGAGCTATTATAGCGGTTCTTTTAAGGTATTCGTAAACTTTCGGCTTAGCCCTGTTCCAATCACCTTCTATGAATAGCTTCACCATCGTTCCATGCCAATCACCTTCCTTTTTGAACGAACCCCTATGAAGTACTATAGGTCGGTTCTCCTTAACATCTATGGCAAGTCTGAAGAAGTAGATCCTCGAAGAGTTGATGGTAGAGGAGACTACTTCAACAGGCCTACCCGTCGTTAGCTGACCGTAGAGTACCGCCATCTTGGCCCCGAGCCCGAACATACCTCTCGACTGCCTGAGGACGTACTTGGAGCTGTACAGCAGTTGCGCGAAGGCCTGCGGTATGTTATCCGGCGGTATGCCTATACCGTTATCCTCCACGCTAATTAAGTAAACATCAGGTCTCTCAGGTATGACATCAGAGCTTATGGATACTTTAACCACCGGTAATATACCATGTGAGTCGGCGGCATCTAAGGCGTTCTCCACCAGCTCCCTAACAGTTTGGTAGATGGCCCTAGCCGGGTTTGAGAATCCCGCAATCTCCTTATTACGGTAGAAGAACTCAGCAGCACTCAAGCTCCTGAACTTCTCAACACTTGAGACGCTCATACTCACTATCACACCACATCATGATCTGTTCCAAATAAAGCTTTTAAGAGCAAGGCCGTAACACGTTTAGCACGTTTCCATAACGGTTTAATCAAGACACTGAGTAGATCGTAAATTAACTACCGTTTGTCCCTTGATACTCGTTGATATGGATTTATGTTTATTCATTGCATCTAGGGGCTTCCACCTCGTCCACAGTGGCTTTCTGACTACTGGGGGGTCATGGGTGGCTTTCGCCCCGAACGGCATGCGGGGCACATCTACGCCTAGCTCTGAGGGGCTTGGAG